>CAWALY010000001.1:0-545422 GCA_963783005.1 uncultured Actinomycetota bacterium
GGATCGGGCACGTCGATGTACGGCACGTCGTCGGCGAAACGCTGGTTGAAGTCGGTGATCCCGGCGCGCACCGCAGCGTCCGGGGCCATGTCGGCGTAACGCTCGTAGCTCGTCACGCTGTCGGGCAGGGTGTCGGAGTAGACGACGCCGACCACTGACGCGGAGAGCGACTCGCCTGCGGGCACCGTGACCTCGCGCTCGAGGTTCGCCCCGTCGCGCACGAACCCCTTGGCGGTTACGCCGATGGTGACTTGCTCCCAGGGAGTGTTCCGGAGACCGTTGTTGGAGCCGCTCGTGATCGTGCGGGTCCCGGCGAGCTCGGCGGTGCCGTCACCTGCCTCCGTGGCCAGCGGTGAGGCGGCTCGCACCGTGAACGTGGCCGGCTCCGCCCCGGGGTTGTCGAACGTGATGGCCGTGACTGCGACGTTGTCGTAGGTGATGAACTTGGTGAGATCTGCGGTCACGCCGGTGTCGCCGATCGTGTATCGCGTGCTGGCGTGGCTGGGAGCGTTGAACCTGTCGTCGCTGAGCTCGGTGATCGACTGCCCAGGCACCGTCACGGTGTAGAGGTTGCCGAGGTTGTTCGGCCCGCCGACGTAGGTGCTCCCCGCGAACCCCATGATCCGGAAGTTGTTGTTGCTCGCGCCACGCATGTACAGGGACCTGCCGCGCGTCATCAGGATCGGTGTGCCGAGGGTGCCGTGCACTCCGAGCACCCGGTCGACGTAGAAGTCGGTGCCTGCGCCCTTACGGTCTGCCTTGAAGATCGACTCGTACATGCTCTTCGCTGTCGGGGCGACGGGCGGCGCGAGTTGGTCGGCGACCTCGTCCAGGTTGTTGTAGACGGGGTCGCCAATCTCCATCGAATGCTTCAGGCCGTCGGTGTAGACCCCGATGTCCCCCTCATTGCCCGGCAGGACCGGGCCATCGGCCTCGGCCGCCAGCGGCACGGCTTGCGCCACCGCCGGCAGCCCGACCGTGCCTCCCACTGCCAGCGCGGCAGCTGCTGCCCACCCGGGTGCCATTCTCACGAGTCGACTGATCACGTTCCTGTTCCTCTCCTCCACGTTGAGAAGGCAGACACCGTCTGGCGCCCGTCTGGGCTGGCCGACCCGAGCAAACCCGCAGCGAGGCACACACGCCAGCGTACGTACCGAAAAGGATGCTACGGCTCGGTCCCCGGGTGCGATGGCCGGACCGCCTGCACCCGCGACGAGACTAACTCCTGGTTCGTGCGGGTTTCAACAGCCGATGCGAAACTCAGTTCATCTCGCTATCGAAAGATCTTGGAAACTCATTTCGGTCCTGTTGAGTCCGGCCATCCCACCCCCCCGTGGAGGGTGCCGGTTGCGTGGCGCTCGCCGACGCGTCACCTCAGCACGACGCGCCCAGCTGTCCGGGCATGCCGCTCCTGGAACCGGCGGCAGCGCGGTCCCGAGCCGGTTCCCCGCCGACGGACCGGACCCGCTTGTGGTGCACCGACATCACCGAGCACCCCACGGGCACCGGCAAGGTCTACTGCGCCGCGGTCCTGGACGTCTTCACCCACAAGGTCTTGGGGTGGTCGATCGCGGACCAGATGCGCTCCGAGCTGGTCGTCGACGCCCTGCAGATGGCGATCTGGACCCGCCAGCCCAGGCCCGGCGCGATGCCGTCCAAGGCGAATCCGATCTCCTGCGCACGCGCCGCCTGCGCAAGGCTCAGGCCGACGATCCCCGCGCCGAGCCCAAAGAGCACGCCCTCCCGATGGCCCGCACGAAACTGCTCGTCCCAGCCCTTCTGGATCGCCGCCCCACCACTGGTCATGACGTCCCAGGTCATCCCGGCGACGCCGAGCAGAATGCTCGTCATCCCGAGGCGCGCCACTGCCGCCGACACCGGCGCCTGACTCACCAGACCCCCGACGTCCGCGGCGAACCCCGTTGCGCCCTCCGCGGCGTCGAGTGCCCCGGTCACCTGCGAGCCCAGGTCGTCGCCCCCGAAGTAGCCAGCCGCGCCCCCGACGAGGTGAAGGAGGTGGGGCAGCGGACCCACGTCGAGGTCCGCGCCCGCACCGGCCACACCGACGGACTCCGGGTGGTCGAACGCGTGGAACAGCTGTTCCGCGTGGTCGGGCCGCAGGACCCACTCCCGCTCGTGTGTGCCCGTCGACCCCAGGCCCTCGTCGATCTCGTTGGTCGGAGGCCCCGACGCGCCGTCCGGTGACAGGACGTCCGCGGGGCTCGAGCCGTCCCCCTCGGCCGGCGGTGCATGGCTCTGGTCGTCCGGAGGGTACACGGGTCCGGGAATGCCGTCCGGGATGTCGTCGACCATGTCGCCCTCCAGCAGAAGAAGCGACGTCCCCACCGACATCCGAGGGACGCCGTGTTTTTCCAGCCTACGCCCCGGCTCTATCCCGCTCGCGGCCGCCGGGAGCAGAGGGCCGACCTCCGGCCCCCGCGGACGGCTCCGCCCGGTTCGCCACAGGCTCCCGGCTTCGCCTCATCGGCACCCGCGAGGGTGCACCCTGGCTGCCCTCACGGGCGCCGTGGTCGTGATCTCCTCGCGGCGATGTTGTCTCAACGATCAGATCCTCGAGCGGCTACCGGCCCAGGCCCACCTCGTCATCTCCACCCGCGCGGACCCGACGTTACCGCTGGCGAGGTTGCTCCCTACGCCGCCGTACGCCAACTGCGTACGCCAACCAGCTACGTGCCGCCGGGAACCGCGACCGTCCGCAGGCACCACGGAAGCGTCTGACCTGCGCAGACGGACACGTACGAACTCCCCCGAACCCTCCTCCGCTCACTGACACGGAAGAGGTCACTGGTTCGATCCCAGTATCGCCCACCAAAGTTGTCGCAGGTCAGCAGCGCGGCGTCGTCTTCGACGTCCACCATGGTGGGCGAAGATTCGGCGCCGCGTTCGCCTTGTGGCTGGTGGTGGTCGGGGTTGATCGTGGTGGGGTTCGTCGGGGTCGACCCCGATGCCTCTGTGGTGCCGATGAGCCTGTAGGTCAGCATGGTGGTGGAGGGCTCCACGGGAACCGTGGATTGGTGCTTCGAGCCCGTGCGTCAGACTTCGTCCTTCTCCCTGCCCTCCCCGCGACGAACGCCCTGGTCAATGATGATGGGGAGGTCGTGATGGAGGTTGTGCACGCTCGGTGTGCGGGGATGGACATCGCGAAGTCGGATGCCAAGGTGTGCGTCCGGGTCGCCGGTGCGGGGCGGCGCAAGACGATGGAGACGGTCACGACCTGGGGTGCGATGACCGCCTCGATCTTGGACCTGCGTGAGCACCTGGTCGCCGAGGGGGTCACGTGTGTGGTGATGGAGGCGACCGGGGACTACTGGAAGCCGTTCTACTACCTGCTGGAGGACGTGCCTGGGGTGCAGGTGATGCTGGTCAACGCCCGGCACGTGAAGAACCTGCCCGGTCGCAAGACCGACGTGGCGGACGCGACGTGGCTGGCCCAGCTTGGCGCGCATGGGCTGGTGCGTGCTTCGTTCGTGCCGCCGGCGCCGATCCGCCAGCTGCGGGACCTAACGCGGACCCGGACCGCGATCACTCGTGAGCGGGCCCGGGAATGGCCCAGCGGCTGGAGAAGTTGCTCGAGGACGCCGGGAGTGAAACTCACCATCGGTCGCCACCGACATCTGCGGGCCTCGGGGCGGGCGATGCTGCGGGGCATTGATCGCCGGGGTGCGGGACCCCGATGCGCTGGCCGACCTCGCCCAGGCCCGGCTTCGGGCCAAGATCCCCGAGCTGACCGAGGCGTGGCTGGGCGGTTCAGCGAGCACCACGCGTTCTTGGCCCGGCTGCATCTGCGGTTGATCGACGAGCACACGCGGCGATGAGGAGCTTACCGAGCGGATCGAGGCGGTGATCGAGCCGTTTCGTCGCGCCCGCGACCTGATCTGCTCGGTCCCCGGCGTCAGCTCGCGGTCGCCGACGTCATCGTCGCCGAGACCGGTGGAGACATGGCCCGGTTCCCGACCGCCGGGCATCTGGCGTCGTGGGGCGGCGCAACCCCCGGAAGCCAACGAGTCCGCCGGCAGGGTGAAGTCGACCAAGACCCGGCCCGGCAACCCCTACTTGAAAGGCGCCCTCGGGATCGCAGCGGCGATGTCGATCGGCCAGCACCCGGGCACCTACCTCAACGCGAAGTACCGGCGCATCGCCACCCGGCGCGGACCGCAGAAGGCCAACGTCACGGTCCAGCACGCGATCTTGATCGCGGTCTGGAACATGGGCACTACCGGCGCGTTCTACGACGACCTCGGTGCCGAGCACTTCACCAGGCTCAACCCCGAACGTGCCCGCACCCGCGCCGTCCACCAACTCCAGGTCCTGGGCTACACCGTCACCCTCGACAAGGCGTCCTGAACGCAAGCACCACCTCTGACGCGAGGAAACGCCGGGTCGCCTCCGTGCGGAGCACACCCGTGCTCCCAGGTGCGGCGCTGCACCGCCCGACGGATCCGCAGGGTGCCTGTCTCGAGGTCGACGTCGGACCACGCGGCGCCCAACGCCTCCCCCTGCCGCAGGCCCAGCGCGAGGGCGACGGACCACCTGGCCGCGTTTCGCTTGCCCTCGGCGGCGGCCAGGATGCGATGGCATTCTTCGGCGCGTCAGGGGCTCGACCTCCACGACCGGGACTCGCGGTGGCCGCGCGACGTGGGCCGGGTTGGCGACCAGCCTGTGGCGGGTCACGGCCTCGTTGAGCGCCGACCTCAGGACTCGGTGCACCGCGTGCACCACGTGCGGAGAACACCCCGAGTCCAGCAGGCGCCGGTAGTGCTCTTCGAGGGTTTCCGCGCGAACCTGGCTCAGGCGCATCGCCCCGAGTGCGGGGATGACGTGGCGTCGCATCTGGCTGCGGTAGGTCGACAACGTCTTCCACCGCACCGTGGCAGGAAGGATCGCGTCAAGCCAGTGATCGAGCCACTGCTTGAGGGTGGGGTCCGCCCCGGTCCACGCGTACTGACCGGTGTCCCGCGATCGCTCGAGCTCTCGCACCGCGCGGTCGAGCTCGGCCTTGGTCGCCCGGGTCACATGTCTGCGGTCCGGTTTCCCGTCCAGGCGCAGGCCCATCGTGACGCGGCCATGCCAACGCCCGTCGCTGCCCCGGTACTTCGACGACGTGGTCTCCGCCGCCGCGAGCGGGCGCCTACCCGCCATCGCCACCAGCTCGCAGCGCCGCGAGGTAGCGGTCCAGCTCGACCCGCTCGACACGGACGGCCCGCCCGACCTTGACCACCCTCAGGTGCCGAGCGGCAACCTGACGCTCGACTGTTCTGCGGGTGCACCGCAGATGGCCGGCGACCTCGCCGAGGGTCAACAGCAGGGGCGGCTGCTCGGGGGCAAGAGTCGTGGGCTCCATGCCCGCCTTAGGCCGCCGGCAGCCGTCTGGGTGGTCACCCAGGGGCAGCCGAAGGAGGCGGCTCACGACTGAAGACGACCGGTCCACACCACCAGTGTCCCGGTCCGACCCGGGGCCCCTCCGGCGCTTCAGCCCATTCTTGAGCCCATCGGCCGGGCGCGGAGGCCCTCCGAGCCCCCACGACAAAGGCCCCCGACCCGCGTCTCCGCAGGTCAGGGGCCTCGACGTCGCTGTCTCAACAGCGCGCCCGAAGGGATTCGAACCCCCAACCTTCTGATCCGTAGTCAGATGCTCTATCCGTTGAGCTACGGGCGCATGGCCGCGAGGCCGCACATGAGGATACAGGGCAGGGCACCCTCGGCCCAATCGCTTCCCTGGCGCTCGGCCACCGACCCACGAGGGGAGTGTCGGTGCCGCCCGATAGGCTTCGAACGTGCGTTCGACTGATGGTGAGACCCGTGTCCCGGGTCGCGCGGACCCCGCGCGGGCGGCCGGCGATGTCGCGGCGCCCGAACGCTCCGCGCCGCAGGCGATCCCGTCCGACCACCTCGGCGACAGCTGGTACGAGCTGCCGGAGGCTCCCGTGCCGTGGGACCCCGCCGAGCTCGCCTGTGCGGAGGCCGGGCCGTGGCTCGCGTTCGCGCTCGCCGCGGGCGACGCGGAGGTTTCGTCCGACGAGGCGCTTCTCGAAGCCGTGGTCGGGTTCCGCAAGGTCGCCGCGTGGGCGACGGCCAACGCGGCCCGCGCCGCGGCCGCGCTCGCCGACCGCGAGGCGATGAACCCGCAGTGGCCGGCGACGGCCGGGCGCGTCTCGGTGCGCGACGTGACGGGTGAGGAGCTGGCGCTCGCGCTCGGCTGCTCGCGGAGGGCGGCGCGGCACCTCGTGCGGGACGGGCGGGCGTTCGAGGGCGCCCTCACGCCCACCGGCGACGCGCTCGCCCGCGGCGACATCGACCCCGCGAAGGCCCGGGTGCTCGTCGAGGCGCTCGGCGACGCGCCCACCCTCCTGGCCCTCGACGTGCAGGACGCCGTGCTTCCCGAGGCCGGGCGGCGCACGCCGACCGAGCTGAGCCGGGACGTCGCGAGGGCGATCATCGCCGCCGACCCGGCGGGCGCGCGCAGCCGGCGCGAGTGCGCGACCCGAACGCGCCGGGTCGACCGGCCGCGCTTCCTGGCCGACGGCATGGCAGGCGTGTGGGCGGTGCTCCCTGCGGACCGCGCGGCGCGGATGGACGCCGTGCTGGAACGGCTGGCCCGTTCCGGCCGCGCCGCCGGGGATCCCCGGACCCTCGACCAGCTGCGAGCGGACCTGCTCGTCGACCTCGCCACTGGGAACGTTGCCCGGCAGGCGCCGGCGGGCGATGCGGACAGCGTGAGGCATACCGGCCAGGGCGAAGCGGTGGCCACCGGCCGGGGCGCAGGGACGCCCACCTGCCACGGCGAGGCGGTGCCTGACGGCCAGGACGGCGCGGTGCCGCCTCAGCAGTGGCGGCCCGGGGTCCGCGCGCAGATCAACGTCCTCGTGCCGCTGGACGTGCTGCGCGGCGCTTCCGATCAGCCGGCCGAGCTGGCCGGCTACGGCCCGATCACCGCCGAGGCCGCGCGCGAGCTGGCCGGCGGCTCGGACAGCACCTGGCGGCGCCTGGTCACCGATCCGCTGTCCGGGTCGGTGCTCGACGTCGGCCGGACCCGTTACCGTCCGCCGGGCGCGCTCGCCGAACACGTGCGGGCGCGCGACCGCCGATGCGTCCGGCCGGGCTGCTCCGCGCCCGCGACCTCATGCGACCTCGACCACACCGTCGAGTTCGGACGAGACGACGGACCGACCGCCCACGGCAACCTCGGCCCGCTGTGCCGTCGGGACCACCAGGTCAAGACCGACGGCGGGTACACGCTGACCCAGCTCGACCCAGGTGTGTTCGAGTGGGTGACCCCACTGGGGCGTCGCTACCGGATCAGGCCCGGGGTGGACGCCGCATACCTGGACGTCGGGCGCCACGGCGACGGACCGCCACCGTTCTGACGGGCAGGCGGGCTCGCAGGTCCGGGGGATGGTCGAGCGGCCGGCGGGCTCGCGGTGCAGCCGGCCGACCGTCGGGCTCGCCGTGCAGCCGGCCGACCGTCGGGCTCGCCGGCCCGTGGTTCTGCGCCTACTCCGCGAGCCGCGTGTCGAACAGCGCTCCGTGCTCCAGCGTGCGGTGCACCGGGCACCGATCGGCGATCTCGAGCATCCGCGCGCGCTGGCCGTCGGACAGATCGCCGGTCAGGGTGAGTGTGCACGCGAACCGGTCGCGCATGGTCGGCGCACCCCCGTCCGACGCCACCTTGACCTTCTCCCGCCCGACGAGCACCGAGATCGACTCCACCGGCCAACCCTTGCGATCGGCGTACATGCGCAGGGTCATCGAGATGCACGCGCCCAGCGCGGCGCCGAGCAGGTCGTAGGGCGCCGGGCCCGCGTCGTCGCCCCCGGCCGACGGCGGCTCGTCGGAGACCCACGTGTGCGCGCCCACGCGCACCTCCTGGGTGTACGGACCCGCCGGGGTCTCGCGGACCAGGACCTCGCCGGGGCCGGGCTCGGGGTGTGCGGTCATCGCACCATCCTTGCGCAGCCGCCAGGGGCCCCGCCCGTCGCGCGCGTTCATGACCTTGGGCCCTGGACCGATGGAGGGCCCCGCGACAGCGTGGAGGCATGCGCCGCGCCGACGCAGCGCCGCGCCCGACCCGTGACCGGGTCCGCCGGCCCGGCCGCCCTCGGGGTGTCCGACGTGTGCTCGGCTCGATCCACGTCGTCCTGCTCGGCGGCGTCCTGGCGGTGGTCGACTGGCAGCTGCACGGCGACGTGCGGGTCGCGCTCGGCATCGCGGGAGCGGCCCTGCTCGGGCTGCTCGCCGCACCGGCGCTCGGCAGGCTCGGCTCGCGCCTCGGGCTGACCCGCCGTCCATGGCTCCGCATGCTGCTCGCGGTCGTGCCACTCGCCGCGGGCCTCGTGCTGCGCTGGCGCGGCGCCGCGACCGTCCCGACGGCGCTGCTCACCGCAGCGGTGCCCGCCGTCGCGGCCGCGACGCTGGCCTGGGCGGGCCGGCGCGGCGCCCCGGTGCTCGCGCCGATCGCACGGGTACGCAACCGAGTCCTGCCCCGCTGGCTCCGCGCCGTCGCCGCCGGGACGCTCCCGGTGGTCCTGACGTTCTGGCTGGTGCACGGCTCGCTGGCCGACATCGGCGCGATCATCGGCCTTACGCCCTCCCAGCAGACGCCGCTCGAGGGCACTACCAGCCGGATCCTGCTGGCCGGCGCGGCGGCCTCGCTGGTCGTGCTGACGCTCCTCGACGAGCCCCGCAGGCGAGCACGGCGCGCCGGACGCGCCCCCGCGCGGCCGCCCGGTCCGACCCCCGGTCCGCCACGCGCGACCCCGGCTCCGCCACGCGGCACCGCCGGTCCGCAACGCGCGACCCCCGGTCCGTCCCGAGGCGCCGCGCTCACCCTCCTCGCCGTCGCGCTCGCCGGCACCGCCTGGGTCGGCACCGCGATCGTCCAGGCCGGAGCCGCGGTCGCCGTGCCGCCTACGCGCGCCGACGTCTACGGCGACGAGGTCTGTCCCCCGGGCTTCCACTGGGTCCGGATGTCCGCCAACGGCTGCGTCCAGACCACCCTGCCGGCGCACGGCAGCCTCAACTACACCCAGGAAGGGATCTGCCGGGAGGAGGACTACTCCCACGCGATCACCGAGTGGCGTGAGACCCCCACCGGTGAGCCGATCCCCGGCAGCGGCGGCAAGACGGCCCTGGCCTACCTGCTCGCCTGCCTCAGCGATGCCGAGTACGAGGCCTACCTCGCCCAGCAGACCCCGACGGACCAGCCGACCGCCACCGAGCCCGGCTTCGACGTGCAGGGCGGCACCACCCTGGACACCCCGTCGAGCGCCGCGAACGTCGCATGGGTGGTGGGCGGCGGCTCCGTGGCGGCCGCGGCCCTGGTGGCTGCCGCGGCCGCGGCCGGCTGGGCGCCCACCCGCGAGGCCACGTCGCTGGACACCGAGCGGTGCCACGAGCTCACCGCCCGCCGTGCGGCCCTGGTCGCGCGGTACGCGCCGCTCGCCCAGCTCGCCGGGCAGCACCAAGGGACGATCGGGTTGATCGCCCGGACCCGCGCCGGCCCGTTGCCGTCGCCGGGCTTCGACCCCGGGCAGACCCCGCCGAGCCGAGCCTTCGCGGCTACGAGCTACGGCACCGGGCTGGCCGGGACGCTGACCTCCGGCGCCGGCGGGCTCCCCGACGCCGCGCGCTGGGCGCGCGGCCTGCACCGCCCGGTGGGGCTGGGCGTCACGAAGGGCCCGGCCGCCCTCGGCGCGGCTGCCACCTTCGCGTCGAACTACAGCACCCAGCGCCAGGCCGACAGCGCCGAGGAGAGCGCCTACACGGGCGAGGCCGCATACCTGGCCCGCTTGGAGTCCCAGCGTTACGCCGCCGCCGTCGACCGTCTCGAGCGGTACCGCGCCTGGCTCGAGAACCGGCTGGTCCCCCAGGTCGAGGCCCTGCGCGCCGACGTCCAGGCCTTCAACGCCGACGTCGCGGCCATGGGTCTGCTCGAAGGCTGGTCCTGCCCGGCCACCGCCCTGGACCTCGGCCCACTCGACGCGCTGCTGGCCACAGCGCCTCCGGAGGGCCGGCAGGACGCGCCTACCTGGGACGGCGAGGCCCCGTCCGGTCTCGGGCACGTGCGCCCGGACCACGAGTCCGAGCGACGCGGCGGGTGCGGCAGCTATCCGGAGGACCTGCGGCGGTTCAACTCCCGCGCGGCCCAGGTCGCGCAGACGGTCGCCCGGCTGGACGATGAGGCTCGCGTCTGGGGTCAGCGGATCGTCGACACCGACGCGTCCGCCCGCCCCGTGCTCGACGAGTTCCTCGCCCTGGCGGGCTCCTACGGGCTGACCACCGAGCTGTACGCGGCGGGCACCGCCACATCCGTGGCATCCGGCGTCGCGCCGCTGCTTGTCGCCGTCACACCCGGTGCGGCGCTTGCGGCGGGCACGGTCTCACTGCTCGCCAGCGCGATCACGGACCTCGCCCTCTCCCCCAGCCCGGCCGACGCAGCACACCTTGGCGCCCTGCACGCCCGCGTGCGCTTCCTGGAGAACCGGGTGCGCTACTTCCAGGCCGAGTACGAGCAACGCACCAAGGACCGTCGTCGAGCGCTGCAGAACCTGCACACCGAGTACGAGGAGCTGCACGCCCGCCACCGCTCGTGCAGCAAGGTCTGGGCCCAGTCCGGTCGGAGCCTGGGACCGCCGCCCGTCGAGCCGCCGTTCGGCCACGCGCCCGCCCGATTCACCCCGAACGTCCGGAGCCTGGAGGAGCTGGCGTCATGGTGACACCCCTGCCCGAGTCCCTACGCACCCTTGCGGGCGTCCGGTTCGGCCCCGTCGAGTTCCACGTGGTCGACGACGCTCTGACCGCGGTGTTCGACGGCGTCACCGCGAGCGCGGTGCCCGACGCCGGCGCGCTGCAGGTCCGGGCGTCGGCCCCCAGCCCGCCACCGCCCGACGCGGATGTGGCTGCCCGGGTCGCGCTCGCCATGACCGAGGTGGCCGCGACCCGGCCCGACCTGTGCACCCTGGTCGCCGACGGTGCTGCGGTGAGCGCACACCTGTGGGTCCGGCCGGACGCCGACGTGCCGGCGCTCGCCGCCGCGGCCCGCGCCGCGGTGCTGCTCGCCCGGCTGGGGGCGGAGACCGTCCGGGCCGTGCTGCGCGACGAGGCGACCACCGCCGCCTACCGCCGCGCCGAGGCCCAGGCGTCCCGCGCAGCCGACGAGGCCGAGCGCGCCCTGAACCGCCTGATCGCCGGTCAGCAGGCCGGCGGCCCCGCGCCGCTGGGCCAACCGCCGGGCACGCGGCCCGTCCCGCCACCCCCGCCCCCGACGAGGCGCTGACGGCGCCCGTGATCCGGCGACACCCGCAGAACGACGATGCCCGCAGAACGACGATGCCCGCAGAACGGCGATGCCCGCAGAACGGCGATGCCCGCAGAACGGCGATGCCCGGCCCCACCGGGGGACCGGGCACTCGGAGCGGAGACGGTGGGATTTGAACCCACGGAGGAGGTTGCCCCCCTCACGGCCTTAGCAGGGCCGCGCACTAGACCTGACTATGCGACGTCTCCAAGGGACCGGATCGCTCCGGGCTGGCCGTCAGGGTACCGGTCGGCGCGAGCGCTGAGCAAAGCGCGGGCAGGAGGCGCGAGCGCGGCGTGTGGCTGCCTCGATCGGACGGCGTCCGCGATCGTCGCTACCGCTCGAAGCCCCAGCTCCGGTCGGTGAGGATCCGGCCGGCGGCCAGCCCCATCGCGATGCAGATCACGACGAACGCCGCCTGGCTCCCGGCCGCGAGCGCCACGTCGAGCTGACCGTTGTTGAACGACGCGACGGCACGGTACGCGGCCACCCCGGGAACCATGATCACCACGGCCGGCACCGACAGGGCCGTCCGTGGGATCCCGGTGCGCGGACCTACCACGGCGACCAGCAGCGAGACCACCACGGTCGCCGCCATCGTCGCGGCCTGGATCGCCAGACCGCCGTCTGCCAGGGACAGCCGGAGCACATTGGCGACCATCCCGATGGACGCGGCCCACACCGCCATACGTACCGGTGAGTTGAACATCAGCGCGAACCCGAGCACGCCCAGGAAGCTGGCCGCCACCCGCAGCCCCGTCATCACCCACCAGTCGAGGTCGGGCCGCGGGATCGGGTCGGCCTCCAGCCCGGTCGCCAGGGTCACCGCCCAGACCGCCAGCGCGGCCGAGGTCAGGATCGTCAGCGCGTACGTGAGCCGCGCGACCCCGGCGGAGAAGTCGGCCCTCGCGAGGTCCAGCGCACCGGTGACCAACGGGAATCCGGGCACCAGGAACAGCACCGAGGAGATGAATCCCGCCTCGTGCCGACTCGCCGCCCCGACCACCACCGCGTCCAGCGCGAGCACGAAACCCAGGTAGGCCAGGCACGCCAGCGCCGCGGCCACCACCGTCGCACCGAACTGGTTGACCTTCCGGTGCAGCAGCCAGCGCCGCGAGTACTGGCCGAGCCCCGCGCCGAGCGTGGCGCCCGCCACCTCGACCCAGCCGCCGTTGTTGAGGAAGGCGAAGGCACCACAGGCCACCCCGGCCGAGGCGGCGTTGATCACCGGGGCGTACAGCGGCGACCTCGACTCGATCCGGTCGAGCGCGCGGTTGACGTCGTCCACCGACGTGTCCGGCGTCATCCCGTTGGCGAGGTCCGACAGCGCCTGGAGCCGATCGGCGTTGACGCCGATGGTCCGGACCTCGGCGACCTCGGTGCGGAAGATCGGCCCGCGGTGCGAGGTCGCGGTGATCTCGGTCAGGGTCACGTGCGCCTCGTGCCGGTCGATCCCGATGGACGTCGCGACCTGGGCCATAGCCGCCTTGACCCGGTACGAGCCGTGGCCGGTGGAGAGCATCGCCTTGCCCATCCGCAGCACGGTCCCCGACATCCGGATCAGCTCGACCGGCTCGAGGGCGTCCTCGTGGTGGGTCGGCGGACCGCCGGCCGGCGCGGGGGTGCCGCCGGCCGGCGCGCCGGCGGCTGCGGTCGGCTCGGTCGACTCGGTCGACTCGGAGGACATGGGCCCATCCTCGCCGGTCACCGCCCGAGCGGGCCAGGACCGGGCCGGGACCGTCCGCCCGCTGGACGACGCATTCACGACCCACGCTCGGGGCGGCCCGCGTGCCGCAGTGGCGTCCGCGGGGCTCAGGCCCCGGCGGCGGCCCCCGCCGGCCCCGCGTCCGCGTCCGAGCCCGCACCGCGCAGCCGGCGCAGCTCGACCAGCGGCATCAGCCCGGCGATCAGGGGTATCAGCTGGATGCACACCCGCCACACGATCATCCCGGCCACCAGGGCCGCGGGGTCCGCGGTGCTGCGGGACGCGATCAGCGCGACCACCGCCGCGTCCAGCACGCCGAGCCCGAGGAAGGGTGTGGCCATCAGCAGGTACATCGACAGGAACGAGGCCACGATCACCAGCAGCGGCGCCTCCGAGGGCGGGACGCCCAGGAACCGCAGAGCCGCGACGAGGATGAGCGCCTCGACGCCCACCATCATCACCAGCGAGCCCGAGGCCCAGCCCCAGTAGCGCTCCCACCGGTCGGACACGTTGGCGTGGAACTCGACGAGCTTCGCCTCCAGCTCGTCCGGGCCGGGGAACGCCGGCCGGATCCGGCGGGCCACCCGGCCCAGGAACCGTCCCAGGGCACCCGCGGACGACGACCCGCGGAACACCACCACCAGGGCGACGACGATGGCCACGGCCGCGAGCGTCGAGAACACCGCGGTCCACCCGACGGCCGTCTCGTCACCGACGGTCCAGAGCATGAGGATCGCCCCGGCCAGCGGCATGGACAGCCGCACCGCGTAGAACAGCACCGAGTTGAGTACCAGGCCGGCGAGGCCCCTGGGGACGTCGATCCCCCAGGCCCGGAACAGGACACCCCGGGCCACGATGTCCGCGGGCGCCGGTGTCACGGTCGCCACCAGGACGCCGACCAGGTCGTTGGCGACCGCCCGGCGGATCCCCAGCCCGCGGGTGAACAGCGCGAGCGGCGTGGACGAGAACAGCTGGCGCACCGCGACGAGCCCGAGCAGCCCCAGCCCCTGCCACCAGCTCAGCTGCCCCAGCGCGTGGCCGACCGCCGACCAGTCCACGTTGCGCAGCACCCGGACGACGTACCAGACCACCCCGGCGAGCGCGGCCCACAGGACGGTACGCACCACGATCGCGACCACGAGCCGCCTGCGCCGCGTCATGGCGGCAACGGCGCGGTCGGTGGGCGTCGACGACTCGGAGGACGACACCCGGGTCAGCCTAGGGGGTGGGGCCCCGCCGGGGCCGGTCGCCGCCACCCGGCGCACCACGAGCCGGTAAGCACCCCTCGGCGGAGGGCGGGGGATTCGAACCCCCGGGTGCGTGTTGGCGCACCAACGGTTTTCAAGACCGTCGCCTTAGGCCGCTCAGCCAGCCCTCCAGGCCCCTCACGGGGCAGCGGCCATTGTGCCAGCGCCGCGCCAGGTGGGGGCGCGGCGCGGGACCAAGGCGCCGGGACGCGAGAGCACCACCTTCGGTGGGGACCTACGTCCCTGGCGCCGTCCAGCGGTCCGGCGCCGATGTGAGCGCTCACGGCGTGTCGTCCGTGCGTGGCACCCCTCAGACGGATACCTGATGCCACGATGAGCGCGGCATCACATCGCCCAGCGCCGAGCGGGAGGCCCCGATGACGTGGATCGTGATGGCCCTCGCGGCCTGGCTCGTCTTCTCGCCGGTCGTGGCGCTGTTCGTCGGGCGCGCGGTGCGGATCGCCGAGCAGCGTCGCGTCCACTGAGCCCCACCGCGACACGTCGCAGAGTGCCGCCGCCTCGGCTTCAGCCCTCCCACCAACCGGGCGCACGCCCCGGCGCCACCACCTCCAGGCCATGGATGACCGCCATCCGCGCCAGCAGCAGGTCGTAGGTCGCGACCGTGTCCACATCCGGGTGGGACGCCGCGATCCCCACGTGGATCGCGGTGAACGGGGCCACGGCAGACGTCGCCATCGCCGCGGCGCGCAGCGCCTGGTCGCTGAACCTGAGCACGGTGATCCGCTCGGCGATCTCACGAGCGAGCTCACGCGGCCGGCGCCCGAGCGGGTCGGCGATCCGGCGCAGCTCGGTCAGGCCGAGCGGCGAGGTCACCAGCCGCTCACCGGCCTCGTCGGCGAAACGCATCCAGGCGATGCTCTCCGCGCCGGGCGTCAGAGCGCGGGAGAGCGCCCCCCCGTCGGCGTAGATGAGCATGCGGTCCGTCCTCAGGCCAGTCCCGAGGTCGAAGCCTAGCCAGACCTCGCCCCGCGCTCGGCGACGCCCCCGGCCCTGGGGACCGAGGGCGTGACACCGCGGACGACCGGTCACGGACCGGGTCGGCCCCGGACCGGTGCGGACCTCCCGGCAGGCCGCGTCGCGCACGCGACCACGAGGTCGACCCCGGACCGGTCCCGACCGTCGGACCGAGGTACAGCCGGTCCACGTGTCGGGACGAGCTCAGCCGCGCAGCCGCTCCATCGCGACCTTGACGACGGTGATCAGAGCCTGCTTGGTGGCCTCGCGCGACCGCGCGTCGGTGTACATCAGCGGTGTGTGCTCCGGCACGGCGAGCGCCTCGCGGACGTCCTCGAGTCGGTGACGCGCCACGCCGTCGAAGCAGTTCACCGCGACGACGAACGGGATCCCCCGGCTCTCGAAGTAGTCCACTGCCGGGAAGCACTGGTCCAGCCGCTCGGTGTCGACCAGCACCACGGCGCCGATGGCGCCCTGCACCAGGTCGTCCCACATGAACAGGAACCGGTCCTGCCCCGGGGTGCCGAACAGGTAGAGCCAGAGGTCGCCCGGCAGGGCGATCCGGCCGAAGTCCATGGCCACGGTGGTCGTGGTCTTGCGGTCGGTGACCCCGCCCGCGTCGTCCACGCCGACCGAGTGCTCGGTCATGGCCGCTTCGGTGTTGAGCGGCTCGATGTCGGAGATCGAGCCGATGAAGGTCGTCTTGCCGACGGCGAACCCGCCGGCGACGACGATCTTGACGACGGTGGGCGCGACCCGCTCAGCGAGCGCGGGACCGCTCGTGGCTTCAGAGGGCTGCAATGCCATTGAGAACACTCTCCAGCACGCTCAGGGACAGGGCGGGGGACTGGCCGGTGTGGACACTGACCGGGGTCGAGGAATGAATCCGCAGGTACCCGTCTTCGGACAGGTCGGTGACGAGCACGCGGACGACACCGAGCGGGAGCCGCAGCAGCGCCGAGAGCTCGGCGACGCTGACGAACGTGTGACCCGCGTGCTGGAGGATGGCGCGCTTCTCGGGGGGCAGGCCGCGTGCTTCCGCGGCGGCCGGCAGCATCTCGACGAGCGCCTCCAGCGGCAGGTCGTTACCTGCCGCACGGACCCGACCGCCGGTCACCGCGTACGGGCGAACGGTCCTCGCCTCGTACTCGGTGTCGGCGTCGGCGTGACGGCCGGTGGAGGAGTTCTCTGTCATCGGGTCGTTCACCCAACCGTCGACCGCACCGCGCCATGGACGGGAAGCGCGTTGCGCATCTCGGAGACGAGCTGCGGGGTGAGGACCGACTCGGTCCGCGACACGAGCATGGCCATCTCGTAGCCGACCAGCCCGACGTCACAGGTGGACTCGGCGACCACGGACAGCACCGAGCCGTCCGAGACGCTCATCAGGAAGACGAACATGTCCTCCATCTCGACGATCGCCTGCCGAACCTCACCCGCCTCGAGCTGTCGGGCCGCACCCCGGGTGAGGCTGGACAGCCCCGCCACGATCGCAGCGAGCTGGTCGCCGCTGGTCCGGTCCAGGTTGGCGGACATCGCCATCAGCAGACCGTCGGCGGAGACGGCCAGCGTGTGCCGGGCACCCGGCACCGTGCGGACGAAGTTGTCCAGGAGCCAGGCGTAGTTCGCGGCCTCGGCGCTCAGCGTGGTCACGTTTCCTCCTCGGTGGTGGGGCTCCATCACAGCCCCCTTTGAGTGACTTCAGTGGAAGCGGTGTCCGAGTCGGCGGCCTCCCGGCCACGGCTCGTACCTGACTGGAAGCTGGCCAGGAGCGAGCGCACCTGGTTCGCATCCCGCGGCGTACCCGCGGCGCGACGGCTCGACAGAGCCTTCGCCTCCGGGATCTGGGTGGGGCTGCGGCGGGTCAAGGGGGCCGACGACGGGCCGACCTGCGGGCGGTACGTCGACAGCTGGCTCAGCTCGGCGAGAGCCTGCTGGGCGATGCCGGCGCGCTGCGCGAGCATGGCGTTCGAGTCGTCGGCGGCGGGCTGGAACGTGGCGTAGGCGTGCTGCGAGGGCACCAGCGGCTTGGCGTGGCGGGCGCTCTCGGCCTCGTCGCCGTCGGCCGAGGGCTCCGGCGCCGGGGCAGCAGGGGCGGCCGGGGTGGCGTCCTGGCGCGCGCCGGCACCGGGCCAGTCCGGCTCACCGGGCACCGGTAGCCGCCACGACGGAGCGCCGATGCCCGGCTCGTCCGCCTGGGGCGTCCAGACCGAGCTCGGCGGGGCGGGCGCGGCCGGCGGCGGGACGACCGGGGCCGCCTCGGCGACGGGAGCCGCCGCCGGCTCGCTGGTCGGAGCAGGTGCGGGGGCGCTCGTGGCCAGGTCGGAGAAGGCCTGCGTGGCGTCCTGCGACGAGCCGGACTCGGCCGGCGCCCACACGCCGGGACCCGCCGGGGCCCAGGACTGGGACCCCGGAGCCGGGGCCGGCGCCGGGGCCGGCGGCGTGGGCACGGGGACGGGCAGCGGGGCGGCCGGGGCCGCCGCGACCATGGGAGCCACCGGGAGCTGCGGCTCGGGCTTCGGCCGACGCCGGAACAGTCCGCGACGCTTCGGCTTGGCCGGGGCAGCGGCCTGAGCCGCCTGCTGGGATCCACCCTGCACCAGCGTCGCGAAGTCGGGCGCCGGCGCGGGGTTCGCCCACGCGTCCGCACCCTCGGGCGCGGCCGCGGCCGGGGCCGGAGCCGGAGCGGGCGGGACCTGCGTCACCGGGACCGGAGCCGAGGCAGGTGGGACCTGCGCCACCGGGCCAGGAGCGGGCGGGACCACCGAGGCGGCAGGCGCCGGCTCGGAGGGCACGGACGGCGGCCAGTCCTCGTCTGCCGCGACAGGCTCGTCGGCGGCGGTCCAGGGGGTCTGCCCGGCCTGCAGCTGCGCCCAGCCGGCCTCCTCCTCCGCCTCGGCCGCGGCCTCGGCGGGCTCCTCGGACCACAGCGGTCGCTCGTCGACCGGAACGACGTCGTCCTCGAAGTCGTCGTCGGGCTCGAGCATGGGGACGACGAGCTCCTCCTCGGGCTCGAGGGTGGGCACGAGCATCTCGGGCCCTGGCTCGGGCTCGGGCTCCGGCTCCGTCCCGGCCGAGAGGTCCACCTCGTCGTCGCCATGGGAGTCGACGTGCAGGCTCGCGGCCACCATCTCCGCACGGCGCGACCGGAAGCCGGAGAACATCGACGCACGGTCCTGAGGGGACGCGGGACGCTGGCCGGACGCCTCGGTGTCGGCGCGCGGGGCCGGCGGGGCCGGCGGCGGCGTCGGAGCGGCCGGACGGCGGGTCGGCAGACCGGCGGGAGCCGTCGCGGGTGCTGCGGCGGGCCCGGCCTCCACGGCGGGCGCCTCGGTGTCGGCGGCGTGGGCACCGCGCACGGTGCGACGACGTGCCAGCGGCGCGTCGCGCTCCACCACGAGCGGCGTCCATCCGTCGTCGGCGCCCGCCATGGCCGCGCCGGTGAGGCGGTCGGCGGACGGCGCGTCGGGGATGGTCTGGGAGCGCTGCCGCTCGCTCGGCGCCGCCGCGTCGGCATCTGCGCCACGCACGGCGCGACGCCGGGGCAGGCCGCGGTCGGTCGCGCCGTCGGTGAGCGCGGCCAGGTCGACCGGCTCGACGACCTCCGGCTCGGGCGCCACGATTCCCCGCGCCGCGACGGGAGCCTCCTCGAGCGGCCGCTCGGGGGCGGGCAGAGCGGCAGTGCGCGGCAGGGCGGGCTGGTGCATCGGGACGTCGGCGACGTCCACGAACAGTGCCAGCGGCAGCCGCACGACGGCCTGCGTGCCCTGGTCGTGCGGTCCGGCCTCGAGGCGGACCTTCGCGCCCAGCCGGGCCGCGATCCGACCGACCACGAACAGGCCCAGGCGCTGCGCGCCGAGCACGTCGCTCGCGGACGTCGACTCGATCTTGGTCTGTGCCTCGGCCCGCTCGGCGGCGGTCATGCCCAGGCCGCGGTCGAGGATCGTGACGAGCACGTGGCTCTCGTCCCGGCCCGTGGCCACGTGCACCGGGGAGCCCGGCTCGGAGAACATCGTCGCGTTCTCCAGCAGCTCGGCGAGCAGGTGCGCGGCAGGCAGGGCGGTGTGGCCGAGCATCCTCGGGTCGACCGGCAGGTCGATCTGGACGCGCTCGTAGTGCTCGATCTCCGACGACGCGGTGCGGATCACGTCGGACAGCAGCAGCGTCTCGCGCAGCTTGCGCCCGGTGTCGATGCCCGCCAGCACCAGGAGGGACTCGGCGTTCCGCCGCATCCGGGTGGCGAGGTGGTCGAGCCGGAACAGGTCCGCGAGCGTGGCCGGGTCCTCCTCGGCCCGCTCGAGGGCGTCGATGAAGGTCAGCTGCCGGTTGAGCAGGACCTGGTCGCGACGCGCCACGTTGACGAACATCTCGGCGATCGACCCACGCAGGGCGGCCTGCTCCTGGGCGATCTGCAGCGTGGTGGAGTTCACGTCGTTGAACGCGGAGGCCAGGCGGCCCACCTCGTCACGACTGACGACCGGGATCTCGGCGATCGACAGGTCCGGGGCCTGGCCGGGCACCGCCGCCTGCTCCACCAGGGTGGGCAGCCGGTCACGCACCGAGGCGGCGGCGGCGGTCAGGCGGCGGACCGGCCGCACGATCGAACGTGCGATGGCCAGCGCGACCAGCACCGAGAGCAGCGTCGCGGCGGCGGCGATCACGATGGTCAGGATCGCCTGACGCTCGGCCGCAGCGGCCACCACGTCCGCACGCGCGGTCGCGCGCTCGTCGAGCTCGACCTGGGCCGGGGTGATGAGACCGATCTCCTGGAAGGACGCCGCGACCCACTCGTCGGGCTGCCACTTCGAGAGCGAGGCGTCCGTCATCTGGCCCACGGACTGGCGCATCGCGCCGTAGCTGGTGGGAGAGGTCGGCAGGGCGACCTCGGTCACCGTGCTGGCGAGGTTGTAGTCGTACAGGGTCGCGGAGAGCCCGAGGCGCAGGTCGTCGTTGTCGGCGATGAGGCTCGACAGCGAGCTCTCGATGCCGGGGTCCCGGTCACCGGCCAGGAGCTCGCGGCCCAGGGCGCTCTCGTGCCGGTAGCCCTCGATCAGGAGGGCGACGTCGGCGTTCGTCGCGAGCATCTTGGCCAGCTCACGGTCGTCGACACCGTCGGCGACGCTCTTGGGGAGCTCGGCGGTCGCGCGCAGGAGGCTGGCGTACGAGGAGTCCACCGTGGTGAGCGCGACCTGGCCGCCGTCCACCAGGCTGCGTGCCGAGTCCAGGATGCCGAGCTGCGAGCGGTAGGTCGCGAAGGCGGACGCGACGCTCGGGTCGAGCACGGCCACGTCCAGCCCGGCGACCGCCGTGTCGAAGCGCGCGATCGTCGTGTCGACCTTGGTGCGGGAGCTGTCGAGCTGGCCGGCGATGACGCTGGCCCCGGTGGGACCGAAGAGGCGGACGGAGTAGGAGCGCTCGTCCTGCAGGGCGGTGGACAGCGCGCGAACGACCTCGAGGGTGCTCACCACGCCCTTGACCGCGCGGGTCGACCGCGCGTCCTGCACCGCCTGCCAGGACAGGAAACCGGCGAGCAGGAAGAGCACGAGCACGGGCACCGACAGGGCCGCGAGGATCTTGCCTCGGATGCCCAACCTGCGGAACATTGCGTCTCCTAGCTGCTCGGCGCGAGCACCGAACCCGGTGGCGTACACAGCGGGGTCGCCTCAACCTCGCTGTCGTTCACACATCGGTCGCCGCCGCGCCGACCATTAGCCCGTCCGAGCAACGCAATGGTCAGGACGCGCGGGATCGCCCGATTTTCACCCACCTGTAAGACTCGCGGGATGCTCGTCGCCAATCCTGACATGCCTGAGACCGGCTCCATCACCCTCCACCAGGAAACCGACCCCGTCCCGGGCGCCCGCCAGGTGGTCATCGATGTCGCGGCGGCGGGCGTCAATCGCGCAGATCTGCTCCAGGTGGCGGGCCGGTACCCACCACCACCCGGCGCCCCGTCGTGGCCCGGCCTGGAGGTTTCCGGCCTGGTCCGCGAGGTGGGCCCGGGCTCGCGATGGCAGGTCGGTGACCGGGTGGTCGCCCTGCTCGAGGGCGGCGGCTACGCGACCCGGGCGCTGGCCGCCGACGCCCAGGTGCTGCCCGCGCCGCCGGGCGTGTCGCTGGAGGATGCCGCTGCCCTGCCCGAGGCGACGTGCACCGTGTGGAGCACCCTGGCGGCGGCCCGCCTGACCGCCGGCGAGTGGCTGCTGGTGCACGGCGGGTCGGGCGGGATCGGCACGACCGCGATCCAGATCGCCGTCGCGATGGGGGCGCGCGTCGTCACGACGGCCGGCGGCCCGGAGCGGGCGGCGCGGTGCGTGGAGCTCGGCGCCGAGCTCGCCGTGGACCATCGCACGGACGACGTGCTGGAGCAGGTGCACCGGCTCGCCCCGGACGGCGTGGACGTGGTGCTCGACGTGCTCGGGGCGGGGAGCCTGGCCGCCAACCTCGCCGCCCTCGCGGACGGCGGACGGCTCGCCGTGATCGGGCTGCAGCAGGGCAGCCGCGCCGAGCTCGACCTCGGGCTGCTGCTCGCCCGACGGCTCACCGTGCTCGGTACGACGCTGCGGTCACGCCCGCCCGCGCAGAAGGCTCGGATCGTGGCCGCCGTCGCCGAGCACGTCTGGCCGATGATCGCCGACGGCCGCGTCCGGCCGGTGGTCCACGACCGGGTGCCCCTGGCAAAGGCCGCCGACGCTCACCGGCGGCTGGCGGCCGGCGAGGTGTTCGGCAACCTCGTGCTGGTCCCCTGACGCCGGCCGGGTCTAGGCCGGCGGCGCCTCCTCGGGCGCCCGGCGCCGGGACGTGAGCCCGATCGCCGCGGACACCGCGGCGAGCCCCCCGATCTCGGCGAGCCGGGGCACCTGCCCCAGCACCACCGCGCCCACCACCGCCGCCGTCGCCGGCAGCGTCGCGAGCAGGACCGCGAACGTTGCGGCGCTCACCGAGCGCAGCACCACCTGCTCGATCGCGTACGGCACGACCGAGGACAGCACCCCGATCCCCACGACCGTGGCCAGCAGACCCGGCGACGTCAGCACGACGGCTCCGCGTGGCGCGAGCACGGGTGCGAGCACGAGCCCGCCGGCGGCCATCGCGATCCCGAGGCGGGTGATCCCGTCCCCCGCGTGCGCGACCCGGCGCCCCAGCACGATGTACCCGGCCCAGCAGGCCGCCGCCCCCGCGATGGCCAGCAGACCGGCCCGGGCGTCGGCCCCGCCCAGCGCGAGGCTCATGCCCGCCAGCAACGCGACCCCGACGGCCGCGAGCGCGATGCCCGCCCGCTCACGGCGCCCACCGGTGACCGCCGCCACCGCCACCGGCCCGGCGAACTCCAGCGCGACCGCGGTGCCCATCGGCAGGTGGTCGATCGCCAGGTAGAAGAAGACGTTCATCAGGGCGAGCGTCGTACCGAACGCCGCCACCAGGCCGAGCTCACGACCCGTCCACCGTCGCCGCCACGGACGCCGCCAGGCGATCAGCACGACCGCGGCCACCACGATCCGCCACCAGGCCACCGCGGGCGCCGCGACCTGTTCGAAGAGCCGCACGGCGAGCGCCGATCCCAGGTACAGGCTCAGCCCCGAACCCACGAACATCACGTGCGGCGGCACCCGCGTGGCGGCGGGCGAGGAGCGGGGCACCCGGCGAGCCTAGGGCGTCGCGCGCTCCCCGCGGGGCGGGGCGGTGGAGCTGCGCTCGACCAGCCGGGCCGGGAAGACGATCCGGCGTGGCGGCGTCTTGCCGTTGATCATGTCCAGCACGAGCTCGGCGGCGGCCCACCCCTGCTCGTCGACCGGCTGCGACATGGTGGTCAGGCCGACGAGCTCGCCCAGCTCGTGCCCGTCCACACCCATCACCGACACGTCCTGCGGAACACGCAGGCCAAGGTCGCGCAGCCCGAGGATCACGCCCATCGCCATCTCGTCCGACGCCGCGAACACCGCGGTGAGGTCCGGATGGCGCTCCAGCAGCCTCTTGACCGAGGTCCGGCCGCCGGCCACCTCGAAGTGCCCTCGCTCGACCAGCGTCGGGTCCGGCTCGATGCCGGCCTCGACGAGCGCCTCACGCCAGCCGGTCGCGCGGTCCACCGGCGGCGACCACGGGTGCACGTCGTCCGGCGTGCCGGTGATGTGGCCGATGGCGCGGTGGCCGAGCCGGATGAGGTAGCGCACCGCCTCGAGGCCGATCACGCGGTCGTCCAGCCGGACCGTTGCCTCCTCGGAGCCGCCCCAGCCGATGCACACCAGCGGGTAGCCGAGCGCCTGGAGCGCCTCGAGCTCGTCCTGGGCCAGCGGAAGGCCGACCACGAGGATCCCGTCCACCCGGCGCCGCAGCACGTCCGGGTCGATCCGCGGGTTCGTACCGGCACGCTCGATGTCGAAGGTGTACAGCAGCACGTCGTACCCGTGGGCCCGTAGGGCACGCTCGGCGCCGTCGATGATGTTGGCGAAGAACCACCGGTTGACCCACGGGCTGATCAGGCCGATCGCCCGGGTGCGGCCCGAGGCCAGGCTCGCCGCCGAGGGCGAGGCGACGTAGCCGAGCTCTGCCGCCACCGCCTGAACCCGCTCGCGGGTCCTGGCATTGACGTTCGGCAGGTTGCGCAGCGCCCGGCTCACGGTCGCCGTGGACACGCCGGCGGCTCGCGCCACGTCGTCGATGCCGGCCGCCATGACACCCCAGTCTGCCATGCGCGAGGTCCGAGAAGGCAAGCGCTGTCATAGCCCCGACCTGCGGCGATGCTCGGCGCCCTCAACCGATGGGCGGCAGCGAGGCCAGGACGGCTGCCACGCCGTCCTCCTCGACGGTGCCGGTGACCTCGTCGGCCGCGGCACGCACGTCGTCCGGGGCGTGCCCCATCGCCACGCCCCGGGAGGCCCAGGACAGCATGTCGACGTCGTTGTTCCCGTCGCCGATCGCCAGGGTCCGGCGACCGACGCCCAGACGTTCGCGCAGCGGCTCCAGGGCGCTCGCCTTGGTGACCCCCGCCGGCGCCACGTCCATCCACGCGGTCCAGCCGATCGCGTAGGTCACGTCCGCCAGGCCGACCTGCGAGACCAGGGAGTGGAACTGCGCGGGGGTGTGCTCGGGACTGCGCACCACCAGGCGCGTGACGTGCTCCGCGGCCAGCTCCTCCACGCCGACGATGGTGTGCTCGCCGTGCAGCTCGCCGGGCGGGAAGGGCTTGTTCATCCGGAATCCGACCCCGATCTCCTCGACCGCGAACAGCGCGTCGGGCAGGTGGCGGTGCAGCAGCCGCAACGCCGGGCCCGGGTCGAACGTGACCATCTCGACGACCTCGTAGCCCGTCGGGCGCGCCCGGGTCGAGCAGGATGGTGAGCGAGCCGTTCGAGCACACCGCCCAGCCCTCGGTCAGGCCGAGTGCGCGGGCCACCGGGAGCGTCGCGGTCACCGACCGACCGGTCGCGAGAACCACGTGGTGCCCGGCGTCACGCGTGGCCGCGACCGCACCTGCCACCGTCGGCGAGAGCCGCTCGCGGTAGTCCAGCACCGTGCCGTCCACGTCCAGCGCGACGAGCCACGGGCCGCGACCTATGGGCCGGGCACTCACGACGCGGCCGGCTCCAGGACCTCCAGGCCGCCCAGGTAGGGCCGCAGCCCCTCCGGCACCCGCACCGAGCCGTCGGCCTGCTGATGGTTCTCCAGCAGCGCCACGATCCACCGCGTGGTGGCCATCGTGCCGTTGAGCGTGGCCACCGTCCGGGTGCCGCCCTCGGTGCGCTCGCGCACGCCGAGCCGCCGTGCCTGGAAGGTGGTGCAGTTCGACGTCGAGGTCAGCTCGAGGTAACGCTGCTGGCTGGGCAGCCAGGCCTCGCAGTCGAACTTGCGCGCCGCGCTGGACCCCAGGTCGCCGGCGGCGGTGTCGATCACGCGGTACGGCAGCCCGAGCCTGGCGAGCATCTCCTCCTCGGCGGCGAGCAGGCGGTCGTGCTCCGCCTCGGCGTCCTCGACCGTGGTGTAGACGAACATCTCGACCTTGTGGAACTGGTGCACCCGGATGATCCCGCGGGTGTCCTTGCCGTAGGACCCGGCCTCGCGCCGGTAGCAGGCCGACCAGCCCGCGTACCGCAGGGGCCCGTCGGAAAGGTCGACGATCTCGCCCTCGTGGTAGCCGGCCAGCGCCACCTCGGACGTGCCGACCAGGTACAGGTCGTCGGTGGGCAGGTAGTAGACCTCGTCGGAGTGCGCGCCCAGGAACCCGGTGCCGCGCATGATCTCGGGCTTCACCAAGGTCGGCGTGATCATCGGGGTGAACCCGTGCGCGAGCGCGGTGTCCATCGCGGCGTTGAGGATCGCCAGCTCGAGCCGCGCGCCGATGCCGGTGAGGTAGTAGAACCGCGCGCCGGAGACCTTGGCGCCCCGCTCGGTGTCGATCGCGCCCAGGCCTTCGCCGAGCTCGAGGTGGTCGCGCGGCGCGCGGCCCAGCTCGGCGGCCAGGTCGCGCGGGGTGCCCACCGTCTTGAGCACCACGTAGTCGTCCTCGCCGCCGGACGGAACGCCGTCGACGATGACGTTGCCGATCGTCATGAGCACGTCGTCGAGCTCGGCGCCGAGCCGCGCGGCCTCCGCCTCGCGCTCCCTGACCTGCGCCGAGAGCTCCTTGGCGCGGGCCAGCACGGCCGTCTTCCGGTCGCCGGACGCGGCCGCGACCTGCTTGCCGATCTGCTTCTGCTCGGCGCGCAGCCGCTCGAACTCGGTCTGGGCGGCCCGGCGTCGGGTGTCCAGGTCCACCGCGGTGTCGACGACGGACTCGTCCGCCCCGCGGGCTCGCTGGCTGGCTCGGACGACGTCGGGGGTGTGCCGTAGCAGCTGGAGGTCGATCACCCCCCGAGCGTATCGACCACGGCTCCTACCGGCGGCCACCGGGCCGCCGGGGGTGGCGGGCCCTAGGTTGTCCCCATGAGCTGGCAGGGGTGGGTGAGCGTGATCGCGGTTCTCGTCGCCCTCGTCGCGGTGTCGATCGCGGTGCAGAACCGCCGACGCCTGCACAGCCTGCTGCACCGCACGTCCCAGGAGCCCGGCGGCGGGGGCGTGCCCGGCGGCGCGCGCCAGCAGGTCGCGTTCGTGGCCAACCCCGCCAAGCCCGGCGCGGGCGAGCTGCGGGCGCGCGCGGTGCGGGCCTGCGAGACGCGGGGCCTGCCCGAGCCGCTGTGGTACGAGACCACCCCGGAGGACCCGGGGGTCGGCCAGACCAGGCGGGCGGTGGCCGACGGCGCCGAGGTGGTGGTCGCGGTCGGCGGGGACGGGACCGTCCGAGCCGTGGCCGAGGGCCTGATCGGCACGCCGGTCGCGATGGCGCTGCTCCCGCAGGGCACCGGGAACCTGCTGGCCCGCAACCTCGACCTGCCGTTGGGCGACCTCGACGCACAGCTCCGGATCGCGCTCGAGGGGCTGGACCGGACCATCGACGTCGGCCGGGTCACGGTGCTGCGCGACCAGACCGGCACGCCCGTGCCGGGCTTCGACCCCGAGGCGACCGGCGACGGGTCCTCCGGCGACGTGGACGAGTCCCACCGGCACCTGTTCCTGGTGATCGGCGGGATCGGGTTCGACGCCGCGATGGTCGCCGACGCCGACGAGAACCTCAAGGCCAGGGTCGGCTGGATCGCCTACTTCTTCGCCGGGGTCCGCCACCTGCACTCGCGACGGATGCGTCTGGAGACCCGGCTGGACGACGGCAGCTGGTACCAGCTGCGGCTGCGCAGCCTGCTGTTCGGCAACTGCGGGCAGCTGCCCGGCGGCATCACCCTGCTGCCCGACGCGGTGCTGGACGACGGCTGGCTGGACGTCGGGGCGATCGACACGAGGGCCGGCCTGCTGGGCTGGACGCAGCTGTTCGGCGAGGTGGTGGTCCAGCGGTTCGGCGTGCGCGCGGAGCTGCCGGCCTCGATCGGCCACATCGACCACGCCCGCGCGAAGGTCGTGCGGGTGCGCACCCGGGAGCCCCAGCAGGTGCAGGTGGACGGCGACATCGTCGGTGCGGCGTTCGAGCTGGAGGCCCGCGTGGAGCCGCGGGCCCTGACCGTCCGGGTGTCCTGAGGAGGCCTGCGATGACTCTCGGCGGGGTCGCGCTGGCCGTTGCGGCGCTGGTGGCGATCACCAACCCGCTGGGTGCCGTCCCGGTCTTCGCGGAGATCACCACGGGCGAGGGCAGGCGGCGGCGCTGGCGCGAGGCCGCCACGGTGGCGACCGCGGTCGCGCTGATCCTCGGCGTCTCCGTGCTGGCGGGCGCGCCGCTCCTGCACGTGCTCGGGATCTCGGTGGACGCGCTGCGCGCCGCGGGCGGGCTGGTGATCCTCCTCATGGGCATCGAGATGCTCGGTGGGAGCACGTCACGGCTGCAGGGCCACCACGGTGGGCCCGACTCCGGGCCCACCGACGCGCAGGACTCGCTGGTGGTGCCGCTGGCGATGCCGCTGATCGCCGGGCCCGGCGCGATCGCGACCGCGATCACCCTCGCGGCCCGGCACCACACCGTCGCGGGCGTGAGCGAGGTGCTGCTCGCCGTGCTGATCGCGGCCCTGGCGGTGCTCGCCGCGCTCGCCGGCGCCGAGGTGGTCACCGCGCGGCTGGACCGGCGCGGCCACGCGATCCTCATCCGGTTCCTGGGTCTGCTGCTCGCCTCGATCGGCGCCCAGACCATGCTCGAGGGCGCGGCCGCCGTCGTCCGGTCCGCCTGGGGCTGAGACCGGCTCGCCCCGCCATCCCCGGTCGAGCCCACGACCCCGGCGTGCGGACGATCCGTCACGGATCGTGCGACGGAACTTCCGCGCACCCGCGACCCATCCACCGATGGGCCGGACCTGACCCGTCAGACGCGGCGGCCGTCGCGCAGCGCACGGACCCACGCGCGGGCGTCGCGGAAGTCCTCGTCGGACGTGCCCGGCCGGACGTCACCGTAGGGCGCGTCGACCCGCGGGTAGCTGCCGAGGAACCGCACGTGCGGGCACACCCGGTGCAGGCCCATCAACGCCTCGGCCATCCGCTCGTCGGCCAGGTGCCCCTCGGCGTCGATCGAGAACGAGTACCGACCCAGGGAGTCCCCGATCGGCCGGGACTCGATCCGCGACAGGTTCACACCCCGGGTGGAGAACTGCTCGAGCATCTCCAGCAGCGCGCCCGCCTGGTTGCTGGGCAGGTGGACCACGAGGGTGGTCTTGTCCGCGCCGGTCGGCGCCGGAAGCTCCCCGGGGCGTCCGACCAGCACGAACCGGGTGACGGCGTGCTCGTTGTCCGAGACGTGCTCGGCCACCGTGGCCAGCCCGTAGTGGGCGACCGCCGACGGCGGCACCAGGGCCGCGTCGAAGCCGAGGTCCTCGCGCGTGCCGGCGAGCAGTGCGGCAGGCGCGGTGTTGGACGTGGCCGGCACGTGCACCACGCCGGGCAGGTGGTCGGCGAGCCAGTGGCGGCACTGCGCCCACGCGTGCGGGTGGGCCGAGATCCGGCGGACGTCGGCCAGCGTGGTGCCCGGCCGGGCGGCCAGGGTGAAGGCGACCGGCACGAGCATCTCGCGCAGCAGTACCAGCGGCTCCCCGACGGCCAACCCGTCGAGGACCGCGGTGACCCCACCCTCGACCGAGTTCTCGATCGCGACGACGGCGAAGTCCGCCTCGCCCGAGCGCACCGCCTCGATCGCGGCGACCACGTCCACCTGCGGCAGGTACTCACCCTCGTCCGGCCCCACGACCTGGCGCAGGGCCGCCTCGGTGAAGGTGCCCGCCGGTCCCAGATAGGCGTAGCGCGCGGGCGACATGGCGCCTCCCCTCCGGCCGGCGTGCGCGGGCGGGGCCGAGCCTAGTTGTCCGGCTCGGCCGCCGGGGCCGGTTGTCCAGGATCGGGAACCGGGGCCGCCTGCGCGAGGTCCGGGTGCTCGGCGAACCGAGCTGCGCGCAGGGCCATGCGGCCGAGCATCGGGACCGCCAGGGCGAGCAGGACCGTGGCGATCCGGGTGCCGTAGTCGTTGACCAGCGACCCGCCGATCGCGGCGATCAGCAGCCCGATGATCAGCGGCCTCACCACCGGCCACCGCTGCTCCAGCCGCGTCAGCCAGGCCGGACGCAGCCGGGTCGACCACACCATCACGACCGCGCCGACCACCACCGCGACGGTGATCCAGGCGACCGGCCCCGTGGTCAGGGTCGCCGCCGCGTAGCCGGCCTTGCGCGAGATCGTCTCCCACGCGGTCCCGTCGATCACGGACTGCACGAACCGGCCCAGGTGGCTGCGCTGGTCGGGCGGGCGCATCCAGTCCAGGACGCCGATCCCGGCCACCAGCAGCACGCCGACCACCGCGATCAGCCCGGTGCGGGTCCAGGTGACCCTGATCCCGCCGACGGCGAGCACCACCATCGCGGCGGCCGGCAGCAGCACCAGCCCGCCGCCGACGTCCGCCCCCAACCCGGGCAGCAGGTCGACCAGGAGCGCGACCATGCCGATCGCACCCGCCGCGACCATGCCGGCCACCCGGTGGCCGTGCTCGCGAAGCCACCAGCCGACCACCGCCGCGGTGACCAGCGCTGCGACGACGTAGATCGAGTAGGTCGGGTTGCCGAACCCGTAGTACCGGCCGCCGAGCGTGGGCGAGGGCCCCAGCGGGCTGCCCCGGTGCAGCGGGGTGCCCAGCAGGGCGTCCATGGTGAGCACCCCGAAGGTGATCACCGAGACCACGGCCGCGGCGGACCACACCGGACGGTACGCCGCCAACGCGCTCATCCCGGCGACCGTGAGCGTCGCCCCGGCCATCGCCAGCCACATCGCCGTGCCCGGATCGGGTGCGCGCCACCACGCCCACGTGGTCATCAGGTACAGGCCGATCGGTAGCGCGGTGAGGAGCCCCAGCACCGCGTCGAGGACCCGCGAGGTCGTGGCGGTCCCCCGCCGCCCCGCGAACGACGGCCCCAGCAGCCATGCGCCGCCGAGCAGCAGGAGCGCGAGCACCATCGGCGTCCCGGTCAGCCAGCCGGACAAGCCGCGCAGGGCGTGGTCGCGCGTGGTGAGGTCGGCGAGCCCGTCGAGCACCGTCGTCACGTCCGCCGCGCGAGCACCGGCCGCGGCCAGCGTCGCGCCGGAGAAGTCCGCAGGGTTGCCCAGGCCCTGGGACGCGAGGATGGTCGTCGGCACGTCGAGCAGCCGCGCGACGCCCTCCCACCGGGTCGAGGGCGAGGACAGGTAGCGCACGCCAAGACCGGTGCCGGCCTCGACGGCTCCGACGCCCAGCCACGGCACCCCCGCGCCGGGGTTGCCGACGTCCACCAGCAGCACCGTCGCGCCGGACGGCGCCGCGGCCAGCACCTGCCGCACGGTCGCGTCGAGCGTGAGGAGCGCCGCGTCGCGGTCCGGGCCGTCGCTGGTCGGCGGCGGGGCGGCGAGATCGGTGGGCACGCTCGCGAGCGACGCCGGCGCGTAGGGCGCGGCCCCGGCGTCGACCACCGTCACGGGGCACGAGAACGCGTCCGCGGGATCGGTGAGCGCCGCCTGGAGGGTCCGGTAGCGCGCCACGGCGCCGTCGGACGAGGCCAGCGCCAGCGCGGCGCCCGGGCCGACCGCCGTCCGGCACACCCCGGCGCCCGCCAGGGTGTCGCCGAGCACGCCGGGATGGGGGTCGTACGTCGACCCGCGCTGGGCCGCCACCAGGGCGTCCCATCCCGAGATCTCGCCGCCACCGGTCGACGTGTCCTGCATCGCCGCCCACGGCAGGCAGTCGAAGCCGCCGGCGACGCGGGTCCCGGTGACCACGGAGCGGCCCGCGGACAGCGCGAGCCACCCGGCGGACGCGCACCTGCGGTCCGTCGAGGTGACCCCCGGCGCGATGCCGCCGACCACCGCACCGTCGCGCACCATGGCCCACAGGGTCGGGGTGACCGTCCGGTCGACGTCCTGCCAGCGCAGGCCCGCCGTGCCGATCACGACGAGTGGGGTGCCCGCCGTCACCACCGGCGTGCCCTCGCCGCGCGTGACGTCGCCCGCAGAGACCTGGGTGGGCACGACCGCCGCGCCCAGCAGCATCGCCGCCGCCATCCCGCCGCCGACGGCCAGGACCGTCAGCGGCGTGGCGCGTACCAGGGCGTCGGCGGCGCGCCGGGGGTCAGGCCGGGGACGGGCGCCCCGGCGCAGGTCGGCGCGATCGGCCCAGGAGACCGCGAGCAGCCCCCCGGTGAGCCCGAGGATCACCACGGCCACGGCGATGCCGGAGTCGTTGAGCAGGGTGCCCAGCACCGCGGCCACCACGACGGCCACCACCGTCCGGCCCAGCACCGGCCACTGCCGGTAGGCGAGGCGGACCGGTTCAGGCCGCCATCGCTGCGGGCCGACCAGTGCCAGCACCACGGCGAGGCACCCGACCGTGGCGAGCGCACCCCACGGGTTCGCCACCGTGGCCCACGCGCCGGTCGCCTTACCCGCCACCAGCCCCCAGGCCTGGCCGTCCACGACGCGCTGCACGAACAGGCCCAGGTGCGAGGCGGGCCCAGCACCTGCCCAGTCGACGATCCCGACCACCGCTGTCACGACGACCGCCAGGCCGAGAGCCGCCAGCACCCGGCGCCCGGTGACCCCGCGCCCCGTCAGGCCCAGCAGCAGCACGACGAAGGCCGGCACCAGCGCGAGGATCCCGCCGACGTCCGCGCCGAAGCCCGGCCAGCCGTCCACCGTCACGGTGACGAGCCCGACCACGGTCACCGCCAGCATCGCCGCACGCCGCGTCCGGGCCGCAGCGGCAAGCGTGCCGGCCAGCACGAGAGCGCTGGCCGCGTACACCGCGAACGCGAGGTTGCCGAAGCCGTAGAACCGGGCGCCCACGGTCGCGCTCGCGCCGAGGATCGAGCCCTGCTGGAGAAGCGTCCCGGTGAGCCCGTCGACCGTGAGCACGAGCCAGGTCACCAGCGCCGCGGCCGCGCCCAGCAGCCACGGCGCCCGACGCGCGCTGAGCGGAGCGAGCCGGCCGACCACCCGCGCGAGCGCCCAAGCCGCCAGCGCGCACCCCACGGTCGCCACCACCGTCCACAGCGACGCCGCGACCACCGGCGCGCGGGTCACCCACCACCGCGACGCCGCGGCGAGGAAGGCCCCGGCCGGCGCACAGGTCACGACCAGCAGCACCCCGCGGATCGCACGTCGGCCCGCCGGGCCGATCGGCCGCCGACGTCCGAGCAGCAGCGCCAGCGCGGCACCCAGCCCGCCGATCACGACGACCGCGGCGAAGACCGGCGACAGGTGGGTCACCGTGGTGGTGAGCTCGGTGAGGTAGCGCCGGTTCTCCACGGTGCGCTCGGTGCTCATCCGCCGCACCGGGCCCTCCTTGAGCGGCGCGCCGTCGAAGTCGGTGTCCTCGGCCCCGGCGGCGACCGCCGCCGTCGCGGACAGGTCGGTCAGCGTGACGATGCCCGCCCTGCGGGTGGAGTCGGAGGTGAGCCACACCGCGGCACCGCCGCCGACCCGCCAGTCGATGACCGCGGGAAGGCCCTGCTCGCCGACCCCGCCGGACAGACCCGCCACGACCACGTGCCAGCCGTCGGGCAGTCGATCGATCAGCGCCGCGAGCGTCCGGTCCAGGCGGGCGAGCGCGAGGCGACGGCTCTCGGGCTCGTAGCCGAGCTCGCCGAGGTCGACCACGTCGACCGGGCACGCCACCAGGTCGGCGTCGGTCACGTCGGCGAGGGTCGCCGCGTACCGGTCGACGGTGCCGTCCGGCTGGGCCAGCGCGAGAGCCGCGCCGGGCCCGACGGCCGTCGTGCACGAGCCGGCCGCGGTGATCCGCTCGCCGAGCGCGCCTGGCACGCCGACCGGGGTCGCCTCCGGCGCGGCGTCCGAGCCGTCGTCGGTCTGAGCACCCGTGGTCTCCGGGGTCATGAGATCCGACCAGCCGGGCACGGTGGCGGTGCCGACGCCGCCGGCGGTCACGAGGTCGGGCAGCGGCACGCAGTCCAACGCCGGGTCCTCGCCGCCGGCCGGCGGCGGGGCCACGGTGCGGCTGGCGGCGGAGAGGGTCAGCCAGGAGTCGATCGGACAGCTCTGGGTGCCACCCGTGCGCACCGAGACCGACCCGACGGCGCCGGAGGAGACCATCCGCCACAGCGTCGGCGTGGTCGCCCGGTCGACGTCCGTCCAGTGCAGCCCGTCGGTGCCGACCAGCACGAGGCCGTCGGCGACCGCGGCGGTGGGCGTCGAGGTCGGGGTGGGCGTCGCGCCCGGTGGGGCCGTGCTCGCCCTGCGTCCGACGTCGGCGCCGGCGACCGACGCCGCGAGCACGAGAGCCACCAGCAGGGCGGACGCGACGGCAAGGCTACGCCGCGCGACCGCCCGGGGCCGACGGTCGGTGCGCACCGGCCAAGGTTACGTGCCCGAACCCGGCCGCATCCGCCGACCGACGCCGCGGGCGATGTGGCGCACCTTGCGGGCGTTGACCGCGAGCAGCACGTCCCGGTACTGGCCCGCGCGGTGCAGCTGGCCCTTGAGATCGGAGCCCGACGCCCGGTGCTTGAGGTCGCAGGGCACCTCGACCGCGACGAAGCCCTGGGCGACCAGGTCGATGCTCAGTCCGGTCTCCACGCCCCAGCCGTGGGCGAGCGGGGTCGCCGCGTCGAAGGCCTCCCGGGTCAGGCACCGGATGCCGGACAGCGGCTGGGTCGGCGTCCATCCCGTCAGCGAGGCGATCGACCGGCGGGCCAGACCCACGACGAAGCCCCGGCCACCGGCACCGGCCTGGCGGGGGAGCAGCGCGATCGACATGTCGGCCGCGCCCTCGAGCACAGGTGGGACGAGCGGCGCGGCGTTCACCGCCGTCTCGCCGAGGTCGCCGTCCAGGAACAGCAGCAACCTCGGCTCGGCGTCCTCCGCATCGCGCATCGCGACCACGGCCGCGCCGGTCTCCATGGCCGACGCCTTGCCGCGGTTGACCGAGTGCCGCACCACGACCGCGCCCGCGTCGCGTGCGACGTGCTGGGTGGCGTCGGTGCTGCCGTCGTCCACGACGAGGACCAGGTCGACGTTGGGGATCGCCTTCGCCGCGCGCACCGTGGCAGCGATCTTCCGAGACTCGTCCTTGGCCGGGATGACCACGGCGACGCGCTGCTGGGGGCCGGTCGATCCGCGGCGGGGTTCTGCCACAGGACCACCCTATCCGGGTCAGCGCATTGTGCCCGCGTTGCGCCACGTGCCGGTCAACGCAAGGTCATCACCCCTCGTCACCCGGTTGCGGCGCCGGCCGCCGACGCTAGCCTGCCCCCCATGTCGAGCAGTCGGATGGAGGCGTTCAGCGATGCCGTCATCGCGATCCTCATCACGATCATGGTGCTCGAGCTGAAGGTCCCGCACGAGACGACCTGGGCGGCCCTCCAGGGCTCGCTGCCGACCTTGCTCGTCTACGTGCTCAGCTTCATCTACCTCGGCATCTACTGGAACAACCACCACCACATGCTGATGCTGACCGAGCAGGTCAACGGCGGGGTGCTCTGGGCGAACCTGCACCTGCTCTTCTGGCTGTCCCTGGTCCCCTTCACCACCGGCTGGATGGGCGAGAACCACGTCGCGGCCGTGCCTGTCGCGGCCTACGGCATCACACTGCTCGGCGCGGCGCTGGCCTACTACGTCCTGAGGACGGCGATCATCCGCCACCAGGGCCCCGGCTCGAGGCTGGCCGCGGCGGTCGGGCGCGACCTCAAGGGCAGGGCCTCGCCCGTGCTCTACGCCGCGGCCATCGGCCTGGCGTTCGTCTCGCCCTGGATCGCCGTCGCGGTCTACGTGCTCGTCGCGCTGATGTGGCTGGTCCCCGACCGGCGCGTCGAGCGCGCGATCGCCGCCGGACGCCCGACGGGCGTGCACGACTCCCCACCATGATCGCCGCTTCTCGGCCGGATCTGGTGCGACCGACGCCGATCCGCGCCGAGAACGGGCGATCTTGGACGGGGTAATGCGTTGGCGGACCACTGGGGCCGTTGCTACTTTGCCGTGGACCGTCCCAGGAGCGAGGAGGTGGTACCCGTGAACGTATCGACATGGGTGCTCCCCTGCGGGGTCACGGTCGGGCGATAGGTCGTCCGGGAGCGCCGCTCGACGAGCCACTCCCGAAAGGCACGACCATGCGATTCACCTCGGAACGACACCTCGACCACGGCGTCCTGGAGCGCGAGTTCACCCTCGGCGACATCCCCGGGATCCTGTGGACGCCACCCTCCGCGACCGGATCCGCACCCGCGCCCCTGATCCTCGTCGGCCACCCGGGGGGCCTTCGCGCGATGTACCCGCGCCTGGCGGCCCGGGCCGGGTACTCCGCGGCACAGGGATTCGCCGGGGCAACCATCGAGCTCCCGGGGAGCGGTGACCGGCCCCGTCTGGCCGAGGTCGAGCACGGCCGTGCCGAGCTGCGTGGCGCGCTCGCAGCGGGCGAGCCGGTGGGCGACGACGTCGTCGAGCGGCTCGTCCTCCCGCTGGTCGAGGCAGCCGTCCCGGAGTGGCGGACCGCCCTGGACCACCTGCTGTCGCTCCCGGAGCTCCGCGGCCCGGTCGGGTACTCGGGAGGGGTGATCGCCATCGGTCTCCGGCTGGCACGGGTCGAGCCCCGCATCGGTGCCGCCGTGCTCTTCGCCGGGAGCTTCGTGCCCCGGGCCATGGTGGAGGAGGCCCGCCGGGTCACCATCCCGCTGCAGGTCCTGCTCCAGTGGGACGACGAAGGGAACGACCGGCAGCTGGCCCTGGACCTGTTCGACGCCTTCGGCTCGGCGGAGAAGGCGCTGCACGCCAACATGGGCGGGCACACCGGGATCCCGCAGTTCGAGGCAGACGACGGGAACCGGTTCTTCGCCCGGCACCTGAGGTGAGGCCGGGTGGCCGGGAGTCCAGGAAGTGCCTAGCGCAGCGTGAGCTGGCGGGCGACCAGGCCGGCCCTGGCCCGCCGGGCGGCGGCGTCCAGCGGATCGGTGATCGCGAGCGCCTCGTCCAGCCGAGCGGCCAGCTCGCCGAGCGGCTCCTCGACCATCTCGGGCTCGCTGCCGGGGGCAAGGTCCCACACCGGCACGAGGATCCCGCACGAGCGGAACGCCCCGATGAACCGCCCGTCGCGGCCGGACGGCCCGAGGCCCGACGCCCGCCGCGCGTGCAGCCGGGCGAGCGCGTCGAGGAAGACGTCCTCGTCGTGCGGCACCGCCCAGCGGAGGAACTCCTTGCCTCCCATCCGCGCCCAGTAGGCCGACGGCGCCGCGGCGAGCTTCGCGGTCGGGATGATGGTCTCGTTCATCCGGTCCAGCGACTCGCGCACGTCGGGCGTGAGCTCGACACCGGCCGCGGTCCAGAAGTCGAACCCGTCGTGCACGGTGACCTCGAAGGGCGCGCCCAGGTCCAGCACGTCCTGCAGGCGCGGCCCGGGCTCGATCACCCCGAGGTGGCGCACGGGAGTGCCTTCGGGGGCGTCGAGCGCCGCGAGCAGCGCCACGGCGAGGTCGCGCGACGCGTCCCCCGAGCCCGCGTTCTGCTGGAGGCCGACCATGATCACGCCGTCGCCGCGGTGCAGGGCCGGCCACGCCATGGGCAGCACGGTCGCCAGCACGACGTCCACCCCACCGTGCTCGGCAGTGGTGCGGGCCGTCGCGGTGGCCGCGGGAACGACCTCGCGCAGGGCGACCAGGTCGGTCTCGCCGGGAAGTCCTTCGAAGGGGCGGAGCACGAAGTCCACGCCGCGGTGCTTGCTCATGGCGGCCGAGCCTACCTGCGCCCCCACCTGGGCAGCCGCGCCGCAGGGTGGGAGGATCGGGCCATGCATGAACGCGCCGGAACCGTCGCCCTTCCCGAGGACCTCATCGACGTCGACGCACTCGTCGGCGCCTACTACGACCGGACACCCGACCCGGACGACCCCGACCAGAAGGTGGTCTTCGGCACCAGCGGGCACCGCGGGTCGAGCCTGGACTCGGCCTTCAACGAGGCGCACATCGTCGCGATCACCGCCGCGATCGTGGAGTACCGGCGAGGTCAGGGCACCGACGGACCGCTGTTCCTGGGCCGCGACACCCACGCGCTGTCGCTGCCGGCCTGGCAGACCGCGCTGGAGGTGCTCGCCGCCGCCGACGTCGAGGTGCACGTCGACGCGCGGGACGGCTTCACGCCCACCCCGGCCGTCTCGCACGCGATCCTGCTGCACAACGGCGCCGGGACCGCTGAGGGGGTCCGGACCACGGGCGGCTCAGGCACCGGCCTGGCCGACGGGATCGTCGTGACGCCGTCGCACAACCCGCCGCGCGACGGCGGCTTCAAGTACAACCCCCCGCACGGCGGGCCCGCCGGCTCGGACGCGACCGGGTGGATCGCCGACCGCGCCAACGAGCTGCTGCGCTCGGGCGTCGGGCAGGTCCGGCGGGTGGGCCTGGAAGCCGCTCTGGCGGCGCCGAGCACGCTCAAGCACGACTACACCTCGGCCTATGTCGCCGACCTGGCGAACGTGCTGGACCTGGAGCTCATCCGGTCCGCCGGCGTGCGGATCGGCGCGGACCCGCTGGGCGGGGCGTCGGTGGGCTACTGGGCCGAGATCGCCGAGAAGCACGGCCTGGACCTGACGGTGGTGAACCCGAGCGTCGACCCCCGTTGGTCGTTCATGACGCTGGACTGGGACGGCAAGATCCGGATGGACTGCTCGTCTCCCTACGCGATGGCGTCCCTGGTGAGCGCGATGTCCGCCGAGGGCGGCGCCCCGTACGACCTGGCCACCGGCAACGACGCGGACGCCGACCGGCACGGCATCGTCACGCCGGACGCCGGTCTGATGAACCCGAACCACTACCTGGCGACCGCCATCGCGTACCTGTACGGCGGCGCGCGGCCGGACTGGCCGGCCGACGCCGCGATCGGCAAGACGCTGGTGTCCTCCGCGCTCATCGACAAGGTCGCCGCGCACCTCGGCCGACGGCTGTGGGAGGTACCGGTCGGGTTCAAGTGGTTCGTGCCCGGCCTGCTGGACGGTTCGGTCGGGTTCGGCGGCGAGGAGTCCGCGGGGGCGTCCTTCCTGCGCACCGACGGCTCGGTGTGGACCACCGACAAGGACGGCATCCTGCTGGCGCTGCTCGCCGCGGAGATCACCGCCCGCACCGGGAAGAGCCCGTCGCAGCTGCACGCGCACCTGGTCGAGCAGCACGGCGAGTCCTGGTACGCGCGGGTCGACGCCCCGGCCACGCGGGAGCAGAAGGCCGCGCTGGCCGCGCTCAGCCCGGACCAGGTCGCGGCGACCGAGCTCGCCGGTGAGCCGATCACCGGGCGCCTGGTCACGGCGCCCGGCAACGACGCGAAGATCGGCGGGCTCAAGGTGACCACCGAGCACGCGTGGTTCGCGGCCCGCCCGTCGGGCACCGAGGACGTGTACAAGATCTACGCCGAGTCGTTCGTCTCCGCCGATCACCTGGCCCAGGTGCAGGCGGCCGCACGTGAGGTGGTCTCGGCAGCGCTCGCCTGAGCCGGCCGCGACGTCGCGAGCCGGCCGTCCGGCCCGGCGTCCCGGGACGTCCCGGGCAGGACCGAGAATGGGCGGCATGCTGCGCCCCTACCGCGAGATCCTGGCGCGCCCCGGGGCACGGGCCTTCTCCGCCGCCGGGGTGCTCGCCCGGCTGCCGATCTCCACGGTGGGCATCGGCGCGGTCCTCGCGGTCTCGGCGACCTACGGCTCCTACGCGCTCGCCGGGCGGGTCGCCGCAGTGGTGGTGCTCACCCAGGCCGCGTTCGCCCCGTTGCTGTCCCGGCTGGTGGACCGCCGCGGTCAGGCCGCGGTGATGGGTCCCGCGATCGCGACCACCGTCGTCGGCCTGGGCGTGCTCGCGGCGACCGCCGCCGCCACCGGACCCGCGTGGCTGCTGTACCTGGGCGGGGCGCTGGTCGGCGCGACGATGGGCTCGATCGGCGCGCTGGTGCGGGCGCGCTGGTCCCACCTGCTGACCCGCCCGGCCGACATCCACACCGCGTACTCGTGGGAGTCGACGCTCGACGAGGTGGTGTTCATGGTCGGCCCGATCCTGGCGACGCTGCTGGCCACGTCGGTCACGCCGACCGGCGGGCTGCTGCTCGCGGCCGCCGCGGCCGGGGTCGGCGGCTGGCTGCTGCTGGCCCAGCGGGGCACGGAGCCGCCCGCGGGCTCGGGCGGGCAACGTCGCGGGCCGAGCATCGTCGGCGGGCCGCTCCTGGTGCTCGTGGGGACGTTCGTCGGGATGGGTGCGATCTTCGGGGCGACCGACGTCGCGGTGGTCGCGTTCACCGAGGAGCTCGGGCACAAGGCCCTGGCCGGCGCGGTGCTCGCGGTGTTCGCCCTGGGCTCGGGCCTGGCCGGGTTCGCCTACGGCGCCCGGCATTGGCGCGGGCCGCAGTGGCGCCGGTTCGGCGTCGGGATGGTCGCGCTCGGGGTCGGGGTCAGCCTGTTCGGTCTGGTCGGCTCGATCCCGGCGCTCGCCGCCGTGATGCTCGCGGTGGGCATGGCGATCGCGCCCACGTTGATCTCCGGGAACGGGCTGGTCGCCGAGCTGGCGCCGCCGGGTCGGCTCACCGAGGGCCTCACCTGGGTCGGCACGGCGCTCGGCGTCGGCGTCTCGGTCGGTGCCTGGGCCGGCGGCGCGATGATCGACCGGTCCGGGTCCGGCGGCGGGTTCGCGGTCGTGATGGTCGCCGGCGGCGTCGCGGCGCTGACCGCGGTGCTCGCCCTGCCGAGGCTGCGCCGCGCGACTCAGCCGGTGGTCGCGCCGAACGCGGCGCCCAGCACGTAGGTCACCGCGGCCGCGCCGACCCCGATCGCGAGCTGGCGCAGCGCGCGGCGCACCGGCGGACCGCCGGAGATCAGGCCCACGACCCCGCCCACGACCAGCAGTGCCGCACCCACCGCGACCACCGCGACCACCAGCGCAGTGGTGCCGGAGAGCCCGAGCAGCCACGGCAGGACCGGCACCGCGGCGCCCGAGGCGAAGAACGTGAAGCTGGACAGCGCGGCGCCGACGTCGGTCCCGACCGCGGCGTGCTCCTCCGCGGGGTGGTCGGCCCGGAAGGCCGTGGACTCGCCGCCGAGCTCGGCGATGTCCGCGAGCACCTCGCGCGCCCTGGCCTCGGCCTCGGCGGCGGCCAGCCCCCTGGCGCGGTAGACGAGGGCGAGCTCGTTGGCCTGCCCCAGGTGCGGCAGCGCGTGCTCCGCACCGTCCCCCAGGGCCGACGCGGCGAGCAGCTCGCGCTGCGAGCGCACGGAGATGAACTCACCCGCACCCATCGACAGGGCACCGGCCAGCAGCCCCGCCAGCCCGGTGAGCAGCACGGTGGACGCGGGCACGCCGGCTGCCGCGACACCGATCACGAGGGCGAGGTTGGACACCAGGCCGTCGTTGGCCCCGAACACCGCGGCGCGGAACGTCCCGGACAGCCGGGTGCGTCCCCGGGCGGCCAGACCGCGCACGACCTCCTCGTGGATCCGCTCGTCCGCGGCCATCGTCGGGGTCGCGTCGTCGTCCACGTCGTAGGACGCGCGTGCCTCGGCGCGCTGGGCCAGCGCGAGCACGAACACCGAGCCGAACCAGCCGGCCATCCGCGCCAGGAGCCGGAACTGCCAGCTGGGCCGCACCGGACGTCCGACCTGGTCCCCGAGCAGCTCCTCCCAGTGCGCCGCGTGCCGACCCTCGGCGTCGGCCAGGGCGAGCAGGATCTCGCGCTCCTCCCCGGTCCGGTGCCGGGCGAGCTCGCGGTACACCCGGGCCTCGGCCCGCTCGTCGGCGAGGTACCGGCGCCAGCGGCGCACGTCGGCGTCGGAGGCAGAAGTCATCGGGTCAGGGTGCCCGATCACCCTGCGACGGGGCCAGCGCCCGGACGCAGCCCGGTCCGGTCGAGCAGGTCGAGCGAGGCGGGCGCCTGGTTGAACGTGTACAGGTGCACGCCCGGCGCACCGGCCGCGAGCACCGCCTCGAGCAGCTCTGCGCCCATCGCCAGGCCGGCGGCCTTGCGACCGGCGTCGTCGGGCTCGGCGTCGAGCGTGGCCAGGATCCGCGCGGGCACGGGTACGCCGGAGATCTCCTCGAGCCGACGCAACCGGGTCGGGTCGGTCAGCGGGACCAGGCCCGGCACCAGCGGCAGGTGCACCCCCGCCGCCCGGGCGGCCGCCACGTAGCGCGTGTAGGACTCCACCTCGAAGAACACCTGGGTGATCGCGTAACCGGCGCCGGCGTCCTGCTTGGCGCGAAGCGCGAGGAGGTCGCCGCAGGTGCCCGGGTCCGCCTCGGCCGGGCCGAGGCAGGACGGCGTCGCCGCCACCCCGACGCCCAGCCCCGGGTCGGCGCCCAGCAGCAGCTCGACCAGCTCGCTGGCCCGGTGCAGGCCTTCGGGGTGGGGGGTCCAGGTGGTCGAGCCGGCCGGCGGGTCGCCACGCAGCGCGAGGAAGTCCCGCACGCCGTCGGCGACGAATCCGCGGGCCACCGCACGCAGCTCCTCGCGGGGGGACCCGATGCACGTCAGGTGCGCGACCGGGCGGACGCCGGTGTGCTCGGCGACCCAGCGCACCACCTCCCGCGAGGTCTCCCGCGAGGAGCCGGACGCGCCGTAGGTCACCGACAGGAAGTCCGGCGCGGCCTCGGCCAGCGCCGGCAGGGTGCGCTGCCACAGCCTCTCCGCGGCGCCCGGGGTTCGGGGCGGGTAGAGCTCGAACGAGACCGTCGGTCCCATCTCGCCCGACGCCCGGAGCCGGGAAGGCAGCGCGGCGGGCGGCGGGGCGGGGACGGCGGACATGACGCTCCTGTCGGGCTGACGTGGGGCACGCGGCGGGCGGGCGCGCGAGGGCGAGACGGATCGTCTCACACAGCGGGCGCCCGCCGGGCCCGGACCACGACAGCGGTGATCAGCGCCGCACCGGCGGCGACCGCGAGCCCCAGGGTCGGCGACGCCGTGGCGAGCCGGCCCCCGCCGGCATCCCCCAGCACACCCCCGACCCCCATCGCCGCACCCATCCAGCCGAAGGCCTCGGTGGACCGCGAATCCCCGGCGACCTCCGAGAGCCGCCCGAACAGCACGGTCCCCACGGGGGCGATCGTGGCGCCGTAGACCACGACCGCCGCGCCGAGCAGCACCACACCCGCGCCGGTCGCGGCGAACGGCGCCACCACGGCCGTCACCGCCACGCCCCCCGCGAGGGCCACGAACCGTCGCGGCAGGGCCGGTACCCGCGCACGGGCGCCGAAGGCCAGGCCGCCCAGCATCGAGCCCAGGCTCGACAGGCCGAGCAGCACGCCGGACCCCGCCCGTGCGGACGGTCCGCTGGCCGCTGCGACGATCGCCACCGCGGCGATCGACAGGACCAGCAGGAAGCCCGCCGCCCCGACCATCAGGCGCAGCACCTCGGCAGTGGCCAGCGGTTCCCGCGGCCCCGCGGACCGACCGCCGTCGTCCGGCGCCGCGGCCGGCACCGCGCGGCCCGTCCGATGACCGACCCGGCCGACCGCGACGAGGTAGCCGGCCACGCCCAGCACCGTCGTCGACGCGGCCACCACGAGCGCCGCCTCGGGTCCGGCCAGCCAGGCCACGCCGGCCGCCACCACCGGGCCGGCCACGAAGATGACCTCCTGCACGGTCGACTCGAGCGCGAACGCGGTCAGCCGTAGCTCGTCGCCCACCAGCCGAGGCAGGGTCGAGCGCAGGGCCGGCGTGAGCGGCGGGGTCAGCAGGCCGGCGACCACCGCGACCGGCAGCACGGGACCGATGCCCCTGGCGAGCGCCAGCACCGCGACGGCGTGGCCCAGCGCGGTGGTCGCGAGCACGGGCCGGTGGCCGAGCCGGTCCGCCAGGCGCGCCGCGGCCGGCGCCGCGACCATCCCACCGGCCCCGTAGGCGGCCAGCACCCAGCCCGCGTCGGCGTAGCTGCCCTCGGCGGTCACGACGAGGATCACGCCGAACGCGATCATCGACTCGTGCAACCGGCCGACCACCGACGCACCGAGGGCGAGCCCCACCGCCGGCCGGCGCAGCACCGCGAGGTACCGGCCCACGGCCGGGCGAACGGCCGCGACGCTCACGGCTCGAAGACGGCTCGCAGCCGGGGCCAGACCTCGGCGCGGCACCACACCGGCACGACGTCGCGCGGGACGTCACGCTCGACCACGCCGCCGGCCACCGTCTCGCCGGTCCAGACGTCGACCCACGCCCCGTCGGGCAGCGCGGTGCTCCAGCGCTCGGCGCCCGGCCGGGTCACCGGGTGCACCAGCAGGTCGTCGCCGAGCTGGAACTGGTGCGGGAAGGTCCAGTACCGCTCGTCGCGAGGGTGGTCCACGAACATGCCGCGCATCAGCGGGCGACTCGTGGCGATCGCGGCGCGGGCCTGCTCGGCCAGGTACGGCACCAGGCGCTCGCGCAGGTGCGCGTAGCGGCGGAAGACGTCGACCACGGCAGGGTCGTCGTGGGTCTGCGCCACGTTCCAGGGGGTCCGGTCGCGCAACGGCGGCCGGTGGTGGTGGAACTCCGAGTGGTACTGCATCACCGGCATGAAGGTTGCCGCCGCCGTCGCACGCAGGTAGAGCTCGGGCTCGGGGACCGGCCCGGAGAACCCGGCGAGGTCCCAGCCCCAGTAGACGATCCCGCACGCCGAGGCGCTGAGCCCGGCGGTGATCGAGTGCTCGAACGCCACCCACGTGGAGTCCTCGTCCCCGGCCCACACGATCCCGTGCGCCTGGGTGCCGGTGAACCCGGCCCGCGAGAACGTCACCGGCGCCTTCCCGCACGAGCGCAACAGGTCGCCGAAGGCCCTGGCGAAGTGCACGGGGTTGAGGTTGTTCGCCTCGTCACCGCGGCGGCCGTCGGCGTAGCGCAGGTCGTGGCCCCAGGCGTGCTCGCCGCCGTCGGTCTTGAACCCGTCGACGTCCAGGTCGGCGACGAGGTAGCGGCGGTACTCGGTCCACGCCGCCCGCCCCTCGGGCGTCGACAGGTCCGGCATCAGCGCACGCGGGAACCACCAGCCGCGGTTGCGGTAGGCGGACCCGTCCGCCTCGCGCACCACGTGTCCCTCGCGCACCAGCGCCGCGCCGTCGGCGAGCACCTGCTCGGTCTGGTCGGGCCGCCACGGCGTGTCGTCGCGGGCGATCGTCTCGTCGGTCTTGAGCAGCGGGATCTGCCAGAGCACCACCTTGATGCCGCGCTCGTGCATGTCCGCGACCCAGGCCGCCGGGTCGGGCCACGCGCCGTCGGCGGGGAAGGTGAAGTCCGCCGCCCGGCGGGGCGAGCCGTCGGTGTGCACCGGCCAGCGCGCGTCGCCGAACTCGGTGATGCCGAGCTCGTCGCTCCACGCCTCGACCACCACGACGCCCACCGGGATGTCCAGGTCGCGGTGGGTGTCCATCCGCTGCGTCACGATCTCCTGCGTGTGCCACTCGTTGCCCGAGGCCCACAGCCGCAGCACCCAGTCGGGCAGCTCCTCCGCGCGGCCGACCTCGTCGCCGAACGCACTGAGCACGGTTGTCGGGTCGCCGTCGTAGACCGCGACGTCCAGCTCCTCGTGCTCCTCGCCGCCGAGCGCCGCCTCCACGACGAGCAGGTCGGGCTCGGTCGCGCCGACGTCGTACCAGGTGCGCCGCGTGGTGCGGACGTGGAAGCCCCAGCCGTCCCCGCCGACCACGTGTGCGAACGGCATCGGCAGGTAGGTGCGGCGGTGCTCCCCCTGAGCCTTGTACTGCTCGAACACCACCGCGTCCGGGGTGCGGCCGCGCTGGTCGAGCGCGTCGAACCGCTCGCCGAAGCCCACGACGTGCTCGGTCGGCTCGAGCCGCAGTGCGAACCGCACCCGGTGCACGCCGTCGGCGTCGCGCAGCCAGCGCACGGAGCCGGGCACCAGGCGGGGATGGTCCTCGCGCCCGCCGACCAGCAGCCGTCCGCCGTCGGGACCCCAGGTCGCCACGCCCACGTCGAACCACTCGGTGGCCTCGTCGCCGGCGACGAACCGGTACCGGTACCGGCCCGCGGCGAGCGGTCCGGTGGTCGCCGCCCACCCGCCCTCGTCGGCGAGCTGGGCCGCCTGGGCCTCGGCGAGGTGGCCCTCGCCGCCGGCGAGCGCCGCGGCGTCGGCGGACGGCCCCGCGGGCACCAGGTCGAGCACCTCGACCGCGCCGTAGGCGTCCTGCCACTCGCAGCGCACCGGCGCGTCGATGGGACCGTCCACGACGACCCCGAGTCGGACACGATCGCCTGCCACCGGCAGCACCGGGCTGCGCTGCTCGGCGGAGGCGGCGTAGGGGTGCTCGACCCCGTGGGGGCGGTGCTGCAGCGTCATCGGGCGTCCTCGCTCAGTGCGGCGGTCAGGATGAGCACCATGCCGTGCGACCACAGCAGCGGGGTCGCGACCGGACCCCAGCGGCGTAGCCACTCGTCGCGGTGCTCGGGGTGAAGCAGGTGATCGGGCACCTGCTCGGGCAGGTCCCCGTCGGCGGCGGCGGTCGCCAGCGCCCAGTCCAGGTGGCGCTCGGCGCCCACGCGGTCGCCGGCGGCCAGCAGGTTCCAGCCCAGCAGGCAGGACAGCAGCGGCCACTGGCCACCGCCGTAGAACACGTCCGCGGCGAACCGGTGCACCCCGCCGTCGACGTCCAGGTCCCGCCCGATCGCCTCGAGGGTCGCGGTCGCCAGCGGCGAGCCCACCGGTACGAGGCCGAACGGCACCACGCACGAGGCCAGCGACGCGTCGACCGCGTCCGAGCCGGCCCACTTCGCCAGGTGCGCGGCCGTCGGGTCGGCCGCCCGGCCGCGGGTCACGCCGCCGGACAGGGCCATGGCCGCGACGCGGTCGGCAGCCGTACGTGCCGCTGCGGCGCTCGTCGGGTCGAGGGTCCCGCCGGCCACGGCGGCCAGCAGGCCGGCCCGGACGGCGGCCAGCGTGGAGGTGTGCACGTGCTCGACGTGCTCCTCCCACCAGTCGTAGCAGGGCCGGTCGCCGACGGCGACCAGGTAGTCGGTGGCCACCGCGACGGCCGCGCCCCATCGCTCGAGCGGCACGCCGTGGCGTCGGGCGTGCGCCTCGACGGCCCACAGCCACATGCCGTACCCGTCGGTCTGGAAGTCCCACCACGGCTCCGAGCCGTCCGCGCCGTCGAGCGTGAAGCGAGTGGGCAGCATCGCCGACGCGGGCACCTCGCGCCCCGCGGCACGGTCGGCCACGATCGCGGCCACCCGGTCGGCGCGGTCGGTCAGGATGCGTGCCGCCCAGTCGTGGAACGCGCCCGCGGACGCCACGTCACCCCAGCGCGACATCCCCTCGGCGACGAACGACCCGTCCCGCAGCCACGCGTACCCGCGGTACGCCGAGAACGTCGGGGAGGCCGGGTAGGCACCGCCGGGGTGCTGCAGGGCCGCGATGACGGCGTGGCTGCGGGCGGCCAGGTCGGCACGGGCCGCGACGCCGGTCGGGCGTGGGCGGGTCATGGCGAGGTCACCTCTCGGTGGTGGGTCGGGTGCCGACCGGGGGACGCACGCGGCAGGGGTGCGCGCGTCCCCCGGTCGGCAGGACGCGGGGGCGGGACCGGACCCGCCCCCGGCGTTCAGCCCGCAAGCAGGGCGTCGATCTGCTTCGCGGCCTCGGCCAGGGCGTCGGAGGCCGTCATCCGGCCCGCCGCCGCCTCGGTCAGCTGGGCGTTGATGATGTCGACCATCTGGTTCTGCTTGTCGCCGACGGTCGGCGGCAGGGCGACGTGCTCAAGGGCGTCGAACACGGCCTGGCGGTTCGCCGGGTCACCCTGCTCGAGGTAGGCCGACAGCACGCTCTGGTCGGAGATCGGCGGCAGCTCCCAGCCGGCGTCGATGCGGACCTTGGCGGCCTCCTGCGAGCCGGACAGGAACGCGGCGAAGGCGGTCGCCTGCTCGACGTGCTTGCTGGTCGCCGAGACCCCGAGCGCGTTGGAGAACATCGCCGAGGCGGGCGTGGTGTTGCCGGGCTCGACGGCGATGTCCCAGTTCAACCCCGCGTCGGCGGCCTTGCTGAAGTTCCAGATCCCGGTGTGCCACATCGCGAGCTTGCCGGTGGTGAACAGGTTGGTGTCGAAGTCGGGCGTGCCGGCGCCCTGCTCGGCGGTCGGCATCGTGGTGCCGCTCTTGCCGATCAGCCACTGGGCGGCCTCGACGCCCGCGGGGGTGTTGAACGCGACGCTCTTGCCGTCGGCCGACAGGAACTGCGCACCGTTCTGCTCCAGGGCCTTGTAGAACTCGTAGTAGCTGATCGGCTGGTAGTCACCCCACACGCCGGACGCCGTGTCGGTCAGCTTGTCCGCGGCGGCCTTCTCGTCGGCCCAGGTCCACGACGACGTGGGGTAGTCGACCCCGGCCGCGTCGAACAGGTCCTTGTTGTAGAAGAGCACGACATCCGAGAACGAGCTCGGCAGGGCGTACTGCGTGCCGTCGGTCTGGTACGTCTCGAGCAGCGACGGGGTGTACACCGACGCGTCGAAGCCCTTGAGCGGCGCGAGCACCCCGGCGGACTGATAGGCGCCATAGCTCGCGTACTCCACGTCGAACACGTCGGAGACGGTGCCGGCGGCGAGGTCGGTCTGCAGGGCCGTGCCGTAGTCGGGGTAGGCCAGCGTCGTGACCTTGACGGTCACCCCTGGGTTGGCGTCCTCGAAGGCCTTGACGATGGTCGCGAGATTGTCCTCGTTGCCGCCGTTGGAGATGAAGTTGGTGTAGGTGATCGTGACGTCCTGGGCCGCCGCCGAGCTGGACGGGTCGCCGCTGGCGCTCGGGTCGGCGGTCGAGCCGGACGAGCACGCGGCGAGCGTCAACGCGAGCGCGCCCACGGCGAGGACTGCTGGGGTACGGCGGTTCATGAGCATCTCCTTCGATGGTGCGGGGTCGGTCGACCGGGGCAGGGCGCCCCGGGTGTCACTTGAGGCCCGAGCTGGCCACGCCTTGGACCACGTAGCGCTGAGCCACGACGTAGAGCGCGAGCATCGGCAGCACGCTGACCACCGAGCCGGCCATCACCACGTCCCACTGGGTCGTGTACTGGCCCTGCAGCGCCTGCAGCGCGACCGGGAACGTCTGGAGCTCCGGCGAGCGCAGGATGATCAACGGCCACAGGAAGCTGTTCCAGCTCTGCATGAACGCGAAGACCGCGAGCGTCGCCAGCGCCGGTCTGATGTTGGGCAGCACGATCCTGGTGAAGATCCGCAGGTGCCCGGCGCCGTCGAGGGTCGCGGCCTCGTCGAGCTCGCGCGGCACCTGGTTGACGGCCTGGCGCAGCAGGAACACCGCGAACGCCGTCGACACCGTCGGCAGCAGCGCACCGAGGTAGCTGTCGATCAGGCCCAGGTACTTCATCTCGACGAACAGTGGAACGATGAGCACCTGGAGCGGGATCATCATCGTCGCGAGGTAGACCGCGAACAGCGCGTCCCGCCCGCGGAACTCCAGCCGGCTGAAGGCGTAGGCCGCCATCGCGCCGGTGGCCATCTGGAACAGGGTCGACACCACGGCCAGACCGAGGCTGTTGACCGTCACGCGGGCGAACGGCAACCGGGTGAACAGCTCGACGTAGGCCGACAGCGACGGGTCGGTCGGCACCAGCGACGGCGTGGCGCTCAGCCCGGCGCCGGAGCTGATCGAGGTGATCACCGCCCACACGAACGGGAAGAGCATCACCAGGGCGCCGACCACGACCACCAGGTGCAGCAGCACCGAGGACGCGGTGACGCGACGGCGGTGCGGGCGGACGGCGATCGCCGCCGTGGGGGCGCTGCGTGCCGGGGCGGCGGGGGCGGTGGTCTCACGCATAGGTGACCCACCTCCGCTGCCCACGGATCTGGACCAGGGTCACGGCGAGGACCACCGCGAACAGCAGCCAGGACAGCGCCGACGCCGTCCCGGCCTCGCCGTAGCGGAACGCGAGGGAGTGGATGCGCAGCACGACGACGTCGCTCGAGCCGTTCGGGCCACCGCCGGTCATCGCGTAGACCTGGTCGAACACCTGGAAGCCGTTGATCAGCGAGATGACCACGACGAAGAACGTCGACGGCGAGAGCAGGGGCAGCACCACGCTCCACAGCCGGCGCCACCAGCCGGCGCCGTCCACCCGCGCGGCCTCCATGATCTCGGTCGGGATCGCCTGGAGCCCGGCCAGCAGGATGACCATGACGAAGCCCAGGTCCTTCCACGCCGAGGCGAGGACCACCGAGGCCATCGACCACGCCGGGTCGGTCCACCAGCCCGGCCCCTGGATGCCCACGTGCGCGAGGGTCCAGTTGACGACCCCGACGCTCGGGTTGAGCAGCCAGCGCCACACCAGCGCGACCACGATCCAGCTCGTGACCACGGGCAGGAAGTAGACGCCGCGCAGCAGCGTCCGACCCTTGAGCGCCGTGTTGAGCGCGAGCGCGAGGCCGAGCCCGCCGACGTAGACCAGGGGCAGGTACCCGGCCAGGTAGCCGAGGGTGTGCCCGAACGCCGCCAGGGTCGCGGGGTCGCGGACCAGCGCGGCGTAGTTGCGCAGCCCGACCCACTGCATCGGGGAGATCAGGTTCCACTCGTGCAGGCTGATCCACCCGGCGCCGGCCATCGGCAGCAGGACGAACGCGGCCAGCGGCACGGCGCTGGGCAGCAGGAAGACCAGGGCCCACCACGTGTCGCGGCGGCGCGCGGCGGACCGCGACCCGCGACGCGGCGCCGGGCCGGCCGCGGACGGGCGCTGCGCCGGACGGTCGGCGGCCCGGTCGGCTGCGGTGGTCATGTGGCTCATGCCGGCCTCGGACCCGCATGCAGGCGCTCGCGTACCAGGGAGCCCTGGTCGCCCGTGGCACCGTTCTGGTCGAACGGGGAGGCGAGCACGAGGGCAGCGGCCCCGAGCGCCCACTTGTCCTCGTCCCAGGAGTCGATGAGGTACGGCGTGCCGCGACGGCTCGGCATCAGGTGACGGCGGAACGCCGCGGCGAAGCCGGGCTCCCAGTGCGACCACGCCTCGATGCCCTCGCCGAGCACCACCACGACCTCGGGGTCCAGGGTGTGGACCACCCCGGCGAGTGCGCGCCCGAGCATCGCCCCGGCCTCGGCGAGGATCTCGCGAGCCTGCGGGTCGCCCGCGTCGGCCGCCGCGTGCAGGGCCGCGATCCCGGCGCCCGGCTCGATGACGCCGCGCTCGACGGCGGTGCGCTCCAGCGCGGACTGGCCGATGTAGGCCTCGAGGCAGCCGCGCGAGCCGCAGCCGCACACCGGACCGTCCACCGACATGGGGATGTGGCCGATCTCGCCGGCGCCTCCGAAGGCGCCGCGGTACAGCGCGCCGTCGATCACGACCCCGCAGCCGATGCCGCGCCCGATGGTCACCACGAGGTAGGAGCCGTGCTCGCGACCGACCCCGTAGACGCGCTCGGCCACCGCGAGGGTGTTGACGTCGTTCTCCACCAGCACCGGGACGCCGAGCGCGGCGCGCAGAGCGCGGCCGACCCGGGCCTCGGACCAGCCGAGCGTCGGGGCCTCCACGTTCCCGGAGGCCTGGCTGTCCACCGCACCGGGGATCCCGACACCGACGCCGAGCAGGTGGCCCTCGTGCCGGTCGACGGCGTCGCTCAGCAGGGCGGCCAGCGCGTCGAGCGCGGCGGGGGCGTCCGGGTCGAAGGGGTGCACGCTCGACTCGGTGACCGTGCCGTCAAGGGCGACGTGCACGACCGCGACGTGGTCGGCGGTCACCTTCGCGCCGATCGCGCCGCGCGCCGCCGACACCAGGCCGAGGAGTCGTGCGGGCCGCCCGCCGAGCGAGGGCACCTGGTCCAGCTCGACCACGAGCCCGCGGCCGATGAGCGCCTTGGTGGTCTGCGTGACGGTCGCGGGGCTGATGCCGAGCTCGCGGGCGATCTGCGCCCTGGACAGCGGGCCGCGGGTCCCCAGCAGGCCGAGGACGGCCGAGGGGACGAGGTCCCCGCGGGCGGGCTGTGTCGGCACCATCACTCCTTTGTTCATGACTTTATTTAGTCACAAAGTATCTCCCTCGCCGCGACCCGTCAAGCCCGATCTCCACGCCATCGCCACACGCCCGTGACCCGCCGCACAGGCCGAGCACGTATCCTCGCCACGGCCCGCACCCGAGCGGGCGACCGGGCCCGGGCCCGGCAACCACGTCGAAGGACCACGCTGTGCGCCGACCGGCCACCCTCCTGCTCGCCGCGACCCTCGCCCTGCCCGTCGGCCTCCTGGCCGCGTGCTCCGGGAGCTCCGCGGCCCCCAGCACCTCGGCGAGCACGCCGGCGTCGACCGACACCGCGACGGCCACCGCCTCCGCCGAGGACGTCGCCACCCTCGACGCGATCCAGGTCAGCGGCGACCTCGGCGCCACCCCGACGGTGACGTTCGACACCCCGCTGTCGGTGGGCGCGACGGTGGCCAAGGTGGACACGAAGGGCACCGGGGAACCGATCACGGCCGACGCCATGGTCAAGGTGAACTACGCGCTGTTCAGCGGGGACGACGGCACGATGATCGGCTCCACCTGGGACGACAAGACCCCCGAGGTGATCCCGCTGACGGGACTCGACCCGGTGTTCGAACCGCTGGTCAACGCCCTGGTCGGCGCGCCGCTCGGCTCCCGCATCGTGGTCGCGCTGCCCGGCACCGCCGCCACCTCGACCGCAGAGGCCAATCCGTCCAGCGTCATGGTGCTCGAGGCCTTCGAGAACGTCCCGCTGCGCGCCGAGGGCACCGCCGTGACGCCGCCGGCCGGCCTGCCGGCGGTCACGCTCGCCGCCGACGGGACCCCCTCGATCACGGTCCCCTCGGACGCCACCGAGCCCACCGACCTGGTGGCCCAGACCCTGATCAAGGGCACCGGGGCCGAGGTCAAGTCCGGCGACACGCTCACCGTCCAGTACACCGGCTGGCTCTGGGACGGCACGCAGTTCGACTCGTCCTGGGGCAAGAACCCGTTCCAGACCCAGATCGGCTCAGGCTCGGTCATCCAGGGCTGGGACCAGGGCCTGGTCGGCCAGACCGTGGGCAGCCAGGTCCTGCTGGTCGTCCCGCCGAGCCTGGGCTACGGGGACAAGGAGCAGGGCACCATCCCGGCCAACTCCACGCTGATCTTCGTGGTGGACATCCTCGCGGCCACCTGACCGCCCAGGACGTAGCACGCGGGCCCCTCCCGACCAGGAGGGGCCCGCGTTCTGTGTCGGCGAGGCGAGGTCCGCAACTACCCGCCTCACCGACCGCTCAGAGCACCGCCTCCACGCGCACCACGGCGCCGGCGGGCGCGTACGGCACGGTGCGGCCCTCCACGGCGGCACCGTCCACGGTCAGCCGGGCCCGCGTGCCGTCGGCACCGGAGTTGCGCACGGTGATCTCGTAGGTGGCGCCGCGCGCCACCCGCCGCACCGTGAACTCCGGCACGTCGGGGCCGATCTGCGGGTCGACCACGAGCCCGTCCCAGTCCGGCCGCACCCCGAGCAGGTGCTGGCTGACCGCGACGAAGTTCCAGGCCGCGGTGCCGGTGAGCCAGGAGTTCTTCGCCTCGCCGTGCCGCACCGCCTCCTTGCCCGCGATCATCTGGGCATAGACGTACGGCTCCTGGCGGTGCACGTCGGAGATCTCCTCGCGGTACGCGGGTGCGATCCGCCGGTAGTAGTCGAACGCCCGCGCCCCGTGGCCCAGGACGGTCTCGCCGATGATCACCCACGGGTTGTTGTGGCAGAAGATGCCACCGTTCTCCTTGTACCCCGGCGGGTAGGTGGAGACCTCGCCCAGCTCGATCCGGTACGTGGTGTAGGCGGGGTGCTGCAGCACCATGCCGTGCGGCGTGGCCAGCAGCTCGTGCACCGACGCCAGGGCGGTCTCGGCGACCGACGGGCCCCCGCCGGCGGGCCGGTCGGTGCCGATGCCCGCCATCACCGCGACTCCCTGGGGCTCGATCCAGATCTTGCCCTCGGTGTCCTCGTCGGTGCCGACCTTGTGCCCGTAGTAGTCGTAGGCGCGCAGGAACCAGCGGCCGTCCCAGCCGTGATCGAGCACGGCCCGGCGCATCCGGTCGACCTCCTCACGCGCTGCCGCGGCGACCTCCGGCAGCCCGTGGTGCTCGGCGACCTGGGCGTACTGCTCGCCGTAGAGCACGAACTGGGCGGCGATGAACAGCGACTCGGCGGCGCCGCCGGCCTGGTTCTCGGTGGTCTGGAACGACTCGCCCGGCTCGGTCGAGAAGCAGTTGAGGTTGAGGCAGTCGTTCCAGTCCGCCCGGCCGATCAGCGGCAGCCCGTGCGGGCCGAGGTGCTCCACCACGAACCGGAAGGAACGCGTCAGGTGCTCGAAGAGCGGCGCTGCCAACGCCTCGTCGTTGTCGAACGGCACCTGCTCGTCGAGGATCGCCAGGTCCCCGGTCTCCTTGAGGTACGCCGCCACGCCCGCGACGAGCCACATGGGGTCGTCGTTGAAGCCCGAGCCGAGGTCGTGATTCCCGCGCTTGGTCAGCGGCTGGTACTGGTGGTAGGCGGACCCGTCGGGCAGCTGGGTGGCCGCGATGTCGAGGATCCGCTCGCGCGCCCGCTCCGGCACCAGGTGCACGAAGCCGAGGAGGTCCTGCGTCGAGTCCCGGAAGCCCATCCCGCGCCCGATGCCCGTCTCGAAGTACGACGCCGAGCGCGACATGTTGAACGTGACCATGCACTGGTACTGGTTCCAGACGTTGACCATCCGGTCCAGCCGCGGGTCCGTCGAGCTGACCGAGAACGTCGACAGCAGCTCCGTCCAGTACCGCTGGAGCTCCGCGAACGCCGCGTCGGTCTGCTCGGTGGTGGCGAACCGGGACAGCAGCGCGTGCGCCGGGGCCTTGTTGACGACCTGGTGCGCGTCGTCCGCCCACTTCGCGTCAGCCGGGTTCTCCAGGTACCCGAGCACGAAGGTGTAGGTCGCCGACTCCCCCGGGGCCAGCGTCGGACGCACGCTGAGCGAGCCGATCGGGTACCAGCCCGCGGCGATCGAGAGGGCCGACGCGCCGGCCCGCGGCACCGCCGCCTCGCCGAGCCCGTTGAACGGTCCGACGAAGGTGTCCCGGTCGGTGTCGAAGCCCTCCGCGCGCGCGTTGACCGCGTGCACGGCGAAGTGGTCCCGGCGCTCGCGGTACTCGGTGCGGTGGTAGACGGCCGAGCCGTGCGGCCCGTCGAGCTCGACCTCGACCTCGCCGATCGACAGGTTGCGCTGGTAGTTGGTCTGGTCGTCCTGGGCATTCCAGAGCGCGAACTCGACGAACGACAGCAGCGTGGGGCTCTTGGTCACCGGCGAGGTGTTGGTCACGGTGACGCGGGCGATCTCCGCGTCCGTGTCGACGGGCACGAAGTGCAGCTGCTCGACGCGCAGGCCGCCGCGCTCACCGGTGATCCGGGTGTAGCCGAGCCCGTGCCGGGTCTCGAAGTGGTCCAGGTCCGCCTTCACGGGCAGCCAGGTCGGCGTCCACACGTCACCGCCGTCGTGCACGTAGAAGTAGCGACCGCCGGCGTCGGCGGGGATGTTGTTGTACCGGTACCGGGTCAGCCGGCGCATCCGGGCGTCCCGGTAGAACGCGTACCCGCCGCCCAGGTGGGAGATCAGCGAGAAGAACCGCTGCGACCCCAGGTAGTTGATCCACGGGGCCGGGGTCTGCGGCGTGGTGATGACGTACTCGCGGGTCTCGTCGTCGAAGTGCCCGTAGCGCATGGTCGCCTCTCTGGAGCGCCTGATGGGACCGGTCCCATCATCCTGGGCCTCACGGTACTCGCGAGGTCACGCGTGGCCCAAGCCCATGTCACGCGACGCTAGTCCGGGACGCCGTGAGCCGCTCGTCGGAGCGCGGGGCCTGCGCGGATCCCCGCACGGCCGTCCACGGCCCAAGGTCATGTTTGCCCGGCCGAGTCGCGTGACTAGCCTGGGCCCCCTAGGGCCACTCCAACGAAGGAGAAGGACAATGGGAATGGCGGCGACGCCTGTCATCCGCAATGTGGCCCTGGTGGGCCACAGCGGTGTCGGCAAGACCATGCTGGCCGAGGCGCTCCTGCACCGCGCCGGCGTGGTCCAGCGACTGGGCTCGATCGAGGACGGCACCACCGTCTGCGACACCGAGCCGGAGGAGATCAAGCGCGGGATCTCGCTGTCCCCCGCCATCGCCCCGTTCGAGTGGAAGGCCCCGGACGGCCAGACCTACACGATCAACCTCATCGACGCCCCCGGCTACGCCGACTTCGCGGGCGGGATGGACCAGGCGCTTGCGGTCGCCGACCTCGCGATCGTCGTGGTCAGCGCGGTCGACGGCGTCGAGGTGGGCACCGAGATCGCCTGGCAGCATGCTGCCGACGCGGGCATCCCCCGGATGATCTTCTGCACCAAGGAGGACAAGCAGCACGCCGACTTCCACCGCGTGCTGGCGCAGCTGGGCGAGCTCGTGGGCTCCGGCCTGGTGCCCCTCGAGCTGCCGATCGGCGAGGAGGAGGCGTTCCACGGCGTCGCGGACGTGCTCTCCGACACCGGCTTCGACTACGACGCCGACGGCACGCACCACCCCGCCGCGATGCCGGACGACGTCGCCGCCGAGGAGTCCGAGCTGCACGAGCAGGTCGCCGAGGAGATCGTCTCCGGCGACGACGAGCAGCTCGAGCGCTACCTGTCGGGTGAGCCGGTCGAGGCGGCGGAGCTCGAGCGCGCCCTGGTGCACGAGGTGCGCGACTGCCAGGAGTTCCCCGTGCTGGTGGGCTCCGCGGCGACCGGGGTGGGCATCGACCGACTCGCCGACTTCATCTGCGAGCTCGGCCCCTCGCCGGCCGACCGCGACACCACCGTGACGGTGCCCGGCGGCGCGACCATCGAGGTCGCGGCGGACCCGAGCGGCGACCCGCTGCTGCACGTGTTCCGCACGATGGCCGACCCGTTCGTCGGTCAGGTCTCGGTGTTCAAGGTGCTCTCCGGCACCGTCAAGAACGAGGACCGCCTGACCAACTCGGTCACCGGGACCGAGGAACGCGTGCACGGCCTGTTCAAGCTCCGCGGCAAGGAGCACCTGCCGGTGGACGAGGTCCAGGCCGGCGACATCGCCGCCCTGTCGAAGCTCAACGGCACGCCCACCGGGTCCACGCTGTCCAAGAAGGGCACCACGGTCACCGTCGCCGGCCCGCCGCAGCGCCCCACGCCGTACGCACTCGCGCTCAAGCCGCTCACCCAGGCCGACGACGACAAGCTCTCCTCCGCCCTGCAGCGGCTCACCGGCGAGGACCCGACCCTGGTGATGGACCGCACCGAGCACCAGACGATCCTGCGCGGCACCGGCGACACCCACCTGGCCGTCGCCCTCGAGCGCCTGTCCCGGAAGTTCGGCGTCAACGTCGAGACCGAGGACGTCAAGATCGCCTACAAGGAGACCATCGCCCGCCAGGTCGAGGTCGAGGGCAAGCTCAAGAAGCAGTCCGGCGGGCACGGCCAGTACGCCGTGGCGATGCTCCGGGTGGGCCCGCTGGCGCACGGCACCGGCTCGGCGTTCGTCGACTCGATCGTCGGCGGCTCGATCCCGCGCAACTACATCCCCGCGGTCGAGAAGGGCGTCATGGAGGCCATGGAGAACGGTGGGGCCCACGGCTTCCCCGTGGTCGACGTGCGCGTCGAGGCGTTCGACGGGAAGGCCCACTCGGTCGACTCCTCGGACATGGCGTTCCGCACCGCAGCGGCGCTCGGGCTCAAGGAGGCCATGGCCAAGGCCGGCACCGTCGTGCTGGAGCCGGTGTCGATGGTCACCGTCACCGTGCCGGTGGACCTCCAGGGAGACGTGATGGGCGACCTGTCCTCGCGGCGCGGCCGGATCGCCGGGACCGAGGTGTCCGAGGACGGGCGCTGCACCATCCAGGCGATGGTCCCCGAGGCCGAGCTGGGCCGCTACGTGCTCGACCTGCGCTCGCTCACCGGCGGACGCGGCACGTTCGTCTCCGAGCACGACCACTACGACATCCTCCCCTCGCACCTGGTCGACAAGCTCCCCAAGCCCGAGTAGCCGCGCACCTCCACCCACCCACCGACCCCACCCACCGACCCCACCCACCGACCCCCGACCCGACCCCACCCGCCCCACCCGCCCGCGTGTTCGCATGCGAACAAGGTCGCGTGCTCGAAGTCTCCGAAGGACGAGCGCGCACCGTTGTTCGCAGACGAACCACGGGGACGGTAGGCGGGGGGCGCGGGTGGGTCAGCGGTAGGCGGTGAGGTGCGCCGCGACCTGCTGCTCCCATGGCGTGGGGGTCGGGCCGAAGGCGCGCTGCAGGAGTACGCGCTGATCTTCGGCTCGCCGGTGCCGGCGTGCGCCGCGCCGTAGGACACCCCCGTCGGCCCGGCGATCCGCATCCCGCGTCCGATGATGACCCTGCTGGGCGAGTCGCTCGCCGCCGAGCCGCCGGTACCGGAGCCGGGGCGGACGCCGAGCGCATGCGCGCCGTGATCGCCCCGCTGCGGCCAACGGTCCCGCCCGAGGTCCCGGACCAGCTCGTGGTCCGCGCCCCTGATCGCGTGGACCCACCTGTTCGGCGCCGCGTCGTTCGACGTGTTCGGGCACCGGACCTTCGACGTCCTGGACGACCCCGCAGCGTTCTTCCACCACGAGATGCGCCAGCTGGGCCACCTCCCGGGCCTCGTCCCCGCCCGACCCCGGCGCCGCCCCCGGTTCGCATGCGAACAGAGCCTCGCGCTCGAACTCCCCGCCGTACGAGAACGCGCACGTGCTCGCATGCGAACAAGCGGGTGGGCGCGAGGGCAGGCGGGGAACCAGACGGTGGCGGGCGGGTCGCGGGCCTACCCTCGACGCATGGCCAGGTACGTCGAGATGCACCCGCACGACCCGCAGCCCCGCGCGGTCGCGCAGGTCGTCGCGATGCTGCGGGACGACGCCCTGGTGGTCTACCCGACCGACACCGGATTCGCGTTCGGCGCGCACCTGGACAGCCACACCGCCGCCGACCGGATCCGGCGGATCCGCGGCCTGTCCGAGCGCCACCACTTCACGCTCGTGTGCGCCGACTTCGCCCAGCTCGGACGGTTCGTCTACCTGGACAACATCCAGTTCCGGGCCATCAGGTCGAGCACGCCCGGGCCGTACACGTTCATCCTCCCGGCGACCAAGGAGGTGCCGCGCCGGCTCGCCCACGCGAGGAAACGCACCGTCGGGGTGCGCATCCCCTCCCACCCGGTGGCGCTCGCGCTGGTGCGCGAGCTCGGCGAGCCGCTGCTGTCGTCCACGCTTCTGCTGCCCGGCGCGGACGAGCCGCCCACCGACGCGTGGTCGGTCAAGGAGGACCTCGACCACGCGGTCGACGCGGTGATCGACGCCGGGCCGGTGAGTCCCGAGCTCACCACGGTGATCGACTGGTCCGGGCCGGAGCCCGAGGTGGTCCGGGTCGGCGCGGGGGACCCGAGCCGGTTCGAGTAGCGCCCCGTGTCAGGCCGCGGCCCTTCTTCGTGACCTGCTGCTTCGCTGGCGGCGCTCCGGCGGCGCCACGTAGGGCAGGGCCCACGTCGCCGCGAGCCCGAGCGCGATGACGACCGCCGCGCCCCCGGTGGTGATCCGGCTCGCGCTGATCATCGCCGCGGCCGCCGCATCGCCCGCGGGCGCCGTCGTCGGGTCGGCCTGCAGCCCCGGGATCGCGGACCCGGCCGAACCCGTCACGGCCTGCACCACCTGGTCGCGCTCGGCGGCCGGCACACCTGCGTCGGTGAGCCTCGCGCCCGTCGACGCTCCGAGCGTGGTCAGCAGCAGGGTGCCCAGAACCGCCACACCCAGGGCGGAGCCGAGCTGGCGGAACGTGCTCTGCAGGCCCGAGGCCTGGCCCGACTCGGCGACCGGGACCTCGGCGAGGATGACGCTGGTGAGCTGGGCGGTGGCCATCCCGACTCCCGCGCCGTAGACGAACAGCCACGCCGCGATCGCCCACGAGCCGATCGTCGCGGTGAGGGTGAGGGCGAGACCACCGACCGCGACGGCCTCGAGCGCCAGGCCGATCCGCACCACGGTGCGCCCTCCGAGCGCCGCGGTGAGCTCGGGGGTCGCACCGGACACCAGGAACGTCCCGACCGCCAGGCTCACGATGAGCCACCCGGTGCCCAGCGCCGAGTAGCCCAGGGCGTTCTGCAGCAGCAGCGGCAGGGTGAAGATCAGCCCGAACTCGCCCAGAGCGACGATCAGCGCCGCGATCGAGCCGTAGCGGAAGGACCGGATGCCCAGGAGCCGCAGGTCGACGAGCACGACGCGTCCGGCCCGGCGCCGAGCGCGCTGCAGGGCGACGAACGCCACCATGAGCGCGACGCCGCCCACGAGAGCCACCGGCACCGGCGAGATCGCGCCCGTGTCCTGACGCCACCAGCCGTAGGTGCGGCTCTCGATCAGCGCGAAGACGATGGCCCCCATCCCGACCGCCGACAGCAGGACGCCGCCCCAGTCGAGCCCACGCCCCGCCGTGTCGTCCCGCGTCTCGGGGACCACAATGGCGATGCCGGCGAGCACCGCGAGCCCCACCGGCACGCTGAGCCAGAACGCCCATCGCCAGGACACGTCGGTGGTGAGCCAGCCGCCGACGAGCGGACCGACGGCGGCCATGCCGCCGATCGTCGACCCCCAGACGGCGAAGGCGATCGCACGCTCCCGGCCGACGAACACCGCGTTGAGCGTCGAGAGCGTCGCGGGCAGGATCATGGCTGCCCCGACGCCCTGCACCAGCCGGGCGCCGATCAGCAGCTCGGCGGAGCCGGCGGCGCCCGCGGCGAGGCTCGCCAGGACGAACACGGTCATGCCCACCGCGAAGATGCGCCGTCGGCCGTACAGGTCCCCCACCCGCCCGACGGTCAGCAGCAGCGCCGCGAACAGCAGGGAGTAGATCGCGTTCATCCACTCCGCCTCGGTAGCGGTGAGGCCCAGGTCCTCGATGATCACCGGCAGGGCGACGTTGACCACCGTCGCGTCCATGATGATCAGCGAGACCCCGAGGGCCACGGCGGCAAGGGCCCACCAGCGGTGGGGCACGGGCACGGGGTTGTTGTCGACACGCACGTCGGCATCTTATCGACGATACTGTCGATATCAACTCGACGGACCCGGCAGGACGGAGGCGGCGATGCCGAAGATCGACGCCCCCACGGTCGCCGAGCACCATCGCCGCCGACGGGAGGCGCTGCTGGCCGCGACCGAACGGCTGCTCGCCGAGACCGGCGTCGACGGCGTGACGCTCGGCGCCGTCGGCGCGCTGGCGGGCCTCGCTCGATCGAGCGTGTACCAGTACTTCGACTCGGCCCCGGCGCTGCTCGCCGCGCTGGTCGAGGACCGCATGCCGCGGTCCCTCGCGCGGCTGGACGCCGACACCGCCGCCGCGGCCGACCCGGTCGATCGGGTCGACGCCTTCGTCCGGTCGGCCCTGCGCACCACGACCGACACCACCCATCGTGCGCTGTCGGCCCTTGCCGACGCCGACCTGCCCGCGGAGTGCGACGCTCGGCTGGCCGAGCTGCACCTCGGTCAGCAGGCGCCGCTGCGAGCGGCCCTCGTGGACCTGGGCGCGCCCGACCCGGAGCTGACCGCGGAGCTCGTGATGGGCCTGATCGAGGGCGCCACCCGCGCCGTGGTGCGCGGCGCGGCGCGCGACGCGGTCGTGGCCCGGACGCTCGCCCTGGTGCACGGAGGCCTGCGCACCGCCGGCGCGGACTCGGGCCCCGAGCCGGGCTCAGCGGCCCGCTCGCGCGCCTAGCGAGAGCCGCCGCCTCGCCGCTCGCGCCAGGCCGCGACCTCGGCCTCGACGTCACGCGTGTCGGTGATCACCGGCGGTCCGCCGCGCAGCTGGCGCCGGGCCTCCACGACCCGCCGGTTGAACTCGACCACCCGGGCCCGGACCGCGCCGGCACTCGGTTCGCGGTCCAGCGCCTCGCGCAGGCCCGCATCGTCCTTGCGCAGCTGGAGCGCCTCGGGCAGCAGCCCGGTGAGGTGCTCGCGCTCGATCAGGCCCTTGACCCACCAGTCCGGGTCGTGGTGGCCGTTGATCCCGGGCAGCGGCCGGCCCGCGTAGGGGTTGTGGTCGAAGTCGCCGCGGGCGATCGCCTGGTCGATCACGCGGTCGACCCACAGCGCCCGCTGCTCGATGCGCCGGGCGCGCGCCGCCGCCACCTCGGCCTCGGTGGGCGCCTCGAGCGCGCCGGCGTGCTCGTCGCCCGGACCGGCCACGGCGCGCGGCAACGCGCCGGCATCCCGGTCGACGCGGTAGCGAGCCGCGTCCAGCGTCGGGTCGCGGTCGGAGCCCTGGCCCATGACACCTCCCGACGTCCACGCTACGTCGGCACCCTGGGAGAGTCGTGCGCACGTGCCGTGTCCCGGCTGTGGCGCGCCCGGTCGGAGCCGGGGCTCACCGCGACGCCGTGCCGCGGCGCCGCGCGCCCGGTCAGCCCGCCTGGCCGATGAGGTCCTCGAGGATCGCGATCTCCTCGGTCACGTACGGCGTCTCGTGCCCCTCGGCGACGAGCCCGCGCTGGATCTCCAGCGCCTCGGTGACCCTGCCCAGCTCACGCAGGCAGCGCGCGACCGCCCACCGGGCGATCCGCTCCTGGTCGGGCGAGCCCACCGCCACCGCCGCGTCGTGCGCGGCGCGGAAGTGGGTGAGAGCGTCCAGGGCCCGGCCGCGCTCCATGAGGAACCACGCGTGGTTGTTCTCCAGGGCGACCGCCCAGCGCTGGACCTCCGGGTCGGACGAGGCGTGCACGAGGCCGAGCGCCTGCGAGATCCACACCGGGGAGCGGTCCTCGTCGGCGAGGGCGAGCATGTGCAGGGCGTCGGTCTCGAGCACCGGGAGGCCGGCGTGCCGCGCCGCCGCGGCCGCAGCCTCGAACGAGGACACCGCCGCGGGCAGGTCCCCGGCGGAGCGGTACAGCCGGCCGCGCTCGAGCAGCACCCGGACCGCGACCGCGGGGGTCGACGGCTCGAGGGCGTCGAGCATCCGGTGCGCCTCGTCGAAACGCTCCTGGAGCCCCAGCGACCGGGCGACCTGGGTGAGCAGCTCCGCCTGGCGGCCGGGCGCCGCCGACGACCCGTCGGCAGCGGCGCGCAGCACGGCCTCCGACCCCGCCGGGTCGCCGAAGTCCCACAGCGCCCGGAGCTCTCCGGGCGGCAGCATGTCCGTCACGGGATGATCGTCACCCGGGACCCGGCCCGTGCGGTAGACCCGGGACCGGATGGATCACATCTCGTTCGCAAGCACCATGTCGATCATCGCCTGGGTGCCCTTGGCGTCCTCGAGCGACCACGGGTACGGCGCGCCCTCGCGCACCGTCGCGACGAAGTTCTGCGCCTGGAGCACGTACTGCCGCACCGTCGGGAACCGCTCGACCAGCGTGACGTCGCCGCGCACCAGGTGCACCTGGGCCTCGCCCACGACGCCGGCGTTGCACGGCACGGTGACGCGGATCAGGCCGTCCTCGCCCTGGAACACCGCCTCCTGGCGGTTCGGGAGGCGCGTCGACGTGGTCGAGGCGAACGTGAACTCGACGCCGTCGTGCGCCATGGCGCCCACCACGTGCGCCCACACGTCCACACCGTTCTCCCGGCGGATGCGCGAGCTGAGCTCGACCGGCTCCGCGCGCGCGGCGAACCGGACCGACCCGTAGGTGTAGACCCCGACGTCCGAGATCGAGCCGCCGCCGGTCTCCGGACGGTTGCGGATGTTGGTCGCGTCCGCACCGACGTCGAAGGTCTGCACCGTGTCGACGTGCCGGACCGTGCCGATCGCGCCCTCGTCGATCAACCGCCGGACCAGCTGCCACTGCGGGTGGTGCACGATCATGTACGCCTCGGTGGCGAACAGCCCGGTGCGGTCCCGCGCTTCGATCAGCGCGTCGATCTGGTCGGCCTGCATGGCGATCGGCTTCTCGCACAGCACGTGCTTGCCGGCCTCGAGCGCCTTGAGCGTCCACTCCACGTGCAGGTGGTTGGGCAGCGGGATGTAGACCGCCTCGACAGCCGGGTCGGCCAGCAACGCCTCGTACGAGTCGTGCACCGTCAGGTCCGGGGCGAACGCCTGGAACGGGGCCGCCTTGGCCGGCGAGGACGTCGCCAGGGCCGCGAGCCGCGCGCCCTCGGCCTCGTTGATCGCCCGGGCGGTGTGCGCGAGCGCGAACCCCGACGCTCCCAGCACCCCGAAGTTGACGGCGTCCATGGCTGCCCTCCGTCCCGTGCCGCCGTACCGGCGACGGCGGCGGTCCGTCCAGCCTAGGCGGCCGGGCGCGAGGCCGGTGTGCCCGTCCGGCCCACACCGCACCGGCTCAGAACGTCAGGACGATCTTGCCGTGCGTGTGGTGCTCCTCGAGCACCCGGTAGGCGGTCCGCACGTCCTCGACCGGCAGCGCGGCGGCGATCGGGACCTCGAGCTCCCCGGCGCTGAGCAGGTGGACCAGCTCGTCGAGCACGTGCGCGTGGGCACCCGACGCCTGCCCGCGGTTCTTGGTGCCGAAGCGGTGGGCCGCGACCATGTCGACGACGGTGTCGATCCGACCGGGGTCGACGTCCAGCTCCTCGACGCCCATCCGCACGTAGCCGTGGCCGAAGCAGTCGATCAGCGCGTGCACCGGTCCGGCCGCCGCGCGGCGCACGGCATCGGCGATGTTCCCGTGGTGCTCCACCGGCGTCACGCCGTGCTCGCGCAGCCACGAGTGGTGGTGGCGGCCGGCGACGCCGATCACCCGCGCCCCGGCCCGGCGGGCGAGCTGGACGACGATGCTGCCGACCCCGCCGGCGGCGGCGCTGACCACGACGGTCTCGCGCGGGCGCAGCTGGACCGCGTGCACGGCAGCCCAGGCCGTCACGCCGACGAGCGGCAGGGCACCGGCCACCTCCCAGCTCACGGACGCGGGCTTGCGCACCAGGTGGTGGGCGGGCACGGCGACGAGCTCGGCCTGGGCGTCGTGATGGTGGGTGAACCCGAGCACGTGGGCACCGATCGCCATCCGGGTCACCCCCGGACCGACCGCCTCGATCACTCCGGCCAGGTCACTACCCTGGCCGGCCGGGAAAGGGCGCGGGAACAGCTCGGCCAGCATCCCCTCGCGGATCGGCACGTCGTCGGGGTTCGTACCCGCGGCGCGCACCCGGACGAGCACCTCGCCCGGGCCCGGTTCGGGGTCCGGCGCCTCGCCGACCCGGAGGACGTCGATGCCGCCGTAAGCGTCGAACTGGACGGCCCGCATCACCGCTCCCCTCGCCGGCCCCTTCGCCCTCCCTGGTCCGATCTTCGCATGTAGGACCCTGGTCCCGCCCGGTGGTCCCGCCCTGCCGGGACCACGGCGGTGCAGGAATCGAACGCCCGGTCGCCGCGTTGACGCGGACATGCCGCTGCAAGGGGAGTACGCACCGTCCACGTCCGCCTGGGCCCGCGAGCAGGCCGAACGCTACGAGGCCTCCGGCGGGACGGAGGCGGCCACCCTCCAGGGCCGCCCGATCATCGTGCTGACCTCGCTCGGGGCCCGGACGGGCCTGCTGCGCAAGACCGCCCTGATGCGCGTCGAGCACGACGGCGAGTACGCGGTGGTGGCCTCCAAGGGCGGCGCGCCGGAGCACCCCGTCTGGTACCACAACCTGAAGGCCCACCCGCTGGTCGAGCTGCAGGACGGACCGACCCGGCGCGACTACACCGTCCGCGAGCTCTCCGGCGACGAGCGCGAGGCGTGGTGGCGGCGGAGCGTCGAGGTCTGGCCGCCGTACGAGGAGTACCAGGCGAAGACCGAGCGGCTCATCCCGGTGCTGCTGCTGACGCCCGTCGAGGACTGAGGCACCGCGCGACACGCCCGAACGGGTGAGGGAGACGTCCACGTCGCGAGACGCCAGGGCCGCCGCGGCCGACGCGCGCGTCCTGACGGAGTCTTGACCGGCGGGTGGGACGAGCACGCCCGCGGTCGCGTACGGGCGGACCGTACCGGACCCGCCTCAACCGCACCCGGCGTGTTCTTGACGCTTCTTTGACGGGTCGTTGTTGACATTTGTCGCGGACTTGGCCCGCGCCGTTGTTGGTGTCGCGTGAACATCTCGCACAAAATCCCGCGCGGGACCTTGGACCCCCTTGTTTTCGCAGGTGGGAAGCCGATGATTCAGGTGTCCGATCAATCGGCCCGACCCGTGAAGGTGAGTTCCGTGGAGTCCCCCGCAGCCGTCGAGATCCTCGACCAGATCGACCTCGAGCTCGACCGCCTCGACGACACCGCCGACGAGTTCCTGTTCTGGGACTGATCGTCGCGGGCCGGCGTCAGCCGGTCTGATCCGAGCCGCGTGCCCTGCGCCGCGGCCACCTCGCTCACCCGAAGGTCCCACCTGACCCCGTCGGGCCCGCTCCTACCGTCTCGGTACAGTTCCTCAGGCCTGCCCGCCGTCGCGGCCTGCCCCACCCGAGCGAGGAGCCCCTGTGACGACGATCTCCCATCGCCCTGTGCTGCCCGACGTCACGCTGCCGTCCGACCTGCGCGCCGCCCTCGACGCCTGCCTGGACGTCACCGTCCCAGCGACCCGCGACGAGCTCTACTGGCTGTCTCTGGGCCCGGAGCGCGGACCGAAGTACGACGTCTCGTACGACGTCAACGGCACCCGGGTGAAGGAGGTCGACGTCGTCCGCTGCACCAACGGCATAGCGGTCAACTACGTCGAGGACTACATGCGGCGGCGCGACCCGGACTGCATGCGGATCGCCGACGACCTGCCCTCGGACAAGCCCCGCTACCGCGACCGGCACGCCGAGGACTTCGCCGGGGTCAAGGCCGAGACCCTGCAGTGGCTGTCCGAGCAGTCGCTCATCCTGGTGCCGTTCAAGGCCGGCGGACTGACCTTCGGCTCCCCGTCGCTGGCGGTGGTCCCGACCAACGCCGCGTTCTTCGCCCTGGCCCTGATGGACCTGCAGGGCTGGGTGACCTTCGACGAGATCGGGCCCTACACCCCGCGCTCGATCCTGTACGTGGCCCCGCCGTTCCGGCACACCCACTTCGACGGCAAGCAGATCGTCGTGCACGACCGCACCGACGACCTGCACGAGGTGTTCGCGTACAACCTGTACCCGGGGCCGAGCGCGAAGAAGGGTGTCTTCTCGGTGCTGCTGGACATCGGCGCGCACGAGGGCTGGCTCACCGCGCACGCGTCGTCGGTACGGGTCACCACGCCGTACGAGAACGAGACGGTCGTCATGCACGAGGGAGCCTCGGGCGGCGGCAAGTCCGAGATGTGCCAGGACATCCGGCGCGAGGAGGACGGACGCATCCTGCTCGGCTACAACGTGGTCAGCGACGAGCCGTACCACATCACGTTGTCGCAGTCCTCCAGGCTCGAGCCGGTCACGGACGACATGACCCTGTGCCACCCCTCCGTGCAGGACGGCGCCGGCAAGCTCGTCGTCGCCGACGCCGAGGACGGCTGGTTCGTCCGGGTGGACAACCTCCAGGAGTACGGCGAGGACTACAACCTGGAGAGGGCCTTCATCCACCCGAAGAAGCCGCTGGTGTTCTTCAACATCAAGGGCGTTCCCGACGCGACGGCGCTGCCCTGGGAGCACACCCTCGACTCGACCGGCAAGCCGTGCCCGAACCCGCGTGTGGTGATCTCCCGCGACGAGTTCCGCGACGTGGTCGGCGAGCCGCAGCCGGTCGACGTGCGCACCTTCGGTGTGCGGATGCCCCTGTGCACGAGGGAGAAGCCGACCTACGGGATCATGGGCATGACCCACTTCGTGCCGCCGTCGATCGCGTGGCTGTGGCGGCTCATCGCACCGCGTGGGGACAAGAACCCCTCGATCGGCGCGACCGACGCCGAGCTGTCCACCGTCCAGCACGGCGGCATGATCTCCGAGGGCGTCGGGTCCTTCTGGCCGTTCTCCACCGGCACCAAGGTCGGCGGGGCGAACCTGCTGCTGCGCCAGCTGGTCGACGCCCACCGCACCCGCTACGTGCTCACCCCGAACCAGCACATCGGCGCGTACAAGGTCGGGTTCTCCGCCGAGTGGCTGACCCGCGAGTACCTGGCCCGCCGCGCCGGCCGGATCCGTCGGGACAAGCTGGTCGCCTCGCGGCTGCCGCTGCTGGGCTACACGCTCGCCGAGATGCGGATCGACGGCCAGGAGATCCGCCCGACGTTCCTGCGCACCGAGCGTCAGTCCCGGGTCGGCGTCGAGGCGTACGACATCGGCGCGAGGATCCTCACCGACTTCTTCAAGGCCGAGCTGCGCCAGTACCTGACCGACGAGCTGGACCCGCTGGGCCGCCAGATCATCGAGCTGTGCCTGCGCGACGCGCCCGTCGAGGCGTACGAGGCGCTCACCCCGATGTACGCCTGAGTCACCGGCCGCCCGGCCCGACGCACCGTGCGGAGCGGGCTACGGTCGGACCATGCGACGTGGTCCGGTGGGCCGAGCGAGCGTGGTGGCGTTCGCGTGCGCGAGCGGTCTCGCCGGGTGCGGCGCGTCCGCCGACACCGCGGCCCCCCTGCCGTCGGGGGTGACCAGCAGCGCGTTCGACGACGGCGGCGCGATCCCGGTGCGCTTCACGTGCGACGGCGAGGACGTCTCCCCGCCGCTGAGCTGGGAGCCCTTCGACCTGGCGGCCGCGGCGATCGCGGTCGTGGTGACCGATCCTGACGCGGGCGGCTTCGTGCACTGGGTGGTCGGGCCGCTGCCGAGGTCCACCACGTCGCTGCCCGAGGACGCGAGCGCCGACCCCGACCTGCCGCAGGGCGTCAACGACTTCGGCCACGCCGGCTGGGGCGGGCCGTGCCCGCCCTCAGGCACGCACCACTACGTGTTCACGGTGGTGTCGCTGGCCACGTCCCCGCCCGAGCCGATCACGGCACAGGCGGTGCTTGGCGCCCATGACGTCCAAGGCGGCACGCTGACCGGCACCTACACCCGGCCGTGACCGGTCCGAGGCGCGGAGCGGGAGCCGCCGTTCCGGGACCTGTGGGCGCGGGGCGCCGCTCCGGCGTGGGCTAGCGTGCGCCAGGTGACCCCGGGGACCGCTGCGTGGAGCTGACCGCAACCGTCGTCGTGGTGGGCACGATCGCGATGTTCGTCTACGGGCTGTCGAAGACCGCGGTGCCGGCGGTCGGCTCGTTCGGCGCTGCGCTCCTGACCCTGGTGCTCCCGGCGCTGCCGTCGACCGGGGTCGCGCTGCCGGTGCTGCTCGTGGGCGACGTGGTCGCGCTGAGCTTCTACGCACGATCGGTGAACCTGCCGGTGCTGCTGCGCATGCTGCCGGCCGTGGCGGTCGGCCTGGTCGCCGGGTACGCCGTGATCGACCACGTCGACCGCGGTGCCGCGGCACGGATCATCGGGGCGATGCTGGTGATCAGCGGAGCCGGTGAGATCTGGCGGCGACGGCGGGTGGCGGTCCACGGCGGGCCTCCACCGGTGTCGGGTGACCGCAGCGCGGCCTCGCTCGCGCTGGGCGCGGGCGCCGGGTTCTCCACCATGGTGGCCAACGCCGGCGGGCCGATGATGACGCTCTACCTGCTGCGGCTCGGGGTGACCAAGAACACCTTCCTGGGCACCGTCGCGTGGTTCTTCTTCGCGGTGAACCTGCTCAAGGTGCCGTTCAGCGCGCGGCTGGGCCTCATCACGCCGCAGTCGCTGGTGATCAGCGCGGCGCTGGTGCCCGGGATCGTGGTCGGCGCGCTGGTGGGCCGGCGGCTGGTGCTGGGGATGTCGCGCGCCGTGTTCGAGAACGTCGCGCTGGCCGCCACGGCCGCAGCGGGGGTGTGGCTGCTCGTGGTGTGACGGCGATCGGGCGGCCGGTCAGCGGCCGCGGCGCCCCGTCCACCGGACCGCGGCCCGCCAGCCCAGCAGGAACAGGCCGAGGAAGCTCCCGCCCACCAGGACGAACGACCACGGCGTCCCGCCTCCGGTCAGGTGGCGCAGCGCCATCCCGCCGGCCACCGCGCCGGCCCACACCACCGCGCCGGCCGGCAGCGACCGGCCGGGCCGGTCCCGCCCCCGCCGCGCCACCGCGAGTGCGGCCCAGCCCAGCGCCGCACCGGCCAGGAACGGCCAGGCCGTGCCGAGCGTGCCGGCCAGCGCCGAGCCCTCGTCGTGCGAGCCCCGGCCGATCACCACGAAGAGCAGCACGGCGGCCGCATCGGCGGCCATGGCCAGGGGGTCGGAGACCGGCCGGACGGCCGGGGCGGGGCCGGAGGTCTGGGTCACGGTCTCCATGCTGTCACTCCTGCCTCGCGTCGAGGCCGGGCGGTGGGCCGGGCGGCGGGGCGGCGGCCGGCGTCACGGGCACGCGGGTGACGACCAGCGCTGGCACCGCGAGCGCGAAGATCGGCCCGGTCACCGCCAGGAGCAGCTGATTCGCCTGGGCCAGGCCGAGCGCCAGCAGCCCGGTGGCGACCACGAGGACGGCGCCCAAGGTCACCGTCCAAGCCGGACCTCGCCGCTGCGGCGGCACGTACCGGCCGGCCAGGAGCACCGCGCCGGCGACCATCGCGACGTACCCGACCAGCACCAGGGCCCCGATCGCGACCACGATGGCACCGAGGTCGGAGAACTCCCGCGACCTGTCGCGTGCGGCGTAGGCCACCACGCCCACCACCACGGCCGCCAGCCCGGCCAGCACCGCGGAGACCGCGAGCGTCGCGACCCACCAGCCCAGCACCGCGGCCCTCGAAGCGGGCCGCCACTGCCAGAGCCTCACGCGCGAGTCGTCCACCGCGCCATGCTAGGTCGAGGGCCGCGGACCGGCCCGCGGGAGGACCATCCACCACCGGAGGACACCATGGGCTACGTCGGGATCAGCGGGCCGAGCGCCGCCCCGCCGCAGGACCTCGCCGACGCCGCTCACGTGGCGCGCTGGGCCGCCGAGCACGGGCACGTGGTGGTGTGTGGCGGGCTCGACGGCGTGATGGCCGCCGCCGCACGCGGCGCCGCCGACGGTGGCGGGACCTCGGTGGGGCTGCTCCCGGGCGACACCCGGGACGGGGCCGCGGCGGGCCTGACGGTGGCCATCCCGACCGGCCTCGGCGAGATCCGCAACGCGCTGCTCGTCCGGGCCTGCGACGTGCTGGTGTGCGTCGGCGGCTCGTGGGGCACGCTGGCCGAGCTCGCGCTCGCCGTCCGCACGGGCGTGCCCGTGGTCGCGCTGCGCACCTGGGTGCCGCGCGGCGACGGCGCCCGCGCCCCGGGCCGGCTGCTCGAGGTGGGCTCGGCCGGCGAGGTGTGCGACGCGCTCGCCGAGCACCTGGACCGCACCCGGGCCTGAGCTGCCCCCGGCTAGCGTGGCGGTCGTGGAACGCATCGACTGGGACGCCGGCACCTGGACCACCGCGCCGGTCGAGGTCCGCGCCGACGGCGACGACCTGCTGGTCACGGCCGCGGAGGGCAGCGACGCGTGGCGACACACCGCCTACGGCTTCGTGCACGACGACGCGCACGGACTGCTGGCCCCGCTCCCGGTGGGCTCGGCGGTCGAGGTGGACGTGGACCTCGACCTGACCGAGCAGTTCGACCAGGCGGGCGTCCTGCTGCGGGCCGACGCCCACACCTGGGTGAAGGCCGGCGTCGAGGTGTCCGACGGCGTGCCCCAGCTCGGCGCGGTGGTGACGCTGAGCCTGTCGGACTGGTCCACGGGTCAGGTCCCCGACTGGATCGGACGCACCGCGACCGTGCGCCTCAGCCGCGGCCCGGACTCGGTGACGGTCCGCGCCCGCGTCGAGGGCGAGGGGTGGCGCCTGGTCAGGGTCGCGCCGTTCCCCGGGGGCGTCGCCGCCTGGGCCGGGCCCTACTGCTGCGCGCCCACGCGCGCCGGCCTGACGGTGCGCTTCCGCGACTGGCGTACCGGTGAGGCCGACGCGTCGCTGCACTGACGGCGCTCGGGCCCTGACCCAACGGTCACGCCCCGGCAACCGGGACGACACAGACCGGCCCTAGCGTCGGCGCCACGACGGTCGGCGCCGCCCGCGCCCGGCCTGACCAACCGGCCGGAGGCGGCGGACCCACGGGGGTGAGCGCGGTGTTCGAGCACGTCGACCCGTTCATCGGGACCGAGGCCACCGACCTGCCCCCGCGGACCGGGCTGGCCGCCACCTGGTGGCCGCCCAAGCCGCTGGTCGGCAACACCCACCCCGGCGCGACCCACCCGCTGGGCATGGTGTCGGCGTGCGCGTACTCCGGCGCGTACCCCACCGGCTACGGGCGCTACGACCTGGGCACCGAGGGTCTGCCCACCGCGCTGCACGACCGCCAGGTGGCGTCCGGCTTCACGCACTTCCAGCAGTCCGGCACCGGCGCGATCCGCAAGTACTACAACTACGTCCGCGTGACGCCGATGCTGCGTCCGCTGGACGACCTGGGCACCCTGTACGACCTCACCGACGAGCGCGCCGAGCCCGGCTGGTACGCGGCGACCCTCGCCAACGGCGTGCGGTGCGAGGTCACCGTCGGCCCGAAGTCAGCGGTGCACCGCTACACGTTCCCCCGCTACCACGACGCGCGCGTGGTGCTGGACTTCTCCCTCGGCGGGCTCGGGATCCCCTACGGCCGGACGGTGCCGCTGCGCGCGTTCCTGCACTCGGTGGCGCCCGGCGTCGCGCAGGGCGAGGTCGTGATGGAGGGCGCACCGCTCGCGGTGCACGTCGAGTGCGACACCCCGGCATGGCGCCAGATGCTCTGGTACGACCGGCGCCTCATGCCGGGCGGCACGCGGCTGGACTTCGACCACATCCGCCCCACCACGCTGCGGCCGTTCGGCCTGATGTGGGCCGGGCCGAGCGAGCCGGGCCAGGTGGTCGAGCTGCGGATCGGGTTCTCGCTGCGCGGCGCGGAGCAGGCCCGGCGCAACCTCGAGGCGGACTGTGGGCCGGGCCCCTCGTCGTTCGCGTCCCGGCGCGCGGCGACCGCGGCCACCTGGCGCGAGCACCTGGGCAAGGTTGCCGTCGAGGGGCCCGACGACCGCACCACCGTGCTGTCCACCGCGCTGTACCACTCGCTGATCAAGCCGTGCCTGGCCGTCGACGAGAGCCCGTTCTGGCCCACGCCGGGACCGTTCGCGTACGACATCTCGACGATGTGGGACATCTACCGGACCCAGCTCCCCCTGCTCACCACGCTGCTGCCGGACCGCGCGGTCGAGCTGGGCGAGGCGCTGCTGCACATCTGCGAGGAGGAGGGCAACTTCCCCATCGGGTACCGGATGGCCCGCGGTGCCGACCGTTTCTCCCGGCAGGCCAGCGCCCTCGCCCACACGTTCCTCGCCGACCTGGCCGGGCTGGACCTGCACCTGGACTGGGAGTGGGCCCTGGTCCACCTGCACAACGACCTGCGCCGGGCCTACGGCGAGGACTTCATGCTGCGCGGGCGGGCCGAACCGATCACCCACACCCTCGACCTGGCGTTCGGCTACTGGTGCACGGCCCGGATCGCCGAGCGGCTGGGCGACCTGACGCTGCTCGACCAGTTCGAGCCGCTGGCCGCGCAGTGGGTCAACGCGTTCGACACCACCGGCCTGCTGCGCGAGTCGACGTTCTACGAGGGCGGAGCCTGGAACTACTCCTTCCGCCTGCTGCACGACATGGCCGCCCGGATCGCGCTGTCCGGCGGCGAGGAGTCGTTCGTCGCCCAGCTCGACGAGTTCTTCGGGTTCGGCGCCTCGCCGGTCACCTGGCCCGGCGAGCGCCCGTCGGCCCGGGAGATGGCCGACGGCTACGCGCTGCACCGGTTCGAGGGCCTGAACAACGAGCCCGACATGGAGGCCCCGTGGGCCTACATGTACGCCGGACGCCCGGACCGCACCGCCGAGGTGGTGCACGCGATCGTGCACCAGCAGTTCGGCACCGGACGCGGCGGCCTGCCCGGGAACGACGACTCCGGCGGGCTGTCGTCCTGGTACGTGTGGGCCTCGCTCGGGCTGTTCCCGGTGGCCGGGCAGAGCCTGTGGCTGATCAACGCCCCGTCGTGGCGGCAGGCCCGGATCGCCGTCGGCGACCGCGAGCTGAGCGTCGAGACCGCGGGCTTCGTCGACCCGGAGCCCGGCGGGCCGGTCCAGTACGTGCGGGCCGTCCGGCTCGACGGCCAGCCTCTGGAGCGGTCGTGGCTGTCCGGCACCGAGCTGCACCGTGGCGGACGCCTGGTGGTCGAGCTCGGCCCGGAACCGTCCGGCTGGGGCACCGACCTCACCCACCGTCCGCCGTCGCAGTCCACCGGCGGCCCGTTCCCGCACCTCGTCGCGGCCCCGCCGGCCGCTCCGGCGCCGCTGCGCTGACCACCCGACCCGGACCGTTCCCGTACCACCCGCCGCCCCACCGATCCTGACCAGACCGACGGACGGAGACCACCATGGACCGCAGGCTCGTCATCGTCGTCCGCGCCGACCCCGTCATCTGCGGGCACTCCGGGGAGGCCCGCAACCTCGCCGAGGCCGCCCTGGACCGCGGCTTCTCCGAGGTCCGGATCCTGAGCTGGCCGATCGAGCGGCTCGAGGAGACCGGCCTGCCGCTCAAGCCGCTGGACCGGGTGCTGCCCTACCGCGACGGCGTCGTGGTCGAGCGGCCCGCACCGGTCGGCGACTACAAGGTGCCCGACGGCCGCTACCTCGCGGGTCTGACCGGACGCCTGGTGGAGCTGTTCACCGACGGCGTGCCGACGGTGTGCCTGGCGCTGTACCTGTCGCCGCACGCGGTGGCGGTGGCCGACGCACTGCGGGTCGCCGAGGCGACCGGGCTGGCGACAGCAGTGGTCACCGTCGCCGAGGCGGTGGGGTCGGACGTGACCAACGTGGTGCGCGCCGCCGTCGCCGAGGGACACTGGGGCGCCGCGGCGCACGTGCTGACGTCCTACCTGGACCACGACGTGCTGCTCGCGGTGTCGCGGTACACCAAGGAGGTCATCGTGGCCTCGGCCGCTGAGGTCGACGCCCGGCACGGCACCCACTTCGCCGCGCGGCTCCGTGAGCGAGTGGCGATCTCCTACCCGGCGATCGACGTGCGGTCCTACCTGGAGCTCGACACCGACCGGACCCCGGAGGTGCTGGCGCGGCGCGGGCTCGAGGCCGGCCGGTACCTGCTCTACCTGTCGCGACTGACCGCGGCGAAGGGCGTCGACGACCTCATCGCGGGGTACGCCGCGAGTGCCGCCGCCGCGCGCATGCCGTTGGTGATCGCCGGCCGCGGGCCGGACGCCGAGCGACTGCACGCGATCGCCGCGGCCTCACCGGTCGCCGACCGGATCATGTTCCTCGACGACGTCGACGACGCGGAGAAGCAGCACCTGATGGCAGGCTGCGTGGCCTACGTGCTGCCCAGCAAGCCCACGCCGGAGTTCACCGAGACGTTCGGCATCGCGCTGGTCGAGAACATGCTCTCCGGCGGCGGCACCGTGATCACGACCGACACCGGCGGGATCGGCGAGGCGGTGGGCGACTGCGCGACGATCGTGCCCACGGACGACCCGGCGGCGATCGCCGAGGCGTTGGACGCTGCGACCTCGCTCGACCGGGAGCAGCGCTCCTGGCGCGCGGCGCTGGCCCGCGCGCACGCGATGCAGTTCGACCGCGCCGCCGTGCTCGACGGCATCCTGCGCCAGGTCGAGACCCTCCCCGTCCACTCGGCCCCGCGCCTGCGCCGCGTCGTCTGACGCGCGGACACCGGCCGAGCGCCCCGCCCCCCCGACCCGCCGCGCCCCCCGACCCGCCCCCCCGACCGTCGTCGCGAACAAACGTGCGTTCTCGTACCGCCGGCAGGACGAGAACGCACCCTCGTTCGCATGCGAACTCGTGGACAGGCGCTGGGCGGGGGGAGGGAGGCGGGGCCCGGGGAGATGTCGAGATTGACTCGCGATACGTTCCGATATATCGTCAACGTATCGATAACGAGAGGAGACGCTCATGAGGCGCTCACAACCTGAGGCGCGCGGACGGCCCTTCCGTCCCCAGGCGCCCCTCGAGGACGCGCTGGACCAGCGCGGTCCCCACCACGGCCACGGGCACGGCCCGGGCTTCAGCCCCGGGTTCGCCGCGGGCTTCGGACCCGGCGGCCCACGACGCGGCCGACGCGGCTGGGGCGGGCCCCGCCCGCGCGGCGACGTCCGCGCAGCCATCCTGCTGCTGCTCGACGAGCAGCCCAGGCACGGCTACGAGCTGATCGGGGAGATCACCGACCGCAGCGGCGGCGTGTGGACCCCGAGCCCCGGCTCGATCTACCCCACCCTCCAGGCCCTGGAGGACGAGGGGCTCATCCGGCTGGAGAAGGTCGAGGGCCGACGCACCGCGTCGCTGACCGAGGCCGGCTCGGCCTGGGTGGCCGACCACCGCTCGGAGCTCGGCGACCCGTTCGACATCGGCGGCCCGCCCGCCGCTGCGCTCGACCTGCGCCGCGAGCTCGGCACGCTGACCTCGGCGGTGGGCCAGGTCGCCCGCGTGGCGACCGCGGCCCAGATGGACCGCGCCGCGCAGGCTCTGGCCTCCGCGCGCAAGGAGATCTACCGGCTGCTGGCCGAGGACGAGGACATCGTCGACGACTGACCGCCGGCCACCCGAGGGCCGCCCTCCCACCGGAGGGCGGCCCTCGGCGCACCCCGGCGCATGCACGCCGAGGCCCGGTTCACCCGGACGGGCCGTCATCACCCGGAGGCGTCATGCCGATGCAGTAGCGGACCGCACCGGAGGGACGCGCCGATGTTCAAGAGCCTGCGCGAGCATGCCACCGCCCTCGAGGTCGCGCCCGGCTGGGTCGTGGTGGTCCCGCCGAGCCGCTTCCCGGGACCCATCGAGCACGTGATGGTCGGCTCGGGCGGCGTTCTGGCCGCGGCGCGGTGGTCCGGGGACGTCACCGTCGTCGACGGCGTGCTCTACCAGAACGGCCGCCGCCGCGAGCTCCAGGCCGCGGACCTGGTCCGCGAGACAGACGCACTGGCGGGCCTGCTGCGCAAGGAGCACCGCCAGGTGGTCGCGCCGGTGGTCGTGACGCGAGGCGACCACCCGCCGATCAAGGTCGCGCCCGGTCTGGTGCTCATCGGCACGGACGCGCTGGCCCCGACGCTCGAGGCGCTGACCACGCACCTCGGCCCCGACGACACCGCCGACGTGCTCGGCCGGATCGCCCAGGCCCGGGCGCGCCGAGTCGACGAGCTGCCCACCCAAGCCACCCTCTCGGCGGTGCTCGGCGCGGACCGCGCCCGCCGCCGCTGACGGTCAGCGCACGCGCCGCGCGTCGAGCCGCACCGAGACGGCCGCGCTCGCCACGTAGGCGACCGCTCCACCCGCCACCAGCAGCACCGAGAGCACCTCCGGGCCCGGCGCCGCACCGCCACCGGGTCCGGTCGGGTCGACCCCCAGCAGGGGCAGCAGCGCGGTTCCGAACGCCAACGCGAGCAGCGGCACGTACGACACGGCCCGTGCGCGGGTGTATCCCATGGCCCAGAAGAACGGGTGCTGCAGCGCCACGACGACGCAGTAGATCGCGAACGAGATCGCTGCCACCAGCGCGGCATCGGTGAGCCGGACCGGCTCGTGGCGGATCGAGGCGATCACCGCGGCCATGACACCGCCGAGGAGCGTCGCCGCGACGTAGAGCGCGAGGGCGAACACGTACCGCCCGGCGACCAGGGCCCGACGGCTGACCGGGAGCAACCCGTACAGCGTGTCGAGGTCGTTCTTGTCGGCGATCGCGAAGGGGTAGGACGCCAGGAACGTCGCGAACACGGCGGCCATCACCACCGCGGTGGCGGGCTCGCCGGTCAGCGTCGCGAACAGCGGCACCACCAGGACCATCACCATCACCTGGGCTCGCCCGTAGGGGGCGACGGAACGCACGTCGAGGCGCGCCATCCGCGCCGTGGCACCCGCGGTCATCGCCGGTCTCCGATCTTCACCACGATCTGGTCCAGGGTCGGCCGTTCCACCACCAGGTCGCCGGTGAGCAGGTCGAGCTGGTGGGCGGCGACCAGCGCCTCCACACCGGTGGCGGTCCGGCGGACGCCACGCAGGTCGAGGTCCGGCGCGGTCAGGTCGTCCGGTCCGCCGCGCACCACGCGGTAACGGTCGAGCAGCTCGTCCTTGGGCGCGCTGTCCACGACCCGCCCGTCGTCGATCACCGTGACGTAGTCCGCGATCCGCTCGAGGTCGGACGTGATGTGCGTCGAGAACAGCACGCTGTGACCCTCGTCGGTGAGGAACTCCCCGAGGATCGAGACCAGCTCGTCGCGCGCCACGGGGTCCAGACCGCTGGTGGGCTCGTCGAGCACCAGCAGCCGCGCGTGGTGGGACAGCGCGAGCGCTATGCCGAGCTTCATCCCCTGCCCGCGGGACAGCTCCTTGACCTTGGCCCGCATCGTGAGGCCGAAGCCCTCCAGGAGCTCGCGGTAGCGAGGCCCGTCCCAGCTCGCGTAGAAGGGTGCGAGCGCGCGCTCGACGTCCGACAGACGCCAGTCGTCGACGAGGGGCGCGTGGTCCAGCACCACCCCGATGTCCTCGCGCAGCCGCGGGTCGGCGGGCAGGCGCTCGCCGAGCACCTCGATCTCGCCCGCGTCGGGGGCGAGCATGCCGAGCAGGCATCGGATGGTGGTGGTCTTGCCGGCGCCGTTGCGTCCGACGAAACCCATCACGAATCCGGTGGGCAGCTCGAAGCTGACGTCCCGCAGGTGGAACGTGCCTCGGGTCGCGTCCAGGTGACGCACCGCGAGGGCTGTCTCGCTCACGACGACCGTCCTTCCGTGGGGGTGGACGTGGGGGTGGACGTGGGGGTGGGGGTGGACGTGGGGGTGGGGGTGGGGGTGGACGTGGGGTGGACGTGGACGTGGGGGTGGGGTCGGTGGCCATCAGGGTGTCGAGCACCTCGACCAGGCCGTCACGGTCCAGCCCGGCGGACCGCGCCGCCTCCAGGGCCGTGGTCAGGCCGTCCTCGACCTGCCGGATGAGCTGCTCGCGCACCAGGTCCGAGTCGACGCCGAGCACGTACGCGCCCTTGCCCGGGACGTTCACGATGAACCCCTCGGCCGCGAGGTCGGCGTAGGCGCGGGTGGTGGTGATCACGCTGATCTGCAGGTCGCGCGCGAGGCCGCGGACCGACGGCAGGGCCTCGCCCTCGGGGAGCCGGCCGGCCAGGATCGCGGCCCGCACCTGCTGCTTGACCTGCTCGTAGAGCGGGACGCCCGAGGTGTTGGACAGCACCACCTTCACTCGGAACCCCCGCTTCGCTCTTACTGTACATAGGCACTATAGACAGTAAGGACAGATGCTGTCCAACGTGGGGACGGGCTGGTGCTCCCGTTCAGCCGATGCCGCTGAACAGGCTGCTGAGCATCGCTCCGGCGCCGAACAGGATCGCGGTGGCCACGACGCCCACCAGCAGAGCGATCAGGGAAAGGGCGGGCGATACCCCGCTCTTGCGGGCACGACCGAGCGAGGAGAGCGCCAGGAACAGCCCGACCGGACCGAAGAAGAACGACGCGATGATCGCGACGATCGCGAGCGGGTCGAACGGCGCCCGCGACGCTACTGGCACCGGCCGCGGGTAGCCCGCCGCCGACGGCCGGGGCGTTGGCATCGGGATGCCAAGGGCTGCCGCACGCGCGTCTCGGGCGGCCGTGGGCCCGGCCTGGGTGGGCTGGTGGGTGCGCCGCGCGGCGGTGCGCTGGGTGGTGCTCTCGACGGCGGTGGGGGTCGCGATCCGGGGCGCCGCCTGGGGACCCGCGGTGCGGTACTGCGACGCCGGGGCGGCGGTGCGCAGCGCCGTCGGGGCGGGAGGCCGGGCGGTGCGCCGCGGTGCGGACATCGGCGACACGGGGGCCGGCGGCGCGGGGACGGGCGACATCGACACCGGCGCCATCGTGACCGCCGAACCGCCCTCGCCGCGCATCGACCGCGTCACCTGGACCGGGGCCATGTTGACCCGGGTCGACATCACCGGGCTCATCGACACCGTCCGCACCACGACCGTCGTGGCGCCCCGGCCGTACGGCGCCCAGGAGAGGATCGGGGTGCCCGGGGGCAGCGGCACGGGCAGTGTGCTCACGCGGTCCTCCGGCAGACGATGTGCGGTCGATCCGCCCTCCGGGGGCGGCGACCGGTCCGGTCTCGACGATACCGGCGCCGGCCCGCGGCGGCGCGGGACTCACGGGGCGTCCTGCGGCCCCTCCGCCCCCGCCTCCACGACCTGGTTGCGGCCGGCGCGCTTGGCCTCCAGCATCGCCTGGTCCGCCGACACCACGCCGTCGAGACGGTGGCCCGAACGCCCGAGCCCGACGGACACGGTCAGCGACATGCCGGGCGCAAGGCTCGCCCAGTCGAACTCCTCCACCGTGGCGCGGATCCGGTGGGCGAGCGCGCGTGCGACGTCCGCCGGACCGTGGGGCACCACGACGAACTCGTCTCCGCCGTAGCGCACCAGCAGGTCGCCGGTGCGCGCGGTGGCCCGCAGGATCTGGGCGACCACCTCCAGCGCCCGGTCACCCACTGCGTGCGAGAAGCGGTCGTTGATCGTCTTGAAGTCATCGACGTCGACGAAGATCACGGTCTCCGGCCGTACGCCCTCGCCGACCCGCTGGAGCAGGCGGCGGTTGCCGAGCCCGGTCAGCGGGTCCTCCTCGCTCGCCCGGCCGTGACGTTCGACGCGCGCCTCCAGGGCGCGGATCGAGTCCTGGCCGTGCAGGGCTGTGAACCGCGAGCCCCGCTCGGTCCAGACCATGGCGAGCGACGCGAGCGCCACGTCCCGCCACCGCTGCGCCGCCGCGGCCGAGCCGGTGGTGCGCAGCTCCAGCTCGGCCAGTCGTGCCCGGGCGAGCGTCGCCCACACCTCGCGGCCCGCCGCCGTCGCCGTCTCCAGAGCCGTGCCGAGCTGCTCGGCGGCCTCCTGCTCGCGCCCGGCGAGCATGGCAACCTCGCCCAGGGTCAGGTGGAGGAGATCCCGGCCCAGGCACCGGCTGCGCAGGTCGTAGCGGGCGGAGGCCGAGCGCGCCAGGGCCTCGGCGACGCCGACCTCGCCCATGAGCAGCCAGCCGAACGCCTCGGCAGCCTGGCCGCGCGCGAGCGTGCGGGGCTCGCCCAGCGCGATCGCCCGGCGCTGCACGCGCAGGCTCGCACTGACCACCAGCGGCGCCCTCGCGGCGGACTCCGCCTCACGTCCGACCAGCCGGAGCATCGCCGCCCACTCCGCCTGGAGCGCGGCGCGCTCCCGGGTGACCAGCAGGTCCATCACCGCTCGCTCGCGGGCCGCGCCGACCCCGGAGAGCGACATCGCCAGGGGGTCGATGCCCCGCAGCACGGCCTCGGCCCGCTCGTACAGGCGGGCCGAGCGCAGCGCCCTGGCCACCACCACCGCGGCGCGGACGTGGAGCCTCGTGCCGGTCCGCATGGCCCGCAGCAGCCAGTCGGCCTCGGCGAGCGCGGCGATCGAGGCCGGGGCCGACCCGAGACCGGTGTGCGCCTCAGCGACCACCGCGAGCGCCGTACAGCGCCACGCCGGTCCGGCGGTGCCCGCCTCGACGAGGAGCTGCTCGGCCACCACGAGAGCGTCGGCGAACCGCCCGAGCTCGAGCAGCGCGAGGGCCTCGAGGTAGCGCAGGTGGCGTGCGGTGCGGCCGTCGCCGAGGGCCTCGACCACCGGGCGCAGCCGGTGGGCGGCCTCGGCCGCGCGGTCTGCCAGCCCGGCGAGGACGTCCCGGTACACGAGCTCGGACACGATGCCCAGCGGTCCGGAGCCGGGTGGCTCGGCGAGGGCGGTGGACGTCGCGGTCAGCGCGGACAGCAACGCGGGCAGTGCCAGGGCCGTCGGCCCCGCGCCGGCCCCGCGGATCCACGTGGTCGCGTCGGGCGCGGCCGACGGGTCGGCCGCCGGTGACGCCGGATCGGCCGGGGCGGGCTCCCGGGACTGGATCGGCGGCGTCTGGATCGGCGGGGACGGGATCGGCGGCGTCTGGATCGGCGGGGACTGCGCGGCCGGCGGGCCCGAGGGCTCACGGGCGGCCGCGGCCGTCCCGGCCACCGCCGCGTCGGGAGCCACCGGCCGGCGCCGGCCGACCCGCCGCAGCAGCGACGCCCCCCGGCCCTCGCGCTGCGCGGCCAGGCGCCCGCCGGAGAGCAGGCACAGGTGCTCCGCGACCACCACCAGGTCCGCCGGGACGGTGGTCCGCGTCGAGGACACCACCACGAGAAGGTCCGTGATCCGACGCCCGTCGCGCACCGGCACGAGCAGGATCCCGCGGGCCCCGAGGTCGCTCAGGGTGTCGGTGGCCACCGACGTCGAGCCCAGTCCGGCGCCGCCCGTGCAGCACGAGGACATGCCGGCCACGAGCGCGGCGAGCTCCTGCACCCGGAACGGGGGCAGCACCGCCAGGGACCGCGCCCGCGGCCCGACCGCGGCCTGCACGCCGGAGTCCGACAACCGCCACACGCAGCCGGACTCGAACCCCACCAGCTCCGCCACCGCACCGAGCACCCCGGCCGCGACGGCCTCCGGCCCCGATGCGGACGCCACCGCCGGCGTGAACCGGGTCAGCTCGTGCAGTGCCCCACCCGCCTCTCGGCCGGCGGGCAACGAGCCCAGCCGGGCGCCGAGCTGCGCGGCGGTACGCCGGACCAGGGTCGCGGCCGCCGTGCTGATGGGCACCACGGAGTCCACGTTGCAGACCCCTACGACCCTGCCGTCCACCCGGATCGGCACGGCGAGCTCGGCGCGGACACCGGGCGCCGCGAGGCGGTACCGCGAGTCCGTCGACACGTCCTCGACCAGCACCTCGCGCTCGTCGGCGAACGCGGTCCCGGTCAGACCCGAGCCGGGCAGCAGGCCGTCGAGCACGAACCACTGACCCCGGCGGGACTGGCAGCGCAGCACCCCGCCGCGCTCGAGGTACACCGAGGGGAGCAGGCCCCCGAAGGCCGCCAGCTGCGCGGCGGCCGCCTCGCAGGCCTCGCCCTGGGTCGCCGCGGCGGCCAGGGCGTCGTCGAAGGCCGCCGGTTCGCCCACGTCCGTGCGCGGGTCGGGCGCGGCGGGGCGCAGCAGGCGCTGCGCGGTGGGCGTCAGCTCGGGCCACGGCGGGCCGGGTCGGGCCACCACGTAGCCCTGCACCAGGTCCACCCCCACCGCGCGCAGCTCGTCGAGATCCCCGACGTGCTCGACGCCCTCGGCCACGGTGAGGCCGCCGATCGCGGAGGTGAACGCCTGGAGCGCCTGCACGAGCGCCCGACGGCCGGGGTCGCGGTGCATCCCGTCCACCAGCGAGCGGTCGATCTTGACGAACGACGGCGTGAGCGCGAGCACGTGCGCCATGGAGGCGTACCCCGCGCCGACGTCGTCGACCGCCACCAGGCTTCCGGAGGTGCGCAACCGGGCCAGGACCGCACTCAGCGCGTCGTAGTCCCGGACCGCGTCGTGCTCGGTGATCTCCAGCGCGTGACGGGGCAGGTCCGCGAGCACGTCGGGCAGGCGGGGGTCGAGCAGCGCGGCGGGGCTGAGGTTGACCGAGACCAGCGCGCCGTCCCGCGGCGGACCGGCCTCGGCCACCGCCCGCAGGCACGCGAGCTCGACCTCGACCCGTCGACCGACCATCCCCGCCGCGTCGAGCCACTGGTCGGGACGGCCCGCCACCACACGGGTGCGGGCCAGCGCCTCGTAGGCGATCACGGCGCCGTCGACCAGGCGCACCATCGGCTGGAACACCGCCCGGATCGACCCGGGCTCGACCAGGGCGTCGACCAGGTGCTCCGCCCGGCGTCGCGCGGCGGCGGGGTCGGGGGCCACCGGCACGCGGCCCTGGGCGTACCGCGCCGGCATCACCAGCACGGGCCCGCCCGGGCCGGCCCCGGTCGCGTTCGCGGGCCGGTCCTGCGACCCGTCGACCGCGCCGTCGGCGGGTGCGCCGGCGACACCGTCCGGGGGCGGAGCGCCCCGGCGGGCGGCCCGCGCCGCGACCGCCGCGAGCGCGATGGCGGGCGTGAACGGCACGCGACCGGGCAGGGTGGCACTCAGATCGGGACGCGTGTCCGGGCCGGAGCCGGCACCCGGGTCGTCGGTCACGGCGTCGGGCGTGGGCACCGGGTCACTGCCCCGCGAGGTCGATGCCGTCCACCCGCCAGGCGCCGTCCTCCTTCACCACCCGGTAGACGAACCGGTCGGTGTAGGTCTGCCCGTCGTCGAGCCACGCGTAGGTCTCGACGGTGTCGACCGAGGCGACGCCGTTCTCGACGCTCACCCCCGTGACCCGGACCTTGTTGTCCTGGTACCCGCTGCTCGCGACGAACGCGGCGAACTCGTCACACGTCGCTAGCCCGTTGTCGGTGCGGAAGGCCCGCGTCGAGGTCACCATGAACTCCTCGCAGCTTGCGCCCGCGACGGCGGCGTCGAGCCGCAGCACCGAGGTTCTCGGCCCGGCGAGCTCGGTGATCAGGGGGACGAGCGCAACGGCCGTCCCGATCCCGACGACCAGCAGGACGGCACCGATGATCGAGCCGGCCACCGCGAGACCTCGGCCCGCGCCCGCGCGCTTCGTGCGGCCGAGGGCCACCAGGGAGACCACCAGGCCGACCGGGGCCATGACGATCGCGAGCACGAGGCCGACCACCGCGATCGCCGGCGTCCGCGGCGCCCGCGCGGACGGCGCGTACCCGGGGTGCGGCCCGGGCGGCGCATACCCGGGGTGCGGGTAGCCGCCGGGCAGCGGTCCCGGCTGCTCGCCGGCTCCGTACCCCTGCCCGTCCTGGCTCATCGCGCCCCCTCCGACCGCCACGCACGTCGACCTGTCAGCCTAGGGAGCAACGCCGCACGGCCCCAGGGCCTAAAGGCGGATCCCCACCCGTTACGCGGATTTCACCCGTCCGCGCCCCGCACGACTCGCAGCGCTGGGACCCTCGAGCCAGGCCGGACAAGCGGGCCCCGGGCGAACCGGTCGAACCAGACGGAGACAGCATGGCAACACCGGACGTGGTGGTGTGGGAGGCCGACGGCAAACCGCTGCCGTGGCTCGGCTACGGCGCGCGGCTCGCCGCACCGCTGCGTGCCCTCGGGGTGCGGGTCCGGGTCGTGCCCTACCGCCGCCGGCCGCTGACCCCGGCCGAGCTGACCGCGCCGGTGCACCTGCTGTCCGGCGGCGAGACCACCTCGTTCTCCGGCGACCCCGCCACGGTGCGCGCGCTGGCCGACCTCACCGAGCTGCTCCGGCGCGCGTGGCGGGGTGAGGCCACCGTGCTCGGCGTGTGCCTGGGTGCGCAGCTCGTCGCACGCGGCATCGCACCGGGGCTGCCCCAGTCGTTCCCGGAGCGGGGCATGGAGGCAGGGCTGTGCACGGTCTACGGACCCGGCGGCCCGGTGCGGGTGGCCGAGCTGCACTACGAGGACATCCACCCCTCCTTCGCGGAGGTCGGCGGCGTCGAGGTGACCCACGCCAACGGGCACTCACGGGTGCAGGGTTTCCGGTGGGGCGAGACGGTCGCGGGCTACCAGTTCCACCCCGAGTGGTCGCCACGCGACGCAGCGTCCGCGCTGGACCGTCACCTCACGCTGCTGGCCACCCGGCACGTCGACCCGGCGTCGGCCCGGGCGTCGGTGACGGACGGTGCGCAGGCGTGGTCGGAGCGGACCGCCTGGGAGCTGCTGGTCGCGCCCACCATGCGGGCCCTGGGGCTGCGGGCGGCGCAGGCGGCCTGAGCAACGGCGTCCGGCGTCACGCGGGCGAGCCGGCCTGTGGGCCGACGGCGGCCGCGTCCGTGGCGCACCGTACCCTGGGGCGGCCGGAAGGAGCCCTCCTCGATGCCGATCCCCGCCGAGCAGCGCACGCCCTCGCAGGTGCTGCGCACCGTCTTCGGCTACGCCTCGTTCCGCGGTGAGCAGGCCGAGATCATCGACACGGTCGTGTCCGGCGAGGACGCGCTGGTGCTCATGCCCACGGGCGGCGGCAAGTCGTTGTGCTACCAGATCCCGGCGCTGGTCCGGCCCGGCACCGGGGTGGTGGTCTCCCCGCTCATCGCCCTCATGCAGGACCAGGTGGACGCGCTGTCGGCGCTCGGCGTGCGGGCCGGGTTCCTCAACTCCTCCCAGGGCTGGGAGCAGCGCCGCGAGACCGAGCGCGCCCTGCTGGCCGGCGAGCTCGACCTGCTGTACCTCGCGCCGGAGCGGCTCGGCCTGCACGACACCCTGGACCTGCTGCACCGGGCCGAGGTCGCGCTGTTCGCGATCGACGAGGCGCACTGCGTGTCGCAGTGGGGCCACGACTTCCGGCCGGACTACCTGCTGCTGCACGTGCTGGGCGAGCAGTGGCCCGACGTGCCGCGGGTGGCCCTGACCGCGACCGCGACCCGTGCGACGGCCGCCGAGATCACCGAGCGGCTCGGCCTGACCGACGCCCGCACGTTCGTCGCGAGCTTCGACCGGCCCAACATCACCTACCGGATCGCACCCAAGGACAACCCGCGCGCCCAGCTCCTGCGCCTGCTGCGCACCGAGCACGACGGCGACGCGGGCATCGTCTACTGCCTGTCGCGGGCCTCGGTCGAGCAGACCGCGCAGTTCCTGGTCGAGCAGGGCATCACCGCCCTGCCGTACCACGCGGGCCTGGACCACCGGACGCGCGCGGCCAACCAGGCGCGGTTCCTGCGCGAGGACGGCGTGGTGATGGTCGCGACCATCGCGTTCGGGATGGGCATCGACAAGCCCGACGTGCGGTTCGTCGCGCACCTGGACCTGCCCAAGTCCGTCGAGGGCTACTACCAGGAGACCGGCCGCGCGGGCCGCGACGGCCTGCCGTCCACGGCGTGGCTGGCCTACGGGCTGGCCGACGTGGTCCAGCAGCGCCGGATGATCGACACGTCCGACGGCGACGCCGCGCACCGCCGACGCCTGTCGGCACACCTGGACGCGATGCTCGCGCTGTGCGAGACGGTGGACTGCCGCCGCGCGCAGATGCTGCGCTACTTCGGCGAGGAGTCCGAGCCGTGCGGCAACTGCGACACGTGCCTGGCGCCGCCGGACGCCTGGGACGGCACCGTCGCCGCGCAGAAGGTGCTGTCCGCCGTGGTGCGGCTGGACCAGCGCGGTCAGCGCTACGGCGCCGGGCACGTCATCGACATCCTGGTGGGCAAGGCGACCCCGCGGGTGACCCAGCTCGGGCACGACGGGCTGAGCGTGTTCGGCGTGGGCGCGGACCTGGACGAGCGCGCCTGGCGCGGCGTGGTGCGTCAGCTCCTGGCGCAGGGCCTGCTGGGCGTGGACGCGAGCGGCTACCAGACCCTGCACCTGGTCGAGGCCAGCCGCGCGGTGCTGTCCGGCGAGCGCGAGGTCCGGCTGCGCACCGAGGCGCCGCGCACCAAGGCCCCGCGCACCAAGGCCAAGGCGGCGGCCGCGGCGGCGGACCTGTCCGAGCAGGACGCCGGGGTGTTCGACCGGCTGCGGGCCTGGCGGGCCGACGTGGCCAAGGAGCAGGGCGTGCCGGCCTACGTCGTGTTCCACGACGCGACGTTGCGTGCCATGGCCCAGGCCCGTCCGGCCAGCCTCGACGAGCTCGCCGGGGTCAGCGGCGTCGGCGCGGCCAAGCTCGAGCGGTACGGCACCGACGTGCTGGCGGCCCTCGCCGGGTGAACGGCGTCGCGACACGCCGCGGGCCACCGCGCGGCGCCGTTCGACGCGGCGCACGATGGACCCAGGGCGAGAAGGGCCACGGTCATGGGCGTCGACCAGCGCGTGCCGCACGTGACTCACCCGCACCTGGCCTCCGCCGCGGCGCACGCGGCTCATGCCCGCGCCGCGCTGTGGAGACAGACCCGCCGACGCCTCGCCGTCTGGCTGGTCGAGGTCGCCCTGGTCGTCGCAGTGGTGCTCCTGCTGGTCGGCGACGTCCGCTGAGCGACGCCCGGTCCGGCTAGCTGCGGTAGTACCTCCGCCAGATCAGCCGGTGCAGACCGATCGCCTTGGGGATCCGGCGCAGGCCGGGGATGAACGGCATGAGCATCACGACCAGGGTGAACAGCACGACGATCGCCATGATGTAGATGTCGCCGTTGGCCGTGAGGGTCGCCGCCAGCCCGCTGTCCGCCTCGGAGTTGAAGAACGGCATCTGGTACCAGAACGAGAACGGGGCCAGCCACTGCTGGCCGGGGTAGGCGCCGGTCTCGTTCATCATCCCCCACTGGTTGCCCTGGAGGTGGGTCGCGCTGGCCGCCGCGTCGAGGTAGCCGCCGTCGCCCATGAACAAGATCTGCTTGGTGTTGTCCGTCGAGTAGAAGTTCCCCGGGGACGCGAGCACGCCGTCCAGCGCGCCGGACGCGGCCATCGCCTCCAGCCCCTTCGCGAGCGCCGGCACGGGGCCGTAGTCGCCGGACGGGACCAGGGTGGGGTCACCGCCCGCGGCGTCGGAGTTCAGCGCGTCGTCGTAGGCGGTCGCCCACGCGCTGCGCTGGTCGGCCGACGCGGTCTTCCACTGGTCCAGCGCCGTGGAGACGGACGCCGGCTCGGGCTGGGTCTCGAGCGGGGTGATGACGAAGTCGTTCGCCGGGTCGACGGGGATGTGCACGCCCATCGCCGTCTGAAGGTTGATGGGGCCGATGTTCTGCCCGGTGCCGGCGTTGTTGTACGGCGGGCCGTAGGTGGCCGACTCGGAGGTGCCGGCCAGCTCGGCGACCGTCGTGTCGTAGAAGTCGCCCGGCATGTCGGTGGCCCAGCCGCGGAAGGTCAACGGTGGGTCGTCGGGGGAGCCGACCACCGAGGCGAGCCCCACCACGAGGATGCCGACCACGCCGAGCGCGATGAGCCCCTCGCGCACGATGTCGTAGTGCCGCTTGGGCCCCCGCCACGGGGTGGTCTCCAGCTCGTGCTGGAGCGCACGTAGGTCGCGGTCGGCCATCACGCCTCCTTCTCGGTCTCGGACATGGCCTCGCGACGCGCCTCGACCTCGGCCGCCTCGATCGGCGGCACCACCCCGCGCAGCCGCACCAGCACCACGTGCACGACCACGACCACCGCGATGATCAGCGGGAGCAGGAACACGTGGACCAGCAGCGCCTGGCCGAGGTTCGCGACGTTGAACCACGCGCCCACACCCGCGGCGTTGAGGCCGTCCTTGGCCTCGAACGAGATCCACTGGGAGTCGAAGTTGGTCTGCAGCACGTAGCCCGTCAGGCCCGCGATGATCGACACCAGGAACGCGATCATCCCCGTGATCCACGTCCTGGCCCGGTGGCCCCGCCAGGCGGCCATCGAGAACTTGCCCACCAGGTGCACGAGCATGAACACGAAGAACAGCTGCACGGACCAGAAGTGCAGGCTGTTGAACCAGCGCCCGGTGCTCGACACGTGGTACCAGGTCGGCCCGTTGAAGGCCAGGACGACGCCGGAGGCGATGATCATGCCCAGCGCCGCGAGCGTCAGGACGCCGAAGACGTAGATCCACGACGCGACATAGCTGGGCTGCGTCTCGGGCAGCAGCTTGTCGTACGGCAGGTCGTGCTCGAGGCGGTACCGCAGCCGTCCGATCAGGCTGGCCGGGCGTTCGTCGGCGGCCGCGGCCGCGGCGTCGGTCGTTGCCGTCATGAGCGGCCCTCGTCCGAGGCCGACGTCGAACGCTCGGCGTGCGCCGAACGCTCATGGCGCTCGGCGGGCCGCTCGCGACCTGCCGGGAACGGCAGCACGAGTGCCAGTACGAAGAGCCCGACCGTGACCACCATCATGATCAGGTTGGGCACCGAGACCGACAACCACCCCCAGGTCAGGTAGGTGGAGGGATCGACCGGGATCCCGGTGAGCGCGTGCATGGCTCGCTCCGTCCTGCCGCGCGGGGCTGCAGCGGCAGGGACCAGCCAACTCCCAGCGTCTGGGTCCAGGCTGCGCAGAACCTGGGAATTCCCGGGGAGCCGACCAAGGATCCTCAGACGACGCCGACCCACAGCCCGTCGCGGGCCCGGGTCATCGCCGAGTAGAGCTCGCGACGCTGCAGCTCCCACCGTTCCCGGTCGGCGGCGGCCGTCGGGGGACCGGTCGCGTCCATCAGGCTCGCCGGCACATCCGGCAGGAGCACCTGGGAGAACTCCAGGCCCTTGGCCCGCTTGATGGTGCCGACCTTGATCGGATCCACCTGGGAGCCGTCGAACTCGGTGAGGAGCATGACGTCCTCGCCGGCCGCCCGCAGCGCGTCCGCGGCGAGCACCGCCGCGCCGTTGGTGCTGCACAGCACCGCGACGCCGCCGTGGTCGCCGGTGTCGCGCGCGACGGTCCTGGCTCGCCCGATCATCCCGACGTGCCGCTCGTGCTGCGTGTCGAACCGCGCCACCACGGGCTCTGGGCCGGTGCGGGTCACGAGCCTGGGGCGGGTGCTCGTCTCGACCCCGCCCTCGAGGTCGGTGAACTCGTCGCCCTCGACCACGCGTAGCGCCAGGTCCACGATCGGCGCGGCGTTGCGGAAGTTGACGTCGAGCACCACACCCCGGCCGGCCACGGACACGCCGGCCTCGGCCAGGGTGTAGCCGCCCGGGTAGACCGCCTGCTGGCCGTCGCCGATCAGGGTCAGGCCGTCCCGGCCGTCCCCGACCAGAGAGTGCAGCATCCGGACCGTCACCGCCGAGAGGTCCTGCGCCTCGTCCACGACCACCGCGGAGTACCCGCGGTCGAGCGGCCTGCGACGCAGCTCGTCGTGGGCGAGCAGGATCAGGTCGTCCGCGTCGTGGATGGCGGCCGCGGCGAGCCGCCGCTGGTAGTCCTGGTAGAGCTCCCAGACCGCGTGGCGCTGCTCGAAGGACAGCGGGTAGCGGCGTCCGGTGCGCGTCGCGCTCGCGTACTGGCCGAGGTCGGTGATCCCGCGGCCCTTGATCACCTTGCCGATCTCGGTACGCCAGTACCCCGGCGCCACGTCCGCGCGGCGGAGCGAGCTGTCGGTCGGCAGCGTGTCACAGGCCTCGTCGAAGGCCACGCGCGCCTTGGACTCGTCGACGGCGACCCGGATGCCCCGCTCGGCGAGCAGGGCGCGCGCCCACTCGTGGACGCCGGTGAGCTCGACCCGGTCGACCACGTCGGGCGCCAGCAGGGCGAGCTGGTGGGCGAGCACGTCCGGCAGGGTCCGCACCAGGGACGTCACGAGCACGGTGCCCGGGCGGCTGCGCGCGAGGTAGGCGGCGCGGTGCAGCCCGACCAGGGTCTTGCCGGTGCCGGCCGGCCCGCGGATCCGGCACGGCCCGTTGAACGACCGGCGCACGAGCGAGGCCTGCGCAGGGTGCAGGAACGCCATCCAGTCCTCGACCGGTGCGGCAAGGCTGCCGGCCATGAGCGCGTCGGCGATCTCCGGCTCGCTGAGCACCGCTCGGGGCGCGCGCCCGTCGCGCGGCGCCGGGACGCCCGGCTCGCGCGAGGCCTCCGTCCCGATCGGTGCGGGCTCCAGGCCCGGGCGCATCTCGAGCACGCGGGCGAGCACGACCTCCAGCTGCCGCGACGTCAGCCGCGAGCCGTGGGACGCGACGAACCGCAGCACGTCCTTCTCCCCCACGACGCGGACCGGGCCGATCCGGTGGTCCACACCCTGGCGCCCCGCGACCACGAGCACCGGCCGAACCTCGCCGGGGGCCAACCCGACCTCGGCCAGCTCGCCCTCGGCGCGGTAGGCCACGTCGGCCAGGGCGAGCACGTCGTCGGTGATGTCCTCACGGCCGCGCAGCACGACGTCACCCTCGACCCGCACGTCGCCGGTGGTGTCGGCGTCGACCATGAAGACGCCGCCCTCGCCCACCACCACGAGCTCGGCGTGGCGCCGGCGTCGACCCGGCGCGTCGCGGTCGACGAGCAGGTGGTGCCCGATCGTGGTCAGCGGTGCCAACGCGTGCGCGGCCAGGGCCCACCCGGGCTGGGCGGTCGACGTGGTGATGCCGCGTCGTGCGGCGAGCGCGCGTGCCACCGCGTCGGAGTGCTCGCGGACCTCTGCGTGGGCTGCCGGGTTCGGCGACCTGGGCGGGTGGGGAGGCTCGAGCACGGGGACGGGGCGCGCCGTGACGTCGGCACCGGGCGTCACGCGGTACCCGGTCCCGGCCAGTCGCTCGCCGGAAGCGAGCCGCTCGGCCCATGCGAAGTCGTCCCGTGCCATGCCGCCCTCCCTTCACAGGAATGTCGGCACAAGAGCGATCGGGCTTGATCGGGCAAAGCGGGTGAGGTCTGTGTCCCTGGGGACGCGGCCGGCGACCGTCGACCGGGGCTTCCACCGGTTCACCGAGCTGGAGGTCGTGGTCCTGACATGCGGCGTTGTCCACAGAATCCGGGCGACGCCCCCGAGGCGCCCGCAGCGCGCCTAGCGTCTCGACCATGGTCATGGCTACGAGGCAGGGCCGCGCACCCGGGTCGGCCCCAGCACCGGCGAGCCGGCTCCGCCGGGTCGGCGCGGCGGCAGCCTTGGCGCTCGCTCTCGTACTGACCGGCTGCGCCGCGGCCGACAAGGAGCCGACCGCGCCCGACGGCCTCACACAGCCCGACAAGCGCGGCGCCGCGGCAGCGGCCGCGTACTTCGCCACCCTGAAGCAGTCCACGCTCAGCACCGGTGACACGGGCACCTGGCGCGCGCACACCGATCGCTCCTGCCGCGCGTGTACCGAGTGGGCGAACCTGATCGACGCGGTCTACTACGTCGGCGGGTCGTTCGGCACCAACGGCTGGTCGATCACGCAGACCCGCGTCACGGCTCTCGACGCCTCGGACGGCACGGCGACCGTCGCGGTCACGTCCGAGCTCGGCAGGGTCGATGTCTACGACGTCTACGGAGTGCTGTACCGAACGTTTCCCGCCGCCAGGGTCGACGAGAGGATCGAGCTCGCGTTCTCCCAGGAGCAGTGGCGCGTGATGAGCTGGGCATCGGTGACGTCCTCGCTGCACGGCGTTCCCCGAAGGCCGACCCCGTGACGATCACGATGCCGTAGCGGCGGCGGGGCGCGACGTCGGCGGCGCGAGCTCGCGGTCCGGCACGACGATGTACCCGGTCTCGACGTCGCCGAAGACCCGCATGCGCTCGCGGTCGGTGACCCACAACCACGCGAGGTAGGCGCAGACGATCGCGTCGACCTCGTCCTCGACCACGCGCAGCTCGCTCTTGCGGCGCGCACCCGCCACCGCGAGCCGGATCTGCGCCCACCGCTGCGATGCGTCGAGGTGCAGCGTCGGGCCCGCGACGCGCTCGAGGTGCCCGAGCATCGCGTCGAACGCCACCCGCAGGGAGTCACGGTCACGACCGCGCTTGGCCTTGTAGGGCAGCACGCGGCCGAGCCCGAACAGGCCGACCATCGCCGGGTGCGGGTAGACCTCGATGGCCACAGGGGTGCCCCCGCCCGGTGGGACCGCCGGGTCAAGGGCCCAGCCGTGGCGCTCGGCCAGGACGGCGCCGCGGGGCGGGTCGAGGTAGGGGCGTGACCGGTTGGCCGGGTGCGCGCCGGCGTCGTACGCGCGGTAGACCGCGCCGAGCTCTCGCTCGCACGGCCGCGAACCGGTCGCATTCGGCAGGACGAGCGGCGCGTCGATCGCCGCGACCAGGTCGGCACCCAGGTGCGGGGCGAGGAACGCGTCGATGTCGGCGTCGGTGACCGCGGAGGCCGACGAGACGAGCCTCCCGTCGGCGTCGAGCACGGCCAGGCCCGTCCGGCCGCGCTCGCCCCAGGCGAGGTCGATACCGAGGCAGGTGGTCACGTGTCTCCCCCGGTCGCGAGCCCGACCAGCCGCGCGTACTCCGCCATCGTCGCGTCCGCGTTCTCCCGGTCCCCGGTCAGGGCCAGGTCGAAGACCACACCGCGGACCACAGCCACGCCGAGCCAGGCGAGCCGGCGGGCGCGCTCGGGCGAGGCGATGTGGCGGTACCCGACCTCCGTCGCGCTCACCCAGTCGTCGACGAGCGCCTGACGCAGCGGCGCCGCATACGGCCGACCGAGCATCGCGTGCGACGCGAGCTCGAAGGTCAGTGCCGCGACCCGGTGGTCGTCGGCGATCCGTCGCCACAGGTCCCAGCCCGCCGCGAACGGGTCTGCGTCACCGGCCGAGAAACCGGTCGCCGCCGCCTGCTCCGACCCGGCGATCCGCATGATGACGGCCGCCAGGAGGTCCTCGCGCGAACCGAAGTGGTACAGCAGCATCCGATGGCTCGACCCGACGGCCTCGGCGAGGGTCCGCAGGCTGGTGTCGCCGACGCCGTTCTCGACGAGCCAGGTGACCACCTTCTCGAGCAGCTCCTCGCGCGGGCCCGCCGGCGCCGGTGGACCGTCAACCATGCTGAGCGCGCTCGGCGAGGGCGGCGAAGTCGTGAGCCTCGAACCGGATGTATGCCGCCGCCTTGCGTTGATACAGCAGGCGCGCGAGCCACGCGAGCGGCCCGGTCCACGCGATCCCCAGCGAGAGCAGGGTCCCCTCGCCGTCGGCACGGAGCGTGTGCGTGGCCGTGGTCGTCAGGACCGCGCTCGCCGCGACCCAGGCGAAGCCGGCTCCCGGCCGCCAGTCGGTGACCTGGTACACGGTGCGCGGGAGCCCTGGCTGGCGGACCGCGAAGCGCGCCTCAAGGCCCGGCCCGGAGCCCGTGAGGTCGTCGACCGAGTCGACGGTCCGCAGGTACTCGCCCCAGCGGGTCAGGTCCCCGGCCAACTCCCAGACGCGGGCCGGAGGGGCGTCGATATGCTTGTCGAACGAGATCATGTACCAAATGGTACACACGGAGGTGTCCCCACCCGCGCCGAGGGTCGCGCTGGGCACGGGCTCGTCCACAGATCTGCTGAACCGGCCACGGGGGCGGGCGGGCGTTGCTAGGTTCGCGCACCATGGGGCAGGGGGACGAACGGCGGTGGATGCCGCGCGCGACACGGTGGGTGGCAGTCCTGGTCGGCACGGTCGTGTCCGTCAGCGCGTGCACGGACGGTGCGCCGGAGTGGAAGCCGGCGTGCGCGCCCGGGTCATCGCGTGAACTCTGACGAATCGAAGGCGCGCCGGCTGAACCGCAAGCAGCAGCGCGCCGATCGAGCGTGTCCTCACCGCTCGTCGATCGGGATCCAGACCCGCATGGTCGCCGGACCGCGGTTGCCCCACCGGCGGTACGGGACGAGCCGCACCGACCCGTGCTCGCGCACCTCGGCGGCAGCGCCGTCCGGCGGACCGAAAGGCCAGCTCTCCGGTCCGTGGACCCTGGTACGCACCGGCACCGTGACCTCGCCGTCGTCGTCCTGCGGTGGACGGCTGGTGTCCACGCTCGCCTCGTTGACGCTCGCGCCGAGGTCGGTGGACTCCAGGCACATCACCAGCGGCCCGCGCTCCACCGCCGCCTGGCCACGCACGGCATCGACCCGAGGGTCGGCCACCGTCCAGCGTGCGCGGACCGGCAGCTCGAGCACCACCCGATCACCGTCGACGAGCCCGGTGGCCTCGGCGTATCCCGGGCCGACCTCCCGGGTACCGGTGGTGTCGGTCAGCGTCGCGCCCTGCCCCCATGCCGGGATGCGCAGGCCCAGCGTCCAGTCGCCCTGTGGCGCGCGGACCACCTCGATCTCGATGCGGCCGTCCTCCGGGTACCGGGTGCGCATCCGCAGCTCGACCTCGCGGCCATCGGTGAGAGCGCCCCGGATGTGGGCACCCGCGTACTGGTGGACCTGTAGCCCGGCGTCGTCGACCGAGGCCAGGTAGGCACCGAGCGACGCGACCGTGCGGGTCACGTTGGTGGGGCAGCACGACACGTGGAACCACGGGGCGCGCAGACTCGCCAACGCGCGCGGTGACGCCGTGTCCGGGTCCACCTCGGTCGCGGGCGTGCGCTGGTGCAGCGTGTTGGCGTAGAAGAAGCCGTGCCCGTCCTCTGCGGGCGAGGTGGCGACCACGTTGAACAGCGTGCGCTCCACCGCGTCGGCGTGCCTGGCGTCTCCGCCGGCCAGCAGGAGCCGGTGGTTGGTCATCACCGAGCCGACCCCGGCGCAGGTCTCGGAGTACGCCCGGTCGGACGGGAGCTCGAAGTCGTCGCCGAACGACTCACCGTCGTGGTGGGCGCCCATCCCACCGGTGAGATAGGTGCGGCGGGCGAGCGTCGTGAGGACCTGGGAGGCCACCGCACCGAGCAGCTCGTCGTCGCCCGCCTCGACCGCGAGGTCGGCTGCGCCGGCGGCGAGGTAGAGCGCCCGCACGGCGTGCCCGCGCAGCGCGGTGGCCTCGCGCACCGGCTGGTCGTCCTGGTAATAGGACGCCCCGAGCTCGATGTCACCGAGCACTCCATGTCCGCGCCGGTCCACGAACAGCCGCGCCTGGTCCAGGTAGCGCTGCTCACCGGTGAGCCGGTACAGCTCGACCAACGCGAGCTCGATCTCCGGGTGGCCGCCGACGTCCTGGCGGCCGTCCGGGCCGAACAGGGTGCACACCTGATCGGCCGCGCTCCGCGCGATCCGGACGATCTCCTCGTCCATGCCACGGGTACGACCCCGCGCCACGGCGGCCTGGACCAGGTGGCCGACGCAGTACAGCTCGTGCCCCCACCGCAGATCGGACCACCGGGGCTGCTGCCCGGGCCGGCCGAACATCGTGTTGAGGTACCCGTCGGGCTCCTGCGCGGCGCCGACCCGAGCGACCAGCGCCCGATAGCGGGCCTCGAGGTCGGGGTCGTCACGCCGTGCGAGCTCCCAGGCCATCGCCTCGAGCAGCTTGTAGACCTCGGAGTCGGAGAACTCTCGACCCTGCCGGTCATGGGGCAGGCGCCCCTCGACCGCTGCGTCGAAGTTGCCGGCCCAGCCCATCCGCTCGACCCAGGTCTCGCAGTGTCCGATCATCGCCGTGGCGTTGCGCTCCTGGAGCTCGGCGAACAGGCCGTCGTCGATCGTGACCTCGTCGAGGCCGAGCGGGTACCACCGACCTCGGGAGGGTGTGATCGGACGGCCGTGCACGGGCCGGGTCTCGATCGAGGTGTCGGTCATCATCAGCTCCGGGGGTCGAGGAAGGCTGCGCGTCACTTGACGGCACCGACGGTGAGCCCGTCGCGCAGCAGTCGGTAGGTGGATGTGAAGACGATCAGGATCGGGATGGACGTCAGCACCGCGAGCGCCATCAGGCCCGGCCAGTCGATGCCGAACGCCGAGACCTGCTGGGCGAGCAGCGCAGACAGCGGGTAGCTGCCGGGCGACAGGAAGAAGTTCACCGCGTAGAGGAACTCGCCCCAGGACAGCAGGAAGACGAGCGTCCCGACGGTGAAGACGCCGTTGCGGGCGACCGGCAGCACCACGGACCAGAACGTGCGCAGCATCGGCGCGCCGTCGATCGACGCGGCCTCTTCCAGCTGCACCGGGACGGCGCGGAAGAACGGCCGTAGCAACAGCGTCGCGAACGGGATGAGCAACGCCGAGTCGGCGATGACCACACCCAGGGTCTTGTCGAGCAGCGACCAGCTGCCGAAGATCCCGAACAGCGGGATGACGGTCGCGGTCTGGGGCATCATCTGCAGCACGATGAGCAGGCCCAGGCCGAGGCTGGGCAACGGGCCCCTGGTGCGTGCCAGGCCGTAAGCGGCAGGGATCGCCACCAGGAGCACCATCGCGGTCGTGCCGACCGCGATGAGCACGGACTGGCGCAGCGCGTCCACCAGGGCGCCGTTGAACGCCTGGACGTACGCGGTGGTCACCGGACGGAACAGCAGCGAGGACTGCGTGACCATCACGTCCGACCTGCTCTTGAACGAGGTCAGCACGATCCACAGCAGCGGCACGCCGTACATCAGCGTCAGGATCAGCTTGACGGCGAAGGTCACCGGTCCGGTGCGGCGGTTCACGACTCGGCCTCCTCACGCCGGATGCTGCGGGCGTAGACCGCCGCGAGGACCAGCACCCCGAGGACCGTCACGACAGAGGTCGCCGCGCCGAGCCCGAAGTCGTACCGCACGAAGGCCTGAAGGTAGCCGAGGAACGGCAACGTGTTGGTTGCGGTGCCGGGACCGCCGTAGGTCATCACGTAGATGAAGTCGAAGCTGCGGAAGCCGTAGACGACGGTGAGGACCAGCAGCACCAGGGTGGTCGAGCGCACCGCGGGAAGCATGATGTGCCGGATCTCCTGCCAACGGTTGGCCCCGTCGAGCGCGGCGGCCTCGAACGTGTCCGGCTCGATGTTCATCAGGGCCGCACGGAAGACCAGCGCGTTGAACGGGATCACTGCGAAGGCGTTGACGAACGCCACGGAGAGCAACGCCCAGTACTGGTCGTACAGGAACGGCGCCGGGGTCTGGCGCAGCCCCAGGTCCAGCAGCACGGTGTTGATCAGGCCGGCGTCGCCCAGCAGGAACTTCCACACGCTGCCGTTGACCACCGGGGGCAGCGCCCAGACGAAGACCATCACGGCGAGCAGCAGCCCGGACCACCTGCCGCGGGTGCGCAACGCGATGGCGGCCGCCAGACCGCCGACCATCCCCAGCAGCGTGACGACGCCGACGAACACCAGGGTGCGCACCAGCGCCTGGGTCGTCTCGCCGGACGAGAACCCCGCAGTGAAGTTCTCCAGCCCGACGAATGACCAAGGGCTGTTGAGCGTCCGGGCGGTGACGGCGCTCACGCTCATCCGGAGCAGCTGGGCGAGCGGGTACAGGCTGAACACGCCGAGGAAGATGCCGGCGGGCAGCAGGAAGACGAGCCGCCGCTGGGGCCGCCTGCGCCGGCGCGCTCGGGGCGACCGGGAGGGTGCTGCGACCCCCGTGGCCAGTGATGTGGTCATGAGTGACCTCCTCATGGAGATGTCTCTGGCCCGGGGGCCGCAGCGTGGCTCAGCCGAGCAGCGAGGAGAGCTTCTGGACGGCTGTGCTCGCAGCGGCGTCAGGCGCCTGCTGCCCACCGAGTGCGGCGCTCCAGGCCTGACCCACCGTCAGCTGGACGTCGGCCACCGCGTCCGGGCTGATCACGGCTGCCGGGTAGTTGGCGCCGTACTTGGCGATCGTCTCGGCGAACGGCTTGAGGAGCTCGTTGCCGGTGACCGCGTCGTCCTTCGCCGCGTCCAGGCGGGACGGGATGGAACCGACGATCTGCACCGGCAGGATCTGGCCCTGACGGTCCAGGTAGGTCTCGGTGAGGTACTGCCACGCCAGGTCGGGGTGCTCGCTGAATGCGCCGATGCCCTCACCCTCGCCACCGAGGTAGACCTTGCCGTCCGAGCCGAGCGGCAGGGGAACGACCCCGTAGTTGAACGAGGCGTCCGAGGCCGCGGTCCCCATCTGCCAGTTGCCGTTCTCGGCGAAGGCGATGCCACCCGCTGCGAACTTCTGGAACGGGACGGTCTGGTCCCAGGTCACTGCCTCCTGCGACAGGTAGCCGTCGTTCACCCAGCCCCTGACCATCGACAGGCCGGCGGCGAGGGAGGTCTGGTCCGGTGAGTCGTAGGTGAAGCCCTGCGAGGTGAGCCACGGGTATGCCTGCCACTCGCCCTGCGACTGCGGCAGGCCGCACAGGGTGATGCCCTGGTAGCCCGCCGCCTTGGCTGCGGCCATGGCGGACTCGAGCTCGTCGATCGTGGTGGGCGGCTGTACGCCGATCTCCTTGAGGATGTCGGCGTTGTACCAGAGGCCCAGGAGGTTCACGTAACCCTGGACGGCATAGGTCTTCCCGTCGACCTTGTGGATCACCGAGTCGGGGAACTGGGCAGCGTCGGCGTAGGAGGACCAGTAGTCGTCGAGCGGGGCCAAGGCGCCACCCAGCGCGACGGTCGCCGTCTCCGCGCCGTTGAACACGGCGATGTCCGGGCCGGTCTTGGCGCCCGCGGCGGAGACGAGCTTGGAGTTCATCTGGTCGTAGGGGACGAAGACGTTGTCCACGGTCACGTCAGGGTGAGCGTCCTCGAACTTCTTGGCGTACTCGTCCATCAGCTTCACCTGGTTGGCATCGCTGAAGTAGTGCCACACGGTGAGCGTGGTCGAGCCGCCACCGGTGGAGCCGGTCGAACCGCCGGCAGAGTCGGACGGCGTGGAGCCCGTGCCGCCGGAGCAGGCGGCAAGGCCGAGGACGGCCACGCCCGCGGTCACCGCCGCGGCGAGGGATCGCCGTCCGCCGCGCCGTGCGCGGGCTGAGTGCTGGGTGTGCATGGATCTGCGCTCCATTCGTGCGGGGCGGCGGGGACCTGCGGCCCCTCCGATCCTCGTCGTTGCGGATATGTGCTTCGCCGGCGCCGACGGCGGACACCGTCGGCGACCCCCTCGGAGAGCGGGTGCCTCGAACCGAAACAAGGCCGAAACCCTTTTCGGGACGATAGTACGCACGGATCCCCTGGTCAAGACCCTCACCCCTGTGGCAAGGTTTTCGGCGTGAACAGCCACGTGGGCGCCCAGAGCCGGGGAAAGCCCGCGACCCTGCGGCAGGTCGCGGAGCTCGCCGGGGTGTCCACCGCCACGGCGTCCAAGGCCCTCAACGGGCGGCAGCAGGTCTCCCCCGTGACACGCCAACGGGTGCTCGACGCAGCCGACCGCCTCTCCTTCACGCCCAACTCCCTGGCGCAGGCGATGCTGCACGGAAGCAGCGGGACGGTCGGCCTCCTCACGCACGATCTCGACGGCCGGTTCTCCATCCCGATCCTCATGGGCGCCGAGGACGCGTTCGGGGCCGGACAGACGTCGGTCTTCCTGTGCGACGCGCGTGGAGACGCGATCCGGGAGCAGCACCACGTCCGTGCCCTGCTGGGCCGACGTGTCGACGGTCTCATCGTGGTGGGCAGCCAGACGAACCCCCGAACCTCACTCGGCCACGACCTTCCCGTCCCGGTGGTCTACGCCTACGCGCCGTCCTCGGACGAGCGGGACACCTCGGTGGTCGCCGACAACGTCGCTGCCGGCCGGCTGGCCGTCCAGCACCTCGTCGGGATCGGGCGGCGGCACATCGCGCACATCGAGGGCGATCCCACCTACGCCGCCGCGCGGGATCGCAGGACCGGCATCGCCGCAGCGCTCGAGGAGGCGGACCTGACCCAGGTCGGGCCTTCCCTGCCGGGAAGTTGGAGCGAGGCATGGGGCCGAACCGGGGCGCACGCCGTCCTGACCAGCGGGGAACCGGTCGACGCCATCGTGTGCCACTCCGACCAGATCGCCCGCGGCGCGCTGGATCTCCTGCGGGACCGCGGCGTGCGGGTGCCGGACGACATCGCCGTGATCAGCTTCGACAACTGGGAGCCGTTCGCCACCGGATCCCGCCCACAGCTGACGACCATCGACTTCAACTTCCAGCAGATGGGGCGGCGCGCGGCCGAGCTGGTCTTCGCAGCGCTCGCCGGCAACACCGCCGCAGGGGTGGAGACCATCGCTCCCCGCGTGGTCATCCGCGGTTCGACGACGCTGGGGGCGTGACCGGGGGTTGCCCCCGGACTTCGACACGGGGTGTGGTGACGCGGCGGCCGGCAGCATGACGGCGTGGGCGGTCGCGTAGGCGATTCGGGGAACGGGTAGCGACACCCGGAGTGGCGCCGCTTGGTGGTGTCGCGGGTCGCCTTCACGGCTCTCGTGGAGCTGGCGTTGCCGGCCAGCACCGCCCGCGCGGCGTTCTTCGACGGATCCGCTTCCGATCGCACGTCGTCCACAGATTCGCTGAACCGGCCACGAGGCCGGGCGGGCGTTGCTAGGTTCGCGGACCATGGGGCAGGGGGCCGAACGGCGATGGATGCCGCGCGCGACGCGGTGGGTGGCAGTCCTGGTCGGCACGGTCGTGTCGGTCGGCGCGTGCACCGGCGATAGGCCGGAACCCGGACCGCCGCCGGCGACGGTGACCGCGACGTCCGCTCAGCCGACGGCGAGTCCGTCACCGACACCCACCACGCCCGCCGAGCCGACCAAGCCCGCGAGCTGGACCACCGGAAGCGACGACGCCGCGGTTGAGGCCGCTGCGTACTTCATGGACCTGTACAACTACGTCATCGCGACGGGCGACCTCACGGAGTGGGACGCACTCTCCGATCCTGCATGCGAGTTCTGCGCCAACACGCGCGACGACGTTGCCGCCGTCTACACGCACGGAGGGCGGTACGAGGGAGGGCAGCTCACTGCGGACGAGGCGACGCTCGTGGGCTACAGCACCACGCTCCACATCCATGCGGTTCAGCTCACGTACGACACGCAGGCGACCTCGGAGTTCACGCCTGACGGCACCCTGGTCTCGTCGTACGAGCCGGAGTCTGGCTACGTGATCGTCGACGTCGGCTTCACCGGCGACCGATGGATGCTCGTCGCCGCGGCAGCGCGTGACGAGCCGACGGCCCCCCAGACCGAGGTGGCGCCATGATCCGGCCCCTCGTAGCGGTTGCGCTCGTCTGCGCCGTCACAGTCACGCCTCCAACCCCGACTCCATCGCCCAGCAGCACGTCCAGGACGCATTTCGACGGTCTCGTCTCGGCGAACGAGTTTGTCCTCGTGGGTGAGGGCGAGACACGCCACACAGTCACGAATGCCTCGTCTGCTCCGCCCTATGAGTATCTGCGGATCGCGGCGGGATACTGCGGCGGGGACGACGGCCCGGTCGCGCCGGGTCAGTGGTGCGTGGCCGAGACCGGCGCCGGCGTCGCCAACCGCACCTGCGCCGACGGGACCTCCGCCCTGGCCCCCATGTTCCGGCGCGAGCTCGACACCACCGGCCACGCCATGGGCCCCTGGGTCCAGATCGACAACGGCGGATGCCCCGAGGACCCACCCGCCGACGTCATCGTCACCGCCACCGACTTCGCCGCGCTCCCCCTGCAACCCTCACCCGCGCACCTGCAACCGGGCGACGGCCGCGCCATCGTCGGCATGGACCTGATCATGTACACCGACCCCACACCCCAGACCCTGGACACCACCATCCTCGGCGTCCCGGTCACCATCACCGCCACCCCGACCACCTACACCTGGGACCAAGGCGACGGCCAACCACCCCTGGTCACCACCGACCCCGGCAAGCCCTACCCCCACCAGACCGTCGCCCGGCCCTACCTGCGCCACGGCGACTACACCGTCACCCTCACCACCACCTGGACCGGCACCTACCGCATCAACGCCGCCGGACCCGAACACCCCATCGCCGGCACCGCCACCACCACAACCGACCCATTCCAGATCAACGTCGTCGAGATCCACACCCACCTCGTCACCAACCCCTGAACCGCCCGCGAGCCGACCGTGTCAGCGTGGTTCCTCTCGCGGTTCTGGGTTCTGACGGTTGACGCAGAGCGGCGCGTCCGCCCCCGCCCTAGGGCAGATCCAGCAACCCGCGCAGCGCCACGTCGATCGCCGCCATGTCGGCGAGCGCCAGCACTGCCACCCGCTCGCCCAGCCGCACCCCCGGGTCCACCGCGGTCAGCGCGTCGCACAGGGCCAGCGTCTGCCCATGCCCCGGGATCTCGACCGGCGGGCGGAAGACGTACGGCTACGCGCGAGTCGAGGTGGGCACCACGAGCCAGGGTGCTCAGGTGCTCGAGGGCCGAGTCCAGCACGACGATCGCGAACCGCCGTCCGGCCCGCTCGTGCCCGCGGGTGTCGTGCGGCACGATCCGGAACACCTCGCCACGCATCAGTCGGCGAGCTCGGCGAGCGCCGCAGCGACCTCGGCGCGGTCATCGGCGTTCGCGGCGGCGTCACGGGCGTCGGCGGCGGCACGGGCGCGCCACTGCGCGTGGCGGTAGAAGGCCAGCGCCTCCTGGATCACCGCCTCGACCGTCGAACCGCGCTCGGCAGCGAGCGCGTTGAGCTGGTCGCGGGTGGCGGCGTGCACCCGGACCGTCGTCGTCTCCGCCACCGGGGGGTCTACCCCTGGTCCACAGCCGCGTCGGACGACCGGACCCGCGAACGACAGCGGCGCCGCCCGACCCCATCGTCGGACGACGCCACTCTCGTTCTGCGTCAGGCGCGCGACCTACGGCCGCGCCGCCCCGGGCCCTTCCTCAGGCGAGCGCCTTGGCCTTGAGGGCCGCATACTCGTCGGCCGTGATCGTCCCCGCGTCGAGCAGCGCCTTGGCGCGGGCGATCTCGTCGGCCGCGCTCGTGCCGGCCACCGTCTTGATGTACTCCTCGGCGGACTCCTGCTGCTGCCGCGCCGCCTTGACGTTGCGGCGGGCCATGCCTTCGCCGCGCGCGATCAGGTAGATGAGCAGGGTGAGGAACGGCAGGGCGAACAGTGCCAGGAACCACACCGCCTTCAACCAGCCGCTCAGCTCGCGGTCGCGGAACAGGTCCCCGATGACCGAGAAGAGCGCCGTCAGGTAGGCGACGAAGGCGAAGATCCAGAAGAACAGCCAGAACGCGTCCCACAGGCTGCTGAAGATGTGCACGGTGAGTCCCCTTTACGGCGTGGCGCGGACCACGCCCCTGCACGCCACGGATGGGGCAGGTGCGCAGGCCGCCGACACGCGTCCGGCGGCGAGAGGAACGGTACCCGGAAGCACGCCCGATGTGCACCGGTTCGGGGCATATCGCCCCTGGTCGGCGGGGTGTTCGTCAACGGTCCAGGACGTGGTCTACGCGGCCGCCAGCGCCGCGTACCGCCCGTCGCGGGCGAGGAGCTCGCGGTGGTCGCCGGACTCGACGACGCGGCCGTGGTCGAGCACGGCGATCTGGTCGGCATGCCGGACGGTCGACAGGCGGTGGGCGATGGTGATCGTCGTGCGCCCGCGGGCGAGGCCGTCGAACGCCGCCTGCACCGCGCGCTCGGTCTCGGTGTCGAGCGCGGAGGTCGCCTCGTCGAGCACCAGGATCGCCGGGTCGCGCAGCAGGGTCCGCGCGATCGCGATGCGCTGGCGCTCGCCGCCGGAGAACCGGTGCCCGCGCGAGCCGACCATGGTGTCGTACCCCTCGGGCAGCGCAGCGATCACGTCGTGCACCTGCGCGGCACGGGCGGCGGCTTCGATGTCCGCGTCGGTCGCGCCGGGCCGGGCGTAGCGCAGGTTCTCGCGCACCGTCGTGTGCAGCAGGTAGGTCTCCTGGGACACGACGCCGACCGAGCGGGCCAGGTCGGCCAGGACGACGTCGCGCACGTCGATGCCGTCGATCGTGATCCGGCCGGTCCCCACGTCCTGCAGCCGGGCCACCAGGGCCGCGAGCGTCGACTTGCCCGAGCCGGTCTCGCCGACCAGCGCGAGCGTCGTGCCGGGCGGCACGTCGAGCGACACGTCGGCGAGCGCCGGCGTCGTCGACCCGGGGTAGGTGTACCCGACGCCCTCCAACCGGACGTGGCCGCGGACGTCGCGCAGCGGCACCGGGTCGGCGGGGTCGTCGACCTCGACGGTCAGGTCCAGGTACTCGAAGATCCGCGCGAACAGCGCCAGCGAGGACGTCAGCGTCACGCTCACCGACAGCAGCCCCATCAGCGGCCGGAACAGCCCGGACTGCAGCGCCGTGAACGCCACGAGCGTCCCGATCGAGATGCTCTGCGTCGCGGGCAGCCCCGCGGCGAGGTAGATCGCCGCCGGGATCGCCGCGAAGATCACGCTCATCGCCGCCCATCGCCACCGGCCCGCCAGCTCGGACCGCAGCTCGAGGTCGATCAGCCGCGAGGACGACGCCGTGAACCGCTCGATCAGCGCCGGCCCGGAACCGAGCGTCTTGCTGAGCTGCACGCCGCTGACGGACAGGCCTTCCTCGATGATGACGTTGAGGTCGGCGAGCTCGCGCTGGCGCTGCGCGACGATCTCCCGCCGCATCCGCGCCACGCGGCGGGTGAGGTAGATCGCCGGCGGCATGACCACCAGCGAGATGAGCGACAGCCGCCAGGACAACGCCGCCATCGCGACCGCCGTCGCGACCACGGTGGTCAGGTTCGACGCGATCGAGGTCGCCGTCGATGTCACGACCTCCTGCATGCCGCCGATGTCGTTGGTGATCCGCGACTGGACCTCGCCGGTCCGCGTCCGCGTGAAGAAGCCCAGCGACTGGCGCTGCAGGTGCCCGAAGACCTGCGTCCGCAGCCGGTGCATGACGCGCTGCCCGACGCCGGTGGAGATCCAGGTCTGCACGACGCCGAGCACGCTGGTCACCGCGGCGATCGCGACCATCCCGATCACGAGCCACACCAGGAGCCGCAGGTTCTGGGTGGGCAGAGCGACGTCGATCACCTCGCGCAGCAGGAAGGGCTGGGCCATCGAGATGACCGACGAGGCGACGATGATCGCGGTCACGATCGCCAGCGCGAGGCGGTGCTCGGTGAACAGGCGCGCGATGCGGCGCAGCGACACGCGCTGGGCCTGGGCGCGCTCCTCCGCGGTGACGCGGGGAGGGTCGGGGTAGCGCTTCGGCATCGTTCTCCGATCTTGAGGTAACCTCACTATGAGGCCTCAACAGGAACGTCGCTAGTCTTGTTCCATGAAGCGGCCGGACGGCGAGACGACGAGCGACGCCGCGAGTCCGGACGGCGAGCGCGACAGCGAGGAGACCCTCGCCGAGGCGTTCTGGTCCGTGATGCGCACTCTGCGCCTCGCCACCCACGCGGCCGTCGCTCCGCTGGGGCTCACCCCCGGCCAGGCCCGCGCGCTGGGGACCCTCGCCCGCCACGGCCGGATGCGCCTCAGCGAGCTCTCCGAGCGCCTGCACATCGCGCCGCGGTCCACCACAGAGGTCGTCGACGCGCTGGAGGCCGAGGGCTTCGCGGCCCGCGAGCCCGACGAGACCGATCGTCGCGCGACGTTGGTGGTCCTCACCGACCACGGCGCGGAGGTCGGCCGGCAGCTCTCGGAGGCGCGCGCCGCCGAGGCGGAGGCGTTCTTCGGCCGGCTCGGCGCCGAGGACCGCGCCGAGCTGCGGCGGATCCTGGACACGCTGCGAGACGGGGCCTAGCTCAGCGCATCGGGTACCAGCGTGAGCCGTAGCGCCTGGTGACGCGGCTGACCTCGACGTCGACCAGCTCGTCGACGCGCTCGACCACCGCGCGGCCGATCCCCGCGGCCGCGACGTCGTCGGGAGCCTCGAACCGCACGGTCAACCGGGGCACGCCGCGCACCACGTCGATCGCGCCGTGCTCCACGGCGGTCAGCTCGCGCGCGGCCGCGACCGCGGCGGGCAGCACGTCGGCCGGGTCCACGTCGCGCCGCATCAGGCCGACGGCGAGCCGAACGCGGTAGGAGGGCACCGGGCCACGCTACGGGGATCCCGCCCGCGCGGTGACGGCAGGGCTGCACGTTTGGCGCCGCGGGCCCCCGGCGAGGACCCTGTGACCTCGTGACCTTCGCGAGCCGCGCCGACGTGGGCTTCCGCTCCGAGCGGGGCCCGGTGCTCATCGCGCTCATGACCACCACGAGCCTGGTCGCGATCGACGCGACGATCCTGGCGACGGCGGTCCCGACCATCGTCGGCGACCTCGGCGGATTCACGAGCTTCCCGTGGTTGTTCTCGATCTACCTGCTCGCCCAGGCCGTGACGGTCCCGGTGTACTCGAAGATCGCGGACACCATCGGGCGCAAACCGGTGATCCTCGCCGGCATCGCGACGTTCCTCACCGGCTCGGTGCTGTGCGGGTTCGCCTGGTCGATGCCCGCGCTCATCGCCTTCCGCGCGATCCAGGGGCTGGGCGCCGGCGCCGTCCAGCCGATGTCGGTGACGATCGTCGGGGACATCTACACGATCGCCGAGCGGGCCCGCGTGCAGGGGTACATCGCGAGCGTCTGGGGTGTGGCGTCCGTGGTGGGGCCCACGCTGGGTGGTCTGTTCAGCCAGACCGTCGGCTGGCAGTGGATCTTCTTCGTGAACGTGCCCCTGGGGCTGACGGCCGCGTGGCTGCTGGTGCGCCGGTACCACGAGACCGTCGAGCAGCGCTCACACCGGATCGACTGGCTGGGCAGTGGGCTCCTGACCGCGGGACTGAGCCTGGTGATCCTCGCGACGCTCGAAGGCGGCAACGCGTGGGCGTGGGACTCCTGGCAGTCGATCGGCGGGTTCGGCCTGGGCGCGCTCCTGCTGGCGGTGTTTGCCGCGGTCGAGCGCGGGGCCGCCGAGCCCGTGCTGCCGCTGTGGGTGCTGTCCCGGCGGCTGCTGGCCACGACCGCGGCGATCGCGGTAGGCGTGGGTGCGCTGCTCATGGGGGTCACGACGTACGTGCCGACGTTCCTCGAGGCGACCCTCGCGGTGGCGCCGCTGACGTCGGGGCTCGCGCTCGCGATGCTCACCCTCGGGTGGCCGATCTCGGCCTCGCAGAGCGGCCGGGTCTACCTGCGCCTCGGGTTCCGGGCGACGGCGCTGATCGGGGTCTGCGTCGTGATCGTCGCCACCGTGGCGCTCGCGGTGTCGTCGGCGACACCGTCCGTGGTGCTCACCGGGGCGGCCTGCTTCGTGATGGGCGCCGGGCTGGGCTTCGTCGCCGCGCCGTCGATGATCGCCGCGCAGTCCAGCGTGGAGTGGGGCGAGCGCGCCGTGGTCACCGGGACCAACATGTTCGCCCGCTCGATGGGCAGCGCGGTGGGCGTCGCGGTGCTCGGCGCGCTGGTCAACGGTGTGATGCGGGGCGCGTCCGCCCAGGCCGACCCCGCGCTGTTCGGCATCGCGGCGACACGGGCATTCTGGACGATCGCGGGGGTCGCGGTACTCACGGGGGTCGCGGTGCTCGCCATGCCCAAGGATCGGGTGACGACGCCCGCGCCGTGACGGCGTGGAGCCGGCGGCGCGACGGCGTGCTCCCCGGAGGCGTGACCGGCTCGTCGAGAGGCGGTGGGGCGAACACCTCCCCAATCGCCCTGTCCTGGTCGTAGCGTTCGCGCAGGGGCTTTCGCGGAGCGCAAGGGGGCAGATCGTGGCAGGGGAGAACGCCGTCGTACCGGAGGCGCCGACCACCGGAGCCCCGGAGCCAGGACCGTCCGGACCGCTCCGCGGGCGTCGCGCGGCGTGGGCCGCCGGCGTGCTCGCAACGGTGCTGACCGTGGGCGGTGCCTGGTGGGTGACCGCCGTGCACCCCGGCGGGCACCTGAGCCCACCGGCAGGAGCCGGCGTCTGCGCCCTGCGCGGCACCGACCCGGCCCACCCGGACGTCGCGTTCGGCACCGTGCTGACGCCTACCTCCGACGTCGAGCTGACCGGGCTCACGCTGGTCGACGCCCGCAACGTGGAGGCCGCGAGCGCCGCCGTCGTCCCGATCGTGCCCGATGCCGACGGCGGCTCCACGGTCCTCGGCACCATGCTCTGGCCGCTGTCGAGCGCCGACCGCGCCGGGCTCACCCTGGACTGGGACGGCAGGCGCGACCTCGAGGGCGCGCGGCTCACCGCCGGTACCGCCGAGAACCTCATCCTCCAGGCCCACGCGACCGACCCGGCCGTCGACGCCTCGTGGTCCGCCTTCCGGATCACGTACCGCACCGCCGGGGTGCGCTGGGTGCAGACCTTCGACCTGACGCTCCTGGTGCCCGGCGGCGCGACCTGCCCCGGTGCCGGCTGAGCGGCACCCGGTCGGGTGACGCCGATCTTCCGCGGACGCGCGCGGTGGGGCATCCTGGGAGGGCACCTTGGAGGGCGCCATGCGGACGATCGCCGTCGACGACGCGACCTTCCGCCTGCTCGCCCGTGAGGCGAACCGGCTCGGCACCTCCCGACGCGAGGCGCTGCGGCACCTGCTGGGACCCGACGAGGCTCCGCCGCGCGTGCCGCCGGAGCGGGCCGTCGAGCTCGTCGACGTGGTCGCGACCGTCGCCGGGCACACCGTCAAGGGCCAGTTCACCCCGTCGACCTGCGAGCTGAGGCTCCTGACCCGCCCGTGGTCGGGCCGGACGTTCTGCTCGCCGGCCGCCGCGGCCGACGCCGTGGCGCGGTACTTCGCCGCGGGGCGCCCGATGCCGCCCCTCCACGCACCGGTGTGGCGGGTGGCCGGCACCGGGCACGTGCTGCGCGCTCCCACGGCGCGCCGCATCCCGTGCGCACCCGTGGCGCGGACCGTACAGCCGACAAGTGGTCGCGGTGCCCGAGCTGCGCCACGCTGAGGCCATGACCGACACCGTCCTCGCAACGCCTTTCACCGCCGAGCAGATCCGGGCCAACTGCCCCGCCGGACGCACCGTCCGCACGCTGGTCGACACCCCTGACGAGCCGCCGTTCCACCAGGTCCAGCGCTTCGACGAGGTCGACGCCAACGGCGCCCACCTCGAGGAGTGGACCGAGAAGGCAGACGGCACCCGCACGCCCGCCGAGCGCTCGCACGTGACCTGGACCGAGCTCCGGGCCCACGCCGAGTTCCCGGCCGACTCGACCGAGCACGAGCGCGTCATGCTCACCTCCCCGCTGGGCGAGCTGCTGTGCACCCGCTACACCGTCAACCGACCCGACGGACGCGTGTCACGGTTCTGGTTCGACACCGGGCGGCCCGGTATGCCGGTCGCCTACGAGCACCTCGGCGCGGACGGCGAACCGACGGCCTCCGTCATGATGATCAGCGATGAGGTCGTCCTGGACTGACGGTCTCCGCCACACTGGGACCGTGGCGAACCACTGGTACGCGCTCAGCGCCGAGTCGGACGGTGTACCGGTCCTCGTCGGCGCGGTACTGACGGCGACCCGGCCCTATGCGCTGCTGGCCGAGCTCCGCGCCAAGGAGGGCCTGGACCCGGCCGCGCCGCAGACCGCGGCGGATGCGTGGTCGACGCTCGCCGGGCGGCGCCGGCGCGGCTTCGAGGCGATCGGAACCTGGCTGCGGCGCCTGGCCCGGGTCGAGGTGCCGGTGCGGGTCGCCCACGGCGACGACGACGGTTGGGCGCGCATCGCGGACTGTGCCCCCTGGGTCGACACCGTCGACATGCTCAGCCCGGGCCAGCTGCCGCTCGGCCGGATCCGCCAGGGCGGCCGGTCAGCGGTGCTCCAGCTCGGCGACGACGAGGCGCAGCGGCTCGCGGTCGCGGTCGGTTCGGCCGTCGTGATCGAGCGGCTCCCGGACCGCCGGCCCTGGTACAAGCTCGACGGCTGAGAGCGCCGCTGCACAGGCGTCACGCCCGCCCCGCCCCTAGAGCTTGCGCGCCTGCTCCGACCAGGTCGGCAGGGTGGGCGCGAAGCGCAGCTTCGCGGCAGAAAGCGCGGCGCGCAGGTCGTCCTCGGAGGCGGCGGCCACGGCGGCGTAGGTCGTCAGGCCCGCGGCGACCAGTGCCTCGGAGATCTTGGGGCCGACACCGTCGATCCGGGTCAGGTCGTCCGGCACGTCCGCGCGCACCGCGGCGGGCGTGGACGGCACCGGAGCCGGGACCGGGTCGGGCGCGGGCGACGGGCGGGGGCTCGGCTTCGGCTCCCACGGCTCCGGGCTGCCGCCGGCGGGCGCGGTCCAGGCGTCGTCGTCCCGCAGCAGGCGCGCCACCCAGACGGCGGCTCCACCCAGCGCGAGCAGCAGCAGGACCCACCAGATCGACCGACTCTTGTGCGCACCCATGCGCCAATCCAACCATCGCCCGCCGTGATGGCCCAGGGACGTCGCCGCGGTCGTGCGCGATCGTCCCTCAGCCCGCCGCCGCCTGACGCGCCCGATAGGCGGCCACCGCGTTGCGGTTGGTGCACGCCGTCGAGCAGTACCGCCGAGACCGGTTGCGGGACAGGTCGAGCACCACGCCGTCGCAGGTGTCGTCCGCGCACACCCCGAGCCGCGACGTCTCGTCGGTGCGGATCACGTCGATCATCGCCATCGCGGTCTCCACGGCGATCCGGCGGGCCAGCGGCTCGTCCGGGCCGATGGCGTGGATGTGCCAGTCGTGCCGGCCGTGGCGGACCAGCTGCGGCACGGCCCGCAGGTCCGCGAGCATCGCGTTGACCAGGCCGACCGCGGTGTCGCGGTCCGCCAGCAGCAGCTCGCGCAGCGCCGGGCGCAGCGCGCGGACCTCGTCCAGCTCGGCCGGGGTGCCGTCGTGCCGCCCGGTGTACTCCCACTCCTCGAGGAACGCGGTCAGCTCGGCGGCGGTGGCCAGCGTGTCGGGCTCGAGCGCACTGTTGGCGAGCACGACGGCCGCCTGCAGCGCCGCTTCCGTGTCATGTGCGAAGACCACGTTGACAGGTTACATCGCGCGCTCTAGCGTCATCTGCCATGACGCAGATGGCCCATGACACCGCGCGCCTCGCCTCGGGGATCTCGTTCGCGCTGGTGTCAGCCGTGTCGTTCGGCACGTCCGGCACGCTCGCGCGTGGGCTGCTCGACACCGGCTGGAGCCCCGGCGCGGCGACGCTCCTGCGCGTCGCGATCGCGGCGGCGGTCGTGGCCCCGCTGGGTGCGATCGCGCTGCGCGGGCGGTGGGAGGCGCTGCGTCGCAACGCCGGAGTGGTGGTGCTCTACGGGGTGCTCGCCGTGGCCGGCGCCCAGTTCTGCTACTTCTCCGCGGTGCAGTACATGCGGGTCGGGCCGGCGCTGCTCATCGAGTACACCTCGCCCGCGGCAGTGGTGGTGTGGATGTGGCTGCGCCACCGGCAACGGCCCAGCGCGGTGACGCTGGTGGGCGCCGGGATCGCGGCGCTGGGGCTCGTGATGGTGCTGGACATGCTCGGCGGAGGCGGGGTGAATCCGGTCGGCGTGGCGTGGGCGCTGGCCGCGATGGTGGGCGCCGCGACCTACTTCGTGCTCTCCGCCGACGAGCGACTGGACCTGCCCCCGCTGACGCTGGCCGGCGGCGGGCTGATGGTCGGCGCAGTCGTCCTGGGCGCGCTCGGGTTGGTGCGGCTGCTGCCGATGCGGTTCTCCGGCGCGCCCGCGGTGTACCAGGGCTACGAGGTGCCGGTGTGGATCCCCGTGCTGGCCCTCGGCCTGGTGTCCGCGGCCACCGCCTACACCACCGGCATCGCGGCGGCCCGCCGGCTCGGGTCCCGGCTGGCATCCTTCGTGGCCCTGACCGAGGTGCTCGCCGCGATCGTGGCCGCCTGGCTGGTGCTCGGTGAGACGCCGTTGCCCGTGCAGCTGGTGGGCGGCGTGCTGGTGGTGGCCGGCGTCGTCGTGGTCAAGCTCGGCGAGGTGCGGATCCGGGCGGCGGTCCACGGCGCGCAGCCCGCGACCGCCGGCTGACCCCGACGCCCGTCGCGATGCCGTGAACCCCGGCACTGTGCGGTCGATCCCGATCCGCCCGAGGTCGGCGCCCGACTCCGGCGCGCGCCGGTGCGCGTACCCCCGGAACGCGCGGCCGATGAGCGCCCACGCCCCCGGCGGAACTTCCGTCACGGGAGGCGAACTTTCCGCAGACGCCCGTCCGGATCTGTAGACGAGCGAGCGGAGCCGGACGGCTGCGCTCCACCTTTGAAGCGTTGGCGTCGATATGTGACGCCAACGCTTCAACACCGGTCGGCCGCGACGACGAGGTCGGGGCAGTCAGCCGCCGCCGACACCGACACCCGACGGGCACCGGGCGGATCCTGTGCGGCGAGGCCGGTGATCGCCGCGATCACGCCGCACCCGTCCAGGTCCGATTGCGGGAGGCCACCACCGGACGCAGACTCGCAGCACCATGGACGAGGCACTGCGCGCCGCGCTGCACCGCAGTCAGGTGATCGACCTGACCACCACCGGCCGCCGCTCCGGCGAGGCGAGACGGATCGAGATCTACCTGCACGACGTCGACGGCCGGCTGGTGATCACGGGCATGCCCCGCCCGGCCCAGCGGGCATGGCTGCGCAACGTCGAGGCGGACCCGCACGTCACCCTGCACCTCAAGGACGGCGTCGGCGCCGACGTGCCGGCGTTGGCCCGGGTGGTCACCGAGCCCGCCGAGCGGCGACCCCTCCTGGAAGCCGCAGCCCGGCACTGGGGCCGCGACGACGTCGACGTGATGATGGAGCAGAGCCCCCTCATCGAGCTCACCGTCACCGACGACTGAGGGCCACCCTCCGATCTGCGCCCGCCCTCATGGGGCGAACAGCCGCTCGGTGCGGGCGTGAGGCGCTCGCTCGGCCCCGGGCTCGTGTCGCGGTGGCTTCGCACCGGGCGTCGGTGGCCTGTGGTGCACTGGTGCCGGCGGAGGGAGACCGGTGCAGCAGCGAGCGACCCGCGCGTCTGGCACGCGTACGGACGGCACGCCGCCGGGCCCGCGCTGGCGCGTGGTGGCGAGCCCGGTCGGTCCGCTGCGGCTCGCGGCCGAGGGCGCGCACCTGAGGCGGATCGCGTTCACCGACGGCGAGGTCCCGGTCCTGCCCGGCCCGGACCCCGGCACGCTGGAGGAGGCCGTCCTGGCCGAGGCCGCGCGCCAGCTCGACGAGTACTTCACGGCGGGGCGCGAGACGTTCGAGCTGCCGATCGCTCCCCGCGGCAACGAGTTCCGGCGGCGCGTGTGGTGGGCGCTGGCCGACGTGCCTTACGGAACCTGCATCACCTACGGCGCGCTGGCTGACCGGCTCGGACTGCCTCCGGGGTCGGCGCGCGGCGTCGGGAACGCGCTAGGTGCCAACCCGATCGTCATCGTCCTGCCGTGCCACCGCGTGGTCGGGGCGGACGGGGGTCTGACCGGGTTCGGCGGCGGCGTCGCGCGCAAGGAGGCGCTGCTCGCCCTGGAGGGGTCGGCTCTGCTCTGAGCGCTCTCTCCCGCGCGCCGACGGGCGGCCGGACCGCGGTCAGGTCGCGCTTCGTCACGACGTCGGGGGTCGCCCACCACCGCTCGTCTGCTACGAGTGTCCGGGCATCGCGTCACCGGACGGCGACCGTGAGGTAAAGACCCTGTATCCGGGCCGGCACGGGGACCCCGCCGGGTTTCCGCCCGGTGAAATCACCTCGCTCGACGTGTCGGGGCACGCGTGATCGGCCTACGCTCGCCTCGGCCGCCCGCCACTGCTCCCGACGACGGGAGTGCCGTGACCACGATCACGACCGCCGCCGCGCGCGACTGGCTCGCGGCCGGCATCGCCGAGACCTGGGGCTGGCAGGACGTGAGCCTGCGCCGGGTGCCACGGGAGCGGGCCCACCCGGGCGAGCTGCTCGCCGTGGTCTCGATCGGCGGCCTACCGCACGCCATCACCCGCGTGCTGCCGCCGGGGCGGATCAGCGTGACCGCCGTGGAGTCCGAGGTCGCCTGGATGCAAGCCCTGGGCACGGACGGCGTCGTCCGCGTGCCCCGGGTGCTGGAGACGCTCACCGGCACCGCGGTGGGGGTGCTGGAGAGCCCGCGCGGCGCGCGCTGGACGGCCGTCAGCCTCGCCTACGAGCCGGAGATCGCCACACCGCCGTCGCCGCCGGCCGACGCGGCGGGTCTGCGGTCGCTGGGCACGCTCGCCGCCCGGCTGCACGCCCACGCCCGCTCCTGGCAGGCGCCGAGCTGGTTCCGCCGCCCCACTGTCGAGCTCACCGAGCTCGCCGGGCCGACGTCCGGGGTCGGCTGGGAGGACGTCGGCCTGCCCCCGACGGCGCTCAACGTGCTGGGCACCGCCCAGGAGGAAGCGTTTGACGTCGTGTCCTGGGCGGGCGAGCCTTCCGGCCTGGTGCACGGGGACCTGCGCGAGGCGGTGGTGGGCGACCTGCTCCGCAGCTTCGAGTGCCGCTGGACGTGGTGGGAGCAGGACCTGGCCGGCTCGATGTCCGGCCTCGAGGCCGAGATCGGCGCTCCGTCGCTCGCGGCCGCGTGGCTCGCGGGCTACGCGGCCGACGACGGTGTGCCGCTCGACCTGCGCCTGGCCGGCGCCCTCATGATGCTGCACCGCCTCGCGCTCCTGTCCGCCGACCCCGAGCTTGCCGACGGCACCCTTGACGTCGCGACCCGGTTCCTCCGTTCGCCGACCTGGCTGGTGGACTAGGAGAACGTCCACCACGCCGCGAGCAAGGCGCAGCCGACAGCGACCAGCCAGAACAACCCGCGCCAGAGCGGCGCGGGCACATGCGTGATCCGGGCCAACGCGGCCGCGTCGGACAGTCGGGTGCCCTCCCCGATCGCCCGCACCGCGCCGAGCAGCATGATCCAGGTCAGCAGGTTGGCCACCGGCACGGCGTCGAGCGTCGTCGCCGCGAACAGGGCGGCGCCGAGCAGCACGATCGTCAGCACCCCGTAGGCGTTGCGCATCAGCGGGAGCAGGAGCACGACCGCCACCAGCAGCACCACCGGCACCGCGCCGGGCTTGCCGTGCGTGGTCAGCCATGCGCACCCGAGGCCGACCAACGCGGGAGCGGGGTACCCGGCCGCGAACAGCAGCGCGCCTCCGCCTCGGGACCGGGTCAGCCCGGACGTGTCCGCGTGGATGCGGACCCGGGCCGGGTGCCCGCTGAGCACTGCGACCAGCGCGTGCCCGCCCTCGTGCACGGCGGTGATGAGGTGCCGCACCGGGCGCCACGCGATCGCAATGATCGCCACGGCAGCCCCGAGCGTGACCAGCTGGGTGGTCACGTGGCGGTGTCGCGGCGCAAGAAGCCCATGATCCCGACCCCCGCCGCGACGGCCGCGAGCGCGGCCAGTAGCGCCATCCCGGCCCAGTCGACGCCATTGACCACCGGGCGTCCGCCGGCGTACCACCAGTACGGCGAGATCCTCGCGAGCCAGTCGAGCGCCGCCAACGGCCCGGCCCAGGACGCGAAGTAGGAGACCACCGCCAGTCCGGCACCCGCTGCCATCGCGACCCCGCGATGGCCCGTCACCGCTCCGACGGCATAGGAGACCAGGCCGATCGCCACTCCGAACAGCCAGAGCGCCACGGTTGCGGCCACCAGGTTCATGGCCGGGATCTCCAGACCGAGCACCGGGTCGAGCACCAGCAGGACGGCCAGCAGGGCCAGCGCCGGCGCCGCCACCGAGACCGCCAGCACGGCGATCCGCTCGAGGTAGACCCGCGTGCGGCTCACCGGGGCCGCCAGCTCGAGCTCCAGCAGGCCGGCCTCCTCCTCGCCGGCGATCAGCCGCGCGCCCGCGCCGATCGCGCAGGCCAGCAGCACCGCCATGCCGACCAGGCCGTAGACCGTGACGTGCAGGTAGCCGGCACCCGAGCTCAGCGCGTCCCAGCCCAACGCCGAGATCACGGAGTCGGGGAACGAGCTGAGCATCGCGCCGGTGTCCATCGTCTGCATCATCGGGAAGAACAGCGCGTAGAGCACGCCGACCCCGGCGACCGCGACGCTCCACCACAGGATCGAGCGCCGACGCGCCCGCAGCACCCCCGCGACGATCACGGCTCGCTCCGGTACAGGTCGAGGAAGATGCTCTCGAGCTCGCGGTCCTCGGCGCGGATCCGGGTCACGTGGTGCGGCGCGACGGCCCGCAGCAACGGGTCCGGCTCGCCGTGCAGCAGGAGCCGGACGTGCGTGCCGTCGACCTCGACGTCCGAGACACCCTCGACGTCGACCACCGCCGGGTCCACCGGCGAGGCGAAGGTCAGCTCCACCTCCTGACCGGCTCTGGCGCGCAGGCTCGCGATGTCGTCGACGTCCACCACCCGGCCGGAGCGGACGATCGCCACCCGCCGGGTGAGCTGTTCGACCTCGCCCAGCACGTGCGAGGACAGGAACACCGTGGTGTCCGACGACAGCTCGGCGACCAGGCTGCGGAACTCCTGCTGGAGCAGCGGGTCCAGACCGGAGGTCGGCTCGTCGAGCACGTAGAGCTCAGGGGCGTGCATGAACGCCTGGACGAGCGCGATCTTCTGCTTGTTGCCGCGCGAGAGGGTGTGGATCGGGCGACCGAGCTCGACGCCGAACCTCGCGACGAGCTCGTCGAGCCGCGGGGCGGTGCCACGCAGCGAGGCGAGGTAGCCCAGGTACTCCCGGCCGGTCAGGGTCGGCGGCAGCGCGGGCTCGCCGGGCAGGTAGCCGATCCTCGCGCGCAGCTGCGGCCCGGCGGTCCGCGGATCGGCGCCCAGCACCTCGACCGTGCCGGACGTGGCGCGGATCAGGTCGAGCAGGATCCGGATGGTCGTGGTCTTGCCGGCCCCGTTGGGACCCAGGAAGCCCAGCACCTCACCGGTCTCGACCTCCAGGTCCAGGCCCCGGAGCGCATGGACGCGCCCGTAGTCCTTGACGAGGTTCGACACGCGGATCGCGGGCATGCCTCTGTGTCTACCACCCGGCGATGTCGCCCGGCGGGCGTTCCTCAGCCCGGGGCGCCGAGCAGGAAGAGCACGCCGAGGACCGTGCCGACGGCCCCGCCGACGATCGCGGTGAACGGACGGCCGCGGCCGTACCCCTCGGCCCGGGCCTGGACCAGCGCCCAGAGCCCGAGCACCAGCGCGACCGGGCCGAGTGCCCACACCGCGATCGCGGCCACGCCGATCCAGGCGCCGTACACCGCCTGCCAGCGGCCGGCCGGGATCGTGAGGGCGTCAGCGGGCACCGGAGGCGGGCTCGGCGAGGGGACGCGCGGACGCCGCCAGGGCGCGACGGGAGCCGCCTGTGCCGCGGCGTGCTCGAGGCCCAGGCGCTGTGACGTGACGGTGCGCGGGCTGGGCACCGTGGCGGCGCGGGCCGGCTCGAACGTTCTCGCGGTCGGGCCCCCGGCGGGCACGCTCGGCGCGACCGGACCCCTCTGCTCAACCCGACGGGCGACGGGCTCGACCGGACCGGCTGTGGGCCGGACAGGACCGCCGATGGGCGCGACCGGACCGCTGGACCCGGCGGCCGGACCCGGCGCGCCGGCAGGCTCGGGGGGCTCGAAGGGCTCATCCGGCGCCGGCCCGCCGCCCGCCGGGGAGCCGCCCAGGGCCTCGCGCGACAGCTCGGCCTCGATCTCCTCGATCGGGCGCAGCGCGGGCAGCACAGGAGCGTTCATGAACACCGCAGGCATCCCGAAGGCATCGGTCGCGACGGCCGGCTCGACGTCCTGCGCCGGAGCGGGGCCAGTCCGGGTCTCGAGCGCGACGGAGCCGCCGGCCTCGACGGGCGAACCGCCCACCGCGAGGCCCTCGACCGGACGCGGGGGGGCCGCTGCCGCGTCGCGCATCCCGGCGCGGCGGCCCTGCACGGCGGCCGCCAGGGCGGAGGCCGGCAGGCGGGCCTGGTCGTGCGCGTGCTCGCGGATCGTGGAGACCGGGATGGACGCCACGTCGGAGGTCGGCGCACCGCTGGACTCCTCAACGGCGGCCGGCGCCTCGATGACCGGAGCAGACGACTGCGACGGGACCGACAGGCGCACCGGCTCGACCTCGACGTTGCGCTGCCTGAGCTCACGGCGGGTCAGCGCCGGCCCGGCGGACGTCGGCGCAGCCGGCGGCTGCCAGGCCTCGCGCTCGGCCGGACGCGCCGGCTCGGTGGACGACGACCCCGCCGGGGTGGCGGCGAGCTCGGCGAGCGCGGCGGACGCCTCCAGGACGCGCCGACGCTCGAGCTCGCGCAGCTCGCGGCGGGTCAGAGGGGCGTCGCTCTCCGGGTGCTCCGTCACCGCACCTCCTGGGGCGAGGCGCACCACCGCGACGCGCGGCTCGGGGCGAGCCCGCGCGTGGCGCTGCAGCGGTCCGTCATCGTCTCTCCGGGGTCGGCTTGCTGCCTGTATCGGCACGTCCGGCGGCGGACCTGAAGCCTCCGTGAGGTGAACAAACACCGCGAACCGGGCACGGACGTCCTTACCGCCGGGCGCGGCCTGGTGATCGCGCCGCGGCGTCTGCCCTCGGTGGCAGAGTTCGGGCGTGGGACGTGTGCGGCTGTGGTGGCCGGTGGTCGCGCTGCTGCTGGTCGCCGCGGTCGCCTGGTTGTGGCCCCGACCCGACGCCGGCCCGGCGGTCGTGGTGCCCGCGGCCGAGGTCACCGCCGCGCTCGCACAGCTCGACGGACTCGCCGTGAAGGGGCGCGCGCCGAGGACGGGCTACGACCGGCAGCAGTTCGGCGACGGGTGGGCCGATGCGGACGGCGACGGGTGCTCCACCCGCGACGAGGTGCTGGCCCGGGACCTGACCGCGCTCGAGCTGGACGGCTGCCGCGTGCTCGCCGGCACGCTGCTCGACCCGTACGGCGGCACCGAGATCGCGTTCTCGCGCGACCGCGCCGAGGAGGTGCAGATCGACCACGTCGTGGCGCTCGCCGACGCCTGGCAGAAGGGCGCCCAGCAGTGGACGCCGGTGCAGCGTGCCGCGTTCGCCAACGACCCGCTGAACCTGCTCGCCGTCGACGGCGGCCTGAACCAGGCCAAGGGCGCGGGCGACGCGGCGACCTGGCTCCCGCCGGCCCGCTCCTACCGCTGCCCGTATGCGATCCGGCAGGTCGCGGTGAAGGCGAAGTGGGGGCTGTGGGTCACGGCTGCGGAACACGACGCCCTGGCCCGCGAGCTGGGCCGGTGCCGCACCGTCCCGACCGGGTAGTGCTTCAGCGCGCGTTGTGGAAGGAGACCCGCTCCACCAGCTCGCGCACCTGGCCCGCGGTCATCAGCTGCTGCGAGCGCTCGGCGGTCTCCCAGGCCTCGTCGGAGCCGAGGTCGCCGTCGGCCTCCTCGACCAGGAACCCGGCGGCGACCCCGGCCTGGCGGACGAGCGGTGTGATCCGGTAGGTGACGGGATAGCCCCGCAGCGGGTGCGCGCCGTGCAGCACGGCGGACGAGCCGCTGACCGGGCGGGGCGTCAAGAGCGCTGACATGTGGCCTCCTCACCATGGAGATCGACCATTGGGCGCGCGAGTTGACCCTCGGCGCGGGTGAGTTCGGGCACCACGCCGATCAGGCGGCGGACTGACGCCTCAGGACGTCGCGAAGGCGGCGAGGCCCAGCTGCACCGAGCGGTCGAACAGACGCTCCCGCTCGTCGGCGGACAGCGACGCGTCGGAGAACAGCAGGTCGGAGATCGTGCAGATCGCCAATGCCTCGCCGCCCTCGCGATCGGCCGTCGCGTAGAGCGCGGCAGCCTCCATCTCCACGGCCAGCGTGCCGTGCGCGACCAGGAGGTCGTTGGTCTCCGGGCGGTCGGCGTAGAACGCGTCCGACGAGATCACCGGTCCGACGTAGGCCTTGGGTGACCGGGCACGGCGCCGACGCCCGGTGGGCGGCGGGTCCCCGACTCCGGCGGCGTTCGCGGCGGCCGCGAGCAGCCGGAAGCTGGGCACGTGGCTGTAGTGGATGCCCGGGATACGCAGCGCCGTCATCTGCGAGTCGGTGTGCGCCGCGTTGGCGATGACGACGTCGCCGACCTCCAGGTGCCGCGCCATCCCGCCCGCGGTGCCGATCCGGATGATCCGGCGCACCCCGAAGAACCTGTACAGCTCGGTCGCGTAGATGCTGATCGACGGCATGCCCATGCCCGACGCCAGCACCGAGACCGGGGCGCCGTCGAACGTGCCCGTGAACCCGAGGATGCCGCGCACCTCGGTGACCAGTGTCGCGTCCTGCAGGACGGTCTCGGCGATCCGTGCCGCGCGGCGGGGATCACCGGGCATCAGGACGTCCGGGGCGAAGTCACCGGGCTCGGCGCCGAGGTGCGGAGTGGCCATGCGCGGAACCCTAGTCCGCGAGCGATCCGGGCACAGCGTCGCCCGCAGCTCTCAGGGCAGCTCGAGGGCGACGTCCGTGCCGCTGAAGCTGAGCTCGAGCGCCGTCGGGCCGACCGTCACGTCCTCCAGGACGACGCCCTGGGGCAAGCCGTCGAGCGGGACGGACAGGTTCTCGAACGCGTCGCCGAGGCCGAGCGGCAGGTCGGCGGGTGCGACGGACACCCCGGCCAGCGTGAGCTTGGTGACCTCCAGGTCGATCCGGTCGCCGCGCAGCTGCGGCGCGATCGTGGCGGACAGCGGGGCCGCTCGGAGGGTCGCCACCAGCGCGCCGTCCTGCACGGTGATGTCCAGATCGGCGCCCACGGCCGCGGTCATCGCCGCCGGTGTCAGCTCGGCGGTCGCGGCGAACGTGCCCGCCCGGGGCGTCTCGCCGGTGGTGACGTCGGTGAGCGTGGCCTCCACGCTGTCCAGCTCCAGGCCCCGGACCAGCATCGAGTCCGCCGTCACGACCATCCGGCCGAACCGCCCGGCGAGCAGCTGCGGGGTGACGACGGGGCCACCGATCGAGACGTGCGGGTTGTGCAGGCCCAGACCCGCCAGGTCCGACTCGATGACGCCGACCGTCCGTTGACGCATCACCGCGTCACCTCCGGCCGCGGCTGCGCCGAGCACGACGACCACGAGGAGCGCGATGAGCAGTCTGCGGAGCACGAAACGACCCTATCCGGGCCCCGGAGTGTCCCCTGGGCTTTCCCCGCGCCTCGCCGGATCGTAGCCTGGAGGTCTCGACGGGGAGTGCCATGTCGCTGTACCACGCACCGACTCGGCCGCAGCCTCACATGTGGGCGCGGCTCTGGCACCTCTTTGTGCCACCACCCCCCGCCGAGGACCCGTTCGTGACGCTCAACCTCCAGGTCCGCCTCGGGGTGGTGGCGAACCTTCTCCTCAGGATCGAGAACGACGAGCGGATGTTCGCCCGCGGCCAGCGCTTCATCGCGACGAAGGACGCCTACGACGCACTGCTCGGCGACGCCTGCCGAGCGGCGGGGGTGCCGCCCGCCCGGTCCCGTACCGATGACGAGCGGCTGCGCGTGGAGCTAGAGCTGGCCGCCCGCGGCTGGAGCTGGTGACCTGAGGCCCGCGGGCGGACCGCCGACGTCGGCCTTTCTGCTAGGGCCGACCTCACGCGCGGACGGCCAGCGTGGACGCGCCGTCCGCGCGGCGGCGTACCTCGATCCGCTCGGCGATCGCACCCTTGAGCGCGTCGACGTGTGAGACGACCCCGACCACCCGGCCCCCGTCGCGCAGCCGGGACAGCTCGGCCAGCACCACCTCGAGGGTCTCGGCGTCCAGGGCACCGAAGCCCTCGTCGATGAGCAACGTGCCCAACTCGACGCCGCCGGCCTCGGCGGTCACCACGTCGGCCAGCCCGAGCGCGAGGCACAGCGAGACGTAGAAGGTCTCACCGCCGGACAGTGTGCGCGGGTCACGGGCGGTCCCGGTCCGGTGGTCGAGCACCTGCATCGCCAGACCCAGCCTTCTGGTGCGGACCGCCTCGCGCTCCGTGGAGCGCACCAACTCGTAGCGCCCGTCGGAGATGCCGACCAGCCGAGCGTTCGCCGCCGCGACCAGGTCCGCGAACCGCTGGCCGAGCACGTAGGTCGCGAGGGTGAGCGCGCCCTCGCCACCGCTGGCCGTGGCGACATTGGCCATCCGGACCACGGGCGCGGCGGAGGCGCGGGCGCCAGCGAGGTCCGTCACGGCCCCGGTCAGGCCCACGAGCGCCGCACCGGCGTCCGCGGCCCTCCCGGCGAGCACCGCGGCGTCGCGCTGGCTCGCCTCGTGGAGCTGCTCCGCGGCGGCCAGCTCGGCCCCGGCGGCGACCGGCTCGGCCGGCTCGACGGCCGTCGGGAGCCCGGCGAGCTCCGGCTCGGCGAGGGCACCGGTCACCCGGGCCAGCTCGGCGCCGTGCGCGTCGAGGGCCCGCCGGATCTGCGCGGCGGCGTCGGCTCCCAGCCGGTCGCGGAGCACGTCGTCGACCAGCACGCCGGCCCTGTCGAGCTCCGCGTCGCGCTCCCGCACGGCGCGCCGGTGGCGCTCGTCCGCGGCCACCAGTGCGCGCACGGCGTCCGACCAGGTCCGCGCCTCGACGAGGCGCCGGCGCAGCAGCTCGTCGCGAGCCCGGACGCTGGGCTCGCCGTCGGCCCCGGCCAGGACCTCGACCTCGTCGCGCGCGAGCCGGGCCCGCTCGTCCTCGAGGTCCTTGTGGTCGAGCGCGAGCGCGTGCTTCCGCTCGACGAGCGCGTCGCGTCGGGCGGTCAGGTCGCGGTCGAGCACCGACAGCTCGCCGTCGAGCCGGGCCGCGTCGTCGCCGGCGAGGGTCGCCACCCGGACGGCTTCCTCGGCCGCGGCGGCGAGCCGCTCGACCTCGTCCAGCGCCGCCGCGGCGACGGCCCTGCGGTCCGTGAGCCGCTCGCGCAGCACCTCCGCGGCCGTCGCCGCCTCCTGGAGCGCACGCTCGGCGGCCTGCCGAGCCTCCTCCGCCGCCGTGGTGTCGACCGGCTCGGGGCCGTCCGCTCCACCGCGCGCCGGCGACGGGTGCTCGGTGGACCCGCAGACCTTGCAGGGCTCGCCCGGGACCAGCTCCGACGCGAGCTCGCCCGCGATTCCCGCGATCCTGGCCTCGTGGGCGCGCGCCAGCGCCGCCACCGCGGCCGACGCGTCCGCTCGGCGCTCGGCGACCCGCGCCTGCGCCGCGTCGAGCCGCGTGGCCAGCGTGCTCAGTTCGCGGGCCGCCTCGAGCCTGGTGAGCACGGCGGACCGAGCCAGCCGCGCGTCGGCCAGGCCGGCGGCCGTCGCGCGCGACGCCTCGAGCGCGCCGACCAGCTCGGCGCGGCGCGCCGGTGCCGCCTCGAGCGCCTCGGTCTCGCGCCGCACGGCGAGCGCGGCCACGACCTGCGCCTCCTCGCGCGACACCAGGTCCTCACGCCGCTCCGGGAGCCCGGCCTCCAGGACCAGCGCGGGCTTGAGCCCCTCGCGCTGCGCCACGCAGCGCTCGATCTCGGCGGCGAGCGCCTTGAGCGCCACCTCCGGCTCCCCCTCGCCGACCACGGCCCGCAGGTCGTCGCCCGCGCCGGAGCGCGCAGCCTCGTGCGCGGCGGCTGCCTCGGCGCGTTCGTCGGCCGAGACCCTCGACCGCTGCACCCACGGCCACAACCGCTCGGCCGCCTGCGCAGCCTCCCACCGGGTCCGTAGCTCGGCCTGCGCCGGCTCGGCGGCCTCGAGGCCCGCGAGCGCGGCGCGCAGGGCGTTGCGGCGCTCGACCCGGGCCACCAGGTCCCGAACCCGATCCCGCTCCTGCCGGGCGTCCGCCACCCTCCTGGCCGCCCCGGCGACCGCCTCCGCGGCGCGCGCGGCCGCCTCGACGAGCCCGTCGTGCACCTGATCGGCCAGGGTCACGACCTCGTCGGGCTCGGCGGCGACAAGGGCCGCGGTCCGCTGCTCGGCCTCCGGCCCGTCCGGGTCCGAGGGCGGCTCCCCCGCGGCGCCCACGAACCGCGCGACCGCGCGCGCGACCGACTGCTCCGCCACCACGACCGCCGCGCGCGCGTCAGCGCGCATCCGCTCCAGCCGCTGCTGCACGCGGTCGTACACCTCGGTGCCGAACACCTTCTGCAGCAGGCCGCGGCGCTGCTCGGGATCGGCCCGCAGGAACGCCGCGAACTCGCCCTGCGGCAGCACGACGGTCTGGACGAACTGGGTCCGGTCCAGGCCGATGATCCGCTGGAGCTCGAGACCCGCCTCGTCGATCCGCGTCGCGAGGACCTCACCGGGCGCGTCGGGGGAGGTCAGCTTCCAGAGCCGGACGCCCGCCTGCTGCGTCGTGGTGCCCGTCCCGCGCTGCTTGGGCCGCTGGTAGGCGGGCGTACGACGGACCCGGAACAGCCCGGCACCCGTGGAGAACGTGAGGTCGACGTACGTCTCGGCGTCGGGCGCGGCGTGCGCCGAGCGCAGCCGGTCCTCCGACGCCCCGGCGGAGGCGACCGTGCCGTACAGCGCGAAGACGACCGCGTCGATCAGGGTGCTCTTGCCCGCACCTGTGGGCCCCTCGAGCAGGAACAGCCCCGAGGCGCCGAGCTCGTCCAGGTCGAGCACGTGCTCGTCGGGGAAGGGGCCGAGCGCCCCGAACGCCAGCCGGATCAGCCTCACGACGCGACCTCCCGCGCCTGCTCGTACGCGGCGGTCAGCACCGCGAGCTCGGCCTCGTCCGGCGCCGCACCCGTGACGTGCTCGACGAACTCGACCAGCAGCTCGACGGGGTCCCGGCCCGGCGTCACCGCGACGAGGGGCGCGGCCGCCGTGGTCACGGGTCGGTGCTCGACGGACAGCACGTGCGGGAAGGCCGCACGGGCCCTGGCGTACAGGTCGGCCGGGCGGCGGTCGTCGGTGGCGACCAGCCGCACCCAGTCGTCGCCGTGCTCCCCGCCGACCCCCTGCGGCAGCAGCGCGTCGAGCGGCCCGACCAGCTCGGTCAGGCGCCGCGGCACCGGCGCCGGGACCAGCTCGACGGTCGCGGGGCCGCTGGGGCCCAGCTCGACCAGCGCGGTGGCCTTGCGCTGGTGACGCTCGGAGAACGAGTACGCCAACGGCGACCCGCAGTACTGCAGCACCTGGTCGGGCCCGCCGGCCAACCGCTGCGCCCCGTGCAGGTGCCCGAGCGCGACGTAGTCCACCCCCGCGAACACCTCCGCCGGCACCGAGTCCACCCCGCCCACCCGGATGTCCCGCTCGGAGTCCGACGCCGCACCACCGAGCACGAACGCGTGCGCCATCACCACCGACCGGACCCCGGGCCGGCCCCCGAGGTCCGCCCGGACCCGCGCCATCGCCGCCGTCATGACGGCCTGGTGCGAGCGGGCCGTGGGCTCGCCGTCGCCCAGCACGTCGCGCACCGCGTCCGGGTCCAGGTAGGGCAGCGGGTAGACGGCCACGAGCATCCCGCCGCCGTCCAGCACCACCGGCGTGCCGACCTGCTCCGGACGCGCCCGCAGGTGCACGCCCGGGCGCATCAGCGCCGCACCGAAGCCGAGCCGGACCGCCGAGTCGTGGTTACCGGGCGTGAGCACCACGGTCGCGGTCTCGCTGAGCCGGGCGAGCGCGTCGGCCAGCAGCTCGACGGCCTCCACCGGGGGGATCGCCCGGTCGTACACGTCCCCCGCGACGAGCACCGCGTCGACGCCCTCGGCGCGGACCAGCTCGACCAGGTGGTCGAGGTAGGCGGCCTGGTGCTCGAGCATGCCGACGCCGTGCAGGGTGCGACCGAGGTGCCAGTCGCTGGTGTGCACGAGCCGCATGCCTGCGACGCTAACCGCCCCCGCCGACACCGAGCCCAGGGCGCGCCGCGGCTACGCGCCGGCGGCGCCGGCCGAACCGACCGACCTCTCCGAATAACACCGAGTCCAGAGGGGATCACCGAGTCCGGACGAGTACACCGCGTCCGGAGGGGATCTCGACCCGACGCGACCACGCGGCCCCCTCCCCGCCCCACCCCGCCCGACCCACGCCCACCCCCCCACGGCTGAGCCGGACGGGTCATCTGCCGCCGAGCGGACGATCGGGACATCAAGGCGTGCACCCGGCGCGCCGATGGCAAGATGCGGGAGGGCCGCCGTCGGTCGGCGCGCCCCGTACCTGGAGGACCCATGACGCTCAGCACGCCGTTCCACGACCTCGACGAGTACGTCGCACTGCCGCGGCTGTCGGGTCTGGTGCTCTCACCGGACGGCTCCCGCCTGGTGACCACGGTCTCCACGCTCAACCAGGACCGCACCACGGCGCACACCGCGCTGTGGGAGATCTTCCCCACCCGGTCCAAGCCCGCGCGGCGCCTGACCCGCAGCGCCCAGGGCGAGACCGGCGCGGCGTTCACCCCCGACGGCGACCTGATGTTCACCTCCAAGCGCCCGGACGCCGACGCCAAGGACTCCGAGAAGCCGCTGGACACCCCTGCGCTGTGGGTGCTGCCGGCCGGCGGCGGCGAGGCCCGCGTCGTGGCCACCCGACCCGGCGGCGTCACGGGGATCAAGACCGCGCGCTCGTCGGCCGCCATGGTGTTCGCCACCCGGATGCTCCCGTCCGCCGGCGACGCCAAGGACGACGAGCGGCTGCGCACCCTGCGCAAGGACACCAAGGTGTCGGCGATCCTGCACGAGGGCTACCCGGTCCGGTACTGGGACCACGACCTCGGCCCGGACGCCCCGCACCTGGTCGGCTGGCACTTCACCCACGCCGACGAGCCGGCCCGCGCCGTCGAGGTCGCCAGCCGCAGCGTCGAGCACCTGGACGTCACGGACCTGACCCCCAAGCCCGGCGCCGCGCTCGAGGAGGCCGACTACGACCTGTCGCCGGACGGCACGTTCGTCGTCACGACGTGGCGGGTACCCCGCGCCGCGGCCGACGAGCGCACGCACCTGGTCCGGGTGGGCCTGGATCGCGAGGAGAACGAGGTGCTCGTCGTCGACGAGGCCGCCGACCTGTTCAAGCCGGTGATCTCACCGGACGGTCGCCGGGTGGCCTACCTCGCCGAGCAGCTCTCCACGCCGCACTCCGCGCCGCGCGTGACCCTGCACGTCCTGCCGCTGGACGAGACCGGCCGCGCGGCCGGCCCCGCGACCCAGGTCGCGGCGGACTGGGATCGCTGGGTGTCGGGCCTGCAGTGGCTCCCCGACGGCTCCGGCCTGGTGGTGACCGCGGACCAGGACGGGCGCTGCCCGGTGTTCGTGGTCGACCCCGAGACCGACACCGTCCAGCAGCTCACCGACGACGACTACACCTACTCCGACCTCCAGGTCGCACCCGACGCAAGCGTGGTCTACGCGCTGCGCACCTCCTACCTGGCGCCGCCGCACCCGGTGCGGATCGCGCTCGCCGGCAGTGACGTGCCTGCCCGGCACCGTCACCGTGCTGCGCGCGCCGACGCCACCGCCCACGCTCCCCGGGTACCTGGAGGAGGTCCGCGCGACCGCCCCGGACGGCACGCCCGTGCGCGGCTGGCTCGCGCTGCCGGACGGCGCCTCGGCCGCGGCCCCCGCGCCGCTCCTGCTGTGGATCCACGGCGGGCCGCTCGGCTCGTGGAACGCGTGGTCGTGGCGCTGGAACCCGTGGCTGATGGTCGCCCAGGGCTACGCGGTGCTGCTGCCCGACCCCGCGCTGTCCACCGGCTACGGCCAGGACTTCATCCAGCGTGGCTGGGGCGCCTGGGGCGAGGCGCCGTTCACCGACCTCATGGCGATCACCGACGTCACCGAGGCCCGCCCGGACGTCGACGCAAGCCGTACGGCCGCGATGGGCGGGTCGTTCGGCGGCTACATGGCCAACTGGGTCGCAGGTCACACGAACCGCTTCAAGGCGATTGTCACGCACGCCTCCCTGTGGGCGCTCGACCAGTTCGGCCCCACGACGGACGCCGCGTTCTACTGGCGCCGGGAGATGACCCCGGAGATGGCGCTGGAGAACTCCCCGCACCGGTTCGTCGGCGAGATCGCCACCCCGATGCTGGTGGTGCACGGCGACAAGGACTACCGGGTGCCGATCGGCGAGGGTCTGCGCCTGTGGTACGAGCTGCTCGCCCACTCCAGGCTGGCCGCCGACGACGAGGGCCGCAGCCCGCACCGCTTCCTGTACTTCCCGGACGAGAACCACTGGGTGCTCAGCCCGCAGCACGCGAAGGTCTGGTACCAGGTGGTGCTGGCGTTCCTCGCCGAGCACGTGCTGGGTCGGGAGGAGCCGCGCGCGGAGTCCCTGGGCTGATCTACGGCACCGAAGCCTGACCGAATCGCGGGCGGGCCACCGCCGCGCGCCCCGCGCTCAGCTCCGGGAGAACTCCAGCGACACCTGGTCGGACAGACCGAGCAGGTCGAGCATCTCCAGGAGCAGCGTCGGCGGGTCGCGCAGCAGCGCGTCCCGGCCGTCCTCCTGCGCCGCGCGCAGCACTTGGAGGATGAACGCGAGCCCGGAGGAGTCGACGAACTCGACCTCGGCCGCGTCGAGCACCACCGCGCCCGGACGCCCCAGGGCGTGCGCCATCACGGCACTGGCCTGTCCGCGCAACGACTCGTCGACCGAGCCCCACATCCGCACCAGCGTGCCGTCGGGTCGCTCGACGGCCTCCAGGCCGCTCACCTCGTCGTGCCGCACGCTGGTCATCGCACTCCTCGCGATCGCCGGTGGTGGGTCTGCACTGTAGGACGTGCGGCCGACACCGCGGGTTCCCGCGAGGAGTGCGCCGGCCTCAGTGGTGCGGCAAGGCCACATGACGGGTGCGGGCGACCATCACCGGGCACGGCGCGTGCAGCACCACGGTGTGGCTGACCGACCCCAGCAGCACCCGAGTCAGACCGTGGCGTCCCCGGCTGCCGACCACGAGCAGGCGGGCATGCGCCGCCGCGTCGAGCAACGCGGTGGCGGGCTGGTCGTGCACCAGCTGCGCGTGCACCACGAGGTCCGGGTACTGCTCGGCCAGGCCTGCGACGGACTCGCCGAGCACCACGGCCTCCTCGTCACGCACCCCCTCGGACAGCTCGGAGACCACGGCGTCGGTAGGGGCGTAGATCGCCGGCTCGGTCCAGGCGTGCACCACGTACAGCGGCTCGCCGATCCGGTCCGCCTCTGCGGCGGCCAGCGCGACGGCAGCGACGCTGTCGCCGGAGCCGTCCGCCCCCACCACCACGCCCACCGAGTCCAGCGCGGCCACCCCGGGCACCACCACCACGGGCGCCGAGCTGGCCGCGGCGATCTGGTAGGCCAGCGACCCGGAGAACACCCGCTCGCTCGCGGTCATCCGGTGCGTCCCCACCACCAGCAGGTCTGCGTCGAGGGACAGGTCGACCAGGGCCTCGGCGGGGCGCCGCCGGTCGACCACGACCTCGACGTCGACCTCCGGCGCGACCTCGTGCGCACGGGCCGCCGCCTCGTCGAGCAGGGCGTGGGCACCGGCCACCACGTCGTCGTCCCGCAGGATGTCGGCGGCGAGGGTCGGGTGCCCAGTGGCGTGGACCAACCGGAGGACCGCCTTGCGCTGGTCAGCCGCCGTCGCGGCCCACTCCAACGGGGTGGTGCTGTGCGGCAGGTCCTCGATCCCGGCCACGACGCGCGTCATGGTGTCCACCTCCGCGGCGGGCGGCGCATCACGGCGGATCCGCGCGCGGCCCGCTCATGACCATGGTCCCGCCGTCCGGGCCGCCACGCCAGGGCTCCAAGGCCCTGGCCCGCGCGCGCAGCCGGCCGAGCCGTGTGTCAGGCTCGATCCATGCGGATCGGGATCACGGGGGCGACGGGGCACATCGGCGGGATGGTGGCGGCCGAGCTCGCCGCGGACGGGTTCGCCCAACGGCTGCTGGTCCGCGAGCCGCTGCGGGCGCCGGCCCTGGAGTGCAGCGAGGTCCGGCGGGTCGAGTACGGCGCGGACGCCACCCGGGCCCTCGACGGGGTGCGCACGCTGCTCATGGTCTCCGGGGCGGAGAGCGCCGACCGGGTGGCCGAGCACCGCGCCTTCATCGACGACGCGGCCGAGGCGGGCGTGGAGCAGGTGGTCTACACCTCGTTCGAGGGCGCCGGGCCCGACGCCACCTTCACGCTGGCCCGCGACCACGGCGAGACGGAGGAGCATCTCAAGGCCTCGGGCATGCGCTGGACGTTTCTGCGCGACAACCTCTACCTGGATCTGGTGCCGTTCTTCGCCGACGACGACGGAGTGCTGCGGGGGCCGGCAGGCGACGGCCGGTTCGCCGGCGTGGCCCGGGCCGACGTGGCGGCGGTGGCCGCCCACGTGCTCCGCGACCCGGCGCGGCACGCCGGGCGCACCTACCGGCTCTCCGGACCGGCGCCGATCTCGCTCGACGACGTCGCCCGCATCGCGGGCACGGCGACCGGCCGCGAGCTGCGCTACGAGGCGGAGACCGTCGAGCAGGCCTACGCGTGGCGGCGGGAGACCGGCGCCGCCGACTGGCAGGTCGAGGCGTGGGTCTCGACCTACCTGGCGATCGCCTCCGGCGAGCTCGCAGAGGTCACCGACGACGTCGAGCGCCTGCTCGGCCGACCGGCGACGTCCCTGGAGCAGGTGCTCGCCGCCGGCCGCTGAGGCTCAGCGCGACGTGAGCCGGACGTAGTAGCCGTCCGGGTCACGCACCCGGAGGTCCACCAGCCCCCAGGGCCGCACGGTGACGTCCTCGTCCAGCGGCCACCCGTCGGCGAGCAAGCGCTCGCGCTCCACGGCGAGGTCGTCGACCTCGAGGACCAGCTCCACCCCGGTCGGTGGCACACGGGCTTCCGGGTCGGCCACCGGGTCGCGCTCGGCAGCCCCCACGAGCACGGCGTCGCGGCGCAGCGCGACGTACGGCGCGCCCGAGCCCCGCTCGTCGCGTTCCAGGGTGAAGCCCAGCGCCCGGGTCCAGAACGCGACGCACGCGTCCAGGTCCGCCGGGAAGATCTCGACCCGCAGCGTCATGCCCATGCCCTGCACGGTGGCACGGCCGCGGTATTGCGCGCGACCGGGCGCCCGGCCTCGGGGAGAATGGCCCGTCGTGAGCGAAGGACCGCCGTCGGAGCCGAAGCGACGCTCCCGCTCACCACGACGCGGGAGCCGCAGCGGTCGGCCCGGCGGGACTCGCGACGCTGCACCCGGGCGCCGGCCCGACCGCCAGGACGGCCCGCGCGCGGCCGCGGCCCGAGAACGCCGTGCCGAGACCCGCCGCGCGGTCGTCGTCCCACCGATCACCTACCCCGAGGCGCTGCCGGTCAGCACCCGCCGCGCCGAGATCGCCGAGGCGATCCGCGAGCACCAGGTCGTGGTCGTCGCGGGCGAGACCGGGTCGGGCAAGACCACCCAGCTGCCCAAGATCCTGCTCGAGCTCGGCTACGGCAGGGCGGGTCAGATCGGCCACACCCAGCCGAGGCGGATCGCCGCGCGCGCCGTCGCCGAGCGGATCAGCGAGGAGCTCACCGGCGGGCGGGACGCGCTGGGCAGCGTCGTCGGCTATCAGGTGCGGTTCACCGACCAGTCCAGCGAGCAGACCCTGGTCAAGGTGATGACCGACGGGATCCTGCTCGCGCAGATCCAGCGCGACCCGGACCTGCTCGCCTACGACGCGCTGATCATCGACGAGGCGCACGAGCGCAGCCTCAACATCGACTTCCTGCTCGGCTACCTGACCCGGCTGCTGCCGCACCGGCCGGACCTGCGGCTGGTCATCACGTCGGCGACGATCGACTCCGAGCGGTTCGCGCGGCACTTCGGCCGACCGGCGGACGCCCGGCACCCGCAGGGGGTCGCTGCACCGGTGGTCGAGGTCACGGGCCGCACCTACCCCGTCGACGTCCGCTACCGCCCGCTCGCCCCCGACCCGGAGCCGGACGAGGAGCACCCCGAGGACGCCGCGCCGGCCCCGGCCAGGCCTGCCTCCCCCACATCAAGATCGCCACTTCTCGGCGCAGATCGGCAGGAATCGCGCCGGGTTGCGCCGAGAACCGGTGATCATGGCGGGGGGCGGGGCGGCGGGCGTACCGCGGCGACCGGGCGGGGCGCCTCGGCCTGCCCGGGGCGACGACGCGCGTGACCTGATGACCGGGATCTGCGAGGCGGTCGACGAGCTGTCCGCCGAGGGACCGGGCGACATCCTGGTGTTCCTGTCCGGCGAGCGCGAGATCCGCGACGCGGACGACGCGCTGCGGGCGCACCTGGGCGACCGGCTCGACCCGCGCCACCCCCGGCACACCGAGCTCCTGCCGCTGTACTCGCGGCTGTCCGGCGCCGAGCAGCATCGGGTGTTCGAGTCCCACCCGGGGCGGCGCGTGGTGCTGGCGACCAACATCGCCGAGACCTCGCTGACCGTGCCCGGCGTGCGGTACGTCGTCGACCCGGGCACCGCGCGGATCTCGCGGTGGTCCAAGGCCACCAAGGTCCAGCGCCTGCCGATCGAGCCGATCAGTCAGGCGTCCGCGCAGCAGCGGTCCGGGCGTTGCGGGCGGGTCGCCGACGGGGTGGCGATCCGGCTGTACTCCGAGTCCGACTTCGACGCGCGGCCGGAGTTCACCGAGCCGGAGATCCTGCGCACCTCGCTGGCCAGCGTGATCCTGCAGATGATCGCGGTCGGCGTCGCGGCGAGCCCCGAGGACGTCGCGACGTTCCCGTTCGTCGACCAGCCCGACACCCGCGCCGTCCGGGACGGCGTCCAGCTGCTCCTCGAGCTCGGCGCCCTCACCCCCGCCGCCGAGATCGGGGGAGGGAGCCGGGCGGGCTTCGGCTCACGGACGTCGGGCGGGCGCTCGCACAGCTGCCGATCGACCCGCGGCTGGCCAGGATGATCGTCGAGGGTGGTCGGCGCGGCGTCGCGCGCGAGGTGATGATCATCGCCGCCGCACTGTCCATCCAGGATCCGCGCGAGCGCCCGTCGGAGGTCCGCGAGCAGGCCGACGCCATGCATCGGCGGTTCGCCGATCCGACGTCGGACCTGCTCGCCTACCTCAACCTGTGGCACCACGTGCGCGAGCAGCAGCGCGAGCTGTCCGGCAGCGCGTTCCGGCGGATGTGCCGCGCCGAGCACCTGAGCTTCCTGCGCCTGCGCGAGTGGCAGGACGTCGTCACCCAGCTCAAGCAGCTCGCCAAACCCCTGGGCATCACGGTCAACCCGGCACCGAGGACGGTCTCGACCGCGGATGACGACCTCACCGGGCGAGGGCCGGGGGACGCCACGGACGCGACCGACCTGCGGCGGGAGTGGGACGCCGAGGCGATCCACCGCAGCGTGCTCGCCGGGCTGTTGTCGCAGATCGGGCAGCAGGAGGCGACCGAGGTGCGCGCGGGGGGCGCCGGCGCCAAGGTCGGCGACCGGGACCGGCGAGGGCGGCCGCGGCCGCGCAACGAGTACGTCGGGGCGCGGGGCGCGCGGTTCGCGATCTTCCCCGGCTCGGCGCTGGCGAGGAAGCCCCCTGCGTGGGTGATGGCCGGCGAGCTCGTGGAGACCTCCCGGCTGTGGGCCCGCGACGTCGCGCGGATCGAGCCGGAGTGGGCCGAGGAGCTCGCCGCACACCTGGTCAAGCGCACGTACTCCGAGCCCGCTTGGTCGGCCAAGCAGGGCGCCGCGATGGCCACCGAGCGTGTCACGCTGTACGGGGTCCCGATCGTCACCGGTCGCCGGGTGCTGTTCGCCAAGGTCGACCCCGAGCACGCACGCGAGCTGTTCCTGCGCCACGCGCTGGTCGAGGGCGACTGGACCACCCACCACCGGTTCTTCCACACCAACCGCGCCCTGCTCGCCCAGGCCGCCGAGCTCGAGCAGCGGGCCCGGCGCCGCGATCTGGTGGTGGACGACGAAGCCCTCTTCGACTTCTACGACGAGCGCGTCCCGGACGACGTGGTCTCCGCCCGGCACTTCGACACGTGGTGGAAGGGGGTCCGTCGCCGCGACCCGGAGCTCCTCACGTTCGACCCGGCGATGCTGCTCGCGGCCGACGCCGACGACGCCCGCGACCCCGCGCTGTACCCGGACCGTTGGCCGCAGGGAGACCTCGAGCTGCCTCTCACCTACGCCTTCGACCCGGGGACCGAGCACGACGGCGTCACGGTGCACGTCCCGATCCAGGTGCTCGACCGGGTGGTGCCCGACGGCTTCGACCGGCTCGTGCCCGGGATGCAGGCCGAGCTCGCGGTCGCGACGATCAGGGCGCTGCCCAAGCCCGTGCGCGTGCAGCTGGTCCCCGCGCCGGACGTCGCCGCGGCGGTGGTCGCCTGGCTGGCCGGTCAGCCATCCTGGGCGGACACCGTGCGCGCCGGCGACGCGGCGCCGTCCTGGCACACCACGTTCGCCCAGGCGGTGCGCGAGCTACGTGGCGTCGAGATCCCGCCGGGTGCCTTCGACGACTCCCGCCTGCCCGCGCACCTGCGGATGACGTTCCGGGTGGTCGAGGACCGGCGCGGCGGGCGCGGCGAGCCCGTGGTGGTCGAGGAGGGGCACGACCTCGTGGCGCTCCAGCGCCGCCTGGCGGCGCGGTCCGAGCAGGCCATGCGCTCTGCGATGCGCGACGCGCTGCGCCGGGCGGTGGCCGAGCGGGACGCCGCGAGCGGCCGAGGCACGGGACAAGGTCGCACGCGCGGTGACGGGGCAGGCGGTGCGCAAGCCGAGCTCGACCGCCCCGCGGACGGCCCGCCCCCCTCCGCCCCTCGGTCAGCGCCGCGCCCCGGCCCCCAGCCGGGCCACGACCTGGAGCGCACCGGCCTGACCACCTGGCCGGACCTGGCCGCGATCCCCGAGCGAGTCGAGGCCGACGCCGGCGGCCTGCACGTCGAGGGCTTCCCGACGCTCGTCGCGCCGGTCCCGGCGGACCGTACCGCGCCCGTCGACCTACGGGTGCTGTCCCGCCCCGACCCGGCGCGTCACGCGGCCGGGGTGCGCGAGCTGCTGCTGGGCGAGCTCGCCCTGGGAACGGGACGCGTGACGAGCCGCTGGAGCGCCCGGCTCTCCCTCGCCCTCGGCGCCTCGCCCTACCCGAGCACCGCCGCGCTGGTGCTCGACCTGCAGCGTGCCGCGCTGGACGCCCTGCTCGCCGAGCACCACGCCGGCGCCGTCCGCGAGCGGGACGCCTACACCGGCCTGCGAGACGCGCTGCGCGACGAGCTCGAGGACAGGGTCCTGGACGTCGCCACCCGCGCCGCGGGGGTGTTGGTCGCCGCCCGCGAGCTGGATGCCGACCTGCGCGCCTCGACCAGCCTCGCCCTGCTGTCGGTGGTGCACGACCTGCGCGGCTGGTCCGGCGCCCTGGTGGGCGACCGGTTCGTGTCGCGAGTCGGCGCCGAGAGGCTGCCCCACCTGGTGCGCTACCTGCGCGCCGCTCACCACCGGCTGGGCAAGGCGGCGGAGGACCTCGGCCGGGACGAGGGTCTGGCCTGGCAGGTCCACGAGCTCGCCGAGGAGTACGACGCGGCACTCGTGGCCTCCGCGTCCCGCACTCCCGACCCCGAGCGCGACGCGCGGCTGGACGAGGTCCGCTGGATGCTCGAGGAGCTGCGCGTGTCGCTGTTCGCCCAGCACCTGGGCACCCCGCAGCCGGTCTCCGTCAAGCGGGTCCGCACCGCACTGGCCAAGGTCTGACCGCCCGCCGCCCCAAGACCCACCGCGCCACCGGCGCCGACGGCTAGGCTCGTCCCCGGAGCGCCGGGAAGCCCGGTCGGCACACAACCGAACGCTCGGGGAGGAGGGGCCGTGCGTCTGGTGGACCTGGCCCGAACCCTTCCGGTGGTGAACCGTCGTACCACCGCCCTGGAGGCCGCGCGCCGGATCGCCGGCGACCGCCTCTCCGCCCTGGTGGTCGCCGACGAGTCGGGCAGGCCCGCGTTCGTCGTCCCCGCCGTCGACGTGCTCGGGCTGCTCATCCCGCTGTACCTGCGCGAGGACACCCGGCTGGCCGGCGTGCTCGACGAGGCCGCCGCCGACGAGCTGTGGACCGCGGCGGACCGCCGCACCATCGGCGAGCTCCTCGACGACGACGACGTGCGGGTCTACGACATCCTGGTCGTCGACGCCGACGCCACCCTGGTCGAGGTCGCCACCCTCATGGCAGCCGCGCACACCTCGATCGCCCTCCTCGACGGGCCCGAGGCCGCCGAGGACCGGTTGTTCATCACACTGCCGACCGTGCTGGACGCCGCGCTCACCGCGCGCGGCATGCGAGGTGGCCAGACCGAATGACGCTCCAGGTCATCGCAGGCCTGGTGGTGTTCCTCGGGGCCTACGTGCTCATCGCCACCGAGAAGGCTCCTCGGGCGACGGTCGCGCTGACCGGTGGCGCGCTCATGGTGCTGCTCGGCGCCACCGACGACGCGGGCATCTTCTTCTCCGAGCACGCCGGCATCGACTGGCACGTCATCTTCCTGCTGCTGGGCATGATGATGATCGTCGGGATCCTGAGGCAGAGCGGCGCGTTCGAGTTCCTGGCGATCTGGGCGGCCAAGCGCGCCAAGGGGCGGCCGTTCGTGGTCATGGCGATGCTCATCGTCATCACGGCTGTGCTGTCCGCGGCCCTGGACAACGTCACGACGGTGCTGCTGATCGCCCCGGTCACGCTGCTCATCGCCGACCAGCTCGCGGTGCCGGTGGTCCCGTTCCTCATCACCCAGGTGATGGCCTCGAACATCGGCGGCGCGGCGACCCTGATCGGCGACCCGCCGAACATCATCATCGCGAGCCGGGCGAACCTGACGTTCGTCGACTTCCTGGTGAACATGGCGCCGCTCGTGGTGCTGCTCATGATCGTGTTCCTCGGGCTGGCGTGGGTGCTGTGGGGCCGCAAGCTCACCTACGACCCCGAGCGGGCCGCACGGGTGATGGCCCTCAACGAGCGCGAGGCGATCAAGGACACCCGTCTGCTGGTCACCTCGGTCACCGTGATCGGCCTGGTCCTGGTCGGCTTCTTCCTCCAGGGCGTCACGCACCTCGATCCCGCCGTGGTCGCGCTGATGGGAGCCGGGCTGCTCGCGCTGCTCACCCGCCTCGAGGCGCGCAAGGTCGTGGCCGACGTGGAGTGGGAGACGCTGCTGTTCTTCGCCGGGCTCTTCGTGATGGTCGGCGGGCTCGTCAACCTCGGCGTCATCGACCAGCTGGGCAAGGCCGCCACCGAAGCGGTGGGCAGCAACTACGCGGCCGCGGCGGTCGCGCTGCTGGTCGGCTCGGCGGTGATCTCCGGGATCATCGACAACATCCCGTACGTGGCGACGATGGCGCCGCTGGTGGCGGGCCTGGTGGCGGCCGGGGGCGCGGCCGCCGAGCCGCTGTGGTGGGCGCTGACCATCGGCGCGGACCTGGGCGGCAACGCGACGGCCGTGGGCGCGAGCGCGAACGTCGTGGTGCTGGGCATCGCGCGCCGCTACGGGGCGCCGATCTCCTTCTGGGAGTTCACCAGGTACGGCCTGCTGGTCACGGCGGTGACGGTGGCGATCTCCGTCCCGTACGTGCTGCTGCGCTACTTCTGACACCCCACGCCCCGTCCGCGCGTTCGCACGCGAACAACTGCGCGTGCTCGTCCTTGTGCCTGTACGAGAACGCACACGTGTCCGCGTGCGAACAACGGCGCGGTCGGGGCGCTGCTAGCGTCCGCGGCATGCGGTGCTTCGGCGACGGCGACCCCCTGTACGAGCGCTACCACGACACCGAGTGGGGCGTCCCCGAGCGCGGCGAGCGGGAGCTGTTCGAGCGGGTGTGCCTGGAGGCGTTCCAGTCCGGGCTGGCCTGGATCACCATCCTGCGCAAGCGCGAGGCGTTCCGCGCTGCGTTCGCCGGGTTCGACCCGGCGCGGGTGGCGGCCTTCGACCAGGCCGACGTCGAGCGGCTCCTCGCCGACGCCGGGATCGTGCGCAACCGCGCGAAGATCGACGCCACGATCGCGAACGCGCGTGCCGTGCTCGCCCTGCACGAGTCCGGGCGAACGCTGAGCGAGCTGGTCTGGTCGCACGCGCCGGCCGACCGGGTGCTCGAGCCGCGGGCGGCGACGTTCGCCGAGGTCCCGGCCGCCACGCCGGAGTCGACCGCGCTGGCCAAGGAGCTCAAGCGTGCCGGGTTCCGGTTCGTGGGTCCGACCACCGCGTACGCCGCGATGCAGGCCTGCGGCCTGGTGGACGACCACCTGGCCGGCTGCCCGGTGGTCAGTCCCCGAACGCCTCGCAGCTGAGGCCGGCCGGGTCGACGGTCACCAGGGCAGTCTTGTCGGCGTTGACACCCCAGGCTGCCGCCGCCGGGATGGTCGTACCCGCCGTCGCGGCCGGGTCCGGGTAGAACGCGACGCCGTCCTCACCCTCGCAGTACTGCAGCAGCGCGGGCTGCCCGCCCGGGGCGAAGGTGGCGGTCGCGTCGACGACCATCCAGGTCGCGGTGCCGTCGGGGTTGATGCCGGTGTTGCGCAGCAGCAGGAGCAGGGACACGTCGGTCGGCTCGGGGATGCCGCCCTCACCGGCCTGGGCGCTGCCCTGGATCGACCAGTCGCACACGTGGTCACCGGTACCGCCGAAGCACGCGCCGAACACGTCGACCAGGCCGATGTCCTCACCGTTGACCAGGGTGGTGCTGCCGTTGTCGGAGAACGTCGTGGTCAGGTCGCCGCCGATCAGGGACGCCGGGTCAGGGAACCCGGGCGGCAGGCTCGCGTCGTCCGCAGGTTCGCTCGTCGCGGCGGACGACTCGGACGGCTCCGCGGTGGGGGTCTCCTCGGATGGCGTGGGGCTCGGGGCGGTGGTCGGCGAGACGGTCGCGGTCTTGGACTTCGAGTCGTCCTGCGCCGGGGTGGACGGCGTGCACGCACCGAGGAACGCCAGTGCCGTCGCCGCGCCCAGCGCGACGGCCGTGCCCCGTGCTGCGTTCATCGTCCCCCCGGTCCCGTTCCCGAGACTAGCAACGCGCCTGCCGTCCGGACCGCGGTTCGAGGGGCTCGCCCCCGACCGGCGCTCCAGCCCGGGGCGGGCTCGACCGCCGGGCGGGCGGGGCCACCAGGCTCAGGCGAGGCCGCCGGGCCGGGCCGCGCGCGCCGCGAGCTCGGCGACCAGCGGCACGTCGCCGTCCAGCCACGGCAGGTCGTGCCAGTCCGGGTGGTCGAGCCAGCGCAGCTCGTCGTGCCCCTCGAGGGGCCGGGGGTCGCCACCGGTGAGCACGGCGGCCCAGACCCGCATGACGTGGCGGGGGGTGATCGGCCAGCGGCCGTCGACCGGGCCGACGACCTCCGCGCCCAGCCGCACGGCGATGCCCAGCTCCTCGCGGAGCTCGCGGTGCAGGGCGTCCATCGGTGCCTCACCCGGCTCGACCTTCCCGCCGGGCAGCTCCCAGCGGCCGGCCACGGTGTGCGGCCGGGTCCGCCGAGCGGCCATCAACCGTCGGGGCTCGGCGAGGTCGTCGACGAGTGCGGCGGCGACGACGAGGATCGGGGTCACACTGTCAGTCTGTCAGGGCGTCGGGACCGCCCAGGTGCGACGCGGGGTGCTCGGGGCCGCGTCCGACGTCGCGGCCGTCGACGTCCGTGACTCGCGGCCAAGGCCGCAGCCGCACCGGGCCCGGCGACCCGGCGAGCCGGTCGCGCAGCCCGGTGGCGACAGCGGGCCAGCGCTCGGCGGTCACCCAGTACGCGGCGGTCCCCGCGACGGTGCCGTCCGCCCTGACCCGGTCGTTCGGCAGGATCCCCGCGGGCTCGGCGCCGAGGCGCTCGATCGCCGCGCGGGAGCGGTGGTTGGCGTCGTCGGCCTGGAGCCTGACGCGCCGGTACCCGTGCGCGAACGCGTGACCCAGCACCAGGAGCTTGGTCTCGGGGTTCACCACCGTGCCCCAGACCCGTGGGTGGTAGGCGGTCCAGCCGAGGTGGGCGGTACCGGCGGCCTCGTCGAGGTCACCGAGCGTGGTGGCTCCCACCACGAGGCCGTCATGCTCACCACCGACCAGGCGGACCACGAACCGGCGGGCGTCGTCGGCGACGCCGTAGCGGGCGGCCCAGGAGGCTGCGTCGCGGGGGGCCGGAAGCCCGGCCGGGCCTCCGCCGAACCCGCCGGCGAAGACCTCGGGGTGTACCAGGGCCGCGCACAACGCGTCGAGGTGCGTGGAGTCGAGAGGTTCGAGTCGGACGCGGGTGCCGGTCAGCACCGCGGGCTCGGGACGTACGGCAGGGTGCACGCGCCCAGTGGAGCACACCACCGGGCGACCTCGGTGCCCCGGGTGCAGGAGCAGGCGGGGGCGGTCCGGCCAGGGGGCCCGACCGCGGGCGCCCGCGGTCAGAGGGTCAGCGCAGGCCGTACTGGCGGGCGCGAGCGACCGCGTCGGCGCGGGTGGAGACGCCGAGCTTGCGGTAGACGCTGCGCACCTGGGACTTGACCGTGTTGCGGCTCACCCACAGCCGGCTGGCGATCTCCTCGAGCGTGGTGTCCTCGTCCAGGTTGGACAGGATCACGCGCTCGCGCCGGGTGAGGGTGCGCTGGGCCGGAACCATCCGCAGGTCAACGGTCTCGACAGCCATCTCGTCCTCCAGGTGTACGCGGTGCCGGGGGAGACACCGCCTGTGCGGGTACACCTGAAGAGAGCAACCTCGCCGAGGGTCATGACGCGGTTTTCACCCGCGATTTCGCCATGTCGGCTCTTGCACTCGCGAACGCCGCGTGGGATGAGCCGTACGGTGGTGCGTCGCCGCAGGTCAGAGCCGGTTTCCTGACAGCGCGACATGATCGCCCGTTCACCCGAAAGGCCTAGTCCGAGGTGTCACCCGGACGGAGCAACCGGCGTGTCGCCCGGCCGACTCACACGATCGGGTGATGCAGGACACCCTGCCGGGTGATGGCCCGGCGCGCCGTGCGTCAGTCGCCGACGAGCTCGGTGTACTGGGCGGCGCTGAGCAGACCGCCCGACCCGCCGCTGACCGCGACCTTGAGCAGCCAGCCGGCGCCGTACGGGTCGGCGTTGACCACCGACGGGTCGTCGACGGCGGCCGTGTTGACCTCGACCACGGTCCCGTCGACCGGCGCGAAGAGCTCGGACACGGACTTGGTCGACTCGATCTCGCCGCACACCTCACCGGCGGTCACCGCCGCCCCCACCTCGGGCAGCTCGAGGTACACCACGTCACCCAGGGCGTCGGCGGCGTGCGCCGTGATCCCGACGGTCGCCGGGTCGCCCGCGGCGACCCACTCGTGCTCGGCGGTGTACTGCAGCTCGGCGGGGATCTGGCTCACTGAACTCTCCTTCGGACGAGGGTCACGGACGACGGTAGAAGGGAAGCGGCACCACGCGCACCGGCTCGAGCCGGCCGCGCACGTCGACCGCCAGCTCGGTGCCCTCGGCCGAGGCCTCCGGGGTGACGTAGGCCATCGCGATGGGCACGCCGAGGGTGGGCGACGGCGCTCCCGAGGTGACGTGCCCGACGTGCGTCCCGCCGCGCGTCGTGACGTCGTAGCCCTGCCGTGCGGCCCGTCGCGACTCCCCGACCAGGCCCACGAGCACCCTGGCAGGAGCCGAGTGCGCGCGCGCGTACAGCGCGGCCCGTCCCACGAAGTCCAGCGGGCCACCGTCGGCGTCGGTCTTGTCGAGCTTGACCACCCGGCCCAGGCCCGCGGCGTAGGGCGTCACCGTGAGGTCGAGCTCGTGCCCGTACAGCGGCATGCCGGCCTCCAGGCGAAGGCTGTCGCGCGCCGCGAGGCCCGCCGGCACCAGCCCGAACGGCTCTCCGGCCGCCAGCAGCGCGCGCCAGAGCGGCACGCCCACCGTGTCGGCGTCGACGAACAGCTCGAAGCCGTCCTCGCCGGTGTAGCCGGTGCGGGCGACCAGCACCGGACGCGCCTGGCCGGCGACGTCGAACGTGCCCTCGAGTGCGGCGTAGTAGCGCAGCTCGGCCAGGCCAGGGGCGGCCAGGCCGGGCGTGGCCTGGAGGATCTCCAGCGCCCGCGGGCCCTGGACCGCGATCAGGGCCGTGGTGAACGTGCGGTCCTCGACCGACACGTCGAGCTCGCCGACCCGCTCGAGCAGCGCGGCCAGCACCGGGTCGTGGTTGGCCGCGTTGGCCACCACCAGGTACCGCTCGTCGCCCGTGCGGTAGACGATCAGGTCGTCCAGGACCGCGCCGGACTCCACGCAGATCATCGTGTAGCGCGCCCGGCCCACGGCCATGCCGCTGAACGAGCCGACCAGCGCGCGGTCCAGGAACGCGCCCGCGTCGGGCCCGAGCAACGCGATCTCGGCCATGTGGGACAGGTCGAACAGCCCGGCGGCGGTGCGCACCGCGGTGTGCTCGGCCAGGTCCGAGCCGTAGCGCAAGGGCATCGACCACCCGGCGAACGGGACCAGGGTCGCCCCGAGGGCGACGTGCTCGTCGTGCAGCGGGCTGGGTCGGACGTCGGCCGCGACAGCATCGTCGCTCATGCGTACTCCTCGATCGGGGGGCAGGTGCACACCAGGTTCCGGTCACCAGCAGCCTGGTCGATCCGACGTACCGGTGGCCAGTACTTCCCGGCGCGAAGTCCGCGGACGCCGAACGCCGCCGTCTCGCGGCTGTACGGCTTGTCCCAGACGTCGGCCACCACGCACGCCGCGGTGTGCGGGGCGCCGCGCAGCGGGGAGTCGGCGGCGGCCCACTCCCCGGCCTCGACGCGGGCGATCTCGCCGCGGATCGCGACCATCGCCTCGACGAACCGGTCGAGCTCGGCCAGGTCCTCGCTCTCGGTGGGCTCGACCATGAGGGTGCCGGGGACGGGGAACGCCAGCGTCGGGGCGTGGAAGCCGTAGTCCATCAGCCGCTTGGCGACGTCCTCGGCCGTGACGCCGGTGGCCTTGGTGATCCCGCGCAGGTCGAGGATGCACTCGTGCGCGACCCGGCCGCCGGGGCCGGTGTAGAGCACCGGGAAGTGCTCGTGCAGGCGCGTGGCCAGGTAGTTCGCCGCGAGGATCGCGACCTCGCTGGCCCGGCGCAGCCCGGCGCCGCCCATCAGCAGCACGTAGGCGTAGGAGATCGGCAGCACGCCGGCGCTGCCGTACCGGGCCGCTGCGACCGGACCGACGCCCGGGTCGCCCCCGCGGACCTCGTCGGCGGTGAGGTTGCTCTGCCACCCAGGCAGCTCGCCGTGGTGACCGGGCGTGGGGTCGGAGGGCAGGAACGCCGCGAGGTGGCCCGCGACCGCGACGGGGCCGACCCCGGGGCCACCGCCACCGTGCGGGATGGCGAACGTCTTGTGCAGGTTGAGGTGCGAGACGTCCCCGCCGAACTCGCCGGGCCGGGCGAGCCCGACCAGCGCGTTGAGGTTCGCCCCGTCGATGTAGACCTGGCCGCCCGCGGCGTGCACCGCGTCGCACACGCCGCGCACGCCCGCCTCGAACACGCCGTGCGTCGACGGGTAGGTGATCATGATCGCCGCGACCCGTCCGGCGTGCGCGGCGAGCTTCGCGTCCAGGTCGGCGGCGTCGATCGTGCCGTCCGGGGCCGTCGCCACGACCACCACGCGCATGCCTGCCAGCACCGCCGACGCCGCGTTGGTGCCGTGCGCCGACGCGGGGATGAGGCACACGTCACGCTCGGCCTCGCCGCGCGAGCGGTGGTAGGCGCGGATCGCCAGCAGGCCGGACAGCTCGCCCTGGGAGCCCGCGTTGGGCTGCAGGCTCACCGCGTCGTAGCCGGTGATCCCGGCGAGGAGCGCCTCGAGCCCTGTGACGAGCTCGCGGTAGCCCTCGGCCTGGTCGGCCGGGGCGTACGGGTGCAGGTCGGCGAACTCGGGCCAGGAGATGGTCTCGAGCTCGACGGCGGCGTTGAGCTTCATGGTGCACGACCCCAGCGGAATCATCGTGCGGTCCAGCGCGAGGTCCTTGTCCGCCAGGGTGCGCAGGTAGCGCATCAGCGCGGTCTCGGACCGGTAGTGGTGGAACGTGGGGTGCGTGAGGTACGGCGTCGTGCGGCGCAGCGACTCCGGGACCCGGGTGGGGCCCGCGGCGCGTGGCGGCTCGGTCGCACGCGGCAGCGTGCGTGGGTCCAGGTCACGGAGCTCGGGCGGGACGGTCCCCACGGACGAGATCAGACCGTCCGCGCCCCAGAGCCCGGTCCAGCCGATCTCTCGCGTCGGGGGCTCGCCTCGCCCGGTGCCGACGGACACGGCCACCAGCGCGCGGCTCACGTCGTCGACCGTGGTGGTCTCGTCGGTGGTCAGGCCCACGTGGTCGGCGTCGATGCGGCGCAAGTTGATCCCGCGCTCCACCGCGGCGGCGAGCACCGCGTGGGCCGCGCCGGGGACGCGGGCGACGACGGTGTCGAAGAACGCGTCGTGCAGCACCTCGACGCCGAGCTCGGCCAGGCCGTCGCGCAGCCGCACCGCCGCGGCGTGCACCTGCTCGGCGATCCGGCGCAGGCCGTCGGGCCCGTGGTAGACCGCGTACATCGCGGCGACCACGGCGAGCAGCGCCTGGGCGGTGCAGATGTTGCTGGTGGCCTTCTCGCGGCGGATGTGCTGCTCGCGGGTCTGCAGGCTGAGCCGGTAGGCGGGCGCGCCGTCGGCGTCCACGCTCACCCCGACCAGCCGGCCGGGCAGCTGGCGCTCCAGTCCGGAGCGCACCGCCATGAACGCCGCGTGCGGACCGCCGTAGAACATCGGCACGCCGAACCGCTGCGCGGAGCCGACCGCGACGTCGGCGCCCAGCTCGCCGGGCGGGGTGAGCAGCGTGAGGGACAGCAGGTCGGCGGCCACCGTGACCAGCGCCCCGGCGTCGTGCGCGGCCTCGACGATCGGCGCGACGTCCTGGATGAGCCCGTCGGCCCCGGGCTGCTGGACCACCACGCCCACCAGCTCCGTGCCCTCGGGCAGCGCGGGCAGCCCCGCGGTCAGGTCCGCGACCACCAGCGGCAGGCCGATCGCCTCGGCTCGGCCGCGCAGCACCGCGAGGGACTGCGGCAGCACGCGGGAGTCCACCACGACCACGCCGTCGTCCTTGCCTCGCACGGCGCGGCGCATGAGGAGCGCGGCCTCCGTGACCGCGGTCGCCTCGTCGAGCAGGCTCGCGCCGGCGACCGGCAGGCCGGTGAGGTCCTCGACCATGGTCTGGAACACCAGCGCGGCCTCGAGCCGGCCCTGGCTGATCTCGGGCTGGTACGGCGTGTACGCGGTGTACCAGGCGGGGTTCTCCAGCACGTTGCGGCGGATCGCCGCCGGGGTGTGCGTGCCGTGGTAGCCGAGCCCGATCATCGAGGTCAGCACGCGGTTGCGGCTCGCGAGCTCGCGCAGGTGGGCGACCACCTCGGCCTCGGTCAGTGCGGTCGACGGCGAGTCGGGGAGCCCGGTGCGGATCGAGGCGGGCACGGCCTGGTCCATCAGGGCGTCCAGCGACGGTGCGCCGACCACATCGAGCATGTGGGCGATCGCGTCCGGCCGGGGGCCGACGTGCCGGTCGACGAAGCCGTCGGCGGCGGGCGAGCCGGGCGAGCTGGGTGCGGGGGTCACGGGCGGCTCCGAGGTCGGGTCCAGCACGAGCCGGACGACGAGGGCCTCCCCGCTCTGTCCTCCGGGGCGCGCGCCCCGACCTGAGAGTTTGGCCGGGACCCCGCAGGCTGCGGGGCGCCCGACGTGCACCGTCGGTGGGCCATGATCGGCCACTTTCCAGAGTTGCCTCGCCGTGACGGTACGGGGGCCTGAGAGATTCCCGGGGAGGGTTGCTCCTTCGGCGCCTCGACGGGCGAGGACTCTCCCGTCACGGTTCGAGCGGCGTGTTCGGTTGTGAGACCCGGCGGCAGCCGGACACGCCGAGGATAGTCCCCTCCGCCCCGCCACGAGCAGACGTCCGTCCGGCGGGCAGAGACCTCGTCCCGCGGCCCCAGCCCGAGTGCGCCGGCGGGCGGCAGTGCGGTCAGCGGCGCTCCACCAGGCGGGCCATGAACGAGCCCTCGGCGTACCGCGCACCGGCCGGGCGCAGCCCGTCGAGCCGCGCCAGGTCCTCCGCGGTCAGCCGCACGTCGGCCGCAGCCACGTTCTCCTCGAGGTACCGCCGACGCTTGGTCCCGGGGATCGGCACCACGTCCGGCCCCTGGGCGAGCAACCAGGCCAGCGCCACCTGCCCCGGCGTCGCGCCGTGCTCGGCCGCGACCGAACGCACCTGCTCGACCAGCGCCAGGTTCGCCTCGAGGTTCTCCGGCGCGAAGCGCGGGAAGCCCCGGCGCATGTCGTCCGCCGCCATGTCCTGCGTCGAGGTCACCGCGCCGGTGAGCAGGCCGCGCCCCAGCGGGCTGAACGGCACGAGCGCCACCCCGAGCTCGCGCGCCGCGGGCAGCACGTCGGTCTCCACGTCCCTGGTGAACAGCGACCACTCGGACTGCACGGCGGCGACGGGGTGCACCCCGACCGCCCGGCGCAGCTGGTCGGCGTTGGGCTCGGAGAGGCCGAGGTGACGCACCAGGCCCTGCTCGACGAGCTCGGCCATCGCGCCGACCGACTCCTCGACCGGCACGTCGGGATCCACCCGGTGCAGGTAGTACAGGTCGACGTGGTCGGTGCCCAGGCGCCGCAGCGACTCCCGGATCCCGGCGTGGATGTGCTCGGGCGTGCCGTCCACCCCGCCGGGGATCGACTGCCCCGCGGCCGGCACCAGCCCGACCTTGGTGGCGAGCACCACCTCGTCGCGCCGGTCGGCCAGGACCTGGGCGAGCAGGCGCTCGTTGGCGCCGGCGCCGTACACGTCGGCGGTGTCCAGCAGGGTCATGCCCAGGTCGATCGCCCGGTGCAGCGTGGCGATCGACTCCGCGTCGTCGCGCACCCCGTAGGACTGGCTCATCCCCATGCAGCCGAGCCCGAGCGCCCCGACCTGCGGACCCGCGCCACCCAACCGCCGCTGTCCGATCGCCACCGCCACACCTCCGTCGCCTCGGCCCACCAGCGATGGTGCGCCTGCGCCCTCCGCCACGCCACCCCGGGCGCGACTCAGAGCCCCAGCACGACGGTGGCCGTGGTGGTCGCACCGGACGCCCGCGCGGCTGCGACCGCGGCGCGCACCCCGGCGAGCGGGCCGTGCGCGAGCGCCGGTCCCGAGGGGGGCACGGTCCAGCGCACGCCGGGCACCGGCGGTGCCCCGGTGCCCTCCGGGAGCTCGACCACGGCGGCCGCACGCACCAACGGGTCGTCGGCGGGCCGGACCCGCACGTCACGCACCTCGGCCAGGCGGGCGACGGTGCGCAGCAGCTGGACCTGGCGGCGCTCGCTCGCGCAGAAGGTCACCGCGATGGTCCCGCTGCCCGCGTCGACCGATCCGGTGGACAGCGAGTCGAAGCTCACCCCGCGGCTGGAGAACACGCTGGTCACCGCGGTCAGGGTGCCCGGACGGTCGGCGCCGTGGACCAGGGCGACCCAGTGCTGCTCGCCCGAGCCCGGCACCTGCTCGCCCGAGTCCGGCCCGCCGACGCCCGGCACCTGCCCGCTCACGGCCGGTCCGCCGACGCCCGGCACCTGCCCGCTCACGGCCGGCCCTCCCACGGCTCGAGCGACGCAGCGATCCGGTCCGCACAGGCCAGCAGCCGGGTGGTCTCGTCCGGCGCGAGGTCCTCCAGCAGCACGCGCGTCCATCCTTCCGGGCCGAGCACCACCGGCGCACCCACCACCCCGGTCAGCCGCCGACCTCCGACCGCCACCTCCCCGGCGAGCCGGACCTGGCCGGCCACGACGATCTCGCGCCCGTCGAGCACCGTCTCCACCAGGTCCACCGTGGCGCTCGCCGTGCCGGTCGCGGTCTTCGCCCCGCTGGTGTGGGTGAGCCACGGGCGCGTGACCGCGCGCAGGTCGGGCGGCAGGGCGTCGACCAGCGCGAACGCCTCGGCGGCGTCCCGGGCGAGCAGCTCGTCCTGGGCCCGGGCGATCTCGGCGTCCAGGTCGTCGAGCGTCCGGCCCGCGCGAAGTCGTGCCACGGCCGCCTGTCGCTCGGCGGCGTCCAGCCCGCTGATCCGCACCGTCGACCACAGCGGCACCAGGTCCGTGCCGTGCTGGCCGGCGACGAACCCGCCGATCCGGTGGCGGCGCAGTCCGAGCGACACCGCGATCTCCCGCCGGAACCGCAGGGTGTCCAGCCAGGCGCCCATCCCGATCACCCGGTGCCGGCCCAGCTCCCGGGCCATCACCGCGACGCCCACCTCGACCGGGTTGGACACCACGACCACGACCTCGTGCCCCGAACCGTGCTCGGCCAGGGCGCGCGCGTACCCGGCGACCACGTCGTGGTTGGCCGCCGCGAGCGCGGACCGGTCGATGCTGCCGCCCGGTGCCGCAGGTGTGGTCATCCCGGCCGCGACCACGACCACGTCCGCGACCACGTCGGCCGGGTCGAGAGCGACGTCGATCAGCGGGGCGTGCTCGTCATAGGCGTCGATGAGGTCGGCGCGCAGTCCGTAGGCGGCACGCGCCGAGATCCCGCCGCGTCGCCCGACGAGCTGGAGCCGTGAGGTCGCGGGCAGCACCCGGCGCTCGATGAGCTGGGTGCAGATCTGCCGACCGACGTCCCCGGTCGCGCCCAGCACCGCGATGTCCACGCGGCGAGCCTAGGGGGCACAGGTGTCGCGCAGGTTGCTCACCCGGCGCCGCCCGCGCTCGAGACCGCCTCGGGCCAGGTCGTCAGGAGAACGCCGAGCTCGCGGGCCGGCAACGGGTGCGCGAACAGGTAGCCCTGGGCCAGGTCGCACCCGGCCGCAGTGGCGGCGTCGCGATCCTCCACGGTCTCCACACCCTCGGCCACGACGACCAGGTCCAGGCCGTGCGCCAGCGCGACGGTGGAGCGCACGATGCGCGTGACCCGCTCGTCCCGAGCCATCCCGCTGATGAAGGAGCGGTCGAGCTTGAGCTCGTCCAACGGGAGCTCGCGCAGGTAGGTCAGCGACGACCAGCCGGTGCCGTAGTCGTCCACGGCCACCCGGACGCCGAGGCCCCGCACCGCCTCGATCGCCGCGCGGCCGGCGCGCCGGTCGTGCAGCAGCGACTCCTCGGTGACCTCGACGTACAGCAGCTCGCCGGGCAGGTCGTGGCGCAGCAGGGCGTCGCGCACCTGCCCGCCGAAGCGCTCGACGAGCGCGGGCGCCGGAACGTTGACCGAGACCGGGAGCGGCGTCCCCGCCGCCCGCCACGCGGCGGCCTGAGCCACCGCCTGATCGAGCACCTGGGCGGTGAGCGCGGTGAGCTCCCCGCTCCGGTCGAGCGCGGGGAGGAACTGGCCCGGGGCGAGCACCGTGCCGTCCTCGTCGCGCAGTCTGGCGAGGGCCTCGACGCCCACCACCGCCCGTGTGGTCAGGTCCACCTTCGGCTGGTAGTACAGGAGCAGGCGGCCCTCCTCGAGCGCGGCCCTGACCCGTTCGGTGCGCGCGAGCTCAGCGATGGTCCGGGTGTCGAGCTCCGGCCGGTAGGCCACGACCGGCTGCGGGCCGGCCTTGGCCGCGTACATCGCCACGTCCGCTCGCCGGATCAGCTCGTCGATCTCCGCGCCGTCGCCCGGCAGGTGTACGAGGCCGGCCGACAGCGAGCAGTGCACCGACATCCCACCCACGTCGTAGCGGTCGTCGAGCGCGGCGAGCAGACGGCGCGCCGCAGCCTCGCCCGCGGCCGGGTCGTCCTGGTGCAGCACCAGGGTGAACTCGTCACCGCCGAACCGGGCGGTGATGTCCGCCAGGCGCGGCGGCCAGTCCCCCTGCGGTTCCCGCCCCGACCCGCGGCTGTTCGCGGCAAGACGAGCGGCCACCTGGACCAGCAGGGCGTCGCCCACCTGGTGCCCGAGGGTGTCGTTGACCTCCTTGAAGCGGTTGACGTCGGCGAGCACCAAGGTCGCGTTCCTGCCCTCGGCGAGCACCCGGCGCAGCTCGTCGTAGAAGCCACGCCGGTTCACCAGGCCGGTGAGCTCGTCGGTGCGGGCGAGCCGATGGCTCCCGGCGAGCGCATACGCGTCGACCACCGCCTGCGCCATGCGCACCATGGCGAGCACGACCGCGACCGCGGCGATCCACCTCGCGCCCTGGAAGCGTGCGCCCGCGACCAGGAGGACCGTGAGCGAGAGCAGGGTGCCGGACAGGGGCACCACGACCACCGCGCCGGACCACCGCGGGCCCGTGGACCGATCGGGCGCCGGCACCCCGACGCTCGAGACCATCAGCGCGAACGCAGCCAGCCATCCGAGGTTGAGCACGGTGCCCAGCGGCACGACCCCGGTGTCGCCGAGGTCGATCAACCACGTGGCGTTGGTCACCGCGAGGAGCGCGGCCGCCACGAGTCGACGCCAGAGGGCACCGGGCACCCGGAGCCCGCGCATCGCGACGACGGCAGCCAGGAGGAGCACGTGCGCGACGTTCGCGCCGAGGTACACCGAGTTGACCCCCACGGTGGTCAGGTCCTCGACGTCCCGGGCAAGCGCCGGCACGACGAGCCCCGCCACCGCCGCGGTCACGCCGGCGCTGCCGATGAGGATGTCCAGCACGAGGGCCCGACGCGCGGCGCCGCCGGACCCGGTCTGCCAGGCGAGCGAGACGTAGGCGAGCGGGAACAACGCCATCCAGAGCACGTCCGCAGGGCTCGGGTAGGGCGGGTTCTGCAGCGGGACCAGGAACACCGACCAGTACAGCCACCCCAGGGACGACGACACCAGGCCGAGCGCCATCAGGACGTCGCCGGCCCGCGATCCCGAACGGATGGCACGCAGCACACCCACTGTCGCGAGCACCACGAACGTGGCGCCGAGCGTGAGGGCCTTGCCCTCGACGCGGCCGGCGGGCAGCCAGAGGACCGCCACGAGGTAGGTCAGCGTGCCGAGCCCCGCAAGCGCCATGGTGACCAGGGACGCGGCGCGCAGCGTCGGCGGACCGCGCATGGTCACCCCCGGACGGGTCTCGAGCTCAGGAGCTCTCGTCCAGGATGTCGGCGCCCGCGGCGTCGGACTTGATCCGTTCGATGGCCTTGAGCGCCGAGGCCTTGGCCTTGTAGCCCTCGCTGGCCGCCAGGACGTTGCCGTTGGTGGCCACGAGGCGGAACCTGAACTCGCCGGCCTTGTCCCGGTAGATGGTGAACTTCACGGTGGTCCTCCACTCGGTCCGGCCGCCGGCGCCGTCGCCGGGGTCCGCCGCAAGTCTGGCGTGCGCGGCCTGCGGGGGGAAGGCACCGGAACCCGCGCCGGGCCGGATCAGCGGCCGAGCTCGGCGCGGATGTGGGCCACGACACCGTCGGCGGCGGCCTCGATCTCCGCGAGGGTGCGCTCGAACGCCTCCTGCGGGCCGTACCACGGGTCGTCGACGTCGAGCGCGTGGTCAGCGAGCGTCGGCGCCTGCGGGTCGAACGATCGGAGCATCCGCACCTGGGGCGCGTCGCCGCCGATCCGCCGCAGCGACCGCACGTGGCCGGCGGTCATCGCCAGCACGAGGTCGCGCTCGGCGAGCTCGTCGCGGGTCACCCGGCGCGCGCGGTGCGCGGGGACCGGGTACCCGTTCGCGGCGAGCGTGGCCCTGGCCCTGGGGTCGATCGGGCTGCCGTGCTCCTCGTCGCTCACGCCTGTCGAGTCGATCTCGACGAGCCCGTCCAGGCCGGCCTGCGCGAGGCGCTCACGGAGCACGACCTCGGCCATCGGCGAACGACAGATGTTGCCGGTGCACACGGTCATCACGCGGTAGGGAGTCACCGGGACATTGTGGCCGGGCCGGCGGGCGTCCGCGCGACACCGGCCGGGACCCCCGCCGGGCATGGAACAGCCCGTGGGCCGCCGGTCCTCGACCGACATGCCGCGCTGGACGAGGCGCGGCGCCCACGGGCTGCGGTGACTGCCGGGAAATCGCTGCCGCCTGCGCGGCAACCCGGAGCCGGTCCGTCCGTTGCTGGCGGCGACTAGCGGACAGCCACCTCACGCGTCCTGGAAGACTTCACTTCTGGACCACCTCCTTTCCCGTGTGCGGTGACGGTACGTCGGACCGGGGCCGGATGCCAAGGGGTTTCGGCCCGTCGCCCGGCGCCGACCGCCGCATCCGGACTCCCGTAGGGTCTTCTGGTGATGCGGCAGTCGGCCCGGCGGGTGCTCGCCGCAGCCCTGGCGGTCTCGGCGCTGGGCTGCGGCGCGACGGCGTGCACCCCGACGCCGCCGTCACCGACGGGCACGTCGAGCCCGACGGCCTCCGCCAGCCCGGAGCCCGAGGTCGCCGGTCTACGGCTGCCCGACGCGCCGACCACGGTGCTGGACGTCACGTCGGACGTGGCGGCCAGCCGCGCGCTGTTCGTCGACGCACCGGTGGTGGTGCTCGCGCCGTCCGACGACGTCGGCGCCCAGGTCGCGGCCGCGTCTGCCGCGGTCGCGGTCGGCGGGCCGCTGCTGCTCGTCCCGCCGAGCGAGCCGCCCGGCGCCGCGTCGGCCACGGGCACACCGAGTGCGACCACGGCCACCGGGCCGAGCACGACGACCACCCCCGAGGAAGACCCGCCGTGGCTCGCCGAGGTGCACCGTCTGCACCCCACGGCCGTGCTGGTCGTCACGGGCGCGGACGGGCGACTTCGGGACCTCCGGCTGCCGCAGGTCCCGACGGTCACCATCGCATCGCCCGACGGCCTCGTGGGCCTCGCCGGGCTGAGTGGCCCGCCGACCGCCGTCGACGCCGCGGACGCGGTCACCGCCGTCGCGGGGCTCGATCGTGACCACCCGACGCTCCTCGGCCCGGCGGCGCCCGGGCCCAGCGGCGACGAGACCTCCGCGACGAGTGCCACCGACGCGACCTCGACCCCGGGCACCAGCACCTCCGCGGCGCAACCGAGCACCGCCCCGGCGAGCTCGTCGGTCACGCGCGACGCGGCCACGACGGACCCGGTGCCCTCACCCCAGACGAACGGCGGGCTGCCCGACACCCGCCCGGCTCCCGTCCCCGGCGACGGCGTGCTGCTGACCGACGGGGACCCAGGGACCGTCGCGGCGGTCGCCACCGCACGCGCCGCGGGCCTGCCGGCCGTCGTCGTCCCGGGTGGCGACCCGCGGGCGACCGCCGCGACCGTGACGGCCGTGGCCCGCGCGACCGACCAGGACACGCACGTGCTGGCCGCCGGGCCGGCGTTCGCGGCGCTGGGCGGCCCGGCGGACGTGGACTGGCGGGTGCGCGCCGCGGCGACCGGCGTCCAGCTCCCCGGCGGCGGGCAGCTGGTGTTCGCCCACCGCCGGCTGGTCGCGCTGTACGGCTCGCCCGGGGTGCCGGGACTCGGCGTGCTCGGTGAGCAGGACCTGCCGGCGACGATCACCCGGGCGAAGGACCTCGCCAGCACGTACCAGGCGCTGACCGACGACACGGTCGAGCCGAGCCTGGAGATCATCGCCACCGTCGCCTCGCGGGGCGCCGGGGACGACGGCAACTACTCCGACGAGAGCAGCGTCGAGCGGCTCCTCCCGTGGGTGGAGACGGCCGAGCAGGAGGGCCTGTTCGTCATCCTCGACCTGCAGCCCGGGCGCACCGACTTCCTCACCCAGGCCAAGCGGTACGAGACCCTGCTCGCCCACCCCAACGTCGGCCTGGCACTGGACCCGGAGTGGCGGCTGAAGCCCGACCAGGTGCACCTGCGCCAGATCGGTTCGGTCGACGTCGCGGAGGTCAACGAGGTGGTGACCTGGCTGGCCGACCTCACCCGCCGCGAGCACCTGCCGCAGAAGGTTCTGGTGCTCCACCAGTTCTCGCTGTCGATGATCCGCGACCGCGGCGCGCTGGACACCTCCCGGTCCGAGCTCCAGATCGTGCTGCACGTGGACGGTCAGGGCAGCCAGCCGGCCAAGGCCGGGACCTGGCAGGCGCTGCAGCGGGACGCCCCGGCCGGTGTGCTGTGGGGCTGGAAGAACTTCATCGACGAGGACCACCCGGTGCTCACGCCCGAGCAGACCTACCAGGTGCAGCCCCCGCCCGTGCTGGTGACCTACCAGTAGCCGGCCGCGGGGGGCGCCGTGCTGCAGGACGCACTGGTCCGGCCGGCGCCCGAGGGTGCCGGCCGGCGTGCGGGGCTGCCGTGGCGGCAGCGGGCTGACGTGCGCCGCGGCTCAGGCCGCGGGCGCCTGCGCGGGAACGTGCCCGACGGTCCCGAGCTGGCCGGCGATGGCTGCCCAGCGGGCGAGCGTGGCGGGCGGGGCGACGGGGGCCTCGAGCCCTGCGGTGGTCTCCTCGAAGGAGCGCTGCATCCCGGTCTGTCCGTGCTCCGGCATCGTGGTGCCTCTCGTTCGGTAGCCCGGCTGACCCTGGCGGGCCCCGTGGCTTTGCGTCCCCGCCTCACGACGGGTTTGCCCTTCTCGCTGACGTGATCAGAGTAGGCGGGCGGGCCGACGATCCTCACGGCCGCGGACGCCCGGCCACCCGATCGGCCCACGGTTTTCACCCTCGACGCGCTGCATGGTCACCCGCGCGGCGCAGCCGCCGGACCACGCGATCCCTCAGCACGCGTCGTCGCCGGCCGATGGGACCGGGGGTAACCGAGAGGAGACGTGTGGACGCCGTCACCGCGATCAACCAGCGGATCGCCGAGATCCAGGGCCGGATCGCCTACCTGGAGCCGCAGGCCGCCCCCTCCGATGCCGTGAACGTCGGGGGCTCGTTCGCCGCGGTGCTCGGCACCGTGACCGGCACCACGGCGCCTGTCGCCGCCGGTGTGGTCACCTCGGTCGCGACCACGACGGCAGTCGGCTCCGGCAAGGCGCTGGTCAACGCGGACAACGTGCCCCTCAGCTACGTCGGCTACGGCAACGGCCGCATCCCGCCCGCAGAGCTCAGCCCGATCGACGGCACGTCGCACCGGATGTGGCCGCCGGCCGCCCGGTCGTTCGAGGCGATGCGCTCGGCCGCCGCGGCGGACGGCGTGACGATCGGGATCACGGACTCCTACCGTGCCTACGACGCCCAGGTGGACGTTGCTGCGCGCAAGGGTCTGTACGCCCAGGGCGGCCTTGCCGCGGTGCCGGGCACCAGCCGGCACGGCTGGGGCATGGCACTGGACCTCGACCTGGACACCGCCGCCCAGACCTGGATGCGCGAGCACGGTAGCCAGTACGGCTTCGTCGAGAACGTGCCGCGTGAGTCGTGGCACTGGGAGTACGTACCCACGCGCTGAGCTCTTCGACCGCTGCGCGCGCACTCCTCCCGGCAGCAACGCCGCCCGACCCCGCAGGACGCGCCCGCTCAGATCGCGAGGACCGAGATCCGACCCTTGCCGTAGCCGGCGATGGACACCTCCATGTCGAGCCGGCGCACGAACGCCATGATCCACTTGGCGACGTCGGCCGGGAGCGGGTCCTGCGGCCGGTAGGCCTGGTAGAGCTTGACGTGCGGGGCACCGGGGCCGCCGTTGAACAACGACGCCGCGACGTTGAGCACCTCGGCGGTGTTCTCGTAAAGGGTGTCGGGCAGGATGCCGTCGTCGGCCGCGACCTCCGCGTGGACCACCGGCACCAGGGCGATGGCGGCACCGGTGTGCGCCGCCAGGGCGATGTCGAGCACGACGATCGCCCGCAGGTCCATCCGGTCGTCGGTGTAGACGCCCACGACGGCACCGGGTTCCTCATTGGCGTTCACCGCGCCGGTGCCGATCACGGAGTCGATCTCGCGGCCCAGCAGGCCCTCGAACAGCTCACGCACCATCACGGCGGTGGGGAGCGGGGACTTGGCAGTCGTCGTGGTCATGGTCGTCTCACGCCAGGAAGGGGTCGATGGTCTCGCGGAAGGTCTCCGCGGTGAAGGGCTTGGTGATGAGGAAGAGCGCGCCGGCGGCGTCGGCCTGCTCACGCATCTCCTGCGAGCTCTCCGAGGTGACGAAGCCGAGCGGGATGTCCAGGCCCTCGGCCTGCATCGCGCGCAGCATCTCGATGCCGCTCATCTCGGGCATGTTCCAGTCCGACAGCACCAGGTCCGGATCCAGGTCCTGGGCGAGCCGGAGCGACTCGGCGCCGTCGGACGCCTCGGTGATGTCCCACTGGTACCCGGCCTGACGCAGGGTACGGATCACGATCTGCCGCATCACGCGGCTGTCGTCGGCGACGACCACTCTCAGGCTCATGTCAGGCTCCACAACGAGATCGCAAGCGGATGCCCGCGCCAGACGAGCTGCGCGCGGTGCAGCAGGGTCGCACCGTCGCCTGGGGGCGCCGGGGCTACCTGGGGAAGGGTCAGGGGCCCGGGATCGGGCACGAGGGCCTTGATGTTGCCGCCGACCACGTTGGCGATCTCGCCCACCGCGTCGACGAAGTCCGCCTCGGACACCGCCTCGTCCTCCGGAACCGCGAGCAGGGCGCGGGTCAGCATCTCCGCGGTCTCGCGGTCGGTACCGAGCATCACCCTGCCGGGGTGCTCGCCGTGCACGTCGACCCAGGCCCAGGTGGCGTCCTCGGACGGCTCCGTCGGCTCGAGGGCCGGCCGGAGCGCTCCCGGTTCCGGGTCGATCATCGCGGTGAACACCTCCTCCGCGATGGCGAAGACCGTCTCCGCGAAGATCCCCATGTCGATGGCCGCGCTCATGCCGTCTCCTCGTACTCGACCAGCCCGAGCAGCTGGAGCTTGTCCCGGATCGCGTCCGGGGTGAACGGCTTGATGAGGTACTCGTGGGCCCCCGCGGCGAGGGCCTTGACGATCTGGCCGTGCTCGCTCTCGGTGGTGACCATCATCAAGGTGATGTCCCGCCACGCCGGGTTCGCCCGGGCCGCGACGACGAAGTCGTAGCCGGTCATCACCGGCATGTTCCAGTCGATGCAGGCGAGGTCCACGGCCTCGCCGGACTCCAGGACGTCGAGCGCCTCACGGCCGTGCTGGGCCTCGACCGTCTCGAATCCCAGCGGCCTCAGGGCCCCCACGACGATCCGGCGCATGGTGCGCGAGTCGTCGATCACCAGTGCTCTCATGCTGCCCTCCCGGAGGCAGTTCGGTAGACCGAGCCGCGGTCATGGCTGACTCGCTCCCACCCGTCATCGATCCCGATGGTCGTCTCTGCGGCGCCGAGCAGCAGGTAGCCACCCGGCCGGATCGCCTGGCGCACCCGGCGCAGCACGTCGCGCTTGGTCGGCAGGTCGAAGTAGATGAGCACGTTGCGCAGGAACACCACGTCGAACGGGCCCCCCGGCGGCGCGTCGAGCAGGTTGTGCCGGGCGAACGTCGCCACGGCGCGCAACGTCGGGGAGACCTCCCAGTCCGATCCGTGGCGCGTGAAGTGCTTGACAAGCATGGGCGCAGGCAGGCCGCGGTTGATCTCGAGCTGGTTGTACCGGCCCGCTCTGGCCCGCTCGACCATCTGCTGGTTGAGGTCGGTGCCGAGGATCTCCAGGCGCCGCGCGACGACCAGGTGCTCCAGCGCCATGGCGACCGAGTACGCCTCCTGCCCGCTGGAGCAGGCCGCCGACCAGACCTTGACCACACCCCCGGGCCGCTCCGCCTCGAGCTGGGGCACGATGTGCCGGGTCAGGGTCGTGAACGGCTGGGCGTCGCGGAACCAGGACGTCTCGTTGGTGGTCAGGGCCTCCACGACCTGCTCGAGCGCCATCGGTGACCCGGCCTGCCGGACACCTCGCACGTAGGCGTCCACGTCGATCGAGCCGGCGGCACGCGCCAGCGGGAGCAGCCGGCTCTCGACGAGGTACTCCTTGCCCGCCTCGAGCACGATCGCGCTGCGCTGGCGCACCAGGCCCGAGACCCAGGTGAACGTGTCGGTGGTGAGGGTCATCGCGCGGCTCCGACCGGCTGGGCCTCGGTCGACCCGACCGCGCGTTGCACGGCCTGCGCGATCTCGGCGACAGGCAGCACGGCGTGGGCGAGCCCGGCGGTGGCGACCGAGCCCGGCATGCCCCACACGACGCTGGTCGGCTCGTCCTGGACGATCACGGTGCCACCCGCGTCGACGAGCGCCCGCGCGCCGATCTTGCCGTCCGAACCCATGCCGGTCAGCACGACCCCCAGCAGCTCGCCGCCGAAGGCCGCGACCGCCGAGCGGAACAGCACGTCGACGGCGGGCCGGCAGAAGTTGACGGGGGCCTCCTGGTGCAGGAGGGTGCGCGCGCCGCCGGCCGAGCGCCGGACCTCGAGGTGCTGATCGCCGGGGGCGATGTAGACGGTGCCCGCGCGGAGCTCCACGCCGCTCGTCGCCTCGACCACCGTGTTGGGGCCGAGCCGGTCGAGCCGGGCGGCGAGCTGCCGGGTGAACACCGGTGGCATGTGCTGGACCACGAGCATCGGCACCGGGAGCGGCCGGGTCAGTCCCGCGATCACCGTGGACAGCGCCTCAGGCCCGCCGGTGGAGGAGCCCAGCACGACCGCGCGCGGGCGCAGGGTGCGCGCCGGGGCCGGGTGCAGCGCCACGGTCTTCGGCGCCGGACGCGGCGCGACCGCGGGACCGCTCGCCGCCGGACCGGCCGGTCGCACCCTCCGCGCCCCCCCGCCCGGGCGGCGCGCCAGCCCCTTGATGCGCGGGATGAGGTCGTCGGCCACCCGGGCCAGCGACTCCTGGACGCTGCCCACGTTCGCCGGCTTGGTGACGTAGTCCGTCGCCCCCGCCGCGAGCGCGTCCAGGGTCGCCACCGCGCCGCGCTCGCTGAGCGTGGAGAACATGATGATCGGCATCCGGCGGCCGTCGCGGCGCAGCGCCCGGACCGCCTCGATGCCGGACATCACCGGCATCTCGATGTCCATCGTCACGACGTCGGGGTCGAGCTGGGCGACCTTGCTCACCGCGATCTGCCCGTTGGCCGCCACCCCGACGACCTCGATCTCGGGATCCGAGGTCAGTGCGTCGGTGACCAGGCGGCGGACGACGACCGAGTCGTCGACGACCAGCACGGTGATGGGGGACACGCACGCCTCCTCGTGGGCCGCGGGGGTTCGCGGCAGGGATCCGATCGTCCGCCGCGGGCGGCTGTTGAGTGGTCGGGGGACAGGTCAGAACCGGAACGTTGCGACGTGCTCGCGCAGCTGGTCGGACATGGACGCGACGCCCGCGGCGTCGTCACGCAGTCGCCGGGCGACCCCGCTGGACTCCTCCGCGCCGACCGCCAGCCCGTCGACCGCACCGGCGATCGCCACGACGCTGGCGGCGGCCTCGTTGATCTGCCGGGACATCTCGCCGGTCGTGGTGCTCTGCTGGTCGACGGCCGCCGCGATCGCGGTCTGGTACTCGTCGATCCGGCGGACCACCTCGGCGATCTCCTCGATCACCGCGACCGCCGCTGCGGTCTGCTCCCGGTTGGCCTCGATCCGCCGGGTGATGTCCTCCGCGGCGCGCGCCGACTCCGCGGCGAGGTCCTTCACCTCGCCGGCGACCACCGCGAACCCGCGCCCGGCCTCGCCCGCCCGGGCGGCCTCGATCGTCGCGTTGAGCGCCAGCAGGTTGGTCTGCTTCGCGATCTGGGTGATCAGCCTCACGACCGCGCCGATCTCCGCCGCGCCGGCGCCGAGCGCATCGACGGTCTCGGCCGCATGCTGTGAGGCCTCCACCGCGCGACTCGCGAACCCGGCCGCCTCCGCCGCAGAGCGCTGGATCTCCTCGATGGACGTGGCCATCTCCCCTGCGCGGGCCGAGAGCTGCTCGACGGTGGCCGACGCCTCGTTTGCGGCGCCCGCGACCAGCTCGGTCCCGGAGGTCGCATCCTGCGCCTGGGCAGCCACGGTCCCCGCGCCGTCGTCCAGGTCGCGGGCGGTACCGGCGAGCTCGGAGGCCTGCCCCAGCACCCCACCGAGGGCGGCGCGCAGAGCAGCCTGCGCCGTGCCGAGCGCCGACGCCATCCGGCCCAGCTCGTCGCGGCTGGTGACACCCGGGTCGACGGTCAGGTCACCCTCCGCCATCGCGGACAGCGCCCGGTTGACCGCCTCGACGGACCTGCGCAGCGACCTGGCGGTGAGCATCCCGAAACCGCCCAGGATCCCCACGCCGAGCACGATGAGCGCGAGCACCATGCGCAGCGCGCTCGCGAACTGCGCTGCCGCGGCGCTCGCCGCGTCCTGCATCCGCGCGGTGACGTCGGCCAGCGCACGGTCGATCGCGTCGGTGTACTTCCTGGTCAGCGGCTCGGCCGCGCTGCCGAGGACGGTGCCGTAGGTCATCTGGTCGTTCGACACGGCCGGCGGCAGCAGCGAGGTGTCGCGCACGTCGACCCAGTCGTCGTGCGCGGCGACGAAGTCGGCCCAGCCGTCGAGCCCGGCGGCGCCGGCCACCTCGGCCGCGGCGATCTCGTCGGCGACCTTCGCGTCCATCGTGTCCAGGCGGGTCAGCCACGGCTCCTTCAGGGTCGCGCTCTGGGTCGCGGCCACCTGGGCGACGATCCCCTCGGTCGCGGCCAGGTCGACCTGGATCTGGGCCACGGTCGCCGCGACGCCGCTCTGCAGCTCCGCGAGCGCCTCGGTCCGTGCGGCCTGCTCGCGCATCGACACCACCGTGGTGATGCCGACCACCCCCGCGATCGCGCCGACCACGGCGACCAGTACGAGGATCCGCGCCTGGATCGACCCCAGCCCCGGCAGCCGGCTCAGGTCCGGCCGGCGGAGGCGCGCGAGCAGCCGGCGGGCTGCACCTGTGACCGCAGACATCGTCGTCCCCCTTGCAGGCGTCCGTCAGATCCGGAACCCGGCGACTCGGGTCCGCAGGTCGGCCGCCATGCCGGCCAGTGCGGCCGTCGAGCTCTCCAGGTCGCCCAGCAGCCGGCTGGCGTCGCTGGAGGCTTGGGCGACGCCGGTGATGTTGGTGGCGATCTCCTGGGAGCCGGTGGCGGCCTCGGCCACCGAGCGGGACATCTCTCCGGTGGTCGCGGTCTGCTCCTCGACCGCGGAGGCGATGGTCAGCTGGTAGTCGTTGACCTGGGCGATGATCGCGGTGATCTCCTCGATGGCACCGACCGCCGCGGTGGTGTCGGCCTGGATGGCCTCGACCCGCCGGGCGATGTCCTCGGTGGCCTTGGCGGTCTCCTGAGCCAGGTCCTTGACCTCCCCGGCCACCACCGCGAAACCCTTGCCCGCATCCCCGGCCCGGGCCGCCTCGATCGTGGCGTTCAACGCCAGCAGGTTGGTCTGCTCGGCGATCTGGGTGATCACCTTGACCACGTTGCCGATCTCGGTCGAGCTCTCACCCAACCGGGCCACCGACGCCGTGGTCGACTCGGCCACCCCGGTGGCCTGCGCGGCGACCTTGGCCGCCTCCCCGGCGTTCTGGGCGATCTCCCGGATCGAAGCACCCATCTGCTCGGCCCCCGCGGCCACCGCTGCGACATTGCGCGAGACCTCCGACGCCGCCGACGCCACCACACCCGCCTGCGCCGACGTCTCCTCCGATCCGGCGGCGACCTGTGTCTGGGCCGCAGACATCTCCTCGGAGGTCCCGCTCAACCTCTGGCTGACCTCGCTGACCTGGCCGAGCGTGCTGCGCAGCGACGCCTGCGCCGTGGTCAGCGCCTTCGCCATCTGTCCGACCTCGTTGGCGCCCTCGACGTCCGCGGCCACCGTGAGGTCGCCGTCGGCCATCGCCACGAGGGAGCGGCGCACCTTGTCGAGCGACGCGCGGATGGCTCCGGCGACGGCGAGCCCCCAGGAGATCGACAGCACGAACGCCGCGAGGAAACCCGCGACCAGCACGACGACGGCCTGCGACCGAGCCCCGGCCGCGTCGGCCGCCACGCTCTCGGAGTACGCGGTGAGCTGTGCCTCGGTCGCGTCGAGCGCGTCGACGAACTGGCCCTTGAGCGGGTCGGCCTGGCTGCTCACCGCCTGCGCGAACGCCGCGCGGTCGCCGGCCTGCGCCAGCGGGACCAGGACCGCGTCGCGAACCTGCTTCCACTGGTCCCAGGCGCTCAGGAAGGTGTCGAACTCGGCGGGCCGTGCCTCCGGCGGCACCGCCGCCTCGAACGCAGCGATGTCGCTGTCGACCTCTGCGTCGTTCGCCTGCTGGTCGGCGATCACGCCCCGCAGGGTGGCCTCGTCCGGCGCGGCCGCCAGCTCGGCGACGAGCATGCGGGCCTTGAGCTCGTTCTGGTGCACCAGCTGCTCGGGCATGAGCACGTCCGCCTGGAAGCCGGCGAGCTCGGACGAGTGCGCGGCCAGCACGTCGACGGCGCGGTAGGTCACGAGCCCGACGACCGTCGAGGAAACGACGACCAGCGCCAGGAGCAGGATCACCTGCGTCCGGATCGCGAGGTCGGTCAGCAGGTGGCGAGGTGACAGGCGTCGAGACATCGACTCTCCCTGGGGGATGCCGGGACACGTGGGCCCGGGTCTGGGTCGGGGGGCGAGGTGGTTCAGGCGGCTTGGGCGGTGGCGCGTTCGACGTCGAGAGCCAGGAGAAGTCCGTCGGGCAGCTTGTAGGCGCCGACGATCAGCTCGCGCAGGGCGGGGTCGAGGGTGTCGGGCGGGGTCTCGAACTGCGACTCCTCGACGTCGACGACGTCGCCGACCTCGTCGACCAGGAGCGAGATCGGTTCGCCGTCGACCTGGACCACGACCATCATCGGCTCGTCGTCCTCGGCGAGCGGGGCCAGGCCGAGGCGGTGGCGCAGGTCGACGGAGAGCACGACCTCCCCGCGCAGGTTCACCAGGCCCGCGACACCTGCGGGGGCGAGCGGTACGGGCGTGCGCGCCTGGGAGCGCAGCGCTTCTTGGACCAGGAGCACGTCGACGCCGTAGTGCGCGCCGCCGAGCACGAAGGTCGCCAGCTGTCGGCCCATCTCACACCTCCACGAGGTCGAGCACGCCGGCCGCCTCGTCGTCGAAGAACCTGGGGTCGGCCGCGGCCACCGCGGCCCTCACGTCGAGCAGCTCGGTGACGCGGTCCTTGAGGACCGTCGAACCGACCAGCCCGTGGTCGCCCAGCTCGGAGTGCAGGGCCGCCGAGTCGTCGACGATGTCGACGATCTCGTCGACCACGATCGCGACCGCCCGCTCGCCGCGGCTGTAGACCACGACCACGATCTCCTCGCCGGTCTGGGCCATCGAGCCCAGCACGCGGTCCAGCCGCACCACCGGGGTGATCGAGCCCCGGTACTGCACGACCTCGCGGGACCCGACGTGCTCGAGCACCTCGGCGGGCAGCCGCTCCAGGCGCGTGACCGCCGACAGCGGGATCGCGACCCGGCGCCCGTCACCGATGCCGGCCACCAGGACCTGCTCGACCTCGTCGCGCACGCCCTGCTCGTCCTGGTCGGAGCGCCGGGCCTGCTCGACGCTGTCGGTGGTCAGGCTGCGGCGGGCCAGACCCTGGATGTCCAGGATCAGGGCCACCTGCCCGTCGCCCATCAGGGTCGCGCCCGCATACAGCCCGATCGCCTTGAGGCGCCCGGACAGCGGCTTGACCACGATCTCCTCGGTGTTCAGCACGCGGTCCACCAGCAGCCCGAACCGCACCGTGTCGGTCTGCAGGACTGCGATCGTGGCGTGCGAGCCGTTCCTGGCGGGCCGGGCGAACACCTCACGCAGGTCGACCAGCGGCAGCAGGTCCCCGCGCAGCCGGTACACCGGCGCCGAGCGCACGTACTCGATGCCACCGGTGGCGGCCTCCAGGTCCAGGGCCACCAGCTCCAGCAGGCTGACCTGTGGGATCGCATAGGTCTGCCGGTCGCACTCCACGGTGACCGCCGGCATGATCGCCAGGGTCAGCGGGATGCGCAGCCGCCAGGTCGTGCCCCGGTCCACCGCGGACTCGACGTCGACCGCACCGCCGATCGCCTCGATCTTGGTGCGCACCACGTCCATGCCCACCCCGCGGCCCGAGACGTTGGTCACCGAGGCCGCGGTGGAGAAGCCCGGCAGGAACACCAGCTGGAGCAGGTCGCCCGCGGCCATCTGGTCGACCTCGGCAACCGTCCGCAGACCCTTCTCCACGGCCTTGGCGGCGACCACGTCCGGGTCGATGCCCTTGCCGTCGTCGCCCACCTCCACGACCACCTGCCCACCGGCGTGGTACGCGCGCAGGCAGAGCACACCGTGGGCGGGCTTGCCGGCCGCGGTCCGGTCGGCGGCCGCCTCGACACCATGGTCGATGGCGTTGCGGATCAGGTGCGTCAGCGGGTCCTTGATCGCCTCCAGCAGGCTGCGGTCCAGCTCGGTGTCACCACCGACCATCTCCAGGCGGACCTGCTTTCCGCAGGCCGCCGCCAGGTCGCGCACCATCCGCGGGACCTTGGACCACACGTGCTCGATCGGCTGCATGCGCGTCTTCATGACGCCTTCCTGCAGCTCGGAGGCGATCAGGCTGAGCCGCTGGGACGCCCTGGCCAGGTCGATGTCGCCGCCGCCCGCCAACCGGGAGATCGCGTTGCGTGCCAGCACCAGCTCACTGACCTGGCGCATCAAGGCATCCAGCAGGTCGACGTCGACGCGGATCGAGGTGTCCGCCGCCGCGCTGCGCGAGACCTGGTCAGCCTCGCCGCTGATCGGCTCGGCGGGCTCGTGCGGGTGGGGGACCTCTGCGCGGGGCGCGGGCGGACGAGCGACGGGCTCCGCCGGCGCGGCGGGTCCGGGACGGGCAGCTTCGGGCTCGGTCAGGGTGGCGACCGCACCGGGCGCCTCTGCCGGCGGATCGGCGACCGGGCGGGACACGGAACGCTTCGCGCTCCGCTTGACGGTGCGCTTCGGCGTGGGCCGGGCGGCGGCTTCAGCCGCGGGCTCAACGGTGGTCATGGGCGCCTGCTCCTCCTCGGTCTCGGCCGCCGGCTCCGGCTCCGGTTCGGCTGCCGCCTCGACGGCGGCGGTCTCGCCGGCCAGCACCGCCTCGAGCTGGTGAACCACGGGCATGACGTCGACGTCGCCCTCGGAGCCCGCGCGCTCGATCTCGCGAAGCACCTCACGCACCGCGTCCACCATGCGCAGGAGGACGTCGGTGGTCGGCTGGTCCATCGACCGACGCCCGTCACGCAGCTCGACGAGCAGGTTCTCGCCCACGTGGGTGAGGCTCTCGAGCTTGCCGAACGCGAGGAACCCGCTGGTGCCCTTGATCGTGTGGATCGTCCGGAACACGCTGCCCAGCAGCTCACGGGACCCTGGGGTGCCCTCGAGCGCGACCAGGTCCGAGTCGAGCTGGTCGAGGTTCTCGTGGCTCTCCACCAGGAACTCGTGGACGATGTCGTCCAGGTCCTCCACGTCGGCCTCCCACGCGCGCACCGCTGACGGCTGTCCCGTCGTTCGTGGGGCCTATCGGACGGCCGCGGCCGGTTGTGAGGCGTCGGGAACGGCGTCACGCCCGCGACGGCAGGGCTGGAGATCCGTGCTCAGCGGTGTCTTCGGGGGGTCAGGCTTCGGGGGTCAGGCTTCGGGGGTCAGGCTTCGGGGCGTGGCGGGCGCAGGGCGCGCAGCGACTCGACAGCGGCGTCGTCGCCGCCGGAACGAGCGGCCTCCTCGTTGGCCTTCTTCACGGCCTCGAGCACCTCGGCCCGGTTCACCCGGACCGAGCGCGGGGCGTCGATCCCGATCCGCACGCCGTCGCTGCGCACGTCGATCACGGTGATGACGATGTCGTCACCGATGATCAGGCGCTCGCCGACGCGGCGCGAGAGGACCAGCATGCACGCGAGACTATCCGCTCGCGTGGCGCGCGTCCCGGTGCGGCCCGGGTCAGTCCCACCGCGCGTCGTCGTCGAGCCGCTCGCTGAGCACCGCGGCCCACACCACCGGGGAGGCCGGCAGACCGTCGAGCCACCCCACGGGCACCCCGAGGTTCAGGACGGTGCCGGGGGCCTGGGCCTCGAACGTGTGCGACGCCGCGACCGCGTCGAACGGACGGCGCGCCCCCACGGCCCGCAGCCAGCGCCGCAGCTCCACCGCGCGCAACCGGGCGTCCAGCGCGGCCCAGGCCTCGTCGGGATCGAAGGCCGCGAGCAGCTCGGCCCCAGAACCCGTGCCGCCCACCCCGAGGGCCACGATCATCGGCGCGTCGTCGGGCACCCGCTCGCGAACCCGGGCCGCGGCCGAGGTGGTCTGGACGCGGCGCCCGTGACCCGGCAAGGGGTCGACGTCCCCGGCGAGCACCACCTCGTGGGCGGCCAGTCCGGCACGGTGGGCCATCGCCACGGCCGTGCGGACCGCGAGCTCGGCCGGCCCGGCGACCACGACGACCCCACCGGGTGCCAGCCGCACCCCGCGCGGACGGTCGAAGGTCCGCACCAGGACCGACAGCGGGACGGCCGCGTGCGGGTCGTCGAACCCGGCGAGCAGCCGCAGCGGGACGCCCAGCTCGAGCAGCGCGGCCACGCTCGTGCCGGGGTGCGCAGCGGGCTCGGCGTCGCCGGGGTCGGCGGCGTCATCGGCTGACGCGGTGGGCGGCTCGGCGGCGCCCTCGGCCGGCTCGGGCTCGTCGGCGGGCGCGACCTCGGCGGGGGGCTCGGCGTCGGCGAGCGGGTCCATCCCGGCGCCGCCGGTCCCCTCGGTCGCCGTGCCCGTGCGGGTCAGCCGGGGCGGGGCCGGGGCCGGGGTCCAGGCCGGCGGCTCGGCCTCGACGGCGGCAGCGTCGAAGCCGGCCGCGTCGTCCTCCGGCGCCGCTGCGTGCGCCGGCTCAGCGGTCACGCGCTGCACGGACGCGAGCACCTCGGCGAACGCGGGACCGTTGGTCGAGACCTCGGGGGCGGCCTCGATCGCGTCGGCCGCGGCCATCAGCGCATCCAGTCCGACCGGCTCGGCCGTCGTGCCCGACGGGCGACCCGCGTCGCCGGTCGGGGCCGGGCGCGAGCGCGGCACCCGGCGTTGCGGCGCGTCGGGCACCTCGACGGTGAGCTCGTAGTGCTCACGCGCGAAGAAGCCGGCGATCCCGCCGGTGCGGACCCGCTCGGCGCGGACGATCTTGGCGTCGGGGCCCATCTCCTCGCGGACCCGGAGCATGAGGGAGCGCAGATCCTGCCCGTCAAGCAGCAATCGCGTGGACATCGCTCACCACACCCACCGTCTCGATCTGCAGCCCCGCACCCGTCACCTCGCCGTAGGACAGCACCGGCAGGGCCGGCAGCGACAGGACCACGGTACGGCGCAGAGCGGCACGCAGGGCGGGGGCACACACCAGGACCACCTGACGGCCGCCGGCCTCGGCGCGGGCGACCTGAGTGCGCAGCGAGGACAGCAGCCCGTCCACCCGGGCGGGCTCGAGCAGGAGCTGGGCCCCGCCCTCGGCCGGGCGGATCGCCTCGACCAGGACATGCTCCAGCGACGGGTCGAGCGTGACGACCCGCAGCACGCCCTCGCTCGCGTACGGCGCCGCGAGCGCCGGGCCCAGCCCGCCGCGGGCCGCCTCGACCAGGCCCTCGGGGTCGGTGGACACCTTGGCGCGCAGGGTGAGCGCCTCGAAGATCCGGCCGAGGTCGCGCACCGGTACCCGTTCGGCGAGCAGGCCCTGGAGCACGCGCTGCACCTCGCCCAGGGTGAGCAGGCTCGGCACGAGCTCGTCGACCACCGACGGGTTGACCTGCTTGACGCCCTCGGTGAGCACCCGGACGTCCTCGCGGGAGAGCAGCCGCGGCGCGTGCGCGTCGATGATCGCGCCGAGGTGGGTGATGAGCACCGAGACGCGGTCGACCACCGTGGCACCGACGAGCTCCGCGGAGTGGCGGAGCTCGGCCGGGATCCACTTGCCGGCAAGACCGAACACCGGCTCGACCACCGCGGTACCGGCCAGGCCCTCGAGGGTGTCGCCCAGCGCGAGCAGCCGCCCGCTGGGCGCCTCGCCGCGACCGACCTCGACGCCGGAGATCTTGACCACGTACGTCGAGCGCGGCAGGTCCACCGAGTCGCGGGTGCGCACCGGGGGCACCACGACGCCGAGGTCGAGCGCGATCTTGCGCCGCAGGCCGCGCACCCGGGCCAGCAGGTCGGCGTCGCCGCCGGTGCCCACCAGGTCCACCAGGTCCGGGGCCAGCAGGATCTCCAGCGCGGGCACCCGCATCTGCTCGATGAGCGCCTCTGGGCTGTCGGACGACGGCGGCGCGGCGACCTGGGACGCCGCCCGCTCGGCCACCGCCAGCTCCTTGGACTTCGAGGCCTTGATCCGCTGCGCGACGACCAGCAGCACGCTTCCCACCAGCATGAACGGCAGCTTGGGCATGCCCGGCACCAGCGCGAGCCCGATCGCCGAGCTGCCGGCGATCAGCAGGGCGGTGCGCGACTGGGTGAGCTGCTCGCTCGCCGCGGTGCCCATGTCCGCCTCGGCGGTGGCCCGCGTGACGATCAGGCCGGTGGACACCGACATCAGCAGGGCGGGGATCTGCGTGACCAGACCGTCGCCGATGGTGAGCAGGCTGAACCTGTTGATCGCATCACCCGCGGACATGCCCATCTGGAGCATGCCGACCGCGAACCCGCCGAGCAGGTTGATGACGGTGATGATGATGCCCGCGATCGCGTCGCCCTTGACGAACTTCGAGCCACCGTCCATCGCGCCGTAGAAGTCGGCCTCCGCGGCGACCTCCTTGCGGCGCCGACGGGCCTCGTCCTCGTCGATCAGGCCGGAGTTGAGGTCGGCGTCGATGGCCATCTGCTTGCCGGGCATCGCGTCCAGGGTGAACCGCGCGCCCACCTCGGCGACGCGTCCGGCACCGTTGGTGATCACGGCGAACTGGATGACCACCAGGATGAGGAAGATCACCAGGCCGATCACCAGCGAGCCGCCCACCACGTAGTGCCCGAACGCGTCGATGACGTGCCCGGCATAACCGTCGCGCAGCACCAGGCGGGTGGAGGCGACGTTGAGGCCCAGCCGGAACAAGGTGAGCACCAGCAGCAGCGAGGGGAACACCGAGAAGTCCAGCGGCTTCATCACGTACATGCTGGTCAGCAGCACCACGAGGGACAGCGCGATGTTCAGCACGATGAGCAGGTCGAGCATCGCGGCGGGCAGCGGCACCACGAGCAGCAGCACGATGCCGACCACGCCGGCCGGGACGGCCAGCTGGCTGAGGTTGACGGGCTTCATCGTGCGCCTCCTGTGCCGAGGGACGGGCTGGTGGTGGTCATGCGGCCACCGCCTCGAGGGTCGAGGGGCCGCCGGGTGAGCGGTGGATGCCCTGGGCCGCGCCGCGGCGGCGCAGCGCCATCACGAAGGCGAGCACCTTCGCCACGGACACGTACAGATGGGCCGGGATCTCGTGGCCGACCTCGCAGGCCGCGTGCAGGGCGCGGGCCAGCGGCACGTCCTCGACCATCGGGACGCGCTTGGCGGCGGCCTCCTTGCGGATCCGGGCGGCGACGTGCCCGGCGCCCTTGGCGACGACCTTCGGCGCGCCGCTGCCGGGCTGGTAGCGCAGCGCGACGGCGACGTGGGTCGGGTTGACCAGGACGACGTCCGCGTCGGCGACCGAGGCGATCATCCGGTTGCGGCTCATGGCGAGCTGCCGGGACCGGATCTGGCCCTTGATCAGCGGGTCGCCCTCGGACTGCTTGTGCTCGTCCTTGATCTCCTTCTTCGACATCCGCGTCTTCTTGCGGTTGCGCTTGACGATCACCGCGACGTCGAAGGCCGCCAGCACGAGGCCGGCGAGCACCGCGGTGCGCACCAGACCGGTCACCCCGCTGCCCGCGGCGGCGAGGATCGCGCTGAGCGAGTGGGTTCCGGACCCGAGCATCATCGGCACCAGGCCCTGGACCACGGACCACAGCACCATGCCGATCGCCGCGGTCTTGAGCGCGGCCTTGACGCCCTGCCACAGCGACTGCATGCCGAAGACGCGCTTGGCGCCCTTGGCGATGTTGAACTGCTCGAACTTCGGCTTGAGCCGCTTGGTGGACACGTGCACGCCGCCCTGCACCGCAGAGCCGACGATCGCGGCGAGCACGACCGCCCCGAGCAACGGCGCGAGGGTGGCCAGGACGGACCCCAGGCCGTCGCTCAGCGCGGCGGTCGCGAGCGCCGGGTCGGGGTCGGCGATCACCCGGCGCACCATCGCCATCTGCTCCGCGCCGGCCTTCGACGCGCTGGACACCACCATGGGCAGCACCAGGGCACCGACGCCCGATACCGAGCCACGCGGACAGGTCCTGGGACTTCTGCAGCGACCCGTCGCGACGGGCCTCCTTCATCCGTTTCGGGGTGGCCTTCTCGCTGCGGTCCTGGCCGTCGCTCATCGGGTCACCCCCAGCAGCGCGGAGATCGAGGAGTCGGTGAGCGCCGCCACCACGTTGGGCAGCGCGAGGTACGCGGTGACGCCCAGGGTGAGGGTCAGCAGGATCTTGAGCGGGAAGCCCAGGGCGAAGGCGTTGAGCGCGGGGGCCACCCGGGTCAGCAGGCCCAGGCCGACGTCGGCCAGGAAGAGCACGGCGATCAGCGGCCCGGCGATCTGCAGGGCGGCGACGAACATGTCGGTCACGCCGGTCGTGAGCGTGTGGGCCAGCGCGGCGAGGTCGAGCCCGGACCCGAGGGGCAGCGCGTCGAAGGTGCGCGCCAGGCCCGCGATCATCACCTGGTAGGCGTTCGACGCGAACAGCAGCACGATGGTGGTCAGCTGGTACAGCCGGCTCCACTGCGCGCCGTTGGTCATCGACATCGGGTCGAAGGCGCTGGCCAGCTGGAAGCCGCCGAACAGGTCGATCATCGACCCGGCCGACTGGACGGCGGAGAACACCATCGCCACCACGAAGCCCAGGGCCGCGCCCACCAGCACCTGGAGCAGCACGTCGCCGATGAAGGCACCGGTCCCCGACGCGATCGACCCACCGGCCGGCGTCCCCGCGTCCGCCGCCGCCCGCGCGGCACGAGGCGCGATCGCGAGCCCGAGCCCCATCGCCAGCATCGCCTTGACCGTCCCGGGCACCGACTTGTTGGCGAACGGCGGCGCGACCACCAGGAAGGCGGCGATCCGCACCCCGGCGAGCATCACCACCTCGACGGCCGCGAGCGGGAGGGTCAGCTGCACGGCTCAGCCCCCCAGCAGGTCCGGGATCCGCCCGAACATCTCGGTGGTGAACGAGAGCGTCTCGCTGATCATCCAGTGCCCGGCGATCAGCAGCGCGATCGCGACAGCGATGGCCTTGGGCACGAACGAGAGCGTGACCTCCTGGACCTGCGTGATCGACTGGAGCAGCGAGACCGCGAACCCCACCACCAGCGCGGTGATGAGGATGGGCGCGGCGAGCTTCGCGGCCAGCAGGAGCGCCTGGAGGCCGATGTCGAGGACGGCGGTGGTGTCCATCAGCCGAAGCTCCCCACCAGTGACGTGACCACCAGGCCCCAGCCGTCGACCAGCACGAACAGCAGCAGCTTGAACGGCAGGGAGACCATCACCGGCGGCAGCATCATCATGCCCATGCTCATCAGCGACGCCGAGACCACCAGGTCGATCACCAGGAACGGCACGAAGACCACGAACCCGATGAGGAACGCCGAGCGCAGCTCGGAGAGCATGAACGCCGGGATCAGCGTGGTCATCTCGACGCTCTCGGGCGACTCCGGGTTCGGCCGGTCCGCGGCGCGGGTGACCAGCGCGATGTCGGACTCGCGGGTCTGGCCGAGCATGAACTCGCGCAGCGGACCCTGGCCCACGTCGACCGCCTCGGTGAACGTCATCTCGCCGTGCAGGTAGGGCTGCACGGCCGTGTCGTTGATCTGGCTGACCACCGGCGCCATCACGAACAGCGACAGGAACAGGGCCAGGCCCGCGATCACCTGGTTCGGCGGCACGCCCTGCAGGCCGAGCGCGTTCCGGGTCAGCGCCAGGACCACGAAGATCTTGGTGAAGCCGGTCATCATCAGCAGCAGAGAGGGCGCGACCGACAGCAGCGTGATGGTCAGCAGCACCACCACGGGGCTGCTGGGCGAGCCGTCGACGCCGTTGATGTCCAGCGTGACGGTGGGACCGGGCTCACCGGGGTTCGCCGGGTCGGCCGGGGCGGTGGGGGCGGCAGGGTCCACCGGTGAGCCGGCCGCGTAGGCGACCTGCGTGCCGAGGACCGCGAGCGCGAGCGCGATCAGCACCACGAGCCCGAGCGAGAAGAGCACGCTCGGACGCCGCCGTGCGGCGGTGGGACGCCCCGCAGGGGCGACCGGCTGGGCTGTCAACGCCTGATGGTCCGTTCCTGCACCGCAACCACCGCCTGACGCCACGTGCCGGGCGCCAGGATCGATCCCTCGAGGGGGTTGCGGGGCGTGGGGACCGCGGGCGTCCGTGCCGCGGGGGTCGACGGGTGGGCAGCTTCGGTCCGGCGGACGTCGTCCGTCGGGGTGGCGGGGGCGGCAGGAGCGGCAGCGTCGGTGGGGTCGGTCCCGTCCAGGTCGTCCAGGTCGAGGTCGCCGACCAGGCGTGCCAGGTCCTCGGGGTCGATCTCGACGCGCTCGGCGGGTGGCTCGGCGACCGGTGTCACAGCGAGCTCGGTGAGCAGCGAGACACCCTGGTCGGTGACGCCCAGCAGCAGGCGCCGGCCCTCGACCTCTACCACCGCGACGCCGCTGTGCCGGCCCAGGCTCTGCCGGCCGACGACTGACACGCTGGTGACCTTCGCGCGGGCTCGACCGCCGCCGGCCCGCCGGGCCAGCCACCACAGCAGGCCCAGCACGACCGCCAGCGCGAGCACCACGCGCAGGCCGAGGACGAGTGCCGAGGTGTCCATCAGGCAGTGGCGCTCTCGGAGACGATCTCGGTGATCCGGATGCCGTAGTCCTCGTCGACCACGACGACCTCGCCGCGGGCGACCAGGCGACCGTTGACCATGACGTCCGCCGGGGCGCCCGCCGCGCGGTCGAGCTCGAGGATGGTGCCGGGCACCAGGTCGAGGACCTGGCGCACCGGGAGCCGGGTCCGGCCGATCTCGGCGGTCAGGGTCATCTCGACGTCGTGCAGCAGGCGCATCCCGTAGGACTCCGAGCGGCGCACCACACCGGCCTCCGCCGGGGACGTCGTCCGCTGGGCGGGCATCTGGGGCACCGCCGCACGGATCCGCATGCCGAACCACGCCACCGCGGTGCCCACGGAGTCGACCAGCGCGTAGGTGCGCACGTCCTGGGCGGCCAGGACATCGGCCACCGGGGCCTCGACGGCCTCGTCCAGCACGCCGGCGCCCAGCGTCGCACCGGCCGCCTCGAGGGCCGGGCGCACCGCGTCGGACAGGGACAGCCCCACCGCGCCGGCGATGGCCTGGGCGACGGCTTCGCCGGCCACCGCGACCAGGTCGGCGCTCGTCGCGCCGATGAAGCCCACCCGGACCGATGCGGCGTCGGGCTCGGGCATGCCGGCCGCTGCCGCGTCGACCACCTCGAGCGGCACCGGCGAGGGCAGCGCGGTGGCGAACGCGACAGCCGCTGCCTGGGCGGTCTCGACGTCGGTGGTAGCGGACATGGTGCTCCTCAGTGCTCCTCGAGGTCTGCGGCGACGACCAGACAGGCCAGCCGCTTGCCGTTGCTTCCGATGGCGGCGTGCGCCATCACGACGTCGTCCACGACCACGTCCAGCGGTGCGTCGGACCGGTGGCGCAGACCGACGACGTCCCCGACCTGGAGCTCGCCGATCTCGCCGGGCGTCACGGTCAGCGGCTTGAACCGGACCGAGACACCGACCGGCACCTCGCGCACCCGCGCGGACAGCGCGCGCGCAGCGACGGCGTGGTCGCGCAGCTCGTCGGCAGTGCGCGCGTCGACACCCTCGCTGTCCCGCAGCGCGGCCAGCACGGCCTCGGCCGGCAGCATCAGGGTCGCGGAGTCCGAGCGCTTGCCCAGGTCGATGGTGAAGCGTCGCGACCAGCACGGTCTCCTGGGCGGCGGCCGCCTGGACGAACTGCGGGGCGTACTGCACCGACTTGGCGGTGAGCTCGAGCGGGGTGACGGCGGTGAACGCGTACGCCAGCTCGTGCAGGCCGTGCTGCACGAGGTCGCGCAGCAGCTGCCACTCGATCTCGGTGAGCTCACGGCCCTCCGCGCCGAGCGGGACGCCCGGTCCGCCGAGCAGGTAGTCGACCCAGACCATCCCGGCGTCGACCGGCATCTGGAGCACCGCGGTGGTGCGCGCCGGCTCGACCGAGCACAGGATCATCAGACTGGTGCTCGGCAGCGGCCGGACGTACTCGTCGTAGGTGCGCAGCTCCAGGCGGTCGAGCGCGATCTGGGCGACCTCGCGGGTGCGGGAGGTCAGCAGCGTCCCCCACTGCCGGGCGAAGGTCTCCAGCGCGACCTCCAGGACGCGCGAGTGCTCGCGCGCGAGCGTCATCGGCCGCCGGAAGTCGTAGGGCTCCGGCTCGGCCGAGCGCTGGCGGCGCGAGGTGGCTGGGGCGGGTGTCACGCGCTGCCCATCGGCCGGGTGCGCCGGGGCATGAGGCGTCGTCGGACACCGGTTCGGCGCGAGGCGCCACATCACCCTCTCCGGCGTCCCGCCGGTGCGGGCCCGGTCGTGTGGACCGGTGGTCGGACCCGGGCGTCGTGCCCGGTAGCGGGCCCGGGCCTCCTGCCCGGGACTGGGTGGGCCGGTCACGCCGGCCCGGACGTCACTGGGTGACGAAGTCGGTGAAGTAGACCCCCATCACCTCCCCCTCATAGGCGTCCTTCAGCTCGCCGAGCAGCTCGGCCTTGAGCGCCTCGCGCTTGGCCTCGTCGCTGACCTCCTCCAGCGGCTGCTGGGAGAACAGCGCGATCGCCAGGTCCAGGGCCCGCGCGGTGTCGGGGTCCTCCTTGACGTCGGCGGTCAGCTGCAGCGCCAGGCCCAGGCGCAGGTAGTGCCCCCCGGCCAGGTTGATGCTGATCGAGTCGATCGCGAGCACCGTCCCGGGCTTCTGCTCCGGCTCGGCCGGGGCGGACTGGGCGGCGGTGGCGCCGTCGGGTGTGGCGGCCTTGGGCTTGAGCACGAACCAGTACCCTGCGCCGGCGGCGACCAGCACCACGACGAGCAGGACGGCGATCAGCTTCTTCTTGCCCTTCTTGCCGGGCGCCTCGTCGACCGGCGCAGCGCCGGACGAGCCGGCCTTGGCACCGATCTTCTTCTTCTCGGAGACGACGCGTGTCTCGGTCGCCATCGGTGTCACCCTCTCTCGGCTGCGATCTCGGGCAGGTACTTGCGGATCTCGTCCGAGACCGGGGTCAGCACGACGAGGTCGACCCGGCGGTTGGCGGACAGCGGGTCGCCACCGTCGTCGGCGAGCGGGCGCTGGTCGCCGAACGAGACCGCCCCTATCCGGCCGCCGGGCACGTAGCCGTGCTCCACGAGCCGGCGCACGACCTTGGTGGCACGGTCGGCGGCGAGCTCCCAGTTGGTCTCGTAACGACTGCTCGGCAGGGTGTTCGCGTTCCCCTCGACCGAGATCTGGTCCTTGAGGGTCGCGAGCACCGAGCCGGTCGTGTCGATCACCGCCTCGGCGGTGGGCGTCAGCGTCGCAGAGTCGGGTGAGAAGAACACGTCGTCGGCGACCATCCCGATGATCAGGCCGCGGTCGCTCACCCGGAAGGTCACCCGGTCGGCGAGGTTCTTCTGGTCGAGCGCGCCGGAGATCTTGTCCACGATGTCCGCCAGGCGCTCGTACTCGGTCACCGCCAGGTCGTAGTTCTTCTGCTCCTGGCTCAGGGCGGTGTCAGGGGTCGGCGGGTCCTGGATCTGGGCGTCGACCACGCTCGCGGTGAAGTCGGGCGAGATCTCGTAGGTGTCCAGCCCGCTGAGCACGCCGTTGCCGCCGGCCATCATCGACGGCGCCTGCTGGCCGAACCCGATCGCGAGCGACTTGCGCAGCTGCTCGAACTTGATCGTGTCGATCTGGCTCATCGCGAACAGCACGATGAACAGGCCCACGAGCACGGTCATCATGTCCGCGTAGGACACCGCCCACCGCTCGTGGTTCTCCGGCTCCTCGTGCTCCTCGTGCTTCTTGCGGCTGCGCCCGTGGCTGCCGTGACCGTGGCCGGAGCTCATGCGGCCTCCTTGACCGTCCCGGGCGGCATGAGGCTGCGCAGCCGCTGGCCGACCAGCCGCGGGTTGGCGCCGGCCTGGATCGCGAGCAGGCCCTCGACGACCATCTCCATGTGCGCGACCTGGAGCTCGGAGACCCGGGTGATGCGCGCCGAGATCGGCAGCCAGAGGAGGTTCGCGGTGAGCAGGCCCCACAGTGTGGCGACGAACGCGGACCCGATCAGCGCACCGAGCTCCTCGGGGTTGGACAGGTTCTCCAGCACGTGTACGAGCGCCACGACGGTGCCGATGATGCCGATGGTCGGGGCGTAACCGCCCATGCTGGAGAAGAACTTGGCGCTGACCTTGTCGGCGGCCTTCTTGGACTGGACCTTGGCCTCGAGCATGTCGCGCAGGTCGTCCGGGTCGGTGCCGTCGATCGCGGACTGCAGACCCTCGCGCAGGAACTCGTCGTCGACATCCCTGGTCGCGTCCTCGAGCGCGAGCAGGCCCTCACGACGGGCCTTGTCGGCGAGCTTGACGATCACGTCGACGGTCTCGTCGCCGTCGGGGAACTTGTACATCAGCCAGCTGTTGAGGTTCTTGAGCGTGCGGATGACGTCCTTGAGGGTGCCGCTGGCCAGGCCGGCGCCGATCGTCCCGCCGATCACCAGGATCATCGGCGGGAAGAGCACGACCGACATCGGGGTCGACCCCTCGAGGAAGATCGAGAGGATGACCATCCCGAAGGCGAGCGCGATGCCTGCGAACGTTGCCGGATCCATCAGTCACCGTCCGGAACCGAGCTCAGCGGGCGGGCGGCGGGCCGCAGCTCGGTGATCGCGGCGACCTGCTCGGCGTCCGGCTCGCGGCCGAGGGCCATCGTCGCGGCGACGACCCGTGCGCGGTACTCGACGACGAGGCCGGTGACCTCCTCCATCGACTCGGCGACGATGTACTTCGTCCCGTCGATGAGGGTCAGGATCGTGTCCGGGGTGCTCTCGACGCGCTGGAGCAGGTCGGGGTTGACCGCGAAGCGCGGTCCGTTGAGACGCGTGACGACGATCATGAGTCCATCCCTGGTGTGCATCCGGGCCCGTCCATGAGCCCTTCGAGGTGCTGATCGACCGGACGCCGCGCCTCCTGAGGGTTTGCCCCCCGCCATCCCACCACCCCCCACCCCGCGCCCTGCCCCGCCCCGTCCCCTGCCCCACCCCGTCCCCTCCCCCGCGCCCCGTCCCCTGCCCCTGCGCCCCGTCCCCTGCCTGCCACGCCCCACCGCCGCGCGGTCGTCGGCGGTGTTGAAGCATTCGCGTCGATATCCGGGGGCAACGCTTCAACACCTCGCCCCCGGAGCCCGCCGGCGATCACGGCGACTACAGCGCGCAGGCCGGTCCGCAGGGGCGCGCGCTGCCGGCCCACCCGCGGGCCCGGAGCGCCTGCGCCACCTGACCGGCCGTCCGGCACGGCGCGACCGCGACGTGACGCCAGCGGTAGCGCAGCGTGAGGTCGGACCGCGCGAGCAGCACGGCGTTGTCACGCCAGACGTCGTCGTCGCGCCGGTGCCCTGCGTGCCAGAGTGCGCCGTCCAGCTCGACGACCACGCGCTGATCCCGGTACCGGCAGTCGGCGCGCACCCAACGCCCGTCGATCAGGTCCCGCGCCTGCAGCTCGGCACGGGGCAACCTGTGCCGACGCTCGACGTCCCGGTGGTAGCGGAGCTCCAGGGCCGACTCGACGCCGTCGTCGGCCAGCGCGCACAGCTCGAGCCCGAGGGCGCGGCCGGGCAGCGCCCGACGCTCGAGCAGCAGCTCGCGCACCATGGCCGGCGCGGCACCGGCCCTCGCACCTGCGGCGACGGCCGCGATCGCTTCGTCAGCGGACCTCGCCGCTGAGAGCAGGTCCACGACGGTGTGCGTCCGCTCGACGGCGCGCAAGCGGCCGAAGGCCGGCGGCACCGGCGCTCGACGATGGACCAGCACGCCCGCGGTCGCGCGAACGGAGCGTTCGTACGGGACGCTGACCTCGATCACCCGCGGCGCACGATCGACCATCTGGTGCACGAAGGCGGCAGCGTGGTGGCTCAGGGCCGCACCGGCGCCAGCGAGCACCAGAGCTGCGCGCGCACGGGTGGGCCACGGCAACGGCCCACTCCAGACCACCAGCACGCCGCGGTGGACGCGCTGCCAGCGCCCGGCCCGGACCTGCCGGTCGACCCAGGACTGCGACGCCCCGAGGCCGAGCAGCTGCCGGGTCGACACGACGCCGTCCTGACGGGATGCGAGGTCGGCGATCCGATCCGCGAGATCGCTCATGGGCCCAGCCAAGCCTCTCCGGCCGCAGCCTGGGTCCGCCGCGGCTCAGCTGTGGAGAACCGCACGCGGCCGCGCCTGTGCACAGGACGGGTAGCAGGTCCGGCATTGAAGCGTTGGCGTCGATATCCGGGGCCAATGCTTCAAGACCGACCGCAAGAGCGGTGGGAGGTCGGGCGCGGCGCGGGCGGGCGCGGCACGGAGGTGGGCGCGGGGCGGGCACGGAGGCGGGCGCGGCGCGGCACGGAGGTGGGCAAGGCCCGGCACCCGGGGCGCGGGTGCCGGGCCGGCGTCGTGGGGTCAGCGCTTGAGGTTGACGAGCTCCTGGAGGACCTCGTCGGAGGTCGTGATGACGCGCGAGTTCGCCTGGAAGCCCCGCTGGGCGATGATCAGGCTGGTGAACTCGGCCGAGAGGTCGACGTTGGACATCTCGAGCGCACCGCCGGTCAGCGTGCCGCGCCCGTTCGCGCCCGCGGCGCCGACCTGCGCCGCACCGGAGTTCACGGTCGTCCGGTAGGTCGAGCTGCCGGCCTTCTCCAGGCCGCCGGGGTTGGAGAACGACGCCAGCGCGATCCGCCCGATCGGCTGCTTCAGGCCGTTGGAGAACGATCCGAGCAGCGTGCCGTCGGCACCGATGGTGAACGACTGGAGCGTCCCGGCGGCGCGGCCGTCCTGGGTCACCGACTCGACCGACGTGATGCCGGCGTACCCGGTCAGGGCGGTGAGGTCCACGGTCATGCCGCCGACGGCGAGCGTGCCGTCGTTGCCGGGCGTACCGGTCGTGTCGAGCGTCCCGTCGGCGTTGAAGGTCAGCGTGCCGGCGCCGGCCGCGCCGCCCGCGGCACCGGACAGGTTCCAGCCGGTCGCCGTGCGGGTGAAGGCGATGGTGAGCTGCACGGTGTTGCCGGCCGCGTCGTAGGTGTCCATCGAGCGGTTGAGCACGGTGCCGACGGCCGCGTCGTCGGGCAGGTTGCCCTCGAAGGTGGCCGACGTGCTGGCCGACGCGCCCATCAGCGTGGCGATCGGCAGGCGCAGGTCGGACAGCGGCCCGTTGGTGTCCACCGCGCCGGTCGCGTCGGCGGCCCAGCCCTGCACGAGGGCGCCCTCAGGGGTGACGAGCTGGCCGGTCGCGTCGAAGCTGAACGACCCGGCGCGGGTGTACAGCGTCTCGGTGCCGTTGCGGACCGCGAAGAAGCCGTCGCCGGAGATCATGATGTCGGTCGAGCGGTTGGTCAGCTGCGCTGCGCCCTGCTGGAAGTTGGTCGAGATGCCGGCGGTGCGCACGCCCAGGCCGATCTGTGCCGGGTTGGTGCCGCCGATGCCGTTCTGCGGCGCGCCCGCGGCGCTGACCAGCTGGGACAGCGTGTCGGAGAACTGCGCCTGCGAGGACTTGTACCCCGTGGTGTTGACGTTGGCGATGTTGTTGCCGGTCACGTCGAGCATGGTCTGGTGGGCCCGCAGGCCGCTGATGCCGGAGAAGAGCGAGCGGAGCATGACGATTCCCTTCGGTGGTGGCCGGCGTCAGGCGGCCGGGGTGGAGGAGGTCTGGGAGGAGTCGGACGAGGAGCCCGCCGAGGAGTCGGACGAGGAGTCGGCTGTCCCGGCAGGGACCGTGCCGATGGCCGACACCGAGTCGAGCGGCACCGCGATGTCGCCGACGGCGACCATCGGGGTGCTGCCGGCGAAGGAGACACCGGTCGCGACGCCGGTCTGGCGGACGCCGTCGGAGTCGACGTAGCTGACCTGCTGGCCGACCAGGCCCGTCGCCGCGATCCGCATCTGGAGCGCGAAGCTCTCCCGGGTGGTGTCGGCCATCGCGGTCAGCTGTTCCATCGAGGCCAGCTGGGTGGACTGCGCCATCATCTCGCTGGTGTCCATCGGCGACGACGGGTCCTGGTTGCGCAGCTGGGCGACCAGGAGGGTGAGGAAGGTCTCCTGGTCCATCCCCTGCTTGGGGGCCGCGGCCGGGGTCGACCCGGCGTACAGGGACGTGCTCGCGGCCTGGGTGGCGGTGGTGCCCTCGATCATCGACGTCTCCTAGATCTCGAGGTCGAGGCCGCTGGGCGAGCCACCGGCGTGAACGGGAACGGTCGAGCCCGGTGCGGGCGCCGTGGCGACCGGGACCTGGTCACGACGCGGAGCGGTGAAGCCGCGGGATTCGGCGCCACCGCCGGGCAGGTCACCCAGGTCGAGGTCGGCGCGCATCCCCGTCGCGGCCAGGTCGCGGCGCAGGTCGGGCAACGCCGCTCGCAGCGCCTCGCGGGCGTGGTCGGTGCCGCCGAGCAGCTCGATGCGCACGCCGTCCGTCGCGATGTGCGCGACCACCCGGACCGGGCCCATGCTGTCCGGCTGGACCCGGAGGGTGAGCACGTGGTCCCCGAGCGGTGCCGTCCGCAGCGCGCCCAGCCGGACGCCGAGCTGCTCGGCCAGCGGAGGGGCGGCGACCGGGGTGTGCGGTGGCGCGGGCTGGGCCGACGCCGTCACGGACGTCGCGCTCGGTCCGGTGCTCGGTCCGGCGGCAGGCGGCACCCCGGGCGCCTGGTCGGCGGCGCGCTGGGTGGGGAGCTCGATGCGGGGCTCGGCCGGCTCGACCACGGGCGTCGCACCGGCGGCGGCGACGGGGGCACCGGCGGCCTGGGAGTCGGGAACCGCGCCGGGGTGGGCCGTCGCGTGGGTCATGCCCGGGTGGGCCGCACCCGGCTCGGGCGCCGCCACCTGCGCCGCACCCGCCTGGCCCTGCGCCACCTGCGCCGCACCGGCCTGCGTCGGTGCCGCGTGGCCCGCGGTCGCCTGGGTCGGTACCCGGGCAGCGACCCCCGCCGCGGTGGCGGGCGAGGCCGGCGCGGCCGCGGCCCCTGCGACGGCGGCAGTCGGGCCGGTCGCGGCGGTGGTCGGGCCGGTCGCGGCGTCACCGGGCTCGGCCGCCGGCCCGGTCCCGGTCCCCTGGGCGCCCGCGGTGGCGCCGGTGATGGCGGCGACGACGGCAGCGACACCCGGGTCCGCGGCCGCCGGGTCACCCGCGGTCGGGTCGGCGTCGCCGGTCCCCGCCGCGGCAGCGGGGACGGCGCCCGCGGCGCAGGCGCCTTGCGCGGCCGACGCCCCCTCGGGCCCGGCCGCCGTCGCAGCGTCGCCGGCCTGCCCGCCCCTCCCGCTCACTACGGCGGCAACCGCACGCAGCAGATCGACGACCTGGACCGTGGGCGCCGTGGCGGTCGATGCGGTCGCGCCCGGACCGGCCGCGGATCCCGCAGCTCCTGACGCGGCCGGTGTCGTCCCGCGGCCGGCCGACGCGGTCGCACCCTTCCCGGCCGCCGCGCGGCCGCCGGCACCAGCGGCGCCTGCGCCGTCCGCGGTGACCGCGGCGAGCGTGGCGTCGAACGCGCCGGGCTCGCCACCGGCCGCCGGGGCGGCGGGCGCCGGGTTCGGGGCCGCCGGGGCGGGCCCACACGTGGAGATCATCGGTCCTCCTGCTCGGTCGGCTCGATCGGCTCGCCCCGGCGCCGGGAGGCGACCTCGTCGAGCAGCTGCTGCTCGGTGCGGTCCTCCTCGGCCCGCACCAGCACCTCGTGGCGCTCGGCGAGCTTGTCCAACATCGCCACCCGCGTGCGGGCGGCGGTCCAGTCCTCGGCGGCGATCTCGCCGCGGCGCACGGCCACGTCCACGGCGACGCCGGCCTCGCCCACCAGGGCGGTCAGCGAGGCACGGGCGGCCACGGCGCAGCGCCAGGCGTTCTCGTCGGCGTGGCGCGGGAAGATCGTCCCGGCCATCAGCGTCGTCACCTCGTCGCGCTCGTCCTCGGCCTCACGCGTCGCCGCGTTCGCGGCGGCCAGTCCGGCGGCCGCGCTCTCCTCCTGCAGGCGCCGCAGCCGCAGCAGCCCGGCGAGCCGGAAGCCCTGGCTCATCACCGACCCCCCATCGCCGCGACCAGCCGGTCCAGGCGGGCCCACGAGTCGGCGAACGGAGCGACGTCCTCCAGGGGCTGGCGCAGGAACGCGTCGATCGCGTCGGCATGCTCGACGGCGGCGTCGACCAGCGGGTTGCTGCCCGCCGCGTAGGCACCCACGTCGAGCAGGTCCTGGGCACGGCGTCGCGCGGACAGCACCTGGCGCAGCCTCACGGCGGCCTCCCGCTGCTCTCGCGAGGTCACCCGGGTCGCGACGCGCGAGACGGACCCGAGCACGTCGACGGATGGGAAGTGCCCGGCGGTGGCCAGCTCACGGGTGAGCACCACGTGCCCGTCCAGGATCGACCGGGCGGCGTCGGCGATCGGCTCGTTGTGGTCGTCGCCGTCGACCAGCACCGTGTAGATCCCGGTGACCGACCCGCGCTCGGCCGTGCCGGCGCGCTCGAGCAGCTGCGCGAGCAGCGAGAACGTCGACGGCGGGTAGCCGCGGGTCGCGGGCGGCTCGCCCACCGACAACCCGATCTCGCGCTGCGCCATCGCGACACGGGTCAGCGAGTCCATCATCAGGACGACGTCGCGACCTTCGGCACGGAACTCCTCGGCGATCCGGGTGGCGACGTACGCGGCGCGCAGCCGGACCAGCGGCGGCTCGTCGGAGGTGGCCACCACCACCACGGAGCGGGCCAGGCCCTCCGGACCCAGGTCGTCCTCGAGGAACTCGCGGACCTCGCGGCCGCGCTCGCCGACCAGCGCGATCACCGAGACCTCGGCCTCGGTGCCGCGCGCGATCATCGACAGCAGGCTGGACTTGCCCACGCCGGACCCGGCGAACAGGCCGATGCGCTGCCCGCGGCCGACGGTGGCCATCGTGTCCAGGGCCCGCACGCCCAGGCTGAGCGCGGTGTCGACCCTGGCGCGACCGAGCGCGCTCGGCGCCCGGCCGGTGATCGGCTCGCGGCGGGTGGTGGCCAGCGGACCCTTGCCGTCCGCGGGGCGACCGAGGCCGTCGAGCACCCGGCCGAGCAGGCCTTCCCCGACGGGCGCGGTCAGGGCCCGGCCCGTGCCGCGCACCGCCATCCCGGTCCGCAGCCCGTGCACCGGACCGAGCGGCATGCAGCGCAGCGCGCTCGTGGTGGCGGCGACCACCTCCAGCGGTACCGGCGCACCCGGCGCCGCGACCTCGACGAGGTCACCCACCGCACCGGACAGCCCGACGACGTCCACGGAGAGACCGATGACCGAGCTCACCCGGCCGACGCGCTCGGGTGCCACCGCCGCGAGCGCGCGCTGCCACGCGGCACCGCCCAGCACGGCGGCGGTCAGTGAGGTGTCGCCGCGCGGTGCCGTCAGGGCCGGCGGGGCGCTCATGCGTCCTCCCCCAGCAGCGCACGGCGCGCCCGGTCCAGCGCTGTCGAGACCTGCGCGTCCAGGTAGCCGGCCGGGTGCTCGCTGACCGCGTCGCCGGGCCTCAGCCGCGGGTCGGCGACCAGCGCGACGCCCGCCGGGGGCACGACGCCCTCGCCGAGGAGCGCGGCGTGGTCGGCCGGCGACAGCCGGACGGTGTGCACGCCCAGGTCCGCGCCCGCGGACAGGGCCCGGTCCAGGGCCGCCCGCGCCGACGCCGGCCCGTCGCCCAGCTCGCGGCCGAGCACGGCCTCGGCGAGCTCGATCGCGGCCTGTGCCAGCGCTCGCCGGACGTCGGCCACCACGAGTGATGGACGCGCATCGGCGGCCGCGGCGGCCCGCGCCAGAAGGTCGACCGCGCGACGAACGGCTGCCTCGCGTCGTTCCTCGGCCGCGCGGTGCTCGGCGGCCAGCGCGGCGCGCTGCTGGGTTGCCTGGTCGGCAGCGGCCCGGGCGCCGGCGGCCCACCCTGCGGCGTAGCCGGCCGCGCGCTCCTGCTCGCGCGCGGCCCGCGCCGTCGGCGCGAGCGGCGCGAGCCGGAACGTGGTGGGCTCAGGAGACATACTCGTCCTCGCCCTCGCGGCGGATGACGATCTGGCCGGTCTCCTCGAGCTGGCGGATCGCCTGGACGACGGAGGCGCGCGCCTCCTCGACGGTGGACATCCGCACCGGGCCGAGCAGGTCGATCTCCTCGACGAGGTTCTCCCGAGCCCGCTCGGACAGGTTGGCCAGGATCCTTTCCCTGACCTCGCCGTCGGCGCCCTTGAGGGCGGTGGCCAGGGAGGACATCTCCACGCCGCGCAGCACCAGCTGGATCGCACGGTCCTCGAGCATCGTGATGTCCGCGAACACGAACATCCGGCTCCGGACCTCTTCGGCGAGGACCTTGTCGCGCTGCTCGAGCCCCTCGAGGATGGCCTTCTCCGTGGTGGGGTCGGCGCGGTTGATGATCTCGACCAGCGGCTGGACGCCACCGATCGCCGACGTCTCGGTCGGGGTCAGCACGGCCGACGCCTTGCGCTGGAGGGTCTCGGCGACCACGGCGACCACGTCCGGGGACGCGCGCTCCATGAGCGCGATCCGGTGCGCGACCTCGGCCTGCACGTCCGGCGGCAGGCCGGTCATGATCTGCGACGCGTGCTCGGCCCGCAGATGGGCCATCACGAGCGCGATGGTCTGCGGGTGCTCACCGTTGAGCAGGCCGACGATCTGACGGGCGTCGGCGTACTGCAGGAACTCGAACGGCTGACCCTGCAGCGAGCTCGCGAGCCGCTCGATCATGTCGGCCGCGCGGTCCCGGCCCACCGAGGCCTCGAGCAGCTGCTGGGCGAAGGTCAGACCGCCGCGCCCGGCCAGCCCGCGCGGACCGATCGAGGCGGCGTAGAACTCGTCGATGACCTCCTCGGCGGTGCCGGCGTCGATCCGCTCGAGGCGCGCGATCTCCTTGGACAGCTCCTCGATCTCGGACTCGTCGAGCTGGGCCATGACCCGCGCGGCCTGCTCCTTGCCGAGCTGGATGAGCAGCAGCGCGGCCTTCTGGGTCCCGGTCATCAGGGCGGCACCCATCAGGACCTCCCTGCCGTGAGCCAGCCACGCAGGACCTCGGCGACCTCGGCGGGCTGCTCGGCAGCCATCGCCATGACGTCGTCGCGCTTGGAGTCGGGTACCAGCGCCGCCGGCAGGGCGCGCGCCTCGCCGGCCGCCTGCAGCGCCTCGGCCTTCGCGGCCTCGAGCAGCTCGAGGTCGCCCAGGTCGATCGACTCGCGCTCGTCCCGCCGGCCGCGACGGCGGCCGAGGATGATCAGCAGGACCAGGGAGACCAGCACGACGCCGGCGATCGCCCCGGTCTTGATGAGCTCGGTGGTGCGGTCGGCCTTGGCCTGCTCGTCGGCGGCGGCGAGGGCCTCCTGGGCCTTGGTCGCCGTGGTCGTGTCGAACGGCATCTGCGCGACCGACACGACGTCGCCGCGGGTGGCGTCGATGCCGGCGGCCGCCGCGATCGAGTCCTGGAGGGCGGTCATGTCGACGCCGGCGAGCGCGTCGGAGACGATCACCGACACCGACTGGCGCTTGACCGTGCCCGGCGCGGTGGTCTGCTGCTCGGTGACCTTGTTGAGCGGGTTGTTCACCGTGGCCGACTCCTTGTGGTACGTCCCGGCGCCGTCGCCGGCGCCGGGAGGGGAGCCGGTGGTGGAGCCGGAGACGGTGCCGTCCACGCCGAGCACCCCACCGACCGTCTGGCCGGTCCCGGTGTAGTCCTCGACGGTGGTGGCGGAGTTGATCGGCGGCAGGGTCGGGTCGGACGCGGAGTAGGTCTCGGTGGTCCTGGCGGTCTGGTCGAAGTCGAGCTCGGCGGTGACGCTCACCACGGCGTTGCCCGGGCCGAGCACCGCATCGAGCATCTGCTGCACGCTGCTGGTGACCCGGCTCTCGTAGTCCGAGACCTGGTTGCCCTGGAGCACGGTGCCCGCGTCGCCACCGACCGCGGACAGCACGTGCCCGTCGGCGTCGATCACTGCGACGTCCGAGGGCTTCATGCCCTCGATGCCGGCGGAGACCAGGTGCACGATGGACTGGACCTGGTCCGCCGAGAGGCTCGCGCCGGGCGCGGTCTCGACGAACACCGAGGCCGTGGGGTCGGCGGTCTCGGAGACGAACACGCTCTTCTCCGGCAGCGCCAGGTGGACCGTCGCGGTGGTGACGCCCTTGAGCGCGGAGATCGTCTTGGCGAGCTCGCCCTCGATGGCGCGCTGGTAGGTGACCTGCTGCTGGAACTCCGAGGACGTCATGCCCATCGAGTCGAGCAGCGAGTAGCCGCCGCCGTCGGACGCCGCGGGCAGGCCGGCCGCCGCCGCGGACAGCCGCAGCGCGTAGACCTTGTCGGCCGGGACCAGGATCGTCGAGCCGCCGTCGGTGAGCTGGTAGGTGACACCCTGCGAGTCGAGCTCGTCGACGATCGCCGACGCGTCGGACGCGGACAGGTTCGCGAACAGCGGGGCCATCGAGGGCTTGGTCAGCCAGGCGGACAGCGCCACGGCGCCGAGCACCAGCACGGCGACGCCGATCACCGCGAGGGTGCGCTGGGCGAGGCTGAACTCGCGCATGGTCCGGGTGAGGCGGTCGAGCAGACCGCTGATCGGGGCGGGCATCAGGCCTGCATCCTCATGATCTCGGTGAAGGCGTCGACGGCCTTGTTGCGCAGCGCGGCGGTGAGCTCCATGGCCACCGACGCCTCGCTGGCCGCGATCGTGTAGTCGTGGATGTCGTTCAGGTCACCGGTGACGGCCTTGACCGCGAGCGCGTCGGCGTTCGCCTGCATCGCCTGGAGGTTGTCCACCTGACCGGCGAGGGTCGTGCCGAACACCCCGGCCGCGTCCGCGGGGCTCGCCGCGGCCTGGGTGACCGCGCCCACGCCAGGAGCGCCGGACAGCCCGGCAAGGGCGGACAGGCTTCCGGTGGAGCCGATGGCCCCGATCGCCTCGATGCTCATCAGCGTCCGATCTGCAGTGCTGCCTGGTAGGACTCCTTGGCCCGGTCGACCACCGCGGCATTCGCCTGGTACGCGCGCTGGGCCATGATCAGGTAGGACATCTGGCTGGACATGTCGATGTCCGGGTAGCGCACGTAGCCCTGCGCGTCGGCCAGCGGGTTGTTCGGCTCGTAGGTCAGGCGCCCCTCGGCGGACCCGAGCGCGACGCCGTCGACGCGGGCGCCCGCGGGCTCGCCGTACTCGACGGACGAGGCGTGCACGTAGCGGGCTCGGAAGGCCTCCTCGTCGGTGCTGCGCACCGTGTTGAGGTTGGCCAGGTTGTCCGAGATCGCGTTGAGCCAGGTCTGGTAGACGGTCATCCCGGAGCCGGCGATGCCGATCGCGTCGAACGTGCCCATCAGGCGCTCCGCATGGCCGTGCGCAGCATCGAGAACTCGTGGTTCACGGCCTGCGTCGCGAGCTGGTAGCGCAGCTGGGTCTGGATGTTCAGGACCGTCTCGGACTGCAGGTCGACGTTGTTGCCGTCCTCGCGCGGGGCCGCCAGCGAGCGGGAGGTGCTCACCGCGCCGACACCGGAGCCGTCGGCGACGGCCGCCGCGAGCGACTCCTCGAACGAGACGCGCCCGGCCAGGAAGCCGGGGGTCTGGATGTTGGCGACGTTGTCGGCGATGACGCGCTGACGCAGCGCGAGACCGTCCAGGGCGGTGTTCATCGCCACGAACGAGACCGAGTCGAACACGGCCGCCACCTCTCGAGGTGTGCGCGGGGCGGCCGTTCCATGGCCTCCGGGGCGAGCGATCCGTGCTCGCCGGGCTCATCGGCCCGACGGCGGTGGCGTTGAGGGTTCCGCGGAGGCTTCTTCGCGTCCGGTGCCTCAGATCACCCGAAGGAGGCACCCCGATCCGCCCGAGTCGGACACCTCGGGCATGCCCGAGCGACCGACCTCAGGCCGGGACGTCGAGGTAGACGGGTGCGCTGGGGGCCGTGGAGCGCAGCGCGTGGGCTGCGCGCAGCTGGCGGCGGCTGAGCTCGGCGGCCTCGGCGAGGCGCCTGGCCACCTCGAGCTGGCGGTCCAGCAGCGCGCGGGCGCGGTCCGCGAGGGCGGCCGGCAGCGGGCCGAGGCCCACGGGCGGCGCCCACCGGTCCGGCGGCGCGGCGGCGATCCGGTCCAGCGCGAGCATCTGCTCGGCCAGCGTGACGTCGAGCTCGAGGGCCTCCAGCGCCTCGGCCCACGCGGCGTCCCACCCGACGGTGGTCGTCGGCATGTCAGCCGACCCCGAGCACGCCGAGGCCGCCCGTGCCGGCGGCGTACCCGCCGAGCGCCGCTCCCGCCGGCTCGAGCGTCGGAGCGCCCGGCCGCACAGGGGCACCGGTCAGCTGGTCCGCGGCCTCGTGCCACGCGTCGCGCAGCGGCTCGACGAGCTCGCGGCAGGCCGCGGTGCGCTCCGGGTCGCCGGACACGTTCGCGCCGACCAGCTCGGTGAGCAGGTAGGTGTAGACGCTCATCAGCCGCGGGGCGCCGTCCCACGCGTCCTCGTCGAGAGTCGAGGCGAGCTCGGACACGATGTCCTGCGCGTGCAGCAGGTGGGTCCCGCCGCCCGCACGGTCGCCGTGGCGCTGAGCGCTCTCAGCCCGCTCCAGGTCCAGCACCAGCCGGTCGTAGAGCATGGTGAGCAGCTTCGCGGGGCTCGCGGTCGCGACGGCATCATCCAGATACCGGGACCGCACGGCTGCGTAGTTCATCGTGTCCCCTCCATGGTTCACGAGCCGGTGCTGTAGCTGGGCAGGCTCGCGAGCTGGCCGGAGAGCCAGCTCGACTGGGACTGCATGTTCGACAGGCTGACCTCGAGGGCCGAGTACGTGGCCTGGAGGGTCTCCCGCCGCAGGGCGAGGCGGTTGTCCCAGCTGTCGATCTGGGTGCCGTAGTCCTTGACCAGGTCCTGCTGGCTCGAGATCTTGAGGGTCAGCGCGCCGGTCTGGGCGTCCGACAGTCCGCCCGCCGCGTCCGCGACCCGCTGCGCGAGCTGGGTGGCGATGGACTGGACCTGCGCCGGGTCGTTCGCGAGCGCGGCGGCGAACGCGGCGGCGTCGAAGCTGAAGGTGCCGTCCCTGTCGAACGTGATCCCGATCTTCGACGGTGACAGGCCACCGACCGGGGAGAGCATCGCGTCGGTGATCGACTGCTGGGCGTTGCGCACCAGGCTGTCCCCGGAGAACAGCCCACCGGTGACCGACGTCGTGCCGTCGCTGTTGGTGGTGGTCGTGGTCGCCGTGCGGGAGCCGATCTCGGAGAGCACGACGCCCATGTTGGACACCATGTCCGACACCAGCTTCGACAGCGCATCGCCGTCTCGTGCGACCCCGACGGTGACAGGGCCGGTGGTGACCGCGGACACGGTGACGTCCACCCCGGTGAGCAGGTCGGAGAACGTGTTGGACGACTGGGCGTAGCTCTGCTCGACCGCCGAGCCCTTCCACAGCGTGATCTGCGCGTCCTGCGCGGTGCGGACCGTCGAGGTGTCCAGGCGCAGCGCGGTGAGTGCTGTCGGGTCACCGCCCGCGTCCGCGGCGACCGCGGCGGACACGGTGGCCTGGTCGCCGGCGTAGACCTCGAAGCTGCCGTCGGTGCCCGTCAAGGTCCCGGTGAACTGCAGGCGGTAGGTCGGGTTGTCGCCGCCGGAGACCCGTACGACCGTGGCCTTGATGCCGGCGTCCGCGGCGTCGTTGATCGCCTTGGCGATGTCGTGCAGGGAGCCCGAGGTGGGCTCGACCGTGACGAGGGTGCCGTCATGGGAGCGGATCGTCACCGAGGGTGGGATCCCGGCCACCAGCGACGAGTCGTCGAGGGTGGCGGCCGAGACCGAGACCTGGCTCGAGGCCACCTGGTCGACGGTGAAGGACACCGACCCGACGTCGGCGGAGCCGGAGGCGCTCGCGGTCACCGACGAGTCGGAGCTGGTCGCCTTGTAGGCGTCCCAGGAGCTCGCTGTGGCGGCCTTGGTCGCGGCGGACGCGAGGGAGGCGACCTTCGTGTTGAGGCTCTGCAGCGCGGTCACGAACGACTGCGTCTGCGACATGCGCGTCTTGAGCGCGGTCTGGGGCGCGGCCTCGACCTGCATGAGCTGGTTGATGAGCGACGTGGTGTCGAGGCCGCTGACGAGGCCGTCGATGCCGAGAGCACTGGACACCTGCCGACTCCTTCCTGCCCGTGGCTCGATCGTCCGGGGCCGGCGGTGGGGAACCCCCACCGCCGGCCCCGGATGTTCAGCTGTGTGCTGCGTGCCGCTCGCGCGGCGTCAGGTCACCGCAGGAGGGACAGCACGCCCTGCGGGATCTGGTTGGCCTGGGCCAGCATGGCGGTGCCGGCCTGGGACAGGATCTGCGCCCGGGTGAAGTTGACCATCTCGCTGGCCATGTCGGTGTCGCGGATCCGGCTCTCCGACGCGGACAGGTTCTCGACCGCGACGTTGAGGTTCTTGATGGTGTGGTCGAACCGGTTCTGCACGGCACCGAGGTCGGCACGCGTGGTCGAGACCGTCTTGATGGCGTCGTCGATCTTGGTGATCGCGAGGTCCGCACCGGTGGCCTGCTTACCGGTGAGGGAGTTCGCCGCGGTTGCCGTCGCAGGGCCGGCGTCCTGGGTGAACACGAGGCCGGTTGCCGAGGACGGTGGCCGTGACCGAGGTCGCGTCACCGGCGGTGCCGAACTTCGCGTCGAGCGCGGTGTTCACCGCAGCCAGCCGCGTCCGCAGCAGTCGAACCCGCAGCGAACTTCACCGTCGACAGGTCGAGCGACGTTGCTGCCGATCGAGATCGTGCCGCTCAGGTTGTCGAAGCTCTCCGACAGGGAGAAGTCCGCGGTGCCGACCGTCACGACACCGGCGGTGGTGTCCGCAGTCGCCGTGGTCTGCACCACGCCCACGCCGGCCGCAGCGGAGGTCACGTCCACGCCCGACACGCCGAGGCCGGTCGCACCCATCGAAGTGCCGATCGCCACGTTGATCGTCTCGCCGACGTTCGCGCCGACCTGGAACTTGCCGGAGTAGGAGCCGTCGAGCAGCTTGGCGCCGTTGAACTGCGTGGTGTCCGCGATGCGGGTCAGCTCGTCCTTCAGCTGGCTCATCTCGGACTGGATGTTGCCCTTGGCGTCGGCCGACAGGCCGCCGTCGTTGGCCGCCTGGACGCCGAGGTCACGCATGCGCTGCAGGATCGAGTGCGTCTCGGTCAGGGCGCCCTCAGCGGTCTGCACGACCGAGATGCCGTCCTGCGAGTTGCGCACGGCCTGCTTCAGGCCGCCGATCTGCGAGCGCAGGCCCTCGGAGATGGCCAGGCCGGCCGCGTCGTCCGCCGCGCGGTTGATGCGGAAGCCGGACGACAGCTTCTCGAGCGACTTGCTCAGGTCGTTCTGCGTGTTGGACAGGTTGCGGTACGAGTTGATCGCCGCGATGTTCTGGTTGATCGAGAGACCCATGGTGGAACTCCTCCTTGATTCGGGTCGATGACTGCCGCCCCTCCATGGGCGAGCACCGTGCTGATCGGCTCGGTGCCGGGGGTGATGAGAGATTCCGCGTGCGCCGTCCGGGTGATCTGCTCCGGGCCGGGAGCCGAGGCGCTCCACGCGGCGGAGCGAGCCTCACGCGCGCGGCCCCGCACAGCCGTCCGCCATCCGGACGGCGGGGACCGGTCCCGCAGCGGGTCGCCGCGTGGGGTGCCGGGAGCCCGGCGCCGGACGCCAGGTCACACGACTGCGCGCTCGACCTCCTCGACGGTGTCCGCCGAGTAGGTGTCGTAGGCCCCGGTGCGCTGGGTGGGCACCGACGCGACCGTGCTCGCGTGCGCACCGGTCGCGGCGCGGGCGGCGACCTCGGCGAAGTACGCGCGGCGGCGACGCTGGGCGACGCCGTCCGGGCGGGCGCCCTCGGGCAGCAGCTCCGGGTCGAGGCTGGCGTTCATGCCGTCCTTGAGCAGGCCCAGCGCCTCGGTGCGCAGCTGGCTGATGCGCGACTGGGTCACGCCCAGCTCCTCGGCCAGGTCGGCGACCGCACGGTCGTGGAAGAACAGCTCGGTGACCACGTACTTCAGCCGCTCGGGCAACGCGTCGACTCCCGCGCGCAGGTACTGCAGCTTCTCGTCGGCGAGCAGGCTCTCCTCGGGGCCGATGGTGGGCGACACCACGGTCTCCGCGATCGAGCCGTCGAAGCCCTCGATGCTCAGCACCCTGGCCTCGGCGTCGGACCTGGCGGCGTCGATCTCCTCCACGGGCATGCCCATCGCCTCGGCCAGCTCCTCGCGGCTCGGCGCACGGCCGAGCGAACCGGTGAGCTGGTCGGTGATCTCCGAGAGCTGGCGCGCCCGGCGGCGGGCACCGCGCGAGACCCAGTCCATACCGCGCAGCTCGTCGATCAGGGCACCCTTGATCCGTAGCGCGGCGTAGCGCGCGAAGGGGACACCGGTGGTCTCGTCGTAGGCGCGGGCGGCGCGGACCAGGGCGAGGTGTCCGGCGGACACCAGGTCCGACCTGGACACGTACGCCGGCACGCGGCCGAGCAACGCGTTGACGTGGTAGCCGACGAGCGCCATGTGCTCGACGACGAGCTCATTCGTGGGGTTCTGGCCGGGGGCGTTCACGGATGCTGATTCGGGGGGGTGTCGGCGCCACTTGAGACCGCTCGGGGGTGACCTGATAGCGCTGCTCCGAATGGCGTACCCGCAGGTCAGCAGCGAACCGCGGCGCTTGCGGGCAGATGTCCGTTTCCGAATCGGGACAGACCTGCCCGGGTCCGATAAGTCGGCTGTGACGAGTGCCACACACCCGATCGGCGCAACGCGGCGCAGCGGCCGATGTGAAGGCTCACATGCCTGCGCGCGGAGGACCCGTGTGCCGAACTCCCCGAAATCCGTCACATCGACGCCACGGTGGCCGATGGGGGGGTCGACGGGCACGCCGCACCACGCGACGCTGCCGACCGAAGTCGTCGAACTGACCGATCCGACCGGGACGAAGGGTGGTCCGATGGGCCTCAACGAGCTCTCCGGGGTGCTCTGGAGAGAGCGCCAGCTCCTCGAGCTCCTGCTCTTCAAGCTCGAGGAGGAGCAGCTGATCCTCACCAGCGGCCGCACGCAGTGGCTCGGCCACGCGACCCGCGAGGTGGAGTCCGTGCTCGACCAGATCCGCACGGCCGAGCTCGGCCGTTCCGTCGAGGCGGACGAGGCCGCGCGCGAGGTCGGAGTGCCCGAGGGCAGCGGCCTGCGCGCGATCGCCCAGGCCGCACCGACCCCGTGGAACACGCTGCTCGGCGAGCACCACGCCGCGTTCGTGGACCTCACCGACCAGATCAACCAGCTCGCGCAGGGCAACCGTGACCTGCTCTCGGCCTCGCACCGGGCGACCCGCGAGACCCTGCTGAGCCTGCAGGAGACCGTGGACACCTACGACCCGCACGGCACCGCGGCCTCGGCCGTGGCCGGCGCCAGCCACCTGCTCGACCGAGCGCTGTGAGCGCGGACGGAGCGAGATGAGCACCTTCTCCGGGATCTCGACGGCGCTGTCGTCGTTGATCGCCCAGCGCCAGGCGCTGGACGTGTCCGGGCAGAACATCGCCAACGCGAACACGCCCGGCTACACCCGTCAGCGCGCCGACATGTCGGCGGTGCAGGGCTCGAGCGTGCCGACCCTGTGGTCCACCAGCCCAGCCGCCGGGAACGGCGTCCGGGTCGACAGCATCACCCGGATGGGTGATGTCTTCCTGGACACCCGGCTGCGCTCGGAGACGTCCGCCGCCACCTACCAGGCCGCGCACGCGGACACCCTGGGCCGGCTCGAGGCGCAGCTTCGCGAGCCGTCGGACACCGGCCTCGCCTCGTCGCTGCAGACCTACTGGGCGGACTGGCAGGACGTCGCGAACTCGCCGGACGACACCGCGGCCCGCATGGTCCTCATCGGCGACGCGCAGTCGCTGGTCGGCCAGGTCGCGGCGGGGTACCGGGGTGTCGAGACCCAGTGGTCCCAGCTGCGTACCGAGACCGCGACGCTGGTCACCGACGTCAACTCGACGGCCCAGGCGATCGCCGACCTCAACGCCCAGATCCGCTCCGTGACGGTCTCGGGCGGCAACGCGAACGAGCTCGTCGACCGGCGCAGCCAGCTCGTGACCACGTTGTCCGGGCTGGTCGGCGCGACCGGGCGCGAGCGGGCCGACGGCACGATGGACGTCATGGTGGCGGGCAACCCGCTGGTCACCGGCGACCGGGCCGACGCGCTCCGGGTGCAGGGCTCGTGGACGATGGCCGGCGGGCTCGGCGAGCCGCCCGCGGCGCTCGACCCGGTCCGCCTGGTGTGGGCGTCCAACGGCAACCCGGCGAACCTCGAGGGCGGCAAGGTGGCGGCGAACCTCGACGACCTCGCGCCGGCCGGCGCCCTGGGGGTGGCCGTGCAGACCTGGAACGGGGTCGCGCAGAACCTCGCGGACAAGGTCAACGCCGTGCACAGCGCCGGTCAGACGCGGCAGGACCCGCCGACCACCGGGGTGGACTTCTTCGCCGTCACCGCGGGCGTCCCGGCGGCGCTCGGGCTCTCCGTGGCGATCACCGACCCCAAGGACGTCGCGGCGGCGGACCCTGCGTCCGGCGCGCTGGACGGGTCGTGGGCCGACGCGATCGCCCGGCTCGCCGACGACCCGTCGGGTCCCGACACCCAGTGGCGCTCCTTCGCCGTCGACGTCGGCGTGCGGACCAGGGCTGCCCAGCAGCGAGCCACGGTGCTCGAGGCCTCACGTGCGAGCGCCGAGAACCTTCAACTCTCCGCCACCTCCGTCGATCTCGATGAGGAGTCGGTGAACATGCTCGCCTACCAGCGGGCGTACGAGGGGGCTGCCCGCGTCCTGACCGCGCTCGACGAGATGCTCGACACGCTGATCAACCGGACCGGCGTGGTGGGGAGGTAGACCGTGATCGGACGCGTGACCCAGCAGACGCTGCAACGCTCGACCCTGGCGAACCTGCAGTCCAACCTGACCCGGATGTCGAGCCTCCAGGGTCAGATGTCGGGCGGCAAGCTCATCACCAAGCCGTCGGACGACCCGGCCGGCGCCGCCCAGGCGATGGTGCTGCGCGCCCAGCAGCGCGCCACCACCCAGTACCAGCGCAACGCCGACGACGGCCTGGCCTGGCTCACCACCGTCGACACCGCGACGCAGAGCAGCGTGACCACGATGCGCCGGGTCCGCGACCTGACGGTCCAGGGCGGTTCCGGTGCGCTCGGCCCCACCTCGCGCGAGGCGATCGCCACCGAGCTCGAGGGGCTGCGCGACGGCCTGCTGGACCTGGCCAACACGTCCTACCTGGGGCGCTCGGTGTTCGCCGGCACCTCCGACGCGGGTGTCGCGTTCACCGACGGCGCGTCGGCCACGCCCTACAGCTGGACCGGCACCACGGGGGCTTCCGTGCAGCGCCGGGTCTCCGCCGACACCACCGTGCGCGCCGACGCGGACGGGGTCTCGGTGTTCGGCGAGGGCGCGACCTCGGTGTTCGCGCTGATCGACGGCATCGCTGCGGACCTGCGCTCGGGCGCCGACGTCTCGCCCCGGCTGGGCGAGATCGACGCCCGGATGTCCACCATGCTCGGCGAGCTCGCCGGCGTGGGAACCCGCTACAACCAGCTCACGACGGCCCAGAAGGACACCGCGTCGGCCCTCCAGGACCTGACCTCCCGGCTGTCCGGGATCGAGGACATCGACCTCGCCAAGACCGTCGTCGAGCTCCAGATGCAGGAGGTCGCGTACCAGGGGGCGCTCGGGGCCACCGCTCGCGTGCTCCAGCCGACCCTGATGGACTTCCTGCGATGAGCACCCAGACCACTGACCGGAGGATCGGGATGGCGCCCACGCGTACCCACCAGGACGCGCCGGAGATCGACTTCGTCGAGGCCCCGCTGGGGCTCATGGGCCTGCGCCGGTTCCGGCTCCAGCCGCTGGACGACCTCGGCTTCCTGTTCTCCTTGCGCAGCGTCGAGAACGACGACGTGCGCCTGTTCGTCGTGGCGCCCGAGCCGTACTTCCCGGACTACGCGCCCGAGGTGGCGGCCGATGCGCTCGCCCCGCTCGCACTCGGGGGCAGCGACCCGACCCTGCTCGTGGTGGTGCATCCGGGGGACGACCGCCACCCGCCGACCGCCAACCTGTTGGCACCCGTCGTGGTCAACCCGGCCACGGGTGCCGCGCTCCAGGTGGTGCTCGACAGCGACGAGTGGCCGCTGCGCGCCAGGTTCACCGTCGTGAGCTGAGCCGCACGACCTGCGCGCCCCGCTCCGCCGCACCCGCCACCCCGACCGCCGACGTCCCTCAGGAGGTGTGAGCCCGATGGCCTCGACCACGCCGCCGACCGCGGCCGCACACCTCGGCCGGACCTTCGTGCCGGGGGCCGGGGGCCTCGTCCCGACCCAGGCCTCCGGGCCGATGCAGGGCGGTGGCCGCCGGCCGCCGCCCGCCGGACCGGCCGCCGTACCGAGCCTGAGGTCGCTGGGGGTGGACTCCCGGACGATCGCCGCCCGCCGGCCCAGCACCCGCCGCCCGCACACAGTGGTGCTGCGCTGCTCCGCGGCGGCCCTCGGGGCGGCGGCCCACCTGCTCACGGCGGCCCAGCCGCCGGCCGAGCCGTTGGCCCACGTGGTCGAGTCCGACCCGATGCTCGTGCTGCGGGTCCTGCACCTGGCCAACCAGCGGGTGGCCCGTGGCTACGCGGTCGACACCGTGCCCGAGGCGATCGAGGTGCTCGGGCGCACCGCCCTGCGGTCGCTCGTGGACGAGCTGCTGCTGGACGCCGGGCCGGAGCCCGTCGACGGGCTGGCGCAGGCGCTGGCCCGGGGCCTGACCTGCGAGATGCTCACCGGCGAACGGGTCGCGTTCACCGGCGGTGTGCTCTCCGGGCTCGCAGAGCGGCTCGGCGTGCCCGTCGAGGTCGTCCTGGAGGTGTCCGGGGTCTCGCGCGCGGTGGTCGACGCGGTGCGCGCCGGGACCGGCTCCTGGGGCCCGGCGCTGCGTGCCGTGATCGCCCACGAGCACCGCGACACAGCCGCTCTGACCCGTAGCGGGCTACCGCCCGTCGACGTCTACGACGCATGCCAGCACGCCGCCGCCGAGGCGAGGGCGACCGCTCGCGCCATCGGCTCCCGGTGAGAGGACACCCGTGACACCCCAACTGACCCACCACACCCCCCTGGCCGCATCGAACGGTCCCGAGGGGGCACGCGCGACCGTGCACCGCGTGCCGATCGTCGGCGCCGACAACACGATGATCGGCTACGGGATCACCGTGACGATGGCGCCGGACGCGGTCCCGGCCACGGCTCCGGCGCTGCTGCGCGACGACGTGCTGCACTCGCAGTACCTCGGGCTGGACCTCGCCTCGCTGGTCGCCGACCGTGACGTGTTCCTGCCGGCCGTCGGCGGGATGCTGGACGGGTTCGTACCGACCCCCCCGTCCGGCAGCCATCTGGTCCTCGACCTGCCGCCCGGCTTCGAGCTGCGCGAGGACGCCGCGCGCCGCGCGGCCGCGCTGCGCGGACTGGGCGTGCAGCTCAACCTCCAGGCGTTCGCCGCCACGCCGCAGCAGGTCGACCTGCTCGCGCAGCTGGACTACGTCACCGTCGACCCCGAGGTGATGGTCCAGCCGCTGGAGCAGGTGGTCCGCGCGGCCCACGCCCACAACGTGCGCGTGCTTGCCGTCCATGTGCACGACCTGCCCACCCAGGCGCGGTGCCTGGTGGCCGGCGTCGACGCGCTGCGGGGCGGCGTGGCGGAGCGCTCCGCATCGGCCCACGAGCTCCACGGCGCCAAGGTGCTGCGTCCCGGACAGCTCCAGTGCCTGGCGGCCCTGCACCTGCTGCACCAGCCGGAGGTCGACCTCGGCGAGGTGGCCGAGGTCATCGACATCGACCCCGTGCTCACCCTCCGGGTGCTGCACCTGGTGAACTCCGGGGCGTTCTCGCTGGTGGCCCGCGTGGACACCGTGACGCGCGCGGTCGTCCTGCTCGGCATCCGTGAGGTCACCGCTCTGGTCGCCGCCCTGGCGATCGACGCACGCAACGGCGCGATGGACAGCCTGTGGACCATCCTGGCCCGCGCCCTGACCTGCGAGGCCCTCGCCGGCGACCCCGCGGCCTACACCGTCGGCATGCTCTCGGCCCTGATCGAGCAGCTCGGCGTACCGGCCGACGTCGTGCTGGAGAAGGTCGGCGTCTCGGAGGTCGTCGCCGACGCCGTGCGCGACCGCACCGGCGAGCTGGGCCCGGCGCTGCGAGCGGTCGTGGCTCACGAGAGGCACGAGACCGACGCGGTGGCCGAGGCGGGCTTCGACCCGGCCGACGTGTCCGACACCTACCTGACGTGCCTGGCCGACGCGCTCGAGACGGCTCGCGCCGTGGAGGCCTGACCGACCCCGGGCGCGCGCCGCGCGGTCACGCCCCGGTGGGCCCCTGGACCAGCACCCGGTGACCCCACGCCGGCAGCTCGACCTGCGCGCTCTCGGCAAGGGTGACCTCGGTTCCGTCGAGCTCGGTCCACGGCCCGACGTAGGGTCCCTCGCCCAGCCGGACCCGCACCGGCTCGGCGGAGAGGTTCACCGCCGCGAGCACGGCCTCGGCCCCGGCACGCCGGACGAACGTCAGCACCCGGTCCGGGGCGTCGGTGCGCACCTCGACCATCCGCCCGCCCCACCGGCCGTTCCACAGGGCCTGGTTGGCCGTCTTGAGCGCGACCAGCCGCCGGTACAGCTCACCCATGGGGTGCTCACGCCACACGATCGGGTCGCGGTCGAAGAAGTCCAGCCGGCGGTCGTTGCCGGCCTCCTGGCCGTTGTAGATCAGCGGCATGCCGTCGCTGACGACGCTGAGCACCACGGCGACCTCGAGCGCGTCGCCGAACTGCTCGAACTCGGTGCCCTCCCACGCGTTCTTGTCGTGGTTGGACACGAAGAGCATGCGCATCGCGTCGTCCGGGTAGGCCTTCTCGTTCCAGGCGTAGTAGATCCGCAGCGCGTCGACGTCGGCCCGGCCCGCGGCGATGTCGTGCATCGTGGAGTTCCAGCTCCACGCGTAGGTCATGTCGAACGCGCGGTCGTGCAGCTCGCGCGACTCCCACTCGGCGAGCATGAACACCGGCTTGATCCGCTCGAGCTCGGCCCGGACGGACTCCCAGAAGTCGGTGGGCACGAACCCGGCGACGTCGCAGCGGAACCCGTCGACGTCGGCCTCGCGCACCCAGTACGCCATCGCGTCCAGCATGTACGAGCGCACGCCGGGTCGGTGGAAGTCGAGGTCGACCACGTCGTCCCAGTCCCACCACGGGGTGGGCGTCAGGTCGCCCTTCCAGTCCCGCGCGTACCACTCGGGGTGGGACTCGACGAGCTCGTTGTCCCACGCGGTGTGGTTGGCCACCCAGTCCAGGATCACGTACATGCCGCGGGCGTGCGCCGCGTCGACGAAGGCCCGCAGGTCGGTCAGCGTGCCGAGCTCGGGGTTGACCGAGTAGTAGTCGCGCACCGCGTACGGACTGCCCAGCGCGCCCTTGCGGTTCTTGGCACCGATCTCGTGGATCGGCATGAGCCACAGGATGCGCACCCCGAGCCCGGCGAGCCGGGACAGCTCGCGCGCGGCGGCCTCGAAGGTGCCGTCGGCGGTGAACTGGCGGGTGTTGATCTGGTAGATCGCTGCGTCCCGGCTCCACACCGGGTGGGTGAGGTGGACGTCGCGGCGCCGCGGCGCGTGGGTCATGCCGGTCCTCCGGTCGGGGGCAGGGCGTACAGGTGGGCTCCGGGCCCGTCGGCGGGCAGCACCGCCGCGCCTTCGCGGGCGCGCACCGGCTCGCCGGCCAGTGTGGCCACGTCCCCGACGCCCGCGAGGGCGAGGGCGGCGAGCGGCACATGCACCGGGTCGTGCCGGCCGCGCACCACATGCACCAGGAGCCGCTCGTCGGCGTGCTCGCGCAGGTAGGTCAGGTGCTCCGGGCCGGTCGCGAGCCACCTCAGCCCGCCGCGGCGCAGCGCGACGTGGTCCCGGCGCAGGCCGGTCCAGCGCAGGTACGCCTCGAACGTCGCGGTGTCCCACTCCTCGGGGCGGGTCCACGGGAACGGGGTACGCGAGTGCTCGCCGTTGACGCCGGTCAGGCCCAGCTCGTCCCCGGCGTACACCGTGGGCACCCCGGGCTGGGTCATCTGCAGGGCGAGGCCCAGCAGGTGGCGGTCGCGCCCGTGCCCGGCACGGTCCGCCCGGCCGTCGGTGCCGCCGCCGGTGACGGTGCGGAACCGCGGCGTGTCGTGGGTGTCCAGGTGCGTCGTCGACGCGGTCCAGGCCCGCCAGCCCATCGCCGCGTGCACCTGCCGGACGGTGGCCGCCACCGCGCCGCCGCCGAGCAGAGGGACCGCCACGGGCGCGCCGAGGAAGGGCAGCCCGTGCGGCAGGCCGGGACCGGCCTCCGAGCCGCCGTTCAGCCAGGCCCAGACCGGCCGGGTGAAGCCGTTGTAGTCCATCGTGCCGTGCCAGCCGTCCCCGGCCAGGTCCTCGGTGGCGTCATGGCCGTGCTCGGCGAGCAGCCATCCAGGCTGGGTCCCCGAGGCGGCGGCCACCTCGGCCATGGTCCGGCGGACCGCCCGCGCCACCTGGTGGGTCAGGTCGATCGTGCCGAGCCGCCCGGTCATGTTGGCCACGTCGATGCGCCAGCCGTCCAGCCCGTCGCGGATCCCGCGCGCGACCACCGACGCGTCGCCGTCGTACAGCCGGCGCGCGAGGTCCGCGTTGCGGTGGTCCAGCTTGGGCAGGCTCTTGATGCCCCACCAGGCCTGGTACTCGTCCGGGTGGTGGTCGAAGTAGTAGTAGCCGGCCTCGGGACCGGTCGCGTCGGCCTGGGCCCTGCGGAACCACTCGTGCCCGACGCCCGTGTGGTTGAGGGTGAGGTCCCCGACGATCCGGATGCCCCGCCCGTGCGCGGCGTCGATGAGCCGGCGCCACGCCGGGTCACCGCCGAGCGCAGGGTCCACCCGGTCGAACGTGACCGCGTCGTAGCGGTGCGCGGAGCGCCCCTCGAACACCGGGGTGACGTAGAGCAGCGACGCGCTCAGCCGCTCGAGGTGGTCCAGGTGGGCAGCGATGCCGTCCAGGTCGCCGCCGTACCACTGGACCGGGCTGTGCGGGCCCTGCCACACCACCGGGTCGTCCCAGTCGGCCGGCTCGGCCCAGTCCGGCGTGGCGCGGTCCGCGTCGCCGCGCGCGAAGCGGTCCGGGAACACCTGGTAGACCAGCTGGTCGGCCACCCAGTCCGGCGGGCCGTCGTGGCCGATCAGCCGGAAGTCGTGCGCGTCGGTGACGTCGTGGCCGTGCGTGCCGGCCGCGTTGAGCCAGGTGTAGCCGCCGCGGGCGCCACCGCCGCCGATCAGGAACCGGTAGCGGGTCACCTCCCCGTCGGCCGGGACCTCGACCCGCCACCACGCACCGGACTCGTCGGTCCGCTCGACCTCCGCCGCCGTCCAGGCCGGCTCGGCGTCGCGCACCCGGCGCAGCGCGACCTGCCGATCTGCCCCGGAGCGCTCGGCCGTGTGCGGCACGAACACCCGCGCGACGGCGCCGTCCGCGCCCTCCTCGAGGTACCGGGCGGACCCGTCGTGGTGCGGCTGGGCCCAGAGCTGCGCCTCGCTCATCCCTTGACGGCCCCCGCGGTGATGCCGCCGACGATGTACTTCTGGAGGTACTGGAACAGCAGGACGACCGGGATCGAGGCCAGCACCGCCGCGGCGGCGAACCAGCCCAGGTTGTTCGACCGGTCGCCGTCCAGGACGGTGTACATGCCCACTGCGAGGGTCTTGACCGCGGTCTGGCGCAGGAAGATCGAGGCGAGCAGGAACTCCCCGATCACCGACACGAACGCGATCAGCCCGGTCACGGCCAGGATCGGGCGCACCAACGGCAGGATGATCTGGAAGTAGACCTGCGCGTGGCCGGCGCCGTCGATCTTGGCGGCCTCGTCCAGGTCCTTGGGCACCGAGTCGAAGAAGCCCTTGATCAGCCACACCTGACCGAGCGCGCCGCCGAGCAGGAGCAGGATGTACCCGGCCAGCGTGTCCAGCCCGAACGCCGGGAACACCTTGCCCACCGAGCTGAACAGCTGGAAGAGCGCGACCACCGCGAGGAACTGCGGGAACATCTGGATCAGCAGCAGGGTCAGCAGCCCGCCGCGGCGTCCGCGGAACCGGAACCGGGAGAACGCGTACGCGGCCAGCGCGCTGAAGAACACCTGTGCGGTGACGACCACCACGGCGACGACGATCGTGTTGAGGTACCACCGGGCGTACGGGCGGTTCGGGTTGTTGAACAGCGACTCGTAGTGCGTCAGGGAGAACTGCGTCGGGATCAGGTTGGTCGCGGACACCGATCCGATCGGGTTGAACGACGCCGACACCACGTACAGGATCGGGATCAACGCGTAGACGATGGCGACCACGCCGACGATGTGGCGCCAGCCGATCTCGCGCCACCAGCGCGCGCCGTGCAGGTTCGTGTCGTTCGGGTCGCGGCGCAGCGGCGGGCCGCCCGCGGCGGGCAGGGTGTCGGACGTGGTCTGGGTCGTGGCACTCATGTCAGTTCACGTCCTCCAGCACTCGGGTACCGCGGAACTGGATGGCGGCCAGCACCCCGGTGAGGATGAACAGGATCACCGAGATCGCCGAGGCGAACCCGATCTGCTGGGCGCTCGTGCCGAACGCCAGGCGGTAGGTGTAGCTGATGAGGATGTCCGTGCCGCCGGCCGTCGGGTCGGACGCGCTGAACGGACCGCCCTCGGTCAGCAGCTGGATCGCGTTGAAGTTGTTGAAGTTGAACGCGAACGAGGCGACCAGCAGCGGCGCGACGGACACCAGCACCAGCGGGAACGTGATCTTGCGGAAGTGCATGAACCCGCTCGCGCCGTCGATCGAGGCTGCTTCCTTGAGCTCGGACGGCACCGCCTGGAGCGCGCCGGTGGCGACCAGGAACATGTAGGGGAAGCCCATCCACAGGTTGGTCAGCAGCACGGCTGCCCGGGCAAGGGCCGTCGATCCCAGCCAGTTGACGTGCGTGCCGAGCAGCTGGTTGATGAGGCCGAAGTCGGTGTTGTAGAAGCTCGACCAGACCATCAGGGAGATGAAGCCCGGGATCGCGTAGGGCAGGAGCAGGATCGAGCGGTACACCTTCTGCCCGCGCATCCGGGACTCGTTGAGGACCACCGCGAGCACGAGGCCCAGCAGGAACGTCAGTCCGACCGAGCCGACCGCGAACAGCGCGGTCCAGGCGAAGATCCCCAGGAAGTTCTTGCTGATCCTCGGGTCGGTGAAGACCCGCTTGTAGTTGTCGAAGCCGACGCTCTCGCCCCAGGACTGGCTGGACAGTCGGTTGCCCTCGGAGTCGGCGAAGTAGGACCGGTCGCCCGACCGCACGGGGGTGTAGACGGTGCCGGTGCGGGTGTCGGTGAACGTGTCGGCCTTCTGGTCGTAGACCAACGGGCTGGTCAGCTCGATCGCCTGGAAGCCCTGGGCGACGATCACCGTGTTGTCGCCGGTCGGCACCGTGAAACCCTCGAGCGAGCCGCCCGTCTGGCTCAGGGTGTTGACCTGCTGCTTGGTGAGCATCGTGTAGCCCGGGACCTCGGTGACCGTTCCGTCGGTGACGGTGGCGTCTGCCGGCAGGTCGGTCACCCCGTCCTCGGTGCCTGCGAAGGCGTCCCCGGTGGACTGGTCGACCAGGAAGAACGTGTACGGCCCGGCGGCCACGGTGCCCTCGGTGCCGACGGCCAGGGTGAACCGCCGTGCGTTGTCGGCCTGGAAGGCGGCCGACGCGATGATCTTGTTGACCGTCACCTCCTTGGAGGTGCGCGTGCCGTCGCCGTAGTTGGTGGTCGAGAGCTGGAAGGTCATCAGGATCGGGTAGACCACCAGCAGCGACAGGAAGAGCACCCCGGGCAGCAGGTACTTGGCCGGGATGGCGCGCTTGGTCGCGTAGACCGCCAGCAGCAGTGCGACGACGCCCCAGAACACGGCGAGGAAGCCCCACTGCTCCTGGGCGACCAAGGCCGGGGTGACCATCACCGCGAGGGCGGCGATGAGCCCGATGCCGAGGACCTTGACGAGCAGCGGCAGGATCTTGGTGGTTCCGGTCCCGCCGCGCGTGGCGCGGCGCGGCGGGTCGGACTGGGTGGTGTGGGACACGGCGGGGCTCCCTCGAGCTACGGCCTCGGACGGTGTCGCGGTGCGCCCCGGCCGACGAGCGCCACGCTGCGCGAGGTCCAGCGACCCCACCGATCCTCCGGCGGGCCGGGGGGTCCGAGCATCATCGTGCCCGGACCCCCGCCGCCGTCCTGTCGGACGATCCCGGAGAGGGTCGTCCGACGGTCACCTCACCGGGTGACCTCCGGGCTCAGGAGCCCGCGATCGCCGTGCGGATCGCGTTCGCGGCGTCCTGCATCGACTTGGTCGGGTCCGCACCGGACACGATGTCGGCGTAGGCGACACCGAGCGGCTGCCAGACCTCGGCCATCGCCGGGATCGCCGGCATCGGGTCGGCCGACTCGGCAGCGGCCGCGATGACCGCGAAGTCGGGGTTGTCCTGGGCGATCGAGTCGCGGACCGCGGTCATGGCCGGCGGCAGGTTCGCCATCTTGTACAGGGTGGTCATCGAGTCGACGGTGTTGACGCCGTTGGCGATGAAGTCCTGGGCGAAGGCCTTGTTCTTGCCGTTGGAGGCGACGTAGAAGGCCTGCGCGCCCATGAACGGCTGGGCCGGGCCCATGCCGGCGAAGCCGGGGATCGGCTGGAGGGTGTAGCCGTCGGCACCCAGGCCCGCGCGGACGTCGTTGAGCGCCCACGGTCCGGAGATCATGCAGGCGGCCTTGCCCTCGGCGAACAGGGAGATGTTGTTGTCACCGGAGATGGAGCGGCGCAGGACGTTGGAGCCCTTCTCGCCCAGCTGACCGATCTTGGCCGCCGCGGCGAGCCCGCCGGCCGAGTCGAGGCCGAGGTCGTCGGGGTTGTAGTTGCCGTCGGCGTCCTTGCCGAACAGGTAGCCACCGGCGGAGGTGAACAGCGGCTCCATGTGGTACGCGTCACCGTTCTCGCCCACCGGCACGTTGAGCGCCGACTCGACAGTGCCCGCGTCGAGGGCCTTCTGGCCTGCGGCGATCGCGTCGTCGAGGGTCGCGAACTTGGTGTCGCCGACCACCGACTTGTTGCAGAACAGCGCGAGGGACTCCACGCCGTACGGCAGTCCGTACAGCTGGGAGTCGTAGGTCACGGCGCGGATCGCGGTCGGCGAGTAGGCCGACACCTGGTCCGGCGAGAGCTGGAGCGGGTCGATCGCACCGTTCTGGACCAGCTGGCCGATCCAGTCGTGCGCGCCCACGAGCACGTCGGGGCCGTTGCCGGCCTGGTTGGCGGTGATGAAGGCCGCACGGGTGTCGGTGACCGCCTGGACGCCGACGGTGATGCTGTTCGCCTTGGCGTACGTGTCGGCCACGGCCTGCATGGCCGCGAGGTGGGTGTCGTCGGTCCAGATGACGAGGTCCTCGTTGCCACGGACCGGGGCGGCGTCGGTCGCCGACTCGGACGGGCTGGCCTCGGTGGCGGACGAGCTGCTCTCCGCGGGGGGCGTCGTGCCCGACGAGCACGCCGCGAGCAGCAGGCTGGCGCCTACGGCCACAGCCAGCCCGCGAGGGATCCTACGCATGGGTTTCCTCCATCGTCGTTCGTTTGCGCCGTCCGGCGTCCATCGACGAGAGGAGCCCTGGCGGCGGCGGCAGTGGTGTGAAGGTAGCAAGCCCTTACATTTCCTGCAAGAACTTTCATTGTCACGATTCGGCCACTACTATCACTGCCCGTGAGACTGAGGTTGGTCGACATCGCCCAGCGCGCCGGCGTGAGCGAGGCGACGGTCTCACGCGTGCTCAACGAGAAGCCGGTGGCCGAGGCGACGCGCGAGAAGGTCCTGACTGCGATCGACGTGCTCGGATACGAGCGACCGGCCAGGCTGCGCCGCAAGACCACCGGCCTGGTGGGGCTCGTGGTGCCGGAGCTGACCAACCCCGTGTTCCCGTTGTTCGCCCAGGCCATCGAGACGGCGCTGGCCAAGCACGGCTACACCCCGGTGCTGTGCACCCAGACCCCTGGCGGGCTGCACGAGGACGAGTACGTCGAGATGCTCCTCGAGCAGGGCACGTCGGGGATCATCTTCGTCTCGGGCGTCCACGCGATCACCGAGTCGGACACCGAGCGCTACGCGCGCCTGCGCCGCAGCGGCATCCCGATCGTGCTGATCAACGGCCACCAGCCCGAGGTGGACGCGCCGAGCCTGTCGCAGGACGACCGCGCCGCCGTCGAGCTCGGCGTCGAGCACCTGACCCAGCTCGGGCACACCCGTCTGGGTCTCGCGGTCGGACCGTCGCGCTACACGCCCGCCAGCCGACGCAACGCGGCCTTCGTGGACGCGGTGGCGCGGCACCCCGGCGTGACGGGGGTCGTCGAGCACACCCAGTACACCGTGGAGGGCGGCGCCGCAGCGGCGCACGCGCTGCTGGACGCCCAGGTCACCGGCGTCCTGTGCGGCTCGGACGTCATGGCGCTCGGCGTGGTGCGCGCCGCTCGCCAGCGCGGCCTGCAGGTACCCCAGGACGTGTCGGTGATCGGCTCGGACGACGGCATGATCGCGCAGTTCGCCGACCCGCCGCTGACCACCATCCGCCAGGACGTCGCGGGGATGTCCGCAGCCGCCGTGCGCGCGTTGCTCGAGGAGATCGGCGGGACGCCCTCGCCGCGGCGCGAGCACCTGTTCACCCCCGACCTGGTGATGCGGCGGTCGACCGCACCGGCCCCGGCGCTCAGGTCCGCGATCGCCGGCACCTGACCCCGGGCCGCACACGCCTTCACCCGAGGCCGACACCGAAGGTTCACACGACCGACGCCGCTACGACGCGAACACCTGTCACAATTCATCCCATGAATGCTACGACGACACGTCACGTCGCGCTCGTCGCCCACGACAACATGAAGGTCGAGCTGCTGCGCTGGGCCGAGCACAACCGCGGCACGCTGGCCGGCCACCACCTGTACGCCACCGGCACGACCGGGACCATGCTCACCTACGAGCTCGGGCTGCCGGTGCACCGGTTCCTGTCCGGGCCGGTGGGGGGCGACCAGCAGATCGGCGCGAAGATCGCCGAAGGCGTGATCGACATGCTGATCTTCTTCTGGGACCCGCTCGAGGCCCAGCCCCACGACCCGGACGTCAAGGCGCTGCTGCGCCTGAGCACCGTGTGGAACGTCCCGACCGCGACCAACCTCGCCACCGCCGACTTCCTGATCTCCTCGCCGCTGCTGACCGACTACGAGCGCCGCGTACCCGACGTGGGACCCCGGGCCTGGGACGGCACGGAGCCCGCGGCGAGCACGTAGCCCGCCCCCTCCGCCTCCCCGCCCTCCCGCCGGGTGGATAGCATCCGGCGGTGCACCGGCTGCTGGACCTCGCGCTGCCCGCACGGCTCGGGCAGCCGTTCCGGTGGCTCGTCGCGTCCTCGTGGGTGTCCAACCTCGGCGACGGGATCGCGCTCGCGGCCGGGCCGCTGCTGGTGGCCTCCCTGACGCCCAGCCCGTTCCTGGTCGCGCTGGCCACCACCCTCCAGTGGCTGCCGCCGATGGTGTTCGGACTGCTCGCCGGCGCGATCACCGACCGGCGCGACCGACGGCGGCTCGTGGTGCTCGTGGACAGCGCGCGGATCGGCGTTCTGGTGGTGCTGACCGCCACGATCCTGTCCGGGCACGTGTCGATCGGGTTGGTGCTCGCCACGATGTTCGTGCTCGGCACCGCCGAGGTCTTCGCCGACAACGCCCAGGCCACGATGCTGCCGATGGTCGTCCCGCGGCGGGACCTCGCGGTGGGCAACCAGCGCATCCAGACCGGCTTCCTCACGCTCAACCAGATGGTCGGGCCGCCCATCGGGGCGGCGCTGTTCGCGATCGGCGCTGCGGTGCCGTTCGGCACCCAGGCGGCACTCGGTGCGCTGGCGGTGGGGCTCGTGGCCAAGGTCGCGCTGCCGCCGCACGGCCGCGACCCGCACGTCGCGACGCGGATCCGGCACGACATCGCCGAGGGCTTCCGGTGGACGATCCACCACCCGGCGGTACGCACCCTGGTGCTGACGATCTTCACGTTCAACATCACGTTCGGTGCCGCCTGGTCGGTGCTCGTGCTGTACGCCACCGAGCACCTCGGCCTCGGCGCCGTGGGGTACGGGCTGATCACCACGTCGACCGCGGTCGGCGGTCTGATGGGCACCGGCTCCTACGGCTGGTTGACCCGACACCTGAGCCTGAGCCAGATCATGCGGATCGGCCTGATCATCGAGACCCTCACGCACCTGAGCCTGGCGCTGACCAGTACACCGTGGGTGGCGATGGTCGTGTTCGTGGTGTTCGGGGCGCACGCGTTCGTGTGGGGCACCACGTCGGCCACGGTCCGCCAGCGCGCCGTGCCGACCCGGCTCCAGGGCCGGGTCGGGTCGGTCAACGTGGTCGGCGTCACCGGTGGTCTGGTTCTCGGCTCGTTGGTCGGCGGCGGGCTCGCCGAGCGCTGGGGCGTGGTCGCACCGTTCTGGTTCGCGTTCGCGGGGTCGGCGGTCTTCGTGGTGCTGATCTGGCGCGAGCTGCGCCACATCGCGCACGACGACGAGCTCGACGCCGCCGAGCCGGGCCAGGACGACCCTGCGACACCGGGACCCGCAGACCCGGCCGACTGACGCCGTGCTCCACCGCGAGACGGGCGTCCGCCGCGCCAACTACGGTGGCCCCGAGCGGCCCGCCGAACCGGCAAGGCCGCTCGCTGACGACTGCGAGGGATGCCATGCGCTGGGGCGCCGCCTACTCACGTCTCTCACCGAGCCAGCGCGCCGGGATCGTCGCCGCCGCCGCGTCCGTGCCGATGAGCCTGGTCCCGCTGCTCAAGCCGCGCAGCGCCGTCGACCAGGGCCTGATCACCGGGGTCTCCTCCGCAGTGGACTACGCGCTGACCTCCGGCATGCACGACGCCGTGCTCAGCACCTCGCGCGGTGTGCTCCGCCTGGTGGGCCGCGACACCGACCTGCGCACGACGGCCCGGGCGACGCTGGCGGTCGACGGCATCGCCCTGGCCGCGTCGCTCGCGGCGGAGGCCGTGCTGCGGCGCACCGGGCACCGCCGCACCGTGTGGGCCCTGACCAACGCGGGGGCGCGGCGGGTGCGGGGCGCAGCGATCTTCGGTCTGGTGTCCGGAGCGCTCGACGCCATCCCGAACCTCGAGGGTCAGAAGCACCCCGTGTCGCGCGTGCTGCACACGGTGCCCGCGGCGATCGCGGCCGGGACGGCACTGTCGCTCGGGGTGCAGTACGTGCGCCGCGAGCGCGCCAAGGCGCTGGGTGCCGAGCTCGGCAGGCGCACGGCCCCGACCCTGAAGTCCCTCGGCGTGGCCGCCGTGGCCGCCACCGGCGCCGCGGCGATCGCGGCCGGCGAGCGTCGGATCGCCGCGGGGGCCGAGCGCGTGATCGCGCGGGCCACCGGGACGCCGGGCTACGGCTCGGGGATCAGCCACCTGGTCTCGTTCGGCGTGATCGGTGGCGCCCTGGTCGGGGTGGGGGCACGGGTCTACCGCTCGGTCGAGCGATCGGTCAGCACCCCCGACGCGGTACTGACCGACCCGCCGTCGTCCTCGCTGGTCAGCGGTGGGCCCGGCAGCGTCGTGGCGTGGGACGCCCTCACCCGCGAGCCGCGACGCCATCTGTCAACCGCGACGCCGGCCGCCTCGATCGAGGACGTGATGGGCGGCCCGGTGACCGACCCGATCCGGGTGTACGTCGGCCTGACCAGCGCGCACACCCCGGACGAGCGGGTCGACCTCGCGATGGCCGAGCTCGAGCGCACCGGAGCACTGGACCGCTCGCTGCTGGTGCTCGCCTCACCCACCGGCACCGGGTACCTCAACTACACGGCGAACTCGGCCTGGGAGTACCTGACGCGCGGCGACTGCGCGACCCTCACCCTCCAGTACTCGGTCCGCCCCTCACCCCTGTCGCTGGACCGGGTGGACGACGGTCGCCAGCAGAACCACGCGCTGTGGATGGCGGTGGCCGAGGCGCTCGGCGCCCGGGCGCCGGACGACCGGCCGAAGGTGGTGATCTTCGGTGAGAGCCTGGGTGCGCACACCAGCCAGGACCCGTTCCTGCACTCGGGCACGAGGGGGCTGCACTCGTTGTTCGTCAGCCGCGCCCTGTGGCTGGGCACGCCGTACCTGTCGGGCTGGTCGCGCCAGATGCTCGACCCCACGACCGGCGGCGTGCGACCGGGCGAGGTGCTGCGCCTGACCCGGGCCGAGGACATCGACGACCTGACCGACGCCGAACGCGAGGCGGCGCGCTTCGTGCTGCTGTCCCACGAGGACGACGGGGTCGCGCTGTTCGGGCTCGAGCTGCTCTACCGGAGCCCGGAGTGGCTCGGCGAGCGGCGCCCGGCGGCCGTCCCGCCCCAAGCCGCGTGGTCGATCCCGATCACGTTCCTGCAGACCGCCATCGACACCAAGAACGCGATGGTCGTGGTGCCGGGCGAGTTCACGGCCCTGGGTCACGACTACCGCGCCGACATCACCAGGGCCGTGCGGTTCGCCTACGACCTTCCGTGCACCGATGTCCAGCTCGAGGCGATCGAGGCCGCGCTGCGGCGCGAGGAGCTCCAGCGGGCCGCAGCCTGGGGCTGACTCCCGCTCAGCCGGACGCGTCGCCGTCCCGGGGCTCGTCCTTGGCGAGCGAGACCTTGGCGAGCGTGAACACCAACCGGACGAGCACGGCGAGCAGGGCGACGTCGAGGATCATCTGGATCGTCACGAGGCCCCGGGCTGCCGTGCCGACGGCCACGACGTCCCCGAAGCCCACCGTGGTGACCACCGCGACCGTGAAGTACAGCGCCGAGACGCGGTCCAGCGGCTCGCTGAACTGCGCCGGGTTCACCGCGGACATCACCCAGTAGATCGACGCGAACAGCACCACGAACACCGCCGTGAGGGTGCCGGCGGCCTCGGCTGCCCGCAGCTGCGGCAGCTCGGCCTGCAGGATCCGCCGGACCTGCCAGCCGAGGGACACCAGGAACACCAGCGCCCCGAGCACCGTGGCGACCACCGTCGCCCCGCCCCTCGGCACCCGGTCGGGCGCGGCGAAATAGGCGCCGAACAGGACGAGCCAGGTGAGCGCGACCCACGCGGCCGAGCGGACCAGGGCACGGCGGCGGCGGCGCGAGTCGAGATCGCCGATCCGGGTCGGGCTCATCGGCTCACGCCCCCACGACCACCAGGCCGGCCGGGTCGGGGCACGTCGTTCGTCATGGTCGCCTCCCGGGGGCAACGTAGCGGCGGACGACCGCTGGCACGAGGCCCCACGGGGCGCGGGGCCAGGTCTGCCCGCTGCCGGCGTCCGGGGGACGTGCGAGGGTGTCGGCATGGCCGCCCGGATCCTGCTCCTGCGTGCGGTGAACGTCGGCGGTGCGACGCTGCCGATGGCCGCGCTGCGCGCGCTCCTCACCGACCTCGGTGGTGCCGACGTGCGCACCTACATCGCCTCCGGGAACGCGGTGCTCGACGTTCCGGGTGACCCGGCGGCGTTCGATCGAGCGGTGGAAGACGCCGTCGAGCGGACCTTCGGGTTCAGACGTGACGTGATCTCGCGGACGCCGGCCGAGGTCGCGGACGCGGTCGCGGCGCACCCGTTCGAGGTCGCCGACCCGAAGTACTCCTACGTGTCCTTCCTGCTCGACGCACCGTCGCCGGACGGACTCGCAGCCGCGGCGGAGGTGCCGACCGGCGAGGACCGGTGGCAGGTCATCGGTCGCGAGCTGCACCTGAGCTTCGCCCACGGCATGGGCCGCGCCACGCTCGACGTCGGCCGTCTGCACCGCAGTCTCGGCGTGGTCGGCACGGCACGGAACCTCCGGACGATCGACGCCCTCGTCGCCCTCGCCGGCGAGGTCTGAGCGGCGCCGCGAGCCCCCGGGGGCGACGCCGAGCCTGCGCGCCGCGCACCGTGGGCGCCTAGGCTCGGCCCATGCCCCAGAGCTCGACCGGTCCGGCGCGCCGCGTCGGCGGTGACGCCGTCGTCGACCTGGCCGTGTACGCGGACGGCCGACGGGTGGCCGGCATCACGACCCTCGCCGACGCGCTGCAGACCGCGCGCTCGTCGGGGGGCTTTCTGTGGATCGGCCTCGCCCAGCCGACCGACGCCCAGATCGGCGAGGTCGCCGCCGCGCTGGCCCTGCCGGCGCTCGCCGTCGAGGACGCCGTCACTGCGCACCAGCGGCCCAAGCTCGAGGTGTACGGCGACCTGACGTTCATGGTGCTGCGCCCGGTGGGCTACCTGGAGCGCGAAGAGATGGTCGAGGTCGCCGAGGTGGCGGTGTTCCTGGGCGCGGACTTCGTGGTCACGGTCCGCCACGGGCCCAGCGACGTACTGGCGCGCGTCCGGCGCGAGCTGGACGACCCGGGCACCGAGCTGCCCGACTTCGGGCCGTCCGTGGTGCTGTACCGGGTGGCGGACCTGGTGGTCGACCAGTACGAGCAGGTGGTCGGCGAGCTCGAGCGCGACATCGACGAGATCGAGGGCGAGGTCTTCGGCCCCGACGACGCGGACCACTCCGAGCGGATCTACAAGCTCAAGGACGAGATCGCCGCGTTCCAGCGCGCCGTCGCACCGCTGACCAGGCCGATCGAGCAGCTGGTCGCCGCGCAGGCCCCGCACGTGCGTGAGGACAGCACCCACCACTTCCGCGACGTCTACGACCACGTGCTGCGTGCCGCCGAGTCGGTCGACCTCATGGACCGCCAGCTCACCGCCGTGCTCGAGGTGAACACCGCCCGGGTCACCGTGGTGCAGAACGCCATCACGCTGCGCCAGAACGAGGACATGCGCAAGATCTCCGCGTGGGCCGCGATCGGCCTGGTCCCCACCGCGGTGGCAGGCGTCTTCGGGATGAACTTCCGGCACATGCCGGGCCTGAGCTGGGAGTGGGGATTCCCGGTCACGATGGGCCTGACGGCGGTGTTCTGCCTGGTCCTGTTCCGCGCATTCCGGCGCAACGGCTGGCTGTAGCGGGAGACGGGTGGACCGTGGCAGGCAGGTTCGGAGGCGGCCCGGCTGCGTGCTAGCCTTCTGGCTCGCGCGCGAGTGGCGAAATGGCAGACGCGCTGGCTTCAGGTGCCAGTGCCCGCAAGGGCGTGGGGGTTCAAGTCCCCCCTCGCGCACTGAATCCTGGGAGATCTCCCAGGTCGACAACGAGTCGGGGACCCCAGGGTCTCCGACTCTTTCTCGTCCCCAGACCTTCCGTCGACCGCCGCTGCCCTGTTCGCCCAGAACACCCGGATCTCTGTGCCGCTCCGCAGTCCGCGGGCCCCGGGTTCACCGCTGACGGGGCCCCGGCGCGCTAGGTTCGCGGGTGAGACACCGGGCCGGATCGGAGCGTGTCGCCGTGGATGCTCGCGAGGACTTGTGGGGGCAGTCAGGGTTGGCGGCACGCGCCACCGCCTGGCTCGACGCGTCACCGGACCCGTTCGCCTGCCTGGACGCCGACCTGCGCCTGCTCTACGCGAACGTGGCCTTCACCGCAGCGACCGGGTGCTCCCCGGCCACGTGCGCCGGTAAGGCGCTCGCGGACCTCCGTCCGTTCGGCGAGGCCACGGAGGCGGTCGCCTCGCTCGCCGCCGCTGTGCGGGACCGGCCCGGCCAGGACGTGGCCGACGACGAGTTCGCCTGGCACCCGGCGGACACCGCCGCGGAGCGGCGCCACGTGTTCCGCGCCCGAGCCGAACGGGACCCGGACGGGGGACCCACCCTGATCCTGCTCACCGCACGTGACGTCACGCAGTTCCGGGAGGCCGAGCGATCGTTGCGCGACCGGGAGGCCGAGTTCCGCACCCTCGCCGAGAACTCCCCGGACAACATCATCCGCTACGACCTGGACGGGTACGCCACCTACTGCAACCCCGCGTTCGAGCAGAGGGTCAACACGACCGTCGACGGGATGCTGGGCAAGCGGCCCGCCGAGGCCGGTCCGGCCGGCATGACCGGGGCGGAGGAGTACGAGCGCCTCCTCATGGAAACCCTGCGCACGGGCGCCCAGAGCAGGGTCGAGGTCACGGTGCTGCGTCCCGACGGCGTCCGGGCCACCCACAGCGTGCTGATCCACGCCGAGCGCGGCGCCGACGGCGCGATCACCGGTGCCCTCGCCATCGGCCGTGACGTGTCCGACCTGGTCGAGGCCCGTCAGGCGGCGGTCGAGCGGGAGCGGGAGTTCCGCACCCTCGCCGAGAACGCGGGCGACCAGATCGCCCGCTGGGACACCCACGGCCGGTTCGTCTACGCCAACCCGCGGATGCTCGGTGTGCTGGGCCTGTCGGCCGACCAGGTCTACGGGCGCAGCATCGGCGGGGTGGGCCCAGGGCGCTTCGACACTGCGTCACAAGCCGTGGCACGGGTCATCGCCGGTGGCCCGGCGGAGCTCCTCGAGCAGCGGTTCGTCGACCTGGAGGACGGTCTGGAGCACGTCCACGAGATCCTGTGCGTTCCCGAGCGCGACGAGGGAGGCGCGCTGGTCAGCGTCCTGGGCGTGGGTCGGGACATCACCGAGAGCGTGCATCACCGTGACGAGCTGGAGCGGATGGCTCGCACCGACCTGCTCACCGGCCTGCCGAACAGCAACGCGCTCTACGACCGCGCGCCCGGGATGCTCGAGGCCGCGAGCCGCACGGGACGACACGCGGCCGTGCTTCTGCTCGACCTCGACGGGTTCAAGGCCATCAACGACACTTTGGGGCACGCCGGCGGCGACCAGGTGCTGCGCGACATCGCCGACCGGGTCAGCTCCCGCCTGAGGTCCTACGACCTGTTCGTCCGGCTGGGTGGCGACGAGTTCACGATCGTCATCGGGGATCTCCACGCCCCGCGCGACCTGGTGACCCTCGCGGACAAGGTCCAGCAGGCGCTCATGCAGCTGCACGTGGGCGCCGCGGCACGGACCAGTGCCAGCATCGGCGTGGCCGTGTACCCGGAGGACGGCGAGACCATCGAGACCCTGGTCACGCACGCCGACATGGCGATGTACCAGGCCAAACGCGCCGGTCGCGGCAGGGTCGAGTACTTCCGCCCGGAGCTCGGCACCGCCCTCCAGCGCCGGTCGTCGATCGAACGTGCGCTCGACGACCCGGACGTGACCTCCCAGCTCCGGATGCACGTCCAGCCGGTGTTCCGGATCGGGTCCCCGCGCCGGCTCCACGCAGCCGAGGCGCTGCTTCGATGGCAGCACCCCACGCTCGGCCCGGTCGGTCCGGCGGAGTTCATCCCGATCGCCGAGGAGACCGGCGCGATCGTCCGGATCGGGCGTTGGGTGCTGAACCAGGCGACGGCGGCCGCCGCGCGATGGAACCGGGGTCGCGCCGAGGACGACACAGTGGCCGTCACGGTCAACCTCTCCACCCGCCAGTTCCTGCTCGACGACGTCGGCGCCGCGGTCGACGACGCGCTCGACGCGAACGGGTGCGCACCGACGGCACTCGTCGCCGAGATCACGGAGAACCTGCTCCTGGAGGACTCCGACGCGGTGCAGTCAGCCATGGCGCACCTTCGATCCCGGGGGGTCCGGATCGCGCTCGACGACTTCGGCACCGGCTACTCGGCGTTGCACTACCTCACCCGGTTCCCTCTGGACGTCCTGAAGATCGACCGGAGCTTCGTCCGCGACATCGGCACCGGGACGGAGCACGACGAGCTGCTCAAGGCGCTCGTCGCGCTGGCCCGCAGCCTCGGGCTGCGCACCGTCGCCGAGGGCATCGAGACGTCGGCGCAGCTCGAGTTCCTCGCGGCTCACGGCTGCGAGCTCGCCCAGGGCTTCCTGCTCGGCAGGCCCATGCCGCTCGACCGGTTCGAGGCCCAGCACCTCGGCCCGGTCAGCCCTCGCAGTACGTGACGCCGGGACCCGGCGAGAGCACCTCGATCCACCGCGGGAGGCAGTCATGTCCTTCTCCACGGCCCTGCTCCCCGTGCCCGGACAGGTCGTCGACCCGCCGCCGCGCCCGACGCCGCCCCCCCCCCGCAACATCGTCCTGGCCCGGGTGCGGGCGCTCGGCTGGCTGATCGCGCTGCTGCCGCTCGTGCTGCTGTCCTACGTGGCCTCGACGGTCACGGCTAACGTGGCCGAGCGACTCCTGCAGGTCGGCGGCATCGAGTGGCACGGGCCCGGCATCCTGCTCAACGTCGGGTCGGGCGTGCTCACCGTCGTGGTCAACGCCCTCGTCCTCTACCTCCTCCTGGGCCACCTCGCGGGGATCCGGCCGTCCCGGGTCGCACGCGCGGTGGGCGCCGGCCTCGGCGGTGTCGCGATCGAGATCCTCAAGACCCTGATGGCAGTGCTCGTCGGAGTGACGATCGACAAGCCGCAGTACGGCGCGCTGGCGGTGCCGATCGGGGTGCTTCTCGTGCTGTACCTGCAGTCGCTCGCCACGTACGGCGCGGCGTGCCTGACCGCCGCGATCGCCGACCAGGGCGCACCTGCGGCGGAGGACGGGCCAAGGGTCACCGGGCCCGGGTAGCAGCGACCCGCCGGGCCGACCGTCGGCGCGGCGCGCCCCGCGACTGTCGGGTACGCCTCCAACCGGCGGATACGATCGTGCGGGGACTTCCGGGACCGTCCCCGTCACGCGCTGCCCGGCGCGCGGCGCCTCGGTCCGGAGCACCCACCGGCACGCAGGCGCGGAGGAGGTGGCATGGGCATCCTCGACAAGTTCGAGAAGGGCGTCGAGCGCGCCGTGAACTCGGCGTTCGCCAAGGCCTCCCGCGGCGACCTCAAGCCGGTCGAGCTCGCCAGTGCGCTGCGCCGCGAGCTCGACGACCGCGCCGCCATCGTCGGTCGGGACCGCACCGTGGTCCCCAACGAGTTCACCGTCGAGCTCGCCGAGGACGACCTCGCCAAGGTCGAGGCCTGGGGCGCCGACACCCTCGCCGACGAGCTGGCCACCACCGTGACCGAGCACGCCAGCAAGCAGCGGTACGCGTTCGTGGGGCCGGTGACCGTCGCGTTCGTCGGGAGCGAGGATCTGGAGGCCGGCCGGTTCCTGGTGCGCAGCTCCACGGTGCGGGGCGCGGTGGCCCCGGCGACCTCTGCGTCCAGCGCGCGTCACCCGATGGTGGACATCGACGGCCAGCGCTACCTGCTGACCGGCCCGGTGACCGTGATCGGGCGCGGCAGCGACGCCGACATCATCGTCGACGACCCCGGGATCTCCCGGCGGCACCTGGAGATCCGGGTCACCGCCGACGGCGTGATCGCCTCGGACCTCGGGTCGACGAACGGCACGTACGTCGAGGGTCACCTGGTCCCTGCCGCCACGCTCGTGGACGGGAACACGCTGACCATCGGCCGGACCCAGATCCTGTTCTGGTCGGGGGCCGACGACGACGAGGACGGGTGAGGCCGGCCCATGAGCGAGCTGACCGTCACCCTGCTGCGGCTGGGCTACCTGCTGCTGCTGTGGCTGTTCGTGCTCGCCGCGATCGGGGTGCTGCGCCGCGACCTGTACGGCACGCGGGTGGTCCAGCGGCGGATGCGGGCCAAGGCGGCCGAGCCCGCCCCCACCAAGCGGCCCGAGCCCAGGCCGCCGGCCCCGGTGCCCGCCGCGCCCGAGCCGGTCGTGGTACGTCGCCTAGTGGTGACCAGCGGCCCGCTGCGCGGCACCACCGTGCCCCTGACGGCGGGCGCCGCGGTGATGATCGGCCGCGCGCCGTCGTGCACGCTCGTGCTCGACGACGACTACTCCTCCCAGCGCCACGCGCGGCTGTACGAGCACGCCGGCCAGTGGTTCGTCGAGGACCTCGGATCGACCAACGGCACCTTCGTGGGCCGCGAGCGCATCACCGAGCCCACCGCCGTGGGTCCGGGCTCCCAGCTGCGCGTGGGCCAGTCGACGCTGGAGCTCCAGCGGTGAACCGGGTGAGGCGATGACGGTCGCGCTTCGGTACGCCGCCCGGTCCGACGTCGGGCTCGTGCGGTCGAACAACCAGGACTCGGCGTACGCCGGGCCCCACCTCCTGGTCGTCGCGGACGGGATGGGCGGGCACGCGGGCGGCGACGTCGCGTCCTCGGTCGCGGTGGCGCACCTGGCTCCGCTCGACGACGAGGCGCACGGTCCGGACGACGCGCTGGACGAGCTCGGCAGGGCGCTGGGTGACGCGCACGCCGAGCTGCTGGCCCGCGCCGAGGAGAACCCCGAGCTGGCCGGCCTGGGCACCACGGTGACCGCGCTGCTGCGGGCCGGCAACAAGCTCGCGATGGCGCACATCGGGGACTCGCGCGCCTACCTGCTGCGCGACGGCGAGCTCACCCAGGTCACCAGCGACCACTCGTTCGTCCAGCACCTGGTCAACACCGGCAAGATCACCGCCGAGGAGGCCGAGCACCACCCGCACCGCTCGGTGCTGCTGCGCGTGCTGGGCGACTTCGACATGGAGATCCTGCCCGACGTGTCGGTGCGCGAGGCGCGCGCGGGCGACCGTTGGCTGCTGTGCTCCGACGGCCTGTCCGGCGTGGTCAGCCGCGACACCATCGCCGAGACCCTGGCCGGCTACGCGGACGTCGGCGCGTGCGCCGACCAGCTGGTCCAGCTCGCCCTGCGCGGCGGCGCCCCTGACAACGTCACGGTCGTGGTCAGCGACGTGGTCGACGTCGACGACCTGCCCGACGGCTCTGCCCCACCCACGGGCTCGCAGGTCGTGGGCTCCGCGGCCACCGACCGTCACCGTCCCACCCGCGGCGGCAGCGGAGCCGCGGCCCGCGCCGCCGAGCACGCCGCCTCGACCCGCCCGCCGTCCGAGCCGCTGGACGAGGACGAGCCACCGCCGCGTCGAGTGCTGCGCCGGGTGGTGTGGACGCTCGTGGTCGTGGCGGTGCTGAGCGGCCTGGTCGCCGGCGGGCGTTGGGGCTGGCTGTGGACCCAGGACCAGTACTACGTCGGGGTCTCCGGCGGCTACGTCGCGATCTTCCAGGGCATCGACCAGACCATCGGACCGCTCGAGCTGTCCCACGTGGTCCAGACGTCCGACCTGGCGATCACCGACCTGCCGGCGTTCATGCAGGACCGCGTCAACGAGACCGTGCAGATGTCCAGCCTGGCGCAGGCCCAGCGGTGGGTCGCCGATCGCGAGCGCGAGGCGACGGTCCCGTGAGGGCGCCGACCGCGCCCTGGATCAGGGCGGAGGCGCCCTGATGGCCACCGTCGCCGCGCACGAGGTGCGCCCCGGACGGTGGGGCGAGCTCGGGCTGCTCGCGCTCGCGCTGACCGTCGGGATCGGCGCGTACGCGCTCGTCGGCCTGGCCACGGCCGGCCGACTGCCGGCCGAGCTGCCGCGCCAGGCGGGCGTGCTCATCGCGCTCGCCGTCGGGATGCACGTCGTGCTGCGCTGGCGCGCGCCGTGGGCCGACCAGGTGCTGCTCCCGGCCACGGTGGCGCTCAACGGCCTCGGCCTGGCAGTGATCCACCGGATCGACATCGCCTACGCGGCGCGGGACAAGTTCGCCGGCTTCGCCGACCGCCAGCTGGGCTGGACGGCGCTCGGCATGGTGTTCGCGGCGCTCGTCCTGATCGGGCTGCGTGATCACCGCACGCTGCGCCGCTACACGTACACCGCGATGGTCGTCGGGCTCGCGCTCATGGTTCTGCCGCTCGTTCCCGGACTGGGCACCGAGATCAACGGCGCCCGGATCTGGATCCGGCTGTTCGGCAGCTCCTTCCAACCCGCAGAAGTCGGCAAGATCGCGCTCGCGGTGTTCTTCGCGGGCTACCTGGTGACCAACCGCGAGACGCTGGCGCTGGCCGGGCCGAAGGTGCTCGGGCTCCAGCTGCCGCGGATCCGCGACCTCGGGCCGATCCTGCTCGCATGGCTGGTGTCCCTGGCCGTGCTGGTGTTCGAGCGCGACCTGGGCACCTCGCTGCTGTTCTTCGGGCTGTTCGTCGCGATGCTCTACCTGGCGACCGAGCGCAAGAGCTGGGTGGTCATCGGTCTCGCGCTGTTCGCCGGCGGCGCCGCCCTGGCGGCCTCCCTGTTCGGCCACGTCGCGGCGAGGTTCACGGCGTGGTTGCACGCGTTCGACAACTCCGTCTTCAACGCCTCGCCCGGCGGCTCGGGCCAGCTGGTGCGCGGGCTGTTCGGGCTGGCCAGCGGCGGGCTGTTCGGCACCGGGCTGGGGCAGGGCCGCCCGGACCTCGTGCCGTTCGCCGAGTCCGACTTCATCGTCGCCTCGATCGGTGAGGAGCTCGGGCTGACCGGCCTGATGGCGATCCTGGTGGTCTACCTCGTGATGACCCAGCGGGGCATGCGCACGGCGATCGGCGTGCGCGACGGGTTCGGCAAGCTGTTCGCCGGGGGTATGGCGTTCACCGTCGCGTTCCAGTGCTTCGTGGTGGTGGGCGGCGTGACCCGGCTGATCCCGCTGACCGGCCTGACCATGCCGTTCCTGGCGTACGGCGGCTCGTCCCTGCTGGCCAACTGGGTGATCGTCGCCCTCCTCCTGCGGATCTCTGACTCCGCACGTCGCCCGGCGCCGCCGGCCGAGCAGGCGCCGGCCGCGCCCGAGCCCAGGCCGGGCCGAACGGTCACCGACGACCAGCTCACCGAGCGGATCGTGGTGCGGACCTCGACCCAGGGCGAGGACGAGGGCGAGGGCGAGGGCGAGCGATGAACACCCCGCTGCGCCGGCTCGCGACCGTCGTGATCGCGATGTTCGTCGTCCTGATGGGCGGGGCCACCTGGGTCCAGTTCTTCCAGGCCTCCGCCCTGAACAACGACAACCGCAACGTCCGAACGCTCTACCGCGAGTTCGACACCGACCGCGGCCCGATCGTGGTCGGTGGGACGGCGGTCGCGTCCTCGACACCGGTGGACGACTCGTTCGGGTACCTGCGGCAGTACGCCGACGGGCCCATGTACGCACCGGCCACCGGCTTCTACTCGGTGATCTACGGGCGCAGCGGCATCGAGAAGGCCATGAACACCGCGCTCAACGGCACGGCCGGCTCGCTGTTCTACACCCGGATCCAGGACCTCATCACCGGCCGCCAGCCCAAGGGGGCCTCGGTCGAGCTGACCCTCGACCCCAAGGTCCAGCAGGCCGCGTGGGACGCCCTGGGCGACCAGACCGGCGCCGTCGTCGCGATCGACCCGAGCACCGGGGCGATCCTCGCGCTGGTCTCCAAGCCGTCCTACGACCCCAACCTCCTGGCCTCGCACGACACCGCCGCCGTCCGGGACGCGTGGGCCGCGCTGAACGCCGACGCGTCCGAGCCGATGCTCAACCGGGCGCTGAACCAGACCTACCCGCCGGGCTCGACCTTCAAGCTGGTCACCTCCGCTGCGGCGCTCGAGTCCGGGATGACGCCGGACACCCCGATCGCCGCGCCCGACGTCCTGCCGCTGCCGCAGTCCACCGCCGTGCTGCAGAACTACGGCGGCGAGAAGTGCAGCTCCACCGGCGCCATGACCCTGTCCGACGCGCTGCGGATCTCGTGCAACACCGCGTACGGCCAGCTGGGTCTCAACCTGGGGTCCGACGCTCTGCGGGCCCAGGCCGACGCGTTCGGCTACGACCAGGGCCTGAACGTTCCGCTGCCGGTGTCCACGAGCGTGTTCCCCGCCCAGGGCGAGATCGACACGCCGCAGACCGCGCTGTCGGCGATCGGCCAGTACGACGTGCGGGCCACGCCGCTCCAGGTCGCGATGGTCACGGCGTCGATCGCCAACGACGGCGTGCGGATGGCGCCGTACCTGGTCTCGTCGGTGCGCAACCAGGACCTCACCGTGGTGGACACCACCCAGCCCCGTTCGCTGGGCCGCTCGATCTCGGCCAGCACCGCGGCCGAGCTGACCGCGATGATGACCCAGGTGGTGCAGTCCGGCACCGGCACCGCGGCGCAGATCCCGGGCGTCGCGGTCGCCGGCAAGACCGGCACGGCGCAGACCACCACCGGGCAGGCGCCCCACGCCTGGTTCACCGCCTTCGCCCCCGCCGACGCCCCGAGGGTCGCGGTCGCCGTGGTGGTCGAGCACGGCGGCAGCCTGGGCAACGAGGCGACCGGCGGCGCGATCGCCGCCCCGATCGCCAAGGCCGTCATCGAGGCCGCGCTGGGGGCCGGCTCGTGAAGCCCGACGTCGACGTCGCACTCGGTGCGCGCTACCGCCTGACCTCCCGCATCGCGGTGGGCGGCATGGGCGAGGTGTGGGTCGCCCACGACCTGTCGCTGGCCCGCGACGTCGCCGTCAAGGTGCTGCGCGAGGAGTTCGCCGGCGACGCAGGGTTCCTCGAGCGGTTCCGCACCGAGGCGCGCAACGCCGCCCAGCTCTCGCACCAGAACATCGCCCAGCTCTACGACTACGGCGAGCAGGACGGCTCGGCATTCCTGGTCATGGAGCTGGTGCTGGGCGAGCCGATGTCCGACCTGCTGGACCGCGAGCCGATCCTGCCGCAGCGCCGCCTGCTGCCGATCCTGGCCCAGACCTCCCGGGCCCTGCACGCCGCGCACACCGCAGGCGTGGTGCACCGCGACGTCAAGCCCGGCAACATCCTGCTCTCGCGCACCGGGCGCGTGAAGATCACCGACTTCGGCATCTCCACCGCCCGCGACCAGGTTCCGATGACCGCGTCCGGCATGGTGATGGGCACCGCCCAGTACCTGTCCCCCGAGCAGGCCACCGGCGGCGCGGCAACCCCGGAGTCCGACATCTACTCGCTGGGGATCGTGGCGTACGAGGCCCTGGTGGGCCACCGCCCGTTCACCGGCCCGACCGCCGTCGACATCGCGATCGCGCACGTCAACGAGCCCGTGCCACCGCTGCCCGACGCGGTGGACCCCGCGCTGGCCGACCTGGTGATGCGGATGCTCGCCAAGCGCCCCGAGCGCCGGCCGAGCTCCGCCGCCGCGCTGGCCCGCCAGCTCGATGCGATGATCGACAACACCCCTTCCGACGGCATCCCGCTGATCACCGGACGCCACGCCACGCTCGGTCGCCGCCGGATCGAGCCGACCAGCGACGGCCTGATCTCCGACCGGATGGTCGAGGAGGGGTTCCTCGCCTCACCACCGCGCACGATGCCACCGTCCTTCCCGGTCGCCGCGACCGCTGCTCCGGCTCCGCCCGAGCCCGCCGTGGTCCCCGGCCGGAGCCTGGCCGACGCGGTCGCGCCGCACCCGAGCGAGCCCCCGCCGCGCTTCACCCCGCCGCCCACGACCGCCGCCGGCACCCGCGCCGCCGGGTCGACCGCACGCCACGGCGTCGCAGCGGCCCAGGAGGCACCCTCCACCTGGCGCTGGTGGGCCGACCTGCGGCAGGCACGGTGGGCCGGCGTCCCGGGGCCGCTGCTCCTGGCGCTGGCGATGCTGCTGGCCGTCCTGCTCGGCGCGATGGTCGCCGATAGGATCTGGGGGCCGTCCGGAGCTGTGGCGGACCAGCGGATCGTGATCATCGCTTCACCCGGCGTGGGGGCTCGGGATGGGATGATCCCGGGGGACGATGCCACGGTAGGACTGACGACGACAGCGAGGGACCAGTAGTGGTGGACGACGCACCTCGGATCCTCGGCGGCCGCTACGAGGTCGGCGAGCTCATCGGGCGCGGCGGCATGGCCGAGGTCCACATCGGTCATGACACCCGCCTCGGACGCACGGTCGCGATCAAGATCCTGCGCTCGGACCTCGCGCGAGACCCTTCCTTCCAGGCCCGTTTCCGGCGCGAGGCACAGGCCGCCGCGTCCCTCAACCACCCCGCCGTCGTCGCCGTGTACGACACCGGCGAGGACGTGACCAACGAGCCCGGCGGCGCGATCGCCCACGTGCCGTTCATCGTCATGGAGTACGTCGAGGGCCACACCGTGCGCGACATCCTGCGCGACGGCGCCGCCGTACCGATCGACGAGGCCGTCGAGATCACGGCCGGCGTACTCTCCGCCCTGGAGTACTCCCACCGGGCCGGCATCGTCCACCGGGACATCAAGCCCGCGAACGTCATGCTCACCCCGACCGGCGCGGTCAAGGTGATGGACTTCGGCATAGCGCGGGCGATGGCCGACTCGGCCGGCACCATGACCCAGACCCAGGCCGTGATCGGGACCGCGCAGTACCTGTCGCCGGAGCAGGCCCGGGGCGAGGCCGTGGACTCCCGCTCCGATCTGTACTCCACCGGCTGCCTGCTGTTCGAGCTGCTCACGGGCCGACCGCCGTTCATCGGCGACTCACCCGTCGCGGTGGCCTACCAGCACGCGCGCGAGGAGCCGCGCCCGCCGAGCACCTACGCCTCGGACGTGCCCGAGGCCCTGGACCGGATCACGCTCAAGGCCCTGGTCAAGGACCGCGAACAGCGCTACCGCTCCGCCTCGGAGTTCCGCAGCGACCTGGAGGCCGTGCTGCGCGGCAGCCCGGTGTCCGCGACCGTCCCGGCGATGGCCCCGGTGCCGCTCGCCGACGCGGGCTCGGAGGGCGCAGCCACCCAGGTGATGAGCCCGGCCGTGGCCCCGGCCCCTGCCGTGCCACCGGGGGCCGCGTGGGGTCCCACGGGCGCCGCCACCGTCCAGCAGGCGCACGTCGAGGAGGAGGACGAGCCGCGGAGCCGGCGCTGGGTGATGTGGCTGCTCATCGGCGTCGCCGTGGCGGCGATCGGGGCCATCGTCTGGGCCCTGGTGAACGCGAGCCCGCCGCCGCCCACCACCGTGGCCGTGCCCGACGTGGTCGGGATGGCGCAGGCCGACGCGGAGACAGCGATCCGCGAGCAGAGCCTGGTCCCGGAGGTCTCCCAGCAGGCGAGCCTCGACGTGGCCAAGGGCAACGTCATCTCCACCGATCCCGCGGCCGGCGCCGACGTCGAGAAGGACTCGACCGTCAAGGTCGTGGTGTCCAGCGGCGCTGACGCGGTCGAGATCCCGGACATGTCCAACCAGACCCAGGCTCAGGCCGAGAAGTGGCTCAAGGACAACGGGTTCAACGGCTACATCTTCAAGGAGGAGAACAGCCCGGACGTCCCGAAGGACCGGGTGACGCGCACCGACCCGGCGGCCGGTGAGTCCGTCGACCCGACCACCACCCAGGTGACGGTGTACTACTCCTCCGGCCAGGTCGAGGTCCCGGACTTCCGGGACGGCAAGACCCCGCTCGACGACGCCACGAAGCAGCTCGAGGCCCTGGGCCTGACGGTCGCCACCGAGAAGCAGCAGACCGATCAGGTCGACCCCGGCATCGTCGTCGACCAGACCGCCGTCGGGAACGTCGACCAGCGGTCGACGGTCACCCTCACCTACGCGGTCCCCGTGGAGGTCACCGACACCACCGTGCCCGACACGTCGGGCATGACGTACTCGCAGGCCGCCACCGCCCTGGGCGCCCAGACGCTCAACGCCCAGCCGGGTACCGACGAGTACAGCGACACGGTGCCCGCCGGACAGGTGATCCGGACCGACCCCGCCGCCGGCACGACCGTGCCTGAGGGCAGCACGGTCACCGTGATCGTGTCGCTCGGCAAGGACCCGAACGCGGGCGGTGGCGGCGGCAACGGCGGGGGCGGCGGCTGACGCCTGAGCCGGCTAGCACCTGGAAGGTCCGTCACGCCTGGCGTGACGGACCTTCCTGCGTCTCAGGGAGCGCCGTCGCGGACCAGCGGGTGCATGCCCGCGGACCGTGCCACGGAACCCTCGAGGCCGCACAGCTCGAGCCAGTTGGCCAGCAGTCGGTGCCCGCCTTCGGTGAGCACCGACTCGGGGTGGAACTGGACGCCGTGCAGCGGCAGCTCGCGGTGCTGCAGGCCCATGATCACGCCGTCCGGCACGCCACCGGGCACGGGCACCGAGCGCGCCGTCACCATGAGCACGTCGGGAACGGTGGCGTCCTCGACGGCGAGGGAGTGGTAGCGGGTCGCGGTGAAGGGCTCGTCCAGACCGGCGAGCACGCCCTGGCCCTCGTGTGCTATCAGACTGGTCTTGCCGTGCATGAGCTCGGGGGCGTGGGACACCGTGGCGCCGAAGACCTCGGCGAGGGCCTGGTGACCCAGGCACACCCCGAGCATCGGCGTGCCGGACGCGGCACAGTCGGCGATCACGTCCATCGACTGCCCGGCCGCTCGCGGCGTGCCCGGGCCTGGGGAGATGAGCACGCCGTCGAACCCGGCCCGCTCGTCGGCCGGCGGGACGGCGTCGTTGCGCACGACCACCGTCTCGGCGCCCAGCTGGTCGAGGTACCCGACGATCGTGTAGACGAACGAGTCGTAGTTGTCGACGACGAGGATCCGGGTCATCTCACTGCACCGTCACATCGTTGAAGGGCATGTACGGCGCGATCGCGGGGAACACCCACGCGAAGCACGCCACGACGACCGACGCCGCCAGCAGGATCAGGATCAGGGCCCGCAGCCAGGTCGGCCCCGGCAGCACGCGCCACAGTGCGGCGTACACGCCTCACCACCTCCCTGGGACGTGCCCGGGTGCCGCTGCACGTTCCTTCGTCGACGGCGCCCCCGGCCGGGGCGCGGGCCGGATCACTGTCCCATCCCGGTGACCGCGGCCGCGGCGGCGGTGCCGTCGAGCTCGACCGGGGTGCCCTCGGAGGCCGGCATCCAGTAGTCGAGCTCCGAGTGCACGACGTACCGCTCGCTCGCGGAGTACATCGGATGGCACGTGGTCATCGTCATCATCGCCGTGGTGGGTGTGGCGCCGGGTTCGCTCGGCACAGGGTCGATGACGTCGGTCTGCCACGGCCTGACCACCTGCGACGACGTCACCCGGTACACGTACCAGGTGTCCCGGGTGCGAACCACGATCGGGTCGCCGACCTGGAGCTCGGCGATGCGGTTGAACGGCTTGGCGTAGGTGGTCCGGTGCCCGGCGACCGAGAAGTTGCCGATCGCGCCCGGCATGGCGGTGCCGACGTAGTGCCCGATGCCCTTGGCGTCCAGGACGTCGTGCTTGGTGGTGCCCTCACTCACCGGCATCGCCTTGTCGCCCCAGCGCGGCACGTACATCACCGCGAAGGTCACGGCGTGCTTGGGCTCGGCGATGACCGGTGCGGCGGTGCGGTACTCGATAGGGGCGGGTGGCGACGGCGTCGCCGTCGGGTCGGCGGCCGGGCCCGTCGTGGGGAGTGCGGTGGCGTCCGCGGTGGGGGCCGGGAGGGCAGACTGCCAGCCGAGGTCCGCGACGATCTGCGCTTGCGCGCGGCCCGCGACGACGTCGGTCCACCACAGCTGCCACACGACGAAGAGCCCCATGAGCACCCCGAGGGTGACCAGCAGCTCGCCGAGCACGCCGGCGAGGGCGGCGACGCGGCCGCGGCGATGGCTCACCTGCGACGGTTCGGCGATCGGCGGTGCGGTCACCGGGCGTTGCCCTCCTTGGCGGCCGGCGTCGCGTAGCTCAGCTCGGCGGGGCCGTCGTAGCCGGGCAGGAGCATGTCGTCGACGGCGGTCGCCGACCACCCCAGCCCGACCGCATCGACGTACTCGCGGTAGATCCGCAGCTCCGGCGAGGCGTCGAGCGCGGCCATCATGGCGTCGGCGTCCCCGATCGCCCGCACCACGTAGGGCGGGGAGTACACCTGCCCCTGCAGGTACAGCACGTTGCCCACGCACCGGAAGGCCGACGTGGACACCACCCGCTGGTCCTGCAGCGACATCGCCTCGGCGCCGCCGGCCCACAGCGCGTTCATCACGGCCTGGACGTCCTGCTGGTGGACGACCAGGTCGTCGTTGGTGGCCCAGTCCGGGCGTGCGGCGCCGGCCGGTGCGTCGGTCAGGCGCACCTCGACGCCGGGCCCGGAGACCGGGACCCAGCCGGCCGTCATCGCGAGCTGCTGGGATCCCGCGGAGTCCTGCGGCGCGGCGGAGGCCTGCTGGTCGGTGAGCTGGTCGACCTCGGTGCGCAGGTCGGAGACCTGGGCCTGGGCGACCTGCGCGCGGCTCAGCTCGGCCTGCACGAGCCCGGGCAGGTTGCGGGGTTCGCGCCCGTCGCCGCCGGAGATCCGTGCGTTGGCGGTGAACAGCAGGCCGGCGATCGCGAGCACGCCGGCCACACCCACCGCGCCCCACGCGGGTGCCCTGCGGTGCTGGTGCGCCATGGTCCTCCTGGTCTGCGGGCCCGCGTCCGGCGTGGCCCGTGCCCGGGCGTGCGTCCGGACCCGGTCGCACGCCCTACTACGCTAATGGACGAACCACCGGTGCCCTGAGTGCCGCCCAGCCCTGGAGGAGCAGTGCCCGAGTCCCGCTCGCGAAAGAAGAAGGCGTACACGCCTCCGCCCAGCACGTCGAGCGCCAAGAAGGCGACCAACCCGCCGTGGCTCGTGCCGGTGATGGTCGGGCTCATGGTGGCCGGGCTGTTCTGGGTCGTCATCACCTACATCTACGGCGCGCGGTTCCCCGTGCCCGGCATCGGGCAGTGGAACCTCGCGATCGGCTTCGCGCTGATCATCGCGGGCTTCGGCCTCACCACTCGCTGGCACTAGCCGGGCCCCGGGCGCGTCGGCCCCATCGCCCGCCCGGCCTCGACCGCCCACCCGGCGACCCGTCACCTCGACACCCCGCGCTCACCCCGGACGGCCCTGGCCTCGTCCGGGGCCGTCGTCGTCCCCAGAGGTGCACAAGGCTGTGGAAAACTACACGGCTGTAATTCCACAGGTGTGAGCAATCCTGGGGACAACGCGGCCTCCCGGCGCAGGGGCGGACGGCGCGGCGTTCAGCCGGCGGAGACCAGCTTCGCCGCCGCGAGGCCGACCAGGAGCACCGAGAGCAACGCCGGTGCCACCACGGCGGTCATGGTTCGCAACGAGCGTGGTACGTAGGCGTACGCGAGCCCGAGCAGGAAGCCGGTGATCAGGCCGCCGACGTGGGCCTGCCACGAGATGTAGGGCAGCGCGACTGCCAGCACGGCGTTGATCACGAGCACGGTCACGATCCCGGTCGCGCTTCGCCCGAGCCGGCGCAGCACCACGAACACCATGCCGAACAGCCCGAACACCGCCCCGGAGGCCCCGAGCACGGCCGTGTTCCACGACGACCCCGTCGGATCGGCGAGCAGTACGACCATCACGCCGCCGCCGAGGGCGGAGACGAAGTACGCCGTGAGGTACCGCGCCCTGCCGAGCGCGGGCTCGAGGAACTGACCCAGGATCCATAGGGCGTACATGTTGAACCCGATGTGGAGCAGCCCGTCGTGCAGGAACGCCGACGTCAGGAACGTCCAGGGCTCGGCGGCTGCCGTCGACGGCCGCAGCGCCAGGCCGAGCGTCCAGCTGCGGCCCATCACCTGCTCGAGGAGGAACACCGCGGCGTTGAGCGCGATGAGCGCGTACGTGACCACCGGCGCGCCGCGGCGCAGGGGCGCCCCGAACGCCGTCCGGGCCTGAGGCGTGCGCTGGTTGGCCTCGCGCACGCAGTCGACGCAGTGCACCCCCACCGCAGCAGGCCGCTGGCACTCGGGGCAGACCGGCCGGCCGCAACGCTGGCAGCGGACGTAGGAGACCCGGTCGGGGTGCCGCGGGCAGACCGGTACGTCCGAGGGGATCGGACCCGTCGGTTCGTTCATCGATGCGGCGTCACTGCTCGATCTCGACCGAGTGCAGCACGATGTCGGTGGTGGGACGATCCTGCGAGCCCGTGCTGGTGGTCGCGATCGCGTCGACGACGGCACGGCTCTCGTCGTCGGCGACCTTGCCGAAGATGGTGTGCTTGCCGTTGAGGTGCGGCGTGGTGGTGACGGTGATGAAGAACTGCGAGCCGTTGGTGCCGCCGACCCGGCCGGTGATCGGGTCGCGCCGCACGCCCGCGTTCGCCATAGCGAGCAGGTAGGGCTCGCTGAAGGTCAGCTCGGGGTGGATCTCGTCGTCGAAGGTGTAGCCGGGGCCACCGATGCCCTGACCCAGCGGGTCGCCACCCTGGATCATGAAGCCCGCGATGACGCGGTGAAAGATCACGTCGGAGTACAGCGGGTCGCTCCGCTTCGCGCCGGTGGCCGGGTCCTTCCACTGCTGCGACCCGGTGGCCAGACCCACGAAGTTGCGCACGGTCTTGGGTGCGTGGTTGGGGTAGAGCTCGATCCGGATGTCGCCGGCGGACGTGTGCATGGTCGCGAACATGGTCACATCCTCGCACGGAGCCCGCGCACGGCCCCGCCAGGGGTGGCAGCATGGAGCAACAGGCCTGGTCGCACGCGGCCGGGCCGGACGACGACAGGAGAGCCGAGATGTTCGCACGCTTCCGCCGCTCCCCCGCCTCGCTCGACGCCGAGCGGCTCAAGGGTCAGGTCGCCGAGGTCGGAGCCGCCCTGTCCGACGCTTCCGCGCACGGCGCCAAGGCCGCTGCCGAGCTCGCGGGCCAGGCCAAGAAGTGGGCCGCACCACGCGCCAAGGACGCCGCGACGCACGCCAAGGACTGGGCCGCGCCCCGGGCCAAGGACGCCGCCGAGTGGGCCACCCCGAGGGCCAAGGACGCCGCAGCCCAGGCCGCCGAGGCCGCCGAGCACGCCGTCCAGTGGGCCACCCCGAGGGCCAAGGACGCCGCAGCCCAGGCCGCCGAGGCCGCCGAGCACGCCGTCGAGTGGGCCACCCCGCGCGTCGAGGCCGCCGTCGAGTGGGCGACCCCGCGGGTCGAGAAGGCCCTGAGCGAGGCCGCCGAGAAGGCCGCGCCGGCCGTCGAGAAGGCAGCAGGGAAGGCCTACCCGTACGTCGACGTCGCGCACGACAAGTTCGTCGACGAGGTGCTGCCCAAGATCGCCGCGGTGGTCGGCGCTGCGATGGTCGCGGCCGCCGAGAGCGCCGACAAGGCGCGCGACGTCACCGCGGAGAAGCTCGCCGAGATCGCCCACCTCGAGCCGCCGACCCCGCCGAAGTCGCACCGTTTCGCCAAGGTGTTCTGGACCATCACAGGGATCGCCCTGATCGTCGCGGCCATCTCCGCGTGGCAGAAGAGCAAGCCCACCACCGACCCGTGGGCCGAGCAGCCGTGGGAGCCCGCCGAGCCGGCCGAGCGGATCAAGGCGCACGCCGCCGAGGCCCGTGGCGTCGCCTCCGACGTGCGCCACGAGCTCGAGGACGCCGCGGAGGTCGTCGGGGAGCGCGCTGGGGAGACCGTCGCGCGCACCCGCGAGGCCACCGAGAAGGCCAAGGCCGCGGCGCGTGAGGCGACCGAGAAGGCCAAGGACGCGGTGGACGAGGCGATCGAGAAGGCCAAGTCACGCACCAAGGACGCCGAGGACGCGCCGGCGCAGGACGAGGAGGGTGACGAGGAGTCCGCCTCCTGACCCTGGCGACACCCTCGATCCCGGTACGCGCCGAGTCTGTCGCGGGGGTCCAGCCTTGCCGTTGCGGGCACGGTGAAGCGCGCGCAGGCTGGGGTGGTGAGAGGCGATGAGGCCCGCGCGCCGCGTCATTACGAGGTCGATTCCCCCCTTCGGCGGGTGATCGTGGACATCGGCGCCGCGTCGAGTAGGCGACACGCCATCTCCGGCTGGTTCACCGCCGACATCACCGAGGTGTGGGAGCAGCTGCGGGCTCAGGGGCGGCCGTCCATGACCGTCTACGTCGCCGGCACTCTCGCTCGGGCGGTGTCCCGGCACCCTCGACTGCACGCCGCTCGGGACCTGCGCGCCCGGGTTGTCGTCTTCGACGACGTCGACGTGAGCATCTCCGTCGAGGTCGAAGCCGATGGGCAGCCCTTTCCGATGAATCATGTCCTGCGTTCGGTGCAGTCCAGGTCGCTGGAGGATCTCCAAGACGAGGTTCAGGCGCTCAAGGCGAACCCCGGTGGCAGTCCAACCACTGGGGTCGGCACGCCTCTGCGCGCGTACCTGACGCTCCCCGCTCCGCTGCGGAGCCGCCTGCTGGGCAGCGTGCGCCGGTTCCCGGAGCGGCAGAAGTCCCTCATGGGCACCGTGGGGCTCACCTCGGTGGGCACGTACGGTGGCGGCGGCGGGCTCGGCCTTCCATTCCTTGTACACACTCTTGACGTGTTGGTCGGCGGCCTCGAGACCCGTCCCGGCTACGGCCCTGACGGTGCCCTCGGACCGCGGCAGCACCTGCCGCTCTCGGTACAGGTCGACCACGATCTCGTCGATGGTGCACCAGTAGCCCGCTTCCTCGCCGATTTCCGCCGAGCCCTCGAAGAGGGGCGGGCACTGCCGTGAGCCGCCAAGGTCGCTGAACGTGTGCCCCCACCGGGCAGGCGGCCGTGGGCCACCCCGGCTGTGGCGCGCGCCAACGCCCCGCGATTGGCGTCGCGCCGGTCCGGCGGAGCAACCTAGGGGCCGACTGCTGCGTTGTAGGGGGTGTGAGCGCGATGTCGGCACGAGCGAGGGCCGGTCGGCCCGGCGGAGGCGCGCCGCCCGACGAGGTGATCGCCGTCACCTCACGCCCGGTGCCCAGACGGGCGCGAGACGCGGAGTTCGCCGCGTTCATGTCCTCCAGCGAGGACGACCTGCTGCGCACGGCCTGGTTCCTGGTGGGGAACGCCCACCACGCCGAGGACCTCGCCCAGGAGGCGCTGGCGCGCACCTACGCGGCGTGGTCGCGGGCTCGCCGAGATCCGCTTGCGTACACCCGACGGGTGCTCGTGAACGTCAGGACCGACACCTGGCGGCGTCGGCGCCGCGAGGTGCTCACCGACCCGAGGGCACTGCCAGAACCCGCCGCGAGCGCTACGGGCGCGGTCGAGAGCAGGGACCAGATCGTTCGGGCGCTCGGCACGCTCACGCCGCGACAACGGCGCGTGGTGGTGCTGCGCTACCTGCTCGACCTGTCGGAGGCCGACGTCGCAGCCGACCTGGGGATCTCGATCGGGACCGTCAAGTCCACGGCGTCACGCGCGCTGTCCCACCTGCGCGACGCTTCTGATGGGCATGGACCTCAGGGAGGTGGCGATGGACGGGCAGCCTGACGCCGATGTCGTCCACGAGCTGCGGGCCCAAGCGAACGCCGCCGTGCCCGCCATGACGCTGGACCGCGCCGCGGTCCGAGCGTCCGGGCGCCGCAGGCTGCTCGGCCGGCGCATCGCCGCCGGCGTGGGCGCGGTGGCCCTGGTCGGCGCGACCGCGGTCGGCGCGACCTGGTCCGGGTGGCTCGGCCGCAGCACCGGTGTGCCTCCCGCGGGCCTGGGCTCGAGTGCGGGCGCGTCCCTCCAGCTACGCCTCGTGGTGTCCTCCAGCACCGGCGGGTGCACCGCCCTACCCCTGCGCGACGACGCACCGGGCAGCGCCTGCGATCTCGACGGCACCACCACCTACCAGCTCGGCGAAGCGCTGGGCGAACTCACACCTTCCTCCACGAGTATCGTCCGCGAGGACCGCACCGGACTCGACCTGACCTTCGGCCGCGAGGACACCGCGACACTCACCGAGGTGACCGGCAACGCTGTCGGCCAACGCCTCGCGATGCTGGTCGACGGCCGGGTCATCGGCGCACCGCAGGTCATGGAGCCGATCACCCTCGACCAGGTCGAGATGGTGTTCGGGACCGCCGCGCAGGCTCAGTTCGTCGCCGCCATGCTCGACGGAACCCTCCCGCCGGCGCCCGACGCCGTCGCGGTGTACGAGCCCCAGGGCACCGGCGGCGACGCCGCGCTGCTCACCGGCACCCTCACCCTGCGAGACGGCTGCACCTACGTCGTCGACGACGCCGGCACCACCTGGGTCCCGATCTTCGCCCGCGGCGTCGCAGGCGACACCACCACCCTGACCTACGGCGGCCGGAACTACGTGTACGGTTCGACCGTCTCGCTGACCGGCGGGGAGAGCGAGGTCCTGCCCGAGGACACCATCCCGGCTTCCTGCTCCGCGGACGTCAAGACCTGGCGCGTGACCCAGCCCCACTAGCCCCGGGACCCCGGACCACACGCCGCCCACGGGCGCCTTGAGCCACCACGCGGATGGTGCGGGCAGACGTCGAGCGGTGGCTCGCCGTTCGCGATCCGCCGCCTCGGGTGGAGCCAAGGGGACTCGAACCCCTAACCCCCTGCTTGCAAAGCAGGTGCGCTACCACTTGCGCCATGGCCCCTGGGCGCGGTCGCCCGCGTCCGTGGATGCCCGGGCCGGGGCCGACCCGGGCACGAGCTCAGTCGACGGTGTCGGTCACCTCTGCCCACAGGTCCCGTTCGTCGTGGTCCTCGGCGTATCTGCGCCACGCCGTGTACACGGCGCCTGCGACGATGGCGAGAACGAGGATCTTCTTCATCGATGCGTCCTCCAGGGACGGGGGAGTGGGCCTAAGAGGACTTGAACCTCTGACCTCTTCCTTATCAGGGAAGCGCTCTAACCGTCTGAGCTATAGGCCCGTGCGCCGGATGAGACTACCAAGCCCGCGCGACTGCTCCCAACTTGCCCGCGAGCAGCCGCCCACCAGCGGCGTCGGCCCGGCCCGGCGGTCCGTCGGCGCCGATCAGTCGTCGGTGAGGGTCAGGTGCAGCCCGCCGACGAGCGCGGCGACGATGTTGTACAGGAACGCCATGATCGTGCTCAGCGCGGTGAGCAGCACCACGTCGATCACGCCGACCATCGTCGCGAGCGAGATGACCCGCGAGAACGAGACCACCTGGAGCACCGCGTCGTAGCTCGGGTCGCTGACCAGCGTGCCGATCGTCGAGTTGATCGTGGTGAACACGGCCATCCGGTCGAGCGTCTGCCACACCACGGCGGCGGCGACCACGATCATGATGCCGACGGCGACCGACAGCAGGAACGACAGCTTCATCACCGACCACGGGTCGATCCGCGAGACCGACAGCCGCACTCGGCGAGGACCGCCCTCGGCGACCGGGTCGGACGTGGTCCGTTGCGTCGCGGGCCGGTCGCTGCCGGGTCGGGCCACCGCCTCGCGCGCCGTGCTGGCCGCCGCGCGCATCCGGTCCGCGAAGCTCGTGCCGGCGGGCGCCTCGGCGACCGGCGCTGACGCCTCGGAGGGCGCCCTGTCCGTCTCGGGCGCCTGACCGTTGCCGTTCATGCTGACGCGGCCGACCGGCGTCTGCGCCCGTGGAGGTGCGGTCACGGGGCGCTTGGGCGCGATCGACGGGGGCTTCTCGCTGCTCATGGCTGGTCCTCCGTCGTCTCCTGCTCGGGCACCACGGTAGCTGCATCAGCGTCCGCGGGGTCAGCCGGCCCGTCCTCGGCGGTCTCGGTCACCTCGTCCTCGGCGCCGTCGTCGCCCAGGCTGCGCTCGATGTTACGTGCCACGGCGAGGATGCGGTCACCCGCGTCCGGCTTGGCCAGGATCACACCTGTCGCGTCACGCCCGTGCACGGGGATCTCCTCGACCGCGGAGCGCACCACCTTGCCGCGCTCCATCACGACGAGGATCTCGTCGCCTGCGCCCACCATGAGCGCGCCGACGAGCTCGCCGCGGTCGTCGGGCAGACGCGCAGCACGCACCCCGAGCCCGCCCCGGTTGGTGCGGCGGTAGTCCAGGTTGCCGTCCGGCGTCACGCGGTGGATGTCGCTGCGCTTGGCGGTGCCGCCGTCGGTCACGGTCACCAGGAAGGAGTCCGGCGCGATGACGTCCATCGCGAGCAGCTCGTCGCCGTCGCGGAACCGCATGCCGGTCACACCCGACGTCGCACGGCCCATCGGACGCAGCTGGTCGGCGGACGCCAGGAACCGGACCGCTTGGCCGTTGCGGGACACCAGCATCAGCTCGGAGTCGTCGTCGACGAGCGCCGCCGAGACCAGCTCGTCCGGGCGCCCCTCGTCGTCCTCGCGCAGGTTGATGGCGATCAGCCCGCCGGTGCGGTTCGAGTCGTACTCCGCCAGCCGGGTCTTCTTGACCAGACCGCGCCGGGTGGCGAGCACCAGGTACTCGGCCTGGTCGTAGTCGCGCAGCTCGAGCACCTTGGCGATCTGCTCGCCGGGCTGGAAGGCCAGCAGGTTGGCGACGTGCTGACCCTTCGAGTCCCGGCTGCCCTCGGGCAGCTCGTAGGCCTTCGCGCGGTAGACCCGACCGAAGTTGGTGAAGAACAGCAGCCAGTGGTGGGTCGTCGTGACGCCGAAGTGCTCCACGACGTCGTCGGCCCGCAGTTGCGCGCCGCGGACACCCTTGCCGCCGCGCTTCTGCACCCGGTAGGCGTCCGAGCGGGTGCGCTTGGCGTACCCACCGCGGGTGATCGTGACGACGACCTCCTCCTCGGCGATCAGGTCCTCCATCGAGACCTCGCCGTCGAACGGCAGGATCTCGGTGCGACGCTCGTCGCCGTACTTGGCGACGATCTCCCCGAGCTCGGTGCCGACGATCTCGCGCTGCTGCGTCGGGCTGGCCAGGATCGCCTCGAAGCCGGCGATCTTGACCATCAGCTCGTCGTAGTCGTCGGTGATCCGCTGCCGCTCCAGGGCCGCGAGGCGGCGTAGCTGGAGGTTGAGGATCGCGTTGGCCTGCAGCTCGTCGACCTCGAGCAGGTCGATCAGCCCGGCACGGGCCTCGTCGGCGTCGGGCGACCGCCGGATCAGGGCGATGACCGCGTCCAGCGCGTCGAGCGCCTTGAGGTAGCCGCGCAGGATGTGGGCGCGCTCCTCCGCCTCACGCAGCCGGTACCGGGTGCGCCGGACGATGACCTCGATCTGGTGCGCCGTCCAGTGACGTACGAAAGCGTCGAGCGACAAGGTGCGGGGCACGCCGTCGACCAGCGCGAGCATGTTCGCGCCGAAGGTGTCCTGGAGCTGGGTGTGCTTGTACAGGTTGTTGAGGACGACCTTGGCCACGGCGTCGCGCTTGAGCACGATCACCAGGCGCTGGCCGGTCCGGCCGGAGGTCTCGTCGCGGATGTCCGCGATGCCGGGCACCCGGCCGTCCTTGACCAGGTCGGCGATCTTGGCGGCGAGGTTGTCGGGGTTCACCTGGTACGGCAGCTCGGTGACCACCAGGCACTGGCGGTTCTGGATCTCCTCGACCGTCACGACGGCACGCATGGTGATCGAGCCGCGCCCGGTCCGGTAGGCGTCGTCGATGCCGCGCCGGCCCAGGATCGTGGCGCCGGTGGGGAAGTCGGGGCCGGGGATGCGCTCGATGAGCGCCTCGAGCAGCTCCTCCTTGCCGGCCTCCGGGTGGGCCAGGTGCCACTGGATGCCCTCGTTGAGCTCACGCAGGTTGTGCGGGGGGATGTTGGTGGCCATGCCGACCGCGATCCCGGCGCTGCCGTTGGCCAGCAGGTTCGGGAACCGGGCCGGCAGCACGGCCGGCTCCTGGGTGTGACCGTCGTAGTTGTCGCGGAAGTCGACGGTGCCCTCATCGATGTCGCGGACCATCTCCATGGCCAGCGGCGCCATCTTGCACTCGGTGTACCGGGGGGCGGCGGCCGGGTCGTTGCCGGGGGACCCGAAGTTCCCCTGGCCGGCGACCAGCGGGTAGCGCATCGACCAGTCCTGGACCAGGCGGACCAGCGCGTCGTAGATCGCGGTGTCGCCGTGCGGGTGGTACTTGCCCATCACGTCGCCGACCACGCGGCTGCACTTGGAGAACTGCCGGTCCGGCCGGTAGCCACCGTCGTACATCGCGTAGAGCACGCGCTGGTGCACCGGCTTGAGGCCGTCGCGCACGTCCGGCAGCGCCCGGCCCACGATCACGCTCATCGCGTAGTCCAGGTAGGACCGCTGCATCTCGAGCTGCAGGTCCACGCTGGTGACGCGGTCGGTCAGCACCTCGGCGATCTCCTCGGGCAGGTCCTGCGGCACCTCGGGGCCCTCGGGAGTGTCGGTCACGCTCGTCCTCGTCTCTGCTTCCGGTCAGGGTGGCGGTGGAGGGCCGGCGGCGCGGCGGCGCACGAGCCGGCCGGGGCACTAGATGTCCAGGAACCTCACGTCCTTGGCGTTGTGCTGGATGAAGGTGCGCCGGGACTCGACGTCCTCACCCATGAGGGTCGCGAAGGTCTGGTCCGCGCCCAGCGCGTCGTCGAGGGTGACCCGGATGAGCGTTCGCTTGTCCGGGTCCATCGTGGTGTCCCACAGCTCGGTGTAGTCCATCTCGCCCAGGCCCTTGTAGCGCTGGATGCCGTTCTCCTTGGGGATCCGCTTGCCCTCGGCCCGGCCGGCCGTGAGGAACGCGTCGCGCTCCCGGTCGGAGTACACGTAGTCGTGCGGGGCGTTGGACCACTTGATCCGGTACAGCGGCGGCTGGGCGAGGTACACGTGCTCGTTGGTGATCAGCTCCGGCATGTAGCGGAACAGCAGGGTGAGCAGCAGCGTCGCGATGTGCTGCCCGTCGACGTCCGCGTCGGCCATCAGCACGATCTTGTGGTACCGCAGCTTGTTGAGGTCGAAGTCCTCGCCGATCCCGGTGCCGAACGCCGTGATCAGCGCCTGGACCTCGTTGTTGGACAGCGCCTTGTCCAGGCGCGCCCGCTCGACGTTGAGGATCTTGCCGCGGATCGGCAGGATCGCCTGGGTGCGCGGGTTGCGCCCGCGCACCGCGGAGCCGCCGGCCGAGTCGCCCTCGACGATGAAGATCTCGCACTCCTCCGGGTTGGAGGACTGGCAGTCCTTGAGCTTGCCGGGCATGCCGCCGGACTCCAGCAGACCCTTGCGCCGGGTCGCCTCGCGCGCCTTGCGTGCGGCCATCCGGGCCGCGGCCGCCTGGATCGACTTGCGGATCACGTCGCGCGCCTCGGACGGGTGGGAGTCCAGCCAGTCGCCGAGCTGCTCGTTGACCACCCGCTGCACGAAGGTCTTCGCCTCCGTGTTGCCCAGCTTGGTCTTGGTCTGACCCTCGAACTGCGGCTCTCCGAGCTTGACCGAGATCACTGCGGTCAGGCCCTCGCGGATGTCGTCGCCCGTGAGGTTGTCGTCCTTCTCCTTGAGGATGGACTTCTCCCGGGCGTAGCGGTTGATCAGCGACGTCATCGCTGCCCGGAAGCCCTCCTCGTGCGTACCGCCCTCGGTCGTGGAGATGGTGTTGGCGTAGGTGTGCACCGACTCGGAGTACGCGCTGGTCCACTGCAGGGCGACCTCGACCGAGATCCGGCGCTCGACGTCCTCGGCCTCGAAGTCGATGACCTCCGGGTGCACCAGCTCGGCCTTCTTGGCCTGGTTGAGGTGGGTGACGTAGTCGACCAGCCCGCCGTCGTAGCGGTAGCTCACGGTCCGCTGCTCCGGGCCGCCGTTCGCGCCGTTAGAGCCGGCGACGGTGACCTCGTCCTCGGTGCCGATGTGCTCGGGCCGCTCGTCGATCAGGACGATCTCCAGACCCTTGTTGAGGAAGGCCATCTGCTGGAACCGCGACCGCAGGGTCTCGAAGTCGAAGTCGACGGTCTCGAAGACGTCCTGGTTGGGCCAGAAGGTCACCGTCGTGCCGTGGGAGCCGTCGCCCGGCGCCTCGGCGAGCGGGGCCTGGGGGACGCCGTCACGGTAGTCCTGGGTGTAGAGCTTGCCGTCGAGCCGGACCTCGACCTCCAGCCGGTGGGAGAGGGCGTTGACCACCGAGACCCCGACCCCGTGCAGGCCGCCCGAGACGGCGTACCCGCTCCCGCCGAACTTGCCGCCGGCGTGCAGCACGGTGAGGACGACCTCGACGGCCGGCTTGCCCTCGGACTCCATGATCCCGACCGGGATGCCGCGGCCGTTGTCCACGATCTGCACTCCGCCGTCGGCGCGCAGCGTCACGACGATGCGGTCGCAGTAGCCCGCCAGGGCCTCGTCGACGGAGTTGTCGACCACCTCGTACACCAGGTGGTGCAGCCCGCGCGGGCCGGTGGACCCGATGTACATGCCGGGACGCTTGCGCACGGCCTCGAGCCCTTCGAGGACGGTGATGGCGCTGGCGTCGTAGCCGTCGTTAGCCTTGGTCGATCCGTTGCGAGCAGGCTGGTCAGCCACGGGCGAAGGTGCTCCTCACGATGCGGCGGCCCAGGTGGGCGCGTGCAGGAGCACACCAGAGGCCGCGGGATCCGGGGTCGTCGTGGCCGCACCGGTGGCCGGCGAGACCGGCCCGCCGGCCCGCGGCCTCGCGAGTGTCCGGACGTACCCCCAGAGTCTACCTGTTGAGGGCTCTGACAGCCGCCTCGGCGCGTCCTGTGGACGATTCCGGGCGCGACCCGAAGACAGGAGGTGGACCGACGCGGCTCAGCGCGTCTGGAGGCCCTTTTCGGCGATCCGGCCGATGCCGGGTCATCCGTAGGTGTCGCGGGGGCCCCGTCCGGGCACGCTGCGTCGACCGCGCGACCACCGCGGAGCCGCCGGGCCGAGCACGCGGACCTCGGTCACCACGTCGGGTCCGAGCTCGGTGGCCAGCCGCGCCAGGAGCTCGGGCACCAGCAGGGTGAGGTTGGTCGCCCACGCCGTCGAGTCGGTGCGCACCGCGAGCAGACCTTCGTCGAAGGTCTCGGGGGTGCAGTGGTCGGCCACCTGGTCGCCGACCACGTCCCGCCAGCGCCCGATCACGCCGCCGACGGACAGCTCGGTGCTCCACCCGCGCTCGACGGCCAGCCGGTCGAGCGTCTCGCCGACGGTCACCGGGTCGCGGCCGTCACGGCCGGGCCCCGACCGTTGCTCGGGACGCGGCGTGCCGCGACCGGACGTCCCCGGGCTGCCGGGGCGCAGTCCCCTGGCCCGGGCGGCGGCCTTCGCGCGGTTGAGGGCGGCGCGGCCGACATCCGACGGTGGTGTCAGCCCGAGGCGTTCGGCCACCGGGGCCGCGCCCCACGGGGGCTGCCGACCGGTGTCGTCGGGAGCGTCGTCGCCGGGACCGGCGTCGTTCGCGTCGCGGTCCTCAGGCCGCATCGATCCGCCCATCCATGACGGACAGTCTGGACCCCTGGAGCTGCTCGGGGACATCCTCGGGGACCGCCGCCGTGACCAGCACCTGCTCTGCGCCCGCGACCGACGCCGCCAGCCGGGCCCGGCGGCGGGTGTCGAGCTCGGCGAACACGTCGTCCAGGATCAGCACGGGCTCGCTGCCCTCGTCCCAGCCCGCCATCGCCGGCAGGTCCTGCCCGCCGTCGGCGCCCTCGGTGAGCAGGTGGAACGACGCGAGCCGAAGGGCGAGCGCGAACGACCACGACTCCCCGTGGCTCGCGTAGCCCTTGGCCGGGAGCCCGGCCAGCTCGAGCACCAGGTCGTCACGGTGCGGCCCGACCAGGGTGACGCCGCGCTCGATCTCCTTGCCCCTCGAGCGGGCCATCCCGGCCAGCAGGAGCTCGGCGAGCTCGGCGACGGAGGCGCCCTCATGAGGCACCCGCGGCGCGTCCTCGCCCGCGACGGAGGACCGATACGCCAGGACCGCCTCGCCCGGCGCATCGCTGACCTGCGCATATGCCTCGCGCACGTGCGGCGCCAGGGCCCCGGTCAGCGCGATCCGCATCGCCAGCACCTGCGCCCCGAGCTCGGCCAGCCGGGCGTCCCACACGTCCAGGGTCCGTAGGTCCGGCTCCTGACGTCCGCGGCGTGCGGCAGCGGCGGACTTCAGCAGGGCCCCACGCTGACGCAGCACACGCTCGTGATCGGCCAGCACAGCCGCCATCCGCGGCGACACCTGGACCGCCAGCTCGTCCAGGAAGCGGCGCCGGCCGTCGGGGTCACCCTTGACCAGCGCGAGGTCCTCGGGCGCGAACAGCACGGTCCGCAGTATCCCCAGCACGTCACGCGCCCGGCGCACCGGGGCCCGGTTGACCTGTGCACGGTTCGCCCTGCCGGGGTTGATCTCCAGCTCCACCAACGTGGAGCGCTCCTCGCGGGCCGCGCGCAGCCGGACGATCGCCCGCTCGGTGCCGGCCCGGACCAGCGCCGCATCACTGGCGACCCGATGGCTCCCGAGCGTCGCGACGTACGCGACCGCCTCGACCAGGTTGGTCTTGCCCTGCCCGTTGGGGCCGACCAACGCGGTGACGCCGGGGTCCAGGACGAGGTCGGCCTGCGGCCACGAACGGAAGTCGGTGACCGAGAGGGCGGTGACGTGCATCGCGGCCCGGGGTCAGCCGTCCGCCGCGGGCTGCACGGCGTGCCCGCCGAACTGGTGCCGCAGGGCAGCGACCGCCTTCATCGCAGGGGAGGCACCCTGGCGCGAGGCGAACCTCGCGAACAGGGCGGCGGAGATCACCGGCGCCGGCACCGCGTGGTCGATCGCCTCGTCCACCGTCCACCGGCCCTCGCCCGAGTCGGCCACGAAGTCGTCGATCTCGCCCAGGCCCGGGTCGGCCTCGAGCGCCGCAACCAGCAGGTCGAGCAGCCAGGACCGGATCACCGTGCCGTGCGTCCACGCCTTGAGCGTGCCGGTCACGTCCTCGACGAGCTCGGCCGCGCTGAGCAGCTCGTACCCCTCGGCGTAGGCCTGCATGAGGCCGTACTCGATGCCGTTGTGGATCATCTTCACGTAGTGCCCGGCTCCCACAGGCCCGGCGTGCACGAAACCGCCGGCCCGCTCACCCGGCGGCCGCAACGCGTCGAAGATGGGCATCGCAGCCTCGATGTCGGCCGCATCGCCACCGGCCATCAGCCCGTAGCCGTTCTCCAGGCCCCACACCCCGCCGGAGACGCCGACGTCGACGTAGTGGATCCCGCGCTCGGCGAGCAGCGCCGCGTTCACCGCGTCGTCGCTGTAGTGCGAGTTACCGCCGTCGATCACCAGGTCGCCCGCGTCGAGGACCTCGGCCAGGGCGGCGACGGTGCTGCGGGTCGGGTCGCCGGACGGGACCATGACCCACACGATCCGGCCACCCGCCGGCAACGCGGCGACCAGGTCCGCCAGGTCCGCCGCGTCGGACAGGTTCGGGTCCCGGTCGTACCCGGTGACCTCCAGGCCGTGGTCGCGCATGCGGGTGCGCATGTTGGCACCCATCTTCCCCAGACCGATCAGACCGACGTGCACCGTCGGACTCCCCTCAGCTCGCGAAACGGATCGGCACCAGCAGGTACCGGTAGCTACGGTCGTCGTCCGCGTCGAGAGAGGTCTGACCGGTGAACTCCACCGGCTTGTTCGGGTGGGTGAAGGCCAGTCGCACGTAAGTAGTGCTCAGGGCACCGAGCCCGTCGAGCAGGTACTGCGGGTTGAATGCCACCGTGATGTCCTCACCGGTCAGCGTTGCCTCGAGCGCTTCGGACGCCTGAGCATCGTCGCCCTGCCCGGCGTCGAGCACCACTTGGCCGTCGGTGAAGGCCAGTCGGATCGGGGTGTTCCGCTCAGCGACCAGAGCCACGCGCCGCGCCGCCTCGACCAGGGCGCCGGTGGACACCACGGCGTGGATCGGGGTCTCGGTGGGGAACAGCCGGCGGACCGGGGGGTAGTCGCCGTCCACCAGCAGCGAGGTCGTGTGCCTACCGCCGGCCTCGAACCCGATGATGTCCACCCCGGCGCCGGTGGACAGGCCCACCGTGACCGTCTCGGAGGTGCCCAGCGACTTCGCCGCATCCGACAACGTCCTGGCTCGGACGAGCGCGATCTCGCTGCCGCTCGGGCTGGCAGGCGTCCAGGTCAGGGTGCGCAGCGCGAGGCGGTAGCGGTCCGTGGCGAGCAGCGTGATGGTGTCACCCTCGATCTCCATACGTACGCCCGTGAGCAGCGGCAGGGTGTCGTCGCGGCTCGCCGCCACGGTGACCTGGGCGACCGCCTGGGTGAACTCGTCCCCGCGTACCACGCCGACCTCGGCGGGCATCGCCGGCAGCGCCGGGTAGTCCTCGACCGGCATCGTCAGCAAGGTGAAGCGGCTCGCCCCGCAGGTGACCAGCACCCGGCTGCCGTCCACCGCCACCTCCACCGGCTTGGCCGGCAGAGCGCGTGCGATCTCGGCGAGCAGACGACCGGAGACCAGGACGGTGCCGCCCTCAGCCACGTCGGCAGCGATCTCCGACCTCGCCGAGACCTCGTAGTCGAAGCTCGACAGCTGCACGGTGCCCTGCGGGTCGGCCTCGATCCGCACGCCGGCGAGCACCGGGACGGGCGGCCGCGTCGGCAGGGACCGCGCAGTCCAGGTCACGGCCTCGGCGAGCACATCTCGATCGACCCTGAACCTCATGTCATCCCTCCGACGCTAGGTGCGCTGCCTACCGGGGGCCCTGCCCTCAGGGACCGAGCACGGTGGCGGCGCACATGATCTGTCAGAACAGTACGCGAGCGCGGTGACGCGTTCGGGGAGGCTTGCGGCAGCAGGAGCGGGGTCGGGCGGGCCATGTCGTGCTGACGGTGCTCGGCTCTCCGGGAATGACAAGGATTCGTCGTCATCATCGGTGCTGTGGATGGTGTGGACGGCGCGCGGCGCCGCAGGTGGGCTCGGGCGTCGGGATGTGGACGCAGCTGTCGACGACGGTGCTGGCACGCACGCGGTTCGGTGGATCGTCCAGGTCCGGTCATCTGTTGTTCACGCACTGTCCACGGCACGGCCGCCTGGCATGCACACGGTCGGGGGGGTTGTCCACGTAGGTCCACAGAGATGTGCACAGGTGGGGACAGTCGTCCCATGCGTGGGCGGGACGGGTGTGCCTCGGCGACGGGAGTCAGTCGCGCGCCTGCTGCTTGATACGGCTCGTGAGCTCGGTGACCTGGTTGTAGATCGAGCGACGCTCGGCCATCAGCTCGCGGATCTTCCGGTTCGCGTGCATGACGGTGGTGTGGTCGCGGCCGCCGAACTGCTGGCCGATCTTGGGCAGGCTCATGTCGGTCAGCTCGCGGCACAGGTACATCGCGATCTGGCGCGCCGTGACGAGCACCCGCGACCGGGACTGGCCGCACAGGTCGTCGATGGTCAGTCCGTAGTAGTTGGCGGTCTGGGCGATGATCGCCGCCGCGGTGATCTCCGCGGTGTCCTGGTCGGTGATGAGGTCCTTCAGGACGATCTCCGCGAGGGCAAGATCCACCTGCTGCCGATTGAGGCTGGCGAACGCGGTGACCCGGATGAGGGCGCCCTCGAGCTCCCGGATGTTCGTCGAGATCTTCGAGGCGATGTACGAGAGCACGTCGCCGGGAGCATGCAGGTTCGAGTTCGTCGCCTTCTTGCGCAGGATCGCGATGCGGGTCTCGAGGTCCGGCGGCTGGATGTCGGTGATCAGCCCCCACTCGAAACGCGAGCGCATCCGGTCCTCGAAGCCGTTCAGCTGCTTGGGTGCCACGTCCGAGGTGATGACCACCTGCTTGTTGGCGTTGTGCAGGGTGTTGAACGTGTGGAAGAACTCCTCCATCGTCTGTTCCTTGCCCTGCAGGAACTGGATGTCGTCGACCAGCAGGACGTCGACCTCGCGGTAGCGCCGCTGGAACGCGCCCGCCTTGCCCTCGCCGATGGAGTTGATGAAGTCGTTGGTGAACTCCTCGGAGTTCACGTACCGCACGCGGACCCCGGGGAACAGCGAGATGGCGTAGTGCCCGATCGCATGCAGCAGGTGGGTCTTGCCCAGCCCGGAGTCGCCGTAGATGAACAGCGGGTTGTACGCCTTGGCGGGTGCCTCGGCCACCGCGACGGCGGCGGCGTGCGCGAAGCGGTTCGAGGCGCCGATCACGAACGTGTCGAAGACGTACTTCTCGTGCAGCCGGGCCGGCTCGGTGGCGCCGCGACCCTGCGGGGCCGGCTCGGGCGCGCGACCGACGGACCGTTCCCCGTAGGTGCGGGTGTCGGCTTCCGGCGGTACGCCTCGAACGTCGCCGTGGGATCCGGGCGCGGGCGGTGCGGGTGCCGCGGCGGGCTTGTCGTCCAACGACGGGTCGATCGTCACGGCGAACCTGGCGTCCGAGCCGAGGGCCGTGGTCAGTGCGGTGGTGAGCTCGGACCTGACGCGGGTCTCGAGGTAGTCCTTGGTGAAGGCATTGCCGACCGCGACGAGCAGGGTGCCGTCCAGCAGCCCGAGGGGCTGGGCGAGGCGGACGAACGCGATCTGCTGATTGGTCGTCGTCGGGTCGTCGGCGAGCAGGTCGACGGTGCGATCCCAGAGGTCGCCGACCGGATCGTCCGTTGATGGCACCGGGACTCCTCCGTACTGCACCTGCGGTCGGCTGCGGTGGTACGGACGGCTGGGCCGGCCGAACCACGGTCCCGAGAGTGTGGCACCGGTCGCAGCTGTCCACACAGTTGTCCACAAGCTGTGGGATCACCCGGGGTGCCGTGGAGGCACACCGCGCGCGGCAGTCCTTGCCGCGCGGTGTGTCTCCACCACGCCCCGAGCCTGCGGCGTGTCGTGCCACGAACGGATCGGGTCCTGTGGATCATAGAGGGTTCGACGCACCGCTGGGGACCGCGCGGCCGCTCCATGGCGGGTGGTTTGACCCTCGGCTCGGCGCCGCGTACCGTTGCACAGCCGTCCGTGGCGGCTCCTGTCGCTGTGCCTACGCACCGGGAGCCGATGGGACGCACCGAGCTTCCGCCGGCCGGCGGGCACCGTGAACTACTTGGAGCAGCTGTGTCGAAGCGCACCTTCCAGCCGAACAACCGGCGCCGGGCCAAGACCCACGGCTTCCGCCTGCGCATGCGCACGCGTGCCGGCCGCGCGATCCTGGCGGCCCGTCGCCGCAAGGGCCGCGCGGAGCTGTCCGCCTGAGTGTTGCCTCCGGCGCTGCGGATGCGCAGGTCTGAGGACTTCACCCGGACCGTGCGCCGCGGCTCTCGGGCCGGTCGGGCGACCCTGGTGGTCCACGGCCGGCTCTCGGAACGAGGTTCCGGGGTGCAGGTCGGCTTCGTCGTCTCCAAGGCGGTCGGTGGAGCGGTGGTGCGCAACGCGGTGCGACGGAGGTTGCGAGGTCTGGTGATGGAGCACATCGACACGGTGCCGCAGGGCGCCGATGTCGTGGTGCGTGCGCTCCCGGGCGCGGCCGGCGCGGACTACGCCACGCTCGGCGCGGACTTGCGCTCCGCTCTCGCGGCGAGCTTGGAGCGCGCCGCGAAGCACACGGTGGCGACGTCGTGACGCTGCGGCGGGTCGGGGCGGTGCTGCGTTCGGTGCCGCGGTGGATCCTCATCGGACTCGTCCGGTTCTATCAGCTGGTGATCTCGCCCTGGACGCCCCCGACCTGCAAGTACTACCCGAGCTGCTCGCACTACGCCGTGGTCGCGCTCGAGCGGCACGGAGCGCTGCGCGGTACCTGGCTCGCCGTGCGCCGGGTGGGTAGATGCCACCCGTGGGCCGCCGGTGGCGTCGACGACGTCCCGCCGGTCGGCTACTGGCGCCACGAGCACGCGTCCGACGAGCACGACCTCCCCCAGCCCCCGCCCGCGCCGGGCATGTCCGCGCCCGCCACGGGTAGTACTGCGACCAGGAGCTCCGCCTGATGGAACTGTTCGACAAGATCCTCTTCCCGATCAAGGTCGTCGTGGCCTGGATCATGGTCGGGTTCCATGCTTTCTTCAGCTCGATCGGTCTCGATCCGGCGGGCGGGACCGCGTGGGCGCTGTCGATCGTCGGCCTCGTGATCGTCATCCGGATCATCCTGATCCCGCTGTTCGTGAGGCAGATCCGGGCCCAGCGCGGGCTCCAGCTCATCTCTCCCGAGCTCCAGGCGATCCAGAAGAAGTACAAAGGGAAGACCGACCCGGCCAGCCGCGAGGCGATGAGCCGGGAGACGATGGAGCTCTACCGGAAGCACGGCACGAACCCGTTCGCGTCGTGCCTGCCGATCCTGGCGCAGTCCCCCATCTTCTTCGCCCTGTTCCGGGTGCTGTACAACCTGCCCAAGGTGGCAGCCGGCAACTACCCGACGGACGGTGCAGGTGGCTCGATCGGGCCGATCACTCCCGACGTCGCGGCACACGCCACGAACGCGACGATCTTCGGCGCACCGATCTCGTCGACGTTCCTGTCCCCCGACGCGACCACGGCGACACGCGTGGTGTCGGTGGTGCTCATCGTGCTGATGTCGGTGACGACGTTCACGACGCAGCGGCAGTTGACCCAGAAGAACATGCCGGCGTCGGCGCTGCAGGGGCCCATGGCCCAGCAGCAGAAGATGCTGCTGTACGTCCTGCCGCTGGTGTTCGCGGTGTCGGGCGTCAACTTCCCGATCGGCGTGCTGATCTACTGGACGACGACCAACCTGTGGTCGATGGGTCAGCAGTTCTACGTGATCCGTCGGAACCCGACGCCGGGCTCGGAGGCGGAGCGGCTGCTCAAGGAGCGCCAGGCCCGTAAGGCGGCCGCCAAGGGCATCGTGCTCGAGGAGGAGCGTCCGGCGATCGAGGAGAAGCCGCGCGGGCAGCGTCAGCAGCCCAAGCGCAAGGACCGCGCCAAGGGCGGCCAGCGGCCCGCATCCCCGGCGGGCTCGGCGACCGATCCGACGGACGAGCCGGTCGACGACGTGCAAGATTCATCCGATGATTCCAGCGGCTCCTCGCAGCGCGCCAAGGGTGGGAAGCCCGGTGGCCCCGCACGTGGCGCGGTGGGCGGCCAGGGTTCCCACGGGCGGGGTTCCGGCGGCGGGCCCGCTGGTCCCAAGGGTGCTGCGGGCGGGCAGCCCGGTGCGGGCAAGGCGGGCGGGAAGCCGGCGCAGCGGCCGGAGGGTGCGGCGCGGGGTGCGGCCAAGGGGCCGCAGCCGTCCTCCTCCGGCGCGCAGCGGGATGACCAGAAGGACGGGCCGTCGACGTCCGGGGCGGGCGGCGCGGCTGCGAAGCGGCCGCCCCGCGCGACCGGTGGGTCGGGGTCGTCGGCCGCAGGTTCGAAGAGCGCGGCATCCGCCTCAGGCGGCAACCCGCGGCGCAAGCCCGTCGGCGGGCCGACGGGGGACGGCGCGACCGGTGGGTCGGGGGCGCCGGCCCGCAAGCCGCGCCAGCCACGCCCGCGCAAGCCGTCGGACTCGTCCGACACGGACCAGTGACTCGCGGCAAGCCGCGCCAGATCGAGGAGAGACGATGAGCGACGAGACTGCGCCACGGAGCACGGAGAAGCTCGAGGAGGAAGGCGATATCGCCGCCGACTACCTCGAGGAGCTGCTGGACATCACCGATCTCGACGGCGACATCGACATCGACGTGGACCACGGACGCGCGTCGTTGGCGATCGTCGCCGAAGGGGCCGCGGGGCGTTCGCTGCGCCGGCTCGTCGGTCCCGACGGCGAAGTGCTCGACGCGCTCCAAGAACTCACTCGGCTCGCCGTGCAGGTGCGGACCGGCGATCGTTCGCGGTTGATGCTCGATATCGCGGGGTACCGTGCCGGGCGTCGGGCGGAGCTCGGCGAGGTTGCAAGGAACGCGATCGCGACCGTCCGTTCGAGCGGCGAGCCCGTTGCGCTCGAGCCGATGAACCCCTTCGAGCGCAAGGTCGTGCACGACGTCGTGGCCGAGGCCGGCTTGGTGAGTGACAGCGAGGGCGTCGAACCGACGCGCCACGTGGTGGTCCGGCCCGCCTGAGGGTCGGCGGTGCGATGAGCGGCGTCCCGGGCGAAGGACCGGCGTCGAGCGGAGTCGAGGCTGACCCGCCCTCGTCCGACGCCAGGGTGCGGGCGTATCTCGGTGATGCGTTCGCGCGCGTGTCACGGTTCGGTGAGCTGCTCACCGAGGAGGGTGTGCGGCGCGGGTTGATCGGACCCCGAGAGGTCCCGCGGTTATGGGAGCGGCACCTGCTCAACTCGGCCGCGCTCGCTCCCCTGCTGCCGGCGGACGGGGTCGTCGTGGACGTCGGCTCGGGCGCCGGCCTGCCGGGCCTGGTGCTGGCCGCGATGCGTCCGGACCTGACCACGGTCCTGGTCGAGCCGATGCTGCGGCGGGTCGTGTGGCTCGAGGAGACGGTCCGGGAGCTGGGCCTCGATGTCGAGGTCGTACGCGCGAGGGCGGAGGAGCTGCACGGGCGAGTGTGGGCGGACGTCGTGACGGCGCGTGCGGTCGCGCCCCTCGAGCGGCTCGCTGGCTGGACACTGCCTCTTCTCCGGTCGGGCGGTGCGCTCCTCGCGGTGAAGGGCGGTCAGGCCGAGGAGGAGCTCGGTGCCGCCGGCGAGGCCATCGCTCGCTTGGGCGGCGGCGCGGGAGAGGTTCTCGAGCTGTGCTCGGTCAAGGGCATGGACGCAACACGCGTCGTGCGGGTGGTGCGGGTGGCGCCGGCCGTGCCGGAGCGGGGCGAGAGGGCCGTGCGCGGCAGGAAGCGTGAATCGGAAGGTCGCATTCAGCGACGCGGGTCGAGTAGTCGTCGGTGACGTCGCCCACGGCTTCCCGAGGGGCTGCCGCGGCCGGCGGCGCGTCGTTGCCGCGGGTGTTTCACGTGAAACAAGCGAGGACGGCGGCGGCACGAGCCGGCCTGGTCGGCCACTGCGACGGCGTGGAGGCGTCGCCCTGGGCGGTGGCTCCGAGTGGTCTGAGCGCGGACCGTGGCGCAGGGGATGTCTGCGGCGGGAGACGAAGCCCTGGGGTCGATCGGTGCCTGTGCCTGACGAAGGCGGAGGCCGCGCCCGAACACTAGTCCGTACCAGTGGCGTGGGTGCGGCGTGGTCGGCCGGGACGGGTTGACCGGCGCGCGTTTCACGTGAAACAGCTTTCGAGACCCAGGTGGTGGGGCTGGCCCGCGGTGGGCTTCCGATGGTCGAGTCGGGCGCGCACGTTCGGGGCGAGCCAGGTAGCGGGTGTTCTTGCTGGAACCCGGTGACCCGCTCGGAGCCCGGAGCTGCGCCCGAGGGCCGGAAGGGCCCGGGAGGTGGGATCGGGTCGTTGTTCGGCCTGGCGGGGAGGCCCGAGACTCGGGCCCGAGGAGCGGTGGTGACGCTGAGGGAAGGAGCCGACCGGCCCGGCGGATGACGAGCGCGAGACGGGGTGAGCCCGAGCAGCGGCCGCGAGCCGCCTGCGGGTCCGGGGTGAGGAGTGACAGGGAGCACCGTCGACGCGGCGAGGCGGGTGGACGCCGCACCTTCCTCGCGGGCGCGGACGTCGTCCTTGGAGGACCGCTGAGTTTCACGTGGAACCAGGTGCGTCCGCAGAGGTCTGGGTGGGAGGGGAGACTCGGCGACGGCGGTGGTCCCCGGAGTGTTTCAGGTGGAACACAGCAGATGGGCTCACGACCCCGGACCTCCGACACCGGGCCTCGCCGCTGCGGTGTTTCACGTGAAACAGTACCGGCGGCCCGAGGTGACCCGCGTGTTGTGACCCGGTCACGCGTCGTGACCCGCTGAGTGCCTGCCAATGCGTCGGGTGACCCTGGACCCGTTCACACGCGTCGTGAGCCGTTTCGGGTGTCCTGAGCCTTGCGCGTGTCGTGAGCCGCCCACGCGTCGCTCTCTTCCTTCTGCCGCTGCGTCGGGTGACGCTGGACCCCTGCACGCGTGGTGAGCCGTTCGGTTGTCGTGACCCGTGCCCGGTGTCGTGACCCGTGCCCGGTGTCGTGACCCGTTCGGGTGTGGTGACCCGTTCGGGTGTGGTGACCCGTCGGGCGTGACGCTGCGGGGCCGGCCCACCGCACATCGCGTCGCGAGCAGCACCGCCGGGCGTCTGCGCCTGCGTCAGGTGACCCTGTACGTCATGCCCCCTTCTGCTCCAGCCCTGCTCGGTCTGCGCAACCGTGCGCTAGCCACGGCGGCGCGATGCCAGACGCCACTGGCGCGCTGAGACGAGGTTGCCCCACCGAATTCGGATGCCGACCCCGCCGCTTGGCCGAGGGCACCCTCCGCTCCGCGCCGGGCCGGTGGTAGTACACCGACCCGGGGCGAGCGGACAATCCACCGAACCTCCGGCCCGGTGGCATGGCCTCGCCGTTCCACCTGGCAGGATGGACCGGACGCTGGGAGGTGCCGTGGTCGAACCGACCGACGAGGTTCCACGTGGAACATCGGAGTCAGCCGACGATGCTCGTCGGGCGGCGCTCATCCAGAGCATCCCTGCAGTCGACGAGAGCACTCCCCTGGCCGCCCAGATCGCCGCGGATGCGAGGTTGCGCATCGACCTCGCTGGACGGCGATTCCCGCGCCCGCCGCGGACCAGGGTGCTGACGATCGCCAACCAGAAGGGCGGAGTCGGAAAGACCAGCACGGCCGTCAACGTCGCCGCCGCACTTGCACAGGCCGGTCTGCACGTGCTGGTGATCGACAACGACCCGCAGGGCAACGCATCCACGGCGCTCGGCGTCACCCATCACAGCGGCACGCCGTCCATCTACGAGGTCCTTGTCGACGACCACGACCTCGCCTCGGTGGTTCAGGCCGCCGAAGGGGTCCCGCGCCTCTGGTGCGCGCCCGCGACGATCGACCTCTCGGGCGCGGAGATCGAGCTGGTCTCACTCGTCGCTCGCGAGAATCGGCTGCGCAATGCCGTCGACGCGTACCTGGAACACCGCCTACGGGCAGGTGAGGAGCGTTTCGACTACGTCATCATCGACTGCCCCCCGAGCCTCGGGCTGCTCACGGTCAACGCGTTCGTCGCGGCGCGTGAAGTGCTCATCCCGATCCAGTGCGAGTACTACGCACTCGAGGGCCTCAGCCAGCTGCTCAAGAACGTCCAGCTGATCAAGAGCCACCTGAACCCCGACCTGCACGTCTCGACGATCCTGCTGACGATGTACGACTCGCGCACGAATCTGGCGCACCAGGTCGCGGACGAGGTCCGGCAGCACTTCCCCGGCCAGACCCTCCGAACCACCATCCCGCGGTCCGTGCGCATCTCCGAGGCGCCGAGCTACGGGCAGACCGTCATGACATACGACCCCGGATCGAGTGGAGCGCTGGCCTACCTCGCCGCAGCCCGCGAGCTGGCTGAGCGTGCCGTCGCACCAGCCGAGATGAAGGAGGCCTGATGGCCGAGAAGCGCCGTGGTCTGGGGAGAGGGCTCGGTGCGCTCATTCCGAGTGCACCGACCGGGGATCGCCCGGTCGACGTCTTCTTCCCCGGGCCTTCCCCGGCGTCGCCGGACGTCACACCACCAGCGCCCGACGCGGAGATCGTCGAAACGCCGCGCCTCGATCAGTTTCCGTCGACCGACGCGACCGACGCGACCGACGGCAACCGGCCGACCCGGTCCGCGTGGCCGGGCGATGACGGTCCGTCGGTGCCCGGGACGGAGGGTGTCGACCTGCTACCCGTCCCCGGGGCGCACTTCGCCGAGGTGCCGATCGAGTCGGTCACGCCGAACCCGCGCCAGCCGCGGACCGTCTTCGACCAGGACGCCCTCGACGAGCTGGCCCGCTCCATCGGAGAGGTCGGGGTGCTCCAGCCGGTGGTCGTGCGGGCGAACGGCTCCGCCGCCGGCACCGCGACCTACGAACTCATCATGGGCGAGCGGCGCCTGCGGGCCGCCCAGGCCGCGGGCCTGCGCACCGTCCCGGCGATCATCCGGGACACCGAGGACTCCGATCTGCTGCGCGACGCGCTCTTGGAGAACCTGCACCGGAGCCAGCTCAACCCGCTCGAGGAGGCAGCCGCCTACCAGCAGCTCCTCGACGACTTCGGGTGTACGCACGACGAGCTCGCCCAGCGCATCCACCGGTCCCGGCCGCAGATCTCGAACACCCTGCGCCTGCTCCGGCTGCCGCCGCTGGTGCAGCGACGGGTCGCCGCCGGGGTGCTGTCCGCCGGCCACGCCCGGGCGCTGCTCGGCCTGGCCGACGGCGCAGCGATGGAACGCCTCGCGCAGCGGATCGTTGCGGAGGGCCTGTCCGTCCGCGCCACCGAGGAGATCGTCGCACTCGGCGGTGACGAGGAGACGAAGAGTCCGGCCCGGCGACCGCGGCCCGGTGGCCGCAACGCGGCGCTCGACGACCTCGCGGCGCGGCTATCGGACCGCTGGGACACCCGCGTCAAGGTCGCCCTCGGCCGGACCAAGGGCCGCCTGACGATCGAGTTCGCGTCGGTCCAGGACCTGAACCGCATCCTCGACGTGATCTCGCCGAACGACGACGGGCTGTTCGAGCAGGACGCGACGTAGCACTCCACCAGACCAGAGGCTGGTAAAAAGTCGCGATGTGGCATTCCGAGCCGCGGTCAGGAGACCACCGAAGTCTGCGCCGACGGGCGGGCCGGCGACGCGGAGCCTGCTCTCAGCTGACCTCGGGTCCGGGCACGTCCACGGCGTCCTCGTCGTGGCGGCCCTCGACGCCGAACAGTTTGACCAGCTCGGCCTCTTCGCTCACCACGGTGCCGAGACGGCGCACGCCCTCGCGGATCCGCTCCGGCGTCGGGTAGCAGTACGACAGTCGCATGTACTCGCTGCCCTCACCGTTGGCGTAGAACGCCGTACCCGCGACATAGGCGACCAGCGCGTGGACGGCGCGCGGCAGCATGGCTCGCGCATCCAGCCCGTAGGGCAGCTTCACCCAGGTGTAGAAACCTCCTCCGGGAACGGTCCAGGACGCCTCCGGCATGTACTCCGCAAGCGCCTCGAGCATCGCGTCCCGGCGTTCCCGGTACACCTCGCGGAACGCCTTGATCTGACCCTGCCAGTCGTGCTTGGCCAGGTACATGGAGATCGCGAGCTGCGAGGCGTTCGACGGGCACAGGATCGCCGACTCGCTGGCCAGCACGAGCTTCTCCCGGATCCCCGGGGGCGCAACGGCCCAACCGATGCGGTAGCCCGGTGCGAACGTCTTGGAGAACGACCCGAGGTACACCACACCCTCGTCGTCCATCGAACGCATCGCCGGCAGAGGCTCACCGTCGAACCCGAGCAGCCCGTAGGGGTTGTCCTCCACCACGAGGACTCCGTGCCGTCGAGCGATCTCGAGAATCCGCGGGCGGCGCTCCATCGAGAGCGTGACACCCGCGGGGTTGTGGAAGTTGGGCACCGTGTAGAGCATCTTGACCCGGCGACCGGCGGTGCGCAGCAGGGTCAACGCCTCCTCGAGCGCCTCAGGGATGAGCCCGGCCTCGTCGAGCGGCACGTGGTACACGTCCGCCTGGTACGACCGGAAGACCCCCAGCGCCCCGACGTAGGACGGAGCCTCGGCCACGATCACGTCACCGGCGTCGATGAACATCCGCGTAACAAGATCAAGCCCTTGTTGCGAACCTGTGGTGATGACCACGTCGTCCGGGTGGGCCGAGATCCCCTCGAGCCTCATGATGTCGAGGATCTGCTCGCGCAGCGTCTCGTCACCCTGGCCCGACCCGTACTGCAGCGCGGTGGTCCCGCGGCGCAGCACGAGCTCGTGGGCGGTCTCGGCGAGCGCCTGGAGCGGCAGGCCCTCGAGGTACGGCATGCCGCCGGCGAGCGAGACGACCTCGGGCCGGTTCGCCACCGCGAACAGTGCTCGGATCTCCGAGGCACGCATGCCGTGCGTGCGATCGGCGTAGGACTCGATCCACGGATCGAGCGGCCGCACCCCGGGGAGGGCGGCGCTGCCGGTGGCAGGCGTCACCTGCCCGGTCGGAGGAGTGCGGTCCTGATTCATGCGGCCGAGTGTCTCACGACGACCCCGCTGGATCCGGCGCTCGCTCGCCGGTCGACCTGGTGCCACGCAGACGCGGAAGGTCCGTCCCGGGATCCGCGACGGACCTTCCGCGTTCAGCAGGTGGCCGGGCCACCGGGGCCGAGCGGGCAGGCGGCCTGGCTGAGGAGGCGCTCAGGCCAGGACTGCCTCGATCTCAGCGGTCAGCGCCGGCTTCGGGCGAGCGCCGATGACCTGCTTGACCAGCTCGCCACTCTTGTAGATGTTGAGCGTCGGGATGGCCGTGATCCCGTAGGCCGCTGTGACCTGCGGGTTCTCGTCCGAGTTGAGCTTGGCGATCTTGATCTTGCCCGCGTAGGTCTCCGAGAGCTCCTCGAGGATGGGCGCTACCGCCCGGCACGGGCCGCACCACGGAGCCCAGAAGTCCACCAGGACCGGGACGTCGGCGCCGAGGACCTCGGTCTGGAAGGTGGCGTCGGTGACGGGGAACGTGCTCACAGGGTCTCCTCGATGGTCTCGGGCAGGGTCTGGGGGGCGGGCGGCTCGGCGGTGTCGACCAGAGCGGCCAGGTAGTGCTGCGCGTCCAGGGCGGCCGCGCACCCGCTTCCTGCCGCGGTGATCGCCTGGCGGTAGGTGTGGTCGACCAGGTCACCGCAGGCGAAGACGCCCTCGATGTTGGTCGCGGTGCCGCGCCGGCCCTCGCCGCCGGCCAGCACGTACCCGGCGTCGTCGAGGTCGACCTGGCCGATCAGCAGCTCGTTGCGCGGGATGTGTCCGATCGCGACGAACACGCCGGTGGCGTCCAGGTCCCGCTCCGCCCCGGTGACCGTGTCCCGCAGGCGCACGCCGGTCACCTTCTCGCTCCCGTGGATGCCTGCCACCTGGCTGTTCCAGGCGAACTCGATCTTCGGGTCGGCGAGGGCGCGGTCCGCCATGATCTTCGAAGCCCGCAGCTCGTCGCGGCGGTGGACCATGGTCACCTTGGAGGCGAACCGGGTCAGGAAGGTGGCCTCCTCGACCGCGGAGTCCCCGCCTCCGACGACCACGATCTCCTGGTTGCGGAAGAAGAAGCCGTCGCACGTGGCGCACCAGGACACCCCGTGGCCGGACAGCCGCTTCTCGTCCGGCAGCCCCAGCTCGCGGTACGCGGAGCCGGTCGCCAGGATCACGGCACGGGCGTGGAAGGTCTGCCCGCCGCCGGTGACCACGGTCTTGATCGGGTCGGTCAGCCGCAGCTCGACCGCGTCGTCGAAGAGCACCTCGGCGCCGAACCGCTCGGCCTGCTTCTGCATGGTCTCCATGAGCTCCGGGCCCATCACACCGTCGACGAACCCCGGGAAGTTCTCGACCTCCGTGGTGTTCATCAGGGCCCCGCCCGCGGTGACCGCGCCGGCGACCACGACCGGCGCCAGGCCGGCTCGCGCTGCGTAGATGGCCGCGGTGTAGCCCGCGGGACCGGAGCCGACGATGACGACGTCGCGCACGTCCATGCCTGTCCCTCGTTCGCTCGTACCTGCTTGCTGCCAGGCCCAACAGATCCTATGGCGGTTCTGTTCCTCGGATTCGCGCCGACGCGCGCCGACGGACGGGCCCCGCTCCCACGGGCCCGCTACTGGACGGTCACCTCGTACAGCTCCACCCGGTTGCCACCGTCGGAGGCCTGCGGCAGGGCAGTCCACCACAGCACGATCGAGCTGGTCTGGACGGGCTCGGAGAAGGTGAGGACCGTCGTGCCCCCGTTGAGCGCACCCGATGCGAGGACGGGGCCGTCGGTGGGCTTGTCCGGCGTGGTGGCCCGCACCTCGACGGTGCCGCCGGTGGACCCGGTCTGCAGCGTCACCTGCGTCACGGTGGCGGGCTGCTGGAGAAGGACGGCGAACCCGATGCCCTTCTTCATCCCGTAGGTGGGCGACTTGTAGGTACGCGAGACCCACTTCGTGGTGGGGTCACCGTCGATGGCCCTGGGGACCAGCTCGGGGTGCTCGTTGTTGTCGCCGTCCGGCGGCGGGTCGACCTGCTGGGCCGAGGCGATGACCGGGGCGACCGTCGGCGCCTCGGTGGCGCTCGGCGTGTCCGTCGGGCTGGGCGTGGTGGTGCCGTCGGTCGGCGTGTCGGTCGGGCTCGCGGTGGGCGTCTGCGAGATGTCCACGAAACCGTCGGTGGATCCGGCCAGGGACGGTGCCGGCCGGGTGAGGGCCTGCCACGCCATCACGACGCCGACCACGACGGCGACGGCGACCAGCAGCAGCACGATCGGCGTGGGGTCGAACCGCTTGCGGACGAGCGCGTCGGTCGACTTGCCGAGGAGCTCGTCGAAGGTGCGGTGCTCGTCGGACCCGCCCGACACGGCCGGGACGGCGACCGGTGGCCGGCCGTCGGCGGGCCGACCTGAGTGGGCGGTCGCGCCGGGCGCGGGGCCCGGCGCCGGCCCTCCGTGCGGCGCCCGCGGGGCCTCAACTGCGCGCGCGTCCGGGGTCGCCGCCGGCGTCGTGCCCGCAAGCAGCGCGTCCGCCGACCGGGTGCCTGCATCGGCCGGTGCCGCACCCGTAGGTGCCGCACCCGTAGGTCCCGCATCCGTAGGTGCCGGATCGGCGGGTGCCGCATCCGCGGGTGGCACCGGCGTGCTCACCGCGGCGGCACCCACTGCAGCGGCCGCGACCCGTGGGTCGGCGCGCTTGATGCGCGGCAGGATCGCCGGAGGTGGGGTGCCGGGGCGCGATGGGGGCGCGAACGGGCCGCCGAGCACGGACTGTCGCTGGACCTGACCGGTGGTGGCCTCGTCGTGCTCGCCATCGCCGGCCAGATCGCCGCCCGCGACCTCGACCTCGGCGACCTCGGGGCCGTCGACCGCAGTGTCCGCCTCACGGCTGGGCTTGCGGACGTTGGCCGGGGCCGGCTCGGTGGCGGTGACCGTGCCCCACGGCTCGAGCTCGCGGACCAGCTCGGCCGGGCTGTGCGGACCGTCCTCGTTGGGCCCGAGCGTGACGGTGCACAGGGTGTCGAGGTCGTTGGGCACGCCCGGCGTGATCTCGGCGGGTGCGATCGGCCGCCCGGACAGCATCGGCGCCGGGGCGGTGCCGTGCATCGGGGCACCGGTGGGCGAGGGCCAACGGCCGGTGAGGCCCAGGTAGAGCAACGACACGAGCGCCACGGTGTCCGCACGGGTCGTGGACCGGGCGTCGCCCAGGCCGTGGTCGCCCAGCTCCCCGTCCACGGCGAGGCCGGAGACCACGACGCCGCCGGCGGGCGTGACGTGGATCGCCGAGGGTCGCAACGCCAGGTGGTGCACCCCGCGCCTGCGCGCCACCTCGAGCGCGACTGCCGCCTCGCCGACGATGGCCCGGGCCTGGTCCGCCGGCAGGGGTCCGTGCGCGGTCAGCTGGGCCAGGTCGCGCCCGGGCAGACGCTCGGTGACCACGTACGCGATGCCCTCGTGGTCCCCGACGTCGATGACCCGCAGCAGCCGCGGGTCGGTGACCAGGGCGGCGCGGCGCGCGGCATCCTGCGCCTGGCGCACCCGGCCCTCGCGCAGCAGCAGGGCTCGGACCGTGCGGTCCAGGATCTGGTCGTGGGCGGTCCAGCACTCGGCGCCGGGCAGGTCGCACGGTGTCGGGTGGTCGAGCCGGTAGCGACCCGCGATCACCGTTCCCTGGCCGACAGCCACGTCCATGCGCGCCCCCTCCCCGGCCGTGTCCGTCCGGCGCAGACGCGCCGCGGTGCCTCCCATGCTACGGCGCGCAAGCGCAAGCACAGGTCGAGAGGCGTCGGCCAGCTCGCGCACCCCGAGCACGCGCAGCAGGCCCGCGTACACGCCCAGCATGACGGCGCCAACCAGGAGGCACACGAGCGCGGCGGTGGCGAACCCGATCGCCGAGAGGTCGCCGAACAGCCGGCTCAGCGGCCAGCCGACCACGACCGCGGCCGCGGCCGCGGCGCCGGCCTTCGCGTGCAGCACCAGGATCCGCCGCCCCGACCCGCCGAGCCTGCGCCGGACCGCGATCCCACCCCAGACGGCGCCGACCACGAACGACAGGGTGATCGCGGCGGTCGCGGCGGCCGTCCACCAGCGCACGTCCAGCACCAGCCTGCCGACCAGGGCACCCAGTGCGACCACGGCGGCCATCGTGACCTGGATCCAGAACAGCCCGCGCGCGTCCTCGTAGGCGTAGCTGACCCGCTGCACCATCGACCATGCCCCCAGCGCGGCCAGACCCGCCGTGAGCGCGACGACCACCGGCGCGAGGGAGCCCGCCACCGCCGGAGAGGTGCTCGGCAGCGCGATCCGCACGAGCGGCAGCGCCAGCACCGAGATCACTGCCGTCGCGATGACGGTGAACACGCCGACCGATCGCAGCGTGATCGACACGTCGTGCCGCACCGCCCGGGTGTCGCCGGCCGCCGCGTGGCCGGACAGCCGCGTGAACATGGCCGTCAGCAACGAGACGGTCACCAGCGAGTGAGGCAGCATGAAGATCGCGAAGGCGTTGTTGTACGCGGCGTTGCTGGCGACGTCCGGGGCGTAGCCCGAGACCTGAGCCGCGGCCGTGGTGACCCGGGTGACCACGAGGATCCCGACCTGGCCGGCGGCCAGGGCAGCGAAGGTCCAGCCTGCGACCCGGCCCGCGGTGCCCAGCCCCGCCCGACGCCAGTCCCAGCGGGGCCGGAACCGGAACCCCATCCGGCGCAGTGGGACCGTCAGCACCACCGCCTGGGCCATGATGCCGACCGTGGCGGTCCCACCCAGCAGGGCGATCGGGGCCGCTCCCCAACGCCCGGGTTCGGCGAGCGGTCCGTCCGGGGCGTACCTGCCGTAGAGGGCGATGAAGATCCCGAAGCCCACGACCGAGACGATGTTGTTCGCCAGGGGTGCCCACATGTACGGGCCGAAGACGCCACGCGCGTTGAGCACCTGACCCAGGACCGTGTAGACGCCGTAGAAGAACACCTGCGGGATGCACCAGAACGCGAACGCCGTCGCGAACGGGAGGAAGTCGGCCGCCTCGTTCGCCGCCGACAGCCACACGATCAGCGGTGCGGCCGCGGTGAGCACGACGGTCACTGCGAGCAGCAGGGCGACCGAGACCGTCAGGAGACGGTCGACGTACTCCTGTCCGTTCTCGCCGCGGTAGGCCCGCACCACCTGGGGCACGAGCACGGCATTGAGCACGCCCCCGGCGATCAGCAGGAAGAGCATGTTCGGCAGCCAGTTGGCGACCCCGAACGCGCTCGCGCCGGCGGCGTTGACCCCGATCGCGGCAGCGAGCACCGCGGCGCGGACCACTCCGGTGACGCGCGAGACGGCCGTCCCGGCGGCCATCACCGTGGTGGAACGGCCGAGAGTCGCGGAGCTCACCGCCGGTCCTCGACGTGGGTCGCCCGGCGCTCCGTCGCGGTCACGCGACCGGCGCCCGGCGCCTGCGCCCGCGCCGGATGGTGCGGAACAGCCCGAGCACGAACCCGATCGCCAGCAGCCCGCCGATGACGGCGGTGCCGATCGACTCCCACTCCGCCCTCACCTTGACGGTCACGGTGGTGGAGTCGTCGAGCAGGACGCCGTCGGGCGTGAGCAGCTCGACCGCGGCGGCCACGTCGGCCGTCTGCACGCCGTGCACCGGGATCTGGACCGTCTCCTCGCCGCCGGCCGGGATCTGCACCTCGACGGTCTGCCCTGCGACGAGCCTCGCGTCGGACGGGCGGAGCCGGACGTCCACCGTCACCGGCTGGTCCAAGGCGTTCGCGACCCGCAGCGGGAGCTCGCCCGAGCTGGCGATGAGGTTGAGATCGGCGCTCTTGGGGACCGTGATGGCGCCGGCCAGGGCCTCGGTGCGCGCGACCGAGGCCTCGACCAGGCCGGCGCGGCCCGCGGGGTCGGCCCGCCAGGCGAGCGCGGCGGGCGCGAGCCGTTCGGCGTCCAGATCCCCCAGCAGCTCCTCGGGCGTCGGGACGATCGTGGCCAGCGAGCGGCGGCGGTCCAGGGTGTCGGCCACGCGCTGGAGCTGCGACGCGGAGACCTCGGTCGCGTCGACCGACCGGTCCGGCAGGGTCCCCCGCTCGGCGGTGGGGGTGGTCTGCGCCAGGTCGGACAGCGGCGCGGTGCGGACCCACGGCGCGTTCTCGAGCGCGTCGAGCTGGGCGCGCACGACGTCGACCTCGGGTGCCCAGTCGCGCGGCGTGACGATGAGCATGTGGCGCGAGTCGGCCGGGCGCTCGCGGGTGATGACGGCCAGCTCGGCGAGCAGGTCCGCTGCCGCGGTGGCACCGGTCAGCGGTGCCGCGGTCGCGTCTGTCCCGAGCACCCAGCCGGTCGTCAGCGCGCTGGACAGCCGCTCGTCCGGGGCCAGGACCGTGGCGTCGCCCTGCGCCGTGGCCACCGAGGTCACGTCGGACGGGGTGTACGTCAGGACCGCGGGGTGGGGCAGCTCGCCGGGTCCCACGACGAGGGACTGGCCGGCCTGCGCCGCGCGCGCCGCCGTGGCCAGGTCCGGCAGCGGGTCGCCGGGCAGCAGCAGGGAGTCGGTGCCGTGCAGCCCCAGCTCCGCCGCGGTCGAGGCCGACCGTTCGGCGGCGTCGTTGAGCAGGGTGATGGCGCTGTCGTGCACCAGGGCCGCGACGTCCGCGTCGCCCCACGGCAGCAGGTCGACCTCACGGCCGGTGGCGGCCGCGACCACCGCATCCGCCCACGCCGGGTCGGCGCCCGTGCCGCCTGCGGAGCCGGAGCCGGACCGGCCTGCGGAGCCGGACCCGCCAGTGGTACCCGTGGGCGTCGGGCTCGGCCCGGCGCTCGTGCTCGGGCCGGCGTCGGTCGAGCCGTCGGCTGACGGGGTGCTCACGCCAGGTGTGACCGTCGTGATGTCCGTCGGCACGGGCGCACCCGTCCGCGCGGTCTCCACCAGCGACGGGTCGACCGCCCAGGACACCTCGCGGTGGTCGGCGGTGGCGAGCAGGACGTCGTTGAGCCGCCCACCGACCGCGGTGAGCCCCGCGACGTCCGCGGTCGCGTCGGGGCCCGGTGCGAGGCCGGTGATCGGCACCAGCACGCTCACCACCGTCGGGTTGACCTCCGAGCGCGGGAACCAGACCACGAACGTCCGGGCGACGCCCAGACGCAGCCGTGAGCTGTCGGCGACGTCCACCAGCTCCACTCCCACCCCACGGGCGCCCCAGTCGAAGGACGAGCGCGGCAGGCCCAGCGAGGCGGCCGGCACGGTGAGGGCAACGGTGGTCGACTGGCCGGGGTCGAGCGCGCCGTCGAGGTCCTGGGTGAGCACCGTGGTCCCGAGGTCGCCGTACGGGCCGGCCTCGCGCCACAGGTCCAGCGAGCTCCGGCTGATGAAGCCGCGCGACCGCAGGTGGACCAGCACGCGCGGCTGGGCCACGGGTGCGGTGCCAGCGTTGGTCAGGCGGACCGTGAGCGTGAGGTCCTCCCCGGTACGCAGCACCAGCGGCGAGATCGAGGTGATCGCCATGATGACGGTCGGCATCGTCGCGGTGGCGACGCCCGCCCTCGCGGCGGTGAGGCCACCGTCGTCCCGGGCGGCCGCCGGCCCGGACGGCAGGGCGGCAGCGGCGACGGCGAGGAGGGCGGCCAGCAGCCCGCCGACGCCGCGGCGCCGCGCGGGTCCGGTCACGTCGGGCCGTCGAGCACCGCGCGTGCCGCGTCAGCGAGCCGGCGCTCGTTGGGGTACGACAGTCGCGAACGCAGCTCGGACAGCGGGATCCAGGCCGCGTCCTCGGCCTCGCCGTCCGGGTCCCCGGCCACCGTCAGCTCCCCACCGACGGCGGTCAGCAGGAAGTGGTGGACCATCTTGTGCACCCTGCGGTCGTCCCCGGTGAACCAGTAGTCGATGACGCCCAGCCGCTGCCGTACGACGCCGGTGATGCCGGTCTCCTCGGCGATCTCGCGGACCGCGGCCTCCTCGGGGGTCTCGCTGCCCTCCAGGTGGCCCTTGGGCAGGCACCACTCGAGGCGTCCGGCCCGGTTGCGGCGGGCGATGACGGCGGCGCGACCGGCGCCGTCCACGACCAGACCGCCGGCCGAGGTCTCCTCGACGATGGGCAGCCGGGAGACCCGCACGGACGTGCGGCGCTCGATGTGCAGGCGGTGCCCTCCGGGCGGCGGGGGGACCCGGTCGCCGGAGTGCGCTGCACTGGACATGCCGACACTGTAACGAGCCCCGTCGGGATGCAGCGCCCGCGGGGCCGCGGGTCTGGCACGCTGGTGTGCCGTGCCACGTGCAGGATCGCCCTCCACCCCGTCACCCGAGCTGCTCGCGCTGCAGCGCCGGGCGGCCGACGTGCTGACGTCGCTCGCGCCCGAGGCGCTCGAGCTCGGCGCCGCTTTCGAGTCCGCCGGGCACGAGCTGGCCCTGGTGGGCGGCCCCGTGCGGGACGCCTTCCTGGGCCGGGCCTCCACGGACCTGGACTTCGCGACGTCGGCCCCCCCGGACGAGACCGAGCGGCTGCTCGCCCGCTGGGGCGACGCGCACTGGGACATCGGCAAGGAGTTCGGCACGATCGGGGCTCGCCGGTTCGCCCGGCCGGGCTCCCCGGGCGAGGCGGCCCGCCCCGACCTGGTCGTCGAGGTGACCACCTACCGCGCGGACGAGTACGAGCCGCGCTCGCGCAAGCCGGTGGTGGCGTTCGGCGACACGCTCGAGGGCGACCTGTCCCGCCGCGACTTCACGATCAACGCGCTCGCGGTGCGGGTGCCCGCGCTGACCTTCGTCGACCCGTTCGACGGCCTGGCCGATCTCGCCGCGGGCGTCCTGCGCACCCCGGTGGGTGCCGAGCAGTCGTTCGACGACGACCCCCTGCGGATGATGCGGGCCGCGAGGTTCGCCGCCCAGCTCGGGGTCCGGCTGCATCCCGAGGTCGGGTCGGCGATCCGGGAGATGGCCGAGCGGATCGAGATCGTGTCCGCCGAGCGGGTCCGCGACGAGCTGACCAAGCTGCTGCTCGCACCCGACCCGCGCCCCGGGCTCGAGGTGCTGGTGGACACCGGCCTTGCCGACCACGTGCTGCCCGAGCTCTCGGCCCTGCGCCTGGAGATCGACGAGCACCACCGCCACAAGGACGTCTACCAGCACTCGCTGACGGTGCTGGCCCAGGCGATCGACCTGGAGAGCGGTCCCGACGGACCGGTGCCCGGGCCGGACCTCGTGCTGCGGCTGGCCGCGCTGCTGCACGACATCGGCAAGCCGGCCACGCGCCGCTTCGAGCCCGGCGGCGGGGTGAGCTTCCACCACCACGAGGTGGTCGGGGCCAAGCTCGTGGCCAAGCGGCTGCGAGCGCTGCGGTTCGACAAGGAGACGGTGCAGGCGGTGGCCCGGCTCACCGAGCTGCACCTGCGGTTCCACGGCTACGGCGAGCAGGCCTGGACCGACTCGGCGGTGCGGCGCTACGTCACCGACGCAGGGCCGCTGCTCGAGCGGCTGCACCGCCTGACCCGGTCGGACTGCACCACGCGCAACCGGCGCAAGGCCGAGCGTCTGTCGTTCGCCTACGACGACCTCGAGGCCCGGATCGGCGAGCTGCGCCAGAAGGAGGAGCTCGCCTCGATCCGCCCGGACCTGGACGGCCAGCAGATCATGGCCGCTCTGGGGATCGGCCCGGGGCCGGTGGTCGGGGAGGCGTACCGCTTCCTGCTCGACCTGCGGATGGAGCAGGGCCCGCAGGATCCGGCCGAGGCCGAGCGCGCGCTGCGCGAGTGGTGGGCTACGCGAGGCGCCTGACCACCAGCAGGCACACGTCGTCGTCGTGCTCGACGCCCAGCAGGGCGTCGATCAGGTGGTCGCGTATCTCGGCCGCCGTCGCCCGGGCCGGGGCGTCCGCGAGCGTCGTGCGCAGGGCGAGCAGCCCGTCGCGCAGTGAGCGCTCGCGACTCTCCACCAGGCCGTCGGAGAACGCGACGAGCACGCCACCGATCGGGAGCTCCGCGGTGGCCTGCGGGGTGTCGCCCGTCAGGCTCGGCACACCGACCGGGGTGCGCAGGCCGCCGTCGAGCTCCCGCACGGACCCGTTCGGCAGGCGCAGGACGGGCGGCGGGTGCCCGGCCCGGGAGTACTCGAGCGTCCCTTCGCGCAGTCGCAGGTAGACGCAGGTCGCGACGTCCGCCATGCCCAGGCCGCGCACCAGCTCGTCGAGCCGTCCGACCACCCGGCCCGCGGACTCCCCGCTCCAGGCGTACGAGCGCAGCACCGAGCGCAGCTGGCCCATCGAGGCCGCCGCGGCCATGTCGTGGCCGACCACGTCGCCGACGGCCAGCCCGGTGGCACCGTCCGGCAGCTCGAGCACGTCGAACCAGTCGCCGCCGACCTCGGCCGGGTGCTGCGCGGGGAGGTAGGTCGCGGCGACGTCGAGTCCCTCGACCTCGGGCACGGCCGGGAGCATCCGGCGTTGCAGGGTCAGCGCGGCGTCGCGCTCCCGCTCGAACAGTCGGACGTTGTCCAGACCCAGACCGGCGCGGTGCGAGAGGTGCCCGGCTGTCACGACGTGCTCGGGGTCGAACTCCAGGCCCGGCCGCCGGACCAGCACGGCAACGCCGAGGGAGCGCCCCCTGGCCAGCAGCGGCACCACCAGCGCCGTGCCGAGACCCAGCAGCCGGAGCAGCTCGAGCTGCTCCGGGGTGGTGCGGTTGGGCAGCTCGGCGAGCTCGATCGGGTAGGGCCGGGGCACCGGGTCGGCGTCCGGGCGCAACGCTGCCCGGACCATCGGCGCCTGGGTCACCCAGGTGGGCTCGAGCCGTGCCAGGCGCGCAGCGACCGGGGTGAGCGCCGGGTCTGCGACGGCCACGTGCAACCGCTCGACCCGGCCCCGCTCGTCGAAGATCGCGACCAGGCCCCAGTCGGCCATCGCGGACACGAGCGTCTCGGCCAGACCGGACACCGCCGCGGGGTAGTCGAGGCTGCGGGCCAGACCCTCGGAGACCCGCCCGAGCATGACGAGTCGCGCGCGGTCCGCCGCGACCTCGCGCAGCACCTCCTCGCGGACGCGCTCGGTGGCCACCCGCTCGGTGACGTCGGCCTGGATGCCCACGTAGTGGGTGATCTCGCCGGCGTCGTCGACCACCGGGCTGATGACCACCTGGTTCCAGAAGGGCGTGCCGTCCCGGCGGTAGTTGAGCAGCGTCTCGGCGACCGTACGGCCCTCGTGCACCGCGGCGCTGATCCGCGCGGCGGCACCCGGATCGGTCGCCGGCCCCTGGAGGAACCGGCAGTTGCGGCCCAGGACGTCCTGCGCGCGGTACCCGGTGACGTCCTCGAACGCCGGGTTGACCCAGATCAGCGGGTTGTCCGGCAGGTGCGGGTCGGAGACCGTGAACGAGAACCCGCTGGCCGTGGCCGCCCGGGCGAGCAGACCGGTGTCGCCCAGGTCGGGCCGTGTGGCGTCGACCTCGGGCCCGTCGATCGATCCGCTCGGGGGCACGGGCGCACTCTAGGCCTGGGCCGTACCGGGTGTCAGCCGTCTGGTGAAGCCCGACCGCACCGCGACCGCCGACGCCGCGTAGACCACCGCGAGCCCGGCGAAGGTGGATCGCGCATACCCGGTGTCCGGGAGGGCCGCCGCCCCCAGCGCAGCGGCGCCCACGAAGGCGGCGTTGTAGAGCACGTCGTAGGTGGCGAACGCCCGACCTCGGAAGTCGTCGTCGGTGTCGCGCTGCACGATCGTGTCGACGGCGATCTTGCCCGCCTGGGCGGCCATCCCGAGCAGCCCGGCCGCGGTGCACACGCTCCACAGCGCCGGGGTGGTCAGCAGGACCAGCTGCCCGGCCATCCCGACCCCGAGGGTGGTCACGATCCAGCTCTGCGGCGAGACCCACTGGGTGGCCACCGGCGTGATCAGCACCCCCACCGCGAAGCCGGCTGCGGTCGCCCCGGCCACCACCCCGAAGGTGGCCAGGCCCGCGGCCGCGTCGGTCGGGTCGGAGAGCAGGTTGCGCGCCATGAGGATGCCGACGAGCGTCATGACGCCGTAGGCGAACCGGTGCACCACGATCACGCCGAGCGCATAGGCGGGGGTGCGCCGCTCGATGAGGTGCCGTGCCCCGTCGACCAGCCCGCGCCCGATGGTGCGGACCTCCCGCCACAGCTGCCCGCCGCGCACCAGGTGGGTGGGGCCCAGCTGGTCGGGTCCCAGGCGCAGGGCGAGCGTGGAGGCCAGCCCGAACACCAGCGCTGCCGCCGTGAGCACGACCGCGTCGTGCGCGGGCCCGTCCGGCGCGACGACGCTGCCGACGAAGCCCAGTCCCGCGCCGATCACGGCGGCCACCGCGCCCAGGTTCGGGCTGATGGTGTTGGCGATGATGAGCTGCTCGCGCGGGACCACCCGGGGCAGCCCGGCGGAGAGCGCCGCGAGCAGGAACCTGTTGACCGACAGCGTCGTCAGCGCCACCACGTAGACCGCCGGGCCCACGCCGGCGGTCACCATCAGCACAGCGAGCACCCCCGTGAGCACCACGCGAACCGCGTTGCCGACCAGCAGGACCTGCCGTCGTCGCCACCGGTCCAGGAGCACCCCCGCCCACGGGCCGACCACCGTGAACGGCAGCAGCAGCACGGCGAACGCCGCGGCCACGTCGGCAGCGGTGGCCATCCGCTCGGGGGCGAAGAAGAACAGGGTGGCCAGGCCGGCCTGGAACATCCCGTCCCCGGTCTGCGAGACCAGCCGTACCGCGAGGAGCCGCCGGAACCCGGTGTGCACCGCGACGACGCGCAGGTCGGACAGGACGCTCACGAGGGCCTCACCCGCGGCAGGCTAGCCGAGCCGGGCCGGGCGAGCCGGGCCGCCCGCCCGCCCCCGCCCCGCCTACCCGCCCCGCGCACCTCCGGGCCCCGGCCTGACTGCTCCCGCCCCGCCTGCCCGCTCCGCCCCCACCCCGCCTGCCGGCCCCCGCCCCCACCCCCACCTCCGCCCCCACCCCCACCCCCACCCCACCCGGCCTGAGGACGGCCGGCGTTGAAGCGTTGGCCCCGAATGGCGACGCGAACGCTTCAATGCTGTGCGGCTGGGCGGTCGGGCGACGATCGAACGCCTGACGCGGCGGTGCCCCTCAGGTCAGGATGGAGGGGTGGCCACCGTCCCGGGGACGGCGGAGCCCTGGGCGCTCTCCGCCGACGAGGTGACCCGGCTGTGCGGCACGGGACCGGACGGGCTGACCGGCCAGGAGGCCGCCGCCCGGCTGGCCCGCGACGGGCCCAACGAGCTCGAGCCGGAAGCGCCGACGCCGATGTGGCTGCGTCTGCTGAGGGAGCTCGCCGACCCGCTGGTGATCCTGCTCCTGGTCGCGGTCGCGGTGTCGCTGGTGGTGTGGGTCGCGGAAGGCGCGTCGGGGGTGCCGGTCGATGCGGTGGTGATCGCCGCGATCGTGGTGGCCAACGCCGTCCTTGGCGTGGTCCAGGAGCGCCGCGCCGAGGGCGCGGTCGCTGCCCTGGCCCGGATGAGCGCGGCGTCGGCGACGGTGGTGCGCGACCGCGAGCAGCGCCAGGTCCCGGCGCGCGAGGTCGTGGTCGGCGACGTGCTGCTGCTGGCGGAGGGTGACAGGGTGGCGGCCGATGCGCGGCTGTCCGCCGGCGTCGCGCTCGCGGCGGGCGAGGCCTCGCTCACCGGGGAGTCGACGCCGGTCGACAAGGACCCCGCAGCGCTCGCCTCCGACACCGTGCTCGCCGATCGCACCTCGATGGTGCTCGCGGGCACCGAGGTGGTGCGTGGCACCGGTCGCGCGGTCGTGGTGGCCACCGGCCTGGACACCGAGACCGGCCGGATCGCCGAGCTGCTCGAGAGCACCCCGGCCGACCCCACCCCCCTGCAGCGCGAGATGTCCAGGGTGGGCCGCAGCCTCGGGTACGCGGTCGCGGTGATCGCGGTGGTGGTCGTGGTGACCGTCGCGCTCACGTCGCCGTTGCGCACCGCGTCCGACGCGGTGGCGGTGCTGCTGCTCGGCGTCTCGCTGGCCGTCGCCGCGGTCCCGGAAGGGCTGCCGGCCGTGCTGTCGGTGGTGCTGGCGCTCGGCGTGCAGCGGATGGCCCGCCGCAACGCCGTGGTGACCAGGCTGTCGTCGGTGGAGACGCTCGGGTCGGCGTCGGTGATCTGCACCGACAAGACCGGGACGCTGACGTCGTCGACCATGACCGTGCGTCGCGTGGTGACCGCGTCGGGCGTGGTGGACCTGGACGGCGACGGCTACGCGCCTGAGGGCCGCGGCACGGTCGGCGGCGAGCCCCTGGACCCGGCGAGCGACCTGGCCCACGAGGTCGCGCTGACCCTTGACGGCGGGACGCTCGCATCCGACGCGACGGTGCGCGAGGAGGACGGTCGCTGGGTCGCGGTCGGCGACCCCACCGAGGCGGCGCTGGTCGTCGCGGGCCGCAAGCTCACCTCTGACGGGCCGGCGCTGGCTGGTCGCCGGGTCGGCGCCGCGCCGTTCAGCTCCGCGCGCAAGCGGATGAGCGTCCTGGTCGTCGATGACGACGGGGTGTCACGCACCCTCGTGGTCAAGGGGGCGCCCGACGTGCTGCTCGATCGGTGCACGGGGCTCGCGACGGGCGCGGGGCGGGTGGCCCTGGACGACGCCTCGCGCGAGCGCTTCCGCACCGCACTGGCCGAGATGACCGGTGTCGCGCTGCGCACGCTCGCCGTCGCGGTGCGCGTCGACCCGCCGGCCCCGCAGCCGGACGACGGCCGGGCGATCGACCCTGACACGCTCGCCGCGCTCGAGGACGACCTGACCCTGGCCGGCGTCGTCGGGATGATGGACCCGCCGCGCCCGCAGGCCGGGCCCGCGGTCGCCGAGGCGCACCGCGCGGGCATCGGCGTGGTGATGATCACCGGTGACCACCCGGCCACCGCGCGCCGGATCGCCGACGACGTGGGGATCGGCGGCACCGGCGTCCTGCCCGGCAAGGACGTGGACGCGCTGGACGACGACGCGCTGCGCGCCGCGCTCGACCGGTCGCACGTGGTCGCCCGGGTCAGCCCCGAGCACAAGCTGCGGATCGTCGAGGCGCTCCAGGCCCGCGGGGACGTGGTCGCGATGACCGGCGACGGGGTCAACGACGCACCCGCCCTGCGCGCGGCCGACATCGGGGTGGCGATGGGCGTCACGGGCACCGAGGTGTCGCGGCGTGCCGCCGACATGGTGCTCGCCGACGACGACATGGCCACGATCGTCGCGGCGGTCCGCGAGGGCCGGGTGATCGTCACCAACATCCGCGCGTTCCTGCGGTACCTGCTCTCGTCGAACATGGGCGAGGTGCTCACGGTGCTCGTCGGGGTGCTCGCGGCCGGGGCGCTGGGGCTCTCGGGGCACGGCGAGCACGTGGTGGTGCCGCTGCTGGCCACGCAGATCCTGTGGGTCAACCTGCTCACCGACACCGCACCCGCGCTCGCGCTGGGCGTCGATCGCCCGGTGGAGGACCTCATGGACCGACCGCCCCGCCGGCCCGACCAGCGGGTGATCGACGCGGCGATGTGGCGCGGCGTGATGCTGGTCGGGGCGGTGACCGCGGCCGTCACGCTCGCGGCGATCGACCTGTACCTGCCCGGCGGGCTGTTGGGCGACCTGAGCGGCTCGGCTCACACCGGGGCCGGTGACCTGACCACGGCGCGAACCGCCGGGTTCACCGTGCTGGTGATCGCGCAGCTGTTCAACGCGCTTGCCGCCCGCTCGGAGTCGGTGAGTGCCCTGTGCGGCCTCGGACGGAACCTGTGGCTGTGGGGCGCGATCGCGCTGTCCGCGTTGCTCCAGGTAGCGGTGGTGCACGTGCCGGTGCTCCAGCATGCGTTCGGCACCGCCGCGCTGGACGCCGGGCAGTGGGCGGTGTGCCTCGGGCTGGCGAGCCTGGTGCTGGTCGCCACGGAGGTGCGCAAGGGCGTCGGCGGCGTGGTGCGACGCGCGGGATGACCGGGGTGCGCCGAGCGGCGGCGCGCGTGGGACGCGGCAGGTCAGGCGGCGGGCGACTGCGCCTCGTCGAACAAGGTCCGCAGCGCGGCGATGACGTCGATCCGGTCCACGCCCCGCACCGACGCGACCAGCTGGATGCAGGCGTGCGAGAGGGTCATCGCGCCGAACGCGACCGACATCGCCGGGTCCTCGTTGCCGCCGACCAGGTTCTTGAGCTGGGCCAGCGCGACCGGGACCGCCTGGACCGAGGACGCGTGGTCGTCGGGGTCGAGCGCCACGAGGGCGTCGAGCAGGACGTTGGCGACGGCGCGCTGCTCGGTCATGGCTCGACGATAGGGGCGATCCGGACATCCCGGACCAGGCTCCCCGACGGTTCACCCGCACGTGGGACCGGGCATGGCGCCGCTCGGGTGACCGATCGGCGTCGCGACCCAACCTCGTGGGACGACTCGCGGCAGGCGCGCACGCTGGACCTGATCACGGGCGAGCTCGGGGCCGCGGCGAGCGACACGAACGGGCCGGCGCCGGACGGCGCGCTGTGGCTCGGCTACGCGGGCGACACCCCGATGTGGGGCAGCAGCGACTCGGCGCTGGTCCTGGCACCGCGCACGGCCCGGTGGACACCCTGGATGCCTGCCCCGACCGGCTGGGTCCTCGGCCGCTGTCCTGGTCCTCCGCCGGGCACGCACCGACCCACGCAAGCCCAACGGGTGACGGCGGCGACCGACCACCGCTCGCCATCCGCCCGCGCCGATCACCCGAATGGGTGACGTCCGGGGCGTCGCGGTCGACGTTGCTGTCAGAGGGGAGCGCCCAGGTGCGCGCCAAGGCCTGCTCCGAGAGGGAGCGTGGAACATCCGGCACGCATGGTGCGCACGATGCTCCACGATCGCGCAAGCCGCTCGCGCCGCGGCGCCGCGGAGGGCCGTTGTCCACAGGTGGGGGGACGCGCCTTTTGTTCGGCCGGGGATCGTTGACGATGTCTGGGTGCCCCTGGACCCCGATCGGCTCGACCGGCTCGCAGCGCAGCAGGACGGGGTCGTGAGCCGGGCTCAGGTGCTGGCGCTGGGCGGTACGCCGGGGCTGGTCACGCGGGCGGTCGACTCCGGACGTTGGCGCCGGCTCTTCCCCGGCGTGGTCGTGACGCACTCCGGACCGGTGCCGTGGATCGCCAAAGCCCAGGCGGCGGTGCTGTACGCCGGACGTGGTGGGGCACTCAGCCACTCGGCGGCCGGCCACCTGCTCGGCTTCGTGGCGAAGGCGCCCCGAACGATCGACGTGAGCATCCCTGCGGAACGGCGCGTGCGGAACCAACCGGGTCTGCACGTGCACCGGAGGCGGTCCGTGCCAGTGGCGCCGTGGTCGCCGCCACTGGTGACGGCACCGGCGACCGTGCTGGACCTGGTCGAGCTCGCGCGGACCGAGGACGACGTCGTCTCGCTCGCCGCGGCGGCCGTGAGGGCCCGGGTGCGCGCCGACTCGATCGCCTCCGAGATCGCTCGCCGGCCCCGCATGCGCAACCGACAGCTCCTCGTCGAGCTCCTGACGGACGTCGGCGACGGCGTCGAGTCCGCGCTCGAGCTGCGCTATCGCCGCGATGTCGAGCGGCGCCACGGGTTGCCGCGGGCGACGCTCCAGGTCCGTGAGCGCGTCGGCGGGCGATGGATCCGCGCGGACGCTCTCTACGTCGGAATGGGGGTGCGGACCGAACTCGACGGCTCGCTCGGCCACCCCGGCGGTCGCACCGACGCCGACACGTGGCGCGACAACGCCGTGGCGGTTGAGCGCCTCGAGCTCACGCTGCGCTACCGCTGGTCCCACGTCGTGGGCGGCGCCTGCGCGACCGCCGCCCAGGTCGAGGCGGCGCTGCGCTCGCGCGGTTGGCAGGGCCGGGCCCGCCCCTGCGGCCCCACCTGCCCCGCCGGCCGCAAAGTCTGACCCGGCCCCCAGCCCCTGATACCCAACCCCCCGATACCCGACCCCCCGATGCCGGGCCTCCGATGCCCGGCGGATCGTGGAGTATCCGACCCGCATAGCGGGCAGGAAGTTCCACGATCACGTCGTGGGTCGTGGGTCGTGGGTCGTGGGTCGTGGGTCGTGGGTCGTGGGTCGTGGGTCGTGGGTCGTTGGGGCGACGCCCGGGGCCGGCCCACGACCCACCACCCGGAGACGACCGAGGGTCCGTCACGACGTGCGTGACGGACCCTCCGGTCGGGCGGCGGCGGGGTCTCACCGCGCCCCACCGCCAGCCTCACTCGCCGGCGATGAACTCCTCGAGGAGCCGACGGCCCTTCGTGTCCTCCATCTGGATCGGCGGGGACTTCATGAAGTAGGTCGAGGCCGCGTGGACGGGGCCGCCCTGGCCGCGGTCCGCAGCGATCTTCGCCGCGCGGATCGCGTCGATGATGACGCCGGCCGAGTTCGGCGAGTCCCAGACCTCGAGCTTGTACTCCAGGTTCAGCGGCACGTCGCCGAACGCCCGGCCCTCGAGCCGCACGTACGCCCACTTGCGGTCGTCGAGCCACGCGACGTAGTCCGACGGGCCGATGTGGACGTTGCGGTCCTCCTTCTTGCCCGACAGCGGACCGTCGTCGAGGTTCGAGGTGACCGACTGGGTCTTGGAGACCTTCTTGGACTGCAGGCGCTCGCGCTCGAGCATGTTCTTGAAGTCCATGTTGCCGCCGACGTTCAGCTGGTACGTCCGGTCCAGGATCACGCCGCGGTCCTCGAACAGGCGGGCCAGCACGCGGTGCGTGATGGTCGCGCCGACCTGGGACTTGATGTCGTCGCCGACGATCGGCACGCCCGCGTCCTCGAACTTCTTGGCCCACACGGGGTCCGACGCGATGAACACCGGCAGCGCGTTGACGAGCGCCACACCGGCGTCGAGCGCGCACTGGGCGTAGAACTTCGCGGCATCCTCGGAGCCGACGGGCAGGTACTGGACCAGCACGTCGACCTTCTTGTCCTTGAGGACCTGCACGACGTCGACGGCCTCGGCCGGGGACTCCTCGATGGTCTCCGAGTAGTACTTGCCCAGGCCGTCCAGGGTCGGGCCGCGCTGCACGGTGACGTCCAGGGGCGGCACGTCGGCGATCTTGATCGTGTTGTTCTCGCTGGCGCCGATCGCCTCGGACAGGTCGAAGCCGACCTTCTTCGCGTCCACGTCGAACGCGGCCACGAACTCGATGTCCTTGACGTGGTAGGGGCCGAACTGGACGTGCATGAGACCCGGCACCTTGCCCTGCGGGTCGGCGTCGGCGTAGTACTGCACACCCTGGACCAGAGAGGACGAGCAGTTGCCGACCCCCACGATCGCAACCCGGATCGGGCTCATGGTTCCTCGCTTCCTCGTGACGACTCCGTGCCGTCAGCTCGTCGTGACGCCGGACGGCGCCGCTTGCTTGCGCGACCGGGGTCGCGTTCACGATCGATCAACCCGTCGAGCCAGGCCACCTCGCGCTCGACCTGCTCCAGGCCGTGGCGGTGCAGCTCGAGGGTGTACTCGTCCACGCGCTCGCGGGTGCGGGCGGCCGACGTGCGCAGCTGGTCGAGACGCTCGGCCAGGCGGGTACGCCGACCCTCGAGGATCCGCAGGCGCGTCTCGACGTCGGTCTGCGCGAAGAGCGCGAACCGGACGTCGAAGCCCTCGTCGTCCCACGCCGTGGGGCCCGAGCTGGTCAGCGCCTCGGCGAGCTGCTCCTTGCCGTCGGCGGTGAGCTCGTACACGTTGCGCGAGCGCTTGCCGCTCAGCGCGTGCGGCAGGGGCTCGCTCGTGCCGGCCACGGTGATCAGGCCACGGTCGGCCATCGAGCGCAGTGCCGGGTACAGCGAGCCGTAGGACAGCGCCCGGAACGATCCCAGCATGCCGTTGAGCCGCTTGCGCAGCTCGTAGCCGTGCATCGGGGTGTCCTGGAGGAGGCCGAGGATGGCCAGCTCGAGCACGTCGCTGCGGCTGCGCATCCGTCCACCTCCTGATGTACTGGGACCCGGCCGACGTTCGTGGTCATCGGATATATCGGCTCGATACATCGGAACACTACGGCGTCGGACCTCGCAATGCCAAGTCGCGGCGCGAGCCGGGACCCCTTGGGGCGGGTGCGAGCGGACCCGACGAGTCGCGGGTGGAGCCCGGCACGTGCACAGGGCCTCCACACCCCGACCCGAATCCGCCCGCGAGCGGCGGGGGTGGCGCTGCGTACCCTTGACCGGGGCCGGCGGTGTGCCGCCCCTCACGATCGGAAGGCGCACGTGTCGACTCCCCCCAGCTGGACGCCCACGGGTGGCGGTGACTCGCCCAGGCGGCGCAGCGTCATGCCCGGCAAGCCCGGCTCCGCGCCGTCGCAGCCTGCCTCGGCCCCCACCCGCCGCACCGCCGCGCAGTCGGGCGGGCCGAGTGGCGGCTCGGGCGGTGGTTCGGGTGGCGGTTCCGGCCGCGGTGGTTCCGGTGGCGGTGCACGCCGCGGTTCCGGGCGCGGCGGCCGACGCTCCGGCAAGCGCCGGCTGATCGACTACCCGCGCTCCGGCAAGCGGGGCGTGCGTCGCTGGCTGCCGTCGTGGCGGCTCGTGCTGGGCACGTTCCTCGCGCTCGGCGCGCTCGGCGTCGGGGCGCTCGTCGCGCTGTACCTGGTGACGCCGATCCCGAAGCCCGGGGACTTCGCCGAGGCCCAGACCACGACGGTCTTCTACGCCGACGGCACCACGAAGATGGGCAGCTTCGGCGTGCAGAACCGGGTGATCGTCGCGCCGGACAAGATCCCCGAGGACATGAAGCAGGCGGCGGTCGCCGGCGAGGACCGCACCTTCTACAAGAACCCCGGGATCGACCCGGTCGGCATCCTGCGGGCGCTGTACACCGACGTGCGCTACGGCACGCGCCAGGGCGGCTCGTCGATCACGCAGCAGTACGCCGAGCGCTACTACTTCGACAAGACCGTCAGCTCCTACACCGGCAAGGTCAAGGAAGCGATCCTCGCGATCAAGCTGGACCGGCAGCAGGACAAGGACCAGATCCTGTCCAACTACCTCAACACGATCTACTTCGGCCGGGACTCCTACGGCGTGCAGACCGCCGCGCAGTCGTACTTCGGCGTCGACGCCGCGGACCTGACCACCGCGCAGGCCGCCCTGCTCGCCGCGGTGATCCCCTCGCCCAACAACTTCGACCCGCGGGTGTCGATGGCCCAGGCCGAGCGCCGCTGGAACTACGTGCTCGACGGGATGGTCACCACCGGTGCCCTGACCCAGACCGCGCGCGACGCGCTGCAGTTCCCCGAGACGATCGACTACGCCCGGTCCGACAAGCTCAAGGGCCCGCAGGGCTACCTGCTGACCATGGTGCAGAAGGAGCTCGAGACCCAGGCCGGCATCACCGAGGACCAGCTCAACACCGTCGGCTACACGGTGGTCACCACGATCGACCCGACGCTGCAGAACGAGCTCGTCGACACGATGAGCACGATGCCCGAGGGCGCGGACCCGAATCTGCACGCCGGTGCCGTCACGCTCGACCCGACGGACGACGCGATCGTCGCGCTGTACGGCGGCCCGGACTTCCTGACCCGGCAGCGCAACGCCGTGACGCAGGACGAGGCGGTCGCAGGCTCGACCTTCAAGCCGTTCACGCTCGCGGCGTACCTCGAGAACGGCGGCTCGCTGAAGTCGAAGTACTCGGGCCGGAACAAGCTCGTCGTCGGCGACTTCACCAAGGGCGTGACCAACTACGCCGGCGAGAACTTCGGGGACATCACGGTGCTCAAGGCCACGGCCGACTCCGTGAACGTCGTGTATGCCCAGATGAACGACGAGATCGGCCCGGACAAGACGCGCGAGGCCGCGATCGCGGCCGGCCTGCCCGAGTCGACCCGAGGCCTGGACAGCGTCTCGACGTCCAACGTGCTGGGTACGGCCGCGCCGCACCCGATCGACATGGCGCGTGCCTACGCGACGTTCGCCTCCGGTGGCCTGCGCGCCGACCCGTTCATCGTGCGCACGGCCACCCGCCTGGACGGCTCCCCGGTCTACTCCGGCGGGGTCACCCCGAAGCGTGCGTTCCCCGAGGACGTCACGGCCGACGTCACCTACGCCATGCAGCAGGTGACCCAGAAGGGCGGCACCGCGCCCCAGGTGAGCTCGATCGGCTACCCGGTCGCGGGCAAGACGGGCACCTCGAGCGACAACCTGTCCGCGTGGTTCGTCGGCTTCACGCGCCAGCTGGTCACGGCGGTCGCGCTCTACCAGCTCGACGACGCGGGCAACCCGGCCTCGATCACGCCGTTCGGCGGCTACGGCGAGGTCACCGGAGGGACGGTCCCGGCTGACCTGTGGACCACGTACATGAAGCAGGCGATGGCCGGGCGGGACAAGGTCGACTTCCCGCCGCCGGCGTACGTCGGCACCCCCAACGTGCCGCCCACCGTCCAGGTGCCCGACGTCAGCGGCATGACCGAGGCCGACGCCCGCACCGCGTTGGGTGCCGTGGGGCTCACCTCGACCGTGGCGCAGGCCAACGACCCGACGGTGCCGCAGGGGCAGGTGATCTCCTCCGACCCGGCGGCGGGCACCGACGTCGACCAGGGTTCGGCGGTGACGATCACGGTCTCGCTCGGCCCGGGCACCGTGGCCGTGCCGAACGTCGTCGGTCTGACGGAGAGCGACGCGAAGGCGTTGCTCACCTCTCTGGGCCTGGCCCCGAGCTCGGTCCAGGCGGCGTCCGACACGGTGCCGGCCGGTTCGGTGATCTCGGTCGACCCGGCGGTGGGCGCGCAGGTCGCACCCGGGGACTCCGTGCAGCTCACGGTGTCGACCGGACCGGCGGCGCCGACCCAGAGCCCGTCACCGTCGCAGAGCACCAGCCCGACGCCGAGCCCGACCCCGACCGCGACCGCGGGTGGCGGTGCAGGCGGTGGCGGTGCAGGCAGTGGCGGGGGCTGACGCCCGGCCGCCTCGCCCGTGTCGAGCCACCGGTGGACGGCGTCCCGGCGACCTCGCGCGAGCCGGTACGATGGTGGGCCGTTGCCCGGCGCGCGGTGCCGATCGCCGCGGGTCCGCCATGTGCGGGACCGGCCGGGACGACTGACGCACAACCCTCCTGTCACGGATGGACCGTGACCGCTGAGACCACAGGAGGTGGGTATCCACATGCGTCGTTACGAGATGATGGTCATCCTCGACCCTGACATCGAGGAGCGCACCGTCGCCCCATCGCTCGACAAGTACCTCTCGGTGGTGACCACCGCGGGCGGCACCGTCGACAACATCGACATCTGGGGCCGACGCCGCCTGGCCTACGAGATCCAGAAGAAGTCCGAGGGCATCTACGCCGTCGTGAACTTCACCGCCGAGCCGGCCACCGCCCAGGAGCTGGACCGCCAGCTGGGCCTGAACGAGGCCGTCCTGCGCACCAAGGTCATGCGGCCGGACGCTCGCTGAGCCCGACCGACCCAGACAACCGAGGAGCACGCATGGCTGGTGACACCGTCATCACGGTGATCGGAAACCTCACCGCAGACCCCGAGCTGCGGTTCACGCCGTCGGGGGCCGCGGTCGCGAACTTCACGGTGGCGTCCACGCCGCGCACCTTCGACCGCCAGGCCAACGAGTGGAAGGACGGCGACACGCTGTTCCTGCGCTGCTCGATCTGGCGCGAGGCCGCGGAGAACGTCGCCGAGTCGCTGACCAAGGGCATGCGCGTGATCGCGCAGGGCCGCCTGGTCCAGCGCTCCTACGAGACCCGCGAGGGCGAGAAGCGGACCGTCGTCGAGCTCCAGGTCGACGAGGTCGGTCCGTCGCTGCGCTACGCGTCCGCCAAGGTGACCCGCGCCCAGCGCTCCGGCGGTGGCGGCGGGTTCTCCGGTGGCGGCAACGCCGGCGGTGGTGGCGGGTTCGACAACGACCCCTGGGCCACCTCCGGCCCCTCGTCCTCCCCGTCCTCCGGTGGAAGCTCGTCGTACGACGAGCCGCCGTTCTGACCTGCATCTGAACCCATCCCGGGTCCGCACCCGGGCTCCGAGACAAGGAGCACCACGATGGCCAAGCCCGTCGTTCGCAAGCCCAAGAAGAAGCTGAACCCGCTCAAGGTCGCCAAGATCGAGTCGGTCGACTACAAGGACACCGCGCTGCTGCGGAAGTTCATCTCCGACCGCGGCAAGATCCGCGCGCGCCGGGTCACCGGCGTGTCCGTCCAGGAGCAGCGCGCGATCGCGCGGGCCGTGAAGAACGCCCGTGAGATGGCCCTGCTGCCCTACTCGAGCTCCGCTCGCTGACAGGAGGTCTCGAGATGGCAAAGCTCATCCTCACGCACGAGGTGACCGGCCTGGGCACCCCAGGGGACGTCGTCGAGGTCAAGGACGGCTACGCGCGCAACTACCTGCTGCCGCGTGGCCTGGCCACGGCCTGGACCAAGGGCGCCGAGAAGCAGATCGCCGCGATCCGCAAGGCCCGCAAGGCGCGCGAGATCGCGACGCTCGAGGACGCCGCCGCGGTGCGTGACGCGCTCCAGAACCGGACGTTCGTCATCGCGGCCAAGGCCGGCGAGAGCGGACGGCTGTTCGGCGCGGTGACCACGACCGACATCGCCGAGGCGGTGTCGACCGGCGGCGGCCCCGCGATCGACAAGCGCAAGGTCGAGATCGGCCAGCCGATCAAGGCCCTCGGTGACTACCAGGTGCAGGTCCGTCTGCACGCCGACGTGTCGGCGCAGATCGACGTGCGGGTGGTCCCGCAGGCCTGACCCCTTCCCCGAGCGACACGGCCCGGCCCCCGGCGACGGGGTGCCGGGCCGTTCCGCTGCCCTACCCCCCAACCCTGGGCTTCTGGAACCGATCCGGTCGAACTCGCGCCGATCCGGTTCCAGAACCGACGGGGTTGACGCTGCGCTAGCCTGTCCGGCGCACGGAGGGGAGCGCCGGATGAGTGATCGAGCCGGTGGACCGCCGTCGGGCCAGGGGCGCGACGGCCAGCGTCGTGGGCATGGGATGACCAGCCGGCGCAACGCAACCTGGGCCTTCCTGCCGAGCGGCGTGACGTTCCTGGTCCTCGGTCTGGCGCTGGGCCTCGGCAAGGGAGCCGGCACGACGTTCTTCATCATCGGCATCTCGTTCCTGACGATCGCGCTGGCCGGCGGCGAGCGCGATCGCGACGAGGGCGGGTCGAGCCCACCTCCGCCTCAGGAGCCACCCCCTGCGGACTGACCGCCTCAGGCTCCGGTGCGCAGCCACGCGGTGCCGCGGGCCCGCCAGCCGGTGGTCCCCGCACGGGCGAGCATGAACAGGCCCGCGAACGCCGCCCACGCCCACACCAGGCCCGGCCCCCCCGCCGGTGCCCACTCGTGCACCGCGACCGCCGCGGGCGCGTAGACCACCAGCGTCACGACGCCGGCGACGGCCAGGTAGCGCCCGTCGCCCGCGCCGATCAGCACGCCGTCCAGCACGAACACCCAGCCCGCGACCGGCATCGTCGCGGCGACCACCAGCAGCGCCGACGCGATCGCCGCATGCACCGCGGGGTCGTCGGTGAACAGCCGCGCGAAGCCCCACGAGCCCGCGGCGATCACCGCACCCAGGACCACCCCGGCGAGCACGCCCCAGGCCACCGTCCGGCGCAGCACACCGCGCGTGGTCGCCACGTCGCCGGCCCCGAGGGACTGCCCCACCAGCGCCTGCGCCGCGATGGCCAGCGCGTCCAGCGCGAAGGCCGCCAACCCCCACAGGGCCGCGACCGCCTGGTGCCCGGCCAGGGCGACCGCGCCCAGCCCTGCGGCGACCCAGGTGGCCAGCAGGATCGCGGCGCGCAACGTCACGGTCCGGGCCAGCAGCGGGGCCCCGGCGGTGATGGCGTGGCCGAGCCCGCGCACGCCGGGCCGCAGCGGGACGGCCTCGCGCCGCGCGCCGCGCACCACCACGGTGCCCAGCACCGCCGCCATGAGCAGCTGCGTGGCTGCCGTGCCGAGCCCGGAGCCGGCCACGCCCATCCCGAGCCCGAGCACCAGCGTCACCGACAGGACGGCGTTGAGCACCGCCCCACCGGAGGCCACCCACAGCGGTGTACGGGTGTCCAGCAGGCCGCGCAGCACCCCGGTGGCGGCCAGAACCGCGAGCATGCCCGGAAGACCCGGAGCCGACCACCGCAGGTACGTCACGGCCGGCGCGAGCACGTCGGCGGGAGCGCCGAGCGTGCGGGCCAGCCACGGCGCGGCCGCCTCCAGGAGCAGCGCGAGCAGCACCCCGAGGCCGATCGCCAGCCACAGGCCGTCCACGCCGTATCGCAGCGCGTCGTCGCGCCGGCCCGCGCCGATCCTGCGGGCGACCCCGGCGGTAGTCGCGTAGGCCAGGAACACGCACAGACCCACGACCGTGGTGAGCACCGTGCTCGCCAGCCCCAGCCCTGCGAGCGGCGTCGCTCCTAGCGTCCCGACCACCGCCGAGTCGACGAGGACGAACACCGGCTCGGCGACCAGCGCGCCGAGCGCCGGCAGCGCGAGCGCCACGACCTGCCTGTCGAGCGGTGTGATGCGGCTCATCGGTCCGCCCCGCCGAACACCACGTGAGACGCCGACCTCCTCAGGTGTCCACCTGCTGAACGAATTGCCACGTTCTTCTCTGTCCACAGCGTCCAGCGGGTGAAGCGTCTGCTCAGCGCCACGGGGGCGTGGGTGAATTCGTAGGTTTCCACAGCGTTGTCCCCGGCTGTGCACAAAGCCGCGGCGTGGCGTCCACACCCTGGAGCGAGGCGGTCCACACGGTGCCCGATCCGTCCACAGGACCCCTTGGGGATGAGCGGTTTGGCGAGGTTCATCCGGCCACCTACTGTCGCACGCGGACCCAAGGAGTGCGGGTGCCACGCAGGTTCGAGCGGGATGTCAGGGGGCGCGGGTAGAACGGGTGTTCGAGGGCGTGTCGACATCGATCGAACCGTGCTGACCTAGGCAAGCCGTACGTTGAAAGGTTCCGCTCTGTGAGCATCGAAGAGCTCGAACAAGGCGCGCGGGCGCCGCGCTCGGAGTTCGACCGGACCCCGCCGCAGGACATCTCGGCGGAGCAGTCGGTGCTCGGCGGGATGATGCTGTCCAAGGACGCGATCGCCGACGTCGTCGAGCACCTCAAGGGTGTCGACTTCTACAAGCCCGCCCACGAGCTGGTGTACGAGGCGATCCTCGATCTGTACGGCCGCGGCGAGCCGGCCGACGCGGTGACCGTCGCGGCCGAGCTCACCAAGCGCGGGGAGATCGGCCGGGTCGGCGGGGCACCGTACCTGCACACCCTGATCTCGATGGTGCCGACGGCCGCGAACGCCGGCTACTACGCCCGCATCGTGCGGGAGCGGGCCGTGCTGCGCCGGCTGGTCGAGGCCGGCACCCGAATCGTCCAGCTCGGCTACGCCGCGGACGGCGGCGACGTCGACGACCTGGTCAACAACGCCCAGGCCGAGGTCTACGCGGTCACCGAGCAGCGCACCAGCGAGGACTACGCCGTCCTGGCCGACATCCTCAACGGCACCATGGAGGAGATCGAGGCCGCCGGGAACCGTGGCGACGGCATGATCGGGGTTCCTACGGGGTTCATCGAGCTCGACCGGCTGACCAACGGCCTGCACCCGGGCCAGATGATCGTCCTCGCGGCGCGGCCGGCCATCGGCAAGTCCACGATGGCCCTGGACATCGCTCGGGCGGCGTCCATCAAGCACGGCCTGACCTCGGCGATCTTCTCCCTGGAGATGACCCGCAACGAGATCACCATGCGTCTGCTGTCCGCGGAGGCGCGGGTCGCGCTGCAGAACATGCGCAAGGGCCAGATGCGCGACGAGGACTGGCAGAAGCTCGCCGCGACCATGGGCAAGATCTCCTCCGCCCCGCTGTTCATCGATGACTCGCCGAACATGTCGCTGATGGAGATCCGGGCCAAGTGCCGCCGGCTCAAGCAGCGCCACGACCTCAAGCTGGTGATCGTCGACTACCTGCAGCTGATGTCGTCCGGCAAGCGGGTCGAGTCCCGCCAGCAGGAGGTCAGCGAGTTCTCCCGGGCCCTGAAGCTGCTGGCCAAGGAGCTCGAGGTGCCGGTGATCGCGATCTCGCAGCTCAACCGTGGCTCCGAGCAGCGCACCGACAAGAAGCCGATGCTCTCCGACCTGCGTGAGTCCGGTGCCATCGAGCAGGACGCCGACGTGGTGATCCTGCTGCACCGCGAGGACTTCTACGAGCGCGAGTCACCCCGCGCCGGCGAGGCCGACTTCATCGTCGCCAAGCACCGCAACGGTCCCACGGACACGATCGTGGTGGCGTTCCAGGGCCAGTACGCGCGCTTCGTGGACATGGCGCCGGCGATGTAGCAGTAGCACGCACGTGTGCTGTCATCGTCTCGTCCGACCAGCCGCCGCACCTGAGCGCACCCATCGCTGGGACCGGCGAGGTAGGCCGCTGGCAGGCTCGCTCCGGGACAATCCGGCGGGCCCGTTCTGATGGTCTCCACCCGACCACGTGGTCCCGCGCCATGCGGCCGAGCGCACGCTGGACCAACGAGCGAACGCGAGGGATCGCCACGGAAGGACGAGTGCCCGCAGGCCTCTGCCACCGGGACACGCGGACGATCGAGTGGTCCGACCTGGTGCCAGGACCGGGCCCGAGTCCCACCCCGTGACCTCCAGTGCGTTGGGGCAGCGGCCGGTGGCGACCCCCGGCCGTGCCCGGCGGCCCACGCGGCGAAGGCGCCACGCGCGCGCTCGTCGAGCACGGCGCGTCCACGATGCGGTCGCCGAGACGGGGCCCGCGTGGCCTTCGCCGCGTGGGGCGCTGCGGACCCGGACGCGGGCAGCCCGCGACCCCGCGTCCGGGGCACCCAGCAACACGCCGTACGCTGCATGAACGTGGCTACCTTCTCCTCCGTGACCCAGCAGCATGTCCTCCAGGCGATCGAGGAGTACGACGCCCGCGGCACGGACGACTTCCTCCAGGGCTACGGGTTCGAGGCGACGCCGGGCTACCGGTTGAGCCAGGACGGCCGTGACTACGACGCGAGGGCCCTGCTCGCGGTCGCGCACCGCTACGCCACCGGGCGCCTGGCCACCCCCGAGGACTTCCACGGCGGGATGGGCGACGCGGTGTCGATCCTGCGCCGCCGCGGCTTCCAGGTGTCCGAGCCCGCGTCGGCGCGGCGGGCGGCACCCGCCCGGACGGCGCCTTCCCGGGCCCCGCGCTCGCGCGCCGCGACCTCGACCCGGCCGACGAGCCGGCGGGCGACGGATCCTCCACCTCCGGTGATCTGCCCGACCTGCTCGACGGCCCTGCCGGCGACCGGCGTCTGCGACTACTGCGCCTGAAGCCGCCCCGAGCCGCCGCTCGGCGAACCCGGTGGCGTCCCTTGGGGTCGCGCGAGCGGTCCATGTCGCGCACGCGCCGAGCGTGAGACGCTCTGACCATGGCGGGCCGCCGCGACGACCTGGTCGAGGTCGTGCTCGACGACGACGGACCGGAGTCGGCCGCCGCGGACGGGCACGACGACCCCCAGCGGCTCCGGCGCCCCCGGCGACCGTGGACCCCGCGTCGCCGCCGGGCCGTGACGGCCGCCGGGCTGGCCCTCGCCGTCGGCGTCCTCGCGGTCCGGTGGGACGCGGCGACGCTCGGGGCCCTGCCGCTTCTGGGGGTGCCCGGGCTCTCGGTGAGCCTGGCCGCACCACTGCACATGGTGTGGCAGGTCGACGGCCAGATCACCGCGGCGCCGGCGGACGGGTCCACGGTGCTGGTCGCGGCCCAGGACGCCGTCGAGGCCAGGGACGCTGCCTCGGGCGCGCTCCTGTGGCGCACACCGGGTGCGGCTGCGTGGTGCGACCTCGAGCAGTCCGACCGGGCCACCGACCAGGCCAACCAGTTCCCCGACCAGGGCCGGCAGGTCGCGCTCTGCACCCTTCAGGACGGGATCGGCGTCGAGGCGCTCGACGTCGCGACCGGTCAGAGCCTGGTGACGGTCGACGAGGCGCTCCAGGCGTCGTCGTCGTTCCTGGTCGACGGTGATGTCGCGCTCGTGGGAGTCGACATGGCCGGCCACGCGACGGCGGCCAGGTGGAGCACCGCGACGGGTGAGCAGGCGTGGAGCATCGTCGGCCCGCCGGTCGACAGCATGTCCCAGGGCGTCTCGGGACACTCCGACGGCGCGGTCATCACCGTCGAGTGGTCCGGCGGCTCGATGACCGTGGATGCGGCCACCGGTGCCCTGCTGTCCGTCAGCGACGAGCCGCCCGCCGATGGCCCCCGCGTCGACTACCGGGTCGCGCTGCCTGACGGCTCCGGGGCGGTCGAGGACTGGGACCCGACCCGGACCCCGGACGCCGCGCGGGTCCGGATGGTGCGACCCGACGGCTCGGTGCTCGTGACCGTCCCGGGCTTCCTGCTCCGGCCATCCGTCGACGACGTGTCGGTCCCGGGCCAGGTGCTGGTCCAGGACTGGATGGGCTCGGTCATCCGGGCCTACGACCTGAGCACGGGCGCACTGGTGTGGACGCACGACATCTCACCGTCGCTGCTCGTCGACGGTCGCCTGGTGGGCTATGACACGGCGGGCGATCTCCTGGCGCTCGACGCGCGCACAGGTGATGTGCTCTGGACGCAGACGATCACGCGGTCGACCGACTCGTGGGGTGTGGTCAGCGACGGGCGGCGGATGTTGTCCCTCGAGGGTCCCGACCTGCGCGTCGTGACGCGGTCGCTCGCGACGGGTCGGGAGGTGTGGAGCCTCGACCAGCCGTGGGTCGGCTTCGCAGCCGGGGACGGCTCGGGCGACTACTTCTACGGTCCCGTCATGGTGACCCTCATGCCCTCCGGCCTCGTGGTTCTCGCCGGCGCAGGCCGCACGGCCGTCCTCGGCCGCTGAGCCCGACCCGGGCGCGGGGCGCCCCAGGTCAGGGGTCCGATCGGGGCGGACCCAGGGTGCCGGGCGGCTGCGGGTTGGACCACAGACACCGCGCATCTGTGCACAATCGTCGACATCCGGGTTACGCAAGCGGTTGCATTCGCCGCTACCTTGGCCCAGTGACCGAGCTCATCGTGCCGACCCCCACGCCCGATCTGACCGTCGATGCCTTCACCCGCGCCTTCCTGCGCGAGCTGAACTTCGGTCAGGGCGTCGAGCTCTCGGCATCCTCCGTGAACGACCAGTACCTGGCCCTGGCGCGCACCGTGCGCCAGTACCTGATGTCCCGTTGGCTGGAGACTCAGCACCGTCAGCGGGAGTCCCAGGCCAAGTCCGTCGCGTACCTGTCCGCCGAGTTCCTGCTCGGCCGCCAGCTCGACAACGCGTTGCTGTGCACCGGCCTGGAGGAGATCGCCGACGAGGCGCTCCGCGGCCTCGACATCGACCTCGGCGACCTGCGCGACGCGGAGATCGAGCCGGGCCTGGGCAACGGTGGCCTCGGCCGACTGGCCGCGTGCTTCATCGACTCGCTGTCGACGATGTCCGTGCCGTCGATCGGCTACGGCATCCGCTACGAGTACGGCATCTTCCGTCAGACGTTCGTCGACGGCCAGCAGGTCGAGAAGCCCGACACGTGGCTCGAGCTCGGCTCGCCGTGGGAGTTCCCGCACCCCGAGGCCGCGGTGACGGTCGGTTTCGGCGGCCAGACCGAGCTGTACGTCGACGAGCACGGCGAGGAGCGCGCGACCTGGACCCCGGCGTGGAGCGTGCTGGGCGTGCCGTACAACTACATGGTCCCCGGGTACCACAACGGCCGCGTCTCCACCCTGCGGCTGTGGAGCGCGCGTGCGACGCGCGCCTTCGACCTGCAGATCTTCAACTCCGGCCACTACGCCGACGCGGTGCGCGCGCAGACGTTCGCCGAGAACATCTCCAAGGTGCTCTACCCGGAGGACTCCACGCCGCAGGGCAAGGAGCTCCGGCTGCAGCAGCAGTACTTCTTCGTGGCGTGCTCGCTGCGCAACTTCATCGACCAGGTGCTGCCTGACGACTTCGACATGCGCCGGCTGCCCGAGCGCGTGATGTTCCAGCTCAACGACACCCACCCCGTGATCGCGGTGCCGGAGCTGATGCGCATCCTGGTCGACGAGAAGATGCTCGGCTGGGACGAGGCCTGGGAGGTCACCCAGCAGTGCTTCGCCTACACCTGCCACACCCTGCTGCCCGAGGCGCTGGAGGTGTGGTCGGTCGAGCTGCTCGGCCGCCTGCTGCCGCGCCACCTGGAGATCATCTACCGGATCAACGACGACTTCCTGGCCCAGGTGCGGGCCGCCTACCCGCGCGACGAGCTCAAGGCGAGGCGGATGTCGATCATCGCCGAGCACCCCGAGCGTGCGGTGCGGATGGCGTACCTGGCCACCGTCGCCGGCGCGAAGGTCAACGGGGTCGCCGAGCTGCACTCCCAGCTGCTGCGCGACAAGGTGCTCGACGAGTTCGCGACGCTGTGGCCGGAGAAGTTCACCAACGTCACCAACGGCGTCACCCCACGCCGCTTCATGCGCTTGGCCAACCCTGCGCTGTCCCGGCTCATCACCGACGCGATCGGCGGTGGCTGGGTGACCGACCTGGAGCGGCTGCACGAGCTCGAGCCGTTCGTCGACGACCCGGAGTTCACCCGCCTGTTCCGCGACGTCAAGCGCCGCAACAAGCTGCGCCTGGCCGGGGTGCTCGAGAAGCGTGACGGCCTGACGCTCGACCCGGACTCGATGCTGGACGTCATGGTCAAGCGGCTCCACGAGTACAAGCGGCAGATGCTCAAGCTGCTGCACGTGGTGACCCTCTACGACCAGGTGTCCTCCGGCGACCTGCCGATCGAGGAGCTCGCGCCCCGTACCGTGGTGTTCGGCGCCAAGGCCGCGCCGGGCTACAAGATGGCCAAGGACATCATCTGGCTGATCAACTCGGTGGCACGCACCATCAACACCGACCCGGTGCTGGAAGGCCGGCTGCGCGTGCTGTTCCCGGCGAACTACAACGTGACCCTTGCCGAGACGCTCATCCCCGCGGCGGACCTGTCCGAGCAGATCTCGCTGGCCGGCAAGGAGGCGTCCGGCACGGGCAACATGAAGTTCGCGCTCAACGGTGCCCTGACCGTGGGCACCGACGACGGCGCGAACGTCGAGATCCGCCGGCTCGTGGGGGACGACAACTTCTTCCTCTTCGGCCTCACCGAGCCTCAGGTCGCCGAGCTGGTCGACTCCGGCTACCGGCCCGCGGCGTACTACGAGGGCAACGAGTCGCTGCGCCGGGCGCTGGACCTCATCGCGTCGGGCGCGTTCTCGCACGGCGACCGGCACGCGTTCGAGCCGATCGTGTCCAACCTGCTCTACCAGGACAGGTTCCTGGTGCTGGCCGACTACCAGGCGTACCTGGACGCCCAGGAGCGGGTCGAGGAGGCCTACGGCGACGAGGAGGCCTGGACCCGCTCGGCGATCCTCAACGTCGCGCGGACCGGCTTCTTCAGCTCCGACCGGTCGATCCGCGACTACCTTGATCGCATCTGGGGTGCCGGCCCCGTGAACTGATCCAGGGGCGAGCGACTCGGGAGGCTCGGTTGAGGGCGCCGCACGAGTCCCTGTGGTCCACTGCCCTGCATCTGCGGGGCAACCCGCGGGCGGCGGTGTGGACCGAGCCGATGTGGGGCCTGTCGATGGCCCTGGTGCTGCCCTACGCGTCGGTGTACATGCTGGCGCTCGGCCTGCGCGACCAGCAGATCGGCCTGCTGGCGACCGTCGGGATCCTGTCCCAGACGGCCTTCGGCCTGCTCGGTGGGGTGATCACCGACAAGCTGGGCCGGCGCGCGACGACCGCGGTGTTCGACCTGGTCGCCTGGTCGGTGCCGTGCCTGGTCTGGGCCGTGGCGCAGAACTTCTGGTACTTCCTGGGCGCGTCGCTGGTCAACGGCGCCTGGCAGGTGACGCAGAACTCCTGGGACTGCCTGCTCGTCGAGGACGCCGAGCCCCGGCTGATCACCAGGATCTACTCGCTGGTGCGCGTCGCCGCGGACCTGTCCGCGCTGTTCGCCCCGGTCGCGGCGGTCCTCGTCGCACGGTACGGGCTCGTGCCGGCGGTACGCGTCCTGTACGTCAACGCCTTCGTGGTGATGACGGCCAAGGTGTGGCTCCTGTTCCGCTTCTCCACCGAGACGGCGATGGGCCGCAGGCGGATGGCCGCGACCGAGGGGCGGTCGATGTGGTCCTTGCTGCGGGAGTATCGCGGTGTCTGGGGGCTGGCGCGGCGCACGCCCGGCACGCTCTACGCGCTCGCGGTGATGGCGGTGGTCGGTGCGGTCGCCCTGGTGACCGGGACCTTCTGGCAGATCGCGGTGAGCCGGCGGCTCGGCGTGCCCGACGCGCTGCTGCCGTTCTTCCCGATGGTCCGCTCGATCCTGAGTGTGCTGTTCTTCTTCACCGTCATCCCGCGGCTCATCGCGACGCTGCACCTGCGGCGGCCGACGCGGTGGGGCTTCGTCGCCTACCTGGCCGGTCAGCTGCTCCTGGTCGCGATCCCGGTCCCGCTCGGTGCCGCGGAGCCGACGACCTACGCGCTGCTCGGCGTGACGCTGGTGCTCGACGGCTTCGGCGGCGGCATCCTGGCGATGCTGGCCGAGTCGCTCGTCGCGCTGCACGTGGACCCCGGCGAGCGCTCGCGGGTCATGGCGCTCCAGCGCACCGCGGTCATGCTGGTCACGGCCCCGTTCGGCTGGATCGCGGGGTGGCTGTCCGGCATCGACAGGTCCTGGCCGTTCCTGCTCACCTCGGGGCTGCTGGTGCTCGGGCTGCTGCTCACCACGAAGGCGCCCATGCCCCCGGCCGAGCGGGACCCGGCGGACCTGCCGGTGCCCGGCCCGCCCGGTCCGGAGACCGCGCGCGGCATCTGAGGGGCAGGGGCATGACCTCCCGGCCCGGGCACGGGCGGGCGTCTCAACGTCTGGCCACGCCGTACCGGGCCAACGCCTCCTCGCGCGCGGCCGCGTGGTCGACCACGCGGCCGGGGTAGCCCTCGGCGTGGCCGTCGGGGGCCTTCCACGGCTCGTGGGCCGAGGCGCCGGGCAGGTGGCGCAGCTCGGGGACCCACCGCCGCACGTAGTCGCCCTCCGGGTCGAACCGGCGACCCTGGGTGACCGGGTTGAACACCCGGAAGTACGGCGCCGCGTCGGTCCCGGTGCCCGCGACCCACTGCCAGCCGTGGCTGTTGGACGCCACGTCGCCGTCCCGCAGGTGGGCCATGAAGTGGCGCGCGCCGTGCACCCACCACAGGTGCAGGTCCTTGACCAGGAAGCTCGCGGTCACCATCCGAACCCGGTTGTGCATCCAGCCGGTGGTCAGCAGCTGGCGCATCCCGGCGTCGACGAACGGGTACCCGGTACGGCCCGTGCGCCACGCCTCGAGCGCCGCGGCCGCGTCCTCGTGCGCCGGGTCGTCGTAGCGCAGGCCGAGGTCGCGCCAGTCGGCCCACGCCGAGCCCGGCGCGTGCCAGAGCACGTCGGCGTAGAACTCCCGCCAGCACAGCTCGTCGACGAAGGTCCGTGCGCCCTCGCCGCCGGCGGCGGGATGGGCGGCGACGTCGGCGAGCAGGGTTCGTGGGTGCACCGTGCCCAGCTTGAGCGCCGTGGACAGTCGGGAGGTGCCCTCGAGGTCGGGCCGGTCGCGGCGCGTGGCGTAGCCGTCCAGGCCGTCGTCCAGGAAGCGGGCCCAGGCTTCGAGCGCCGCGGCCTCGCCGGCGGGTGCGGCGGGGTCGATCGCGAGCCTCCCTCCGGGGCCGTCCTGCTCACCCGTCGCCGGGGCCGCCGCGTCGCCGAGAAGTGTGCCGAGTCCGTCGGACCTCACCGGGTGCGCCCACCGGAGCCCGGCGGGCTCCTGTGCCGGCCCGTGCCAGCCGTGGTCGCGCCAGGCCCGCGAGAACGGCGTGAACACCCGGTACGGCTCCCCGGCGGCCGAGCGGACCCGTCCAGGGGTCACGGCGTACGGGCTGCCGGTGGCGACCAGCGCCGCGCCCTGCTCGTGCAGCGCTGCGGCGACGCGGGCGTCGCGCCGACGTCCGTACGGCGTGGTCTCGGCCGAGACGTGGGCCGAGCCCGCACCGGCCTCGCGGACGACCTGCGCCACGACGTCCTCGGGCCGGCCGACGCGGACCACGAGTGCGTCGTCGAACGACTCACGCGCCGCCGAGAGCGCCTCGCCCAGCGCCGCGAGCCGCGCCGGGCCGGCGGCCTCGACCAGAGTCGGGTCCACCACGAACAGCGGCAGGACCGTGCGGTCCGCGGACGCCTGCGTCGCGGCGCCCAGCGCGGGCAGGTCGCGCCGCCGCAGGTCACGGCGCAGCCACAGGACGCTGGTCACCCGGCCGAGGCTAGGGGGAGGCCGGGTGGCCCGCACGCGGCGGCCGGCCCGCTACAGCTCGCCCGTGCGCTGCAGTGCCCGCATCGACGCCCACCCGAACGGCACGCGCCCCCAGAACGTCAGGCCGCGGAACAACGCGACCACGCTGGTCGCGATCGCGGCCGGCACGCCACCGGTGGTGGTCAGGCCGGTGATCAGGGCGACCTCGACGGTGCCGAGACCGCCGGGCGTCGGGATGATCGCGCCCGCGGCGTTGCCGACCAGGTAGATCAGCGCCAGGTCGATGAGCGACAGGTGCTGGCCGAAAGCGGTCAGGCTGGCCCAGAACGCGCCGAGGTAGGACAGCGTCACCACGAGGTTGCCCAGCAGCGCCACCGCCAACCGCTTGGGCTGGGAGATCATCCGGACCAGCCGGGGCCAGGTCTGGCGCCACATCGGGACGGTGCGCGCCGCGACCCAGCGCCGCACCCGGGGCACCAGGAAGGCCGCGCCGACCGCGAGCAGCACCAGCACGATGGTCGCGAGCATGGTGCTGGAGGGCAGGTGCAGGGCCCGCGACGAGCCGCTGACCAGCGACAGCACCAGCAGCACCAGCAGCGTGGTGAACAGCTGGCTGATCTGCACCAGACCCACCGAGGCGACCGCCAGGCCGTTGGCCACCCCGCGTCGGGTCAGCATCCGCAGGTTGAGGGCCGCCGGACCGACACCGGCCGGTGCGACCAGGGCGACGAACGACGCGGCGCACTGCACGAGCGTCACGCGCCACAGCGGCAGCCGGACCGGCGAGAACGCCACGAGCGCGATCGCACCGCCCAGGAACGTCAGCATGCCCAGGCCGAAGCTCGCCGCCGCCCACCACGGCTGCGACTCGGAGAGCGCGAGCCGGATCTCGTCGATGTTGATCGTCGTGACCACCAGCACGCCGGCCGCGACCGACACCGCGATCGTCGCGACCGTGCGCCAGCCGAACCGCACCACGCGCTCGGGCTCGAGGTCCGCCTCGGGCATCCGCTGGAGCAGCTCCTCGCGCACCTCGCCCAGCAGGTGCCGCTGGGCGCGGACGGCCTCACGGGTGGCCCGCGGCATGACGATCGTCTGCAGCAGCGGGCCGATCGTGGCGAGGTGCTCGCCGGTGAGCACACGCTCCGCCGACGCGACGGCCCGGGCCGCGCCGACCCGCAGTGCCAGGACCGCGAGCATCTGGGCGATGTCGACCCGGCGGGCCAGCTCCGAGGACGCCACGTCGCCGGACTCCCAGGCGGTGAGCAGCACCTCGTGCCCCTGCGGAGCCCCAGCGACCAGCACGGCGTCGGCGGTCAGCGCCCGGTGGGCGAGCCCCGCCTGGTGGGCGATGAGCAGCTGGTTCCAGATCGCGTCGAGGGTGGTGTCGCCCAGGTCTGCCCCGTCGACGTCCCCGAGGGGTACGGCCCGCGGGACGTGCTCGAAGACCAGCAGCATCGAGTCGTCCGCCTCGGACATCGCCAGCAGGCGTGGGGTGCGCACCCCCGAGGAGGCCGCGGCGTAGCTGAGCAGCGCGACACGCTCGGCGAGCTGGCGGAGCGACACCACTGCTCGCCCGTCGATCCCGCGCAGCCGCAGCGACCGCCACCAGCGCACCAGGACGCCGACCACCTGCCGGTCGCCGTCCAGCGCGAGCACGTCGTGCCGGGAGCCGTCTCGGTCGACCATCGCGTACACCCGCTGGTCGGAGTGCCGGGCGAGCGCGACGCTGGCCAGGTCCCCGGCGTAGGCGGCCTCGCCGCCCGGGTGGTCCTCGGTCACCGAGTGCACGCGGTACAGGGCCTCGGGGTCGAAGCCCGCGCGCCGCAGGCCCTCGACCAGCACCCGGCCGTACGCGCGCTCGGACTGCACGCCCGAGGCGAACCGCACGCCGGTGCCGACCATCCGGCCGAGCAGGGCCGTGGTCAGCGCGCCGGGCAGGGTGAGCAGGCCGGTGACCATCGCGGCGCCCAGGCCCAGCCAGACGGCGTTCCACGACCACGCCACGGTGCGTCGTCGGCTGCGCGGCCCCGCGACGGTGAGCAGCGCGGTCACTGCGACCAGGACCGCCGGGATGGTCACGGTGCCCTGCCCGCCGCGGTACACCGAGAACGCCTGCTGGAGCGCGGGGATCCCGAAGTGCGTGATGAGCCAGACCGCGACCTGGGTCGCGACCAGGCCGAGCACCGCCGCGAGCACGGCCTCGGCGGCGTGCCGCAGCAGGCGCCGCAGCAGCAGCTCGCCGAGCGCCAGGATCGGCGCGACGATCGTGATGAGCCCCTCGAGCACCGCGACCGGCATGAAGACCAGCCGCCGGACGAACGAGGCGAAGCCCTGCACGTCCTCGGTGACGCCGGTCGTGGTGCCCTGGGCGTACACCGCCAGGATGCACACCACTGCGATGCCGACCGCGGACATGACCAGGGCGACGAGGTCCGCGGGGTGGTGCACCCGGGCCGTCGGCGTGTCGACGATGCGCACGCCGTGGTCGCCCCGTGAGGAGTGCTCGGCCCCCGCCGGTCCGGGCGGGCCGGCTCGCCAGGGACCGGACATGAGCGCGAGTCTAGGCGGCGACGGGCGGCGGACGAGCAGGTAATCGTGCGCGGGCGGCGGGACGAGCGGGAACGGCGCGCTCTACGCCTGCCCGCGCCTCCGGGCGCGGGCGCCCGCCTCGGCGTCCAGGTCGCGCGGTCGATTCAGCGGGCTGGTGTGCTCGTGCGCGTCGTGGGTGCCGTCCACGGCGAGCAGCGAGCGTGTCGCTCCCGCCTCGGCGATCCGGTCCGGTGCGCGCCAGCGTCGGTTGCGCTTGTCGGCGTACATGTCGTCGTCGGCCTCGGCGAGCATCGCGTCGGGCTCGTGGTCGCTGCTGAACGTCAGCGAGACGCCGATGCTCGCCCCGACGTGCACGCGGGTGCCGTCCAGCAGCGCGACGGGCCGGTCGCAGGTCTCGGTGAGTCGGTCGATCACGCCGCCGACCTCGACCGTGTCCCGCACCTCGGTGAGGATGGCGCAGAACTCGTCGCCGCTGATCCGCGCGAGGTGGTCGTGCGGCCGCAGCCCGGCGCGCAGGCGCTTGGCCAGCGCGACGAGCACCTGGTCGCCGGCGGCGTGGCCGTAGGTGTCGTTGACCGCCTTGAACCGGTCCAGGTCCAGGAACAGCACCGCGACGCCTGCCCCCGGACCGGCCTCGGCGAGGTCGGCGGCGAGCCGGTCGAGCAGACCGCTGCGGTTGGGCAGCCCCGTGAGGTCGTCGTGCGAGGCCGCGAACCGTAGCGCCTCCTGGTGCTGCAGGCGTTCGGTGACGTCCCGCTGCTCGATGACCAGGCCCTCGACGAGCTCGTCGCCCAGCAGGTTGTGGACCGTCCACTCGTACCAGCGGCGCTCCTGGGTGGCAAGGATCACCATGACGTCCAGGCTGGTGCGGGCACCGGGACCGGCGTCCACGACCGCGTCGAGCTCTGCGGTGACGGCCTCGCGCTGCTCGACGTCGACCAGGGAGAGGAGGTCGGTGCCGAGCAGCTCGCCCTGCGAGCGGCCGAGCACGCGCTCGACGGCGGGGCTGACATAGGTCAGCCGACGACGCGCGTCGCTGACCGTCAGCACGTCGCTCGAGGACTCCATCAGCGCCCGCAGGCGCGCGTCGGTGCGGGCCAGGACCGTCTCGATGCGCTCGCGCTCGGCGACGGTGAGCCCGACGGTGAGCACCCCGCTCGCGGCGAGCAGGAAGATCGCGACCGCCGCCACGTGGCTGACCGCCGGGGCGGCGACCGTGGCGACCAGCCCGAGCGCGACACCCACCTGGCCCAGCGCCGTGGACGCGGCGAGCAGCACGACCGCCGGGAGCCAGGCGCGGCTCCCGGACCGTTGGATGTGGACCACCGCGACGAGGATGGCGGTGGCGGGCAGCACCAGGCTCCAGCCGGCGAACCAGGTGTAGGCGGCGAACAGGCCGAACGCGACGGCCAGGCGTGCGGGCGCGCGGTTGTCCAGCCGCCCGGACCCGATCCAGCGCTGCACGGGGCGCGTGCCGGCGATCAGGACCAGCGGGGTGAGCGCGGCCAGGACCCACGGCGAGCCGGTGATCAGGCCACGATCGTGCATCCAGGCGAAGGCCGGCAGCGCGACGACACCGCCCAGCAGGGCGCCCGCCAGGGCGAGCGCGCCGGGCACGCGGATCGAGGTGGTCTGAGCCGGCATGCGACCTCGATGTTCGGGGGTAGCGACAAGTGTGCCCAGCGGGCGACGGCATGGCCAGGGCGTGACCCTTTCGTGATCCGGCCCGGCGGCCGGCCAGGTCGCCGACCTGCGGCGATGCCGCGGAGGTTCACCCGTTCGGAGTCAGGACAGTCCGAGTGATGCGAGCAGGCCCGCCGGCAGCAGCGCGGGGCCGACGAAGGAGACCAGGTCGAGCAGGAAGTGCGCCGCGACCAGCGGGGCGACCCGCTTCCAGCGCAGGTAGGCCAGCGCGAAGACCACGCCCATGACGACGTTGCCGGCCGCCATCGCGGGGCCCTGGTACAGGTGGTACGAGCCTCGGATCAGGGCGCTGACCGCGATGGCGGCCGGGACCCGCCAGCCCAGCCGGCCGAGCCGGTCGAGCAGCCAGGCGACGATCACGACCTCCTCGAGCAGCGCGTTGTACAGCGCCGCGAGCACGAGCACCGGGACGGTCCACCAGTGGTCGGTCAGGCCGGACGTGGCGATGTGCACGCTGAGGCCGAGAGCGCGGCCGGCCGCGTACAGCCCCAGGCCGGGGATGCCGATGACCGCGGCGAGCCCCGCCCCGGCGAGCAGGTCGCGCCCGGGACGCCTGGCGTCCAGGCCGATGCGGGCCAGCGCCACCCGGACGCCGTGCGGCTGGGCCAGCAGGAAGATCGCGAGCGCCACGGGCACGAGGCCGAAGCCGATGTGCAGGAGCTGGTAGGTGAGGTCGAGCCACGGCCGCGGCGACTGGCTCGGGTTGAGCGTCGCCGTCTGGTCGCCCAGCGGCGCGGACTGGGTGAGGCGGTCGATCAGGGCGACGATCGCGTACACGCCGGCCTGGCCGAGCGAGAGCCCCAGGACGATCCAGACCTCGGCGGTCAGGCGTCCGCGGCTGGGGCGGCCGCCCTCCGGCGAGCCCGGGTCGGACGAGCCCGGGTCGGACGGCGAGATCTCCTCGTCCGGCGGGGTCATGGTGGCCACGGTCCCACGGTACGGGGCGATCCTGGATGTCTGCTGGGTGCGCGCTGGGCGGACCTGCGGCTCAGGACGTGCCGGCCTCGGGCAGCGGGACGCACGCGACGACGAAGTCCCCCCACTGGCCCACCGAGCCGCACCACACGCAGCCGAGGTTCGCCGGCCACTGCATGTGCCGGCGGCCGGACTCGCACAGCAGGTAGCGGCCTCCGCGGCGGCAGTGCGGGCAGTGCGTGCGGACCTGCCAGCGCGCGGGCTCGTCGGCGTGGGCCAGCGCGTGCCCGCGGTGCTCGCAGGGCAGGGTCGCGGCGAACTCGAGCGCGCCGAGCAGCTCGGCGGTCAGGTCGATCGTCGTCCTGGACGACGAGGCCGGCGTCGGGGTCATGGGACCTCCATTCGGGTCCCTCCGAGGATCGGGCTGCCGCTGACGCGGTTTGAGGTCTTGACGGTTAACGTCTCGTCAACGATGATTGCAGAGTTGTTTGCAAATCAAAGTAGTTGGTGGGAGATCCGATGCAGGCACACCCCGAGAACGTCGAGCCGGCCGACGACCCGGCCGACCTCGCCGACGGCCCGGCCGACCCTGCCGCGATGGCGGCCCTGGTCGCCGCTCAGCGCGCCCACGTGGTCCGGTCGACCAACCCCGACGCGCGCCTGCTCTACGGCGTGTGGGGTGCGGCCTGGCTCGTCGGGTTCGGCCTGCTGTGGCTCGCGGACCGGAACGGTTCGGGGCTCGCGCTCGGCTGGGCCTATGGCGGGTTCGGCGTCCTCATGCTCGTGGGCGTCGTGGTCACCGCCGTGCACCTGACCCGCCGTAGCTCGGGACTGAGCGGGTCGTCGAAGGCCCAGCGTCAGATGCTCGGCTGGACGTGGGGCCTGTCGTTCGGCGCGGTCGCGGCGCTCAACACCTCGCTGGGCGTGGGAGGTGCGAGCGACCAGGTGATGGCCGTGGTCACCTCGGTGGTTCCGGCGCTCGTGGTCGGGGCCCTGTACATGGCCGGTGGCGCGGTGTGGGGCGACTCGGTGCAGTTCGGGCTGGGCGCCTGGATCTGCGTCGCGGCGGCCGCCGGAGCGCTGTCCGGGCCGGCCCACGTGCACCTCGTGATGGCGGTGGCGGGCGGCGGCGGTCTGCTGATCGGCGCGCTCGTGTACCACCTGCGCGTCACACGGAGCCCGTCGCGGGCGCGGCGCCCAGGGGCGCCGTCGTGAGCGCGGACCTCGACCCGGTCATCCACTCCCAGGCCCGGCTGCGCATCATGACGACGCTCACCGCCCTGCCCGCGGGCGACCGGCTCACCTTCCCCCGGCTCCAGCAGCTCCTCGACGCCACGGCCGGGAACCTGTCGACCCACCTGCGCAAGCTCGAGGACGCCGGCTACGTCGAGGTGGCCAAGTCCTTCCGCGGACGTGTGCCGAGCACCGAGGTCGGCGCGACCCGCGACGGTCGCCGCGCCTTCGAGGACTACCTCGCCGCACTCCAGGACCTGCTGACACCGCCGGCCGCACCCGCGGCCCCCACCGACCCCGAGGCCGATCGCTCGGCCACGTCGCCCCAGGAGGAACGATGAGCGACATCCCGATCGTCGTCGACCACGTGACGCGCCGGTTCGGCGCGACCGTCGCGCTCGACGACGTCTCCCTGTCCGTGACGCCCGGCCAGCTGGTCGGCCTGCTCGGCCCCAACGGCGCGGGCAAGACCACGCTGCTCAGCCTCGTCGAGGGGCTGCGTCGGCCGGACTCCGGCACGGTCCGGCTGTTCGGCGGCGACCCGAGCGACGCGGTCGCCCGCGTGCGACTCGGCACCACGCCGCAGGAGACCGGCCTGCCGGCCTCCCTCAAGGTGCGCGAGGTCGTCGAGTTCGTCGGCGCGCACTACCCGCACCCGATCCCGACCGCCGAGCTCCTCGACACCTTCGGCCTGACCGCGCTGGCCGGGCGCCAGACCGGCGGGATGTCCGGCGGGGAGAAGCGCCGCCTGGCGGTGGCGCTCGCGGTGGTCGGACGGCCGGACCTCGTCCTGCTCGACGAGCCGACCACGGGCCTGGACGTCGACGCCCGCCGGATCCTGTGGGACACCCTGCGCGCGTTCCACGCGGCGGGCACGACGGTGGTCGTCACCAGCCACTACCTGGAGGAGATCGAGGCGCTCGCCGAGCGCGTCGTCGTGGTGGACCACGGCCGCGTGCTCGCCGACGCGCCGCTGCCGGAGATCCTGGGGCGGGTGGCGCTGCGCCGGGTCACCCTGGCGCTCGAGGCGCCGGCCGCCGTGGTGGACCTGCCCGGCGTGGTGCAGCGCGAGACCGACACGGCCGGCCGCCACGTCCTGCTCACGCCGGACGCCGACGCGGTCGTGCGCGAGCTGGTGCGGCGCGACGTGGCGTTCCGCGACCTCGAGGTGCGCACGGCGACCCTCGAGGAGGCCTTCCTGGCGCTGACGAGGGAGGTGGCGGCATGACCGCCGTCGTCGCCGACCGTGCACCGGTGCGCGCGACCCGCATCTCCGGGCTGCGCCTGTCGGTGGTCCACTTCCGCTACGGCTTCCTGGAGACGATCCGGGTCCCGATGGCCGTGCTCGGCACGATGCTCTTCCCCGGGCTGGCGCTGCTGTTCTTCGTGGTGCCGCAGCGGGTGGTCGCCGGGGACCCGGTGGCCGCGGCCGCGGCGACCGCGCAGCTCGCGGTGTTCGCCGTGATGTCGACGTCGGTGTTCACCTACGGCATCGGGGTGGCCGAGGACCGAGCCCTGCCGTTCGACCCGTACCTGCGCACGCTGCCCAGCGGCCCGTGGCCGCGGATGGCCGGGCGGGTGCTGAACGGCACGGTGTGGTCGCTGCTGGGGCTGGTGCCGCCGATCCTCATCGCGGCGTTCCTCACCGAGGCGTCGGTGACGTGGGGGCAGTTCCTCGCCGGCGTGCTGCTCGCGATGGTGTCGGGGGTGCCGTTCCTGCTCATCGGCCTGACCATCGGCTACCTGATGAGCTCCAAGGCCGCGGTCGCGGTGGCGCAGGTCGTGGTGTTCCCGCTCGCGTTCGCCGGGGGCCTGTTCATGCCACCGGAGTCGTTCCCGGGGTGGCTCGACACGCTGTCGACGCTCTTGCCCAGCCGCGCCGCGCGGGACCTGGTGGTGTCGGCGGTGACCGGCGACGCCCTGCCCGTGACGGCCCTGCCGGTGCTCGCCGCGTGGACGGTGCTGTTCGCCGTACTGACCGCGTACGCCTACCGCCGCGACGAGGGTCGCCGGTTCCACTGAGCGCGACGGCGGCCCCCGACAGTCCGGGTGGGGTCGCCCTCCGCGGTGGCTAGGCTCGGCAGCACGGTGTGATGGACGGGTCAGGCTCGCCGGCGCCGCCTAGCCGGCGGTTCCGCCTGCGGGAGCAGCGGGACGGCCGCCCAGCCACGCGCCCCGTATGCGATCGAGGTGTGACAGTCGACCCTTGACGGCGCCGACCCGCCGCGCGGTGCGCGGCTGATGTGCGGATGCCGGCCGATCCGAGACGATCGGCTCATGGACGACGCCACGTCGCTCGGGAGAGAACTCCGCACCCTGCTGCGCGGCATCAGCGGAGCATGAGCAGCCGGCGGTGGCGGGAGCCGGGGCGGCGGCCGGCGCGGCGTGGGGTGTCGGAGGGTCGGGTCGGCGTCCGCAGTGTGGACGGCCCCGCACGGATCGGCGTCTGAGTCCCTCGTCGCCGCGTGGGGCGCCGGGACCGCGTCGGCGAAGCCCGCCTCGCCGCGCGCACGTCGGCAGATCCGGATGCGACGGCGGAAGATCCGTAGCGCCTTCCGTGACGGGACATCCGCCGATGGGGGCTGACCGAGCGGATCGCGCCTTGCTGCCGAGCTCGGCGGTGGGTCAGGAGAAGCGCCGCAGGCGCAGGGAGTTGCTCACCACCAGCACGCTGCTGAAGGCCATCGCTGCGCCGGCGATCATCGGGTTGAGCATGCCGAGCGCGGCCAGCGGGATCGCCGCCACGTTGTAGCCGAACGCCCAGAACAGGTTCTGCTTGATGATCTGCAGCGTCCGGCGCGACAGCCGGATCGCCTGACCGGCCGACTGCAGGTCGCCGCGCACCAGCGTGATGTCGGCGGCCTCGATCGCCACGTCCGTGCCGGTCCCCATCGCCAGGCCAAGGTCGGCCTGGGCCAGCGCCGCGGCGTCGTTGACGCCGTCGCCGACCATCGCGACCACCCGACCGGCGCGCTGGAGCGCCACCACGGCCTGGACCTTGTCCTCCGGCAGGACCTCGGCCACCACGTCGTCCGCCGCGATGCCCACGTCCTGGGCGACCGTACGGGCCACGGCGGCGTTGTCGCCGGTGAGCAGCACCGGGCGCAGGCCCAGCTCGCGCAGCTCGGCGACGGCGGTGCGTGAGGTCTCCTTGATCGGGTCGCTCAGCACGATCGCGGCGCGGGCGCGGCCGGCCCAGGCCGCCAGGACCACCGTCGAGCCCTCGCGCTCGGCCATCGTCGCGACGCCGTCCAGCGCCGCGGTGTCCACGTCCTGCTCGCGCAGCCACGTGCCGCGGCCCACCAGCACGCGCCGGGAGACCTGGACCCCCTGGTGCGCGGTGCGGACCACGCCCACCACGCCGCGCCCGGCGTCGTTGCGGAACTCGGTCACCTGGTCCGAGCCGATCTCGACGCCGTCGGCGCCCACCTGCGGGACCGCGGGCTCGGGGGCCCCACCGGTCGTGACGGTGTTGCGGGCCCGGTCGACCACCGCGCGGGCGATCGGGTGCTCGCTGCGCGCCTCGACGGCGCCGGCGAACCGCACCGCCTCGTCGGCGTCCTCGCCCGCGGCCGGCAGCACGTCGGTGACCTGCATGCGGCCCTCGGTGACCGTGCCGGTCTTGTCGAGCACGACGGTGTCCACGCGTCGGGTCTGCTCGAGGATCTCCGGGCCCTTGATGAGCACGCCCAGCTGCGCGCCGCGGCCGGTACCCACCAGCAGGGCCGTCGGGGTGGCCAGACCCAGGGCGCACGGGCACGCGATGATCAGCACCGCGACGCCGGCGGTGAACGCGGCCGTCGTGCCCGCACCGGTGAGCAGCCAGACGGCGAACGTCAGCACCGCGAGCGAGATGACCACCGGCACGAAGACCGCGGAGATCCGGTCCGCCAGCCGCTGGACCGGTGCCTTGCCGGTCTGGGCCTGGGTGACCAGGCGGCCGATCCGGGCCAGCGTGGTCTCCTCGCCGACGCGGGTCGCGCGGACCTCCAGGTAGCCCGACGTGTTCACGGTCGCGCCCGTCACGGCGTCGCCCGGGCCGACGTCCACCGGCACGGGCTCGCCGGTGAGCAGCGAGGTGTCCAGCGCGGACGTGCCCTCGACCACGACACCGTCGGTGGCGACCTTCTCGCCAGGCCGGACGGCGAACAGGTCGCCGACCCGCAGGGCGGACGTGGGGACCTGACGCTCGACCCGGCGGCCACCCTCGTCGACCAGGACGGTCGCCTCGCTGGCCCCGAGGGACAGCAGGGCGCGCAGCGCGTCGCCGGCCCGCCGCCGGGAGCGGTGCTCGGCGTAGCGGCCGGCCAGCAGGAATGTCGTGACCACGGCGGCCGTCTCGAAGTACAGCTCCGGCATGCCACCGGACCCGGCTGCGGCGCGCGGCAGCAGCGTCGGGGTCATCCGCATCCCGATCGCGCCGGCGCCGCCGAACAGCAGGGCCCACAGCGACCAGCCGGTCGACGCGATGACGCCGAGCGACACCAGGGTGTCCATCGTCGAGGAGCCGTGCCGCCCGGCCCGCGCCGCGGCGCGGTGGAACGGCCACGCCGCCCAGGTCGCCACCGGCAGCGCGAGCGCTGCCACCACCCACTGCCAGCCGTCGAACTGCAGCGCCGGGATCATCGACAGCGCCACGACCGGCACGCTGAGCACCGACGCCCCGATGAGCCGGCGGCGCAGGTCCTTGCCGCGTGCCTCGCCGGGGTCGGAGGTGTCCTCGTGCGTGGCCATGTCGGCGCCCTCGGGCATCGAGTGGCCGGACAGCGCCATCTCCCGCTCGTGCTCGGAGTCCGCGGTGGTGGTGGCGGCCCGAGAGTCGCGCATGACCGTGGCCGAGTACCCGGCGGCCTCGATGGCGGCCAGGATCGTGTCCGCGTCCAGGTCCTCGCTGAGCTCGACCCGGGCCGACTCGGTGGCGAGGTTCACCACCGCGCTCGCGCCGGCGATCTTGCCGACCTTGCGCTCCACCCTGGCCACGCAGGACGCGCAGGTCATCCCCTGGACCGCGAGGTCGAGCACGGCGACCGGGCGGTCGCCGGCTGCGGAGGCCTGCTCGAGCGGGGACTGCTGGGCCGGGTTCGGCGCAGCGGGTGTCTGCTGGGTCATGCGGGTCCACCTCCCGGTGGGGTGTGCAGGGTGGTGCCGGTGCCGGCCACGAATTCCTTGATCACCGCAGTTGGGTGGGCAGGAGTTCCTTGATCGGCGGGGTGAGGGGGGTCAGAGGAGGGTGTTGGCGTTCACCACGGCGTAGCCGGCCTCGGAGACGGCGGCGGAGATCGCCTCGTCGGCGACGGGGGCGTCGGCCGTGATGGTCACGGTCGAGGTGCCGCCGGCCACGAGGTCGACGTCGACGCCGGTCACGCCTGCGATCTCGCCGACCTCCTCGGTCACGGACATCACGCAGTGGTGGCAGGTCATGCCCGCCACACGGACGGTCTGGGTGCTCATGGGATTTCCCTTCCTCGGTGGTGGGGCCCACGGCCCCGGTGCTCAGCTGCGGACGAGCCTGGCGATCGCCTCGGCCGCCTCGCGGACCTTGGCGTCGCCCGCCTCGTGCGACTCGCGGGCCGCGTCGACGACGCAGTGCGCGAGGTGGTCCTCCATCAACCCGAGGCTCACTGCCTGGAGCGCCTTGGTCACCGCGGCGACCTGCGTGAGGACGTCGATGCAGTACACGTCCTCGTCGACCATGCGTGCGATGCCTCGGACCTGGCCCTCGATGCGGCGCAGCCGCTTGAGGTACTCATCCTTGGTCCCGGTGTAACCCGGCATGTGCGCTCCCTCGTTCCTGGGGTTCAGGTAACACCATACCCCCGTAGGGTATTTCGTCGACCAGGACCGAGGTCCGGCGCAGGCTGGGAATCGGCTGGACGCGCGGTCGCCGTCCCGAGAGGGTGTCCCGCGTGACCCACGTCGCCCAGACGCTTCCCGGCGGCCTCGTGCTGCGCACCGCCGAGCCGGCCGACCTGGACCAGATCGGGACGCTGCTCACCGAGCGCGGCGAGGCCGACGACGCCGTCGACCACCGGCTCGTCGTGACCGACCCGGACCTGGGGTGGGACGCGTGCGCCGTCGTGGTCGACGGGTCGCAGGTGGTCGCCACGGCGACGCTGCTGGACGAGACGCTTCGGGTGGGCGACGCCGTGCTCCCGGCGGGCCAGGTCGAGCTCGTGGCCGTGGCGGCGTCGCACGAGCACCGGGGGTTGGCCAGGGCGCTGATGGGCTGGGCCCACCGACGGTCGGCCGAGCGCGGGCACCTGCTCCAGGTGATGATCGGGATCCCGTACTTCTACCGGCTGTTCGGGTACGAGTACGCGATCGACATCGCCTCGGCGCGGGAGGTCGGCCACGACGCGGTGCGGCGGCTCGCCGGGGGGCGGCCGGCGGGGTCGCGCGGGCCGGTGCCGCGCACGGCCACCGCCGCCGACCTTCCCGCGCTCGCCCGGCTCCAGGAGTCCGCGCAGGCCGGGTTCGACGTCGCGGTGCCCCATCCGGCCGCGCGGTGGCGGGCCCTGCTGGGTCAGTCCGTGGCCACGGTCCGGGTGCTCGAGCAGCACGGGTCCGTGGTCGCGTCCGCGCGGGTGCGTCCCGGTGACGGCCTGCTGGTCGCCGAGGCCGCCGCGGTCCACGAGGCCGGCGCACGAGACCTGCTCGCCGCCCTGGCGGGCGAAGCCGTCGCGAGCGGCGAGCGCCTGAGCGTCGTGCACCGCGCGGGGACGGTCACCGGCCGGACCTGGGACGGCTTCCTCGAGCCGGCCGACGACGCGGCGGAGCAGTACTACGTGCGCATCCCGGATCCCGCTCCGGTGCTGGACGCGCTGCGGCCGGTGCTCGCCCGGCGTGCGGCCGGGTTCGACGGCGAGCGGGCCGGTATCGATCGGCTCGGCGCGGCGCTGGTGATCTCGACGTTCGGCGCGCACTACCGGCTGCCCGTGACCGACGGCGGGTTCGGGCCGGTCGAGGTGGGCGGGCCGATGCAGGCGCCGGGGGCGAACGGCGGGTTCGGCGTGGCGCCGGACCAGCTCGGCGCGCTCCTGCTCGGCGGCCGCGGCTTCGCAGGGCTGCGGCGGCTACGACCCGACGTGTACGGCGACCGCGAGCTGGGTGAGGTGCTGTTCCCGCCACGGACGGCCGACGTGCTCAGCTACTACCTGCCGTGGTGAGCGACGGCAGAAACCCGGGTGCGCGTGCATCGTCGCTGGGATACTCGGCGCAGACCCGTCCCGACGACCGAAGGGTGAGGGCGATGAGCGCAGACCAGCCGACCGGCGGGGGCTGGACCCCGCCCGAGGACCCGCAGGGCCAGCCGCCGTACCCGCAGCAGCCGGGCGCCCCCGGCTACTTCCCGAGCGCCCCGGCGCCGAGCCAGATGGGCCCCGTCCCGGCGGTTCCGGGCGTCACGCTGGCGCCCTGGGGTCTGCGCGTGGTGGCGTACCTCATCGACGGCATCATCACCGGGCTGCCGGTTGGTCTGGCTCAGGTGGTCTACGTCACCACGGGAACGCCGACGACCAACACCTTGGGGTCGACGACGACGCCGAGCGCGGCGGGCGTCGTCGCGGTGCTCATCGGCGGCCTCGTCTCGCTGGCCCTGTGGATCTGGAACCGCGGTGTGCGACAGGGCGCCGGGCAGTCGATCGGTAAGCAGCTCATCGGGCTGCGGCTGATCTCCGAGCGGACCCGGGAGCCGATCGGCACCGGCATGGCGTTGCTGCGCGACATCGTCCACGTCGTCGACGGGATCTTCTACCTGGGCTACCTGTGGCCGTTGTGGGACCCCAAGAAGCAGACCTTCGCCGACAAGATCCTGACCACGCTCTCGGTCCGCGTCTGAGGCCGGGCCGACCCGGGACGGCCAGCGGGTGACACGGGGGTGCCCGAGCACGGGAGAATGTCGATCGTGGACCTTCCCTTCGCCTCGGCCTACCGGCACGGTTTCGCCCGCGTGGCGGCGTGCGCGATGCCGAGCGCCGTCGCCGACCCGCAGGCCAACGCCGACGCCGTGATCCGCGCCGCGCGGGCCTGTCACGACGACACGGTCGCGGTCGCCGCGCTGCCCGAGCTCGCGCTCTCCGGCTACGCGATCGACGACCTGCTGCTCGCCGACGCGCTGCTGGACGGCGTCGAGGCCGCGCTCGCCCGGGTGGTCGAGGCCAGTGCCGACCTGATGCCCGTGCTGGTGGTCGGGGCGCCGCTGAGACACCGGCACCGGATCTACAACTGCGCCGTCGTGGTGCACCGCGGGCGCGTGCTGGGCGTGGCGCCCAAGTCGTACCTGCCGACGTACCGGGAGTTCTACGAGCGTCGGCAGATGGCACCGGGGGACGACCTGGCGGGGTCGACGATGCGCCTGCTGGGTGCCGATGTGCCGTTCGGTCCCGACCTGCTGTTCTCCGCGGACGACGTGCCGGGGCTGGTGGTGCACGTCGAGGTCTGCGAGGACATGTGGGTGCCGGTGCCGCCGAGCGCCGACGCCGCGCTCGCGGGAGCGACGGTGCTGGTCAACATCTCAGGCAGCCCGATCACGATCGGCCGGGCCGAGTCCCGGGCCCTGCTGGCGCGGGCCGCGTCGCTGCGCTGCGTCGCCGCGTACGTGTACGCCGCGGCGGGCGAGGGCGAGTCCACCACGGACCTGGCCTGGGACGGCCAGACGATGGTGCACGAGCTGGGCGCGACCCTCGCGCAGGGCGAGCGGTTCGCGCACGGCGACCACCGCACCGTCGTCGACGTGGACCTAGGCGCGATCCGCGCGGAGCGGCGGCGGATGGGCACGTTCGACGACAACCGTCGGCATCGGGCGGAGTGGGGGCCGGGCCCGGACGAGTTCCGGACGGTTTCTTTCACGCTCGACCCGCCCGCGCGGGACGTCGGGCTGCGGCGCGTGGTGGAGCGCTTCCCGTTCGTACCGTCGGACCCGGCGCGGCTCGCCCAGGACTGCTACGAGGCCTACAACATCCAGGTCGCCGGGCTCGAGCAGCGGCTGCGGGCGATCGGTGGGGCCAAGGTCGTGATCGGGGTCTCCGGCGGACTGGACTCGACCCACGCGCTCATCGTCGCCGCGCGCGCGATGGACCGGGAGGGCCGGCCGCGGTCGGACATCCTGGCGTTCACGATGCCGGGGTTCGCGACCTCGGACGAGACCAAGGCGAACGCGACGGCGCTGGCGCGGGCGCTCGGGGTGACGTTCGGCGAGCTCGACATCCGGCCGGCGGCGCGGCAGATGCTCGCCGACCTCGGCCACCCGTTCGCCGACGGCGAGCCGGTCTACGACGTGACGTTCGAGAACGTCCAGGCGGGCCTGCGCACCGACTACCTCTTCCGGGCGGCCAACCAGCGCGGCGGGATCGTGCTGGGCACCGGGGACCTGTCGGAGATCGCGCTGGGCTGGTCCACCTACGGCGTCGGCGACCAGATGTCGCACTACAACGTGAACTCGGGCGTGCCCAAGACGCTCATCCAGCACCTGATCCGCTGGGTGATCACCACCGAGCAGTTCGACGCCCCGGTGGACGCGGTGCTCCAGGCGATCCTGGACACCGAGATCAGCCCGGAGCTGGTGCCGGCCGCCGACGGCGAGGGCCCGCAGTCCACCGAGGAGCGGATCGGCCCGTACGCGCTGCAGGACTTCTCGCTGTTCCACACGCTGCGGGTGGGGCGCACGCCGTCGACCATCGCGTTCCTCGCCTGGCACGCCTGGCACGACGCTGAGCTCGGGCCGTGGCCGGAGAACTTCCCCGCCGCGCGGCGCGTGGCGTACGACCTGGCGACGATCCGGCGCTGGCTCGGGGTGTTCTGCCAGCGGTTCTTCGCGTTCAGCCAGTTCAAACGGTCGGCGATGCCCAACGGGCCCAAGGTCTCGTCGGGTGGGTCGCTGTCACCGCGGGGCGACTGGCGGGCGCCGTCGGACGCGAGCGCGCGGGTGTGGTTGGACGAGCTGGCGTCGGTGCCGCAGGTGTGGGGCGAGTAGCGGCACGGCCGGGCGGTGGGGCGTGGGCTGCCGGGGTGTCCGCGGGAGTGCGCCCGGGAGTGTCCCCGCAGCTCAGGGCCTCGTCCAGTCGTAGGTGCCGCCCCGGGTGCCGTCGGCCAGGTACCAGGTGAGCGTGAACGGGTCGGCGGTGGCTCCGCCGGTCGGCACCGGCCACCATGCGACGAAGTAGCCGTCGGCGACGGTGGCGTCGACCACGACGCCGTTCCACAGCGTGGCGGTGACCCGGGAGACGTCGTCGCCGACGTAGCCCTGGACGTCGAAGATCTCGCCTCCCCCGCCGGCGGTGATCCACTGGATCTGGTCGGGTGCCGGCGGGCCGGCCGCCGCACCCTCGGAGGCAGAGAGGTGACCACCCGTGCTCGGGTCGTCGGACAGCAGGCAGGTGAGCGTGGCGTCCGCATGGCTGCCTGGTTCGCCGGCGACCAGCAGGGTGTAGGTCCAGGGGCCGCGGCGCTCGGCGACGACGGGTGTCATGTCCGCGAGGGGGAGTGCCGCATAGGAGGTGTCGCCCTGGGACTCGAGGAACGCCTCTTTCGCCAGGCACGCCTTCGCCTGTGCCTGCGCGTCGACCGGGGTGACGGGCTCGGGCACCGCGCGCCACCCGGCGTAGGCGGTAGGGACCCAGGAGGCGGACGCGTCGGGCCAGAGGGCCAGGCCGGCGACGCTCGCAGCGGCGAGCGACGCGGCGATCCCGAGGCGTACGGCCACCCGGCGGGATCGGGTGGTGCTGCGAGGCAGCGGGAGGACGTCGGCGTCGGTGAGGGGGGCATCGGCGGGGGTGCCGGGGGTGGGAGCGGCGGGGGGCCGGCCGTCGGCGACCTCGGCCATCACGCGCGTGCGTGCGGCTTCCAGGGCGTCGGGACCGGACGTCGGGGCCAGGCGGGCGAGCTCGCGGTCCAGGGTGGCGAGTCTCATTCGGACCTCCGGGACAGTCGTGGTGCAGCAGGTGTCTGGGCGCCAGGGACGAGGGGGGACTCGGCAGTGTCCTCTGCGGGCGGGTCGTCGACGAGGCCCGCGAGACGTCGTCGGGCGCGATGGAGCCGGACGTAGAAGGCCGTCGTCGAGCAGCCCGCCGCGGCAGCGGCCTGTGCGGCAGTCAGGCCGTCCCACGCGACGAGCAGCAGCGCTTCGCGCTCGACGACGGTCAGGCGGGCGAGCCCGCGAAGCATGACGTCGCGGTCCACCACGGCGGGCTCCGGGCCGGTTGCCGACGGGGCCGCCGCCTCGGCGAGCCTGGTGAGCTCGGCCTCGAGCGTCCGCGCGCGGTAGGTCGACCGGCGGGCGTTGGCGATCGTGTTGCGGGCGACCACGATCAGCCACGGCAGCGGGTCGCCGGGCACGTCCTTCAGGCGCCGCCAGGCGATCAGGAAGGTCTCGGCGACCACCTCCTCGGCGGCGTTCGCGCCGACGTGGCGCGTGGCGTACGCGTGCACGCGGTGGGCGCAGGACTCCCACAGGTCCACGAAGCGGTCGACCTCGTCCGGGTCCGCGCCCGGCTCGGGTGGCCGACGCGGTGCCGGGCGCCCGGGATGGTCCGCATGGTGCATACCTGGCAGTGTCCCGGGACGGGGCGATCCTTACGTCCGGCGCGTGCCGCCGGGGCCTGGCGGGCCGCCGGCGGGGCTTCCTAGGAGTCCGAGGCGGGCCGCACCGTGGCCGAGTCGTCGCTGATCACGATCTCCTGCTCTGGGCACACGGGGCCCGGGAGCACGATCGACCGGCCGGACCGAAGCTCGACGGTGACGTCGCCCGGCGTGCACCCGGCGTCCATGATGACCACCCCGCCCGACCCGGGTACGTCGACGTCCTCATCGCCGATTCGCACCACGGCATCGTTCGCGCCGTCGTTCGTGATGCTCAGGTCACCGGCGTCCGCGCACCCGGCCAACGCCGCGACGAGCACGGCGCCGCCGAGCGTTCCCGCGCCCATCCGTCCAAGTCCGGCCATCCCGGTCCCCCTGACGCGATGCGGTCGCTCTCCATTGACTGTGGCCTTCCGCTCACCGTATCGGTGGGCCCCGGCGGCCCTCTGCGACTTCACCCGACGCTCACGGAGTCGCCACGAGCTCGTTCCCGGGTGGCGCGGGTGGACCCTCGGCCGCGCACAGATCGTTGTGTCGGACCCTGGCGATATCGTACAGGTGTTCGACGATCGGGGGTGTTCTGGTGTCCGTGGCCGCTGCTGAGCCCGCGCCGCCGAGCGCGCCACGGACGTGGATCGAGCGCCATCCGGTCGCGGCGGAGCTGGAGGCGCGGAGCGCGTCGGTCGAGCTCGTCTCCCGACTGGTCGAGCTGGACCCGGCCGCGATGGACGACGAGACGCTCGTCGAGGGCATCGCGGGGTGGGAGCGGGTCGGCGCCTGGGTGGCGGGACAGCAGGCGAGGTGGGTCGCCGAGCTGGGCACCCGGGCCATGCGCGGTTCCGACGTGGACCGCCTGCCCGACGAGGTCGCGACCAGGCTCGCCATCACGCGGCGGGCGGCCGAGCACAAGGTCGAGCTCGCGCTGGGGCTGCAGCGCCACCCGCGCCTGGCCGCCGCGCTTGAGGAGGGATCGGTCTCCGCGCGCAAGGTCGAGGTACTGCTGCACGACACCGAGCACCTGCCGCGGTCGCTGGCCGACGTCGTGATCGCGCGTGTCCTGGAGACGGCGGACGAGCGCACCGTCCCGCAGCTGCGCGCCGACGTGCGCGCGACCGAGCTGGCGTTGGACGCCGAGGCCGCGGCCGCCCGGCACGCCGAGGCCCGTCGGGAGCGCTGCGTGCGGATGGTGCCGGCGCCCGACGCGATGGCCTGGATCCACGCGCTGCTCCCCGCCACCGATGCCGCCACCGTCATGACGGCCCTCGACGGTGCCGCCGCCGCACGCGAACCGGAGGACGAGCGGACCGCCGACCAGCGTCGGGCGGACGCCCTGACGGCGATGGCGCGCCGAGTGCTCGACTCCGGGCTCGACCCCGACGGCGAGCCGCTCCCGATGCGCCAGCACCGACGGCCGCACCTGCTCGTCACGGTGGCCGGGGCGCCGGGCGGCGCGGGGTCCGGACGGGCCGGGGACGGTGGCGCGGGTGCCGGGGGCGTCGCGCACCTGGCGGGGTACGGGCCGGTGCCCCTGGCGGCGGTGGCGCACCTGCTCGACGAGGCGACGCAGGAGTCCGTGCGGGTGGACGAGGACGGTGTGCCGGTCGTCGAGGCCGCCGGGACGGACGGGTACCGGCCCTCCGCCGAGCTTGCCCGAGCCGTCGTCGACCGGGACCGGACCTGCCGGTTCCCGGGGTGCCGGGTCCCGGCCGCGCGCTGCGACATCGACCACGTGGAGCCGTTCGACCCGGACCGACCGGCACGGTGGCAGACCGTCGAGCAGAACCTCCAGGCGTTGTGCCGGCACCATCACCGGCTCAAGACACATGGCGGCTGGTGCGTCAGCCGCGACCCGGTCAGCGGAGCGACGCTCTGGCGTTCGCCGACCGGACGCGTCTCCATCGTGAGCCTCGAGCCGGTGCTGCCTGCGCAGCTGCCCGAACCGCGGGCGCGGACGGGCTAGGCCTCCGCGCTGCCTGCGGCTCGGGCCGCGGCGGGAAGGGCTTCGAGGATGCGCGTGACGGCCGCGTCGTCGTGCGCGGCGGTGACGAACCAGGCCTCGAACGCCGACGGTGGGAGTGCGATGCCGGCGTCGAGCATCGCGTGGAAGAAGCGCGCGTGGGCGGCGGTGTCCTGCACCTTGGCGGCGGCGTAGTCCTGGACGGGGGCGGCCGCGGCGCGCTCGCCGAAGAACACCGAGAAGAGGTTGCCCGCGTGCTGCACCCGGTGCGGCACAGCCGCGGCCTCCAGTGCTGCGCCGACCTCGCGGCGCAGCACCTCGGCGACGGTGTCGAGCCGCTCGTACACCGCGGCGCCGGCCAGACGGAGCGTCGTGAGCCCGGCCGCCACGGCGACGGGGTTCCCGGACAGTGTTCCCGCCTGGTACACGGGTCCGACCGGCGCCAGGCGCTCCATGGCCGCCGCGGGTCCGCCGACCGCAGCCACCGGGAGGCCACCACCGACCACCTTGCCGAACGTGACGAGGTCCGGAGCCCACGACCAGCCCGCGCGCGTGGCTGCGCCCGCCGGGCCCGCCGAAGCCACGCCGGCGGAGGCTGCGCCCGCTGCCTCGATGCCCCACCACCCCGCAGGACCCACCCGGAACCCGGTCAGCACCTCGTCCCAGATCAGCAGCGCGCCGTGCTCGGCGGTGATCCGCCGCAGCTCGGGGTCGAAGTCCGGCAGCGACGGCACCACGCCCATGTTCGCGGGCTGGGCCTCGGTGATCACTGCGGCGATCCGGTGGCCGTGGGCCGCGAACGCGGCGCGCACCGCGGCGAGGTCGTTGTACGGCAGCACGAGGGTCTCCGCGGCGGTCGCCTCGGTCACCCCGGCCGACCCCGGCAGCCCGGCCGTCGCCACGCCCGATCCGGCCGCGGCCAGCAGCCCGTCGGAGTGGCCGTGGTAGCACCCGGCGAACTTCACGATGAGCGGGCGCCCGGTGATCCCGCGGGCCAGCCGCACGGCGGTCATGGTCGCCTCGGTGCCGGTCGACACCAGGCGGAGTCGTTCCACGAAAGGCACCCGTCGGGTGATCTCCTCGGCCAGCTCGACCTCGGCGAGCGTCGGCGCGCCGAAGGACAGCCCGCGCGCGGCGGCCTCCTGCACCGCTGCCACCACCTCTGGGTGCGCGTGCCCAAGGATCGCCGGACCCCACGACGCGACGAGATCCACGTACTCCCGGCCCTCGACGTCCACCACGTACGCGCCGTGCGCGCTCGCCAGGAACCGCGGGTCGCCGCCCACCGACCCGTAGGCGCGTACCGGCGAGCTCACGCCCCCGGGCATCGCCGCGGCAGCGCGGACGAAGGCGTCATGGTTGGTCATCGGCACGTCGGGTGCTCCTCGTGGTCGCAGGTCGAAGGACGGAAGTTGGGGTGCGCGAGGCGGGCGCGAGGCGTGTGCCGGGCGGCGGTCACAGACCCTCCCGCAGCCAGCCGGCCAGCTCGGTCGCCCAGTACGTCAGCACCGCGTCCGCGCCCGCCCGCACGATCCCGGTCACCTGCTCGGTCACCACTGCCCGACGGTCGATCCAGCCGTGCGCCGCGGCTGCGTCGACCATCGCGTACTCGCCGGACACCTGGTACGCCCACACCGGCACCGGTGAGGCCGTGGCGACGTCGGCCAGCACGTCCAGGTACGAGCCGGCCGGCTTGACCATGACGACGTCGGCGCCCTCCTCGATGTCGAGCCGCGCCTCGCGCAGCCCCTCGCGGCGGTTCGCCGGGTCCAGCTGGTACGTGCGCCGGTCGCCGACCAGCGTCGACTCGACGGCCTCGCGGAACGGGCCGTAGAACGCCGACGCGTACTTCGCGGCGTAGCCGAGCAGCGCCGTGTCGGGGTGCCCGGCGTCGTCCAGCGCCGCGCGCACTGCGGCGACCTGGCCGTCCATCATCCCGGACAGCCCGAGCAGGTGCGCCCCGGCCTCCGCGAGCACCACGGCCATGTCGCCGTAGCGGACGAGGGTCGCGTCGTTGTCCACGGTGCCGTCCGCGGCCAGCACGCCGCAGTGGCCGTGGTCGGTGAACTCGTCCAGGCACAGGTCGGCCTGCACGACGAGCGCGTCGCCGACCTCGGCGACCACGTCGCGCACGGCGGTCGCGAGGACGCCGGCCGGGTCGGTCGCGCACGAGCCGGTCGCATCCCGCGTCGCCGGCACCCCGAAGAGCATGACGCCGCCGATCCCGGCCTCGGCCGCCTCGGCGACGGCCGCGCGCAGCGAGTCGCGGGTGTGCTGCACCTGGCCGGGCATCGAGGAGATCGCCACCGGCTCGGTCGCACCCTCGCGGGCGAACAGCGGCAGCACGAGCTGGGCGGGGTGGACGCGGGTCTGCGATACCAGCCGGCGCATCGCGGGCGTGGTGCGCAGACGGCGCGGGCGGACGACGGGGTTCACGGGTTCTCCTGGGCGTGACGGAGGAGGGTGTCGGCGTGACGGACGAGGGCGTCGACGAGATCCTCCGTCGACGACGACGGCGGAGTGACGTGCACGGTGAGCCCGGCATCCTCGGCGGCCCGTGCGGTGCGCGGGCCGATGCAGGCGATCACCGTGCCGGGCGGCGGCGCGCCGACGAGCTCGAGGAGCTGGGTCACCGTGCTGGGCGAGCTCAGCAGCACGGCGCGGATCCGGCCCTCGGTGAGCTCGGCGCGCACCGGGGGCGCCGCGGGTGGGCCGGCGACGGTGCGGTACGCGACCACCTCGTCGACCTCGGACCCGAGATCGCGCAGCCCGTCGGCCAGCGTGGCGTCCGCGAGGTCGGAGTGTGGGACCAGAACCCGGCCCGGACCCGGCGGGAACGCCTCGACGAGGCCGGCGGCCGAGTGCGTGGCGGGGATGAGGGCCACGTCGATGCCCGACCGCTGCAGCGGGGCGGCGGTCGCGGGACCCACGGCGACCACCCGCGTCGCGCCGATCACCGCCGCGAGGGCCTCGCCGGGGTCGGGGCTGCCGGGCACCATCCGACGTGCGGCGACGCGACCGGCCAGCGCGCTGACGGTGGTGGCGCTGGTGATCGCGAGCCAGTCGTAGCGCCCGAGGGCGAGGCGGTCCAGGGCGTCGTCGAGCGGGGCGGGATCGTGCGGCGGGGCGAACTCGATGAGCGGGACCACGACCGTGGTCGCGCCGTGCGGGGCCAGCAGGTCGGCGACCTTCTGGGCCCACTCCCCGCCGCGTGGCACGAGCACGTGCCAGCCGGCGAGCGCGCCGCCGGCGGACGGGGTGGTGGTGTCGGGTGGGGTGGTGGTGTCGGGCGGGGTGGTGGTGTCGGGTGGGTGCCCGCCTCGCGCGGCGGCCACCAGGTCCGCGGCGCCGAGCGCGAGCAGCGACCTCGCGACTCGGGTGCCCAGCGCGCGGGCTGCGGTCTCGGCCGCGGCCGGGTCTGACGGATCCGACGGGTCCGACGAAGGTCGGACGGGTCGGACGGGTCGGACGGGTCGGCTGGCAGCGTGACCCTGCCGGTCTCGACCAAGCGCCTCGACCCGTCCGTGGCACACACGACCGCATCCAGGACCAGCACGCTCCCCTCCAGCCGGCCGAGCGCTCCCACCGGCGCCGCGCAGCCGGCCTCGAGCGTGGCCAGCAACGTCCGCTCGGCGATCACCGCGAGCCGGGTCGGACGGTGGTCGAGCGTGGCGAGAGCCGCCTCCGCCGCGGGGTCGAGCGGTCCGGCCGCCTCGATGGCCAGCGCGCCTTGCGCAGGCGCGGGTCGCACGGTGGCCGGGTCCAGCGCCTCGGTCACCGCGCCCAGCAGGCCCAGCCGCATCAGTCCCGCCATCGCCAGCACGACGGCGTCCAGGTCGGCGGGGTCGTCGTGGCCCGCGCGCTGGTGGCCCGGCACCCGGCCGAGCCGGGTCGGCACGTTCCCGCGAAGGTCCACGACCTCCAGGTCGGGGCGGGCCGCGAGCAGCTGGGCCGCGCGCCGCGGCGACCCGGTGCCCACCCGCGCGCCGGGCGGCAGCGTCTCCAGGGTCAGGCCGTCGCGGGCGCACAGCGCGTCGCGTGGGTCGGCCCGCTCAGGGACGGCGACCAGGCGCAGGCCCTCGGGCGGTGCGGTGGGCAGATCCTTCATCGAGTGCACGGCCAGGTCGCACCGGCCGGCCAACAAGGCCTCGCGGAGCGCGGTGACGAAGACGCCGGTCCCGCCGAGCGACGCGAGCGACCCGGGGAGCCGGTCGCCGTCGGTGCGGATCCGGACGAGCTCGATCGCGTCGCGCGACCCCGGCCCGAGCGCGTCGCCGAGCGCGTCGGCGACCATGCCGGTCTGGGTGACGGCGAGCTCGCTGCCCCGCGTCCCGATCCTCACGCCCTGCCCGCATCCTCACGCCCTGCTCCCCCCGTCCTCACGCCCTGCTCGTCCTCACGCGTCGCTCGATGGCATGCCCGCAACGGCTGGACGTTCGCCTCGCGGGTTCGCGCAGCACCCCGCCCGGCACACGTCGTACCACGGGCCGAGCGGGGTCAGCGCGGGCCGCTCCATCGGCCCCCCGTCCGCGTCCGCGCCACCTTCGCTGCCGGTGTGACGCTCGGCGATCAGGTCCACCAGACCCGACACGAACGCCGGGTCGACGCCAGGCGTGGACACTCGGGCCACGGCCAGGCCCGCCTCGCGCGCGGTCTGGGTGGCCTCCTCGTCCAGGTCCCAGAGCACCTCCATGTGGTCGGACACGAACCCGAGCGGCACGATCACCACGCCGCGCGTGCCCCGGCGGGCGAGCTCGCGGATCGCGTCGTTGACGTCCGGCTCGAGCCACGGCGTGCGCGGATCGCCGCTACGCGACTGGTACACCAGCGACCAGGGCGCCTCGATCCCCAGGTCGCCGCTGCCCAGCGACGCCATGACCACCTCGGCGACCGCCCGGTGCTGCGCACCGTAGGCACCCTCGGGCCCCAGCTCCGCCCCGGGGGGTCCGGAGGCGAGCGCGGTCGAGGTCGGGATCGAGTGCGTCGCGAACAGCACGTGCACGTCGCTCGCACGGGCGCCTGCGCCCAGCTCCGCCAGCACGGCCCGCAGCGCGTCCCGCGTGCCGGTGACGAACGGGGCGACGAACCCCGGGTGGTCGAAGTACTGCCGCACCTTGTCCACCTCGAGCTCGCCGGCCAGGCCGGTCTCGGCGAGCGCGGCGGCGAGGTCCTCGCGGTACTGCCGGCACGAGGAGTACGACGAGTACGCGCTGGTCACCACGGCGAGCAGCCGGCGGTGCCCCGCGGCGTGCGCCTCGCGTAGGGCGTCGGCCAGGTACGGGCCCCAGTTGCGGTTGCCCCAGTAGACCGGCAGGTCGGGCCCACGGCGCGCCAGCTCGTCGCTCAGCGCGGCGCGCAGCGCCCTGCACTGCTCGTTGATCGGGCTGACGCCGCCGAAGTGCCGGTAGTGGTGGGCGACCTCCTCCAGCCGTTCGTCGGGGATGCCGCGACCACGCGTGACGTTGCGCAGGAAGGGCAGGACGTCGTCCTGACCCTCCGGCCCGCCGAAGGAGACCAGCAGCACCGCGTCGTACCGGACGCGCGGCCGGGGGTCGGCCGGCGGGAGACCGACGGTGCTCACGCCAGGACCTCCGCGACCTCGTCGACCTCGATGCGGCGCCCGGTGAAGAACGGCACCTCCTCGCGGACGTGGCGACGGGCCTGGGTCGCGCGCAGGTGGCGCATGAGGTCCACCAGGTCGGTCAGGTCGTCGGCCTCCAGCGCGAGGATCCACTCGTAGTCGCCCAGTGCGAACGCGGCGACGGTGTTGGACAGCACCTGCGGGTACTCCCGGCCCTTGCCGCCGTGCTCGGCGAGCATCTCGCGGCGATCCTCCTCGGGGAGCACGTACCAGTCGTAGGAGCGCACGAACGGGTAGACGGTCAGCCAGGCCTTGGGCTCGGCGTCGCGCATGAAGGCCGGCGCGTGGGAGGCGCTGAACTCGGCCGGACGGTGCACGCCCATCACGGCCCACCGGGCCTCCAGGGGCGCGAGCTCGGTGGTGCGGCGCAGGGCGCGAGCGGCGGCCTGCAGCCCGTCCGGCGAGGCCCCGTTGAGCCAGACCATGAGGTCGGCGTCGGCGCGCATGCCTGACACGTCGTACAGCCCGCGCAGCCGGACGTCGTCGCCCAGCTCGCCGAGCGCCACGGCGAGGCTCTGCGCGGGTCTCGGGTGCGGTGCGGTCTCGGTCGACGGCGGGGTGCCGGTCCGACGCAGGACGGTCCACAGGGTCCAGGGCATGGCGCTCGCGGGGGTCATGGACGAAGTCTGCGTGATCGGCGGCGGATCGTCACAACGAGACCGATCTCAGGTCACCGGAGGGGCCGGATCCGACCATTCCTGTGCGATTCCTGTGTCGATGATGACGAGTTGTCAGAATGCCCGACGTTCCTGACGGCGCGTCGGGTCTACTCGTGTTCCGGACGCGGCCCGGACGCGTCCTCCGCGATGGCCGCGGCGATCGCGGCGGCAGTCGCCCGTGCGTCGGCCACCACGGCGGCCAGACCCGTCCCGGCCACCCACGCCCCGGTGACCCACAGACCGCGGGGCAGGTCCCGGCGCAGCGCCACCATCCGGTCGCGGTGCCCCGGCGGCGGGGCACCCAGGCCCGTCGGCCAGTCGCTGCGGACCCAGCCGACCAGGTTCCGGCGGGTCAGGCGCACACCGAGCGCGATGCTCGCGTCGGCCAGCGCGGTCGCGACCTCCGGCTCGGGCCGGGCGCCACCCCGGCCGTAGCTCAGGCGCACCACGTGGCGCCCGGGGACCGACGCGGCGAGCCAGGCCCACTTCGCCGTCGCGTGCGTGAGCCCCTTGGCAGCCACGCCCGCGTGCGGTGCCACCAGCACGCCGGTGCCGCGCGGTGCGGTGTCCAGGTCCGGCGCGTCCAGCACCAGGGTGACCACCGACACCGGCACGGCCGGCGGGGGCACGACCGCAGCCCACGGCTCGAGGAGCCCCGCGGCCACACCACCCGGGACCGCGAGCACGACGTGGTCCGCTGCGTGGTGCCCGTCGCTCGCCAGCACGCTCCAGCCGCCGTCCGCGCCTTGGTGGAGGGCCTCGACCGCGACCCCCGTGCACGCCGTCCCGCCGTGCCGGGCAAGCTCCGCGCGGAGGGCAGTGGGCACCCGGTGCAGGCCGCCCCGCAGCCCTGCGACGGCCGAGCCCGCCGGTGACCGCTCGCGCATCCGGGCGACCGCGCCGGCGAGCGAGCCCGTCTCGGCCAGCCCCTGCCTGACCCCCGGCATCGCGGTGTCGACGTCCAGGTCCCGCGCCGGGCACGAGTGCACCCCGCTGACCACCGGGTCGACCAGGCGGTCCAGCACCCGCCTGCCCATCCGGGCCCGGACCAGGTGCGCCACCGTCGTCGGGCCGTCCGCCGCGCCGACCCGGGCGGGCAGCAGACGGTCGAGCCAGGCTCGGGCTGCGCCGAGCACCCCGACCGCGCGCCGCACGTCCGCCGCCCACGGGTCGACCGGCACGCCGAGCAGGCCGGCCGCCGGCAGCAGGACAGGTCCGCCCGCGTGGAGGACCCAGGCGCCGCGCCGCTGCGGCGCCACGACGTCGTCGCCGAGCCCCAGCTCGGCCAGCAGGTCCCCCACCGCGCTCGTTCGGGTCGCGAAGGACTCGGCCCCGCCGTCGAGGGCGACACCGTCGGGCAGCCCGTCCGGTGTCACCGGCGCCACGCATCCCCCGAGCCGCTCCGACGCCTCGAACAGCGAGACCGACGCGCCGGTCCGGGCCAGGTCGACCGCCGTGGTGAGCCCGGCCATCCCGCCGCCGACCACCACGACCCGTGGACTCACCCCTGCCCACCCTCCTCGTGCACCAGCCGGACGATCGCGCTCAGCACGTCGGGGTCGGCGGTCGGCGGGACGCCGTGGCCCAGGTTCACCACGTGGCCGGGCGCCGCCCGGCCCCGGCGCAGCACGTCGCGCACGTGCTCGGCCAGCACCGGCCAGGGCGCCGCGAGCATCGCCGGGTCGATGTTGCCCTGCACCGGGGTCCGGCCGCCGAGGCGCCTGGAGGCCTCGTCCAGCGGGACCCGGTGGTCGACGCCCACCGCTCCGGCCACGTCGTCGCCGGCCGCCTCGACGAGCACGTCGCGCAGCTCGGCGAGCAGCTCGCCGCCCTGCGCCGCGAAGTGCACCACCGGTACGCCGACGCCGGACAGCGCGCGCCGCGACCACGGCGCGACGTGCGTGCGGTAGTCCGCGGCGCTGAGCACACCGGCCCAGGAGTCGAACAGCTGGACCGCCGCGGCGCCCGCGTCGACCTGGGCGCGCAGGAACGCGCCGGTCACGTCCGCGGCCCAGGCCATCAGGGTCTGCCAGGTCGCGGGGTCCGCGTGCATGAGGGTGCGGGTGCGCAGGTGGTCCTTCGAGGGTCCGCCCTCGACCAGGTAGCAGGCCAGCGTGAACGGCGCCCCGGCGAACCCGAGCAGCGGGGTGCCGCCCAGCCCGCCGACCGCGGTGCGCACGCCCTCGGTGACCGACGCCAGGTCCGGGTCCGGCGCGGGTAGCGCGGCGACGTCGTCGACCGTGCGCACCGGGGTGTCGAGCACCGGTCCCACACCGGGCCGGATGTCGATGGGCACGCCCGCCTGGCGCACCGGCACCACGATGTCGCTGAAGAACACCGCTGCGTCCACGCCGTGCCGCCGCACGGGCTGGAGCGTGAGCTCGGCGGCCAGCGCCGGGTCCAGGCACGCGTCGAGCATCGCGACCCCGGCCCGGGCCGCCCGGTACTCGGGCAGCGAGCGGCCGGCCTGGCGCATGAACCACACAGGGGTGCGTGCGGGCCGTGCACCACGCAGCGCCGTGAGCAGGGCGGGCTCGTCCGCCGGGGTGGAAGGCATGCGGTTGATTGTGCCGAATCTCGCGCGGAATGGTTCAATCGGGATTCTTGTGGTGCTGATGAACCTCTCGGCCAGCCACCGCCATCTTGATCTCGACCTTCTCGAGCAGATCAGCGTCGGTGCGCATTCCGTGGTGCCCGAGATCCTGGCTGACGCCGCCGTGCGCGGCGTCGTCGTGCTGGCCACCTGCAACCGCTTCGAGGTCTACCTCGACGCGCAGGACGAGGCGCTCGCGACCGAGGCTGCCGTGCGCGCGATCGCCGGCGCGGCGGGGATCGAGGCCGACGACGTGCGCGCCCGGCTGCGCGTCGCGGGTGGCGGGGCCACCGTCGAGCACCTGTTCAGCGTCGCCGCCGGCCTGGACTCGATGGTGGTCGGCGAGCGCGAGGTCGCCGGCCAGGTCCGGCGGGCGCTCGAGCAGGCCCACGCGGCCGGCACGACGTCCTCGGACCTCGAGGCCCTGTTCCAGGGCGCGTCGCGGGTCTCTCGGGCGGTGGCCAGGCGCACCGGGCTGGCCGACGCCGGCCGCTCGGTGGTGGCCGTCGCCCTCGACGAGGCCGAGGCGCGACGCCCGCTGGCCGGGGCGCGGGTGCTGCTGGTGGGCACCGGCTCCTACGCCGGCGCGAGCGTCGCGGCGCTGCGCGAGCGCGGGGCGGCGTCGGTGGTGGTGCACTCCCCGTCCGGTCGCGCGGAGCAGTTCGCCGCGTCCCACGGGCTGGAGGCCGCGGCGCCCGGCGGGTTGGACGCCGCGCTCGCCCGCGCTGACGTGGTGGTGGCGTGCTCCGGCAGCAGGGGTTCGGTGGTGGACGCCGAGGCGGTGCGTCGCGCCAGGCTGCGCGGCCGCGGCCCAGCGGTCCTGGTGGACCTCGCGCTGCGGCGCGACATCGACCCCGCGGTGGCCCAGGTGCCCGGCGTGCACCTGGTGGACCTCGCCGAGGTGGCTCGCCGCGCTCCGGCGGCGCTCGACGCGGCGGTCGCCGACGGTCGGGTGATCGTCCAGGCCGAGACCGCGCGGCTGCTGGCCGTCCTGGCCGAGCGGGACGCCGCCCCCGCGGTACGCGCGGTGCGCGACCACGTCGAGGCCGCCCTCGCGGAGGTCGCGGCCCGCTACCCCGACGACCCGCAGGTCCAGCGGGCGCTCCACCAGTTCGCCGCGTCGCTGCTGCACCAGCCGGTCAACCGCGCCCGCTCGTACGCCCGGCTCGGCAAGGCACCGGACTTCGAGGCCGCGCTGGGGACCTTCCTGGGCGTCGCCGTCGACTCGCCCGGGCCCACGACCCACACGACGGGGGCCACCTCGGCCTGAGCCGGCCGGTCAGTCCAGGAACCGCACCAGGTCCGCGGCCGCGCCCGTGTACGACGCCGGCGTCATCGCCGCCAGGCGCCGTGCGGTCGCGTCCGGCAGGCCCAGGCCCAGCACGAACGACCGCATCTCGTCGCCGGTGACCCGGTGCCCGCGGGTGAGCTCCTTGAGGCGCTCGTACGGGTTCTCCATGCCCGGCACCCCGGCCACCCCGGCTGCGCGCATCGCGGACTGCACCGCCTCGCCCAGCACCTCCCAGTTCGCGTCCAGGTCCCGCGCCATCGCGTCCGCGTCCGCGTCCAGCCCGGCCAGGCCGCGGCGGACGTTGTCGATCGCAAGCAGGGAGTGCCCGAACGCCGGGCCGATGTTGCGCTGGGTGGTGGAGTCGGTGAGGTCGCGCTGCATCCGCGAGGTGACGAGGGTCGCGCCCAGGGAGTCCAGCAGCGCGCTGGAGATCTCGAGGTTGGCCTCGGCGTTCTCGAACCGGATCGGGTTGACCTTGTGCGGCATCGTCGACGAGCCGACCGTGCCCTGGCCGCGGACCTGCGCGAAGTACCCGAGCGAGATGTACGTCCACACGTCGGTCGCGAGGTTGTGCAGCACCCGGTTGAACCGGGCCACGTCGGCGTAGAGCTCGGCCTGCCAGTCGTGCGACTCGATCTGCGTCGTCAGCGGGTTCCAGCTCAGGCCCAGGTGCTCGACGAACGACCGCGACACCGCCACCCAGTCCGCGCCCGGCACGGCCGCCAGGTGCGCTCCGTACGTGCCGGTAGCACCGTTGATCTTCCCCAGGTACTCGGCCGCCTCGACCCGGCGCAGCTGGCGGCGCAGCCGGTGGGCGAGCACCGCGAGCTCCTTGCCCAACGTGGTGGGCGTCGCCGGCTGGCCGTGGGTGCGCGCCAGCATGGGCACCGCGGCGTGCTCGCGCGCCATCGCCGCGACCTGGTCGACCAGCGCCCGGGCGGCCGGGAGCCAGACGCGTCGCACCGCGCCCTGCACCATCAGCGCGTAGGCGAGGTTGTTGATGTCCTCGCTCGTGCACGCGAAGTGCACCAGCTCGGAGACCCGGGGCAGCACGGTGTCCTCGCCCAGCACCCCGGGCGCCGCAGCCAGGCGCTCCTTGAGCAGGTACTCCACGGCCTTGACGTCGTGCACCGTGATCTTCTCGGTCGCGGCGAGCTCGGCGACCGTGTGCTCGTCGAAGTCCAGGACCACCCGGCGCAGGTGGTCGCGCTCCTCGCCGGAGAGCGTCGGCGCACCGGGCACCACGTGGTGCGAGGTGAGGTGGATGAGCCACTCGACCTCGACGCGCACACGCTCGCGGTTGAGTGCCGCCTCGGACAGGTGGTCCACCAGCGGAGCGACCACGGCGCGGTACCGGCCGTCCAGGGGGCCGAGGGCGATCGGGGGGACGACGTCGGCCAGGGGGCGCCGGGAGGGCGCGGGCGCGTCGTCGACCGGGGGCGTGGTGGGGTCCTCGGCGGGCATGGCGCCATCCTCCCAGAACGCAGGTCGCGCGCGGGGCGCCCCGCGTGGCGACGGCACCGCTCGCGTGCTGGACTGGTGCGATGTCCGAGCCCGACGTGCTCACCGGCTGGCAGCGCGCGCCCTTCGAGGCGCACGGCGTGCGCCACGAGGTGCTGCGCCGCGGCACCGGCCCGGGCGTCGTGCTGGTCCCCGAGCTGCCGGGGGCCACACCGGCGGTGATGGCCCTGGCGAACCGGCTGGTCGACGAGGGCTTCCGGGTCGCGGTCCCCTCCGTGATCGGCGAGCCGGGACGTGCCCCGAGTGTCGGCTACCTGGCAGGCTCGGTCGCGCGGATGTGCGTGTCGCGGGAGTTCGCGGCCTTCGCCCGGCGTGCCGACCGCCCGGTGGCCAGGTTCCTGCGGTCGCTGGCGCGTGACCTGCACGCGGAGTGCGGTGGTCCGGGCGTCGGGGTCATCGGGATGTGCTTCTCGGGCGGTTTCGCGCTCGCCGCCGCCGCCGAGCCGGCGGTGCTCGCGCCGGTGCTCTCCCAACCGGCGATGCCGCCACCGCTCGGCGCGGGCAAGGTCGCCACCGGGCTGTCCGCGCACGAGGAGGCGGTGATCGCCCGGCGCGTCGAGGCCGACGGCCTGTGCGCCATGGGCCTGCGGTTCACCCGCGACCGTGGGGTGCCCGACGGGAGGTTCGAGACCCTGGCCGCACTCATCGGCCCGGGCTGGCGCGCGTTCGAGATCGACTCCTCGCCGGGCAACCCGGAGGGGATCCCCGCGCGCTCGCACTCCGTCCTGACCGACCCGTCCGCCGAGGTCCCCGGGCACCCCACCCAGCGCGCCAACGACGCCGTCGTGGCGTTCCTGCGCGAGCAGCTGACCGGGTGAGCCGCCGGCGGTGCGGCATGCTGGCGTGGTGAGCCACGGGGGGACCGTTGCAGCGCGCCGAGGTGTCGGCGCCGCGGCGGTGCTCGCCGTGCTCGTGTCGCTCGCCGTGCTCGGCTCGGCCGTCGCCGGGCCGTGGGAGGTGAACCTCGAGCCGCGCGCCTTGATCACCCAGCAGGCCTCCGCCCCGCCACCCGCGAGCCCGCTGCCCGAGCCCACCCGGACCGCGACGTCCTCGGACGCGCAGAACCCGAGCACGCTGGACCTGAGCCCGCTGATCTGGATCGGGATCGCCGCCGTGCTGGCCCTGGCCGTCCGAGTCGCCCGCGCGCTCGCCCGGCGGCTGCGCCCGGACGGGCTTCCCCTCGCCGCCGAGCCGGTGCCCGACCTGACCGAGCCCGAGCCCCACCTGGCCACGATCGAGGCCGGCGTGGCAGAGGCCGAGGTCCGGCTGCGCCGGGAGGGCGAGCCCGCCGACGCGGTGATCGCGGCGTGGGTCGCGGTGGAGGCCGCGGCGCGGCGCAGCGGGGTGCCACGGGACCCGGCGGCCACCCCGACCGAGTTCGCCCTCCAGGTGCTCGACCGCACGCCGGCCGACGGCCGAGCGACCCGCTCGCTGCTGGCCTCCTACGAGCGGGCGAGGTTCTCGCGGATCCCGGTCACGCCCGAGGACGTCGACCGCGCGGCCGCGGACCTGCGCGCGATCGCGGCGACCCTGGACCGACGGGACGTGACGCCGTGAGCGCGGGCCGGCGCCTGCTGGACTGGCGGCTGTGGCTCGCCGTCGTCGTCGCGGTGGCGATCGCCAGGGTGCTCGCCGTGCCGCTGCCGGACGCCCTGGTGATCGGCGCAGCGGTGGCGGTCGCCGGTCTCGTGCTGCCGGAGCTGGGCAGCGGACGGGACATGGACTGGCCCGCGCCCGTCGCCAGCCCGCACCACGGGCGCCGGGTCGAGGTCTCGCGCCTGACCTGGTCGCTGGCCGGACGCGACGGCCGGGTCTCCGAGCCCGGGGTCCGCCGGATCCGGGAGATCGCCACGGCCCGGCTGGCGCGGGTCGGCCTGCCGCTCTCGGCGGGGTTCGAGGGGCCCGCGGACGCCAGGGGCGAGGCCGAGCGCCGGGCGGCACAGGCCGCTCTCGGCCCACGAGCCTGGTCCGTGCTGGCCGCACCGAGCTCGCGGCTGCCGTCGGTCGCCGACGTGGCGGTGTGCGTGCACGCCCTCGAGCAGATCCTGGACGACCGCCCGGCACGAGAGGACGCCGATGACCGCACCTGACACCCCGCCGCTCCCGGTGGCCGACGTCGCCCGCCTGGGCTCGGCGGTGCTCGACGAGGTCGCCACCGCCGTGGTCGGGGCCGGCCAACCGCTGCGGGTCGCGCTGGCCGCGATCCTCGCGGGCGGGCACGTGCTGTTCGAGGACGTGCCGGGGCTGGGCAAGACGCTCGCCGCACGCAGCCTCGCCTCCGCGCTCGGCCTGGACTTCCGGCGCCTGCAGTGCACGCCCGACCTGCTGCCGGCCGACATCACCGGCTCGGCGGTGTACGACCCGTCGACCCGCGGGTTCACCTTCCGCCCCGGACCGGTGTTCACCGGTCTGCTGCTGGCCGACGAGATCAACCGCACCGCGCCCAAGACGCAGTCCGCGCTGCTCGAGGCGATGGCCGAGCGGCAGGTCACCGTGGACGGCACGACGCACCGGGTGCCCGCCCCGTTCCACGTGGTCGCCACGTCCAACCCGGTGGAGTACGAGGGCACGTACCCGCTGCCGGAGGCCCAGCTCGACCGGTTCATGGTGCGGATCGCGGTCGGCTACCCGGACCGCGACGGGGAGGTCGAGGTGCTGGCCAGGCGGATCGGCCGGCGCCAGGAGGCAGCGCCGGTGCGCACCGTCGTCGATCCCGGCACCGTCCTGGCCATGCAGGCCGGGGTCGAGGCCGTCGACGTGGACCCGGACATCCTCGGGTACTGCGTGGACCTCGCGGCCGCGACCCGGCGGCACGGCGACGTCGAGGTCGGGGTCTCACCACGCGGCGCACAGTCCCTGCTGCTGGTGGCTCGCGCCGCAGCGGTGCTGGACGGGCGCGGCTACGTGCTGCCGGAGGACGTCAAGGCCGTCGGCGTCGCCGCGCTCGCCCACCGCCTCACGCTGAGTGCCGGCGCCTGGGCCGCGGGCACCGACGCGGCCGACGTGGTTCGTCACGTGCTGGACAGCACGCCGGGCCCGGTGACCGTGCCCGAACGGCCGTGATCGAGCGCCGGCGCACCTGGTGGCTCGGCGCCGCCGTGACCGCCCAGCTCGGCGGCGGGGTGCTGGTGCTCCTGGCCGGGGTGCTCGCCGGCCGCCCGGCGGTGGCGCTGCTCGGTGTGCCCCTCGTGCTCGCCGCGGGGTATGCGCAGCTCGCCGACGACCCGCACGGCCCCGTGCCGGACGCCAGGGTCGAGCTCGGGTCCGACCCGTGGACCGCGCGTGTGCTGCTGGACGTCCCGCCGCGGTCGACCTGGGTACGGGTGCGGCTGTCCCGCAGCGGACACGTCCCACGCGAGGTGCTGCTGGCCCCGAGGGCGGAGCTCGAGGTCACGGCCCGCTCGGTGCGTACCGGCCCGCAGGAGCTGCTCGCGGTGGACCTGCAGGGCGTGGGGCTCGGTGGGGCGGCGACCAGCGAGGTCGTGCGCGTTCCCGGCCGGGTGGTGGCCGTGCCGCCCGGCGCCCGTCGGGTGGTCGACGTTCCGGTCCCGCGCCGCCTGCGCGGGCACACCGGGCAGCACGACTCCCGCAGGCCGGGCGAGGGCGGGAGCCTGCGCGACCTGAACCCGATGGGTCCGGGAGACACGCTGCGCCGGGTCGACTGGAAGGTCACCGCACGCCACTCGCCCGACCTCGAACAGCTCTGGGTCCGCCGTAGCTACGCGCTCGCCGAGGCGCACGTGGTGGTCATGGTCGACTCGCGCGACGAGGTGGGCCCCGACCCGCGGACCTGGAGCGGGATCACGGCCGTCCACCCCGACGAGCCGACCTCGCTCGACCTCGCCCGGCAGGCCGCCGACAGCCTGACCCGGGCCTACGTCGCGGCCGGCGACCGGGTGGGGGTCGAGGACCTCGGCGCGCTGCGCCACCCGATGCGCCCCGGCTCCGGTCGGCGGCACGCCGACCGCGTGCGGCGATGGCTGTCCCTGGTCCGCCCCTTCGGTGCGCCGCGTGCGCTGGTCCGCGCGCCGCGGGTGCCGAGCGGGGCGCTCGTGGTGGTGGCGTCGACGTTCCTCGACTCCGAGGCGGCCGACCTGGCGCTGCTGTGGCGACGGTTCGGTCACCGCGTGCTGGCGATCGACGTCCTGCCGACGCTGCGCACGGCCCACCTGTCCGCGCGAGAGCGGCTCGCCCTGCGGCTGGTGCGCATCGAACGAACCGATCGCCTCGCCGCGCTCGAGGCCGCTGACGTGGAGCTGGTGCGCTGGGCCGACGCGTCCGCCGCCGCAGTGCTGCGTCGGCTCACCGTCCGCCGGAGGCCCAGGTGAGCGGCGGGTTCGCGGGGCGGGCGCGCGGGGCCTGGCCGGCCCGGACCGGGTGGTGGCGCGGCTCGGCCGGCGAGGACTCCGCGGGACGGCTCGTGGTCACGCTGCCCGGCGCGGTGCCGGGCTGGGTGGTCCGGCTGGTCCCGCCGCTGCTGGTGCTGGCGGTCGGCGCGACGGTCGCCAGCGAGACCCTCGCCTGGGCGGTGCTCGTGGGCCTCGCCGCGCTCGCGACGTTGCGGCCCGGTGGGCTGGTTCCGGTGGGCCTGACGGCGGTGCTGGCGGTACGGCTGCTGCCGGTGGGCGACCCGGGTCTGGTGCTGCTCGCGGCGCTGGTGCTCGGCGTGCACCTGGTGGCGGCGTCCGCCGGGTTGGCCCGTCACGTGGCCTGGCGTGCGCTGGTGGACGCCGCGGCGCTGGGCCGGTTGGCCGCCGACCTCGTGCCCGTGCAGGTGGTGAGCCAGGCCCTGGTGCTGGTGGCCGCGCTGCTCGTGCGCGGCGCCCAGGTGCCGGCCGGCAGCCTGATGTCGGTGGCGCTGCGGGCGGTCGCGGTGGTGGCGTTGGTCGGGGTGCTGCACGCGGCCTCGCCGGGGCGGCGGCGCTGAGGCGGTGCTGGGGCGGTGCTGAGGGGTGTTGAGGGGTGTTGAGGGGTGTTGAGGCGGCGCTGAGGCGGCCTTGAGGTGGCGCTGCGTGGACGCCAGGTCGACCGCGCCACACCGCCCGGGTCCGCCCGCTCCGTCCCCGGTCCACCCGCTGGCGGCGTCGTCCACAGGCCGTTCGGTCCACTGATCCCGCCGCGTCCGGAGCGCGCCTAGCGTCCGTCGGCGGAGGTGGTCACGTGGATGCGACGGGGTGGGCACTGGCCGAGCTCGAGGCGATCGAGGCCGACCTGTGCAGCGCGGAACGCCATCTCGCCACCGCCGAGCCCAGGGTCTGGCGCTCGGTCGCGGCGACCCGGTTCCGGACCCGGCTGGCCGAGGCGCGCCTCGACGTGCACCGGCTGCGCGCGGTCGCCGACGAGGTGCGGCCCGCCGTGGTCGCGGCCACCAGGCCGGACCGCGTCCTGTGAGCGACGGCATCACGGTCAGCGGCGGCGCGGGCGGAACCACGGCCCAGCTCGCCGAGCTCGAGGCGATCGCGGGCGCCCTCCGCGCAGCCGCGGTCGCACTCGATGCCGCCGTCGGCGCGCGAGCCCGGCTCGGGGCGGCGGCGGGACCGCGGGCGGCGTCGGCGCTCGCGTCGTTCGACGGGCGTCGGGGGCTCGCTGCGTCCGAGCGTGACGCGCGAGTGCTGGGTGAACGGGTCCGGTTGGCGGAGGCGGCGTACGCCGACGCGGACGCGGTGTCCGCGGCCCGGATGCGGCGGGTCGCTGCGGAGCTCGGCAGCGCTCTCGGCGAGCGGGGCCCGCAGTCGTTGCTCTGGGTGGTGGGTGGCGCCGTGGTGGCGACGGGCCTGTGGCTCAACGCCCGGTTCTGGCGCGAAGTCCCGGGCCCGCAGGGAGCCGTGCTGCGCTGGTTCGGCAGCCCCGGCGTCGCTGGCCGGCGCGACTGGCTCGGTGCGGTCGGCCGGACCATGGCCGGCGACGGGATCGTGCCGCGGCTCCCCCTGATCGACCGCACGGCTACCGAGGGCATCGTCACCGGGGTCGGGGCGTACGTCTGGGCCCTGCTCCCGGGGCGCCAGCCGGTGCCGCGCGATCCCGTGCGCTTCGGCGCCGACCTGCTCGCGGGGGTCACGCGGCTGAGGGGCGGCGACACGCGGCTCGTGGTCGTAGCGCAGCTCCCGGGCCAGGCGTCCGAGCCGCCGAGGACCGAGGCCGACCTGCTCCGCCAGGTCGCCGACCAGTACCCGCACGGGGGCGGCGACGACGCGCCGGTCGGGGGCGGCGACGGCGCGCGGGTCGAGGCCCAGGTGTCCGTGCAGCGACTCGACCACGCCGACGGCACACGCAGCTGGGTGGTGGCCGTCCCGGGAACGGAGGAGTGGAAGCTCGGCGGCCCGAACCCGCTCGACGGGCTCACCGACCTCGAGCTGGTCGGCACCATGCCGGACGATGGGACCGCCCTCGCGGTCCGCGCTATGGCGCAGGCCGGGATCCAGCCGGGCGAGCCGGTCCTCATCGTGGGCCACAGCGCCGGCGGGATGGTGGCGGGCCGGATCGCGAGCGACCCCGTGCTGGCGCAGCACTTCGACGTGGCAGCGATCGTCACGGCCGGCGGCGCGACGGCCGGGTACGACATCCCGCCGAGCACGGCCGCGCTGCACCTGGAGCACACGCAGGACGTCGTCGGCGGGCTGCGCGGCCTGCCCAACCCCGACGAGCTCCACCGGACGACCGTCGTGCGGGACCTGTCGGCGAGCTCGGAGCGCGGGCCCTGGTCCGTGGCCGACGAGGGCGACGTGCACGGGATCGGCCGCTACATACGGACCGCGGAACTGCTGCCGGACGACGACCTTTCGGTGAAGGGCTTCCGGGCGGCCGAGGCGAAGGTGCTCGGCCCCGACGTGGTGAGCGCGACCACCCGCACGTTCACGGGGTACCGCGTCCCGGAGCCGGCGCCGGCGCCTCCGCCGTGACGTTCGCCGGTGCCCGCGACGGGGATCGCCCGCCGGCGCGGCTCAGCTCTTCTTGCGCGCGGCCGGGATCAGAGCGGTGAGCAGCACGTTCGCGACCGCGATGATCAGCGCGCCGAGCACCGCCGTACCGAAGTTGTCCACCCGCAGGCCGTAGGAGGTCTGCTCGCTGATCCAGCCGACCAGCATGAGCATCAGTGCGTTCACCACCAGGCCGAACAGACCGAGGGTGAGCAGGTACAGCGGCAGCGAGATGAGCTTGGCTACCGGCTTGACGATCGTGTTGACCAGGCTGAAGACGAGCGCCACGGCGAGATAGACGAGGATCGTGATCCCCGTGGAGTCGCCGCCGTGCACGGTCAGCCCGCCGAGCAGGAACGTCGCGAGCCAGATCGCCAGGGCCTGGATGACGAGTCGGACGAGGAACCCCATGGCGCCCATCCTGGCATCCACGTGCGGGATGCGGTGACCGGTACCGCGCAGAGTCGTACGACCGGGGTGCTCGCGATCCGGGATCGCAGGAGGAAGGGGCACCACCGCCCGGCGTCGCTGGCATGCTGGCCGCGTGAACGACCAGCCCTCCGACCCCACGCGTCCCGACCCCGTGAGTCCCGACCCCACGCGTCCCGACCGCGTGAGCCCCCGCCCCGCCGTCGCGTCCCTGCCCGCCTACGTCCCGGGCGCCCGTCCGGCCGACGACCGGTCGCACAAGCTGTCCTCCAACGAGAACCCCTATCCGCCGCTGGAGCCGGTGCGCGAGGTCATCGCCGACGCCGCGGGTCGGGTGAACCGCTACCCCGAGATGTACGCCGACACCCTGGTCGCAGCGCTCGGCGAGCGGTTCGGCGTGGGCTCTGCCGGCGTGGTCGCGTCCACGGGGTCGGTCGCGGTGCTCTCCCACGTGCTCCAGGCCTTCTGCGAGCCGGGCGACCAGGTGGTCAGTGCGTGGCGGTCGTTCGAGGCCTACCCGATCCTCGTCCGCCTCCAGGGCGCCGAGCACGTGCGGGTCCCGTTGGCCTCCGGCGCCCGGCACGACCTGGGCGCGATGGCCGAGGCCGTGACCGATCGCACGCGTGCGGTGCTCGTGTGCACCCCGAACAACCCGACCGGGCCGGCGGTGCACCACGGCGAGCTCGCCGCGATGATCGACGCGGTCCCCGAGCACGTGCTGGTGGTGATCGACGAGGCCTACACCGAGTTCGTCACCGACCCGCTGGCCGCCGACGGGCCCGCGCTGTTCGCCGAGCACCCCAACGTGGTGCTGCTGCGCACCTTCTCCAAGGCCTACGGCCTGGCCGGGCTGCGGGTCGGCTACGCGGTCGCGCACCCCGAGGTCGCGGCGGCCGTGCGGATCGCCTCGACGCCGTTCGGGGTCAACGAGCTGGCGCAGGCCGCCGCGGTCGCGTCGCTGGCGGCCGAGGACGCCCTGCTCGAGCGGGTCCGGGCCGTGGTCGCCGAGCGCCGGCGGGTGGTCGCGGGGCTGCGCGTGCAGGGCTGGGACGTGCCCGACGCCCAGGGCAACTTCGTCTGGCTCGCCACCGGGGACCGCACCACCGACCTCGCCTCGCGGGCGGCCGCTCGGGGGCTCCTCGTGCGCCCGTTCACCGGCGAGGGGGTCCGGATCTCGATCGGCCTCCCCGAGGCCAACGACGCCGTGCTCGCCCTGACCGAGGAGTGGGCGCACGTCGGCTGACGGTGGCTTTGGTCGCACCCCACAACCGGGTCGCGCCCGAGTTGTGCCGATGATGCACGCGCTACCTACGGTTGCGTAGCCTACGCTGACGTAACCTGCTGGCGCGGCGTTCGACCGACGTCCCCGGCGGGACGCCTAACGGATGGCACCACCGGAAGGACCTCCGCGTGACCCAGCCCGACCTCGACCCGGCCATCGAGACCATCCAGCTCCTCACCCCCGAGGGCGCCCGCGTCGCCGACACCCGGTACGACCCGCGCGTCGCCCACCTGGACGCCGATGCGCTGCGACGCTTCTACGCCGACATGGTGCTGACGCGACGGTTCGACACCGAGGCCACCGCCCTGCAGCGCCAGGGCGAGCTCGGCCTGTTCACCCCGAGCCTGGGCCAGGAGGCCGCGCAGGTCGGCTCCGCCCATGCGCTCGCCCCGCAGGACTTCGTGTTCCCGGCCTACCGCGAGCACGGCGTGCTGCACGTGCGTGGGCTGGACCTGGTCGACGTGCTCAAGCAGTTCCGCGGCGTGGACCACGGCGGCTGGGACCCGGCCGAGCACGGCGTCCACCTGTTCACGCTCGTCGTCGGCGCCCACCCGCTGCACGCCGTGGGCTACGCGCTGGGGATGCAGCGCGACGGCGTCGTCGGCACCGGCGACCCGCAGCGCGACGCCGGCGTGATCGCCTACCTCGGCGACGGCGCCACCTCGCAGGGCGACGTCAACGAGGCGCTGGTCTTCGCGGGCGTGTCCGACGCCCCGGTGGTCTTCTTCGTCCAGAACAACCAGTGGGCGATCTCGGTCCCGGTCAGCGGGCAGAGCAAGGTGCCCCTCGCGCAGCGCGGCCTGGGCTTCGGCATCCCGACGGTCCGGGTGGACGGCAACGACGTGCTGGCCTGCTACGCGGTGACCGCCGAGGCGATGGAGCGCGCCCGCAGCGGCGGCGGCCCGACCTTCATCGAGGCCGTCACCTACCGGATGGGTGCGCACACCACGTCCGACGACCCGCTGCGCTACCGCGACGAGGCCGAGGTCGCGGCCTGGCGCGCGAAGGACCCGATCGACCGGCTCCGCCAGTACCTGGAGTCCGCGGGCGAGCTGCCGGTCGACTTCCTCGCGGACCTCGACGAGCGCGCCGAGTTGCTGGCCCGCCACGTGCGTGACTCCGTGCACGCGATGGTGCCGCCGCCCGCAGAATCGATGTTCGACCACGTCTACGCCACGCCGCACGCCCTCGTCGATGCCGAGCGGGCGTGGTTCACCGACTACCAGGCGAGCTTCGAGGACGGAGGCGTGCGATGACCACCACCGCCGACCGCACCGGTGCCGCCGCCACGGCGGTCGCCACCGAGAAGGTCACGCTGGCCCGGGCTATCACGCTCGGCCTGCGCACCGCGCTCGCCCACGACCCGAAGGTCCTGCTCATGGGCGAGGACATCGGCCCGCTGGGGGGCGTGTTCCGGGTCACCGACGGGCTCCAGGCCGAGTTCGGCGCCGACCGCGTCGTCGACACCCCGCTCGCCGAGTCCGGCATCGTCGGCACCGCGATCGGCCTGGCCATGCGCGGCTACCGGCCGGTGTGCGAGATCCAGTTCGACGGGTTCGTCTTCCCGGCGTTCGACCAGATCACGACGATGCTGGCCAAGCTCCATGCCCGCTCGCGCGGTCGGATCACCGTGCCCGTCGTCATCCGGATCCCGTACGGCGGTGGGATCGGCGCGGTCGAGCACCACAGTGAGTCGCCCGAGGTGCTGTTCGCGCACACGGCGGGACTCCGGGTCGTCACCCCGTCCACCCCGGCCGACGCCTACACGATGATCCAGGAGGCCATCGCCTCGCCCGACCCGGTGATCTTCCTCGAGCCCAAGGGCCGCTACTGGGACAAGGCCGAGGTCGCGCTCACCCCGTACGGCACGCCGGGCGCCGGGCTGGACCGGGCTCGCGTGGTGCGACCGGGGACCGACCTCACCGTGGTCGCCTACGGCCCCACCGTGCACACCGCGCTCAAGGCCGCCCAGGTCGCGGCCGACGAGGGCACCAGCCTCGAGGTGATCGACCTGCGCACCATCTCCCCGCTGGACCACGCCACCGTCGTGGAGTCGGTGCGCGGCACCGGGCGGTGCGTCGTGGTGCACGAGGCCTCGGTCTCCCACGGCGTGGGGGCCGAGGTCGCCGCCCGCGTGACCGAGGAGTGCTTCTACGAGCTCGAGGCCCCGGTGCTGCGGGTCGGCGGCTTCCACACCCCGTACCCTCCGTCGCGGATCGAGCACGACTACCTGCCGTCCGTGGACCGCGTGCTCGACGCCGTCGACCGCGCCATGGCCCACTGACGCCCAGCACACCAGGAGACCCCTGTGCCCAGGTACGAGCAGTTCCGCCTCCCCGACGCCGGCGAGGGCCTGACCGAGGCCGAGATCGTCGAGTGGCGGGTGGCCGTCGGCGACCGCGTGAGCGTCAACCAGGTGATCGTCGAGATCGAGACCGCCAAGTCCCTGGTCGAGCTGCCCTGCCCGTTCGACGGCGTGGTCAGCGCGCTGCTGGCCGAGGAGGGCGTGACGGTCGAGGTCGGCACGCCGATCATCACCGTGGACGTCGACCCGGACGGCGCCGAGCCCGCGGCGCCCGCCGCCGATGCGCCGGCAGGTGCGTCCGCGGCGGAGGCGACCGGTGACGAGCCGTCGGGCAGCGGCGGGGCGGTGCTGGTGGGGTACGGGGTGAGCGAGACCGCGCCCGGCCGACGTCGGCGGACCGTGGCGGCGGCGAGCCCGGCGGAGGCGGCGAGCCCGGCGGAGACGTCTGCGGAGGCATCGGCCCCGGCCGCGCCTGAGGAGGCGCCCGCTGAGCCCGCGCCCGCCGTACCCGCGCCCTCCGCGCCCGCGCCCGCTGCGCCCGCGAGCACCGTCGCGAGCCGGGACGCCGCCGCCCATCGGGTGCTGGCCAAGCCGCCGGTGCGCAAGCTCGCGCGCGACCTCAACGTCGACCTCGGCACCGTGACCCCCACTGGCCCCGGGGGCATCGTGACCCGGGAGGACGTGCTGGCCCGCGCCACCGAGGTCAAGCCGCAGACCCTGGCCACCTACCCTGCCGACGAGGAGCCGTGGCTGGAGTCCGGGACGGTCTCCCCGGACGGCCGCACCACGCGCGTCCCGGTCAAGTCGGTCCGCAAGCGCACCGCCGAGGCGATGGTCACCTCGGCCTTCTCGGCCCCGCACGTGTCGGTGTTCCACACCGTCGACGTCACGCGCACCATGCGCCTGGTCGCCGAGCTGCGCGAGGACCGCGAGTTCGCCGACGTGCGGGTCACACCACTGCTGATCGCCATGAAGGCCCTGCTCATCGCCGTGCGCAGGCACCCGGAGGTCAACGCCTCCTGGCGGGACGACACCCAGGAGATCGTCTACAAGCACTACGTGAACCTCGGCATCGCAGCGCAGACCCCGCGCGGCCTGGTGGTGCCCAACATCAAGGACGCGCACCGCCTGGGCCTGCACGACCTCGCCGTCGCGCTCGCGGACCTCACGGCGACCGCGCGCGCCGGCCGCACCGCACCCGCCGACATGTCCGACGGCACCATCACGATCACCAACGTCGGGGTGTTCGGCATCGACACCGGCACGCCGATCCTGAATCCGGGCGAGTCGGCGATCCTGGCCTTCGGTGCGATCCGCGAGCAGCCCTGGGTGCACAAGGGCAGGATCAAGGTTCGCCACGTCACCCAGCTCGCGCTGTCCTTCGACCACCGCCTCATCGACGGTGGCCTGGGCTCCCGACTCCTCGCCGACGTGGCCGCGGTGCTCGAGGACCCGGCACGCGGGCTCGTCTGGGGCTGAGCGCGCACCTCCGCGGGGCAGCTCCGGGCGGCAGCCCGCGCGGCGAGGCGACGCCCACGCGCTGACGCCCGTATGGGTGTCCATCAAGTGGACGCTCTCGGCCCGTTGCGAGTGCTCCGCCGCGTCGGCCGCCGGTGGGACCAGGGCTGCGTCGCGAGTTGCGTGCGGCCGGTGCGGTCATCACGCTGTGAGCCACCACCGCTACCCCTGGGGGCTCTCACGTGAGCGACGTCGCTGCGGACCAGGCTCCGCGCACCAACGGTTCCGCCACCGGCGAGCGCATCGCCGAGGAGCCCACCCCCGCACGGCCCCCCGTCCACCGGCCCGCCCTCGACGCGACCGACCTGGCCCGGCTCGCCGACCTCGTCGCCACCGACCGACCCGCCGACCGCGAGGTGGTCAGCCCGATGGACGGCAGCCTCGTCGGCCGGGTGCCCGTGTGCGGGGCGCAGGACGTCGTGGTCGCCGCGGCCCGGGTGCGCGCGGCCCAGCGCACGTGGGCGGCGCGCACCGTGCGGGAGCGTGCGGCCGTCATCAACCGGTTCGGCGCGGCGGTGATGGCCGAGCAGGACCGGCTCATGGACATCGCCGCGGCCGAGGCGGGCAAGGCGCGGCGGGACTCGTTCGAGGAGCTCGCCGACATCGCGCTCGCCGCCCGGTGGTTCGCCAAGGCCGGGCCGGGGGTGCTGCGCCCTCGGCGGGTGGCCGGTGCGCTGCCGCTGGTGACCCGCACCACGGTGCACCGCAGGCCCAAGGGTGTCGTCGGCGTCATCAGCCCGTGGAACTACCCGCTGACGCTGGCAGCCTCCGACGCGTTGCCGGCGCTGGTCGCGGGCAACGGGATCCTGCTCAAACCGGACTCCGAGGCGCCGTTCTGCGCGCTCGCGCTGATCGACCTCATGTATCGCGCCGGGGTGCCGCGTGACCTGGTGCAGGTGGTCACCGGGCCGGGTGCCGAGCTCGGCCCATCGATCGTGGACAGCGTCGACGCCCTGATGTTCACCGGGTCCACCGCGACCGGCCGGCTGCTCGCCGAGCAGTGCGCGCGTCGGCTCATCACGTTCTCCGCGGAGCTGGGCGGCAAGAACGCGATGGTCGTCCTGCCGGGTGCCGACCTGGGCCGCACGGTCGAGGGCGCGGTGCGCGCGTGCTTCGCCAACGCCGGCGAGCTGTGCATCTCGATGGAGCGGCTGTACGTCGCCGACGCGATCTACGACGCGTTCGTGCCGGCGTTCGTCGAGCGCGTCTCCCGGATCCGGGTCGGCACCGGCTGGGACGCGGAGATGGGTTCGCTGACCGCGCCGTCGCAGCTCGTCCGGGTGGGCGCACACGTGGACGACGCGGTGGCCAAGGGCGCGACCGTCCTCACCGGCGGGCACCCGCTGCCGGAGGTCGGCCCGCTCGCCTACGCCCCGACGGTGCTCACCGACGTGACCGAGGAGATGGCCCTGTGCCGTGAGGAGACGTTCGGCCCGGTGGTCAGCGTGTACCGGGTCGCCGACGCGGACGAGGCCACCGCACGCGCGGACGACAGCGCCTACGGCCTCAACGCGAGCATCTGGGGGCCCGCGCGCGAGGGACGCCGGCTCGCGTCCCGGCTGCACGTCGGCACGGTGAACGTCAACGAGGGCTACACCTCGGCGTGGGCCAGCCACGCGGCGCCGATGGGCGGGATGCGGGACTCCGGATCAGGCCGTCGCCACGGGCGGGAGGGGTTGCTGACCTGGACCGAGCCGCAGACCGTCGCGGTCCAGCTCCTCGTGCCGGCCGGGTACCTGCCGGGTATGTCGGCGAAGCGGTACGCGGGCGTGCTCACCGCCTACGCCGCGGTGCTCCGACGACTGCCGACCAGGCCGCTGCGATGAGCGAGGGCGCCACGCCGTCGCACGTCGACGTCATCGTGGTGGGCAGCGGCTTCGGCGGGTCCGTCGCGGCCCTCCGCCTCGCGGAGAAGGGCTACTCGGTGCTGGTGCTCGAGGCCGGCCGACGGTTCGCCGACGACGAGCTGCCCCGCTCGAGCTGGGACGTGCGCAGCTTCCTGTGGGCGCCGCGCCTGGGGTGCACCGGGATCCAGCGGGTGCACGCGCTGCCCCACGTCGTGGTGCTCGCCGGGGCGGGCGTCGGCGGTGGGTCGCTGGTCTACGCCAACACCCTGTACCGGGCGCCGGACGAGTACTACGCCGACCCGCAGTGGGCCCACCTGACCGACTGGCGCGCCGAGCTCGACCCGCACTACGCGACCGCGGAGCGCATGCTGGGCGTGGTGCCCAACCCGACCCTCACCGCGTCGGACCGGGTGATGCGCCAGGTCGCCGAGGAGATGGGTGTGGGGCACACGTTCCGGCTCGCGCCGGTGGGCGTGTTCTTCGGCCGCGAGGGGCGCACCGAGCCGGGCGTCACGGTGCCGGACCCGTACTTCGGCGGGGCGGGGCCGGCGCGCACCGGGTGCACCGAGTGCGGCGGCTGCATGACGGGGTGCCGATACGGCGCCAAGAACACCCTGGTCAAGAACTACCTGTACCTCGCCGAGCGCGCCGGGGTGCACATCGAGCCGCTCACCACCGTGACCCGCGTGGCCCCGAGGACCCGCGGCGGGTGGGCCGTGCGTACGCAGCGCACCGGGGCCTGGCGAACCGCACGCACCGCGCGGACGTTCACCGCGGATCAGGTGGTGCTCGCCGCGGGGGCGTGGGGCACCCAGCAGCTGCTGCACCGGATGAAGGCGACCGGCGCGTTGCCGCACCTGTCCGACCGGCTCGGCGAGCTGACCCGCACCAACAGCGAGGCGCTGGGCGGGGCGACGGCGGCCATCCGCCACCGCCGGGCGGCGGACTACTCGCGCGGCGTGGCGATCACGTCCTCGTTCCACCCCGAGCCGCACACTCACGTCGAGCCGGTCCGGTACGCCGCCGGCTCCAACCTCATGGCGCTGCTGTCCACGGTGGGCACGCCGGGCGGTGGCCGGGTGCCGCGGTGGGTGCGGTGGTTGGGCCAGCTCGTCCGGCACCCGTTGCGGCTGCCGTCGCTGCTGGTGGGGATCAGGCACTGGTCGGAGCGGACGATCATCGGCCTGGTCATGCAGTCCACCGACGCGTCGCTGACCCTGAGCGCGCGGCGCTCGCTGCTGCGCGGGCTGCACGTGACGTCGCGGCAGGGCGGTGCGCCCAACCCGACCTGGATCCCGGCCGGGTACGAGGCGATGGAGCGCGCCGCGCGGCTGGTGCGGGGGTTCCCCGGCAGCAGCGTCGGGGAGATCCTCGACGTGCCGATGACGGCGCACCTGCTGGGCGGGTGCGTGATCGGTGAGACGGCGGCGACGGGCGTCGTCGACGCCTACCACCGCGTGTTCGGGCACCCGGGCCTGCACGTGCTGGACGGGTCGAGCGTCGCGGCCAACCTCGGGGTGAACCCGTCGCTGACGATCACGGCGCAGGCCGAGCGGGCGATGGCGCTGTGGCCCAACCGCGGCGAGCCCGACCCCCGCCCGCCCCTCGGCGACCGCTACCGCCGGATCCCCTCGACGCCGGCCCACGCCCCCGCCGTCCAGGTCTGACCCCGCCAGGTCGCAGCGCCTGGGAACGGGCTGATCAGGGCCTCCACACCCGCTGAGGGTGCTCTGTGCGCCGGACGGGGTCCTTGCGCACGGACCTCGCTCGGGTGCCCGGCGTCCACATTCCCTTCACCGTTCTTTCACCGGGACGTACCGGTGAAAACCCCGTGACAGGGCCAACCTTCGGGGGTGGGGCAGCAGCCCCGCACCGCATCCGGAGAGGAGCACAACCCGTGCAGTCAGCACAGCGCTCTCGCTTGGCGGCCCTGGCCCTCGGCCTGGGCGTCGCGGCACTCGTCGCGACCCCGGGCGTGGCCTCGGCACACGGCGCGCCGCAGCACCGCGCACGCCGCGAGGTGGCCACGACGACGCCGATCGAGCACCTCGTGGTGATCTTCCAGGAGAACGTCTCCTTCGATCACTACTTCGCGACGTACCCGAACGCGGCCAACACCGATGGCACGACGTTCACCGCGTCGGCGCACACGCCGGCCGTGAACAACCTCGCGAACGCCGGTCTGCTCACCGGCAACCCGAACGCCTACGACCCGCAGCGCCTCGGTCCGGAGCAGGCCGTGACCTGCGACCAGGACCACGGCTACTCCGCCGAGCAGAAGGCGTTCAACGGCGGCTTGATGAACCTGTTCGTCGAGAACACGTCGCGCGACACCTGCGCGAGCCCGATGTACGGCGCGCCCGGTCTGACGATGGACTACTACGACGGCAACACGGTCACGGCGCTGTGGAACTACGCCCAGCACTACGCCATGTCGGACAACTCCTACTCCACGACGTTCGGCCCCTCGACGCCCGGCGCGCTCAACCTGGTCTCCGGCCAGACCCACGGTGCGACCGCGATGACGCCCGGTGGCACGCCCACCGCGGACTCCTACGCCGTGGTGTCGCCCGACGCGAACGGCGTGGGCACCGTGATCAACGACCCGGACCCGTACTACGACGACTGTGCGAACGCCAACGGCACCAAGAGCTACAACCTCGCGGTGATGCACGGGCGCAACGTCGGTGACCTGCTGAACGCCAAGGGCGTGACCTGGGGCTGGTTCCAGGGCGGCTTCCGACCCACCACCGCCTCCGACGCGTCCGCCGGCACCAAGGCGGTGTGCGGCTCGAGCCACGACAACGTCGCCGGGGTGTCCTCGCTCGACTACAGCCCGCACCACAACCCGTTCGAGTACTACGCCTCGACGTCCAACCCGCACCACCTGCCGCCGACGTCGGTGGCGATGATCGGGCAGACCGACCAGGCCAACCACCAGTACGACATGAGCGACTTCGACGCCGCGCTGGCCGCCGGGAACCTGCCGGCCGTGAGCTTCCTCAAGGCGCCGGCCTACCAGGACGGCCACGCGGCCTACTCCGACCCGCTGGACGAGCAGGACTTCCTGGTCAAGCAGATCAACGCGATCCAGACCTCGAAGTTCTGGAGCTCGACGGCGATCGTGGTGCTCTACGACGACTCCGACGGCTGGTACGACCACGTCGCGGCGCAGCTCCTCAACGGCTCGACCGACGCGGCCAACGACGCCGCGATCTGCACGGACGCGGCGGCCACGGTCGGCGTCGCCGGCGGCTACCAGGACCGGTGCGGTCCAGGCACCCGTCAGCCGCTGCTGGTCATCTCGCCGTTCGCCAAGACGGACTACGTCGACCACACCCAGACCGAGCAGGCCTCGGTGCTCACCCTGATCGAGGACAACTGGGGGCTGGGCCGGGTCGGTGACGCGTCGGCCGACGCGCGTGCCGGGTCGCTGCTGGGGATGCTCGACTTCCACCACGCCCGCGCCCCGCGGGTGCTGCTCAACCCGGACGGCTCGGTCGCGTCCGGGCGTGACGGCGGACACCTGCACGGCCGGGACGGTGACGAGCTCGACTGACCGCAGGGGAAGGTCGGCATGGCCGGCCTGAGGCTCGGGGGTGGCGGCGCGACCGTCACCCCCGAGTCGTGTCGGTGCGCGCACGGGGCAGGTCCTACGACGTGGCCCCGATCAGCGGGAGCGTTGACAGCGTTCGCGTCGATAGTCGACGCGAACGCTTCAACGCCTGGCGCGTGTCGGTGCGCCGGCGGGGTTCGGGCGCTCGCGCCGCCCGGTCAGTCGCGCGGCTGGCCCGGGTCCGGGTCCGACGAGCTCGTGGTCTGCGGCCGCGGGCGGGTCCGCGGTGCGGGAGGCGCCGACCTCGGTGCGGCCCGCGACGTCCTCCGGCGGCATCCCGCCGATCGCGGCCTCGGCGAGCGCCTCGGCGTCCTCGTCCATCCGGCTCTGGATGCCGGAGACCATCCGCAGCGGCAGCTCGGGCACGAACCAGGACAGCAGGAAGCCGATGACGAGCACTCCGGCGGCGGTGAGCATGACCAGCGACACCGAGTCCGAGAAGCCCTGCAGGATCGGCGCCGCGAGCCGCGGGTCGAGGTGGCTGATGAACGAGGAGTCGTTGAGCGAGATGCTCGCGCTCGACGGGTTCGCCAGCGCCTCGAGCACGGGGGCGTTCGCGGGGTTGCCGGTCACCGCCTTGTCCGCCAGCGCCGCCTGGAACTCAGGGGTCGTGGCCGCGGCCTGGAACGCCGCGCCGATCTTGGTCCCGACCGTGGAGAACAGGATCGAGAGGAACACCGCGGTGCCCAGCGTGCCGCCCATCTGCCGGAAGAACAGCGAGGACGACGTCGCCGTGCCCATGTCCCGCGGCGGCACGGCGTTCTGCACGGCGAGCACCAGCGGCTGGAAGCAGAAGCCGAGGCCGAACCCGAACACAGCGGAGCGCCACGCCACGTCGCTGTACAGCGACGAGGGCTCGAGCTGGGAGAGGAGGTAGGCGCCCGCGACCAGGAACGCGGTCCCGGTGACCGGGAACACCTTGTACCGGCCGGTGTGCCCCACGGTCTGGCCGGCGATCACCGAGGCGACCATGATCCCGCCGGTGAACGGCAGCAGGGCGAGGCCGGCCTGCGTCGGCGTCATGCCCTTGACGATCTGCAGCCACAGCGGCAGCGTCGCGATGCCGCCGAACATGCCCATGCCGAGCACGACGTTGATCAGCGCCGTCCTGGAGAAGGTCGCGTTGCGGAACAACCGCAGCGGCAGCAGCGCCTCGTCCTTGGCGGCGCGCTCGGCAAGGATGAACAGGGTGATGCCCAGCACACCGAGGGCGTAGCAGGCGAACGCGACGCCCGAGGCCCAGCCCCAGTCGCGACCCTGCTCGGCGATCAGCAGCAGCGGGATCAGCCCGCCGGCCAGGGCGACGGCGCCCTGCCAGTCGATCCGGTGGTCGACGTGGTGCCTGGGCAGGTGCAGCACCCGGCTGATGACTATCATCCCGGCGATCCCCAGCGGCACGTTGACCAGGAAGATCCACCGCCAGCCGGTGATCCCGAACACCGTGGCGCTGTCGGCGAAGAAGCCACCGATGATCGGCCCGGCCACCGACGAGACGCCGAACACCGCGAGGAACATCGCCTGGTAGCGCGCGCGCTCACGAGGGCTGAGCAGGTCGCCCAGGATCGTGATGGCCAGGGACATCAGGCCGCCACCGCCCAGGCCCTGCAGGGCCCGGTAGCCGGCGAGCTGGTACATCGAGGTGGCGGTGCCGCTGAGCAGTGAGCCCGCCAGGAAGAGGCCGATCGACGTCAGGTACAGCGGCTTGCGGCCGTAGATGTCGGAGAGCTTGCCGTACAGCGGCGTCGACAGCGTCGAGGTGATGAGGTACGCCGTGGTGACCCAGGCCTGCAGGGTCAGGCCGTGCAGGTCGTCGCCGATGGTGCGGATCGCCGTCGCGACGATGGTCTGGTCGAGGGCGGCCAGGAACATGCCGAGCATCAGCCCGCCGAGGATCGCGAGGATCTGTCGACGGGTCGGCGGCACGAAACCGCTGTCGGCCGGGGCTCCGGTCCGGACTGTTGCCGCCTCGTCGGGTGTGCTGGGTGCGGTGCGCACCGGGTCGCGCTGGCTCACCGACTCACACTACGATCCGCCGGGGACAGATCGCCCCCCGCGTCCAGGGTCCGAGGTCCCATTCGGGGCAGATTCCGCCCTGGGCGTAGTGCCGGGGCACCTACCCTGGTGCGGTGACCACCACCGTCCGTAGCCCGCGCGGCCCCCGCAGCCCCGCGCCCGGACCGCCGGCGCACGGCGACGCCCTGGCACGCCGCCCCGTGCGCCCGGGCCTGGTGGCCGGAGCGGCCGCGGCAGTGCTCGGGGTGGTGGTCGGCACGCTGGTGGCCCAGTCGGGGACGATCGACCTGCTCGACCCGGGCACGCTGGTCCGCTGGGGCTCGCCGACCGCGACGGTGCTCACCGAGCTGGCCGGTGCCGTGACGCTGGGTGCGCTGGCGATGGCGGCGTTCGTGCTGCCCTGGCCACCCGGCCGCGGCAAGCGGGACGCCGCGCGGCGGGGCGGGTCGCCGGGCGAGGTCGGGGGCACGTCGTTCACCGCGATGATGCGGGTCGCCGCCGGCGCCTCGGTGGTGTGGACGGTGTTCGCGCTCGCCGACCTGGTGCTCGGCTACGGCGCCATCGCCGGCCGCCGGCTGGACGCACCGTCGTTCGGCCCGGAGCTCGGGGTGTACGTCACGTCGATCTCGCTCGGCAAGATCGGGCTCGGTGTGGTCGCGGTCGCGGCGTTGACCAGCGTCGTTGCGGTGCTGGTGCGCACGCCCGTCGGGGCGCTGTGGACCGCGCTGCTCGCGCTGGTCGCCCTGGTGCTGCATGCCCAGACCGGCCATGCGTCCGGCGACACCAACCACGAGCTGGCCATCTCGACGATGTTCCTGCACCTGGTGGGCGCGGCGCTGTGGATCGGCGGGCTCGCGGCGATCGCCCTGATCGCCGGGCGGCTGCGGCGGGACCTGGCGCCCACCGTCGAACGGTTCTCGACGCTCGCGCTGTGGTGCTACGTCGCGGTGGGCACCTCGGGTGCGGTCAACGCCGCGATGCGGATGGCCGACGTCGGGCAGCTCGTCACCACCACGTACGGGCGCCTGGTGCTCACCAAGGTCGTGCTGATGGGCGGCCTGGGGGTGCTCGGCTGGCTGCACCGCCGCCGGGTGGTCGACGCGCTGAACGCCCGGTCGCAGGCCGCAGAACGTGCCCCGTGGGTGTTCTGGCGGCTGGTCGCGGTCGAGCTCGTCCTGATGGGCGCGGTGTCCGGCGTGGCCGTGGCGCTCTCGGCGGCCGAGCCGCCCGTGCCGCAGACCCCGAGCGGCGAGCTGACCCCGGCGGAGATCGTCACCGGCCACCCGCTGCCCGCGCAGCCCACGCCGGACCAGTGGCTCACCGCGTTCCGATGGGACCTGCTGCTCGCGCTCGGTGCGCTCGCAGGAGCGGTGGTGTACCTGCGCTGGGTGCGGCGCCTGGCCGCGCGCGGGGACCGCTGGCCGGTGGGCCGGACGCTCAGCTGGCTCGTGGGCATGGCGGTGTTCTTCTGGGCGACGTCCGGCGGCCCCGCCGTCTACGGGCACTTCATGATCAGCGCTCACATGGTCGAGCACATGACCCTCATGCTGATCATCCCGGTGTTCCTGGTGGTCTCCGGCCCGGTGACGCTCGCGCTGCGCGCGCTGCCCGGTCGGCACGACGGGTCCCGGGGGCCGCGGGAGTGGCTGCTGGGGATCGTGCACTCGCGGTGGGCCGGGTTCTTCGCGACGCCGATGGTGGCCGCGGCCAACTTCGCCGGCTCGATGTACGTCTTCTACTTCACCGACCTGTTCAAGTACGCCCTGGAGACCTACGTCGGGCACCTGGCGATGGTCGTGCACTTCAGCCTGGCCGGGTACATGTTCCTCAACGGTCTGATCGGCATCGACCCCGGCCCCAAGCGTCCGGCGTACCCGATGCGGCTGGTGCTGCTGTTCGCGACGATGGCGGTGCACGCGTTCTTCGGCGTCGCGCTCACGATGGACACCGCCCTGCTGGTGCCCGAGTGGTACGGGCTGCTGGGTCGCACCTGGGGGCCGTCGGCGCTGGACGACCAGCGAACCGCCGGGGCGATCGTGTGGGGCATCTCCGAGCTGCCGATGCTCGCGGTCGCGATCATCCTCGCGGTGGCCTGGACCCGTGCCGACGAGCGCCAGGCCAAGCGCCGCGACCGGGCGGTGGACCGGTACGGCGACGCCGAGCTCGAGGCCTACAACGCCCGGCTCGCCGCCATCGCCGAGCGGGACGCGAAGCTCGCCGAGCACGAGCGCTGAACCCGGCTCACGCCTGCAGCACACCCCTGACGATGCTGTCCCCGGAGTGGCCCGGGTTCCCGTCGAAGGGTTCCTCCGAGATGTCGACGACGGGGTACGCGGCCAGGTCCAGGTCCGCGGGCAGCGGGAACACCCCGTGGTCGCCGTGCAGCATCCCCAGGCTGATCAGCCGGGAAACCTCGGTGTCGATGAGCCAGACCTCGCGGAACCCGGTGTCCGTCCCGGCGCCGCTGAGGGTGACGACGAGCTCGCGCGTGCCGTCCGCGGCCCGCTCGACCACGGCGGTGCCCGTCGCACCCGGCCAGTCCGGCAACGCGTCCAGGGACGCCGCCTCCACGACCGTCGGGGCGGGAGTTCGCGTGTCCCACCAGCCGACGCCCAGCCCGCCGACCACGATCCCGGCCGCGGCCGCCGCGGCGAGCCACCCGGGCGCCATGCGGCGCCGGCCGGGCTGACGAGCCGTCTGCTCGACGGCGACCCGCGGCTCGACCGTCGGGGTCGGGGCGCCGGGGCGCACATGGGCGGGCAGGTCCAGCTCGGCGGCGATCGCGTCCCAGACGCGCTCCGGCGGGTCGACGAGCTCGGCCAGCTCGGGGCCGGCGGCGCGCCCGCGGACGACGGCGGTGGCCAGCGACTCGAGCTCGGCGGCGCAGGTCGGGCACCGGTCGAGGTGGGCACGCGCGTCCGCGCCTGCGGGCTCGCCGAGCGCGATCAGGGCGATGAGCTCGGGCTCAAGATGCGGCACCGTCCACCTCCAACCTGTCGCGCAGGCGCAGCAGGCTGCGCCGGATGTGGCTCTTGACGGTGCCCAGCGGCAGGCCGAGCCGCTCGGAGATCTGCGGGTGCGTCAGGTCCTCCCAGAAGGCCATGGCCAGGATGGTCCGCTGCGGCTCTCCGAGCCGGGCGAGCTCGTCGGCGACGACGATCCGGTCGGCGAGCTCGGCGGTCTCGGCGGCCGCGGCAGGCTCGACGGTAGCGCCCGCGGCCTGAGCGTCGCGGTGTTCGCGGCTGCGGCGGGCGTGGGCGTCGGCGACCGCGTTGCGCGTGATGCCGGTGAGCCAGGCGGCCAGCGGGCCACGCGACGGGTCGAAGCCGGCGCGTCCGCGCCAGGCGTTGACGAACACCTGCTGCGTGACGTCCTCGGCGTCGCCGTGGTCGCCGAGCGACCGCAGGGCGAGGGTGTGCATCAGGGCCGACCACCGGCGGAACGCCTCGGCGAGGGCGAGCTCGTCGCCCGCCGCGAACGCACGTCCGACCGCGTCGTCGTCCCACGACGACGAAGGGTGCAGCAGCGTCACCTCGCCGCTCACGGTCCTCCTCGGCCTGACGTCCGGTACCGCCTGAAGAGCCGCCATCACGGCTCCACGGGGCTCAGGTAGACGATCACGTTATCGGAGTAGTGACGCACATCGGGCTGCCACCGTCCACCGCAGGTGATGAGGACGAGCTGCGGCGGCCCGTCCCGGAGGAAGACGTCGGGCCATGTCACGTCGGTCTTCGGGGACGACGTCACCTCGCGGACCTGGTAGGCCGCGGTCGAGCCGTCGGCGAGCGCGACGACCGCTCCGTCGCCCGTGCGCAGGTCCCGGAGCCGGGCGAAGGGGCCGAGCCCCCCCGAGGCGAGCGAGTCGACGTGCGCCGCGATCACGGCGGCGCCTCGGTCGCTGCCCGGGGCCGGTCCGTACCGGTACCAGCCCGCCCGCATGGCGTTCGGCGGGATCTCCATCTGGCCGTCGGCCTCGACGCCGACCGGGTCCACCGGGACCTCGACCGCGAGGGTCGGGAGCGTGAGGGCGACCGGCGCGGGCGTGTCCCCGGCGGGCTGGGCGGCGAGGGAGGAGTCGCGCACCGGGACGTCGGGGACCGGAGATGACGGAGGGGTGCTCGGTGCCGTCGGCCCGGTCTGCGCCGGGGCGGGCAGCGTCTGCGTGGGGACCGTGACGTCCCGGGCCCGGTCCCCGCCGGGTCGCAGGAGGCCGACGAGGCCTCCCACGATGACGGCGCTCAGCGCCGCCGCGACGACGAGAGCGAGTCTGCGGCGGGACGGGGACGGCACGGGAACCTCCTGGGTACGGGCCACGGGCGGGTGCCCCCGTCCGGAAGGAGGGCACCCGCCCGCAGCGGGGTGGCGGGCCGCACGCCGCGAGTGGAGGTGCGGCCCGCCGGTTCAGGCGGTCAGTGCCGGTCCGAGCCGGACCGGACCACCGCGGTGCGACGACGCATCACGAGCGCTGCGCCGGCCAGGGCGATCGTCAGCGCGCCTGCGAGCAGCCAGGTGGAGCTCGCGGCGGACTCGTCGGCGAGGCCGAGCTCGCCGGTCGGGACGCCGGAGGGCGCGGAGCTGTGGGTGTCGACGGTCTGCACCGCGAGTGCGAGGTTCTCGTCGGCCAGGGAGCCCCATGCGTAGACGATCGTGTTCACGCCGTCGGAGACCGTGACGTCGGCCGGGCCGAGCACCGGCTCGGTGGTCCCGGTCGCCGCGACCGCGGCGGACACGGTGCCGGCCGGCAGGTCGAGCTTCGCCTCGTCGGGGTTCGCCAGGTTGGTCACGACGGCGCTGCCACCGGCGAGGACGTCCACGGCCGGCGCCGCGGCGACGTGCCGCACGGTCAGCCGGCCCTCCCCCGCCGCTGTGGTGGCCAGGTCGTTGGTGAACAGGGACGCGGTCGGGTTGCCGTCGGCGTCGAGGTGGGCCACGGCCGTGTACGACATGCCGCCCTCGAGAGGCAGGTCGACGGGACCGATCGCCGGCGAGCTGTCGTCGGCCGCGTCGGAGGCGGTGATCGCCACGGTGTAGGTGCCCGGGTCGAGCTCGAGCGGTCCGGCGAGGTCGCCGGGGGCGAAGTCGTCGAGAGTGCGCTCACCGTTGACGTAGACGTCGACGGTGAGGCCCGGCACGCCGTGGAGCACGGACAGCGAGGCCTTGTCGTCGGTCACGGCCATGGCGGGCAGGGCCCCGGCGAGGGCGAGGGTGATGCCGGCTGCGCTGCCGGCGAGGAGTCGGGTGCGCATGTGGGTCCTCCTGGGTCGTGCCCGCCGAGCGGTGCCGGTCGGGCGTGGAACTCCTGACACCCCCATTACGGCCGGGCACGCCGGGTTGGATGCACCGATTCACGAATCGTTTGCGAAGCGCTCTGCGACGCGGTCGTCGCGGGCCGCACCGACGGCGGGCGTCGGCGGCGGGGCGCACACTGGTCGGGTCGGGTGAGGAGCCCGACCGGGAGGGGGACCGGAAGATGGACGACGGCCTGGAGCACGGCGCGGCCCGCGCGCTGAAGACAGAGCTGGCGGGCTTCGTGCAGGAGCTGCTGGAGCGCCGCGTCGAGGCGTCGGCGGTTCGGACGAGGGCCGGGGTCGCGCTGGGGCTCACGCCGCAGCGCGACGGGAGCTTCGGCCTCGCGGTGCGCTACCGGCTCGGTGTGCCGACTGCGCGCATGGTGGCACGCCGGGTCGCGGAGCAGGCGGGTCCGGTGGCCGACGTGCGCCGCACCGGGCGGATCGCGCCGCTCGGGCCGGTGGCCCCTCGGCCTCCCGTGGTCACCGCGCAGGCGGCGGGCGAGACGGGACGGGTGCGCCCGCTGCGGCCGGGGGTCTCGATCGCGCACGTCACGGTGACGGCCGGCACGCTCGGGGCGTTCGTACTGGTGGACGACGCGGTGTGCGCGCTGTCCAACTACCACGTGCTGGTCGGCTCGCCGTCGTCCGAGGTCGGTGACCACGTGCTCCAGCCCGGCCCCTACGACGGCGGACGCGACCCGCAGGACAAGGTGGGTGAGCTCGCCGGGTTCGTGCCGCTCGGCCGGGGAGGGCGGTTCGTGGTCGACGGAGCGTTCGCCCGGCTCGACGACCCGCACGTCGACCCGAGGTACCCGGTCGGTGCGGTGACCACCACCGCCGTGCCGACCGGCGCCTGGGAGGTCGAGAAGGTCGGGCGCACCACCGGCGTCACGCGCGGCCGCATCACCGCCCTCGAGCTGGACGACGTCGTGGTCGGCTACGGCGACGAGCTCGGCGAGCTCACCTTCGACGACCAGATCGAGGTCGAGGGCCTGGGCGTCGCACCGTTCTCGCGCGGCGGGGACAGCGGTTCGCTCGTGTACCGGGTGGGCGGCCTGGAGGTGCCCGGACCGGCCGCCGCGCCGGACCTGGACGGCTCGGGCACGCCGGCCGACGGCTGCGAGCCGGACGCCGAGTCCGATCCGAACCCCGCGGTGGGGCTGCTCTTTGCCGGGTCGGAGACCGGGGGCGAGAATGGTCACGGGCTGACCTACCTCAACCCGATCGGGCGCGTGCTCGGCGCGCTCGGAGCCAGGCTGGTCGGCTCGTCGGCCGGGTAGGGGGCGCCGATCCCGCGACGCCGCCCGGCGGGAGCGAGGTGCGCGATGGCCGATCTGCAGCGGGCTCGGCGGGCCAAGTCCCGTTTGCGCGCACACCTGCAGGACCAGGCCGGGGTCCGCGGCGTGGGCCTTGTGCCGCACGACGGCGACTGGTGCGTGCGGGTCAACGTGGTCCGCGAGGCCGACCGCGAGGGGGTGCCCAGCGAGGTCGCCGGCGTCGCGGTCGAGGTCCGGGTGGTCGGGACGGTGAGCCCGCAGCGCTGAGGTCCGGGTCGAGGCGCGGGGGTCCCGCGAGCTCTCCCGAGCGGCAGCGCCTGCGCCCGGCGAGCCAATGCGACCGGCTGGCCCTACCGCGTCCGGCCGGCCCTACCGCGTCCGGCGCGCCTCCCCCCGCCGCGACGCCCGACCGGGTGGCATGGCTCCATGCCCCCGCGCCCTCGACGCAGACGCAAGGTCCGGCTGACGCACGACGAGGTCCTCGTGCTCTTCGAGCTGGTACACCGTTGGCAGGACGGTGCGGACCCGGACGCCGTGGTGGTTGCCCACCCCGGCGAGGCCGAGGCCTTGCACCGGCTCGCAGCGGCCCTCGCGCCCGAGGTCGACGAGGTGTTCGGCCCCCACTACGCCGAGTCCGTCGAGGCTGCCCGAACCGCGCTCGCCGAGTCCGCCCACGGCCGCTGAGGGCCTCGCGCCCTCGGGCCCTGGTGGCGCGTCCCCACAAAAACCACAGGGCGCCATCTCCCTCGCCATCGCTGCGCCGCCCCGTCGGTGTCGGCGTGGTGCGCAACCCTGGCGGGATCGATGTGGTGCGCAACCCCGTCGGGATCGATCTGGTGTGTGAGAAAGCATCTCCGATGTGATGCATCGGGACCGCCCGGGCCGCACGCGGACCAGACGCATGACATCGGCGATGCAATTCCACGTACACCATGGTTCGGTGGCGGCATGTGAGCGTGTCGTCGCCCGAGGCCCGCCGACGGGAGCAGGCACGTAGCCTTCCGTCGTGACGACCGCGCCCGCCCGCCTGCCCCGCGTCCGCGCTTCCGAGCTCGTCGGGCGCGGATGGCTCAACACCGGAGGCCGGGACCTCGCGCTCGCCGACCTGCGCGGCAAGGTCGTCGTGCTGGACTTCTGGACCTTCTGCTGCATCAACTGCCTGCACGTGCTCGACGAGCTGCGCGAGCTCGAGGCCGCGCACCGCGACGTGCTGGTGATCGTCGGCGTGCACAGCCCGAAGTTCGTGCACGAGGCGGACCCGGTCGCGCTCGCCGCGGCGGTCGAGCGGTACGAGGTGCACCACCCCGTGCTGGACGACCCCGAGCTGACCACGTGGTCGGCGTACACGGCACGCGCGTGGCCGACGCTCGTGGTGATCGACCCCGAGGGGTACGTCGTCGCGCACCTGGCCGGCGAGGGGCACGCGCACGCGATCGCTGCGCTGGTCGGCGAGCTGGTCGTCGAGCACGAGGCCAAGGGCACCCTGCACCGCGGCGACGGGCCGTACGTGCCGCCGCCGGCCGAGCCCTCGACGCTGCGCTTCCCCGCCGAGCTCGTGCGCCTGCCGGGCGGGAACCTGCTGGTCGCCGACGCGGGGCACCACAGCCTCGCCGAGCTCGCGCCCGACGCCGAGACCCTCGTCCGCCGCATCGGGACCGGCGGGCGCGGGCTCGTCGACGGCCCGCCGGACGAGGCCCGGTTCGCCGAGCCGAACGGCCTGTGCCTGGTGCCGGAGGAGCTGCGCACGGAGCTCGACTACGACGTGCTGGTCGCCGACACCGCGAACCACGTGCTGCGCGGCGTCCGGCTGGCCGACGGGTACGTGCGGACGGTGGCCGGCACGGGCGAGCAGTTCATGGTCGGCGGCCCGGACAACCTCGAGCCGTGGTCTGTGGTCAGCCGCGACACCGGACCGGACGGCGGTCCGGCCGACCCCGAGGACCGTCCCGAGTGGGAGCCCGGCGGCCGGTGGCCGCCGCGGATGGTGCGGCTGTCCTCCCCGTGGGACGTGGCCTGGTCGCAGGACCTGGCCGCGTTCGTGGTCGCGATGGCCGGCAACCATTCGATCTGGGCGTTCGACGGCGAGGAGGCGTCGCTGACGCACCTCGCCGGGACGATGAACGAGGGCCTCGTCGACGGCGACGCCCGCGGCGCCTGGTTCGCGCAGCCGTCGGGGCTGGCGGTGGGCCCCGACCGGCGGATCTGGCTGGCGGACGCCGAGACCTCGTCGCTGCGCTGGCTCGCGCCCGGCGCGCCCGGTGCGACCGTGCACACCGCGGTGGGCCACGGGCTGTTCGACTTCGGGCACCGGGACGGGGCAGCCGACCACGCGCTCCTCCAGCACCCGCTCGGCGTCGCGGTGCTGCCCGACGGCTCTGTCGCGATCGCCGACACCTACAACGGAGCGGTCCGCCGCTACGACCCCGCGTCCGACGCCGTCACCACTCTCGCCCGCGACCTCGCCGAGCCGTCCGGCCTGGTGGTCGACACCCACGACGACGGCACGCTCGACCTGCTCGTGGTCGAGTCCGCCGCGCACCGGATCACGCGCCTGCGGCTGCCCGCACAGCTGGCCGGCGAGATCCTCGACGCGGGCGCGCACCGTACGGCGCGACCCGTGACCGACCTGGCGCCCGGCGAGCTGCGGCTCGAGGTCGCGTTCACCCCGGCCCCTGGCCAGAAGCTCGACACCCGCTACGGCCCGTCCACCCGCCTGCAGGTCTCGGCGTCCCCGCCTGGGTTGCTGGTGGACGGTGCAGGCGGCGGCACCGAGCTGACCCGCACGCTCCGCCTGGATCCCGACGTGGCCGAGGGCGTGCTGCACGTCACCGCTCAGGCCGCGTCCTGCGACGACGACCCGGCGGTCGAGTTCCCGGCCTGCCACCTCGCCCAGCAGGACTGGGGTGTGCCGGTGCGGCTGGTCGACGGCGCCCCCACGCAGCTGCGGCTTCCGCTGCTGGGCTGACCGGAGTCGCCCCGTCGTCAGCGAACGGCCGGCACCTGCGCGCCGAGCGCGCGCAGCACGAACTCCTCGGTCGCGGCAATCGCGTCGGGGTCGCCGTCGGCCGTCGCGCGGGTGGACAGGCAGGCGTTGACCAGCGACACCGTGGTCGAGATCGGCTGGTCGGTGAAGGCGCCTTCGGCGATGCCCCGCTCGAGGATCCGGCGCAGCACCGTCTCGACGAGCGTCGCGTGCGAGCGCAGCTGCTGCTGGGTGGCCGGCGACACGACCGAGCGCAGGTCCGGCCCCGGCGAGAGGCGGTACACCCGCTTGAGCTGGGCCTGCCGGCGCACGTAGGTGCGCATCTGCTCGACGGGGTCGTCCACGCCCTCCAGGGAGGACTCCAGGCTCGCGACGTACTCCTGGGTCTCGTACGTCATGTACGCCAGGAGCAGGGACTCCTTGTCCGGGAAGTGGTTGTACAGCGCAGTGCGGCCGACGCCGGCCTTGGCGGCGATGTCGGCCAGGGTGATCGCGTCGAAGCCGCGCTCGAGCATCAGCTGGGCCAGGGCGGTGAACAGCTTGAGCCTCGTCCGCTCGCGGTGCTCGGTCAGCGAGCCCCCGATGATCTTGGGCACCCGACCATTGTCGCACCGTTCGACCGGGGCAAACGTGCCGAGAGTCCCTACTCTCGCCTCATGAGCGAGATCACACCGGACACCAAGGACTGGACCTGGGTGCTCCAGCGCCCCTGCCCTGAGTGCGCCTTCGCGGCCGCCGATCTGCCGGCGACCGAGGTCGCGGCGGTGGTGCGGGCGTCGGTGCCGCGCTGGCAGGTGGTGCTCGCCAGGCCGGACGCGCGCACGCGGCCGAGGCCCGACGTGTGGTCGCCGCTGGAGTACGCCTGCCACGTGCGCGACGTCTACCGGGTGTTCGCGGCCCGCGTCCGGCTGATGCTCGCCGAGGACTCCCCCACGTTCGACAACTGGGACCAGGACGCCACGGCGCGCGCCGAGCGGTACGCCGAGCAGGACCCCGCCGCGGTGAGCGTCGAGCTGGCCGAGGCCGGCGAGGACGCCGCGTCGGCGTTCGACGGCGTGCCGGACGACGCATGGCAGCGCGTCGGGCTGCGCAGCAACGGCTCGCGCTTCACGGTCGAGACGCTCGGCCAGTACTTCGTGCACGACGTCGTGCACCACCTCGACGACGTCTCCGGCTGACCGCGTGTCCGGCTGACCGCGTGTCCGGCTGACCGCGTGTCCGGCTGACGGCGACGCAAGGCTCGGCCGTGCACAATTTTCGTGCACAGGCCTGTGCATCCACGGCGTTTCCGCTGGTCGTCTTGTGGATGACCTTGTGACTAACCCTTGGTCCGAAATTGATCTCCGGAAGGCCTTGCGGGGCCTCGTCGGGCCCGGCTAGAAATACGTCATCGGCAAGGACGGATCGCCGGACCGAACGGGGAGACCCGGGAGGTTCCAGTCGGGGCAACCCGGCAGGAACGGCGGACCGCACCTGCTGGCCCGGTCGGAGACCGGCGAGCCAGTTTCGCGGGGCAACCTGCGAAGTTCTTCGTGGGGCAACCCGCGGAGCTGCGGATGACGAAGCAGGTGCTCGCACGGACCGGTTCGGGTGTGGTTGCTGGACCACCAGCCCGCGGCTTGCCGTGGGGCGACGGGTCCGCCGCATCGTCAGAGCGGGGTCGACGTGACCGGGTCACACCGGACTCGTCAGGCCGCAGTCCACAGCAAGGCCCCTCGGACGCTTACTCCGAGGGGCCTTTGCTGTGTCCCCAGGTTAGGGGCGAGCGGTGAGCACGCCGGGAACGACACGCGGCGATCCGGTGAACTCGTCCCACGACCGAGTTGACCGGGCGACGCCGTTTCCCATCTACTCGTGCTCATGGACGATCCCTGCAGTACCGGCGGCCCCTCCGGCGACCTCGCGCCTCGGCGCGCACGTGAGGGGGGCCGGGTCTGATGGACGGCGCGATGTGGCGAGACCTCGCCCTCGTGGTGCTCTTCGTGCTGGTGGGCGGGGTGTTCGCCGGCACGGAGCTGGCGCTGGTGTCGCTGCGTGAGAGTCAGATCGCCCAGCTCGAGAAGCGCGGCGGGCGTGCGGCGCGGGCGGCCCGCGTGGCGCGGGATCCGAACCGTTTCCTGGCCGCCGTCCAGATCGGCGTCACGGTGGCGGGCTTCCTGTCCGCGGCGTTCGGCGCCTCGACCCTGGCGCCGGCCCTGACGCCCGTGTTCGTGGGGCTCGGCCTGAGCGAGGCCCTCGCCGCCACGGTGGCCCTGGTGCTGCTCACCCTCGCGATCGCGTACCTGTCGCTGGTGCTCGGCGAGCTGGTGCCCAAGCGGCTCGCGCTCCAGCGTGCCTCCGCCGTCGCCGTGGCGACGGGCCCGGCGCTCGACCGTTTCGCCTCGCTGATGCGGCCCGTGATCTGGCTGCTGTCCGTGTCGACCAACGCCATGGTGCGGCTGCTGCGCGGCGACCCGAGCGCGACGTTCGAGGAGCTGTCCGAGGAGGAGCTGCACGAGCTGGTCGCCGGCCACGAGGCGCTCACCGACGACGAGCGCCGCATCCTCGGCGAGGTGTTCGACGCCGCCGACCGGACGCTCGGGGAGGTGCTGCGCCCGCGTGGCGAGGTGGTGTTCGTCGACGGGTCGAAGTCGTCGGCCGAGGTCGCCGACCAGGTGCGCGACCTGCCGTTCTCCCGCTACCCGGTGATCGGCGAGGACTTTGACGACCTGATCGGGTTCGTGCACGTGCGCGACCTGCTGGGTACCCCGGACCGCCCGGTGCGCGAGCTGGTGCGCCCGCTGCCGCAGCTGCCCGTCACCAACCGCCTGCTGCCCTCCCTGTCGATGCTGCGGGCGCAGGGGGCACACATCGCCGTCGTGGTCGACGAGTACGGCGGCACCGACGGGATCGTCACCCTCGAGGATCTCGTCGAGGAGCTCGTCGGGGACATCCGCGACGAGTACGACCTGCCCGAGCCCGCCGAGGACACCCACGGGGTCGACGGGGTGGTCGACGCGCGCATCACCATCGAGGAGTTCGCCGAGCGGACCGGCGTCGAGCTGGCCGACGGCCCGTACGAGACGGTCGCGGGCTTCGTCATGGCCCGGCTCGGCCGCCTCGCGGCGGTCGGCGACCAGGTGCCGGTCGGCGACGGCTCACACCTGCTCGCCGTCACCGAGGTCGAGGGGCGTCGGACCCTCAAGGTGCGCCTCGTCGCGGTAGCTCTCGGGACGGTGCCCCCGGACGCGGCGCCGTCGGGCGATCAGCCGCAGCCGAGCACGTAGCGGCCCGCGACCAGGATGACCCGGCTGGTCGGCACGTCCTGGTCGGTCCAGTAGAAGAGCGAGGCGTCGGTGCCCTCGTCGACCTCGACCTGGAACACCTGGTAGTTCTCCAGGAAGGTGGCGGGCCGGGCGCCGGGCAGCGCGGTGACCTCGGACCACGGGGTGCCGATGCCGATGTCGTGCGGCAGGGAGATCGTCGAGGGGACCGGCTCGGCCTGGGTGATGGTCCAGGAGAGCAGCGCGTCGTCCTGGACGTTGATCGTCGCGCCGCCGTAGCTGAGCTGGTCGACGCCGGACACGCCGCACATCTCGGGGAACGGGTCCATCGAGGTGGGTGCCCCGAGCAGGTTCTCGATCGCGGCCGTGGCGTTCGGCGTGTCCCACGCGATGTCGCCCACGCCGTCGGCGGACAGCGGGACGGGCTCCGCCGTCGCGGTCCGGGAGGCGCCGGGGTCGGACGTCGCCGGGTCGGAGGACGTGCCGGGACTCTCGGCAGGGGCACTCGTCCCGGCCGGCGCGGGGGTCTGCGAGACGGGTGCGGCCGATGGTGTCTCCGAGGCAGGTGTCGCCGGCGACGTGCCGCACCCCGCGAGCAGCAATCCGGCGGCGAGCGCCAGGCCCGCCGCATGGATCCGGCGTCGTGCGCGCATCATCCCTCCACCGTCGGCGCGTCCACCGCTCGTGCCGACTCCGCAGCATGGCACGCACGGGAGACGTGCGCGAGGGACGTCGGACTCGTCTCGCCGGACGTAGGTTGGCCGCATGCGTGGTGGCCTGCTGCTGTACGACGCGGACTGCGGTTTCTGCACGCGCGTCGCCGGTCTCGCGCCGCGGATGGGGCTCGCCGCGACCGTGCGCGCGATGCAGGGCGTCGACCTGCCGGGTCTGGGTGTCGACACGGAGCGCGCGACCCGCGAGCTGCCGTTCGTCGGCGCGGACGGCGCCGTGGTCTACGGGCACCGGGCCGTCGCGGCGGCCCTGCTGACCGGCGGGCGGTGGTGGACGTCGGTCGGCCGGCTGGTGGGCTCGCGGGTGGCCGACCGCCCCATGGCCGCCGTCTACCGCTGGGTCGCACGCCACCGGGGTTCGCTCCCCGGCTCGACCGCTGCGTGCGCCGTGCCCGAGGAGCGCCGGTCGGCCAGGACGAGCGCGAGCTGGAAGCGGGCGTCGGCGTCATCGACGTCGTCGCCGAGCAGCTCGCGGAGCCGGCGCATCCGGTAGCTCACGGTCTGGGGGTGGACCCGGAGCTCGCCGGCGACCGCGGTGCGGGACCCCCAGTGGCGCAACCAGGTGTGGAGGGTCTCGAGGTGTCGCTCGCGGGTCGCCTCGCGCAGCGCGGCGAACGGCGCCAGCCGGCGCTCTTCGCCTCTGGCTCGAGCGGGCGGCGAGGTGTCCTAGTACCCGATCGACAACCAGCCCTGCCAGCCCGTGCGAGGCAGTTCGGGGAATCGGTGGAGTGGTCATCACTCTGTTTCCATCCGGGCCTGATGCCGATCGTTGAAGCGTTGGCGTCGATATGCGGGGCCAACGCTTCAACACCGGCCGCGGCGACGAGATCGATCCACGCCTCGTGGCCGTCGGGGTTGTCGAGTGCGGTCTTGGCGATCGCGTACGCCATGCTGTCGCCGGTGAGGAAGCTCGTGACAAGCGGGTAGTGCTTGCCGCACGAGGTACAGATGTCCTCCTGGACATGGGAATCACCATCGCCGGCAGTTCCTCGAGGTAGTCGCCGGCGTTCCTCGCCCTGCGGATCCGCGTGTAGGGCGCGAGTGTCGGACCGAGCGGTGGGTGGAGCTTGGGCGCGGACTGCCTCGTACCCGCCGGTGTGGCCCGCATCGCGTGTGGGCCGCAGCCCCTGGACGAGCAGGAAGGCGGTCAGGGCCTTGCGGTTGGCGGCGTGCAGCGCGTCGCAGGCGAGTTCGACGTCGGTGGCGGCGAGCGCAGCGGCGGACTGCAGGTGCGTGTTGGCCTTGTCGAGCAGTGCGTCCGCGGCGCCGCGGTTGGGCGCCGCTGCCATCCGGACATGGCGCTGTCGGCGCTAGCGTCCGACCATGCCGCTGAGCAGGTCATCCGTAGTGGTAGCGACAGGCGGCGATGCGGATCTCGTTGCCGTGGATCTTGTAGACCAGGCGGTGCTCGTCGGTGATGCGCCTGGACCAGTAGCCGGCGAAGTCGTGCTTGAGCGCCTCGGGCTTGCCGATGCCCTCGTTGCCGTTGCGCTGGATGTCGATCAGGAGGGTGTTGATCCGGGCGCGTCGTTCGGTGCGGTGGCGCGCGTCGCGCTGGCTCGCACCCTTGATCGCTAACGGGTTCGCCGGGATCAGCCCGTCGGAGACGGCCTGGGCCATGCCGGTGTGCAGCAGGTGATAGGCCTGCGCGGCCTCGGTGTGGCCGAGGGCGGGACGAGCGGCGCGATCGTCCGCCACCACACCGCCGGTCGCCTCGAGCCAAGCCTCCCGCAGCTCGGTCGGGATGCGCCCGGTCGACGCGACCACGCGCCCGTTCTCCCCGGCCCACGCTCGGATCGCCGCGTTTTGGCACGAGCCGACCAGAACAAGGGTCTCAGGGAGGTCCGACAGAGCGTCGAAATCGCTCTGACCTGGGGAAACACTGGAGCGGGTGACGGGAATCGAACCCGCGCTATCAGCTTGGGAAGCTGGAGGACGCCCATTTCTGGCCCGTGTTCTGAGCACGTTTCCACAGGCCACAGCGGTTCTGGCTGCCACCTGGCGACAGTTCACGACACCAGGCGACACCCGGTAATGGAGCGTAATGGAGCGCGCCCGGGACCCGATCGCGGCCACGCCGCTCGCTGGACCCATCCGGTCGACGCCGGTGCGAGCCGGTGCGAACTGCCTGATCTATGGCCTGGGAGCTGTCTGGTTGGTTGGCTTGGAGTCCGTGGTCACGCGGTGCGTGCGCGTGCCGGAGTGAGCTGCCTACGCCGCAGTCGGCCGCCTGCGCACCGACATCGGCGGCGAGGTCGACCTGGTCGTGGTTCGCGGCGAGGGCAGCGCGGTGGCCTTGGAGATCAAGCTCGACGCCGCTTTCGAGGCCCGCGACACGACCCGGCGGCGGATCTGGCCGACATCGGGGCGCTGACGCCTGTGCGGCGGCTCAGGGACCGAGGAGCGCGAGCGGCACCACGGCGACGCCGTCGCGCCGGCGGTAGGCGTCGCCGCCGGTGGTCAGGACTGCCATGTCCGCGAGGTCGTCGCCGAGCAGGCCCTTGAGCCAGACCAGGTGCTTGACGTCCCGGTCGGTCACGGACCGGGAGAGCTTGACCTCGATCGCAACGCGGCGGCGGCCTGATCCGTGGACGATCAGGTCGACCTCGTGGTCACCGTCACGGCGCCGCAGGTGGCCGACCTTGGCCTCAGCCGCCTGCGCGAACACGCGAACCGACAGAGTCGCGAGTGACTCGAAGAGGCTGCCGAGGAACGTGCCGTCGCGAGGGATCGCCGAGGTCGGGGCGCCACCGGCGATCAGGTCGTCGGCGGTCAGTGCGAGGAGCGTGCACGCAAGGGCGGGGTCCGCCAGGTGGTGCTTGGGTGAGGCCGCCAAGCGTTTGAGGTGGCCGAATCCAGGCTGCCAAGCCGGCAGCGGGTCATATACCCAGGTTCGCGCCAGAGCGTCGGTCCACGGCCCGGTGGTCGAACGCGGTGGAGGCTCCGAGCGCCCAGGGCTCGCGGCGTCGCGCAGGGTCTCCCACGTTGCCGTCGTCGCGGTGGCGGCCGCGATCGCGCGCAGCCAGGCGCGCATCTGGGCCGGGTTGCGTACCCCGAACCCGGCCTCGGGCACGTCCCGGTCGACGATGAGATCGGTGTACCCGGCCAGCGCTGCGCGGTTGGGGCGGTCCGGCAGTGTCTGCATGCCGGGGAACCCGCCTCGGACGATGGCTTGGGTGTAGTCGGCGAGGGTGAAGGCGGTGCTGCCTTCGATGCGCGCGTCGCCAGTCAGCAGGCCGGCCAGGGACACCGTCGGCGACGTCAGGAGCCGTTCGGGAAGCGTCATCGCCCGCATCGGCAGTCGGACGATCCTGCCTGCCCCGGAGTGGGAGCTCGGGTGCGGCATCGTGGCGGACCCGGTGAGCAGGAAACGCGAGGGCCGCGGGTCATCGTCAACGGCCCGGCGCACGAGGTCCCACGCGGGCTCCCAGCGTTGGTGCTCGTCGACGAGGATCGGCTCGGGCGCCGCGGTCAGCCGTGCGGGGTCGGCCTCGAGCAGCTCGCGCGCGGATTGGACGTCAAGACGGTAGGTGGTCGCCGCGCGCACGGTCGCGGTCGCGGTCTTCCCGACCCCCTTGGCGCCGTCGAGGGCGATAGCAGGCAGGTGCGGGAGCAGCTCATCGAGCTCGGCGTCGACCACGCGTCGGGTGTATGACTCGGAGTTGCCCACGGCCCCAACGCTACAGATTGCGGCACTGCTGCGCTACAGGCAGCCGATAGTAGACACTACAGATTGCGGCATCTGTACGCTACGGAATGCGGACTCTCAGACGTGCGGGCTGCGCGTCGCCCCGATCCCGGGCCGCAGAACCTATCCGGTAGCTGCTGAGGGTGCGCGTGCCTGGGCTGCCAGGATGGGGCTGTGCCACGACGAGGACTGCTCCACCACCTGGAGTTTTGGCGCGACGACGCGGCCGCCACCGACGGCCCGTGGCCTTGGCTGCTGGGCCGGCTCGGCTACGCGGTCACCGACACCTGGGCAACCGGCCACAGCTGGCGCCTCGGCGAGTCCTACGTCGTACTCGAGTCCGGGCCGGACCACGTGCGCGGGGAGACGGACCGGCTGCGCAGCGGGATGAACCACCTCGCGTTCTGGGGCGGCTCGCGCCAGGACGTGGCCGCGCTGACCGCCGAGGCGCCTGAGCACGGCTGGCGGCTGCTGTTCGCCGACAAGCATCCCTTCGCCGGCGGCCCGCAGCACTACGCCGCCTACCTCGAGGACGACGCCGGCTTCGAGATCGAGATCGTCGCGGACGAGTCGACCGGCAGCGACTGACGCATGCGCCATCCGCCGCGTTGAGGGCGGCTACTCTCGCCCGCGCATGGCCCCTGTCGGTGCTCGTGCCGTGTTCCGCTCGTGGTCGCAGCTCAGGACTTCGCGGCTTCGACGGCTCTGATGATGTCGGGCACACTCGTCGGGTCGGCGAGGGTGAGGCCGTCGAGCTCCTCCGGGGCGAACCACCTGAGGTCGTCGTGCTCGTCCGTCGCGAGATTGACCGGTTCTCCGAGCCAGGACCAGGCGGTGAAGGCGTGGACCTCGATCGACGGGATACCCGAAGCCAGGGGTATGGGTCGCAGCCCCTGAACGACGACTCCGATCTCCTCGACGCACTCGCGCTCGGCCGCGCCGCGCAGAGTCTCGCCTGGTTCGACATGTCCGCCGATGAGATCCCAACAGTCCGCGTACCAGTGTCTCTCACGCCGCCGTGACCCATCAGCACGCGACCCTGCTGCACCAGCACGACCACCGCTACGCGGACAACGTCGCCAGACACGCAGCCCAGGCTAGTTGTCAGCGCGGCACCCACTCATGGCCGCTGTGCGGATGGACGCGTCGAGCCCGGTTCGGGAGCGGTTCGACGTCGCGGTGATGATCAACGGTCCTTGAGTTGGTCGAGGATGGTGCCGCGTAGTGCCAGGCGGGCTGCTGCCGGACTCAGGGCGAGCGTGAGCAGCGTCGTGGAGGCGATGACCTGGACGATCAGGCGGACGAGGTCGGTGGAGAGGGGGCCTTGCTCGATGAGCGCGGTGCCTGTGATGGTGATGACCGTTGCCCAGAGCGCGGCGGGCAGCCCGACGATCGCGACCTCGGCGCTGACCAGGACGGTCAGTTCGATGTTCGTCGTGCCGAAGGCGCGGTAGATGCCTGTCTCGGCCCGTCGGGTCCAGGTGACGATGAAGGCGATGAAGGCGAGTAGGGCGGCGACGGCCAGCCAGGGGTGCCAGTCGGCGATGGCGTGCCACTGCTGGGACGGGTTCATCGTCTGGGTCTGTTCGGCGAGCCAGGGCACGACGTCGACCGAGGACTGGGCGAACACGGCTGAGGCCAGGTCCAGGCCCGCGCTGAGGTTTCCGGGGCTCATCCGGATCCAGCACTCGGCCAGGGGGGCGTCGGCCAGGTGCGGGACCATGACGGAGGACCGCAGCACCGAGGGCGGCAGACTGGTGGGCGCGCGGGCTTCGATCACGGATGTGCGACCGTCGGCCCACAGCAGGTGCGAGCCGACTGTCGCTGCGCCGAGTCCTTCCAGGTCGGTGCCGATCACGATGCCGTCGAGCGCCGCGTCCGGCTGCCAGACGCGGAGGGCGTGAGGGGTGACGTAGACGGCGGGTAGGACGGGTCCGCCACGGAACGTGACGGGTGCCGGTGCGGTGCCGAGCAGGCGTCCGCCCGCTGCCTCGACCCCCTCGGCGGTGTTGAGGCTTTCGCAGGCCCGGCCGGAGATCGTCCTTTGGTGGGTCAGGTCGCTGCTCTCCTGGTACTGCACGTCCACGACGAGGGAACCGTCGCGTCGAAGGTTGTCCTCCTGATGGGTTGCGCTGAGCGCGAGGGATGCGGTCGCCAGACCTGCGCCGGCCAGTGCCACGCAGGCGATCCAACCGATCGCCAGCGTCCGTGGGCCAAGGTCCGCGCGGGCTTCGGTCCAGAGCTCCCGGGCCCGCCAGGTCATGAGCCGTCCCCCAGCTCGGGTGGTTCGCCGATGCGCACGATCCGGTCGGCCAGGGCACCGAGGGCCTCGTCGTGGGTGGCCAGCAGGAGCGCGGTCTGCTTGGCGGCCGCGAACAGCGCGCGCCCGACCAACGCCGCCGTCCTGGCGTCCAGGTTCGCGGTCGGCTCGTCGGCTATCAGCACCACCGGTCCGGGCGCCAGGGCGCGCGCGACCCCGACCCGCTGGGCCTCACCCCCGGACAAGGTCCGGGCCTCGCGGTCGTCCGCAGGATCGAGCCCCACCTCGGCCAGCCGCTCGCACGCCACCTGGCGGGCCTCCCGGCGTCGCCACCCCATGGCGAGCAGCGGCACGGTGACGTTGTCCAGCACCGTGCGCCGGGGCAGCAGGTTGACCGCCTGCAGCACCCAGCCGACCCGGCGTCCCAGGAGCTGCGGTGCGTCCCGCGGCGTGCGCACCTGTCCGTCGATCAGGACCTGGCCCACCCGCGGCTTGAGGATGAGCCCGGCCACCCCGAGCAGTGTCGACTTGCCACGTCCCGACGGCCCCATGACCGCCACGGACTCGCCCTGACCCACGGCCAGCGTCACCCCCGCGAGCACGTCGGTGGACATCCCGGGATAGGCGAACCAGACGTCCTCCAACTTCACGGACATGCCACGTCCGGGGCAGCCTCCGCCGGGTTGACCACCACCTGCGCGCCGGCCGCCAGCGTGGGTCCGAACACCACCAGTGCATCGATCGATGGTTGCGGCTGCTTGATCGCTACGGGTGTCGTGGCGCCGTCCGAGTCGCGCACGAGCACGCACACCGTGGACCCGTCCGCGGAGTAGACCAGCGACGCGGGCGGCACACCCTGCCCCGGTTGCGGATCGGCCACCTGCAGCGACCCGGTGCACGACGGGTTGGACCCGTCGGGACCGGCCGGTCCCAGGAGCGTGGCCAACCCGGGCAGGTCATCGAACGTCCACGTCTGCCCGCTCCTGGTCACGGGCGTCTGGCGGCCCGAGCACGCGAACACCCATGCACCATCGGGGCCGGCCAGAGGTGAGGACGTCGGCGTGAGCTCCGCCCTCGCCAGCTGCGTCGCACCCGAGGCCACCGGCTCCCCGAGCCCTGGGGCCGACGTGCCCACCACCAGGGTGGTCGAGCCGACGTCGTAGGACTCGGACGGGATCCGCACGAACCACGTCGGGTCGAAGACCCCCGTCGGCGCACCGACGCCCTGGGCCCGCTCATAGGCCTTGACGGCGGCGACAGTCCCGGGGCCCACCACTCCGTCGACCTTGACGTCGGCGTCCGGGACGAGCACTCGCAAGAGTTCTTGCGCCGCGGTCACGTCGGCGCCGGACGTCTTGAGCGGAAGCGGCCGGAAGAAGACCGTCTCGGCCGCATATGCCCGCACCGGGAACCCGTCGACCCGGTACACCTCCGAGCCCGTCGTCAGAACCGACCCCTGGTGGACGGCAACCGAGGTGAGCACGCCGCCGCGTCCCGCCGACAACACACTCGGCGGCGACGCATAGTGCCCGGTCGCCGTCGCGTCAGAGGTGAACCTCAGCTGTACATCCACGACCGGGACGGTCACTGCTACCGACGGTGGATCCAACGTCGACAACCCCGTCGGCGCGCCACGCGTCACCAGCCACGCACACCCCACCGCCGCGACTGCACCGAGCACGACACCCAGCCCGTAGACCAGCCGTAGCCCCCGGCCGCCGGACACCGGCGATCCGACCACGCCGCGAGCCCTAGTCACTGAAGAGTCGGAATCGGTACTCGTTCACGCAGGCCTGCGCCTGGATCGTCTTCGTAGAACCGTCCTGCGGAATCAGCGCAGTGACCTTCTGCACCGAGTCGCCCACCGCGACACCAGACACGCCCGCGTCGGCCAGGCACTTCACGAACTTCCCGTACGCCTGATCCCACTGCGCACCCGTCAGCAGCATCGACTTCCGGTACGCCGTCCACACCCCAGTGCTATCGACATACTCGTCGATGCACGCCATGGAATCGCTCGCCTGGCGCTGGTTGTCCTCGTCGGAGAGAGGCTTGTCTGAGGTCATCGAGAAGGACCACGAACCATCGGCCTCCCGCACCAGAGGCGCGACCTGCCACCCCTTCGCCGCGGTGCAGTCGGCGGCCTTCTGCATCGCCGCGCGGTACGCCGCCTCGTTCGCGGCGACCACCGGATCTGGGGAAACTTCGTCGGACGAGGCCGAACACCCGGCAAGCCCAACGACCGACAACGCCGACACAGCGACGACGACAGTCAGCCCGCTCCGGCTACGTGCAATGCCCCACCTCACCGAGAACCCCCTCACCTCGGACGCGTCGGGCCAAACGTACAGCGGCTGGCGCGCGGAGGCGTTCGACCCGGCCCGTCCGTCGCCGACACCTTCGGCTTGTAGGGGTTCGTCGAACCTGTGAGGCACGAGCCCGACCGCCCTCCGCGCAGGGTCGCTCACGGACCTCGTGACCTGCGGGAACACTCAGGCAGACCGGAAGGTGCAACTTCAGCCTGCTCGTGGACCTGGCCACCTATCACGGCCGGACGCGTGCCGCTCCATTCGGCTAATGGAGCAAAATGTCATAACCGTCGTCGAGGGCGCCGATGAAGAGCCCAGGCAGGCCGCTGACCTGGGGAAACGCTGGAGCGGGTGACGGGAATCGAACCCGCGCTATCAGCTTGGGAAGCTGGAGGATGCCCATTCCCGGGCCGGAGTCTGAGCACGTTTCCGCAGGTCGCGGCGCTCCGGTGCGCCACCAGGCGACAGTGCGCGACGCCAGGTGACACCCGGTAATGGAGCGTAATGGAGCGCGGCTGGCGCCCAACGGGCAGTGGCAGCGAGGCCTCGCGCGCGCCTCCGGAAACGCCCGCTCATAGCCGATGAGCGCGAGTGGAACACCGGTGCCCGGCAACCCGGGATCATGTAGGTGTGGAGCAGTTCGCCCAGATCGCAGGTTCTGGGATCACCATCACGTTCACCAGCAGCCACCGCCTGCCAGACGGCGGAGTCGATCTGCTCGACGTGGCGATCCGCGATGTCGACCAGGCGGCGAAGTCCGTGTACGCGGGCTACGTGGACGGCTTCGAAGGACTCGCGCGCTTCTTCGAGGATCTGGCGAGTTCATGGCGCGGATGGCACGGTGAGCGCGCCTACGAGTCCATCGAGCACGACCTGCGCATCGTCGCCACCCACGACGGTCACGTTCGGCTCCGCGTCCGTCTGTGGCAGTCCACCGATCCCGACGGGTGGGCAGTCGAAACGGCGATCAGGCTCGACGCTGGTGAGCAGCTGAACCAGGCGGCCAAGGACATAGCCGCCACGGTTCGCGCCTGAGCGTAGGCGCCATCGTTGGCAGGGCTGTCCTCGCCGAAGGACTCCTGCCTCACCCGGGGGCGGCTGCGTTCGCCCGGGATCGATCCGGGGCCGAGCGTCAGGTCAACAGGACCTCGATCAGCGCCACGTTGGCACCGGCCAGCTGAGCGGCGGCCCTGAGCGAGGACAAGAGCCCTTGCTCGACAACGATGTCGTCCTCGTTGAGGTTCTCGCAGAGAGTCTCGTAGGCAATGACGTCCTCGCCGGCCGCGAGCAGTGTCGTCACCGTTTCGGGAGTCCGGGCCACGGGCGCGATGTCCGAAGCCTGCAGCTGCCCTCTGGCGGCGCGCAGCACCGCCTCGACCGCGTCGGAGAGATCGCTCACGCCAGCATCCTGCCGGAACCCACGTCCCTCGTGCCGCGCACTCGGTGGAGGACGATCTAGTCATGGACCACGCAGCCGACTTGGAGCTCCTCTCGCCGCTCGTCAACGAGGTCGTCGTTCGAACCTCCGGCCGGCGATTCGCCGGCGTCGTGGTCCAAGGTGACCGCCTGGGCGAGTGGGTAAGGCTGGCGCGCTCATCGGACGCTGCGGACCGCGAGATGCTTCGGCAGGAACTCGAGGACTCGTTGCGCGAGCTCGTGCGTGTTTCGGTCTCGACGGGCGTTGGTGTTCCAGCCGGGCTGCCCTCGATCTGAGGACCCGCGAACGACCGCCCATGGCTCTACGTAGCCGCCGATGGGGCGCGCCAAGGGGCAGCAGCGGACAAGCTGACGAGCCTGTCAGACTCCTTGGTGTGCGAGACCTCTCTGACATCGAGCGGCGCGTGCTCACCCGGCTGGCCGCGCGACCGCTCCGCACCGGCTCGCACGAAGGGGCTGCCCGGGCGGATGCTCTGCGGATCGACAGCTTCGGCATCCCGCTCTCTTGAGTCTCTGAGGACCCCGGTCAGCGCTCCTTGAAGTAGCGAAAGAGCCTGTTCTCACTCGTCGATGCCGTCGCTACCAGCCCGCCGATGGTTGTCGACAGCGTCCCCGCCCCGATCACTCTGAGCCCGGCGAACCATGCGGGCCACGGTGGATCCGGGTTGCCGTGCGACGCGAGCCAGTACGCGGCCGGAAGCGCGACGAGCGCCGCAGCGGCCGCCACTGCTGTCAGCTCGAGCCAGATCTGCGTAAGGAGCGCCACCTTGGGCACCCGGGCGTGTAGCGCTCCAGCAAGCTCGAGGCGCCTCAGACGGATAGCGCCAGCGCCGAGCAGTAGCCCGATGGCCGCCGCGAGTGTGGGGGCGTGCGAAGTCGCCCGGCTGGCAAGCAGTTCGGGGCCGTCCAGAGCGGCGCCAAGTTTGGTGTTCAGCTGGACGAGGGTGGCGACCGACTGATCGGCCGGGTCGCCTGCGTAGGTGCCGCGGACGAGAGGGTCAAGCGCGACGGATGGCGGCCAGACAAGCACCCAGCACGAGTCGAAGTACCCAGTCGCGGGGATCGGAGCAACGATGGCGTACGCGAGCGAACGATCTGAAGCATCAGGCGGGTACGAGTACTGGGCCGCTACTCTGGCTGGCCCGCGTGAAGTCGGCAGCGTCGTGCCCGGCCACGCGCCCAACGACTCCGCCGCTGCGTCGGACAGCCAAACGCCCGGGCTCGCGCCGCTCGCGACACCGAGGACGTCTCGGAGCCCGGGTGTTGCTTCAATGGTCGGAATGCCGGCACGAGGGGCAGTCAGCACCTCTGCTTGCGCGGTGGCGAGCCGCGTTGCTCCCGAGCCGAGCACTCCGGGCAGCTGCCGGAGCGCGTCGCACCGCTGGCCGCTGATAGCCGCTGGCGCCGAGAGCACACGCACGGCGGCGCCTGCTTCACGGAAGGCGACGGCCTGGGCTGAGAACCCAACGATGGTCCGGATGTCGGCCGCCGCGAGCCCGCCGAGAAGGAGGGCGGCCAACAGCGCCAGCAGCAGCGGACGCGAGGTTCCACTTGCGAGGTTGCGCCATGCCTCCGATGCCACGGACGAGGCTCGCATCTGCCGCCGACCAGCGGTCACGTCGAGACCGTCGTCGGCTGGTACTCGGTGAGGTCGACCACCATCGCGCATGCATCCCGGGTTCGTGGATCGTGTGTAGCGACCAAGACGATCGCACCCGACTGCGAGATCCCGCCCAACACGTCGTTCACGGTCTTGGCCGTGGCCAAGTCAAGCTGGGCCGTAGGCTCGTCGATCAGTAGAAGGTCGGGCCGGGTGGCCATCGCGCGTGCGAGCATCAACCTTTGCGCTTCGCCGCCAGAGAGTCGCCGGAACTGACGGTCGCTGAGGCCGGCCAAGTCGAAGAGCGCCAAGATCTCCCTGGCCCTCACCTCGGCGAGCGGGCGGTTCGCCCCTTGGGACAGCAGCGGAAGCACGACGTGGTCAAGGGCCGTGCGCCTCGCGACGCCGTAAGGGTTCTGAAACACCCAGGAGACTGCGGAAATGCCGTCCCTGACGACGCGCCCGAGGCTCGGCGCTTGCCAACCCGCGGCGATCGAGAGCAACGTGGACTTGCCTGAGCCCGAGGGGCCAACCACAGCCGTCGGAACACCGGGAACGAGCCGCAGGTTGACCCCCTCAAACAACGGGCGCTTCCCCGTGAACGAATGCCCAAGCCCTTCCATTTTCAGGAACACGGCCCGACCGCTCTCGTGCGATCATCCGGAGCGTGCAGATCGACGGATGTCGGTTCTGCGCCGCCATCCGGAACAACGTATGTCGAGCCAAGCCTCGAGGAGACAATCGTCACACGCTGCCCAACTCCCCCTGACGAGACGCAGCCGGACGATCCCGAGACCCCGTAGAGAGCGCCAGCGGGCACAACTGCGGTGTGGAGGGGAGTGGCTAGAGTGCTGGTGAGGGTGATTTGGGGAATGCCGCTCCCACCCGTCTGGCTCGTGGCGACTACATACTCGGGCGAGGCGGCGATTGACGCAAGGATTGTCGGATCCACCACGACGCCGTCGTCGCCAACGGGTGCACTGGAGCCGTTGAATGAGACGATTCGTGCTCCCGGCGCGAGGGCATCGGACGTTGAGACGAGTCTGAGTGCTGCCAAACCTCCACCGGTCTGCAACGCGGGGCCCCCGGCATTCACGAACTCCCCCCGTCTGATGGGGCACTGCGCGACAGTCAGCCTCTCAGACGGGAGCCAGAGGATCGAGTTTCGATCTAGCGATCCGCTCGGTGATTTGTAGCCTCGATCGCGGAAGAAGGTCTTCAGGGCGCTGACCGTTTTCGAGTCCATCGCAGCGCTGGTGCTCGGGGCATAGCCGAGTCGTGTCAGTTCCGACTGGAGCGCGGCAACATCGGGGCCGCCATCCCCTGGGCGCAGATCTCGCCAGAGGGGATAGGCCGTGTACAACGCCACGACAGGTGCCGAGTCAAGGGACAGGGGAACGTCCCCGGATTTCAGCGGGGCACCGATGTCGCACTCGAGGGTCGTGACGGTCCCCGCCCGCGGGAGCGTCACGGTATCGCTCGCCCCGGGCACGAGCTCGAAAGGCAGCTCCCTCTGGTCGTCGTACGACTCGTATGTGACCGGTGCGGACGTGACATCCGGTGCTGCGACCAATGACGCAGGTTCCGCTTCCGGTGCGAGAACGAGACCGAGGACCCCTCCAATCGCCACTAGTACCATCGCGCCGAGTGTCACGGCTGCGGTCGACGGGCGGTGACGCTCAGTTCTGGTCATCTTGCACTATCTTCGCGCTGCTCGATCACCGCGCCCCTAGTTTGCGAGACCAAGAGGGTCGGAAGTGCAGGCCAGGAGGGCGTCTCGAAGTTCGGGGGTGACGCTCTCGAAGTCGGCAAACTTCGCTTCGTCCTGCGCGAAGTCGGCGGCGCTGTAGTCCGAGGGAACGACGCCCTTCTTGACCAGGCACTCGGCGACAATCGTTGACCAGTCGCGGTCGTCGGGGTTCGTCACGAGCATGCTATGCAGCGCCCCGATGAAGTCTTCACCCGACGACCGCGAGCAATCGGAAACGATGGCGTGCGTATCGCCGCCATTTTGCGCCACAGACGTCCTCAGGCCACCGTCCGGGTTGAACCCAAGGAAGGTGATCCCTTGATCAGCAAGGCACGACGAGAATCTGTCGGTCATTTCCGCGAACTCGGCGTCGGTGATTTGGCCGTCCCACAGGACGTCGCGCACAAAATCCGACGTTGCGCGCGAGTAGAAGTCCGCGAACTCGGCCGCGTAAGGTCCGTCGAACGAAGGAGGACCGCTTTCGTGGGAGATTCCTGCTGCTGACTGGGTTACGGTGCCAGAGCTCGGATCGCTCGGTGAACCGCAGCCGGCAAGTGCGAGAATGGTTATGGCGATCACTGTGGGATTGTGCAAGATTGGGAAAAATCTCCGGGCACCCATGAGTACGCTCCCCCTGTTCGAGTGCAGGATTGTCGTTCGATAGGTGCGACCCACCCGCACCCGATGGAGCGGGTGGGTCGCACCTTGGGCCTAGAGAACGTCGTAGTAGGCCTTGTTGCCCGTGAGCGACGACTGGGCCGAGGCGTACGACCAGTGGCTAGCGGTAGTCCAGGGACTCGAGTAGTACTCGAACGAGGTCTGCACCGATGACCTGTGGGTCTTGAAAGAGTGGAAGTAGTTCGAGTAGAGCGTGACTCCGGAGAACCCGTGGTTCCAGATGCCACCAGCGGGGTACTCGGTGGTGGCGCTCGCCGGGACTGCCGCGGCAACGGCGAGAAGAGTAGCAAGGCCGGCCGCGGTCAAGAAGCGTCGAACAGATTTCATTGGTTTCCCCCCCAACTAGTCGCAGGTCCAGGGACCTGAACCTGCAGGTGTGCGCGTCGAGCGCGCACACGCCAGGGAGACTAGCGCAGTGCCCCGGGCCCGGGTGGCGGTGATGCCGCGTTGTGCGCACCCAGATGAGCGCCCCCGCGTCGTCGGGCATGTGAGCGTGCGCGCACCCTTGGAGTAGCTGACCTTTTCGTCATACGATATGTGGATGGTGACCGAGGAGCAGATCCAGCAGTGGGCCGACGAGGCCGAAGCCGGCTACGACGTCGACGCACTCAAGCGGCGCGGCCGTGGGCGCCCGGGGCGTGGGGCCGAACCGATGCAGGTCGTCGCGGTCCGTCTGACCGCTGAGGAGCTTGACGCGCTCGACGAGGCCGCGGCCAAGAACGACATGAGCCGGTCCGAGGCGATCCGGGCCGCGCTGGCCCACTTCGCTGCGTGAAGGTCCACCGCAGCGCTCTCAAGCACGGCGTCCTGCCGGAGGACACCCTCCAGGCAGCCGAGTGGGCGCTGTGGATCGAGCCCCTCGACGAGGCCGGACCACCGCATCGCGAGCTGCGCCTGGGCTTCGACACCCGTGCGCGCCTGCTGGAAACGGTCGTCCTGGTCCTGGACGGCGGCGAGGAGATGGTCATCCACGCGATGCCAGCCCGCAAGAAGTACCTCGACCTCCTGCCGTAGCGGGCCCCGCTGGCGCCCGGGACGTGACCAACCCGCAGCGTCCTCAGTCCACGGACCCAACGAGCGCGGCGAGTTCGCGGTCGGGGCTGACGTGGCGTTTGTACAGCGGGCCGCACGGCATGGTCGCCAGCTGGAGTGACAGCTCAAGCAGGTCCGGGCTCGTTCCAGCACCACGGCTGACGTCGGCGTGCAAGGTGAACTCGTTCATCGACCCGACGACGCTGCGGCTGGCGGTCGGTGCCAGGCGATGCTGCCGCATCTCGTTCAGCTCGGTGGTGACGATCGCGGCGGGAACACCGTGGGCGGTGAGAACCGTGGCGAGCTCGTCGGGGAACCTGGCTAGCAGGGTCGAGGCCGGGGCAAGCGGCGTCAGGACCGGCAGCAGGGTGCGCTCGTTCGCTGGGATCGCGCGGCGGGTGGGGGGAGGATCGAGACATGCCAGGTCCACGCGCTGACCTCCGAGGTGCCGTCTACCGCGGCGACGGGCCAGCCGTGGTGGCGTTGCTCGTCGACTCGGGCCGCTGGCCCGTTCACGGGCTCCAGCTGGTTGGCGACGGCCTGCTCACCGCGCTGGCCGCATCCGTGGAGGGCGCGATGCCCCTGGCCAGGCGCTGCGTCGAGGAGCTGCGCGGGCGCGGGTGGGAGGGCGACGACGAGCTTGCGACGGCGCTGTCGGCTCGGCTCGGGGATGCTCCGATGCCGCTCCTGCGGCCGCTCGTGGTGGACCTGGAAGCACTCGCCTCCGCCCTGGAAGGGGATCCGGCGTATGGCGGCGGACGGCTCGACCTGCGAACCGGGGAAGTCTGGCCGGAGATGGCCCTGGACGACCTCGAGGATGACGACGACGAGGAGGACGGCGACGGCGACGACGAGCGGTGGCTGTGGGTCGAGTCCCGGGGATCGCGCCCCGGCTACCGGGACATGGAGGCGTTCATCGCCGACCTCGACGAGCCCGACCAGGCGGACCGGCTCGCGAACGCCATCACGGGCCGGGGCGCGTTCCGACGGTTCAAGGATGTGATCGCGCGCTGGCCGGACCTCGCCGAGAGATGGTTCGCCTTCGCCGAGGACCGCAGCCGCGGCCGGGCCAGAGCGTGGTTGGCCGACGAGGGGTACACACCGGCGCCGCCGACTCCCCACGGCTGACCTCCTTCGGCGAATGCCCGACGGTCCGAGCGCTCCGATCGGAATGGTCACGACTCCGTCGGGCCTTGAGAGTTGACGGTTTGCAGGCGCCGGGCGGCGTCCGCACGGCCTGGAACCGGACCCGCTGCCCCAGGCCCGGCCGGTCTCACGTGATCAGGAGGCTGCTCACGTGAGTAGGGAACTACTCACGGCCTGCCGCGTGTGCGGAGGGGGCTCTGCCCACCACGGCGTCGAGCCGATCGGCGATCCGGCGCTGGGCGTCGTCGGCGGCGTGCTGGTAGTGCAGGGCCGCTCGGGGCGTGGAGTGGCCGGCGCGTTGCATGAGCTCGGGGAGCGTGGCGCCGGTGAGGGCCACGAGGGTCATCGCCGAGTGGCGCAGGTCGTGCCAGGTGAGGTCGTCGCGGTCGATCGCGCGGCGCGCCCGGTGGAACATCGTGGTCCGGTGGCCGCCGGTGAGCGGGCGGCCGGTGCTGGTGCCGAAGACGAGCGCGTCGCGGCCGGCCGGGGTGAACCGGGCCATGTGGTCGGCGAGCGACTCCACGGCGGCCGTGGGCAGAGCCACGGTCCGGACGCCGGCCCGGGACTTGGTCGAGGAGAACCGGCCGCCACCGGTCCCGGGTCGTGACAGCGACTGCGCGACGCGTACGGTCCTGGCGGTGAGGTCGACGTGCTTGCGCTGGAGGGCGAAGAGCTCTCCGGCGCGCAGGCCGCTGAGGAACGAGACGACGACCGCCGCCCGGTAGCGCTCGGGCATCGCGTCGGCCAGGGCCCACAGCTCGTCGGGTGTCAGGACGCGTCGCTCGCCGCGGTGCCGGGAGTCGCGCTGGCTCGCGCCCTTGATGGCGCACGGGTTGGCGGGGATGAGTCCGTCGGAGACAGCCTGGGCCATGCCGGTGTGCAGCAGGCGGTAGGCCTGGGCGGCTTCGGTGTGGCCGAGGTTGGGACGCGCGGCGCGATCATCGGCCACGACCCCGCCCGTCGCCTCGAGCCACGCCTCCCGCAGCTCGGCCGGGATTCGCCCGGTAGACGCGACGACATGCCCGTTCTCCACCGCCCACGCTCGGATCGCCGCGTTGACCCGCGTCGGAGTCGAGGCCGCACGCTGCCACCGCTCACCAGCCCGCCGACCCGCCTCGGCCAGCACCGCCGCGTCCCACTCACGGACTGCGGCCGGCGTCACTGACGCCAGCGACTGCTCCCCGAGCCGCGCCACCTGCGGCCGCGAACCACCCACCACCGGCACCTCGGCGTCGATCCACCGCCGGAGCAGCCGCGCGTACAGCGCCGCCGTGCTCGGCGCCAGGTCGCCCCTCGTGGCGATCCACCCGCGGAACCACTCACCGAGCGGCTGGTCGCCTAACCGCGGGTCGTGCCACACCCCACGCGCCATCCGGGACACCTCGTGGGCCAACGCGTGGTCGGCCTCGGCCTTCGTCGGGTAGGTCCCCAGCGTCCGCATCGCCCCGTCGGGCCCCGTGTACCTGGCCTGCCACCGACCCGAGGGCAGTTTCCGCACGGCTCCGGACGCACGGCGGTGTCGGCGCGAGGTGGTCGAAGCGGTCATGATCAGGACCTCATCCTTATGGCACGTTATGGCACGAGCCGACCAGAACAAGGGTCTCAGGGAGGTCCGACAGAGGCTCGAAACGCCTCTGAACTGCGGAAATACTGGAGCGGGTGACGGGAATCGAACCCGCGCTATCAGCTTGGGAAGCTGAAGTTCTGCCACTGAACTACACCCGCAGGCGCCCGCTCGGCGGGCGCGCGCGAACGATCATACCCGGCGCAGCGCGGCGGCCGGGCGCCGCGGGCACCGCCTCCCCGACGGACTCCTGTGCGCTCCAGGGCGCTGCCCCTCGCGCGGGTTTCGGCGTCCTCGGGGTGGAGCGGGCGGGCGTGGCAGAGCGGCCGGGCTCGATCGAGTGCCTGCTCGACCGTCCACAGATTTTGTCCACAGGCCTGTGTGCGCTCACACGCACGGCGGGGACGATCTGTGGATAGTGCTGTGGAGGGTGACCACCTGTGGAAACCGGTCCCGGAGACCCTTGCGAGGCGCCCGTGCGGAGGACTAGAACGGAGCCCATCGGCGGCACCGCCGGGCGGCGCGAAGGGGCAACCCGGAGCAACGTTCGGTGGAGCTGCTGGGCCGACCGGAGAACGGTGGACGGCTCACTCGGGGCGACCCGGGAGGGCGGCGACCGGCGTCGCGAATGTCCATACGGACCGGAAGGCTGATCGTCACCGGCTGACGAGCTGCGGCAACGCGCTCGCTGGCTCGGCGCCGCGCCGGGGCGGGGCGTGCGGGTTCTCGGACCTGCCGTCCGACGATCGCGCGAGGCCCTCGGACGCTTACTCCGAGGGCCTTCGTGCTGTCCGGGGCCGGCCCGCCGGAGCCGTACGTTCCAGGAGCCGGCGAATCAGTCGACGCGCCGCGCCGCGTCGGGGTTCTTCATCAGGTACGCGGCGACGAAGTGGCACCGCGCCTCGACCGCCAGGTCCTGGGCGGCCACGTCGGCCAGCGCGCGGGAGAGCAGGACCTTGGCCAGGCCGCGCCCGCCGAACTCCGGCGCGATCTCGGTGTGCGTGAAGATCATCACCCCGCCGCCGCGGAGCACCTCGGCCACGCCGGCGGGCTCGCCGTCGACGGTCAGGACGTAACCGCTCGCGTCGGCGTCGTAGGCGACCTGGATGTCCTCGGTGTGGGTGCTCACGGCTCCCGACCCTACGCGGGGTGCGTCGGCCACGAAGCCGCTTCTCGGCACGTGCTGGGCCGGCGAGGGCACAGGTCACACCAGCTCGGCGGTCTGCCAGCGGTGCGCGGCGGCCCACGCGCCGGCCAGGCCCACCGGAACCGCGAGCGCCAGCTGCACCGGCGTGATCGCGGCAGCCGCGTCGGCCCCGCCCATCCCGGCCCACAGTGACGGCGCGGCGTAGGGGAACCACCCGCCGGCGCCCGCCGCGGTGACGATCTGCGTGATCACGACGATCCCCAGCAGCGTCGAGATCCCGGACAGGTACCCGCGGAGCACCGTCGCGACCCAGGCGAGCGGAAGGGCGAGCATCGTCATGAGGCCCGACACCAGCAGCAGCCGTCCGGTCGCTCGCAACGCACCCGCGTCGGGAGCGCCCAGCCCGATCGCCAGCCCGCCCGGGATCGCGACGATCGCCGCGGCCAGCCCGCAGCCCAGCGCCCAGACCAGCGTGACCACCAGCTTGGCCCGCAGGGTCTGCCGTGGTGACGTCGGCAGTGCGAGCAGAGCGCCCACCGTGCCCTCGGCGAACTCGCGGCCTACCACCCAGCTCAGCACGATCCCCACCGCCAGCAGCATGGCGACCGACACGATCTCCGCGAGCATCCCGAGGTAGGCGTCCCAGCCGGTGCCGATCAGCATCGGGCGCGCCTTGGCGGCCAGCGGGCTGTCGGAGCCCGAGCGGGCCAGCGCCACCATCGAGGCGCTGACCGCTGGGAGGACCAGCACGAGCACGGCCGTGGCCACCCGGGCGGCCGGGGCGCGGTACAGCTTGAGGGCCTCGACGCCCAGGGCCGCGTTCATGCTGCGCTCCTCGGAGACGCCGTGGCAGCCTCGCGGTCCGTCGTGGTGTCGGCCACGGCGTCCTCCTCCTCGTAGACCATGTCGAAGAACTGGCGCTCGAGATCGGCGCCGGCCGGGTCGAGCGTGCCGAGCACACGGCCCCGGTGCAGCACCGTGATCCGGTGCGCGACGCGGGCCATCTCGTCCAGGTGGTGGCTGGAGACCAGCACGGCGGCACCCCGGTCGGCAGCGTCGGCCAGCCACCGGCGCACCCGCACCACGCCGGCCGGGTCGAGGGCGTTCGACGGCTCGTCCAGCACCATGACCCGCGGGTCGTGGACCACGGCGCAGGCCAGCCCGACGCGCTGGCGGTTGCCGAGTGAGAGTGTCCGGGCGCGTCGCTCGGCCCAGTGGTCCAGGGCGAGCTCGGTCAGCACGCGGGTGGTCGCGGCGTCCGCCCCGGCCCGATCGAGCCCGCGCAGCCGGGCGGCGCTGCGCACCGTCTCGCGGACTGTGAGCTCGGGGTAGGTGAACGGCGTCTCGATGAGGTGGCCGACGTGGCGCCAGGTGGTCGGCGGTGCGCCCACCGGGTCCACCGGTCCGTCGCCGACGTCGACGCGCACGGTCCCCGCGTCGGGGCGCAGCATGCCCAGGGCCAGCCGCATGAGCGTCGTCTTGCCGGCGCCGTTGAGGCCGACCAGGGCGTGCACCTCGCCGGCGTGCAGGTCCAGGTCGACGCCGGCCAGCGCCTGCTCGGTGCCGAACGCCCGGGTCACACCGGTCGCGCGCAGGCGCACAGTGGGGGTCGGGGTCATGACATCTCCTCTTCGGGTGCGGTGAGCAGCCGCTGCGGGTCCAGGCGGTCCAGCGCGTCGACCACGCACTCGCCCAGCGACGGGCGCGGGTCGGGCCGGGCGCCCCAGTCGAGCAGCGCGGTCATCACGGCGCCGACGCAGGCGCCCGTCGCGACCACGGCGTCGGCGCGTGGGCTGCCGGTGGCCACCAGAGCCTGGATGATCACGCGCTGGGTCTCGTTGGTGTTCTCCCACGCGCGAGCCCGCAGCGCGGGGGTCAGGGACATCAGGCCGATCCGGGCAGCGGTCTCCAGGTCGACCGACGGCGGAGCGGCGGCCATCGCGTCCCGCGTCCCGCGCCGCACCCGCTCGAAGGCGGACAGGCTCGCGGGCTGGGCGGCGACAGCCTCGGCGAGCAGCGGGTCGTACGGGTCCTCCACCGCCACGGACTCCTTGGTCGGGAAGTAGCGGAAGAACGTCATGTGCGAGACGCCCGCAGCCGCGGCGATCTGCTCGACGGTGGTCTCCTCGAAGCCCTGTCGCACGAACAGGTCGAGCGCGGCGGCCTGGAGGCGTGCGCGGGTGCGCGCGGCACGGTCGCTCTCGGGCCGTGGAGGTGCCGAGGCCTCGGTGTTAGTGGCTAACGTTTCGTTCACGACGGCGATGTTAGCGACTAACGCTTGCCGCGACAAGACCTGCCGCGCGTCTGCGGGCGCTAGCGTCGATGTGAGCGCACCCACCGAGGAGGACGACGATGCCGTACAAGACCAACGACCTGACCGGCCTGGTGGTCGCGATCACCGGCGCGAGCGCGGGGATCGGCCGCGAGACGGCGCGTCTGCTCGCCGAGGCCGGTGCCGACGTCGTCCTTGCCGCCCGCCGCGTCGAGCGGCTCACCGCCCTGGTCGAGGAGATCGGGCCCGACCACGCGCTCGCGGTACCCACCGACGTGCGCGACCCCGAGGCCAACCGTGCGCTGGTCGCCGCCGCGGTCGAGCGCTTCGGGCGGTTGGACGTGCTGGTCGCCAACGCGGGCATCGGGATGTACGGCGGCATCGAGGACGCCTCCGACGACGACCTGGAGCGCATGCTCGACGTCAACCTGGCCGGCACCGTGTGGTCGGTGCGCGCCGCGGTGCCGCAGATGCGCAAGCAGGGCGGCGGCGGCGACATCGTCATCGTGGCCAGCGTCGCGGGGCTGCGCGGGGACGGCAACGAGGCCGTCTATGCCGCGACCAAGCACGGCCAGGTGGGCCTGGCGGGCGCGCTGGACCGCGAGCTGCGCCGCGAGGGCATCCGGGTCACGGCGCTGTGCCCGGCGGGCGTGAGCACCGAGTTCGCGATCGGCGCGGGCCGCACCGAGGGCGACCCGGCGCTGGAGGAGTTCCTCAAGCCGCAGGACATCGCGTTCCAGGTGCGCACCGTGCTCCAGCAGCCGCGCCGGCTGCGCAGCACGCTGTGGACCCTGTGGCCGATGTCGGTGGACCTGCCCTGACCGTCTCGGGAGCGGGCCGCGCCACGGCCACGCGCGGCGCCCAGCCGCTACCGTGACCCCGTGCTGCTCTCCGACCGCGACATCAAGGCCGAGCTCGACTCCGGGCGCATCACGCTCGACCCGTACGAGCCGGCGATGATCCAGCCGTCCAGCATCGACGTGCGGCTGGACCGGTTCTTCCGGCTGTTCGACAACCACAAGTACGCGGTGATCGACCCGGCCGAGGACCAGCCGGACCTGACCCGCCTCGTCGAGCCCGAGGGCGACGACCCCTTCGTGCTGCACCCCGGCGAGTTCGCGCTCGGATCGACCTACGAGGCCGTGACCCTGCCCGACGACGTCGCCGCGCGCCTGGAGGGCAAGTCCTCGCTGGGGCGGCTGGGGCTGCTCACCCACTCGACGGCCGGCTTCATCGACCCGGGCTTCACCGGGCACGTGACGCTCGAGCTGTCCAACGTCGCGACGCTGCCGATCAAGCTGTGGCCCGGCATGAAGATCGGCCAGCTGTGCTTCTTCCGGCTGTCCTCGCCGGCCGAGCACCCGTACGGCTCGGGCGCCTTCGGGTCGCGCTACCAGGGCCAGCGCGGGCCGACCGCCTCCCGGTCGTTCCAGAACTTCCACCGCACCAAGGTCTGAGCGTGGGCGGCGCGCACATCCACCGGCACACCGCGCTCGCCGAGCCGCACGCCCACCCCGACGATCCCCGCGCCCTGCTGCGCGCGCACGGCCTGCGGGCCACCGCCCCACGGCTGCGGCTGCTCGGCGTGATGGCCGCGCGTGACCACCTCACCGCCGAGGCGCTGCACCGTGAGATGGCCGACGACGGCGTGGCTCTGACCACGGTGTACCGGACGTTGGAGTCGCTCGAGCAGGCCGGGCTGGTCTGGGCGACGCAGGTCCCCGACGTCGGGCGGACCTACCACCTGGGCAACCACCCGCCGCACGCGCACCTGTACTGCCGGGTGTGCGGGTCGCTGTGGGACCTGGCCGGGCCGTCGGCCGAGGTCTGGGCCGAGCAGGTGCCCGAGGGGTTCGACGTCGAGCACGTCCAGGTCACCGTGGTGGGTCGCTGCGCGGCGTGCCGCGCCGTCGGCCGCGACTGACGGCGAGGTCGGGACCTGCGTCCCTCTTGCAAGTCATGTGCAAGACGGCATGATCGGGCGCATGCACGTGCCCGACGGCTTCCTGGACGTCCCGACCTCCGTCGCCACCGGCGTGGTCGCGATCGCCGTGGTCGGAACCGCCCTGCGGCGTGCCGAGCGGGAGATCGCCGAGACGGGCCCGGCGCTGCCCGGCCTGACCGCCGCGTTCGTGTTCGCGGCGCAGATGGTGAACTTCCCGGTCGGCGCCGGCACCAGCGGGCACCTGCTCGGTGGCGCGCTGGCCGCGGCGCTCGTCGGGCCGTGGACGGCGGTGGTGGTGCTCACTGCGGTCCTGCTCGTGCAGGGGTTGCTGTTCGCCGACGGCGGGCTGACTGCTCTGGGCACCAACGTGATTACCATGGCGGTCGTCGGCGTGGTGGTCGGGTACGTGGTGGCGCGGTTCGTGCTGCGCCTGCTCCCGGCCCGGCCGCGCAGCGTGGCGCCCGCGGCGGCGGTGGGCGCGTTCGTGTCCGTCCCCGCCGCAGCGCTGGCGTTTACCGGGCTGTACGCGATCGGCGGCACCGTCGAGATCCCGCTCGCCCGGCTGGGGACCGCGATGGTGGGCTGGCACCTGGTCATCGGGGTCGGTGAGGCGCTCATCACAGCGGCGCTGCTGACCGCCGTGGTGGCCACCCGGCCCGACCTGGTCCACCTCGTCCGGCACCTGCCGACGGCCGCCCCGGACGACGCGCGCGTCGGTTCGCCCGAGGGTGGCGCGCCGCAGCCGTCGACCGTGCGGTTGGGACGGCGGACTCTCGCGATCGGCGGCGTGGCCACCCTGGTCGTGGCCGGCGCGGCGAGCCTGCTGGCCAGCACGAACCCCGATGGCCTGGAGCACATCGCCGCGTCCATGGGGTTCGGCACCGCAGCGCGCGACTCGGCGGCCGCCGGCAGCCCGCTCGCGGACTACGCGGTCAGCGGCCTGGCCAACCCGTGGGTCTCCGGCGGGGTCGCCGGGGTGGTCGGCGCGCTGGTGACCGTCGCGCTCGGCCTACTGCTCGCGCTCGCGGCCCGGTGGATGCGCGGGGGCCGCGCGACGCGGGCCGCCGCAGTGGACTGAGGTGCCCGTGCCGCAGCCCGCCGACGGGCTCCTGGTGGTCGCCGACAGCCCGGTCCATCGCCTGCCGGCGCAGACCAAGGTCGTCGCCGTGCTGCTCGTGGTGCTCGCCGTGGTGCTGACGCCCGCCGGGGCCTGGACGGTGCTCGGCGTGCAGGCGGCGCTCGTGGCGCTGGTGGCGAGCCTCGCACGTCTGCCGGGCGGGATCCTGCTGCGCCGGATGAGCGTCGAGCTGCCGTTCGTGGTGTTCGCGCTGCTCATGCCCGTCGTCGCCACCGGGCCGACGACGCAGCTCGGCCCGATCACGGTCTCCCAGGCCGGGCTGCTCGGCGGGGCGACCCTGCTGGTCAAGGCCACCGTCGGCCTGCTCGCTGCGGTGATACTGGCCGCGACCACCGAGGCCAGGGCACTGCTGGCCGGGCTCGAGCGCCTGCGGCTGCCGGCGGTGCTCGTCGCGATCCTGTCCTTCATGCTCCGGTACGTCGTGGTGATCGCCGAGGAGCTGCACCGCACCCGCCTGGCCCGCGAGGCTCGCGGCGGCGGTGGGGCGCGCGACCGGCTCGCGGCGGTGGCCGGCGGGGTCGGGACCCGGTTCGTGCGGACCTACGAGCGGGGCGAACGCGTCCAGCAGGCGATGCTCGCGCGGGGGTACACCGGCCGGATGCCGGCGTTCGCCGACGGTGGTGCGAGCGCCCGTCAGTGGGCGGTCGCCCTCAGCCTGCCGGCTGCGGCGCTCGCGGTGCTGGTGGGCGCGGCGGTCGGAGGGGTGCTGCCGTGAGCGAGCCTGCGCTCGACGTGCGCGGCCTGACGTTCGACTACCCCGACGGTCGGCGCGCCTTGCACGACGTCGACCTTCAGGTCCGGCCGGGCGAGCGGGTCGCGCTGCTCGGGCCCAACGGCGCGGGCAAGACCACTCTCGCCCTGCACCTGGACGGCATCCTGCGGGCCTCGGCCGGCACCGTGCGTGCGGGCGGGCTCGAGGTGGGTCCGACGACTCTGCGCGAGGTGCGCCGGCGCGTGCAGCTGGTGTTCCAGGACCCCGACGACCAGCTGTTCAGCCCCACGGTGCGCGACGACGTGGCCTTCGGCCCGGCCAACCTCGGCCTGCGCGGCGCCGAGCTGGACGCGCGGGTGGCCGAGGCGCTCACGGCCGTCGGGATGGCCGGGCACGCCGACCGCGTCCCGCACCACCTGTCCTTCGGCCAGCGCCGTCGGGTGGCGATCGCCACGGTGCTCGCGATGCGGCCCGACGTCCTGGTGCTCGACGAGCCCACGTCGAACCTCGACCCGGCGGGGCGCCGCGAGCTGGGCGAGATCCTCGACGGCCTGGACGCCGCGCTGCTGGTCGCGACCCACGACCTGCCGTTCGCGCTCCAGCTGTGCCCGCGCGCCGTCGTGCTCGACGACGGCCGAGTGGTCGCGGACGGCCCGACCGCCGACCTCCTCGCCGACGCGGAGCTGATGGCCAACCACCGGCTGGAGCTTCCCTACGGCTTCGACCCACGATCGGTGCCACCGGCGCGGGGCACAACGCGGTGAGCGGCGCGGCGGCCCGCTCGTGCAGGTCGCGTGTGGATCGGCGGCGGCGTAGCCCCGCCGCAACAACCGCCACCTAGCATCAGGCCATGCCCGTCCCGCTCGCCCCCGGCGCCGTCACCGACGTGCACCTGCTGGTGCTCTCCGCGGACGTGCTCCCCGAGGAGCTCGAGGTGCTCGCCACCAGCCGCTTCGCCGCCGCGCGCTGGGAGCAGGCGCCCGAGGCGCCCGACCCGCGCAGCCGCCGGCGCACCGTGCTGGGCGTGCTCCGGCTGTCCCGACACTCGAGCCTGGAGGGTCCGTACCGGATCGAGCGCGAGCTGCGCGGGCTGCTCGGGTTACCGTCTGCGGGCTCGCAGGGGTACCTGCTGCGCGGCCCGCACGAGCGCGGCGAGCCACCGTGGCCCGGGACCTCGGACATCGACGGGCTGGCGCGCGCCTTCCCCGACGGGTTGCCGGTGCGCGACGAGCAGCGGGCGATCGCGTGGCTGGTAGCCGCGGCACGCCGCCTCGGCGGTGCCGTTCGGGTCGCCGGAACCGGGGTGGTCCTCGTCCCCGACCCCGCTGCCGCCGTCGACCTGACGGTGTGGAGCGACATCTGGCTCGAGCCGGACGCGTGCCTGGCCGTGGTGCGCCGGGCGGTACCGCGCGCCAGGCTGGACCTGGGCCGGGACTGGGCGGGGCCGCCGCCCGGGACCGGACGTGTCCCGGTCCATGGCGCGGACGACCTGGACCCGGCCGAGCGCGCCGCCCTGCACGCCGCTGCCGAGGAGCACGACCTCCGTGTCCTCCTGGATCCCAAACCCCGCAGCGCGTACGGCCTGTTGGCGGACCTGGACACCGACGGCAAGCTCGCGGTCCAGGTGGGTGGTGCCCAGGAGGTGCCCCCCGTGCTCGCCGGGGTGCCGTGGGCGAGCGGAGGCGCGATCGCCTACCGCGTCAGCTGGGAGCCCGACGACCTGGCCGAGCTCCGCGCGGAGCGGCCGGGCGTGGACCACCGGGTGGCGCGGGGCCGCACGGCGCCGCTGGTCAACGCCGTGGCGCGGGCCCTGCACGCGGCCGTGGGTGGAGAGGTCACCGACATGATGGAGTTCGTGATCGACCCCGCGGACCTCTAGTCGGACATCGGCGTGCTCGGACGGACCGCGTCCAGCAGCACCTCGGCGACGTCGCGGACCACCGGACGGCTGCCCGCGCCGGCGGGGGCAGAGCGGGACGCGTCGGTGAGCATCACCGTGCAGAACGGGCAGGCCGTGGCGAGGACGTCGGCGCCGGTCCCGGACGCCTCGTCGACGCGGTCGCCGGCGATCCGTCGGCCCGAGGTCTCCTCCATCCAGACCCGCGCGCCGCCCCCACCGCAGCAGAACGACCGCTCGCCCGTGCGCGGCATCTCCGTCAGCGTCGCACCCGTCGCGCCCAGCAGGGCCCGCGGCGGGGAGTAGACCTGGTTGTGCCGGCCCAGGTAGCACGGGTCGTGGTACGTGACGTGCTGCCCCGACGGGTTCACCGGCGTCAGGCGGCCCTCGGCCACGAGCTGTTCGAGGAGCTCGGTGTGGTGCACCACCGAGTAGGTCCCGCCGAGCTGGGGGTACTCGTTCGCGATCGTGTTGAAGCAGTGCGCGCACGTGGTGACGATCCGGCTCGCCTTCGCCGTGTCGAGCGTCTCGATGGTCTGGTGCGCGAGGGCCTGGAACAGGGCCTCGTTGCCGGCCCGGCGGGCGGGGTCGCCCGAGCAGCCCTCGGCGTTGCCGAGCACGGCGAAGCTCACCCCGGCGGCGTGCAGCAGCTCGGCGACCGCGCGCGCGACCTGCTGGCCGCGCTCGTCGTAGGCGCCGGCGCAGCCCACCCAGAACAGGCAGTCCAGGCCGCTCGCGTCCTCGACGTCCCCGCCGACCACCGGCACCGGGAAGTCCAGCGGCTCGGCCCAGGCCATCCGGGTGCGCCCCGGCATGCCCCACGGGTTCCCGCGCCGCTCGAGCTTGGTGAACATCTGGCCGAGCTCGGTGGGGAACACCCCGGAGAGCAGCACCTGGTTGCGGCGCAGGTCGAGGAGGTGGTCGACGTGCTCGATGTCCACCGGGCACTGCTGCACGCACGCGCCGCACATCGTGCAGTCCCACAGCGCCTCGGGCGTGACCACGTCGCCCACCAGGGACAGCACGTCGAGGTCGGCGTGCGAGCCGGACCGGCCGGGGACCACGGGCACGACGCCGGTGCCCGACGTCCCGCCGGTGGGCTCGGTCGGCTGGTTGGCGGCGGGGGTGAGCCACGGCGTGGTCGCGTAGGCGTGGTCGCGCAGCGCGGTGACCACGAGCTTGGGCGACAGCGGCTTGCCGGTGTTCCAGGCGGGGCACTGCTCGGTGCAGCGGCCGCACTCGGTGCAGCTCGCCAGGTCCAGCAGGCCCTTCCAGGTGAAGTCCTCGACCTTCCCCACGCCCAGCGCGAGGTCCTCGGGCAGGTCGTCGAGCGCCGTCAGGTCCAGCGGCGTGCCGTCCGCCGCGCGCAGCGGGGCCGCGGCTCCGAGCGCCGTCCCACCCTCCGGTCGCCGCCGGGCCCACACGTTCACCACGGCGACGAACCGGTGCCAGGCCACGCCCATCGCCGGACGTCGGCCCACCGCGACCATCCACGCCATCGAGACCACGATCTTGACGGTCGCGAGCACGACGACGGCCGTCGCCAGGGCCCCGATCGGGAAGCGGCTGAGCAGGGCGCCCAGCCACGACGTGAGCGGGTAATGGATGTCGAACGCCTGCCGAGGCCCGGTGGTGGCGTGCCACCACTGCGCGTCGAGGAGGTTCAGGGGCTCGTCGCTGAGCGGGCTGACGTTGGAGAACAGGGTCCAACCCAGGTCGCGTCCCGCGCCCAGCGCGTACTCGAGTGCGCGCAAGCCGATCACGGCGACCACGACGGCGAGGATGACGCCCTCGACCAGGTACGCCTGCCCGGCGTTCGAGCCGAAGAACCGCGACGCCCGCGCGCCCTCCGGGCCGAGCAGCGCCCCGCCCGCGCCGCGTCGCGCGGCCGACTCACCGGCCACTGCCGCCGCGCCCCGTCGCGGATGGTGGCGCTGGCGTTGGACGATCAGCGTCACGATCCCGACCAGGCCGCCCCAGGCGAACAGCTCGACCGTCCACTCGTACGGCAGCCAGGTGCCCAGCACCGGCAGCACGTAGCGCGGGTCGACGATCTGCCCGTACCCGGTGACCAGCGTCAGGAACAGCAGCGGGAACCCGAGCATCACCACCCAGTGCGCCGCACGCACCCCCGGCCGCTGGGCGAACCGCTCGTGGCGCAGGATCTCGCTGATCGCGCGCCACGTGCGCCGCCCGGGAGCGCGGGTGCGATCCGGCGCGGGCGCACCACGGCGCACCATGCGGACGATCGCCGCCGCACCCCGCACGAACATGCCCGCGCCGACCACCGTCGCGCCCACCGCGAGCACGAGCGCGACCACCTGGAGTCCGGACACGCGCCCAAACTAGCCGCCCTCCCTACCCCCGCCCCGCCCACCCCCTACCCGACCCCCGTCGCCCCGCCCGCCCCCGTCGCCCCGCCGCCGCCCGACGTACGCCGCGATCCCGTCCGCCCCGAACGGTGTGTCGGGGGGAGGCGCTACTTCCCCGAGATCGGGATGTCCAGCCGAGATCGGGGGTCCGTGCACCCCGATCTCGGCGCAGAACCCCGATCTGGGCGGGGCGGGCGCGGGGGCGGAGCGGGGGTGGGAGGCGCACGGGTGGGTCGGGCCGGCGCCGGGTAGGCTGGTCCGACTTCCCGCCCTCGCCCCTCGACGGACGGAGCGGACGTTGCTGCTGCTGCTCGCACTGCACCTCGTCGCGGCGCTCGCCGCGCCCGTCATGGTGCGCGTGGCCGGGCGGCGCGTGTTCTGGCTGCTCGCCCTGGTCCCCGGCGCGGCCCTCGTGTGGGCTCTGGCGCACGCCGGCCCGATCGCCGCCGGCGATGTCCCGACGTCGCAGACCGCGTGGGTGCCGCACCTGGGTCTGGCGATCGACCTGCGGGTCGACACGCTGTCCTGGCTGATGGTGATGCTGGTCGGCGGGGTCGGCGCCGCGGTGATGGTCTACTCCTCGGTCTACTTCAAGGCCGACGCGACCGGCCTCGGCCGCTTCGCGGGCACGCTCACCGCCTTCGCGGGGTCGATGCTGGGCCTGGTCACCACCGACAACCTGCTGCTGCTCTACGTGTTCTGGGAGCTGACGACCGTCACGTCGTACCTGCTCATCGGGCACTACGCGGACCGCAAGACCTCCCGGCGCGCGGCGATGCAGGCGATCATCGTCACCACGTCGGGCGGGCTGGCGATGCTCGTCGGGATCGTGCTGCTGGGCGAGGCCGCCGGCACCTACCGGATCTCGCAGATCGTCGCCGACCCGCCGTCCGGCACCGGGGTGGTCGTCGCGGTCGGCCTGCTGCTGGCCGGCGCGGTGACGAAGTCCGCGCTGGTCCCGTTCCACTTCTGGCTGCCGGCCGCGATGGCGGCGCCGACGCCGGTCTCCGCCTACCTGCACGCGGCCGCGATGGTCAAGGCCGGCGTCTACCTCGTCGCGCGCTTCGCCCCCGCGTTCGCCGACCTCGCGGTGTGGCAGGTGACAGTCCTGTCGCTCGGCGCGGGGACGCTGCTCGTCGGCGGCTACCGCGCGCTGCGGCAGTACGACCTCAAGCTCGTGCTCGCGTTCGGCACGGTGAGCCAGCTGGGCCTGCTCGTGATGCTCGTCGGGTACGGCACGCGGGAGGCGGCGCTGGCCGGGGCGGCGATGCTCGGCGCGCACGCGATGTTCAAGTCCGCGCTGTTCCTGTCCGTCGGCGTGGTCGACGCCGCGACCGGGACCCGCGACCTGCGCCGGCTGCACGGGGTGGGCCGGGCTGTGCCGATGACGGCCCTGGCCGCGGGCCTGGCCACGGCGTCGATGATCGGCGTGCCCCCGTTCGCGGGCTACGTGGGCAAGGAGGCCGCGATCGAGGCGCTGCGACACGACGCGTCGTGGCCCGGCCGTGTGGTGCTGGCGGCTCTGGTGGTCGGCTCGGTGCTCACCGTGGCCTACGGCCTGCGGTTCTGGTGGGGAGCCTTCGCCGCCAAGCGCGTCCTGCCCGGCGAGGAGCCCGCGCCCGGCGTGGGTCCGGCGGCCGCAGCGGACGCTCCCACCGCCGACGTGCTCCGCCGGCCCTCGGTGCTGCTGGTGGGTCCGGCGCTGGTACTCGCCGTGCTCGGGCTGGTCACCGGGCTGGTCCCGGGCCTCGGCGAGCACCTGCTGAGCCCGTACGCGGACCAGGTGCTCGGCGAGCCCGGCCACCTGGTGCTCTGGGCGGGCGTCACCGGTGCCCTGTTCACGGTGGGCATCCTCGCCGGCGGCGTGCTGCTGTTCTGGCAGCGATCCGCCGTCGAGATCTGGCAGGGGCGCCGGCCGTGGCCGCTGGACGTGGACCTGATCTACCGGCGGTCGATGCGCCGGCTCGACGGGCTCGCCGCGGACGTCACCGGTGCCACCCAGCGTGGTTCGCTGCCGCTGTACCTGGGCACGGTCATGATCGTGATGGTGCTCGCGGTGGGCTGGTCGCTGCTGCGCGGGAGCCGGTTGCCGGGCCCCGCTGACCTGCGGCTGTGGGACTCCCCCGTCCAGGCGATCGCAGGCGCCCTGGCCGTGGTGGCGGCGATCCTGGCCGCCCGGTCCCGGCGCAGGCTCAAGGCGGTGGTGCTGGCCGGGGTGAGCGGGTTCGGCGTCGCGACCCTGTTCCTGGTGCACGGGGCGCCCGACCTCGGGCTCACCCAGGTGCTCGTCGAGACGATCACCCTGGTGGTGTTCGTCCTGGTGCTGCGCCGCCTGCCGCCGTACTTCTCGGTGCGACCGCTCGCCGCCAGCCGCTGGGTGCGGGTGGCCGTCGGGCTGGCTGTGGGCGTGACCGTGGCCGGCATGGCGCTGGTGATGCCGCTGGCCCGGACGGCCGCGCCGGTCTCGGTGGACTTCCCGGCCGAGGCCTACGAGTTCGGCGGCGGCAAGAACGTCGTGAACGTGACGCTCGTGGACATCCGCGCGTGGGACACCATGGGCGAGATCTCGGTGCTGCTGGTGGCAGCCACGGGTGTGGCGTCGCTGATATTCCTGCGCCGTCGTGGTGCCGAGCTGGACCGCACCGGAACCCGGGCCCCCGCCGAGCGCGCCGTGTGGCGCGAGGACGCCGACGTGATGGCGCCGTTGCGCGCCAAGGCCAGGGCCAGGTGGGAGGCCTCGGTCGAGGCCGGTGGCCCCGCGCGACTGCACAGCGACTGGCTGTCCGGCAGCTCCACGCTCGACCCGCAGCGGCGCAGCGTGATCATGGAGATCGCCACCCGGCTGCTGTTCCACACCATGGTCGTGGTGGCGGTGTTCCTGCTCTTCTCCGGCCACAACGCGCCCGGCGGCGGGTTCGTCGCTGGACTGGTGGTGGGCATCGCGCTCGCGGTGCGCTACCTCGCCGGTGGGCGGTACGAGCTGGGCGACGCCGCACCCGTGCACCCGGGTCTGCTGCTGGGCTCGGGACTGTTCCTGTCCGCCGGGGTGGGGCTGGTGGCCCTGCTGTTCGGCCAGTCGGTGCTCGAGTCGACGATCCTCCAGTTCGACCTGCCGGTGCTGGGGCAGGTCAAGCTGGTCACCTCGCTGTTCTTCGACATCGGGGTGTTCGGCGTGGTCGTGGGCCTGGTGCTCGACGTGCTGCGCAGCCTCGGCGCCGAGATCGACCGGCACATCGAGATCGAGCCCGAGGACGGCGACGCGGGCGCGAACCGGACCACGGAGGCGGTCCGATGAGCCCGCCCGTGACCGCGCCCAGCCTGACCCTGGTGATCGTCGTCGCCGCGCTCATCGCGACCGGCGTGTACCTGCTGCTCGAGCGGAGCCTCACCCGGGTGATCATCGGCCTCATCCTCACCGGCAACGGGGTCAACCTTCTCCTGCTGCTCGCGGGCGGAGCCGCGGGCGGGCCGCCGATCGTCGGCATGACCGACCCCGAGCGGATGTCCGACCCGCTTCCGCAGGCGATGGTGCTCACCGCGATCGTCATCACGTTGGGCGTCACGGCCTTCCTGCTCGCGATGGCCTACCGGTCGTGGCAGCTCAACGGCCACGACGAGGTCCAGGACGACCTCGAGGACCGTCGGGTCGCCCGCCGGGCCGCGCTGGACCGGGCCGCCTACACCGACGCCGACGTCGGCACCGAGCCGGAGTCCCTGGACGAGGCCGCGGCCGAGGTGCACGACGAGACCGGCGACGTCGGGGGGCGCGAGTGACCACCGACCTGAGCTGGCTCCTGCCGATTCCCGTGGTGCTGCCGCTGTTCGGCGCCGGGCTGGCGCTCGCCCTGTGGCGGCACGGACGCGCGCAGGGCGTGATCAGCGTCATCGCCCTGTCGCTGTCCCTGGCCGCGTCGGTGACGCTGCTCGTGGCCGCCGACTCCGGCCCGTTGGTCACCGAGCTGGGCAGCTGGGCCGCGCCGGTGGGGATCAACCTGGTCGGTGACCGCATCTCGACCCTGATGCTCACGGTGTCCTTCGCCGTGACGCTCGCGGTGCTCGTGTACTCCCTGGCGCAGGGCGTCGAGGACGGCGACGCCGAGACGCCGGTCGCGATCTTCCACCCCACCTACCTGGTCCTGACCGCGGGCGTCGCCGACGCCTTCCTCACCGGCGACCTGTTCAACCTGTTCGTCGGTTTCGAGGTGCTGCTCGCGGCGTCGTACGTGCTCATCACCCTGGGCGGCACCGGCGAGCGGATCCGCGCCGGGACCATCTACGTGGTGGTCTCGCTGCTGTCCTCGCTGCTGTTCCTCACCGCGATCGCCGTGGTGTACGCCGCGACGGGGACGCTCAACCTCGCCCAGCTCGCGCTGCGGATCCCCGAGCTCGACCCCGGCCTGCGCATGGTGCTCCAGGTGATGCTGCTCCTGGCGTTCGCGATCAAGGCGGCGATCTTCCCGTTGTCGGCGTGGCTGCCGGACTCCTACCCCACCGCGCCCGCGCCGGTCACCGCGGTGTTCGCGGGCCTGCTGACCAAGGTCGGCGTCTACGCGATCATCCGGACCCAGACGCTGCTGTTCCCCGGTGGCTTGCTCGACGGCTGGCTCATGGCCCTGGCTCTGGCGACGATGCTGGTCGGGATCCTGGGTGCCGTGGCGCAGAACGACATCAAGCGCCTGGTGTCCTTCACGCTGGTCAGCCACATCGGCTTCATGCTCTTCGGGATCTCGCTGTCCAGCGAGGCCGGGCTGGGCGCGGCGATCTTCTACGTGACGCACCACATCACGGTCCAGACGGCGCTGTTCCTGGTGGTGGGCCTCGTGGAACGCAGGGGCGGGTCGACGTCCCTGAACGACCTCGGGGGGCTGGCCAAGGTCGCCCCGGTGCTCGCCGTGCTGTTCTTCATCCCCGCGATGAACCTGGCCGGCGTGCCACCGTTCTCGGGGTTCCTGGGCAAGGTGGGCCTGATCGAGGCGGGCGTCGCCGACGGGCGCCCGCTCGCCCTCGTCCTGGTGGCGGGCGGCGTGGTGACCTCGCTGCTGACCCTGTACGCCCTGGTCAAGGCCTGGAACAAGGCGTTCTGGCAGCCCGTACCGGAGAACCTGCCGCAGGTGCGCCTGCCGCGCCGGATGGTCGGCTCGACCGCAGTGCTCGTGTCGTTCGGCGTGATCATCGCGGTGATCGCCGGCCCGCTGTACGGGTACACCGAGCGCGCAGCGGCTCTGCTGCGCGACCGTGGGCAGTACGTGCTCGCCGTCCTGCCCGACGGCCAGCGCGGCCAGGGCGAGTCGGCGGACGTCACCGAGAACGCCTCCGCGGGCGCCGGTGAGCCGGCCGTGGACGTCGTCGCGGCCCCCGACGCCGGGGCGGTGACGCCGTGAGCCTGCACCCGCGGCGCCGTCCGGGCGCCGGCTTCCACGTCCTGGCGCTGGTGTGGCTCACCGCGGTGTGGGTCGCGTTGTGGGGCGACCTGTCGGTGGCCAACGTGCTCGCCGGCCTGCTGATCGCCGTGGTCGCGGTGCGTGCGCTGCCCATGCCGACGATCGACTTCCACGGTCGGGTGCGCCCGCTGGGCCTGCTGCACCTGGTGGTGCACTTCGTTCGGGACCTGGTGGTGGCGAGCCTCCAGGTCGCCTGGCTCGCGCTGAACGGTCGCCGGCCACGCTCGGCGGTGATCCGGGTCCGGCTGCGGTCGCACTCCGACCTGTACCTCACCCTGACCGCGCAGCTGTGCTCGCTGGTGCCGGGCACGGTGGTGGTCGAGGCGCACCGGCACGACGGCGTCCTGTACGTGCACCTGCTCGACGTCGCCGACGCGGACCTGGCGGTGGCGCACGCCGACGTGCTGGCCATCGAGGAGCGGGTCCTGCGCGCGCTCGGCTCGGACGACGAGCTGGCTGCCGCCGGCCTGAGGGAGGTGCGCCGATGACCGTCGTCGTGGTGCTGTGCGCAGCGCTGCTCACCGCCGCCGCGGTTCTCGCGCTGGTCCGGGCCGAGCGCGGACCGTCGATGCTGGACCGCACGATCGCGCTGGACACCCTCACCGCCGTGCTGGTTGGCGCAGTCGCGGTGCACGCGGCGTGGACCCGCCGCACGGACACCGTCCCGGTGCTCGTGGCGCTGTCCCTGATCGGGTTCGTCGGGTCCGTCGCGATCGCCCGGTTCGCCGCCGTCGAGCCCGAGGGCGAGGGGCGGGTGCTGACCCGCGAGGAGGTCGCCGCCCTCGAGCTCGACCGGATGGACGCCGAGGACGCCGAGCGCCGCGACACCGACGCAGAGCACCACGGCGGAGGCGCCGAGGGTGACGTCCGGCGGATCGACCGCACGGCCACCGAGAGCGACGCGCGTGGCACCGCGAGCGACCCGCGTGACACCGAGGGGGACGGGCGATGACGACGGTGCTCGACGTGCTCGCCGCGGTCTGCCTGCTGGCCGGCTCGGCCCTGGCGTTCGCCGCCGGCCTGGGCCTGGTGCGCTTCCCGGACCTGCTGGCCCGGTCGCACGCGGCGACCAAGCCGCAGGTGCTGGGCCTGCTGCTGATGCTGCTGGGGGTCGCGCTGCGGCTGCGCTGGGGTCCGGCGGCCTGGATGCTCGTGCTCGTCGCGCTGTTCCAGATGGTCACCGCGCCGGTCGCCGCGCACATGGTGACCCGGGCCGGCTACCGCACCGGCAAGGTCGACTCCTCGACCCTCGTCGTCGACGAGCTCACCGACGACCTGCGCGCCGCCGCCGAGGACGAGCACGGGGCGGGCTGACCCGCGCCCGAGTGCCCCGTCCGCCGAGTTCGGTGGTGGGCGCTCGAGTTCGGTGGTCGCAACCACCGAACTCGCCTCCGACCACCGAACTCGCACGCCGGAGTCGCACGCGGAGTCGCGCGCGGGGGCGCGGGGCTCAGTGGACGAGCTTGCGCGCGCCGCGGGTCGCGCTCGCGCGCAGGACGCCGACCACCGCGCCGGAGATCGCCGCGGCCGCCACCACCTCGGAGAACCGGATGTCGTCGGAACTGTCGTCCGGCTTGGGCGGAGTGTGGCCGAAGGCCTTGCTCCACAGCCGGTCGATGAGCTTGCCGGCCAGCCAGGCCGCGCCGGCAGCTGCCACCAGCCCGACGATCTTGGCGATCCTCGACTCGGTCTGCTCCTCGGCCACAGGTCCTCCTCGATCGGTCGGGGGTGCGCGTCCACGCTAGCGGCGCCGCGGCCGGCGCGCACAGCCCGGGCTCAGGTCTGCGACACCCACAGGTACACGCCGCGGCCCACCTGCTCGGCGGCGACCACCACGCCCACGATGCCCAGTACCACGGGCAGCGGGTCGCCCTCGTGCGGGTCGCGTTCGGCGGACGCGGACCACGCGTCGGCCACCTCGCGCGGCAGGTCCGGGTCCTCGACCCGGCTCAGCTCGCCGAGCACCTCGACCAGGAACGGCGGAAGCCTGAACAGCAGCTCGTGGGCGAGGTCGACCTCGGCCGGCTCGAGGTCGCCGCGGCCGAAGCGGACGGCCCGCGCGGCCTCCTCACCGAGCAGCTCCAGGTCCAGGGCGCCGAGGTCGGCGAGCTCGACGTGCGGCGTCTCGGACTGCGGCCGCTGGCCGGAGTCCAGGGCGTCCGCCCTGGCCAGAGCCCCGGCGTGGGTCGCGACGAAGAGCTGAGCGCGCCGTGCCATGAGTGCTCCCTGAGTCCCCACCCGCCGCCGCCGTGGCGGCGTGACGAGCCTATCGGGGTAGGGTGGCGCCGAACGACAGGGGAGCGTCGTCCGGCGAGCCGGACACCGACGCTGAGAGTGCGGGTGACCGCAGACCCTCGAACCTGATCCGGTTGGTACCGGCGTAGGGAGTCGGGATTTCTCAGGCGTCGCGACCCGCACCGGTGTGCGGCGAGCGGCGCGCCCCTCCTGTACACAAGGAGGAGACATGCACCGCCGCATCATCGCCGCGGGCCTGGCCGTCGGCGCCCTCGCCCTGGCCGGGTGTTCCGCGACCCAGCCCGACTCGTCCGCCGGCGGCAGCGCGCCAGGGAGCGCGTCGCCGGGAGGCACCGTCGTGCTCGTCACGCACGACTCGTTCGCGCTGCCGGACGACCTCATCTCCCAGTTCGAGTCCGACACCGGTCTGACCCTGGACGTGCGTACCCAGGGTGACGCCGGCTCGATGGTCAACCAGCTCGTGCTGACCAAGGACGCGCCGATCGGCGACGCCGTGTTCGGCATCGACAACACGTTCGCCTCGCGGGCGATCGACGCCGGGGTGCTCGCGCCGTATCGGGCGAGCCTGCCCGCCGGGGCCGAGCAGTACGTCGTGGGCGACTCGGGCGACCTGAGCCCGATCGACGTCGGTGACGTGTGCGTCAACGCGGACGTCACCTGGTTCGCCGACCACGACCTGCCGGTGCCGCAGACCCTGGAGGACCTGACCAAGCCCGAGTACCGGGGCCTGCTCGTCGTGGAGAACCCGGCGACCTCGTCGCCCGGGCTCGCCTTCCTGCTGGCCACCGTCGGCGCGTTCGGTGCGGACGGGTGGCAGGCCTACTGGCAGAAGCTGGTGGACAACAAGGTGGACGTCGCGGCGTCGTGGTCCGACGCCTACTACGTCGACTTCTCCGGCCCGTCCAGCGACGGCGACAAGCCCTTGGTCGTCTCCTACGCCTCGTCCCCGCCGTACGAGGTGCCGGACGGAGCGGAGAAGGCGCCCACCACGGCGCTGCTGGACACCTGCTTCCGTCAGGTCGAGTACGCGGGCGTCCTGGCCGGCGCGAAGAACCCCGACGGCGCGAAGAAGGTCGTCGACTGGCTGCTGTCGCCCGCGGTGCAGGCCGCGATCCCGGAGAGCATGTACGTCTACCCGGTGGACTCCTCGGTGCAGCTGCCCGAGTCGTGGGTGCAGTTCGCGCCGATGGCCGACAAGCCCTACACGGTGGCCCCCGCCGACATCGCGGCCGACCGCGACGCCTGGCTCAAGGCCTGGACGGACCTGGTGGTCGGCTGACGTGAGCCCGCGATGAGTGCGGTGGCGTGGCCGCGACCCGGCCGCGCGCTGCCCGGACGGTGGCGTCCGGGGCGCGTGGTGCTGTGGGGTCTGGCCGCCGCCGTGCCTCTGGCGTTCCTCGCGGTGTTCTTCGCGCTGCCGGTCGTCGGGCTGGTGGCGCGGGGGTTCTGGACCGACGGGGCGCTGGACCTGTCCGGGTTCGCGGACGTGATGAGCCGCCCGCACACCTGGCGGGTCATCGGCATCACCCTGGGGCAGGCCACGGTGGGTACCGCCGTCGCGGTGGCGCTGGGTGTGCCCGGTGCGCACCTGCTCTACCGGACAAGGTTCCGCGGCCAGGGGTTGTTGCGGGCACTGGTCGCGGTGCCCTTCGTGCTGCCGACGGTCGTGGTGGGCGTGGCGTTCCGGTCGGTGCTCAGCGGGTCCGGGCCGTTGGCGTTCCTCGGCTGGGACGGCACGTTCGCCGGGGTCGTCGCCGCGCTGGTGTTCTTCAACTACACGGTCGTGGTGCGCACGGTCGGCGCCTTCTGGGCGGGGCTCGACCCGCGGACCGAGCAGGCCGCGCGCGCCCTGGGTGCCTCGCCGGCGCGGGCGTTCTGGTCGGTCACCCTGCCGGCGCTCGCGCCCGGGATCGCCTCAGCGGCCTCGATCGTGTTCCTGTTCTGCGCCACGGCGTTCGGGGTCGTGCTGGTGCTCGGCGGGGTGGGGTACGGCACCGTCGAGACCGAGATCTGGGTGCAGACCACCCAGTTCCTCGACCTGCGCGCGGCGGCGGTGCTCTCCGTGGTGCAGCTCGTGGTGGTCACCGCGGCGCTCTGGGTGGCCGGGCGGGCGCGCCGCCGGCGCGAGCAGGCGCTGACCCGGGTGCCGGACGCGGTGCCGGCGCTCGCCCTGCACGGCCCGCAGGCGCGCGGCGGGGACCGTTGGGCGGCGGGCGTCACGGCGGCCGTCGTCGTGGTGCTGCTGGGGCTGCCGATGGCCACCCTCGTGCTGCGCTCCCTGCACACCAGGGACGGCTGGGGTGTGGGCAACTACGCGGCGCTGGGCCGTCGGGGGTTCGGCCTCGGGGCGTCGGGCTGGGAGGCGGCGGCGACGTCGTTGCGGGTCGCGGTCGACGCGACGCTCATCGCGGTGGTGGTGGCCGGGCTGGTGGCCCTGATCGCCTCGCGGCGGCCGCGCTCGCGCGGGCTGCGGCGCGCGGTCGGGGCGCTGGACGCTGTGGTGATGCTGCCGCTCGGGGTGTCGGCGGTGACGGTGGGCTTCGGCATCCTGGTCACCCTGAACCGGCCGCTCGGGCTCGATGTGGACCTGAGGGCCTCGCCGATGCTGCTGCCGATCGCCCAGGCCGTGGTCGCGGTGCCGCTCGTGGTGCGTACCGTGCTGCCCGTGCTGCGCGCGATCGACACCCGGCTGCACGAGGCGGCCGCGGTGCTGGGCGCCTCGCCGTCGCGGGTGCTGCGCCACGTGGACTGGCCGGTCGCCGCGCGGTCCCTGGGGCTGGCCGTGGGGCTGGCGTTCGCGGTGAGCCTGGGCGAGTTCGGCGCGACGTCGTTCCTGGTGCGGCCCGACAGCCCGACGCTACCGGTGCTCATCTACCGGCTGATCGGGCGGCCCGGGGCCGACAACCTCGGCACCGCGATGGCCGCGTCGGTACTGCTCGCCGGGCTGACCGCGGTGGTCATGGCGCTGGCCGAGCGACTGCGCGGCACGCAGGGGAGCGACGTGTGAGCGGCGGCCTGGCGGTGCGGGACCTCGTCGTGCTCTACCGGGACGACGACGGGTCCGTCGCGACCGCCGTCGACCACCTGGACCTGGACGTGGCCACCGGCGAGGTGGTCGCGCTGCTCGGGCCGTCGGGCTCGGGCAAGTCCAGCCTGCTACGCGCGGTCGCGGGCCTGGAGCCGGCCGCGGCCGGGCGGATCACCTGGGACGGCGAGGACCTGGCCGGCGTGCCTGCGCACCGGCGCGGGTTCGGATTGATGTTCCAGGACGGGCAGCTGTTCGGGCACCGTGACGTGGCGGGCAACGTGGCGTTCGGCCTGCAGATGCAGCGGGTGCCGGCGCGCGAGCGGGCCGAGCGGACCAGCGAGCTGCTCGAGCTGGTGGGCCTGGCCGGGTTCGCCCACCGTGCGGTGTCGACCCTGTCCGGCGGCGAGCGGCAGCGCGTGGCGCTGGCCCGGTCGCTGGCGCCGCGGCCGCGGCTGCTGCTGCTCGACGAGCCGCTGTCCGCCCTGGACCGTGCGCTGCGCGAGCGGTTGGCCGACGAGGTGCGCGAGGCACTGGTCGCGACCGGCACGACGGCGCTGTTCGTCACCCACGACCACGACGAGGCGTTCGCCGTCGCCGACCGGATCGCGGTGATGGACCTGGGCCGGCTGCTCCAGGTCGACACCCCGCCGCGGCTGTGGCAGTCGCCCGCGACGCGGCGGGTCGCTGAGTTCCTGGGCTACGAGGCGTTCGTCGCCGACGACGGCGGGCCGGTGGCCCGGGCACTCGCGGCCGGGGTGGCGCGGGACGGCGGCGAGGCGCCGCTGCTCGCGGTCGGTCCGGCATCGCTCGAGGTGGCCGACGACGGGCCGCTGGTCGCCACGGTCCGGGCGGCGGGGTTCCGTCGCGGGGTCGTCGAGCTGGCGGCCGACGTCGAGGGCGTCGGCGAGGTCACGCTGGTGGAGCGCACCTCCGGCCGTTCCGGCGCCGCCGACCTGCCGCGGCCGGGCACCTCGCTGAGGCTGCGCCCGGTGGCCGGCGGCGTCGCCCGCGTCGGCTGACGGCGGCCGGGCTCAGCGCGAGCGCCGGCGCCCGGCGTTGCCGCGCATCGACAGCTCCACGGCGGCGTTGCGGCGGGCGCCCGCCGGTGCCGCTCCTCGCGCGGATGCGGTCCCTGGTGCCGCGGCGGGCCGTCCGGCCTTGGCGGGCGCGGAGCCCGTGCGCTGCGCCGAACCGGACCGCTGCTCCGAGCCGTGACGCTGCGCGCCACCGGTGCGCTGCCCGGAACCGGAGCCCTGCCCGCGTCGACCGCGACCGCCCCGGGGCCTGCCCGGGCCGCCTTCGCGGGAGCCGCCGCGCTCGCCGCCGCCACGCACCCCCGAGATCGGGGGCGCGGTGGGTGTCACGACCGGCGCGATCTCGCCGACGAGCCGCACCAGGTGCGGGGCCTGCGCGTGCACGGGCGTCGGCTGCGCGGTGATCTTGGCGGCCCGGGTCAAGGCGCGCACGTCGCCCATCTGCTCGGGCAGCACGATCGTGACGACGTCGCCACCGGAGCCGGCCCGCGCGGTGCGGCCGGAGCGGTGCAGGTAGGCCTTGTGCTCGGCCGGCGGGTCGACGTGCACCACGAGCTCGATGTCGTCGACGTGGATGCCACGTGCCGCGATGTCCGTGGCGACCATCACCCGGACTGTGCCGTCGGAGAACGCGGCGAGGTTGCGCTCGCGCTGCGGCTGGCTGAGGTTGCCGTGCAGGTCGACCGCCGGGATCCCGGCGAGGGTGAGCTGCTTGGCGAGCTTCTTGGCCTGGTGCTTGGTGCGGGTGAACAGCAGCCGGCGACCGGTGCCGGACGCGAGCCGCTGCACCACGTCGCGCTTGGCCGTGACGTCCGCGACCGTGAACACGTGGTGGGTCATCGCCACCACCGGCGACTCCTCGGAGTCCACCGAGTGGCGCACCGGGTCGTGCATGAACTGGCGGACGAGCTGGTCGACGCCGCGGTCCAGGGTCGCGGAGAACAGCAGCCGCTGGCCGCGCGGCGGGGTGGCCGCCATGATCCGCCGCACGCCGGGCAGGAAGCCCAGGTCGGCCATGTGGTCGGCCTCGTCCAGCACGGTGATCTCCACGTCGGCCAGGGACACCACGCCCTGCTGGAGGAGGTCCTCGAGCCGACCGGGGCAGGCGATCATCACGTCGACGCCGGCGGCGAGCGCCTGCTCCTGGCGGCGCTGGGACACGCCGCCGTAGACGGTGGTCACCCGGAGCCGTACGGCGTGGGCCAGGGGCTCGAACGTCGCGGCGATCTGGTTGGCCAGCTCGCGGGTCGGCGCGAGGATCAGCCCGCGGGGCCGGCCGGGCTTGGCCCTGGCCCCGGTCAGGTGCGCGACCATCGGCAGGGCGAAGGCCAGCGTCTTGCCGGAGCCGGTGCGGCCCCGGCCCAGGACGTCGAGACCGTCGAGCGTGCTGGGCAGCGTCGCGGTCTGGATGGGGAACGGTTCGGTGATGCCCTGGGCGGTCAGCACACGCACCAGCGAGTGGGGCACGCCGAGCGCGGCGAAGCCGGCGGTGGTGGGGGCAGACGGGTACTCGGACAGGGTTGCAGACAAGATGGGGTGCCTTTCCGGCGGGGGAAGGTCGGGGCTCGCGGCGGCGGAAACGGGCTCTCGCCCGCCGGTGCTCCACGACGTAGGGACGCGCAGATCGCGCATCACTCGCCGGTCAGTCTCTCACGCCTGGCTCGACATGTCATCCCATGACTGCAGCGACGACCCTCGCGCGGTGGTGAGCGCGGGCTGCTCAGGCCTCCGTCGGGCTCACCCTCTGCCACATGCCCGCGACGCCGACGGGGCGGAAACCCAGCGCCACGTTGATGCCCAGCATGTACGCGTTCTCCTCCGCGTTCCAGGTGTGCACCCGCCGGGCGGCAGGTCGCTCGGCGGCGAGCCACTGGAGCATGTCGGCCTTGAGCAGCATCCCCAGGCGGTGCCCGCGGTGCTCGCTCAGCACGATGGTGTCCTCCTGGAACACGGGCTCGTCCTCGTCCAGGACGTACTCGAGCATGGTGAAGCCCGCGAGCTCACCGGTCGCCACGTGCTGGGCGGCCACGACCAGGAAGCCGTGGTTCGCCTCGGCGATCCGCCGCTCGTGGTCGCGGACCCGCTCGACCGTCCAGACGTCCTCGCGGTAGTCGACCTCGCCGCTCGGGGCGTCGGTGCTCATCCGGGTCTCGAGAACGGCGAGCCCCTCGACGTGCTCGTCGGGCGCCCGGTCCCGCCAGCGCACCAGGCGGTAGCCGGACCCGGCGCGGGCCTGTGCCTCGGCGCGCAGTCGGGCCACGTGTGCCGGGTCCACCGGCAGCTCGAGGACCGAGTACCGCTCCGCCTGGCCGAGCGTGTAGCCGTGGGCCATGGCGAAGCGGGCGCCGGGGTCCGTCGCCCGGATCCGGCCGGACCCGGTGGGTGCCACCAGGGCGTCGGGGTCGTCGGGAGCGGGCTCGCCGCGGTGCTCGCTGCAGGAGATCACGGTGGCTCGCCCGGCAGCCCGCACGAGGCGCTCGCCCTCGCTCAGGAGCGCGGTGCCGACGCCCGCGCCGCGGTGGGCCGGGTGGACCACCACGTCCACGAAGCCGGCGTGGTCGTTGCCCTGGCTCGGCATGATGACCGACGCGTACCCGACGACGGCGTCCGGGTCGCCGACCCCGTCGGCCGTGGTGGCCGCGAGGAAGATCCGCCGGGCGTAGGTCTGCTCGGTCAGGCGGCTCAGCAGGAACCGGGCCGAGAAGGCCGTGTCGCTGTGCCCCCACAGCGCCGCGTCGACCGCGTGCGAGACGGCGGAGATGCCGTGCAGCGCCCAGGCCTCGGGGTCGTCGAGGCTCGTCGGCGTCGGCGCCGACGTGACGATCCAGGTGTCCATGCCACGACGGTGCCCGACGTCCCGGCGTCAGGTCACGCGGATTTCTCCCGCCCGACGGCTCAGGTGCTCTCCGGGCGGCGCTTCTGCGGGTAGGGCGGCCGGCCCTCGGCCAGATCGGCGACGTACCGGGCCAGGCGCCGTTCGCGGGTCTCGGGCCGCTTGGCGTCCTGGAGGCGGTAGCAGATCGCGAAGCGGTTGGCCGACGTCAGGACGTCCCACCAGGCCTGCGCTCTCGGCTCGGCGGCGAGGGCGTCGAGCAGGTCCTGCGGGGGTTCCATGGCGCGCGCGCCGCCGTAGGCGCGATCCCAGCGGCCGTCCGTCTTGGCCGCCTCGACCGCGGCGAGCCCCGCCGGGAGCATCCAGCCCTCGGCCGTCAGGCGCTCGACCTTCTCGACGTTGCGCGCCGACCACGGGCTGCGGGCCCGGCGCGGGGTGAACCTCTGGAACGTCGTCGCGTCGTCCCGGCGCTGGAGCTGACCGTCGATCCAGCCGACGCACAGGGCCTCGGCCAACGCGTCCTCGTAGGTGAGGGCGGTGGCGGTCCCGCCCTTCTTGGTGAGGGCGAGCCACACCCCCGGCGAGGTCGTGTGGTGCTCGACCAGCCAGTCCCGCCACGCCGCCGCGTCCGGCAGGAGCAGGCCGCCCAGCGCATCGGTCCCGGGTCCGTCGACGTCCATCGGCCCAGTCTCGCGCCGGGCGCCGACACGGTCACGGCGCGCGCGCCAGGGAGGGTGCGGGCGGCCTCACGCCGGCGTGTCGCCGCCGGAGGCCGGCACCGCGTCGCGGCTCAGCAGCCCGAGCAGCTCCTCGTGCGGGCCGACGACGAACGCCTCGTCGCCGGCGTGCAGGGTGTGCCATCGCCGGACCACGCGGTGCGAGGTGGGCTCGCCCGGGGAGCGCACCGCCAGCACGCGGCTGCGTCCGGTCACGGCGTCGACCCGGGCGCCGTCCAGACCGCCGCCGGGGGTCACCTGCACGCGTGCGTAGAGCAGTGGGACGTCACCGGCGTAGAAGGTGCCCAGCACGTCCAGGCCGAGCGCCGCACCGACGAACCACGGCGCGGCGAGCTCATCGGTCGAGCGCACGTCGGTCAGGCCGAACGCCTGGCGGACGGTGCCGGCCAACCGGCGGTCGAACAGCCGCAGCGCGACGGTGATGTCGTCGGCGTCCCCGAGCGAGTCGCGTACCGCGAGCCCGACCTCGAGGTTGGTCAGGTCGTCGCTGGTGAGCACCGCGACCGCCTTGGCGCGGTTGAGGTTGACCAGCTCGAGCGTGCCCGCCAGCGTGGCGTCGCCGTTCACCAGCCGCGCGCCCGCGGCGCGGGCCAGGGTGAGGTACCTGTTGTCCTCGTCGCGCTCGACCACCACCACCGGCGTCCCGGTCGCCGCGACCGACTCCACCACGCGCGCGCCCACCGACCCCAGCCCGACCACCACTACGTGCCCGCGCAGCCCGGTGACCTTCCCGTGGCCGAGGGACTCCTCCAGCCTGCGGGAGACCAGCAGGTTGGTGAGCAGTGCGTACGTCGTCGCGGCAAGCACGACGCCGGCGAGCATGAGCACCACGGCGAACGCCCGCAGCCAGGTGGACTGGTCGCGGAAGTTGAAGTCTCCGTAGCCGATCGTGGCCACCGTCTCGGCGGTGAAGTACAGCGCGTCCAGCAGGCTCATGCGGGTGCCGTCCGGCTCGCGGTAGCCGATCATCAGGAGCACCACGGCAGTGGCGGACAGGCCGGTCAGGGCGAGCAGGGCCCGCCGCAGCCGGACGTCGGTCGCGCTGGCGACCGACCGGCCCCAGCGCCGTAGGGCGGTGGTTCCCGGCTCGTGCTCGCCGCCGGGCGAGCCGGGGTGCCGGGCGCCCGCGGGCGGGGCGGGCGGCATGGACGGGGGCACCACCTGGTCCCACGCGGTGGCCTGCCCCAGCAGGCTCACCTGGTCCCCGGCCGACACCTCGAGGTCACGGCCCGGGCAGACCACGGTCTCGCCGTCCGTCGCGGCGCGTTGGACGCCGAGCGGTACGAGCGCCTCGCCGAAGATGTCCCGCAGCACGCCGTCCCGCGGCGCGGTGGCGGTACGGACCTGCACCACCTCGTCGCCGACGCGGAGGCCGTGCCCCTGGGCGCCGAGGCACGCCTCGACGATCGCCGGCGCCGCGATCGCCGCGACGTCGAGCACGAGGACGCCCGCGTCGGCCTGCACGGCCCGGGCCACCGCCGGGTTTCGGATCTGGGCGATCACCCGCAGCTCAGGGCGCAGGCGCCGGACCAGCAGTGCGGTCTCGAGCGCGCCGAGGTCGGTGGAGGACAGGCACACCACGGCCCGCGCCTCGCGCAGCCCCGCGGCCTCGAGTGCCGCGCCGGCGCCGTCCACGTGCTGCACCACGGTCGCGCCCAGGGCCGAGGCGGCCTGGACCGCGCCCGGCCGCGCGCCGTCGTCGATCGCGACCACCTCGACGTCCAGGGCCACCAGGTGCTCGACCACGCGCAGCCCGAGGCCCTCGAGGCCGTGCACGATCACGTGTCCGGACCGGGCGTCCTCGTCGGCGGCCATGGGGGCATGATCCCGCGTCGCGGCGGGCAGCGGGAGGGCACGCGCCGTCGGGGGCCCGTCCGAGAGCTCAGCCGCCCCAGTCGCCCAGGGCGCCCTCCAGCGCGCCGAGCGCGGCCTCGACCAGGTGGCCGCGCTCGTCGGTGGGGGAGCCGCGGCCCGCCCAGGTGCGCACGGCGGCCTCGACGAAGCCCGGCCAGGCCTCGAGGGCGTAGTCGTGGCGCTGCCAGTGCGCAGGGAGCAGTGCGTGCAGGCGAGCCGCAAGGGCCTGCCGGGCGGCAGCGACCACCGCGACCGACGCGGCGGGGAACGAGTCGGGTTCGAGCCACCATCGCGCGCCGGATGCCGCGTCGTCGGCCAGCACCGCCAGCAGGGCGCGCACCAGGTCGCGGACCGGTGCGCCGGCCGGCACCGCAGCGACGGCTGCGTCCTGCCGGGCGGCGAGGTCCTCGGCCCAGCCGCGGACCACGGCGGCGTGCAGGTGCGCCTTGGTGGGGAAGTAGCGGAACACCAGGGGCTCGGACACGCCGGCCAGCGCCGCGACGTCGGCCACCGAGGTGTCCGCGTAGCTCGCCGCGGCGAACACCTCGCCGGCCGCGGTGAGCAGCGCGGCGCGGCGCTCGTCTGGCGGCATCCGGGTGGGCACCTTGCGAGACTAGTCGAAATGAGTCAGACTCAACAATGTGATGAGGCGGACTCAGCAAGGAGTGGCATGAGCAGCAGGGACACCCGCGTCGACCTCTGGTGGCACGTCTACCCGCTCGGCGCGGTCGGCGCGCCGATCCGTGAGCGCCGCGGCGCCGACGCGGCCGGCGAGGTCGTGCACCGCCTTGACCGCCTGACGCCCTGGATCGAGCGCGCCGCCGACCTCGGTCTGACCGGCATCCAGCTGGGTCCGGTGTTCGCCAGCAGCAGCCACGGCTACGACACCACCGACCACGACGTCGTCGACCCCAGGCTCGGCGACGAGGCCGACCTGGAACGGCTGTTCGCCCGCGCCCACGACCTCGGTCTGCGCGTGATGCTCGACGGGGTGTTCAACCACGTCGGCGTCGAGCACCCGCTGTTCCGTCGTGCCCTGGCCGAGGGGCCCGTGTCCGATGCCGCGCGGCTGTTCCGGATCGACTGGTCCGCGCCCGGCGGCCCGCGCCCGGCGACCTTCGAGGGCCACGACGCGCTCGTCGCGCTCAACCACGACGAGCCCGCCGTCGCGGACCTGGTCGCCGGCATCATGACCCGCTGGCTCGACGCGGGCGCCGACGCGTGGCGCCTGGACGCGGCCTACGCCGTGCCGCCGGAGTTCTGGGCGCGGGTGCTGCCGCGCGTGCGGGACGCCCACCCCGACGTCACGGTGATCGGCGAGGTGATCCACGGCGACTACGTCGACCTCGTCGCCCGCAGCGGCCTGGACGGCGTGACCCAGTACGAGCTCTGGAAGGCGATCTGGAGCTCGCTGGTGGACCGGAACCTGTTCGAGCTGGCCTGGGCGCTGGACCGGCACACCGGGTTCGTCGAGCACTTCCGACCGATGACCTTCGTGGGGAACCACGACGTGACGCGGATCGCCTCGACGGTCGGGGACCGTGGGGCGGTGCTCGCGCTCGCGGTGCTCATGACGGTGGGCGGGTCGCCGTCGCTGTACTACGGCGACGAGGATGCGCTGCGTGGGGTCAAGGAGGAGCGGATCGGCGGCGACGACGCGGTGCGGCCCGCACTGCCGGACTCCCCCGCGGGGCTGTCGCCGCTGGGCGGGTGGATGGTCGAGACCACCCGCGTGCTGGTGGGGATGCGCAGGCGGCACCCGTGGTTGGCCGACGCCCGCACCGAGGTGGTCGAGACCGCCAACGAGCGCCTCGTGTACCGGTCGGCGGGGGTCGGGGCGGACCAGGGCCGGTCACTCACCGTGGAGCTGGACCTGACGGCGGGCGGGGGCTCGGCGAGGGTCACCGGCGACGACGAGTCCGTGACCGTCTGAGCGGCGCTCAGACCTCGTGGTCCACGCACATCCGGGTGCGTTCGAGGCTGCCGATCAGGTCCGCGACCACCACGTGATCGGGATGCACCCGGTAGGCCTCCAGGGCTCCCAGGTCGTCGAGGTCCACCGTGAGCACCAGGTCCCAGTTGCTGGGCTTGTCGCGCACGTCCAGGCCCACCTCGAGGCGTCGGATCACCGGCACCGTCGCGGGTAACGCCTCCAGCGCGTCGCGCACCCGCTCGGCGTTGGCGCGTCGGGCCTCGGCCGTCTCGCCGGACATGGTCCAGGCCACCACGTGTCGGATCACCCCACCAGACTAAGGCGGCATGTCCGGGGGGCGTGGCAGGCTCTGAGCAGCGACGCTGCTCGTGCCGGACCTGAGCGACGCCCTGGTCCTGGCCGTCGCGCGCGCCGTCGCCGTGCCCCGGGCGGCGGGTCCGGGCGGTGGCCACGTTGCCGGGTGGGCCCCGCGCGCCGTCTCGCGCAGCGATCCCTCCGGAAGGCGTCGGTGGTCCGCGGCGTTAGCCTGGGGTCACCGCGACATCCGGTCGCCTGATGCCGCCCGGCGGGTACCCGCTACGCGGCACGGCGTCGACGTACGTCCTCCGAGGTCCCCAATGCCCGAGCTCCGTTCCCGCACCACCACCCACGGTCGCAACATGGCCGGCGCCCGCGCCCTGTGGCGCGCGACCGGTCTGACCAACGACGACTTCGGCAAGCCGATGGTCGCGATCGCGAACTCCTACACCCAGTTCGTGCCCGGGCACGTGCACCTCAAGGACATGGGCGACCTGGTCGCGGGAGCGGTCAAGGAGGCCGGCGGCATCGCGCGGGAGTTCAACACGATCGCCGTCGACGACGGCATCGCGATGGGCCACCACGGCATGCTCTACTCGCTGCCCAGCCGCGAGGTCATCGCCGACTCGGTCGAGTTCATGGTCAACGCGCACCAGGCCGACGCCCTGGTCTGCATCTCCAACTGCGACAAGATCACGCCCGGGATGCTGCTGGCCGCGCTGCGGCTGAACATCCCGACCGTGTTCGTCTCCGGCGGTGCGATGGAGGCCGGCCGCGTGGTCGTCGGCGACGAGGGCAAGGTCCAGTCCCGGCTGGACCTCATCGACGCGATGGTCAAGGCCGTGGACCGCGAGGTCTCGGACTCGGAGATCACCTCCATCGAGGAGAACGCCTGCCCGACCTGCGGGTCGTGCTCGGGGATGTTCACCGCCAACTCGATGAACTGCCTGCTCGAGGTCGTGGGTCTGGCGCTGCCCGGGAACGGCTCGACGCTGGCGACCGCGTCGCGGCGGCGCGACCTGTTCCTGGACGCCGGCAAGCTCGTGGTCGAGCTCGCGAACCGCTGGTACGGCGACGACGACGCGTCGGTGCTGCCGCGCTCGATCGTGACCAAGGAGTCGCTGGCCAACGCGATGCGGGTGGACATCGCGATGGGCGGGTCGACCAACACGATCCTGCACCTGCTCGCCGCGGCGCAGGAGGGGCAGATCGACTTCGACCAGGACGACATCGACGGCCTGTCGCGGGTCACGCCCTGCATCTGCAAGGTCGCTCCGAGCTCGCACCGCTACTACATGGAGGACGTGCACCGCGCCGGCGGGATGCCCGCGATCATGGGCGAGCTAGCCCGCGCGGGGATGATGGACGACACCGTCCACGCGGTCCACTCCCCCACGCTCGAGGCGTGGCTGGCCGAGTGGGACGTGCGCGGCGGGTCGGCGAGCGAGCGGGCGCTCGAGCTGTACCACGCGGCCCCCGGTGGGGTGCGCACCACGCAGGCATTCAGCTCGACCAACGTCTGGGAGTCGCTGGACCTGGACGCCGAGGGCGGATGCATCCGCTCCGTGGAGCACGCCTACACCGCCGACGGCGGGCTCGCCGTGCTCAAGGGGAACCTGGCGCCGGACGGCTGCATCGTCAAGACCGCCGGCGTGCCCGAGCACCAGTGGACCTTCACCGGACCGGCCAAGGTCGCCGAGTCCCAGGAGGAGGCCGTCGAGATGATCCTCGGTGGGGCGATCGTCGAGGGCGACGTCGTCGTGGTGCGCTACGAGGGCCCCAAGGGCGGCCCCGGCATGCAGGAGATGCTCTACCCGACCGCCTACCTCAAGGGAGTGGGCCTCGGGCCGAAGTGCGCGCTGATCACCGACGGCCGGTTCTCCGGTGGGTCGAGCGGGCTGAGCGTCGGGCACGTGTCGCCCGAGGCGGCGTCCGGCGGGGCGATCGGCCTGGTGCAGGACGGCGACCTCATCGAGTTCGACATCCCCGGGCGGCGGGTGGCCCTGCTGGTCGACGACTCCGAGCTCGCTCGCCGCCGTGCCGAGCGTGACCTGATCGGCTGGAAGCCCGCCGAGCGCAAGCGCGAGGTCTCCGCGGCGCTGCGCATCTTCGCCGCGTTCGCCCAGTCCGCCGACAAGGGCGCCGCCCGCAAGGTGCCCTGACCGACGAGTCCGGGCGAGGTCGCAGGTTCGGCGCGAGGACGCCGGTTCGTACCTGCGACCTCGCGACGTACCTGCGACGTGGGCTCCGGGACTCAGACGAGCCACACCCTGGGGCGCAGCGTGGTGCGGACCTGCTCGGGCACGAACCGCAGGAGGCTCTCGAGGAATGGTCCGGGGCGGTGCATGTCCGCCGAGGTCGCGCGCGTGACGTGCCACTCGCGGCGCTCGATGGCCAGCTCGCGGCGTCTCTCGCGCAGCACGGACGCGGAGGCAGTGGAGCGCGCCGCGTACTTCGCGGCTCCGTCGTACTCGGCGAGCAGCTGCCACTCGGGCCACCCGACGTCCCCCCATGCGGGGCCGTCAGCGGTCTCCACGCGGACCTGCGTCCGGGGCACGGGCAGGCCGGCACGCAGCACGAGGTGGCGCATCCGGCTCTCGCCCGGAGACTCGGCGCCCTCGTCGGCCAGCTCGAGCACCGCCAGGGCGCGCCGCGTGCCGCGCCGACCGGTCCGACGCTCGAGCCGGTCGAGGCAGGCCGCGCGGTCCAGGCCACGGCGCAGCGCCGCGTCGGCGAGGACGAGGCCGTCGCGGGCGGGCAGCTCAGCTGCGCAGTCGGCCACCGTTCGCTCGAGCGTCGTGACGAGCCGACCGTCGAGTGCGACCACGTCGCGGTCGGTCAGCCGGTGCCGATGACGGCGCAGGTCGTTCCTGCCACGGTGGGGGGTGACCTCCTGGATCACATGAACGGTCGACCCGTCGCCGACCAGCGGCAGGCCCCATAGCAGCGCAGCCGACTCGTGGCTGATGACATGGCCCACGGTCAGCTGCGCATCGACCGCGGCGATCCTCGCGAGGGCCCGGCGCTCGAGCTGCGCGAATCGGTCGAGATCCAGGACGCGGGCGACGAAGGCCCCGGGGCGGACGCGCTCCCAGTCGCCCGAGCGCACCTTGGCGGTCGCGACCGCCCCCGGGACGTCGCGGCGCAGGACGACCGGGGGGATCCGAGGCGGAGGCGGATCGGGCGATCCGGGACGGCGCGGCATGTGACAACGGTGCGCGGGGGCGTGCGGTGGGGAGCCCGCAGAGCCCGATCGGCTGTGGACGCGGCCACTCGACGGTCACCTGTGCGTGCACCGTCGGCCTGGTAGCGAGGTCGCAGGTTCGGTGCGAGGACGCCGGTTCGTACCTGCGACCTCGCGACGTACCTGCGACCGAGTGTGGTCGGGAACTCGGATCGCGGGCCCCCTGCGAGCGATCAGGGGGTGGGAGCGCGGGTGACCTGGGTCGGCTGGCGCAGGGCCCTCGGGATCTCCGCGACCTCGTCGACGCGGGACAGGAGCGTGGCCACCGCCTCGGGGGTGTCGGGGCTGTCGACGTCGACGGCGTAGACGATGCCTGTCGAGGCCCACGTGTCGTCGAAGCCGCCGGAGTCGCGCACCCGCACGCCGTGGACGTGCACGCCGAGCGCCTCGGCCTCTCGGTACGTGTCGTTGAGCACGCAGCAGGCCACGGCGAGGTGCAGCAGGTGCGCCCCGGTCGCCTCGCCGTGCACCTCGATGCCGCCGCGCGTCCAGCGGTGCGGGAGGTTGGTGAGGGCTGCGTCGCCGCCTGTCCGGTAGCTCCCTGCGGCGGCCGTGACCGCGTAGTCGGGCGTCATGGCAGGACGTTAGGGCCGCCGGCGCCCGGTCGCCAGGTGTCCGGCACGGCGGCCGGGAGGGTGGCCGCAGGCGATCGTCCACAGGCGCCTCGGCGGTCCCGGGCCCCGTCCACAGGCGCCACGCGACCGGTGTCGCCCGAACCTAGCGTGGCGGCGTGAGCGACGAGCCCCGTACCCCACCGCCCGTGAACCTCTTCGCGCCGCCGCCGCCGTCCGTGCGCCCGGCGCCCCCGCCCCTCGCGGTCCGGCTCGCGCCGCTGCCCCGGATGGCCCTCACACTGGCCGCGGCCCTGGCCGGGGCGTGGCGGGTGGCGGCACATCTCGAGCGCGTCGCCGGGCGGGCCTTCCCCGACTCGGAGCCCGCCCCCCGCCTCGCGGCGGAGGTCACCGTCGCGGCGATGGTGCTCTTCCTGCTCGGGGTGTGGGCGTGGCTGGAACCGGTGATGGTGCGCGGGCGCCTCGGCGCCCTCGCCCGGTTCGGCGTGAGCAGCCTCGGCTGCCTGATCGGTGCGTGTGCCGTCGCCGCGTTGCCGCTGCTCTACATCTCCTTCTTCGCGTTGTTCGACACCCCGGGTGCGCGCAGCGCCGTCGCGGTGCTCCTGCGCGCCCTCGTGGCGCCGCTGGTGGCGTGGGTGCCGGCGTTCTGGCTCGGCGAGCTGGCCGGGGCAGCGCCGGGGCTGGTCCGCAGGGCTCGGCCGGGCTGGGGGAATGCTCGGGGTGCGCTCTGAGTTGAGTCCAACAGGCTCAAGTTTGCGGCGGACGACTTGCATCCGGCAGGTGAACCCCGCAGACTTGAGCGCAGCAGGCTCAACGTAGGACGACTCGCGTTCCCGCGACGAACCGGACCACCCGGCGGCCGTCGGCCGCCACCGCACACAAGGGAGCACCACCCATGGCACGTGCCGTCGGCATCGACCTCGGTACCACCAACTCCGTCGTCGCCGTCCTGGAGGGCGGCGAGCCCACCGTCATCGCCAACGCCGAGGGCTCGCGCACGACGCCGTCCGTCGTCGCGTTCTCCAAGACCGGCGAGGTCCTGGTCGGCGAGGTCGCCAAGCGCCAGGCCGTCACCAACGTCGACCGCACCATCAGCTCGGTCAAGCGCCACATGGGCACCGACTGGAGCGTCGAGATCGACGACAAGAAGTACACCGCGCAGGAGATCTCCGCGCGCGTCCTGGGCAAGCTGAAGCGCGACGCCGAGGAGTACCTGGGCGAGACCGTGACCGACGCGGTCGTCACCGTCCCGGCCTACTTCAACGACGCCCAGCGCCAGGCCACCAAGGACGCCGGCCAGATCGCCGGCCTCAACGTGCTGCGGATCGTCAACGAGCCGACCGCCGCCGCTCTGGCCTACGGCCTGGAGAAGGGCAAGGAGGACGAGCTGATCCTGGTCTTCGACCTCGGTGGCGGCACCTTCGACGTGTCCCTGCTCGAGGTCGGCAAGGACGAGGACGAGTTCTCCACCATCCAGGTGCGTGCCACCAACGGCGACAACCACCTGGGCGGCGACGACTGGGACCAGCGGATCGTCGAGCACCTCATCAAGGAGGTCAAGAACGCCAACGGCGTCGACCTGTCCAAGGACAAGATCGCGCTCCAGCGGCTGCGTGAGGCGGCCGAGCAGGCCAAGAAGGAGCTCTCCTCGACCACGTCGACGACGATCTCCATGCAGTACCTGTCGATGTCCGAGAACGGCCCGATCCACCTGGACACCAAGCTGACCCGGGCGCAGTTCGAGCAGATGACGTCCGACCTGCTGGAGCGCACCAAGGCCCCGTTCCACGCCGTGATCCGCGACGCCGGGATCTCGGTGAGCGACATCGACCACGTCGTGATGGTCGGCGGCTCGACCCGCATGCCTGCGGTGTCCGAGGTCGTCAAGGAGCTCACCGGTGGTCAGGAGCCCAACAAGGGCGTGAACCCGGACGAGGTCGTCGCCGTGGGCGCCGCGCTCCAGGCGGGCGTCATCAAGGGTGAGCGCAAGGACGTGCTGCTCATCGACGTCACCCCGCTGAGCCTCGGCATCGAGACCAAGGGCGGCGTGATGACCAAGCTCATCGACCGCAACACCGCGATCCCGACCAAGCGCAGCGAGATCTTCTCGACCGCCGAGGACAACCAGCCCTCGGTGCTCATCCAGGTGTTCCAGGGCGAGCGCGAGTTCGCCCGGGACAACAAGCCGCTCGGCACCTTCGAGCTCACCGGCATCGCGCCGGCCCCGCGCGGAGTGCCGCAGATCGAGGTCACCTTCGACATCGATGCGAACGGCATCGTGCACGTGTCTGCCAAGGACCGCGGCACGGGCAAGGAGCAGTCGATGACGATCACCGGTGGCTCGGCCCTGCCGAAGGACGAGATCGACCGGATGGTCAAGGAGGCCGAGGCGCACGCCGCCGAGGACAAGAAGCGCCGTGAGGAGGCCGACGTCCGCAACCAGGCCGAGAACCTGGCCTACCAGGCGGAGAAGGCGCTGGCCGACGCGGGCGACAAGGTCCCCGATGACGTCAAGACGCAGGTCACCACGGCGGTGGGCGAGCTGCGCACGGCCCTCGAGGGCACCGACCTCGAGGCGGTCAAGACCAAGCAGACCGCGCTCGCGGCCGTGATCCAGAAGATCGGCGAGGCCGTGTACGCGGCCGACCAGGCCGCGGCCGCCGAGGCACCGGCGGACGCCGAGGCCCCGGCCGGCTCGTCCGACGCGGACGAGGACGTCGTGGACGCCGAGATCGTGGACGAGGACGAGGGCAAGTGACCGATCAGACGAGCTCCGGGGGCGCCCACGAGGAGCCGCCCCCCCGCTTCACCGACAAGCGCCGCATCGACCCGGACACCGGTGCCGTGCGGGACCCGGCCGGGTCTGCCACGGCCGGGGGCCCGGCGGGCGCCCAGGGCGCGGGTGCCGAGGACCGGAGCCCCGGGGGCGGCTCGGCGGACGACGCGGGAGCCGCCGAGGAGAAGCACCCGGTGGTCGCCGCCCTCGAGGCCGCCGAGGCGATCGCCGCCGAGCGGCTGGAGGACCTCCAGCGGCTCCAGGCCGAGTACGTCAACTACCGCAAGCGCGTCGAGCGCGACCGGCTCGTGGCCCGCGACCAGACGGTGGTCGCCGTGGTCGAGGCGATGCTCGGGGTGCTCGACGACATCGACGCCGCGCGCTCGCACGACGAGCTGACCGGCCCGTTCGCCGCCGTCGCGGAGAAGTTCGAGACGTCGCTGGGCCGGTTCGGCTGGGAGCGCTACGGCGCGGCCGGCGAGGCGTTCGACCCGACCGTGCACGAGGCGCTCATGCATGCCCACTCCGACGACGTCACCGAGCCGACGGTGGTCCAGGTCCTGCAGGCCGGCCACCGGGTGGGCGACCGGGTCGTCCGCGCGGCGCGCGTGGCGGTAGCGGAGCCCGAGTGACACGTGCGGCCGGTTCTGGAACCGATTCGGCCGGCAGCACGCCGGATCGGTTCCAGAAGCGGGTGACGGGAGGATCGCGATGACGGGCCAGGACTGGTTCGAGAAGGACTTCTACGCGATCCTCGGCGTGCCCAAGAACGCCGACGGCGCGGCGATCAAGAAGGCCTACCGCAAGAAGGCACGCACGCTGCACCCGGACCACAACCCGGGCGACGCGGTGGCCGAGGCCAAGTTCAAGGACGTCGGCGAGGCCTACGCGGTGCTGTCCGACCCCGAGCAGCGCAAGCAGTACGACGCGGTGCGGGCGATGGCCGGCGGTGGCGCGCGGTTCGCGGCGGGAACGGGCGGTCCGGGCGGCGGTGCCGGTGGGTTCGAGGACGTGTTCAGCGGGCTGTTCGGCGCCGGTGCGGGCGGCCCGGGCGGCGGACGGGTGCGCTACTCGACCGGCGGCGAGGGTGTGAACATCGACGACCTGCTGGGCGGGATGTTCGGCGGCGGCGCGTCCGGAGGTGGCCGGTTCGGTCGGCGGCCCCAGCGTGGCGCCGACCTGCAGGCCACCACCACCCTGCCGTTCCGGCAGGCGGTGTCCGGGTCCACGGTCACCCTGACGATCGACGGCCGAAGCGTCACCGCGCGGATCCCGCCCGGCGTGCGCGACGGGCAGAAGATCCGGCTGCGCGGCAAGGGCCGGCCCGGCGTCGACGGCGGCGAGCCCGGCGACCTCGTGATCGCGGTGACGGTCGAGCCCCACCCGGTGTTCAGCCTGTCCGGCAAGGACCTGCGGGTGACCCTGCCGGTGACCTTCGCCGAGGCCGCGCTGGGCGCGCAGGTCGAGGTGCCCACGCTGGACGGCGCCATCGTGCGGGTCAAGGTGCCCGAAGGCACCCCGTCCGGCCGGACCCTGCGGGTGCGGGGCAAGGGCGTGCACACCCCGTCCGGCGACGGCGACCTGCTGGTCACCGTCCAGGTCGCCGTCCCGCAGCGGCTGTCCGACGAGGCGAAGGCCGCGGTCAAGGCCTTCTCCGAGGCCACCGGAGAGGCCGACGTCCGGGCCGAGCTGCGCGAGCGGGCCGGCCGATGACCGTTCCCGCGCGGGGAAGCCACGGCGCTCCACGGGGGTAGGCGAACCAGGAGGACCGATGTCGTACGACGCGCCGGTGCTGGTCATCTCGGTCGCTGCCGAGCTCGCGGGCATGCACCCGCAGACCCTGCGCCAGTACGACCGGCTCGGCCTGGTCTCGCCCACCCGGACCCGCGGCCGTGGACGCCGCTACTCCCTGCGGGACGTCGCGACGCTGCGCGAGGTGCAGCGGCTGTCCCAGGACGAGGGCATCAACCTCGCCGGCATCAAGCGGATCCTCGCGCTGGAGTCCGAGGTCGCCCGGCTGCGCGACGAGATCGAGCAGCTCCAGCACGCTGCTGACCCGGGGCGCCGCGTCTTCGCAGCCGGTCCCGAAGGGGAGGTGGTCGCCGTGCCGCGCGGCCATCGGCCGGCTCGCGTCACGAGCTCGGGTGCCCTGGTGATCTGGCGGCCGGCGCGATGAGCGGCGCCGCGCGGGGACGCAGTGCCTCGCGACGGGACCTGAGGGGCGCCGAGGCCGTGGCTCCCGGGCGGTGAGACACGGTCTCCGGCATGTGGATGATCGCGGCCCGCGATCGCGGATCACCGCGTGACGCCGTGGGCGCCTGCCATGGACCCGCTGGCGCCTCCCGGAAGGCGGCTGACCTGTGACGGGACGACGAACCGGCGGCGGCGGACCGTCGACGGCTCGTCACTCGATCGGAGTAGTTCTGCCGACGCCACGCTGTGGGACGTAGGTCCGTGGTAGGACGGTGCAGTTCCAGCCCGAGGGGTCGCATGTCCGGCGAGCCCCGGTTGGGCCATTCCACCACTAGGAGACCCCTGTGACAGTGAACTCCTCCACCCCCCGGAGGCGACGCTCCGTCCGGCGTGCCGTCGCCGGTGCCGGCGCACTCTCCCTGAGCCTGGCTCTCGCCACGCTCGCTGCACCCGGTGCGCTCGCCAAGGACGGGCCCGGCCCGAAGGACCCGGTCAACGACAAGTGGCAGAGCCGGTTCGTCGACCTGCAGCTGCTGGCCTTCAACGACTACCACGGCCACCTCGAGGCGGCCGACAACGGACCCGTCGGAACCAACAGCATGGTCGGCGGCGCCGAGTACCTCGCCAGCGAGCTCGAGCAGCTCCGCGTCGGCCAGAAGCACTCCCTCACCGTCGCGGCCGGCGACCTGATCGGTGGCTCCCCGGCGCTGTCCGGGCTGTTCCACGACGAGCCGTCGGTCGAGTCGCTCAACGCGATGGGTCTCGACGTCTCCAGCGTCGGCAACCACGAGTTCGACGAGGGCGTCACCGAGCTCCTGCGCATGCAGAACGGCGGCTGCCACCCCGTCGACGGCTGCTACTTCCCGGACCAGCCCTACGCGGGTGCGGACTTCCCCTGGTTGGCTGCGAACGTGGTGAACGAGGCCACCGGTGAGACCGCCTTGCCGCCGTACTGGATCAAGCGCGTCGGCGGCGTGAAGGTCGGCTTCATCGGCATGACGCTGGAGGCCACCAGCACCCTCGTGGCCGCCGCCGGCATCCAGGGCTACGACTTCCGCGACGAGGTCGAGACCGCCAACGCACTCGTCCCGGAGCTCGAGGCCCAGGGCGTGAAGTCGATCGTCGTGCTGCTGCACGAGGGTGGCTCGCAGACCCCGCCGCCCGGTGCGATCGACGCCTGCGTCGGGATCTCCGGCCCGGTGGTGGCGATCAACGCCGGCCTGGACCCGCAGATCGACGCGGTCATCACCGGTCACACGCACCTGCCGTACAACTGCACGCTGCCCGACCCGGCGGGCAACCCGCGGATGGTCACGAGCGCGTACTCCTACGGTCGTGTCGTCACCGAGATGCACCTGATGATCGACCAGGCGACCAAGGACGTCGCGCGGGGTGAGAGCTGGGCCGTCAACCACCTGGTCGACCAGACCGTGCTGTCCCCGGACCCGGTCCAGACCGCGATCATCGACAAGTGGACCCCGCTGTACGAGGCCGCCGGTGACACCCCGGTCGGCACCATCACGGCGGACATCACCCGGGCGGGCGACCCGCCGGGTTCCGACCGTGGCCTGGAGTCGTCGGCCGGCAACCTGGTTGCCGACGCCCAGCTGTGGGCGACGAGCCAGAACGGTGCGCAGATCGCGTTCATGAACCCCGGCGGCGTCCGGTCCGACCTGACGTACGCCGCATCCGGGTCCGAGGGCGACGGCGTGGTGACGTACGGCGAGGCGTTCACGTTCCAGCCGTTCGGCAACACGCTGGTGACGTTCCCGATGACCGGGCAGCAGATCCTGGACGTGCTGGACGAGCAGTGCCAGCCGGCCGGGTCGAGCCGTCCGTTCCTGCACCTGGGCGTCTCCGAGGGCTTCACCTACACCCTCGACCGCACGATCGACGCCGTGGGTGACTGCACGGGCATCGCGGTGACCGACGTCATGCTGAACGGGGTGGCGCTCGACCCCGGTGCCACCTATCAGGTCACGGCGAACAACTTCCTCGCCGACGGCGGTGACAACTTCACCGCGTTCGCCACGGTCGACCCGGCGTCGCGCCTGGACGGCGGGAACGACCTGCTGGCGCTGTCCAACTACCTGGGCACCTTCAGCCCCGTCGCCCCGCCCTCGACGGACCGGGTGAACGAGCTGTTCTGACGGGTCGGTGGCGCCCGGGCCGGTCCCGGATGCGCCGACCATGACCGGAGAGGCCCGGCCCGCGTGCTGCGGGCCGGGCCTCTCGCTCGCTGTGCCCCAGGCCCCCCTCCAGGGTCCTGGCCACGCGGGTCCGGGGGATGCGGACGTTCAGCGGCGCAGGTGGTTGAGCAGGTCCACCGCGCGGTCGTGGGTCTCGGGTAGCGGCTCGATCCAGATCCTCGGGGGCTGACGCATCAGCTCGGTGATCTGGAGCGCCTCGGCGTTGGAGTTGACCTGCTCGCGCATGCGCCGCACGGTCTCGCCCAGGTCCCAGTCGCGGGCCACGAGGACGGCGAACGCGCCGCCGCCCAGCGCCGCCATCGGGTGACCCGAGGACAGCGCGGCGGTGAGCGCGCGGCCCATCGCAGCCGACCGGGCCATCCGCCGCCACGGCGGCAGGTCGCCGTTCGCGACGTCGACGAGCACGAGCGCGTGGGTGGTGAACGCGTGGTGCGCGTGCTTGCGCGCGGCGCCGTAGGTCTCGCCGAGCCGCACGGCGAGGTAGTCGAGGGTCGGCAACCCGGACTCCGGGTCGATCACCGAGGACTGGGCCGGCAGCTCGTCCATCGCGCTCGCCCAGCCCTCGCACAGGGCCCGCACCGCATCCATCGTCGGCTCGCGCTCCAGGAGGCCGTAGAGCACGCCCAGGTCGTCCAGGGCCTCGGCGATGCCGACGCCCGTGCTCCCGCGGACCGCGCCGAGCCGCGCCGCGGCACCGGTCGGGTCCGCCCCGCTGGTCAGGGCCTCGGCCAACGCGTCGACCGCGGGGTGGTACCAGTCGCCGGGACGCAGCCAGACGGACTCGGCCGTCGCGGCACGCCACAGCTCGCGCAGCTCGGCGGCCGTGGGCACGTGCGTCTCAGTGGTGGTCACGCATGGTGAGACGGTCCGGGAGGTTCCTCATGACGCCGAAGCTGCCTGCCGATAGAGAGATCACCCGATCGGAGGAGTCCGGCGGAGGAGGGAGGCAGAGCGTCGACACCTCCACATCCGACGGTGCGCAGAACCTCACCCGAACGGATCTGTCCGAGACGGATTCTCACCCGTTCGGGACGTCCCGCCGGATATGGGGTGCGTGAGACCCTTGGCGGGGGATGCCCCCGGGTTGGCGGGATCTGCCCAGATCCGGCCGGAACGGCGGCTGCAGTACCACGCCTGGCCCGAGCAGCACGAAAGGTGGTGGCATGAGCGTCGGCAGCGTCTGGGACCTGTCCAGCGACGCCGAGCTGATCACCGCTGTGCGCAGCGGCGAGTCGGCCGCGTTCGGTGTGCTCTACGAGCGTCACATCGCCGCCGCGCGAGCGGTCGCCCATCGCTACTCCAACTCCTCGGCCGACGCCGACGACGCGGTGCAGGACGCCTTCAGCCGGGTCTTCACGGCGATCCAGGGCGGGGGCGGCCCGGACGTCGCGTTCCGGGCCTACCTCTTCACGGTGCTGCGACGCGTCGCCATGGACCGCGTGGAGGGCAACAGGCGGGCCGAGCCGACCGACGACCTCGCCACGTTCGAGTCCGTCGGCATCGCGGTGGAGTCGTCCGAGGAGCCCGCGATGGAGGGCTTCGAGCGCGGGGTGGTCTCCCAGGCCTACTCCTCGCTCCCGGAGCGCTGGCAGGCCGTGCTCTGGTACACGGAGGTCGAGGGGTTGTCGGCCGCCGAGATCGCGCCCATCCTCGGGCTGACCGCGAACGGCGTCGCCGCCCTTGCCTACCGTGCACGCGAGGGCCTGCGGCAGGCCTACCTCCAGCAGCACCTCGCCGCGCCGCAGTCCGAGGCCTGCACGCTGGTCAACTCCAAGCTCGGCGCGTACGTGCGTGGCGGCCTGGCCAAGCGGGAGACCGCGCTCGTCGAGTCCCACCTCGAGGAGTGCCACGCCTGCCGGGCGCTGGTGCTCGAGCTCGGCGACGTGAACCACGGGATGCGTGTGGTCATCGGCCCGCTGGTGCTCGGTGCCGCGGCCGTGGCCGCGCTCAAGGGCATCGGCTTCGGCGGCGCGGCTGCGGCCGCCAAGGGCGCCGGTGCGGCGGCCGGGACCGGCGCGGCCACCGGAGCGGCGGCACAGTCCGGCGCGGGAGCCGGGACCGGGACGGGTGCCGCCACGGGTGGCGGGGCCGGGGCGGGTGCCGCCACGGGTGCGAGTGCCGGAGTCGCCGCCGGCGTGACCGGCGGCGCCGCGATCGCGGCGGCGGCCTCGCGGACCGCCGGTGCCACGCAGGGTGCCGCCGCGACGGCCGCCGGTACTGCCGGTGCCGGCACCGCGGGCGCCGGTGCTGCCACGGGCGGGATCGCAGGCCTCTTCGCCACGCTCGCCGGAGCCCCCGCGCTGCTGGCCACCCTCGCTGCGATCGTCGTGGTCGGGATCTCGGTCGGGGTCGCGGGAGCGCTCGGCGTGTTCAGCGGCTCGGGCGAGCCGCCGGTGACCGCAGGTGAGACCCAGGGCGCCGCCGCCAACGGTGGCCCGACCGAGGCTCCGGGTACGGGCACGGACCCGAGCACGGGCACCGACGCCGGGACCGGCGCCGGGACCGGCACGACCGACGGGACCGGGACGGGCGCTGAGACCGGCACCGGCAGCACCGACGGCACCGGCACGGGCACCGGGACCGGCACGACGGACGGCGTCGGCACGGGCACCGGGACCGGCACGACGGACAGCGTCGGCACGGGCACCCAGCCGTCGTCGGGGGTCACGAGCGAGCCCGAGCGAACCCACGTCCGCGCCTACGTCGGACCCGAACCCCCCCGACGCTCCCGTGCCGCCCGCCCTGAGCATCGACCCGATCGGCAGTCTCGCGCTCGCGGCCGGCGAACCCAGCCCCGTGGACGTCGTCGTGCGCAACGACACGGGCACCACGGCCGACGCCGTCCGGACCGAGTTCACCTTCGACCCCGGCACCGCGTGGAACGTCACCGCGACCCCCGGCCTGCCCTCGGCCGGTCTCGGCGCATCGTTGCCGACCGCGACCACCGCGTGGAGCTGCGCGAGGACGAGTGCGACCACAGCGGTCTGCACCCTGCCCCGGCTCGCGGCGCACTCGACCGCGACGCTGCACACCCTGGTGCAGGTCGATGACGACACGCTCGTCGACGCCACCCGCGACCTGTCGATCAAGGTCAGCACGTGGGTCGAGGGCGGTCGGCGCGCCATCGAGACGGTCGCCGCCCGGCTCGCGTCGGCGCCCGCGCGCGTGGTCGTCGCGGACGCCCGGCACGGGTCCGTGACCGGCGCCATCGACACCGACGCCAGCACGGAGCTCACGGTGCCGGTCCGCAACGTCGGGCGCACCACCGCCAAGGACGTCGCGGTCCGGGTGGAGCGGCCCGCCGACCTGCCCGCCGGCGTCGAGCTCGCCCAGCTTGCGGTGCCGGGCACCTACTGGGCCTGCACGCCGGACGGTGACGCGCTGAGCTGCACGGCCCCGGCGATCCTGCCCGGCATGCCGTACGACCTCGGCGTCCGGGTGACCGTCCCGGCGCTGGCGGGTGCCGCGCTCCCGGTGACCGACGTGGACCTCACCACGGACCTGACGGTGGTCGCCGCCACCAGCAGCGCCTCGGCGCCGGTGACGGTGCGGTCGGCGCCCGGCCAGGTGGCGATCGACCTCACCTCCCCGACCAGCGTCGACGCCGGCCTCGACCGCGTGGTGGGCGCCTCGATGGAGAACGTCGGTGGCACCACGCTGCACGGGATCGGCGCGCACGTCGGCCTGCCGGCCGGGGTGGACGCGACGGACCTGACCGTCGCCTCCGGCTGGAGCTGCGACGCCGCCGAGGACGGCGCGGACTGCAACCTCGGCTCGCTCGCGCCCGGTGCGACGACCCGCCTCGAGGTGGCACTCCGTGCGTCCGCGGACGCGACCGGCGACCTGACGTTCGCCGTCGACGGAGCTCCCGTGACGGCGCGCTCGACGCTCGACGTGATGCTGCCCGAGCTGTCGTTCGCCGACCCGCTGACCGCCCACTTCATCAAGGGTCGGGACGGGACGCTGTCGTTCTCCGTGAGGAACGACGGCCGCGGGATCGCCGCCGACGTGACCGCGACCCTGACGCTGCCCGGTGCGGTGGGCCTGGTGGACCTGGAATCCGCCGACACGGGCGACTGGACCTGCTCCACGACCGACTCCGCGACGACCACCTGCACGCTCGACCGGCTCGCTCCCGGAGCCACCGCCGCGCTCGTCCTGCCCGCCCACGTCAATGCGGCGCTCTCCGGCCGCGCGGTCGTCGAGGTCGCTGCGGGCAACCGGCCCGGCGTCTCGGTCAGCTCCGAGGCGAAGCTCGACGTCACCCCGGCGGGCCTCGCCCTGCGCGACGAGTGGACCGACGGATACGCGGTCACCGAGATCGGCGCGCCGGTGCTCACCTGCGACCCCGGCGCGTCGTCGACCTGCGGCGCCGCCCGCAACGAGCTGGACGGCTCGGCCCAGAACAACAACTTCGCGATGATCGACGCCAAGCAGACCGGCGCCACGCTCAAGATGGAGCCCAGCGGTCAGGAGATCGTCTTCGCCGGTCTGTACTGGTCGGCGAACCGCTACGCGAGCGACGAGTGGTCCGGTCCGCTGAACACCGTGCAGCTCAGCGCTCCGGGCACCGAGGGATCGGTCGACGTGACCGGCGAGGTCCTGGCGCAGGCGACCGACAACGCGTCGCGGACCTACTACGAGTCCTTCGCCGACGTCACCGGGCTGATCACCAAGCAGGGTGAGGTCCAGGTCAGCGGCGTCGCCACCGCCGCGACCCGCAACGACCCGACCCCGACCTACTACGGCGGCTGGGCGCTCGTCGTGGTCTTCAAGGACCCCGGGACGCACCGGGACGTCACGGTGTACGACGGCGGGGCGTGGGTGGCCACCGACTCGTCGACGACCTTCGACTTCGCGTCCGACGCCGGCCAGGCTCGGGTCGGCGTGGTGGCCTGGGACGGGGACCGTGGCGCGGGCGGCGGCGACCGCCTCACGCTCAACGGGACCCCGCTCGTGCCCGTGCGGTCGAACGAGAAACCGGGCTCCGCCGACGACGCGTTCACCTCGACCGCGATGGGCTCGAGCTGGGCGAACTCGCTCGGCGTCGACGCCAAGCGGTTCATGCCGGCCGAGCTGGGCGAGGGCGTGCAGCAGCTGACCGCCTCCACGGCTGGTGACCAGTACCTCATCGGGGCGGTCACCATCACCACGACCCCGCGCTGAGTCGCGGCGCGGCGCCCTCGCCGCGACAGACCCGCGGACCTCGCCTATCCTCAGCATGCTGAGTATCTCCGAGCGCCAGGAGCGTGCATGGCTGAGCTGGTCGTCCTCGTGGACGAGTCGGGCACGCCCACGGGCACCGCGGACAAGGCGACCGTGCACACCGCGGTGACGCCGCTGCACCTCGCGTTCTCCTGCCACGTGCTCGACGGCGCGGGTCGCGTGCTGGTCACCCGCCGTGCGCTGACCAAGCAGACCTGGCCCGGGGTGTGGACCAACAGCTTCTGCGGTCACCCGGGGCCCGGCGAGTCGCTGGTCGACGCCGTGCGCCGCCGGGGCGCGTTCGAGCTCGGTCTCGAGCTCGGCGAGGTCACGCCCGTCCTCCCCGACTTCCGGTACCGCGCCAAGGACGCGTCCGGGCTGGTGGAGAACGAGATCTGCCCGGTGGTGGTGGCCCGGCTCGTGCCGGGCAGAACCCTCCGGCCGAACCCCGACGAGGTCATGGACCACACCTGGGTGCAGGTGGCCGACCTGCTGCGCACGGTCGCGTCGGCCCCGTGGGCGCTGAGCCCGTGGCTGGTGGAGTCCGGGCCCGGGCTGGCCGCCGCGTGGGGCACGCCATGAGCCGCGACCTGCCCTCGGCCGGCCGTCGGGAGGTGGACGACCTCCTGGACGCCGTGCTCGGGGACGCCGAGCGCCGCGCCGCCGCGCACGGCCCGGGCTACGTGCTCGTGTGGCGGGAGATCGGCCGTAGCGTCCGAGGTGGCAAGAGGTTCAGATCGGGCCTGGTGCTCGGCACCCACGCCGCGCTCGGGGCGCCCCGCCCGGAGGCCGCGGTCGGGGTGGCCGCGGCGTTCGAGCTCCTGCACACCGCGTTCCTGGTGCACGACGACCTCATCGACGGGGACACCGTGCGAAGGGGCGAGCCGAACCTGGCCGAGACCGCGCGGCTGGACGCGCTCGCGGCCGGCCGGGACGCCGCCACGGCGGAGCGCTGGGCGCTGGCCGCCGCGGTGCTCGCCGGCGACCTCGCACTGGCCCAGGCGCACCGGCTGATCGGCTCGGTCGATGCCCCGGCGTCCGTCCGCCGGGCCCTGGTCGACCTGTTCGACGAGACCCTGCACGTCTCGGCCGGCGGCGAGCTGGAGGACACCGCCGCGGGGCTCGGGCTGATCGTGCCGAGCCTGGACCGCGCGGTGCGGATCGCCGAGTCGAAGACCGCGATGTACTCCTTCCGCGCGCCGCTGCGAGCCGGGGCGCTGCTGGCCGGCGCCGCCCCGGGCCTGGTGGCCGAGCTCGACCACCAGGGCCGGCTGCTGGGCCGGGCGTTCCAGCTGGTCGACGACCTGCTCGGGGTGTTCGCGCCCGAGGCGGAGATCGGCAAGTCGAACCTGTCGGACCTGCGCGAGGGCAAGCGCACCCCGTTGATGCTGCACGCCAGCAGCACGCCGGTCTGGGAGGAGGTCGCCGACGGCCTCGGCCGCGGCGACCTGGACGACCTCAGCGCGGCCCGGGTGCGGCGCGCACTCGCGCGCTGCTCGGCGCCGGTGCTGGTGCAGCACGCCGTCGAGCGGGACCTTGACGAGGTCCGCGAGCGGTCCGCGTTCCTGCCGCCCGCACTCGGCGAGGTGGTGGCCCAGGTGGGCCGGCAGATCGCCGAGTCGCTCTGCTCGGTGGTGGGTCACATCGAGGCGGCCCGGGGCAAGGACGCGGTACCCCGCAGTGCCGAGCAGGAGGCGACGCGGTGGCGGGCGGGGTAGCGGTGGGCGGCCAGGCGGCCGCACGCCTGGCGCTCTACGACGACACCGCGCGGCGTGCCGCGGGGGTCGTCGTGCGCCGCTACTCCACCAGCTTCAGGCTCGCGACCCGGCTGCTGCCGCCCGTCCAGCGGGCCCACGTGTGCAACGTCTACGCGCTGGTCCGGCTCGCCGACGAGGTGGTCGACGGCGCGTCGGCCGAGGCGGGCGCCGACCCCGACCGGACCCGAGCGCTCCTGGACGACCTGGAGGCCCGCACCGAGGCGGCGATCGTCGGCGGGTACTCCACCGACGTCCTCGTGCACGCCTTCGCCGGGACCGCCCGGGAGGTCGGCATCTCCACCGACCTGACGCGCCCCTTCTTCGCCTCGATGCGGGCCGACCTGGACACCCGTGTCCACGACGCGGCGAGCCTGGCCGCCTACGTCTACGGCTCTGCCGAAGTGGTCGGGCTGATGTGCCTGCTGGTCTTCCTGCACGACCTGCCGCCCGGCGAGCGCTCGCGCCGCTACGCCGAGCTCGCGCCGGGCGCCCGTGCGCTGGGGGCCGCGTTCCAGAAGGTCAACTTCCTGCGCGACCTGGCTGACGACGACGGCGTGCTCGGGCGCAACTACCTGGGCATCGACCCGGCGCGCGTCGGCGAGGCGCAGAAGGACGCCGTGCTCGCGGACATCGAGTCCGACCTCGCCGTGGCACGTGCCGCCCTGCGCGAGCTGCCCGCCGGCCCGCGCAGGGCGGTCGCGGTGGCCTACGGGCTCTTCGGCGAGCTGGCCGCGCGGCTCCGGGCGACCCCGGCGGCCGATCTCGCCACGACCCGGGTCCGGGTGCCCGGCCCGGTCAAGGCGCGGGTCGCGGCCACCGCCGTGCTGCGGGTGTCGGGGGGCGCGCGATGAGGACGGTGGTGATCGGTGGCGGGGTCGCAGGGCTGGCCTCCGCAGCGCTGCTGGCCCGCGACGGGCACGAGGTCACGGTGCTCGAGGCCCGCGACGAGGTCGGCGGCCGCGCGGCGGTCTGGCAGAGCGACGGGTTCCGGTTCGACATCGGGCCGTCGTGGTACCTCATGCCCGAGGTCTTCGACCACTTCTTCGCCATGATGGGGACGTCGACGGCCGCTGAGCTCGACCTGGTGCGGCTCGACCCGGCCTACCGGGCGTTCTTCGAGCGGTTCGACCCGCTGGACCTGCGGACCGGGGACGCCCCCGCCCTCTTCGAGTCGATCGAGCCGGGGGCCGGGCGAGCGTTGGCGGACTACCTGCACTCCGCGTCGGACGCCTACGCGATGGCGCTGCGGCACTTCCTCTACACCACGTACGCCTCGCTGATCCCGCTCGCGAGCCGTGACGTGCTGCGGCGCGCGCCGCAGCTGGCGGGCCTGCTGACCCGCTCGCTCGAGTCGCGCGTGCACGCGACGGTCCGCGACACCCGGTTGCGTCAGGTGCTCGGCTACCCCGCAGTGTTCCTCGGGGCCTCGCCGCGGGTCGCGCCGAGCATGTTCCACCTGATGAGCCACCTCGACCTGGTCGACGGCGTGCTGTACCCGCAGGGCGGGTTCGGCGAGGTGGTGGCCGCCGTGCGCCGGGTCGCCGAGCGGGCCGGGGTGCAGGTGCGCACCGGGTGCCGGGCGACGTCGGTCACCACGACCGCGATCGGGCGCCGGTGGGCGGGCGAGCCCGGCGACCTGGCGCGGCTGTCCCGCGGGCGCCGGGCGCGGGTGACGGGCGTCGCCTTCACCGGTCCGGACGGGCCCGACCACCTCGACGCCGACCTCGTGGTCGCCGCCACGGACCTGGAGGAGACCGAGCAGCGCCTGCTGCCCGGACCGCTGCGCTCGTACTCGCCCCGCTGGTGGCGCCGGCAGGTGCCCGGGCCGAGCGCCGTCATGGTGTACCTGGGCGTGCGTGGCGAGCTGCCCCAGCTTGCGCACCACTCGCTGTTCCTCGCCCACGACTGGGACCGCACGTTCGACCTGATCTTCGACGGCGGGGCCTCGGGCGGCCCGGGCCGCACCGCGCGGTCCGACGGACTTCCGGCCATGCCCGACCCGACGTCCGTGTACGTCTCGCGCACCACGGCGACCGACCCGGGCGTGGCGCCGCCCGGCCACGAGAACCTCGTGATCCTGGTCCCGGTGCCCGCCGAGGTACGACTCGGCGGCGGCGGTCTCGACGGCGCCGGGGACCCGTGGGTCGAGACCGTCGCGAACGCCGCGATCGCACAGGTCGGCGCGTGGGCCGGGATCGAGGACCTCGCCGACCGGGTGGTGGTGCGCCGCACCGTGGGCCCGGCGGACTGGGCGCGGGACCTGCGGGCCTGGCGCGGCACCGCGCTCGGGCCTGCGCACACCCTGCGGCAGTCGGCGCTGTTCCGGGCCGGCAACGCCTCGCGCCGGGTGGCCGGGCTGCTGTACGCCGGCGGCTCGGTGACCCCGGGCATCGGGGTGCCGATGTGCTTGATCAGTGCGGAGCTGGTGGTCAAGCGACTGCGCGGGGACACCTCGACCGGCCCGCTGCCCGAGCCCGCGCCCGAGCCGGAGGCCACCGCACGACCGTCCCAGGCCCCGGCGCCGGCCGAGCCGCAGGGGCCTCGGTGAGGCTGGCGTACGGCGCGGCGCTGGCCGCGTCGCTGGCCGGCATGCTGGTCCTGGACCGGCGGTACCGGCTCGCGGTGTTCGCGGCGCCGCGGCGCGCGCTGCTGGTGCTCGCGATCGGCGTCGCGTTCTTCCTGGCCTGGGACGCCGCGGGGGTCGGGCTGGGGATCTTCTTCGTCGGGGACGGGCCGTACCAGTCGGGGCTCATGGTGGCGCCGGAGATCCCGGTCGAGGAGGTCGGCTTCCTGCTGCTGCTGTGCCACCTCGCCCTGGTGCTGCCGATCGCCGCGGGGCGCCTGCTGGCCCGGAGGTCGGCACGCTCCGCCCGGCTGACGCAGGAGGCACGGTGACGACGTACCTGCTGCTCGCCGTACCGTTCCTCGCCGTCGCGCTCACCGCGCTGCTGGTGGCCAGGCGGCGGACCGGCGGCCCGGGGTGGCGCGAGGTCGGCGCCGGGCTCGCCGTGCTGCTCGTGCTGACCGTGGTGTTCGACAACGTGATCGTCGGCGCCGGGATCGTCGGGTACGACGCGTCGCGCATCCTGGGCGTGCGAATGGGGGTGGCACCCGTGGAGGACCTCGCCTACGCGCTGGCCGCCGGCCTGCTCCTGCCGGCGCTGTGGCGGCTGACCGACCGGGCCGCGCGGTGAGCGGCGCGGTGGCGGCGGGCGAGCCGGGTCGGTCGCGGTCCGACGGCGGCCGTCGTGGTGGCAGCGGCGTGCTGCGGCAGCTGGCGGCCGCGTCGCGCCCGCTGTCGTGGGTGAACACCGCCTACCCGTTCGGCGCCGCGTACCTGATGGCCGGCGGCGGTGTGGATGTCCGCTTCGTGGTCGGCACACTCTTCTTCCTGGTGCCCTACAACTTGGCGATGTACGGCATCAACGACGTCTTCGACCACGAGTCCGACCTGCGCAACCCTCGCAAGGGAGGGGTGGAGGGCGCGCTCCTGGACGCCGGGGCGCTCCGGGCGACGTTGTGGGTGGCATCGGTGCTTCCGGTGCCGTTCGTGGTGTGGTTGCTCGCCCACGGGTCCGTGGCGGCGGGTCTCGTGCTGGCGTTCTCGCTGTTCGCGGTGGTGGCCTACTCCGCGCCGGGTCTGCGGTTCAAGGAGCGCCCGGTGCTGGACTCGATGACGTCGGCCACGCACTTCGTCTCCCCGGCGCTGTACGGGCTGGTGCTGGTGGGCGCACCGATCGGGCGCACGGCCTGGCTCGTGCTGGCCGCGTTCTTCGCCTGGGGCATGGCGAGCCAGGCGTTCGGCGCGGTGCAGGACGTGGTCGCCGACCGCGCCGGCGGCATCGCCTCGGTGGCGACCGTGCTGGGCGGCGCGCGCACCGTACGGCTCGCGCTCGGGCTGTGGTTGGTGGCGGCCGGCCTGCTGCTGGCGACGGCATGGCCAGGGCCGCTGGCAGCCGCCCTGGTGCTGCCGTACCTGGCGCTTGCCTGGCCGTACCGGTCGGTGCCCGACGACCGGGCGGAGCGTGCGAACCGGGGGTGGCGGCAGTTCCTGGTCGTCAACTACGCCGTGGGGTTCGCGGTCACGATGCTGCTGATCTGGGCCGCCTGGGGCTGAGGGTGTCGGCGCCGGCCGCCTCGGCACCTGCGGGCGCGGTCACGACGTCGCGGCGCGGTGAGTGCACCGGGGCCCACGAACGCGACCGGGTCGGGGCCCCCTGCGCCCAGACCCGCGCGTGCCCGTAGGCCCGCCTGCCGTGGTCGTCCCCGACCACGAGAATGCGCTGCCGGGTCGCGGAGGAGTACACGCGACCCGGCAGCGCGCGTCCTGAGTCGGCATCCCCCGAGCGGACCAGGACGGTCTCGGTACCGGCCACGAGGGTCGGTACCCCGGGTGACGATGGAAGGTGCGCGGCCCCCCAGCCCCTCACGCCCCACCGTCATCCATGAACCGTCAGTGCCACAAACTCGCGGTAGAGGCAGTCCCGCTTGTCATGTGGCCTCTGACGGAAGTCACGACATCAGTGTGCGCTGCCATGACCGAGACGCCAAGCGCGGTCCGGGGGCGGTCTCGAATGGTGGACGGCGACAGATATCGCCGCAGGTCAGAGCGCTGGGCTCTCAGCGTTTCACCCGGTCGGGCCCATCCGCTGAACGAGTGACACCCCGGTCATAAGTCCTGTGACCGGGCTCAGACCACGCCGTAGAGGCGGTCGCCCGCGTCGCCGAGGCCCGGGACGATGTAGCCCTTCTCGTTGAGCCGCTCGTCGACCGCCGCCACCACGATGGTCACGTCCGCGCGGTCGCCGACGTGGTCCGCGACCGCCTCCAGGCCCTCCGGGGCCGCGAGCAGGCAGATGCAGGTCACATCGGTGGCGCCGCGCTCGAACAGGTAGTCGATGCTCGCCACGAGCGTGCCCCCGGTGGCCAGCATCGGGTCGAGGACGTAGCACTGACGGCCGGACAGGTCGTCGGGCAGGCGGTTGGCGTAGGTGATCGCCTGGAGGGTCTCCTCGTCGCGCTGCAGACCCAGGAAGCCGACCTCGGCGGTGGGCAGCAGGCGGGACATGCCCTCGAGCATCCCCAGCCCGGCCCGCAGGATCGGCACCACCATGGGCTTCGGGTCGGCCAGGTGCGTTCCGGTGGTCGGCGAGACCGGCGTGACGATGTCGCGCGGTTCGGTGCGCACGTCGCGGGTGGCCTCGTACGCCAGCAGCGTGACCAGCTCGTCCACCAGGTGGCGGAAGGTCGAGGAGCGGGTCCCGACGTCGCGCAGCAGGGTCAGCTTGTGGGCGATGAGCGGGTGGTCGGCGACGTGCAGGCGCATGGCTGCAACCTACTCGCTGGGCGGACCTGCGACGGGCCTGCCCCGCTGAGGTTCTGCCAGAGTTGGCCCGTGGAGACCCGGCGCGAGCGCGACGAGTCGGCGATGGGCCAGGCGATCGCCGAGGCGCGGGCCGCGCTGCCGTCGGGCGACGTGCCGGTGGGCGCTGTGGTGCTGGACGCCGAGGGGTGCGTGGTGGGGCGCGGGCACAACGCCCGCGAGGCCACCGGGGACCCCACGGCGCACGCCGAGGTCCTGGCCCTGCGGCAGGCCGCCGCCGCGCTGGGCTCGTGGCGGCTGGACGGGTGCACGCTGGTGGTGACCCTCGAACCGTGCCCGATGTGCGCCGGCGCGACCGTGCTCGCCCGGGTGCCGCGCCTGGTGCTGGGCGCCTGGGACCCCAAGGCCGGAGCGTGCGGCTCCGTGCACGACCTGGTGCGCGACCCGCGGCTCAACCACCGCGTGGAGGTGGTCGGCGGGGTACGCGAGGAGGAGTGCGCGGCGCTGCTGCGCGACTTCTTCGGGGCGCAGCGCGGCTGACGCGGTCGCGTCGGTCCGGGCCCCGGCGCGATTGAGGCGTGATAGCCCACCCCGACGGCGCCCGCCCGGGCGCGCGGCGGGCGGAACATGAGCAGCCGGCGGTGGTGGGAGCCGAGCGGTGGCGGCGGCCCACGCGGCGAAGCGCGTCGGGACTTCGATCGGCGTTCGTACTGTGGACGGCCCCGCACGGATCGGTGTCTGAGCGCCTCCCCGCCGCGTGGGGTGCCGGGACCGCCCCGGCGAAGCGCGCCTCACCGGGCGCACATCGGCTACCGGATGCGACGGCGGAAGATTCGCCGCGCCTTCCGTGACGGAACATCCGTGGACGAGGAGTCCGAGCGGCCGTCGGCGTGCGGGCGGACCGCGCCGCCATTTGTCGCACGCCGGTCGCATCAGGGGCGGCCCGGCGCGTCGGCGGGAATAGCAGGTACCCCATGGGGTATTGACCCAGGCATGGCTGAACACGCGCACGGCAAGGCCGTCCTCGACGAGCTCAACCCGCTGACCCGGAACCTGCGGCAGGCGATCCCGGACGTCTACGCCGGCTTCCGCGAGCTGCACCACGCCGCCTTCGCGCCCGGCACCGGGCTCGACACCAAGATGAAGGAACTCATCGCGGTCGCGATCGCGGTCGCTGTCGAGTGCGACGGCTGCATCGCCTCCCACGCCCGCGCCGCCGTCCGGGCCGGCGCCACCAAGGAGGAGGCCGCCGACATGCTCGGCGTCACCTTCCTCATGGGCGGCGGCCCGGCGAGCATCTACGCGCCGCGCGCCTACGACGCGTTCTGCGAGTTCTACGACGCCGAGCACGGGGTGACGACCGAGGCCTGAGCCTCGCGCTCGGTCTGCCGCGTTCCGCGCGGGGCGGCTGCCCGCTGGTCGGCCGCCGGCCGCCCGTGGGCGCTGCCCTCAGCCGGTCCGCCGGCCGCCCCGTGGGCGCTGCCCTCAGCCGGTCCGCTCGCCGCCCACGTCCGCACGCAGCTCCGGCAGCCCGCGGTCCAACGCGGTGAGCACCTGTGAGGTGCCCGCGTCGACCCGCACCGTCGCGAGGTCGTCGCCCCGGGTGCGGCCACGGTTGACGATCACCACCGGCCGCCCGGTCCTGGCCGCGTGTCGGACGAACCGCAGCCCGCTCATCACGGCCAGCGAGCTCCCTGCGACCAGCAGCGCGTCCGCGTCGTCCACGATCGCGAAGGCCGCGTTGACCCGGGGCGCCGGAACGTTCTCGCCGAAGTAGGTGATGTCGGGCTTGAGCATCCCGCCGCAGCGCTCGCAGTCCGCGACCACGAAGCCCTCGGTCGAGGCGATCACCGCGTCCGCGTCGGGGGCGATCTCCACGTCGTCGACGACCCGCTCGGCGAAGCCGGGGTTGAGCCGGTCGAGTCGTCGGGCCAGCGTGTCGCGCGTGGTGCGGGCCCCGCAGGAGAGGCAGAGCACGTCGGCGTAGGTGCCGTGCAGGTCGACCACCCGGCGGCTGCCGGCCTGGTGGTGCAGCCGGTCGACGTTCTGCGTGATCACACCGACCACGACGCCGCGCCCCTCGAGCCGGGCAAGGGCGCGGTGCCCGTCGTTGGGGTGCGTGCGGTGCACGTGGCGCCAGCCGACGTGGTTGCGCGCCCAGTAGGTGCGCCGGAACGCCGGGTCGGACACGAACTGCTGGTAGGTCATCGGCGTGCGCGGCGGGGAGCCCGGGCCGCGATAGTCCGGGATCCCCGAGTCGGTCGAGACGCCCGCGCCGGTGAGCACCGCCACGCGCCGCCCGGTCAGCGCCGCGGTGGCGGCCGCGACCCCGTCGGCGAGCGGCAGGGCCGGGACGGCGGGCTCGGGCAGGCGCACCACTGAAGCGTAGGTCGCTCCCGTGCGTCCGGCCGCGCGGGCCGGTTGTCGGGGACGTCGCCGGACCGGGTATCCTCGCCCGCGAGGTAGCGTGTCCGAGCGGCCAAAGGAGCACGCCTCGAAAGCGTGTGTGGGTGATGAGCCCACCGTGGGTTCGAATCCCACCGCTACCGCCGGCCGGCCCGCGAGGCAGCCAGACCCCCGGTCCTGGACCGGGGGTCTCGTGCTGTCCGGGCTCAGTCCTCGTCAGCCTCGTCGTCGAGCCGAGCGGCGCGGGTGTCGCGACGCAGCCGCAGCACGCTTGCGGTCAGGCCGCCCCAGATGACCGTCGCGCTGAGCGCCAGGAACGTGATCGCCGTCGGGGTCATCGCTCGCCCACCTTCGCCGGGGTCCACGACCATCGCCTGCCCTCGACGGGCAGCGCCGCGGGGACGAACGTGTCGACGTCGCGGCGCCAGCGCAGCACGGTCATGCCCGCCGCGATCGCCAGCGCGACGCCGATCGTGCCCCAGCCGAACCAGTCGAGCAGCCACGCCGGGTAGTCGCCGTACGGCTCGAGCACCAGGGTGCGCACGCCGGTCACCAGGATGTAGCCGAGCACCGCGGGTACCACCCCGCCGACCAGCACCCGCCACCACGGGCCCATCGTGACCCCCGGCCGGTCGTTGAGGTGGGCCTGCAGCTCCCACAGCCGCCACAGCCCGACGCCCAGCAGCAGAGTGGTCGCCACAGCGGACCCGACCACCCCCACGTCGTTGATGTACTTGTCCACGATGTCGAGCGTGAACAGCCCCGTCGTGGTGGAGAACAGTGCGATGGACAGAACGGCTGCGACGCCGCCGAGGCGCAGCGCGGCCTGGCGTGAGGTCCACCCCAGCTTCTCCTGGAACGCCGCCGAGACCACCTGGAGGATCGACAGCAGCGAGGTCAGCCCGGCCAGCATGAGCGAGCCGAAGAACAGCACCCCGAACACCGGGCCGCCGGGCATCATCGACAGGATCTTCGGGAAGGCGACGAACGCCAGGCCGACGCCGTTGATGGTGTCCAGGTCTGCCACGGCCACGCCCTCCTGGGCGGCCATGAAGCCGAGCGCGCTGAACACCCCGATGCCCGCGAGCAGCTCGAACGAGGAGTTGGCGAACCCGACCACCAGCCCGGTCGTGGTCAGGTTGGCGCGCCGCTTGAGGTACGACGAGTAGGTGATCATGATGCCGAACGCGATCGAGAGCGAGAAGAAGATCTGCCCGTAGGCGGCGATCCAGACCTGAGGGCTGCGCAGCGCCTCCCAGTCAGGGGTGAAGAACGCGGTCAGGCCGTCCCCGGCACCCGGCAGCGTGACCGCGCGCACCACTATCGCGCCGAACATCGTCACCAGCAGCGGGATGAACACGACGTTGGCCCGCTCCACACCGCGCTGCACACCGAGCGAGAGCACGGCGATCGCGACGACCCACACGATGACCAGGGGCACCAGCACGCCCGGTACGGGCGTGGCTGCGACGGTCGGGGTGGCCGGCAGGTGCAGGTAGTCGCCGAAGAAGAACCCCGCCGGGTCGTCGCCCCAGGCCAGGTTCGCGGCGAACACGGTGTAGGCGGCCGACCAGGCGATGATCACGGTGTAGTAGAGGATGATCACCCAGCTCACGCCCACCTGGAACCAGCCGAGCCCCTCGGCGCCGCGCGTCAGCCGGCGGAACGTGGTCGGCGCCGAGCCGCGGAAGCGGTGCCCGAGCGAGTAGTCCAGCAGCAGGATCGGGATGCCCGCGGTGAGCAGGGCGACCAGGTACGGGATCAGGAACGCGCCGCCGCCGTTGTCGTACGCCACCCCGGGGAACCGCCAGATGTTCCCGAGCCCGACCGCTGATCCGACAGCGGCGAGGATGAACCCCACCTGCCCGGACCACTGCTCGCGCTTCTCCGCCACGTTCCCGCCTCTCCGTCAGAGAGCGGAACGGTACCGAGGCGGCACGGCCGGGCTCGGGGCCGTTCGGCCATGTGGACGGTGGGTCGGGGCGCCGCCGGTCCCGCCTACCGCCAGCCGAGCGCCGGCGCCACGTGTTCCAGGATCGACTCCAGCACGTGCACGTTGTAGTCCACGCCCAGCTGGTTGGGCACGGTGAGCAGCAGCGTGTCGGCGGCCGCGATCGCCTCGTCGGCGCGCAGCTGCTCGACCAGCACGTCGGGCTCGGCGGCGTACGAGCGTCCGAAGATCGCCCGGGTCTGCTCGTCGATCATGCCGATCTGGTCCTCGTCGTCCCCGCTGCGGCCGAAGTACAGCCGGTCGCGGTCGTCGGTGAGGGCGAAGATGCTGCGGCTGACCGAGACGCGCGGCTCACGCCCGTGGCCGGCCTGCGTCCAGGCGTCGCGGAACGCCTGGATCTGCTCGGCCTGCTGGACGTGGAACGGCTTGCCGTTCTCGTCGAACTTGAGCGTGGAGCTCTGCAGGTTCATCCCCAGGCCCGCCGCCCACTGAGCCGTCGCGTTGGTCGCCGAGCCCCACCAGATCCGGTCGCGCAGGCCCTCGGAGTGCGGCTCGACGCGCAGCAGCCCGGGCGGGTTGGGGAACATCGGGCGCGGGTTCGGCTGGGCGAAGCCCTCGCCGCGCAGCACGTCGAGGAACTCCTCGGCGCGCTCGCGTGCCATGTCCGCGTCCGACGTGCCGTCGGCCGGCACGTGCCCGAAGTAGCCGTAGCCGTCGATCACCTGCTCGGGTGAGCCGCGGCTGATGCCGAGCTGGAGCCGGCCGCCGGCGATGAGGTCCGCCGCGCCGGCGTCCTCGGCCATGTACAGCGGGTTCTCGTAGCGCATGTCGATCACCGCGGTACCGATCTCGATCCGGCTGGTGCGCGCGCCGACCGCTGCCAGCAGCGGGAACGGCGAGGCGAGCTGCCGGGCGAAGTGGTGCACCCGGAAGTACGCACCGTCGGCGCCCAGCTCCTCGGCGGCCACCGCCAGCTCGATGGACTGCGTCAGCGCGTCCGACGCGGTGCGGGTGCGCGACGCGGCGGACGGCGTCCAGTGGCCGAAGGACAGGAACCCGATGTGCTTCACGGCCTCATTCAACACCGGCCCCGACCGTGCATTCCCGCCCATGATCGCCGGTTCTCGGCCCGGACGGGCGCGTTCGACACCGATCGCGGCCGAGAACCGGTGATCTTGGCGGGGTGGGGCGGGGCTGAGTGCGATCCGGCGGAGGGTCGGGGGACCGGAAAGGCCCTGCCCGGGGCCACCGGTGTTCGCGTATCTTGACGGTCGTCCCCTGACCGTCGCCGCAGGGGCCGTCGAGGAGGACCGCGCCATGACCGAGGCCACTGCCGAGCCCGCACCCCTGCGCCCGCCCGTGCACGACGAGCCGGTGCTCGCCCTCAGCGCGCCCGGGCCGGTCAAGCCGGTCGCGACCACGGCCGCGCCCAAGATGGCGCCCGCGGTCGACCCTGCCGTGCTGCCGAACCTGAACGCCAAGGTCGAGTCCTACCTCGGCTCGCTGATGGCCGCCGACCCGCGCTCGCCGGAGTTCGGGGCCAAGGCCGACGACGTGCGCTCGATGGGCGACGCCGACATCCGCCGCGCGGCCGAGACCTCCAACCGGCTCCTCAAGACGCCGGTCCGCGCGATGAACACCGGTGGGCTCGCGTCCGGCTCGAACGTCGGCAAGACGCTGGTCGAGCTGCGCCGCACCGTGGAGGACCTGGACCCGGCCGGCGCGCAGGGGTCGCGCAAGTTCCTCGGGATCATCCCGTTCGGCGACAAGATCGCCGACTACTTCGCCAAGTACCAGTCCGCGCAGTCGCACCTGGACGCGATCCTGCACGCGCTGCGCGACGGCCAGGACGAGCTGCGCAAGGACAACGCCTCGCTCAACCTGGAGAAGACCGAGCTGTGGGAGGCGATGACCCGCCTCAACCAGTACATCTACATCGCCGAGCGGCTCGACGCCCAGCTCGCCGCGAAGATCGCCGACCTTGAGGCGACCGACCCCGACCACGCCAAGGCGCTGCGCGACGACGTGCTGTTCTACGTCCGCCAGAAGCACCAGGACCTGCTCACCCAGCTGGCCGTGTCGATCCAGAGCTACCTGGCGATCGACGTGGTGATCAAGAACAACCTCGAGCTGGTCAAGGGCGTGGACCGCGCGTCCACCACGACCGTGTCCGCGCTGCGCACCGCGGTGATCGTGGCCCAGGCGCTGGCCAACCAGAAGCTGGTGCTCGACCAGATCTCCGCGCTGAACACCACGACGTCCGGTCTGATCGAGAGCACGTCCCAGATGCTCAAGGACAACTCGGTGGCGATCCAGGAGCAGGCCGCGTCGGCCACCATCGGGCTGCCCCAGCTCCAGGCGGCGTTCGCCAACATCTACGAGACGATGGACGCGATCGACACCTTCAAGGTCCAGGCCCTGGACTCGATGGCCGCCACGATCGGCACCCTGGAGACCGAGGTCACCAAGTCCCGGGACTACCTGGACCGGGTGCGCAGGCAGGACGAGCGAGTGGCCTCCGGGTCCCTCGATCTCGACCTGGGGCGTTGAGCGCAGGCGGAGCGACACCCGGTGTCCTTCGGTGACCTGATCGGCCGGATCTTCGGCCGGCGCGAGGAGCAGCCCGACCGGCTGGTGCTGCCTCCCGCGCCGACCGCCGCCGAGCTGCTCGCCGAGCTGGACCGCGTCGAGGTGATGGTCGCCGACGCCGCGGTGCCCACGCCGGTGGAGTCGCGGGTGCGACGCGTGACCAAGGTGGTGCGCGACGCCATCCCGCGGCTGGACCGGCTGGGCAGCGGCTCGGAGCAGGCCTACGTCGTGATGGCCACCGCCACCGACTACCTGCCCGACGCGGTGGGCGCCTACCTGCGTCTGCCGCGCGACTGGGCCAACTCGCGCCCCGTCGACGCCGGCCGGACCTCCCTCATGGTGCTCATCGACCAGCTCGACCTGCTGGCCCGGACCATGGAGCGGGTCCTGGACGCCGTGAACCGGGCCGATGCGGCCGCGCTGGTGGCGCACGGGCGGTTCCTCGCCGAGCGGTTCGGCACTCGGGCCGGCGGCGGGCAGCTGCGGCTGGGCGAGGACGATGACACGGCCGGTGGGCCGGCGGCTGGAGCACCCGGTGGACCGGGGACCACCGATGCGCCGGGGACCTCGGGTGAGCCGGGCACCGGTGACGCCCGGCTCAGCCCGCCGGACCCTCAGCTCGGCGGGAGCGAGCCGGCATGAGCCTGGACGTGGCGCTCGCAGCGCTCGCCGACGTCGCCGCCCGCGCCGGCCTGGACCCCGACGCGGCCCGCGACGAGGGCGCCCGGCTGGCCGCCGCACTCGCCGAGTCGGCGCCGCGGGCTGCGTCGGACTGGGCGGCGGCGACCGGCGCGGACGGCACCGGGAGCATGCCCTTCTTCGAGGCGGCCTCGCGCGGGCGACGTTGGCGCCAGGCGCCCACCCGGCTGCTCGGCGAGCTGGTCGCGACGGCGTCGCCCCACGCCGAGCCGTACGCCAGGGCCCTGGCCGACGTCTGCTCGGCCGCGTGTGAGCTGGGTGAGCCGACGCTGCGGGTGATCGGGAACGCCTCGGTGGCGGCCGCCGCGCAGCTCGGCGCCCTGCCATCTCCCGCGAGTTCGGTGGCAGGCGGTCGAGTTCGGTGGTCGCAACCACCGAACTCGACCCCGACCACCGAACTCGCCGAGGAGGAAGCCGAGGGGGCTGGCGCTGAGGTGCCGCGGCGCAGCCTGGAGGAGCTGCTCGGCGAGCTCGACGGGCTCATCGGGCTGCGGACCGTGAAGGCCGAGGTGCACCGGCAGGCCGCCGTGCTGCGGATGGAGAGGCTGCGCGCCGAGCAGGGCCTGCGCACCGCGACGATCTCCCGGCACCTGGTGTTCACCGGCAACCCTGGCACCGGCAAGACCACCGTCGCGCGCCTGGTCAGCGGGATCTACGCGGCGCTCGGCGTGCTCGACAAGGGCCACCTGGTCGAGGTCGACCGGGCCGACCTGGTCGCGGGGTACCTGGGCCAGACCGCGATGAAGACGTCCGAGGTGATCGACCGGGCGATCGACGGCGTGCTGTTCATCGACGAGGCGTACTCGCTGGCCGGCGACCAGTACGGCGACGAGGCCGTGGACACCCTGGTCAAGGCGATGGAGGACCACCGTGAGGACCTCGTCGTGATCGTCGCCGGGTACCCGGTGCCGATGGCCGAGCTGATCGACACCAACCCCGGGCTGGCCAGCCGGTTCCGCACCACCATCGACTTCGGCGACTACTCCGACGCCGAGCTCGTGGAGATCTTCGTGCGGATGGCCGACAGCTCGGACTTCGAGCCGACGCCCGCCGCGCTGGACCGGTTCCGCGAGCTGCTCGCGCTGACCCCGCGCGGAACCGGGTTCGGCAACGCGCGGTTCGCGCGCAACGTGCTCGAGGAGGCGATCGGCCGGCACGCCTGGCGGCTGCGCGACGTCGAGGCGCCGACCCGCGAGCAGCTGCGTCTGCTCGAGCCGGACGACCTGTCCGAGCCGGCCGGCGAGCTCGACCTCGACCCGCCGGCGTCGTCCGGCTCGGGCACCCCCGACGAGGTCGCGCCGGACGGGTTCGCGCCCGACGAGGTCCCGCCGGACGGAGTCGCGCCGGACGGGTTCGCGCCGGACGAGGTCCCGCCGGACGGGGTCGCGCCGGACGGGGTCGCGCCCGACGGGTCCGTCACGTCCACCCCGGCACCGGGGCAGGATGGTGGCGCCGGACCGCCAGAAGGAGGACGACCGTGAGCGTGACCGTGAGTCGGCCCGTCCCGCCGCCGCCCGGAGTCATGCCCAGCGGCCCGCCGCCCACGGGGCTGGCTGCGGCCGGCGTGCCCGCGATGCCCCGGCGCCGCCGCAGCACGCCGGCCACCATGCGGTGGGTCGCGATCCTGCTCGTCGTGGTCGGGCTGCTGGTGGTGGCCGGTTCGGTCCAGACCTTCGTGGGCGCCGACCAGGCCCTGGCCAGGGCGGACGCCAACGCCGAGCAGCTCGTGCGGCTGCAGACCATCGAGACCTCCCTGGTGCGCGCCGACGCCGACGTGACCAACAGCTTCCTGGTCGGGGGCCTGGAGCCGGCCTCGCAGCGCGCGGACTACCTGGACGCGGTGCACACGGCGGCGAAGCAGATCACCCTGGCGGCACGGGCCCAGCCCGCCGACGGCACCGTGCTGGCCGACCTCGCGTCCTCGGTCTTGGACTACACCGGGACGGTCGAGACCGCGCGGGCGAACAACCGCCAGGCCCTGCCGGTCGGCGGTCAGTACCTGCGCAACGCGAGCGCCGGCCTGCGCGCGGACGCGCTGCCCGCCCTCACCGCGCTCGTGGCCGCCAACGAGCACCGCGTCGACGTGGAGCTGCGCAACGCGCGCAACGCGGCGCTGGTCGTGGCGGCGTCGCTGGTCGGGCTGCTCGCGCTGGTCGTGGCGATGGTGTGGCTCGCCCGGCGTACGCACCGCTACCTCAACCTGCCGATGGCGGCCGGAGCTGCGCTGCTCGCGGTGTACCTCGTGGTGGCGGCCACGGCGATGGCCGGGCTCTCCTCGACGGTGAGCAGCACCCAGCGAGGCTCGTACGCCGCCGCCCGGGCGCTGGCCGAGGCGCGGATCGCCGCGTTCGACGCCAAGGCGAACGAGAGCCTCACGCTCATCGCGCGCGGATCGGGTGCCGCGTTCGAGGAGGCCTGGCAGTCCTCCGCCCAGACCACCTCCGAGCAGCTGGGCCTGGCGACGGTCTGGGAGCCCGCCACCGGGCTGTCGGACGACTGGCAGGCCTACGCCGATCGGCACCTGGAGATCCGGGCGGCGGACGACGGCGGGGACTGGGACCTGGCCGTCGGGCTGGCCACCGCGCGCGGCTCGGGCACGGCCAACGACGCCTTCGCCGCGTTCGACCAGGCCTCGGCCACCGCGCTGGACCGGGCGAGCGCCGAGACCACCGACGCCCTAGGCCGGCCACGCGGCTCGACGCTCGTGCTCGCGGTGGTCGGAGCGCTCGTCGGGCTCGCCGTGGCGGCGCTGTCCTGGCGAGGTCTGGGCCGACGGATCGAGGAGTACCGATGACCCGCCACCCCTCCCGCCGCTCCGCGGCGGGTCCGCGCCTGGTCGGCTGGACCGCGCTCGCGGCCGCGACCCTGGCGTTGAGCGCCTGCACCGCGAGCGCCTACTCCGACACCGTGGTCCCCGTCCCGGAGCCGACCGGGACCGAGACCTCGTCGTCGGCGCCCGCGGCCACGGCCGCGCCCGCGGCCTGCGACAACCCGCTGGCGTCCTACACCCCCGACGCCGCGCTCCCGGCACCGACCGCGCTGCCCGCGGGCTCGACCATGGCGGCGATCCGCGAGCGCGGCCGGCTGATCGTCGGTGTCTCGGCCGACTCGCTGCTGCTCGGTGCGCGCAACCCGATCACGGGGAAGATCGAGGGCTTCGACATCGACATGGCGCGGTTGGTGGCCAAGGCCGTCCTCGGCGACCCGGACAAGATCGAGCTGCGGGTCATCACCGCCGCTCAGCGCATCCCGGTGCTGACCGGTCACGAGGTCGACATGGTGGCCCGGAACATGACCATCACGTGCGACCGCTGGGAGCAGGTCGCGTTCTCCGCCGAGTACTACCGCTCGGGCCAGAAGGTGCTCGTCTCGCTGGACTCCGAGGCGACGTCGATGGGCGACCTGTCCGGCCAGAAGGTGTGCGCGCCGGCCGGCTCGACGAGCCTGGACCGGATCGCCGAGTACCCGGGAGTCGTCGCGGTCTCGGGCACCACGCACACCGACTGCCTGGTGAAGTTCCAGCAGGGCGAGGTCGACGCGATCACCGGCGACGACACCGTGCTCGCGGGCCTCGCCGCGCAGGACCCCTACGCCAAGGTCGTCGGGGAGGCGTTCAGCGAGGAACCGTACGGCCTGGCCATGGCCCCGGACCAGGTGGACCTGGTGCGGTTCGTCAACGCGGTGCTCGCGCAGGCCGAGGCCGACGGGTCCTGGATGGCCTCCTACGACAGGTGGCTCGCGCCGGCGCTCGGCCCGGTGGCCGCACCCCCGACCCCGGTGTACGGCCGATGACGGTCACCGCCCCGAAGCCTCCGGGCCGCCCCGGCCAGCCCGTCGAGCAGCGCGCGATGCTGGGGTTCCTCGCCGACCTCACGGTCTGGCGCGACGGTCGGCGCTCGGAGCTCGACGAGCTGGACCGCGCCGCGATGGCCGCCCCTGACGCCTCGGACCTCACCCACGACATGACGCTGGCGATGGCGCTGTGGCAGGCCGTGGCCACCCGCGCCGACGAGCTCGAGCGGGTCTGGGACTCCGGCCGGGTGGGGCGGGCCGAGCTCCAGCGCCTGTCCGGCCTGGTGTGGGGCCGGCTCGAGAGCAACGGTGCCGCGGATTCCGCCGCGCTGGCGGTGTCGCTGCCGGAGGCGTGCCGGCTGTCCGACGCCCTGGTGGGCCAGCTGCGCCGCCGGCTGTCGCTGGACCCGGTGAGCCTCGACCTGGAGGCCCGGCTGCGCTCGTTGCGCGCGACGGTCGAACGGGTGCGCGACCTGGTGGTCGAGGTGCCCTCCGGGCCGGCGAAGGTGCAGGCGGCCACCCGGCTCGACCGGCTCGACCTGCGGGTCGGCGAGCTCGTCGAGCGAGCCCGCCGCGGCGCGGACGTCGGCGGTCTGATCGGACCGCTCGAGGCGGATGCCGCGGTCGCCGAGCGGGACCTCATCGTGGCCGCCGCGACCCGGCGCGACGATGCGAAGGACCGGGCCACCGCCGAGTCGTTGCGCGCCGAGCTGGCCCACCGTGCCGCGGCGCTCGGCCCGGTGGTCGACGAGTGCGTAGCGGCGGTGAGCCCCGCGCCGGTGCTCGCGGTGCCGCGGGTCGAGGCGCTCGGCCCGGTGCCGGCCCAGGCCCCGGCGGTGGACGCGTACCTCGACCGGCTCGCGGCGGTCAGCCGCGCACTGGACCGGGTCGAGCAGGCCTACCGCGCACCGCTCGCCGAGCTGGCAGACCTGCGGGGGATGCTCGGCGCTTATCACTCCAAGGCCGCGTCGACCGGGCGCGGCGCGTGGCCCGAGGTGAGCGGGATGTACCGGCTGGCGTCCGACGTGCTCGGCGCCGCCCCCACCGACCTGGACCGGGCCAGGGCAGCCGTGGCGGCCTTCCGCACGCTGCTCGACCCGCCGACGAGGGGAACGTGATGGCTGCCTGCACCCAGCCCGGCTGCACCGGCTCGATCCTCGACGGCTACTGCGACGTGTGCGGGTCGCCGCCCGACGCCGCCCCCGTCGCGGCCGGCGGTACCGACGACGCGCCGTCGACGTCGAGCCGGACCTCCAGCCGGCTCGCGTCCACCGCGATCGGCTCGGCCCGCGGGCGCACCGGGGTGACCCGCCGGGTCGGCACGGCGTCGCGGCGCCTGCGGGCCGCCCGGCTCGGCGCGGGGCTCACGACGGTGCCGCCGCGTGCCCCCGTCGACCCGTCCACCGCGATCCTGGTCGACCCCGAGGTCGCCGAGTCCAAGCGGTTCTGCCCGTCGTGCGGCGCGGAGGTCGGCCGCACGATCGACGGCCGGCCGGGCCGGACCCAGGGGTTCTGCCCGCAGTGCCGCACGCGGTACTCGTTCGACCCCACCCTGGCGCCCGGGGACGTGGTCGGCGGCCAGTACGAGGTGGCCGGCGCGCTCGCGCACGGCGGCCTGGGCTGGATCTACCTGGCGCGGGACCGTAACGTCTCCGACCGCTGGGTGGTGCTCAAGGGTCTGCTCAACGCCGGCGACGCAGACGCGCAGGCCGCCGCGATCGCCGAGCGCGGGTTCCTCGCCCAGGTCGAGCACCCGCGGATCGTGGAGATCTACAACTTCGTGGTGCACGAGGGCGCCGGGTACACCGTCATGGAGTACGTCGGCGGCACGTCGCTCAAGCAGGTCCTCAAGGAGCGGCTGTCGGCCGCGGGGCGGTACGACCCGCTGCCCCTGGACCAGGCGATCGCGTACGTCCTGGAGATCCTGCCCGCGTTCGAGTACCTGCACGACCTGGGCCTGGTCTACTGCGACTTCAAGCCGGACAACCTCATCCAGGTGGGCGACGACGTCAAGCTCATCGACCTGGGCGGGGTGCGCCGGATCGACGACGCGGACTCGGCCATCTACGGCACGGTCGGCTACCAGGCGCCGGAGGTGCCGGAGGTCGGGACCGGCATCGCGTCGGACGTGTACACGATCGGCCGGACGCTGCTGGTGCTCGCCATGGAGTTCCGCGGCTACCAGTCGACCTACGTCGCCTCGCTGCCGCCGGTCGCCGAGACCCCGCTCTTCCAGCGCTACGACTCGTTCTACCGGCTGGTGTCCAAGGCCTGCGCCTACGACCCGGCCGACCGGTTCGCCTCGGTGGCCGAGCTCCGCGTGCAGCTGCACGGCGTGCTGCGCGAGGTGGTCGCCGCCGACCGGGCCGAGGCCGCCGCGTCGGTGGCCGCGCCGTCGCTGCTGTTCGGGTCGCCCGACGTCGCCACCTCCGAGCTGACCTGGCGCGACCTGCCCCGGTTGGCCGTCGACCCGGCCGACCCGCAGGCGGGCTGGCTCGCCACCCTCGGCGTGGAGGACCCGCAGGCCCGGCTCGCCGCGCTGGCCGGGGCCCCGCAGCGCTCTGCCGAGGTGCTGCTCGCCTCCGGCCGCACGGCCCTGGAGGCCGGCCGTCCGCAGGACGTCGCGGCGGTGACCGATGAGCTGCTCGCCGCCGACCCCTGGGAGTGGCGCGCGGTGTGGCTCCAGGGCCTGGCAGCGCTGGCCCGCGGCGACGGGGTCGCGGCGCAGGCCGCGTTCAACGCCGTGTACGGCCAGGTGCCGGGCGAGCTCGCGCCCAAGCTCGCGCTCGCCGCCGCGTGCGAGATGACCGGCGAGACCGACATCGCCGAGGCGCTGTACGCGGTGTGCGCCCGGACCGACGCGGCCTACGTGCCGCCCGCTGCCTTCGCGCTGGCCCGGATCCGGTCGGGCCGGGACTCCGGCGGCCAGGCCGTCGCGGCGCTGGAGCTCGTGCCGCCGACCAGCCGCGCCTACCCCGAGGCGCGGGCGCACCGGGCCACCGCGCTGCTGACCTCCGGGGGCGGTCTGCCGGCCTACGCCGAGGCGATGTCCAGCATCGAGGTCGCGGGCATCGACGCGGAGCAGCGGATGACGGTCACCGCCCAGGTGCTCCAGGGCGCTCTCGGCGAGGTGTTGCGCTCCGGGCCTCAGCCGGCGCTGCGGATCGGCCCATGGCCGGCGGCCGAGCCGGCCCTGCGCGACGGCCTCGAGCAGACCTACCGGTCCCTGGCGTCGATGTCCGACGACCACGGCGAGCGGGTTGCGCTGGTCGACGCCGCGAACGCCGTGCGTCGCTGGACGATGCGGTGAGCACCGCCGACGGGGTCGTGGCCCCCGGCCGGGAGTGCGGCACCTGCGGCACCGCGGCCGGGCCGGCGGACCGGTTCTGCGAGCACTGTGGGGCCGACCTGCCCTCCGACGGTCGGGCGGCCCCGGTGGACGCGGTCGGTCCCGCGCACCCCGAGGACCCGGACACCGCGACGGCGCCGATGCTCGCCCCGGTCCGTCGCGAGCCCCCGAGGCCGCCGTGCCGGGAGTGCGGCGGCGCGGTGGACTCCGACGGCTACTGCACGCAGTGCGGCGCCAAGGCGCCCAGCGAACGCGACCACCTCGCCTTCGCTCCCGCTCCGGGCGTCGCGGCGGTCAGCGACCGCGGGCTGCGCCACCACCGCAACGAGGACGCCGCTGCGGTGCTCGCGGACGGCAGCGGACGCGCGGCCCTGGTGGTGTGCGACGGCGTCTCCACCTCGGTCAGCTCGGACGTGGCCAGCCTCGCGGCCGCGCGGGCCGCCGCCGACGCGCTGGGCACCGGGTCGGTGGGCCTGGCCGAGGGCAGCGCGCGGGTCGCCGCGCTCGGGGCGCGGGTCACGCAGGCCGCGGCTGCCGCGGCCGCCGCGGTGGCCGAGGCGACACCCGACGACGAGGCGGAGAGCCCGCCGTCGTGCACCTTCGTGGCCGCGGCGGTGCAGGACCCGGTGGTCGTCGTCGGGGTGGTCGGGGACTCGCGTGCGTACTGGCTGCCCGACGCGGGCGAGCCCCTGCTGCTCACGATCGACGACTCGGTCGCCGGCCAGCAGATCGCCGCCGGCCGCCCGCGGGCCGAGGCGGAGTCCGGGCCGCAGGCGCACGCCATCACCCGCTGGCTCGGCGTGGACTCGCCCGACCAGGCACCGCGACTCACCCCGCTCGAGGTGGACGGCCCGGGGTGGCTCCTGCTGTGCTCGGACGGGTTGTGGAACTACTGCTCGGAGCCCGCCGCGCTGCGTGAGGTCGCGGTCGGTGCGCTCGGTGAGGCCGGGGGCGACCCGCTGGCCGCAGCGTCGGCGATGGTCGACTGGGCCAACGCCGAGGGCGGGCATGACAACATCACGGTGGTGCTGGCGCGCCTCGGCGGCACGACCGGTACGGCCGGCACGGAAGGGACGGACCAGCGATGACCGAGTTCTCGGCGGCGGTGTACCAGAACGAGTACCTGGCCGGCGGCTCCACCGACGTGCACGCGATCGTCACCGTCGAGTGCCGCGGCGCCGGCCAGGCCGGGCAGACCAGCGCCGGGGACGCGGGCGAGATCGTCATCGTCGACACGTCCGCCTCGATGGGCTGGCCGGGGGTCCGCGCCGCGCAGGCCGCGGCGGCGGCCGCGCTCGACCAGGTGATCGACGGCACCTGGTTCTCGCTCATCGCCGGCACGCACCAGGCGCGGCTGGTGTTCCCGTTCGACGGCGGGCCGATGGGCATGGCGCAGATGAGCCCGCAGACGCGCTCGCTCGCCCGGCAGGCGATCGGCTACCTGGCGCCGGACGGCGGCACGGCGATGGGCACCTGGCTCGAGCTCGCGGCCCGCGTCGTGCAGTCCGTGCCGAGCGTCACGCAGGCGCACGCGATCCTGCTCACCGACGGCAAGAACCAGCACGAGACCCCCGCCGAGCTCGACCAGCGGATGGCGCGGGCCGCCGGGCACATCCAGGTGGACTGCCGCGGCGTGGGCTCCAGCTGGGAGGTCGGCGAGCTGCGGCGCATCGCCCAGACCCTGATGGGCTCGGTGGACCTGATCCCGCGGCCGGACCAGATGGCCGAGGAGTTCGCCACGCTGATGCGCCAGGCGATGTCCCGCGGCGTGGCGTCGGCCGACCTGCGGGTCTGGGTGCCGCAGGGGGCGCAGGTGCTGTTCGTGCGGCAGGTCGCGCCGTCGGTGGAGGACCTGTCCGCCCGGCGTCGCGAGGTCAACCCGCTCACCGGCGCATACCCGACCGGGTCGTGGGGGGACGAGTCGCGCGACTTCCACGTGGCCGTCCGCCTGCCCGCGTCCCGCGCGGTGGGGCAGGAGCAGCTCGCCGCCCGGGTCCAGCTCGCCGTGGGCGACCAGGTGGCCACCCAGGGGCTGGTCAAGGCGCTCTGGTCCGACGACTCGTCGCTGACCGCGCGGATCAACCCCGAGGTCGCGCACTACACCGGGCAGACCGAGCTGGCCGAGGCGATCCAGGACGGCCTGGCCGCCCGCGCCGCGGGTGACGACCGGACCGCGACCGCCAAGCTCGGCCGCGCCGCCCAGCTCGCCGCGGAGACCGGGAACGAGGAGGTCACGTCCAAGCTCCGCAAGGTCGTGGACATCGAGGAGCCCGCGACCGGCAAGGTCAGGCTGAGGAAGAACGTCGACAAGCTCGACGAGATGGCGCTGGACACCACGTCGACCAAGACCAGCCGGGTGCGCAAGTGAGCGTCGTCTGCCCGCTGGGGCACGTCAGCCAGGCGACGGACTACTGCGACACCTGCGGGGCGCCGCTGGACGCGTCGGCGCCGCCCGGCTCGTCGGGGGGCTCGTCGGCATCCGCGGCCCCCGTGGTGCCTCCCGCCCCCGCCCCCGCGCCGGACGCGGCGGCCACCGGGACCACCGTGTGCCCGCACTGCCAGGTGGCAAACCCCGTCGGCGCGCTGTTCTGCGAGGCGTGCGGCTACGACTTCACCACCGGTGCGCTGCCGCGGGGCGCATCTGCGCTCGACCTTGACGCGCTCGTGGCCGGGGACGCCGCCGGGTCGGGTCCGGACGCGCCGGGCGGTGACGCAGCCCCGGACGGCACCGGGTCGGCGTCGGGGGCCCCGGACACCGCGCCGCGCGTCCCGCTCGCACCGGCGGTCCCGCTCGAGTGGGTGGCCGAGCTGTGGGTGGACCCCGCCTGGTACGCCGAGCAGGAGGCCGACGAGCCGTGCCCGTCGCCGGGCCTTCCGGTGATCGTGCCGCTCACCGTGCGCAGCGTGCTGGTTGGCCGCGTCTCGCGCAGCCGCAACATCCACCCCGAGGTGGACTGCGGCGCGGACATCGGGGTCAGCCGTCGACAGGCGCAGCTGAGCACCGACGGCACGCGGTGGTGGATCGAGGACCTGCAGTCCTCGAACGGCACCTACGTCGGTCCCGCGAGCGGTCCGCTCCCCAGGATCCCGCTCGTGCCGGGGCAGCGCCGCGAGCTCGCGGAGGGCGACCGGGTGTACGTCGGCGCGTGGACGCGGATCGTGGTGCGTCGGGCGACGGACGAGGAGCGTTCGGGGGGCTGAGGCGCGCCCGGTTGCCGGTGTCGCGGTCCTGGCGCAGCGTGGGGGCGTGGACGCCCTCGACCTGCTCGACTGGCGGCGCCGGGTCGCGGGCCTGTACCGCGAGGTGCGCCGCTCCGACCCAGCCGCGGGCCACGCCCGCTGGTGCGCCGCGCGTGAGGAGCTGCTGCGCTACCACCCCCAGTCGCCGGTGCCTCAGGCGCGGCGGGCCGCCTTCCGGCTCCGGGTGGCGCCCTATGATCCCGCGTTCCGGTTCGTCGTCCCCGTGCTGCCGGCCGAGCCGCGGCGCACGTCGGTGACGACCGGGGACGGCGTGGTCCACCAGGACCGGATCGGCCGCGTCGAGCTGCCCGGGCTGGGCGCGCTGGACCTCTGGTGGGTCGCGGTCTACGGCGGGGGCGTGTTCCTGCCGGTACGCGACGCCACGTCCGGGTCGACCGGCTACGGCGGCGGCCGGTACGTGCTCGACACGGTCAAGGGTGCCGACCTCGGCGGCGGCCGGGACGACCTGGTCGTCGACCTGAACTTCGCCTACCCGCCCTCGTGCGCGTACGACGAGGCGTGGTCGTGTCCCCTGCCGGGCCCGGGCAACCGGCTCGACGCCCCCGTCCCGGTCGGGGAGCAGGTCGGGACTTTTGGTCCAAACGTCCCATGACTTACCGGTCCGTGGTGGGCCACCATGGACCCATGACCGTTCCCGGTCCTCAGGGCGCCCCGATCATCACCCTCGACGTGCCCGTCGTGGGTGGGTCCAGCGTGCGCGCGACGTCCGGGACCGCCGGCCTGGAGTCCGCCGAGGTGGACCGGTCGGAGAAGTTCTCCCAGATGCGGGCCGGTGAGCTGGGCTCGGTGCACTCGTGGGAGCTGGTCACCGCGGTCGACGGCCCGGGTACCCGGCTCACCACGTTCCTGTCCGGCTGCCCGCTGCGGTGCCTGTACTGCCACAACCCCGACACCATGGAGATGCGGCGCGGCAAGCCGATCACCGCGACGGAGTTGCTGGGGCGGCTGGCTCGCTACGCGGGCGTGCTCAAGGCCACGAAGGGCGGCCTGACGATCTCCGGCGGCGAGCCGCTCATGCAGCCCGCCTTCGTGGCCCGGCTGCTGCGCGGCGCCAAGGAGCTGGGCCTGCACACCGCGATCGACACCTCCGGCTACCTGGGTGCGCACGTCAGCGACGAGATGCTCGCCGACATCGACCTGGTGCTCCTGGACGTCAAGTCGGGCAACCCGGAGACGTACAAGCGCGTCACCGGTCGGGAGCTCGCGCCGACCCTGGCGTTCGGGCGTCGGCTGGCCGAGGCGGGGACCGAGATCTGGCTCCGCTTCGTCCTCGTGCCCGGCCTGACGGACGACGAGGCGAACGTCGAGGCGGTCGCCGAGTACGCCGCGAGCCTGTCGAGCGTGAGCCGGGTCGAGGTGCTCCCGTTCCACCAGATGGGCCGCGACAAGTGGGCGTCCCTCGGCCTGGACTACGAGCTCGAGGATGTCCGGGCTCCCAGCGCAGACCTCGTCGAGCGCGTCCGAGCCCAGTTCCGCGCCCACAACCTCACCGTCTACTGACCCCCATCATGTGGTGATCAAGGAACTCCTGCCCACCCCAGGGCCGTGATCAAGGAACTCCTGCCCACCCCAGGGCCGTGATCAAGGAGAACTCGCCCACTCGAGGGGCGTGATCCGGGTATCCGTGCCCATGCAGCTCTGGGTGGTGCGCACGAATTCCTTGATCACCGCGGGGGTGGGAGGGTGGGGGCATGGAGCTTCGCGTGTTCGTCGAGCCTCAGCGGGGGGCGACCTACGACGACCAGCTGAGGGTCGCGCAGGCGACCGAGGAGCTGGGCTTCGACGGGTTCTTCCGGTCCGACCACTACCTGTCCATGTCCCGTCCGGGTCCGCCCGGACCGACTGACGCGTGGGTGACCCTGGCCGGGCTCGCGCGCGAGACCAGCCGGATCCGGCTCGGCACGCTGGTCAGCCCGGTGACGTTCCGGCTCCCGGGGCCGCTTGCGGTCCAGGTCGCGCAGGTCGACGCGATGTCCGGCGGCCGTGTCGAGCTGGGCCTGGGCACCGGGTGGTTCGAGCGCGAGCACGCCGCTTACGGCATCCCGTTCCCCGAGCGTCGCTTCGACCTGCTCGCCGAGCAGCTCGAGGTGGTCACGGGCCTGTGGCGCACCCCGCCGGACGAGAACTACTCGTTCGCGGGTGAGCACTACACGTTGACCGACTCCCCGGCGCTGCCCAAGCCGGTGCAGCGGGCCGCCGTCGGCGGCGGGACGGGCGTGCCGGTGATCGTCGGCGGCAAGGGCCGACGGCGCACCCCGGCGCTCGCCGCCCGCTACGCGGCCGAGTACAACGCCTCGTTCCCGACGTTCGACGAGCTCCCCGGCCTGTTCGCCGGCGTCCGGGCCGCGTGCGAGCGGGTGGGGCGCGACCCCGGCTCGATCGTGCTGTCGGCCGCGCTCGTGCTCGCGGTCGGCGCCGACGAGGCCGAGCTCGCCCGCCGCGCCGCGGCGATCGGCCGGCCGGCCCACGTGCTGCGGCAGCACGGGATCGCCGGCACGGTCCCCGAGGTGGTCGACCGCCTCGGCCGGGTCGCCGAGGCGGGTGCCACGCGGGTCTACCTGCAGACTCTCGACCTGACCGACCTGGACCAGCTGGACCTGGTCGCGCGCGAGGTCGCCCCGCAGCTCTGACTGCGTGTGTCCCGATTCGGGTCACACCGGCTCCCCTTGACCGAGCTGGCTCGGTGCTTGTTCGCCGTCCGGCCGCCAGCCGTGGCTGGTGTGGTGCCGGTTCCGACCCGGGGCCCCGGGAACTGCGAGGTGGCGATCGGCTCTTCCCCGGTGCATCCGGGTGCAGACACGTGACGGGTGTCAGGCGGCCAGGGCTAAACGCGGCGGGCCAGGCTCCGCAGCCGGACCATCCCGGCCACGTTGAGGTGTGCCCGGTTCGGGTCGAGGGCGAACGTGAACGTCACCGCCCGCGTCAGCGGCACACCCGTGGCCGAGCGCAACGGCTCGGTACGCGGTGAACGGCGAGGCACGAGGAGGACTGTGCCATGCGGCACCGACACCGCAGCGATCATCACCGCAGGTCAGCGATCCGCGAATAGGGACACACCCTCTGAGCGCTCAGCTATAGGACGTCGAGCTCGCGGCGATCACGACGAAGAAGATGAAGAACCCGAGCCCGATCACGGTGAGACCGATGCCGATCCAGCCGATGATGACGCCGGCCTTCGCGAGCCCCTCGCCCTCCTCACCGGTCTGAGCGATCTGGTTCTTCGCCATCGTGCCGGTGATGACGCCGACGATGGCACCGATCAGCGGCAGGATGATGAAGTTCGAGATGCTCGCGACGAGCGAGACGATCGCGAGCGAGTTGGTGCCCCTCGGCGCGTAGCCGTAGCCAGGCTGTGCGTACTGCCCCGGATAGGCCTGCTGGTACGGCTGCTGCTGGTAGGGCTGCTGGTACCCCGGCTGCTGGTACGGCTGCTCGGGTTGGGGCTGCTGCCCGTACGGCTGCTGCCCGTAGGGCTGCTGCTCGGGCTGCTGCCCGTCATAGGGCGGGGTGGGCTGGCTCACGGACTCCTCCGGACGGCGCGGGGTCGGACGTCTGCCCAGCATTCCACAACGGACCGCGCCGGCCACGGGCTTTGCAGGGCCGTTCGGGTGACGGAGGGAGCCAACCGACCGGTGCCCGCGGGAGTGACCGATTGTCACCGTCCGGCACACCCGGATCGCTACGCTCGGGCCCGACCTCGCGCGCCGGTGCGGGGTACCAGGGCGAGGGAGCGGACGTATGAGTCTCATGAGCTGGACACTGCACGGCACGGGCCGAGCGGTGTCACCGGGGGCTGCGGTGGCCCCGGAGGAGCGGCTGACGTGGCCGCGCACGATCGGGATCGGCATGCAGCACGTGGTGGCGATGTTCGGCGCCACCTTCATCGTCCCGGTCATCACCGGCTTCCCTCCGGCGACGACGCTGTTCTTCTCCGCCGTCGGCACCGCGACCTTCCTGCTCATCACTCGCAACCGGCTGCCCAGCTACCTCGGGTCGAGCTTCGCGTTCCTCGCGCCGATCGCCGCGGCCAAGGCCTCGGGCGGCCCGGCGGTCGCGCTCGGCGGCGTGATGGTCGCCGGTGTGCTCCTCGCGCTCATCGGCCTGCTGGTCACGCGGGTGGGCGTGCACTGGATCGAGGTCGTCATGCCGCCGGTGGTCACCGGCGCGATCGTGGCGCTCATCGGGCTCAACCTCGCGCCGGTCGCCTGGTCGAGCTTCCAGGCCGCGCCGATCACGGCGATCATCACGCTCTTCACGATCATCGGGGTCACGGTCTTCTTCCGAGGCATCCTCGGGCGGCTCGCGATCCTCGTCGGCGTGATCGTCGGCTACCTCGTCGCCGTGGTGCGCAGCGAGGTGGACTTCACCACGGTGAAGGACGCGGCCTGGATCGGGTTCCCGGAGTTCATGACCCCGCAGTTCGACCTGGCGGTGCTGGGCCTGTTCGTGCCCGTCGTGTTCGTCCTGATCGCCGAGAACGTCGGCCACGTGAAGTCCGTCGCCGCGATGACCAACCGGGACCTCGACCCGATGATCGGCCGGGCCCTGCTGGCCGACGGCGTCGCCACGACCCTCGCGGGTGTGGGCGGCGGCTCAGGCACGACGACCTACGCCGAGAACATCGGCGTGATGGCGGCGACCCGGGTCTACTCGACCGCCGCCTACTGGGTCGCGGCCGCCACGGCCCTGGTGCTGAGCATGTCGCCCAAGTTCGGCGCGCTGGTCGCGTCGATCCCGGGCGGTGTGCTGGGCGGCGCGACCACCGTGCTCTACGGGATGATCGGCATCCTCGGCGCCCGGATCTGGGTGCAGAACAAGGTCAACTTCTCCGACCCCGTGAACCTCACCACGGCTGCCGTGGCGCTGATCATCGGGGTTGCGAACTACACCTGGGTGGCCGGCGACGTGCGCTTCGAGGGCATCGCGCTCGGCACCGCCGCGGCGATCGGGATCTACCACCTGATGCGCGCGGTGGCCACGTGGCGCGGCACGCACGACGAGCCGGCGAGCCCCGCGTCGGTGCCGGGCGGCAGCGAGCTCGAGCAGGTCTGAGCGCCGTCAGCCCTGGCCGTCGGTACCGTCGGTGGCGGCATCCGTGGCACCGTCGGTCGGGGTGTCCGAGGGGCTCGGGGTCGGGCCCGGCACGGCGGCGGCGAGCGCGTCCTCGAGCGCCACGCAACCCTTGGCACCCACCAGCGGCTTGCTCGGGTCGAGCGTGACCTCGTCGGCGGGCACCATGCCGGCGAAGTCCGCGCCGAGCACCACGTCGACGGTGGCGTCCTCGCGGGTGTCGAGCACCAGGCGCGGGGTCAGGAGCTGCGCCGCCACGGTGTAGGCGGCGGCCACCCCGGACTGCCCGAAGAGCACCTCGACGGGCAGGTTGATCGTCGCCGGGTAGTTGGCCGTGGTACCGATCGCGAAGCCGCGGCTCGCGAAGACGTCGGCGGTCGTCCCGGCCAGGCCGGGGCGGTCGGAGCCGTTGTAGACCGAGACCGTGACCTGGTCGTAGGCCAGCGGCACGGCGCCGTCCGGCGGGCACGGCGGCGGCGGGAGCGTGGACCCGGTCGCCGCCGAGCTCGGGGTGACGAATCCCCGGTCGAGGAAGGGTGCGCGGATCGCGCCGGTGTAGACGGCCACGGCGCTGAGCCCGACCACCACGAGGGCGGCGACCAGGCTCCCGAACACCACGGCCTGGCGTTCCTGCTGGTGGCGCCGGCGCATGGCGCGGGCGCGGTCGCGCTCGGCCATCACTCGTCCAGCACCAGGACTCGGGCGTGCAGCACGGGCCGCTGCTGCAGCGCGGCGCGGACCGCACGGTGCAGGCCGTCCTCGAGGTACATGGTGCCCTTCCATTGCACGACGTGAGCGAACAGGTCGCCGTAGAAGGTCGAGTCCTCCGAGAGGAGCATGTCCAGATCCAGGGTCCGCTTGGTCGTGACGAGCTCCTCCAGGCGGACCTGGCGCGGCGGGACCTCTGCCCACTGCTTGGGTGTCGTGAGGCCGTGGTCAGGGTACGGGCGCCCGTCACCCACGGCCTTGAAGATCACGGCCGCAGTCTAGCCGGGGTGTGGCGCGGGTCAGGTCCTGCGATGACGAAGGCCCCGTGGCCCACCGGGAAGGGTGAGGTGGACCACGGGGCTGGTCGGTCAGCGGCAGGGCCGCCGGCTCGGGCGTCCGTTCAGCGGCAGGTGCACTGCTGGCTGCTCGGCACGTTGGCCATCACGGCGTCGACGTGCCGGCCGCAGCCGGACCAGGTCACCTTGCCGCAGGACGAACAACGAACGGGGCTGCACATGGGGTGTCTCCTCACATGTCGAGCTCGGGGATGTCCTCGATCGGGTCGCGGCCGAAGGTGGCCATGTCGATCGCGCGGACATCGGCGATGAACCTTTCCAGGGCCCTCAGCGGCAGCGCGTCGGTGGCGGCCTTGACCCTTGTCCCGTCGCGGAACGCGAGGAGCGTGGGGATCGAGGCGATCCCCAGGTCCATCGCCAGCTGCCGCTGGGCGTCGGTGTCGACCTTGCCGAACACGATGTCGTCGTGGCGCGCGGCTGCCGTGGCGTAGACCGGATCGAACATGTGGCACGGGGCGCACCACTCCGCCCAGAAGTCGACCAGCACGACCGGGTTGTCCCGGACGGTCTGCTCGAACGACTCGACGGTCAGGTCCACGGTGGACATCCGACGCTCCTCGAGGGCTCGTACGTTGCGAAGATACCCCTGGGGGTATGCGGGACGCCAATCGGGACGTCCAGCCGGAGAACTTCCATCGTGCCCGGCGACCACGCGCGACACCAGGGCCCTTGGCCCGGGTGCCGCTCGGTCACCAGGCGGGGTAGCGGTGCTGCCAGGCGTCGGCACGGTCGTCGTCGAGCGCGGGGTGCTCGCCCACCTGGGTGAGCAGGTCGAGGGCCAGCTGGTCGGCGATGTGCGCCAGGTCCAGGCGCGAGACCGCGTCGACCGGCAGCAGCTCGACACCGTTCGCGGCACCGACCAGGGCCCCGGTGATGGCGGCGGCGCCGGGCTGGCCGGTCTCCAGGGCCTCGCGCAGCGCCTTGGTGACCTCGTGCCTCCCGGGGTGCGCCAGGAAGCAGCGCATGCCCTCGGCGATCGCGCGCAGCGCCGTCCGCGGTCCCGACGGCAGCCCCGCCCTGGCCAGGTCCGTGGCCGGCAGGGTCGGGGTGAGCGGGTCGGGCAGCCCGCGCAGGGCGTGTCGCGCGGCGGTGACGTCCTCGGCGTCCGGCACGTCGGCGTAGACCGTGTCGAGCTCGCTGAGGTCTGCGACGGGTGTCGGCGTGCCGTCGGCGAGCGTGCGGGCGGCCGCGATCGTCAGGGCCACGGCGAGCACCTGGGCCGGCAGCCCGTGGCTGTAGGCCGCCACGTCGCGGGCCGTGGTCGTCACCCGGGTCGCGACGTCGGCGTCCCACGGTCCCGCCGCTGCGAGCAGCGCCACCGGGAGGGTCCGCGACACCACGAGGTCGCCGGCGGAGTCACCTGCGCCCCGTCCGGGCCGCGGGTCGAGCTCGGGCAGGGCGAGGGCCTCCTCGACCGCCGGGGCGGACCCCCGGCCCATCGCCAGCGGCGCGGCCTCGGCCAGCCAGCCGTCGGGCCACGCCTGTGGGATCGCGGCCTCGTGCCAGCGGCGCACGCCGGGCAGGTCGCGCATCCGGGTGTGCCAGGCCCACCGCGCCGTCGCGTGCCAGCTGCACTCGGGGATCTGCGCCCGGCCGGTGAGGTCCTCGCGGACCAGCCCGCGCACCAGGCCCTCGACGCCGGCGAGGAAGATCAGGCTCGGGGTCCCCGCGAGGAGCGGTCCGGAGTCGGGCTCGGGCGCCCGGGCCAGGGCATCGCCCAGGCAGTACCCGAGCACGAACCCCCTCGTCCGGCTCCGAATATTCACGGTACTGATCGTGACATGTTTCGGTGGTCGAGCCAATGACCGGCGCGGCGGCCCGGGGCCGGTCAGCCCTCCGCGAGCCGGTCCAGGGCGAGCCCGGCCAGCAGGGCGGCGCCGCGTGGCAGCACGGCCTCGTCGAACGTGGCGAGCGCCGAGTGGTTGTACGCGGCGGTCAGCGGGTCCGCCCCCGGCGGCGTGGCGCCCAGGATCAGGTAGGCACCCGGGACCTGCTCGAGCACGTAGGAGAAGTCCTCCGCGCCGGCCACCGGGTCGGCCATCGGCGCCCAGCCGTCGTCGCCGAGCAGCGCCCTGGTGACGCGCTCGGCGCGGTCGGTCTCCCCGGCGTCGTTCTGCGTGGTCGGGTACCCCGCCTCCCACTCCACCTCGGCGGTGAGCCCGTGCGCGGCGGCGACGTGCTCGACCACGCGCCGCAGCCGGCCCTCGATCTCCCCGTGGGTCGCGGGGGAGAACGTGCGCACCGTGGCGTCGAGGTGCGCGGTGGCCGGGATGATGTTGTCCTTCGTGCCGGCCCAGATCTTGCCGACCGTGACCACCACCGGGTCGAAGATCGAGAACTGGCGGGTCACCGCCGCCTGCAGCGCCAGGACGATCTCGGCGGCGACCGGCACCGGGTCGAGCGCCGCGTGGGGCGCCGAGCCGTGCCCGCCCCGCCCGTGCACCGTGACGTGCAGGGTGTCCACCGCGGCGAACACCGTCCCGGCCCGCGCCGTCACCACGCCCGAGGGCACCTGGGCGGCGAACACGTGCAGGCCGTAGGCGGCGGCGACCCGCTCGCCCGCCGCGTCCAGCAGGCCCTCGTCGAGCATGAGGCGCGCCCCGTGCAGGCCCTCCTCGCCCGGCTGGAACATGAAGACCACCGACCCGGCGATCTCCTCGCGGTGGGCGGCCAGCAACCGGGCCGCACCCACCAGCCCCGCCATGTGCAGGTCGTGCCCGCACGCGTGCATCACACCCTCGTGCTCGCTACGCACCGGCTCGGCGGACTCCTCGGTCACCGGCAACGCGTCCATGTCACCGCGCAGCAGCACCACCGGACCCGGACGCCCACCGCGCAGCACCGCCACCACCGACGACAACCCGTCGCCCGTGGTGACCTCCAACCCCAGACCCTCCAACGCCTCGAGGATGCGCGCCTGCGTCAGGGGCAGGTCCAGGCCGATCTCGGGGATGCGGTGCAGCTCGCGGCGCAGCTCGGTGAGCTCCGGCGCCATCGCGGTGGCCTCGGCGAGCAGGGCGGATGGGACGGCCATGGTGCGGCTCCTGGGCGACGCGTGGGTGGACGGGACCGGGACGGGACCGCTCCGGTCCGGACACGGTGCCCACCGCGAGGCTACCGGGGCCGGTCAGCCGTCGTGCTCGGAGCTGTGCTCGTCACCGCTGTCGGTCGAGATCGTGGGGGTGGGGACGCCGCCGACGCAGCGAGCCGTGACCTTCGTCTCCTGCTCGCCGCGGTGCAGCTCGACCTCGACGACGTCCGGCCCGGACGACCCGGTCTCGACGGTCCAGCCGTCCTGCGGTGTGGCGTAGACCTTCCGGATCACCTGACCGGTGCAGGCCGCGGAGATCGTCCCGCCGGTCACCGGCCACGTCCTGGTGACCTCGGCAGGAGCGGGCTCGACGGGCGCCGGGCTGGTCGCCGTGGCGCTCGGGCGTGCGGTGGGGGTCGAGGTGGGTGCGGCGGTCGGCGACTGGGTGGGCTCTGCCGTCGTCGGCTCGACCGACGGCGTGGGTGGGTCCGTGGTGGGCGTGGGGGCGGGGGTGGTGGCTGCGGCGGCCTGCGCCGAGGCGAGCGCCTCGTGGACCTCCTGCGTGCTGAGCACCCCGGTGCGCGGCGTGTCGGCGTCCAGCACCGCGACGGCCCGCCACGCGACCGTCCCGGTGAGCACGGCGGCGCCCAGCCACGAGGCCGCGACGAGCGCGCCGATGCGGCGGCGCGACCTGCGGGGGGCGTTCACGACTCCATGGTGACGCACCGGGGCGCGCCGATCCTCAAGGAACGGTTAAGGCGGGGACAAGGTCGCGACGCGTCGTCGCCCGCCCGGGAGGCGGAGCGGCCGTCTCAGCCACCGATGGCCTACGGTCCAGGTGTGGCCGATGTGCTCATCATCGAGGACGACGCGACGATCCGGACCGCGCTGGTGCGCGCGCTGTCGGCGCGCGAGCACTCGACCATGACGTCCCCGAACGCGCTGGACGGCCTGCAGAGCCTGGTCGACCACCGTCCCGACGTCGTGCTGCTGGACCTCGGGCTGCCCGACCTGGACGGGCGGTCGCTGCTGGCGATGATCCGTGCGGTGTCCGAGGTCCCGGTGATCGTCATCTCCGCGCGCGACGAGGGCCGCGAGATCGTCTCGGTGCTCGACGCGGGCGCGGACGACTACCTGGTCAAGCCGTTCGCGGCCGACCAGCTCGAGGCGCGGATCCGCGCGGTCCTGCGGCGCACCGCCACCGATCGGGTCGCGGGCCCGATGGTCGTCGGCGGGCTCGAGGTGGACGTGCGCTCGCGGGTCGCTCGGCTCGACGGCGACGACCTGGACCTCAGCCCCAAGGAGTTCGACCTGCTCGCCTACCTGGCCGAGCACGCCGGCGAGGTGGTGGCCAAGCGCGAGCTGCTGGCCAAGGTGTGGAACCAGCCGTACGGCGGCGCCGACAAGACCGTCGACGTGCACCTGCACTGGCTGCGGCGCAAGCTCGGTGAGTCCGCCGACGAGCCGGTCTACCTGCACCGGGTGCGAGGTGTGGGCGTCAAGCTGGTGCCGCCGTCGTGAGAGGGCTGCTGGTCCGCTACGGCCTGGCCATGACGTCGGTCGTCCTGGTCGCCTTCCTGGTGCCGCTGGGACTGCTCGCCCGGTCGCTCGCCGAGGAGCGTGCCCTGGGCGAGGCGCGCCAGGACGCTCAGTCGGTCGCGATGTTCGCGGGCTCTCCGGACGACGAGTCGCGGCTGCGGGCCGAGCTGATCGCGGTGAACGCCGGGGACCGGGAGACGACCGCCTTCCTTCCCGACGGCACGGTGCTCGGCGCCCCCGCGGAACGCACCGCCTCGGTCGAGCTCGCGGCGATGGGCACCGCGCTGACGGCCCGGACCGCCGACGGCGCCGAGGTGCTGGTCCCGGTCAGCGGCACGGACGGCGTGACCGTGGTGCGCACCGCGGTGCCTGCGGCGCAGCTGACCGAGGGGGTCGCGCGCGCGTGGGCCGTGCTGGCCGTCGTGGGTCTGGTGCTGCTGGGCGGGACCGCCTTCGCCGGCGACCGGATCGCCGCCCGGCTGTCGCGGTCGGTCCGGGACCTCGCCGGGGTCGCCGAGCGCCTGGGGGCGGGCGACCTGAGTGCCCGGGTCACCCCGTCGGGGCCGGCGGAGGTCGCCTCCGTCGGTGCGGTGCTCAACGAGCTCGGCGACCAGGTGGCCGACCTGCTCGCCGATGAGCGCGAGCTGGTCGCCGACCTCTCGCACCGGTTGCGCACCCCGATCACGGCGCTCGAGCTCGACGTCGACTCGCTCGCGGACCCCGCCGAGCGCGACCGGATGGCCGGGCACGTGAGCGACCTGGTCGACGCCGTGGACACGATCATCCGCACCGCCCGTCAGCACGAGCCGCGCGGTCCCGAGCGGTGCGACGCCGCGACGGTGGTGCGCGACCGCGCCCGGTTCTGGACGGTGCTGGCCACCGACCAGGGGCGAGGCGTCGAGGTGGCGGTGCCCGACCGCCCCGCACCGGTGCCGGTGGACGCCGCCGGGCTCGGGGCCGGGCTCGACGTGCTGGTGGACAACGTGTTCCAGCACACGCCGGTGGGCACTGCCTTCCGGATCGACGTGGAGGTCTCACCGACCGTGGTGGTCGTCGGGGTGAGCGACGACGGCCCTGGCCTGCCGGACGCCGGGCTCACCCGGCGCGGGAGCTCCGGCGCCGGCTCGACCGGGCTGGGCCTCGACGTGGCCCGGCGCACCGCGGAGCGGGTCGGCGGCCGGCTCGAGGTCGGCGCGGGCCGGGGCGGGCGAGGTGCCCGGTTTGCCCTGGTTCTGCCCAGGGTCGACGAGAACGGCCCCGTGTCGCCGCCCCGGGAGGCTTAACCGAGCCTTATCCACCCGTTGCCGTCGGCCTCACGTGGGTGGCGCGACGGTGGTCCTCGTCACGCGCCGAACGGCGCCTCGATGAGAGGACCACCATGAGCTGGAAGACCCGCACCGCCCTGGCCACCGGAGCCGGGGTCGCCCTCGCCACAGCTGGGGTGCTCGCCGTGGCGAACGCCGCGACGCCGGCATCTGCGCCGAGCCCGACGTCGGAGCCGAGCTCCACCAGCACCCCCGACCCGAAGGTCGACGAGCTGCAGAGCGCGCTGCGCGACCTGAACGGCGAGATCGACGGCCTCGAGGCCGCTGTCGCCGCCGGCGACATGCCGAGCCCGAGCCCGACGGAGACCGAGACCCCCGAGCCCGCCGAGGCGTGGACCTCCACCGAGCCTTCGATGCCGAGCCAGGCGCCGGCACCCGCCCCCGCCCCGAGCGCCACGTCCTCGAGCCACGACGCGTACGAGCACGAGAGCGAGCACGAGGACTCCTACGAGCACGAGGGCGACTCCGAGGACCACCACGACGGCGAGCACGCCGATGACTGACCGCGCCCGCCACGGTCGGCGCCTCGCGGCGCTGGCCGTGGTCCCGCTCAGCGCGGGGGTGCTGGGCACCGGGGTCGCCTGGGCCGGGTCGCACGACCCGCTGGCCGCCGCCACCCCGGAGCCCACGACGCCCGCGCCCTCGGCGACCGCGACCAGCGACCCGCGGGTCGACCAGCTGCTGTCCGAGGTCGAGCAGGCCCGGCAGCGGATCGCCCAGCTCCAGGCCACCCTGGACGCCAAGGCCGCCGCCGCGGCCGACGCCGCTGCGAAGGCCCAGGCCGCTGCCGCGGCCCAGGCAGCCGCCGCGGCCAAGGCGCCCGCCGCTGCCCCGAAGCGGACGACGACCGGGGCCAAGCCGGCCGCCCAGCCGGTCGCCGCGCCCGCGCCCGCGCCGGCACCCGCGCCCGCCCCCAAGCCGCAGACCACGACCAAGAGCTCCGGGTGAGCGCCCCGGTCGCGGCCCGCGCGCTGACCTCGACGTTCCGGTCGATGGCCAGCGACATCGAGCTGCGCGTCGTCGACCCGCGACCGGGCGCCGACGCAGCGATCGAGCGGGCCGTGGCCAGGATCGGAGCGGTGGCCCGGCACCTGACCCGGTTCGACGCCGGCTCGGCCCTGTCCCGGGCCAACGCGAGCCCGGCTGCCTGGCACGAGGTGCCCGTCGAGCTGGCCGCTGCGGTCGACGAGGCGGCCCGCGCGCACCGGGAGACCGGCGGCCTGTTCGACCCGCGCGTCCTGGACGCGCTGCTCAGCTGGGGTTACGACCGGACCTTCGCGCAGGTCGTCGACGCGTCGTCGGCCGTCGACCCGGGCGGGAGCCAGGACCCCGCAGCGCTGCCCGGCGTGCCGGACGGCCACGGCGCCACCGCCCGGCCCGTGCCCGCGGCGCCGTGGCAGCCGATCGTGCTGCCCGGTGCCGACGGGCGTGGCTTGCTGAACCTGGGCGGCACCCCGATCGACCTCGGCGGGATCGGCAAGGGCCTGGCCGCGCGCTGGGCCGCGGCCGAGCTCGACGGAGCCGGCGCGAGCGTGCTGGTGGACGCCGGCGGCGACGAGTGGCTCGGCGGGCCCGGGCCGGACGGCGACGGCTGGCTGGTGGGCGTCGAGAACCCGTTCGGCCAGGGCGAGACCGACGAGGAGCCGATCCTCGTGCTCGCCCTCACCGACGTGGGCGTCGCGACCTCCTCGGTGCGTCGCCGACGGTGGCGCACCCGCGACGCCGCGGTGCACCACCTGGTCGACCCGCGCACCGGCCTGCCGGGCGGGTCCGGCCTGGCGCAGGTCACCGTCGTGCACCCGGACCCGGCATGGGCCGAGGTGTGGAGCAAGACCCTGTTCCTCACGGGGCCGCAGGAGGTGGCCGCGCAGGCGCAGGCCCGCGGCCTCGCGGCCGCCTGGGTCACGGCCGACGGCGTGACGCGCACCTCGTCCGCGATGGATCCGGCAGTGATCTGGAGGGCTCCGTGAGACCGACCCACGAACGACCGCCCGTGGTGCTCTCCGCGGCCACGGTGCTGCTGACCCTGGCGACCGCGGTGAGCGTCGCGCTCGTCGGCTGGCTGGTGCTGGACGCGACGAGCGCGGCGGGCGGCCAGGTGACCTGGTTGCTCGGTCGCGCGGGCGGGCTCGCCTCCTACGTGCTGCTCGTCGCCCTGGTGGTCACCGGGATCCTGCAGGCCCACCCGTGGTCGCGGCACTGGCACCGACCCTCGCCGCGCACCCGGCTGACCGTCCACGTGTCCCTGGCCACCTTCACGCTGGTGTTCACGACGCTGCACGTCGTGGTGCTCGCGATGGACCCGTGGGCGAAGGTCGGCTGGGTCGGCGCGGTGCTGCCGATGGCCTCGGAGTACAGGCCCGTGCCGGTCACGCTCGGCGTGCTGGCGCTGTGGGCCGGTCTGGTGACCGGGCTCACGGCCGCGCTCGCCGGGCGGGTCGCGGCCCGGATCTGGTGGCCCGTCCACAAGGTCGCAGGCGTGATCCTCGTCCTGGTCTGGGCGCACAGCGTGCTCGCCGGATCGGACGTGGCGGCGCTCCAGGGCTTCTACCTCGCGACCGGCGTCGCGGTCCTCGCGCTCGCGGTGACGCGCTACGCGGCCCGGACACCGGCCGACCGGGTGGCCGAGCTCACCCGAGACCTCGAGGCCCCGGTCGAGACCCGACGGTCGCGCGCCGCTGGTGCCGACACCCGCTCCGGAGGCCGCCGATGACCGACACGATCGCCTTCCCCGAGGTGGGCACCCGCGTGCGTGGCGCCCGTGTGCTGCTCAGCGACGTGGTGCTGCCCGCCCATGGCCCCGCCGACCCCACCGGCCACGCGCGGGCCGAGAGCCTGACCGCGCACCTGGACCGGGTGGGCCCGCGACCCACCGGCAGCCCGGCGCTGGTCGACGTGCTCGAGCGTGCCGGCCTGTCCGGGCACGGGGGCGCCCACGTCCCGGCCGCCTCGAAGTGGCGCCGCGTGCTGGCCGGCCACGGTCACCTCACCGTGGTGGCCAACGGCGCGGAGAGCGAGCCCGTCGCGGCCAAGGACGGCACCCTGCTGCGCCAGCGTCCGCACCTGGTGATCGACGGCCTGCTGCTCACCGCGGAGGCCCTCGGTGCCCGGCGGGCGGTGATCTGGCTGCACGGCGACGACCGCGGCGCGCGCCGGGCGCTGCGCGCGGCGCTGGCCGAGCGGCCGTGGAGCCCGTCGGCCCCGGCGGTCGAGATCGTCGACGGCCCGGTGCACTACCTGGCCGGCGAGGCGAGCGCGATCACGCAGGCCGTGGCCGGCGGACCCGCGCTGCCCACCGTGCGCCGTCGCCCCCAACCGGGCGCCCCCCGCACCCTGGTGCACAACGTCGAGACCCTCGCCCGGCTCGCGCTGCTGGCCCGTGGCTACCCGCCGAGCCCCACACGGCTGCTCACGGTGCTCGGTGACGGGCGTGCGGTGGTCGAGGTCGACGCGACGACGACCTTCACCGAGCTGCTCGTGGACCTCGGCTGGACCGAGGCGCCTCAGGCGGTGCTGCTGGGCGGGTACGGCGGCCTGTGGGCGCCGTGGTCCCGGCTCGCCGGCCTGCCCGTCGACGAGGCGGTGCTGCGCGGCGAGGGGCTGAGCCTCGGGGCCGGCGTGGTCGCGCCCTTGGGGGCGTGGGCCTGCGGCGTGAGGCAGACCGCCGGGCTGGTGGCCTACCTGGCGTCCATGAGCGCCCGTCAGTGCGGGCCGTGCGTGTTCGGGCTGCCGGCGCTCGCCGAGTCGACCCTGGCGCTGGCGGACGGCCGGCGCGGGGCGGGGGTGGACCGGTTGCTGAACGATGCGGCGGCGGTCGAAGGGCGCGGCGCGTGCCACCACCCCGACGGCGCGACCCGGCTGATCGCGTCGGCGACGTCCACCTTCTCCGACGACATCGCCGCGCACGCCGCCGGGCGGCCGTGCCGCGGCACCGCGGAGGCCTGGCCGGGGGTGTCACGGTGAGCCGGGTCGTGGCGGGAACGCGCCTGCGGGTCGACCCCGTGGCGTGCGAGGGCGTGGGTCTGTGCGCCCAGGTCGCCGACCGAGTGGTCGAGCTGGACCGCTGGGGCTACCCGGTGCTCGCCCCGGAGCTCGCCGACGGTGCGGACCTGCGCGCCGCGCGCCGCGCCGTCCGTGCCTGCCCGCGCCGGGCGCTGTGGGTCGAGGAGCCGGACGCCCCGTCCTGACGGCGTCCCGGGACCGGGTGCGCCTGGTTCCCAGCGGGCTCACTGTCGATGCCCAGCCGGCACCGGCACGATGCGCCCGGGGAGGTGTGCCGTGCGTCTACCGCGGATCCGTAGAGCCCTCGTGTGGCCGGCGGTGCTCGGCACCGCGGTGGTGGTCGTGGTGTCCGGCGGCGCGGTGGCCGCGGCGGAGACCGACACGGTCGAGTCGTTCTGGCGCGGGCTGTGGTGGTCGCTCAGCCTGGTCACGACCGTGGGCTTCTTGGGTTCGCCGCCCAGCTCCGTCGCCGGCGCGGTGCTCTCGGTCGTGCTCATGATCCTGGGGTTCGTGCTGCTGGCGATGGTGTCCGCGGCGTTCGCGTCGTTGTTCGTGCGCCAGGACGAGCAGCCGCGCGAGGACGCCGAGCGTGAGGTCGACCGCGCGGTCCTGGAGGCACTGGCGTCGCTCGAGTCGCGGCTCGAGGCGATCGAGCGTCGGCTGGACGGGGACTGAAGCCGTCCCTTCGAGGCCGGCCCGGTCGCCGCACTTCGCACGCGGGTCGATTCGGCGCCCCACGCGGCGGACACCGCCCCAGACACCGATCCCCGCGAGGCTATCCGCAATGCGGACACCGATCTGGCCCGCTGGCGCCCCACGCCGCGTGGGCCGCCGGGTGCGCGAGGGGGAGGGTCAGTCCCGGTCGGGCATGAGCACCGTGCTGAGCAGGCGCCGCGTGCGGCCCGCGCCCGGGCCGAGGTCCAGCCGTGCGGTGACGGCGGCGGCCAGCTCCGCGGCGAGCGCGACGAGCTCGTCGTCGGTCAGCCACAGGGCTGCCGTCCGGTAGCCCACGAGGTCCCGACGCGGGTGGGGGTCGCCCTCCAGGTAGCGGTCGAAGTCCGCGAGCAGGCCGGCGACGAACGCGGTGAACGCGCGTCGGTGGTCGTCGGGGGTCATCGCGTCGAGGTCCTCGTCGCGCACCTGGGCGGCGGCGGTGTCCAGTGCGTACGTGCGCTGGACGGCGCCGCGGATCCGCTCCTCGCCGACGACGACCAGCACCCCGGCGTCGGCGAGCGTTGCCACCTGGCGGTACACGGTGGCGGCCGAGACCTCCGGCAGCTCGGCCGCGAGCTCGGTCGTGGTCATCCGGCGCCCGCCGAGCAGGGCCCTGACGATCCGCAGGCGGACCGGATGGAGCAGGAGCGTCGCGGAGTCCATGGGTCAACTCTCTCACACTTGACAACGTTCGCAAGAGTGCGAACAATCGAGCCAGGAGGTGTTCGATGACCACGACCCTGACCGCCGGCTCCACCGAGGTGCGCGTCCCCGGCCCCGCCGGCGCGCTCGCCGGCACGTTCCTGATCCCCGAGGGCACCGGACCGTACCCCGCCGTCCTGCTCATCACGGGTTCCGGCGAGGTGGACCGGAACTCCGATCACAAGCGCATCGCGCTGGGAGCCACACGAGACCTGGCCGAGGCCCTCGCCGGAGCCGGCGTGGCGTCCCTGCGCTACGACAAGCGCGGCGTCGGCGCGTCCGACGGTGACTACCTGGCCACGGGCCTCGGCGACGCGACGGCCGACGCGCGTGCGGCCCTGGCCTGGCTCGCGGCCCGGCCGGAGGTCCGGTCGGAGGCCGTCGTGGTGATCGGGCACAGCGAAGGTGCGGTGCACGCCCAGGCCCTCGCGGCCGGTGGTGACCGCAAGGTGGCCGGCGCGGTGCTGCTGGCCGGTCAGGCGCGGCCCGGTCGTGAGCTCCTCGAGTGGCAGGGTGCCCAGGTCGCGGCAAGCCTGACCGGGCTGACCGGACGCATCGTGCGGCTGCTGCGGATCGACCTCGCGGCCAAGCAGCGGGCCGCGCTGGACAAGATCGCTCGCACCACGACCGACGTCGCCCGGATGGGCGGTCGGCGGGTCAACGCCCGGTGGATGCGCGAGTACCTCGCCCACGACCCGGCGCCGGTGCTCGCCCGGATCGCCGTCCCGGTGCTCGCCCTGACCGGCGAGAAGGACCTGCAGGTGCCGGCCGAGGACGTCGAGACGGTCGCGGCCCTCGTGCCCGGCCCGGTCGAGGCCGTGCGGGTGCCCGACCTGACCCACATCCTGCGGCGGGACCCGGGCGCGCCGAGCCTGCAGGCCTACAAGCGCCTGGTGGCCGAGCCGGTCGACCCCGAGGTGCTCGCCACCGTGACCGACTGGGTCCGGAGGGTGGTCGCCGAGCGCTGAGCGCCGCTCAGCTCGCCAGCGCCTGCTCGACCTCGCGGGTCAGGACGGGCTCCGGCTGCGCACCCACGATGCGCTTGAGGGTGCGCCCCCGGCGTACCAGGACGAGCGTGGGGATGCTCCGGGCGTCGTACCGGGCGGCCGTGCGCGGGTTGTGGTCGACGTTCACCTTGACCACCTTGACCCGCCCGGCGTAGCGCGTGGCGAGCCGCTCGAGCACCGGGGCGACCATCCGGCACGGCGCGCACCACGGCGCCCACAGGTCGACCAGCACGAGCTGGCCGGTCCCGAGCGCGGCCTCCAGCCCGCCGTCGGTCGCCTCCACGACCCACGGCAGCGGGGCCTTGCACGACGCGCAGCGCGGTGTGCCCTTCGCGGCCGTGGGGACCCGGTTCTTGGTGCCGCAGGACGGGCAGGCGGTGACGCGTGGGGCCATGGCTCGATGATCCCACCCGGTGCCGGCGGGCGCGGCCGGTCAGTCCGGGCAGGAGGCGTAGGTCTCGAGGTCGTCGAGGCTCCAGGCGGACGAGAAGAGCGCGGCGTCGACCTGCGTGCCGAGGGAGGTGCGCAGGTGGACCTTGGGCGCCCACGGGTCGACCGGGGTGCCGTCCGCGGCCACCGCGGTGCTCCCGTCGAGGTTCGGGTCGGTCGCGGCGGCGAGTGAGCTGCAGCTGACGATCTGGCTGGCGAGCACCAGGCGGTACTCGAGGCCGGGCTCCACCGCGCGCGGCAGCCGGTACTGCGCGCCGTCCCGCTCCAGGGCGTCGACCAGGGCCGCGACCGAATCGTCCGGTGTGGCGATCCGCGCCGAGCGCGGCACCAGCCAGGCGCCGAGCAGGCGCGTGCTCGGCGTCGGCGTGACCGACGTCGCGGTGAGTCCGGGCCATCCGGTCGCCACGACGTCGTGTCCCTCGAGGATGCGGCCGTCCGGCATGAGCTGGCTCCCGCCCCCGCTGTCGGACAGGGAGATCCGCGTCTCCACCCCGACGATGCCGACCGACACGAGCAGGACCACGGCGGCCACGGCGACGGCCACGTGGCGCCAGGGCGCGGGCCTGGGCACCAGCGCGGCCAGGCTCGGGTCCTGCGGTGGGGCCGCGGGGGTTGTGGTCGTCATTGGCACATCGTACTATGACAATGAGCCGAACTGGAAGGGGGTGCGTCGTGATCGGTCTGCTGACGATCCTGCTGGTGAGCGTGCTGGTGATCGTCGCGGTCGGCACGACGTTGTCGGTGCCGGCCCGCGACCGTGACGTCGCCTGGCTCGCCGGTGCAGCCGTCCCCGCCGACGGCGAGGCCGGCCTGGTCTACCGGCGCTACCTCGAGCGGCATCGCGGCTACCGGCTCGCCGGGGCGTGGTTCGGTGTGGCGCTGGCGATCGTCGTCGGGCTGGCCTGGGACGGCCAGGTCCACGCCGGCATCGGGGCGGGCAGCCCGTTCGGCGACGTGCTGTTCTGCGGGGTCGCGGGCATCGTGGTCGGGTCGCTGCTCGCCGAGACCTACCGGCTCAGCCTGCCGCGCGACGCCCCCGCGAGTGCGACGCTCGACGCCCGGCCGGCGCTCGCGGGGGCGGCCCAGGTCACCGCCGCCCGCATCCTGGCCGGCGTCGGGCTGCTCGTCGGCGCGCTCGGCCTCGCCGCCAGGGAGGTCACACCGCTCGCGGTCGCCGTGGCGGGGTCGGTGGTGGTGCTCCTCGCCGAACGCACCCGCCGCGCGATCGACGACCGGCGCCGTCCTGCGCTCTCCGAGGTCGCGACGGAGGTCGACGCACGGATCCGGCGCTACGCCGCCGGAGCCGTCGCGCACCTGGAGCTGTCCGCCGGCGCGCTGACCCTCGGCTGGACGATCGCCAAGGCGTTCGGCGACGGCCGCTCGATGCCCGGCACCTTCCTGGTGCTCGCCCTCCTGGTGGTCGCGGTCGTCGCGCTGCACCGCGCCCGCCCGCGCCCGCCGCGGTCCTTCTCGATCGCGGACGTGACCGTCTCGCAGGGACAGGCCGCATGATCGTCCGGGTCGACCCCGCCTCACCGGTCCCGGTGTTCGAGCAGCTGCGAGCCCAGATCGAGCGGCTCATCGTGTCCGGTCAGCTGGCCGTGGGCAGCACGCTGCCGCCCATCCGGCACCTGGCCGCGGACCTGGGTCTGGCGCGCGGCACCGTGAACAAGGTGTACGACGCCCTCGCCCGCGACGGCCTGGTCGAGGCGGCCGGTCGCAACGGCACCGTCGTGCGCCGCACGACGCCCGTCACCGCCGCCGCGTCGGACCTGGACGACGCCGCGGGCGGCCTGGCCCTGGTCGCCCGCCAGCTCGGGCTCGACGCGGCCGACGTGCACCGCGCGCTCGACCGCGCCCTCGCGCGGCTGTGAACCGGGCGCAGGAGGGCCTTGCGTCCTCGTCCTCTCAGGTTCCGCCAAGGTAGGTTCGGCACGCTTCGGCGCTGACCACTCACCGCGGAGGAGACCGTGCCCACCACGCCCACGAAGGCCCAGCTGCGCGCCCTGCCCAAGAAGCAGCGTCGCGAGGTCGCCCGTCAGGTCAACCGTGAGCGGCGACTGGCCGAGCAGCGTCGTCAGCGCCGCCGCCGGATCACCCTGCGGATCGTGGCCGGCGTCTCGGCTGTCGCGGTGGTGGCCGGCGCGGTGATCGGAGTGCGGGCGTGGGTGCACTCGCGCAACCGCGGCCCGGCGAACATGGCCTCCGACGGCATCCTGCTGAGCGGCTACCAGGGCCAGGTGTTCGCCATCAAGACCGCGGCGGTGCCCCAGGGCGGCGCGCCGGTCGCGAGCACCCCGAACCGCAACCTCGGGGTGCTCGACACGGTGTTCTACGTCGACTACTCCGACCCCGACGCCGCCACTCTGTGGTCGACCGCCGGCGCGGCCCTGACCGCCGGCGTGCAGGCGGAGAGCGTGTCCCTGGAGATCCACCCGATCGCGCCCGACGGGTCCGCCTCGGCGGTCGCGGCCGCGAGGGCGATCGCCTGCGTGGCCGAGCTCGCGCCGGACTCCGCGCTCGAGGCGAACGACGCGCTGCTCACCGGCGGCCGGGACTGGACGCCGACCACGGCGGCCGCCGCGCTGACCAAGGCCGGTGTCAAGGCTGACGGCCTGTCGGGCTGCCTGAGCTCGAGCCGGTTCACGGGCTGGGTGCACGCCGCGACCTCACGGGCCGAGGCCTCGGTGCCGTTCGACGCGGGCCGCGTGACCGGCACGACGATGTTCATGGCCGGCACCCCCTACACCGGCGCTCCGGACGACCGCACGGCGTTCGCGAAGGCGCTGGGCGACGCCCAGGCCGTGGTCGCCGCGGCGCAGCCGAGCTCCGGCTCGACCGGCGCCACGTCCTCGCCGACGACCGGTGCCACGCCCAGCCCGACGGACACGGCGACGCCCAGCCCGACCGACGGCGCGACCACCGGCTCCTCCGGTAACGGCTGATCCGGGCCGCCAGCACACTCCCTCGGAGCTGTCTGGGAACGCACATCCGGCGTCCAGGAAACGTCCGGGATACGCCCAGCGCGCCGTCCTACCGTCGTAGGTGAAAGAGGGGCCGCTGGGCCCGGAGCGCGTGGCCCCTCGCGGACGGGAGGTCACCTTCATGACAGTCACCGCACTTCCGGCACCGATCCGCCAGGTTCCTGCCCCGGCTTCGACGCCCACCGAGCGGCACCCGGCGCTGCGCCGGCTGTCCTGGCTCGGGGTCCTGGCCCTCGGCGTCGTGGCGTACCTCGTGGTGCTCCAGACGATGCTCTCCACCCAGAACGCCAACTACTTCCCCTCGTTGCTGCTGATCGGCGCGATCACCGTGCCGATGGCCACGTTGGTGTTCGCCGCGACCGGCGGCCGCGAGGAGGTGCCGACCAGCACGGGGCTCCTGGTGTTCACGGCCGTCGTCGGCGGCCTCGTGGGCACGCTGGCCGCGGGCGCCGTCGAGTACGACACCCTCCGCAACCTGAGCACCGTCCCGATGCTCGCCGTGGGCCTCATCGAGGAGACGGCGAAGCTCGCCGTCCCACTGGCGATCTACCTGCTGATGCGCCATCGCGACCCCCGCGAGGGCGTGCTGATCGGCATCGCCTCGGGCATGGGCTTCGCGACCCTGGAGACGATGGGGTACGGGTTCCAGGTGCTGCTCGCGGCGCACAGCATCGCCGCGGTGGACATGACCCTGCTGGTCCGCGCGCTGCTCGCGCCGGCCGGCCACATCGCCTGGACCGGAATGACCGTCGCGATGCTCTGGCGGATTCGCGGCGCGCAGCACCGCGGCCGTGCGATCTGGGCGTTCGCGGGCACCTTCGTGGCCGCCGTCCTGCTGCACGCCGCGTGGGACTCGGCGTCGTCGGTGGCCCTGCGGGCCGTGGTGGCGGTGGTCGGCCTGATCGCGCTGCTGGTGGTCGTGCACCGCTCGCACCGCGTCCCCGGTGCCCCGCGCCGGTGGCGCCTGGGCCGTCGGCCCGTCGTGCCCGACCTGCCGGGCCCGGCGACCATCCCGTCCTTCGAGACGCTGACCTCCGCCCCGCTCGACCTGCGGGTGGTCGACGACACCGGCTACTGGGCGGTCCAGCCGCCGTCCACCGGCAGGACCGTCCCGGTGACCATCCCCGACGACGGCGAGGCCAGGTAGATCACGGCGGCCGCGATGTCGGCGGTCGTGGCGAACCTCCCGGCCGGGATACGGGCCAGGACGTCCGCCGCGACCGCCGGGTCGTCGAGCCGCTTTGCGGTGCCCGGGGTGTAGGCGTAGGTCGGCGCGACGATGTTGACCGTGACCCCGTACGGCGCCCACTCGAGCGCCAGCACCTTGGTCAGCAGGTCCACGCCGCCCTTGCTCGCCGAGTACACGGCGTGCCGACGGATGCCGACGATGCCCGCTTGTGAGCCGAGGTGCACCACCCGCCCATAGCCCCGTGCGACCATCCCGCGCGCCACGGCCTGCGTGACGAAGAACAGCCCCTTGAGGTTGACGTCCATGATCTGGTCCCAGTCGGCCTCGGTGACCTCGAGGGCGTCGTGGTTGAACCCCAGGCCCGCGTTGTTGACCAGCACGTCGATCCGGCCGCGCTCGGCCTCGACGGCGGCGACTGCCGCGTCGATCGAGGCCTGGTCGGTCACGTCGAGCTCGACGGCCGACGCCGAGCCACCCTCGGCGGCCACCTGGGCGAGCAGTTCCGTGACGTCCTGCGGGCGGCGGGCCGCCGCGACCACGTGCGCACCGGCCGCGGCCAGGGCGAGCACCAGGTCGTGCCCGATCCCCCGTGAGGCGCCGGTGACCAGCGCGACCTGACCTTCCAACGAGAACGACACGTCCACAGCGGCGACCCTACGCGGTCGATGTCAGCGGCGTGTCAGGCCCGGCGCCGCGCCCGGGTGGCGTCGGCCCCGGTACGCACCGCGGCACGGCCGGCTTGTGCGGGTCGGCCCCAGCGCCGCGCGGCACGAGTGCGGGTACCTTCCGCACGTGGGTCGGGTGATCTTCATGTGCGGCCCGGCGTGCTCGGGCAAGTCGACGGTCGCTCGCCGGCTCGAGGCGCAGGGCATGACCCGACTGTCCTTCGACGACGAGGCGTGGCAGCGAGGGCATCGCTCGATGCCGATTCCTGACGACGTCCACCGCCAGATCGAGGGCGAGCTGCGCGAGCAGCTGATCGACCTCGTCGCGTCAGGGGTCGATGTGGTGCTCGACTTCTCGTTCTGGTCCCGGGCGATGCGGGACGGCTACCGCCGGCTGCTCAGGCCGCTCGGCGTCGAACCGGCGACGATCTACCTACCCACGCCTCGTGAGATCGTGCTTGCCCGCGTCCGGGAACGGGCAGCTGCCCACGCCGACGACTTCCCGCTCACCGAAGCGCTCGCCGCGGCCTACTTCGACCAGTTCGAGACGCCGACAGTCGCCGAGGGTCCGCTCGAGGTCATCGAGTAGGCGCGCTCCGCCCGCGGTGTGCGGCGCCATGACGCGGACCGCTCGGCCCGGGAACGAGGGCATGCCTCCAAGGGGGCACCCGAGGACGGCGAGGGGCAGATCGGACCAGTACCCGTCCGGGTCCATGCGAGCGCTTCAGGGCGGGCCCGGTCGCGAGCTCGGCGTCTGTGCGGAGCGCGACCAGCGCGCTGTGCGGCCCACGATCCGCCGACCCCGGCCCCGGGGGCGCCGACGCCGGACGGCGGTGGGACGGGTGACCCTGGCGCGAGGGGCCGGGGCGCGATAGCCATAGGGCGCGGCTGTCGCGCTGCGGCGGCCCGACGACCCGGGAGGGACATCATGGCTGCGGTCGAGGTCAGCGGGCTGCGCAAGACGTACGGCGACCTGGTCGCCGTCGACGAGATCGACCTGGAGATCGCCGAGGGCGAGGTGCTCGCGATCCTCGGCCCCAACGGGGCCGGGAAGACCACGACCGTCGAGATGCTCGAGGGCTACCGCACGCCCGACGCCGGCACGGTGCGGGTCCTCGGCGCGGACCCGCAGACCGGCGGTCGGGCGTGGCGCGAACGGATCGGCATCGTGCTCCAGGAGGCCGGGTTCGAGGAGCTGTTCACCCCCCGCGAGCTGATCCGGCTGCACGCCGGTTGGTACCCCCACCCGCGCGCCGTCGACGAGGTCCTGGCGATGGTGGGTCTGGAGGACAAGGCCGACGCCCGGGTGCGCACGCTGTCCGGCGGTCAGCGCCGACGCCTGGACCTTGGCCTGGGCATCGTCGGCTCGCCCGAGCTGCTGTTCCTGGACGAGCCGACCACCGGCTTCGACCCGTCGGCGCGGCGGCGGGCGTGGGACCTGGTCGACCGGCTGCGCGACACCGGCGCGACCATCCTGCTGACCACGCACTACCTGGACGAGGCGCAGCACCTGGCCGACCGGCTCGTGGTGGTCGACCACGGGCGCGTGGTGGCGCAGGGCACCGCCGAGCAGCTCGCCGCGTCGGCCGGCCTCGGGGCCGTGATCGCGTTCCGGCTCCCCGAGGGCGTCACGGTCGCCGACCTGCCCGACCTCGGCGCCCCGGCGGATGCCTTGGGTCAGGTGGCGGAGGTGCGCACCAGCAGCCCCACCGCGGACGTCGCCGCCCTGGCCGGCTGGGCGGTGCAGCGCGGTGTCGAGCTCGTCGACCTCACGTTGACCCGCCCGAGCCTGGAGCAGGTCTACCTGGACCTCGTCGGGACGGATGCGGCAGCGGACGTCGCGGACGAGGTGCCCGCTGCCGAGGGCGTCGAGTGATGTCGGCCGCACTGCGCCTGCTCGGCGCCCAGGTGTGGCACGAGCTGACCCGGCTGCGCCGCACCCCCGTGGTCATGGTCATGAGCGTCGGCTTCCCGGTGGTCTTCTTCGTGCTCCTGGCCGCGTTGGTGGGCAACGAGACGCTGGACAGCCGGCAGGGGATCCGGATGGCTCAGTTCCTCGCGCCCGGCATGGCCTCGTTCGGCGTGGTGATGTCGACGTTCTCCTTCCTCGCGGTGGGCTTCGCCGAGGCGCGGTCGACCGGGATCCTCAAGCGCGCCGCGGGCACCCCCCTGCCCACCTGGGCGCTGCTGGGTGGGCGGATCGGGGCGGCCACCGCGCTCGGCCTGACCTCGGCCGCCCTGGTGCTCGGCGTCGGGGTGGCCGGCTACCACGTGCAGCTGTTCTGGCGCACGGCTGCGGCGGTGGTGGTCGCGCTGCTGCTGGGCTCGCTGTGCTTCGCGGCGCTCGGCCTGCTGCTGGCCGCGCTCGCCCCCTCCCAGCAGGCGACCCTGGCGATCGCCAACGGACTGGTGATCCCGCTGTCGTTCATCTCCGACGTCTTCATGACGGGCACCGGGATGCCTGACTGGATGACCAGACTGGGCTGGTTCTTCCCGCTCAAGCACATGGCGGTGCTGGTGGGCGACGCGCTCAACCCGTACCTGGGCGGCAACGGCTTCCAGGCCGACCACCTCGCCGCGCTCGTGGGCTTCACGGTGGCCGGGGGACTGGCTGCGGCCTGGGCACTGCGCCGCGACACCGATGCCGTCGCCCGGACGCGCTCGGTGCGGTCCCGCCCCGGCGACCGGGTCGCGCGCACGGGCGCTCCGACGGTCGCGTCCCTGGTCCTCGGCCAGGTGCGCCACACCCAGACCGCCCTGCGCCGCGATGCGGGGTCGGTGTTCTTCGCCGTGATCTTCCCGGTGCTCCTGGTCGCCGTGATCCCCGCGGTCAACGGCGGCGGGGATCAGCTGATGGAGGACGGCCGGTCCCTGGGGAGCCTGTTCGCAGCGACGATGGCGGTGTACGGCGCCGCCGTCACGGCCTACGTCTTCATGCCGGCGAACCTGGCCGAGGCCCGCGACACCCTCGTGCTGAAGCGGCTGCGGGGCACCCCGCTGCCCGCCTGGGTGCTGCTGGTCGGCCGGGTGGCCGGCGTGGTGGTGATCGCGTTGGCCACGCTGGTGCTGTCCTACGCGGTCGCGATGGCGCTGTACGGCGTCGGTGTGCCGCCGCGGTGGCCGCTCGCGCTCGCCGTGCTGGTGTTCGGGGTGGTGTGCCTGGCGGTGGTGGGGCTGGCCGTGATGTCGCTCGTGCGCAGCGCCCAGTCGGCGATCGGGCTCGCGCTGGGCACCCTGCTCCCGGCCGCGTTCGTCTCCGACATCTTCGTGATCGGCGTGACGATGCCGCCGGTGGTCGACGCGATTGCCGGGGCCCTGCCGCTGAGGCCGCTGGTCCGGTCGGTGGTGGCAGCGACCGCTCCGACTCCCCAGCCGCTGGAGATGGGCCAGCTGCTGGTCATGGTCGCGTGGTTGGTGGCGGGCGCCGCGGTGGTGGCCTGGCGCTTCCGCTGGGAGCCCCGGCAGATCGCGGCCCGAGCGCGCCGGGTCCGGCCCGTTCGGGCATCATGACCGGATGAGCGGCACAGGCCCGGCCGACGCGCAGGGTGCGGATCCGGTCGACGCCGACCGCGACGGTGCCGAGGGCCCGGACGTCTGGGTCGTCACCGCAGCGGAGGTGCGCACGGCGCGCCTGCTCGTCGCCGCGCAGTTCGTGCTGCTCGGGCTCATCGCACTGCTGCCCGGCGGATGGGGGTGGCCCGTGCCGGCGTGGCTGCGCTGGCTCTCGGCCGCCGGGGTGCTCGCCGGCGTGGCGATCATGCTGCTCGCCGGGACCGCGCTGGGCCGGGGCCTGACCGCCGTGCCCCTCCCCAACCAGCACGCCGAGCTGCGCACCGGCGGGCTGTACCGGATGGTGCGCCACCCGATCTACACCGGGCTGCTGCTCACCTCCGGCGCGTTCACGGTCGGCTCGGGCAGCGGGTGGCGCGCGCTGGCCTTCGCCGCGCTGCTCGCGCTGATCACGGTCAAGGCGCGCTGGGAGGAGGAACGGCTGACCCGGCGGTTCGCTGCCTACCCCGACTACGCGTCCCGCACACCCCGCTTCGTGCCGGGCTGGCGCCCGCGGCGCTGAGCGGTAGCCTCCGTCCGAGCCCCCATCGAGGACGAGGAACGACGATGGCCGAGAGCCCCGTGGTCGACCCGTACCCCCGGGCGGCGTCTGCCGCCGCCACCGTCACCGAACCGCCCCTGCCCCGCGCTCGCGTGGTGGTCGCCAGCACTGCGGGGATCTTCGTGGAGTCCCTGGACTGGGCGATCTACGGCCTGGTCGCGCCGTACTTCGCCGAGCAGGTGTTCCCAGGCGCGGACCAGACGGCCGCCCGACTGGGCGCCTACGCAGTGTTCGCCGCGGGGTTCGTCGCTCGGCCGCTCGGCTCGTTCCTCATGGGGCGGATCACCGACGTGCGGGGTCGGCGCGCGGGGCTGACCGCGAGCGTGGGACTCATCGCGATCGGGTCGCTGATGATCGCCGCCGCGCCGACGCACGCGGTCGCGGGGCTGGCCGCGGCGGGCGTGGTGCTGGTCGCCCGGCTGCTGCAGGGCATCGCGATGGGGGGCGAGGTCGCGACGGCCGCGACGTACGTCGTCGAGGTTGCGCCGGCGGACCGCCGGCACCGCTACGGCGCGTTCGCGTACTCCGGCGACGCGTTCGGCACGCTCGTCGGCAACCTGCTGCTGGTGGGTCTGCTGGCCGTGATGGGCACGACGGGGGTCGAGAACGGCGGCTGGCGGATCGCGTTCGCGGTCGCCGGGCTGTTCGGGGGGCTGGCGTTCTGGATCCGGCGCGGGGTGCCCGAGTCGGCGGTCTTCGCGACGGCGCGCGAGGCCGGCTACCTGCCCGCCTGGCCGCAGATCGCGACCCACCTGCCGCGCATGCTGCTCGCGTTCGGCCTGACCATCGGCTCGACGATGGGCATCTACTTCGGCTCGATCTACCTGCCGAGCTGGGCCGGGCACACCGGGCGGATCACCGAGGAGGCGGCGAGCGCGCAGCACAACGTCGCGCTCGTCGCGTTGCTGGTCGCGATGATCACGTCGGGCTTCCTGTCCGACCGGTTCGGGCCCCTCGCGTTGATCCGGATCGGGTTCACCGGCGCCGCGGTGCTCGTGCTCCCGTTGATGCTCGGCTTCGTGTCCGGGCACGTCCCGTACCTGGTCGCGGCGCCGGTGTTCACCGCGTTCATCGGACTCCAGCTGGGCGTGACGCCGGTGGCGGGGGCGCGGCTGTTCCCGGTCCCGATCCGAGCCGTGGCGCTGGGCATCCCGGCGGCGCTGGCCATCGCCGGGTTCGGCGGGACGTTCCTGTTCATCGCGGAGTGGCTGGTGGACAACGGCCACCTCGCGCTCGTCCCGGTGTACGCCGCCGCGGGGCTGACGATCTCCGCCGTGGGGTCGTGGCTGGTGCGCTACTCGCTGCTGTACTCCGTGGACACCCTCGTCGGCACCGCCGCCGATGCCCCTGCCACCCCGAGGGAGATCTGACGTGACCACCTCGAACCCGCTGCTCGCCGAGGCCCTCGCACTCGCCCCCGAGCTGGTCGCACTGCGCCGCGACCTCCACCGGATCCCCGAGCTGGGGCTCCGGCTGCCCAAGACGCAGGCGCGCATCCTCGAGGCGTTGGAGGGTCTGGGGCTGGAGGTGACCACGGGCGACGGGTTGTCGTCGGTGGTGGCGGTGCTGCGCGGTGGGCGCCCCGGGCCAGCGGTGCTGCTGCGCGGTGACATGGACGCGTTGCCGGTGACGGAGGAGTCCGGTGAGCCGGTGCGCAGCGAGCACGAGGGTGTGATGCACGCGTGCGGGCACGACCTGCACATGGCGGGGCTGGTGGGTGCGGCCCGGTTGCTGGCCGCCCACCGCGAGGAGATCGCCGGGTCGGTGGTCTTCATGTTCCAGCCCGGCGAGGAGGGCGACGGCGGAGCCGCGATCATGATCTCCGAGGGCGTGCTGGACGCCGCGGGCTCGCGTGTGGTGGGGGCCTACGGCCTGCACGTCGCCTCGGCGCTGCTGCCCGCAGGCCTGCTGACCTGCCGGCCCGGCACGATGCTCGCGGCTGCCGACGAGCTGCTCGTCACCGTGCACGGTCGCGGCGGGCACGGGTCGATGCCGCACCTGGCGGCCGACCCGGTCACGGTGATGGCCGAGATCGTCCTGGCGCTGCAGACCGCGGTGACCCGGCAGTTCGACGCGCTTGACCCGGTGGTCGTGTCGGTCGGGAAGGTCGTCGCCGGCACCGTCAACAACGTGATCCCGGCGACGGCGCGCATCGAGGCCACGGTGCGCACGTTCTCCGAGGACACCCACGCCGCCGTCGAGCCCCGGCTGGTGCGGGTGGTCGAGCGGGTGGCCGAGGCGCACGGCCTGACCGCGGAGGTCGACTACCGGCGCGGGTACCCCACGACCGACAACGACCCGACCGAGGTGGAGCGCGTCGAGCGGGTGGTCACCGGACTGACCGGGGCGCAGGGTTACGTCACCCTGCCGCGGCCGCTGCCGGGTGCCGAGGACTTCTCCTACGTGCTCCAGCAGGTGCCGGGCGCCTACCTGGGTCTCGGCGCCACGCCCGCCGGCGCGGACCCGGCGACCGCGCCGTACAACCACTCCGCCCAGGCGACCTTCGACGAGTCCGCACTCCCGGTGGGCGCGGCGGCGCTCGCGGCGATCGCCCTGGACAGGCTCGCCCAGGGCTGATCCCCGCTTCCGGCCAGCCCGGGGCATGTCCCGCCTAAGGCGGGCCCACGGCTGACCCCATGACTCCCCGTTTCCTGCGGCGTCGCGTTCGGGCCGCGGGCGCGTCGCCTTCTGCCCCCTCCGGGCCGGGATCCGCTCGCCGGACTCGGTGTACCTCGTGGAACTGCATCTCGGATGTCACGCATCTGGTCCGTCACTGTTCCGATGCATGACATCCGAGATGCAACTCGGAGAGGTTGGTTGGTCTCGGGGCGTGCACGAGCGCGGGCTGACGGGGTGGCGCCTATGCGGGCGTGGGGCGTGCGCGAGCGGGGTTCCCGGCGGCGGCGCTCAGGTCCGGGCGGCGCTCCGTTCGGGCGCGTCGCGCGCGGACAGCCACAGCTCGAGCTCCTCGGCCGGGACCGGGTGGGACATCCAGAATCCCTGCGCCACGTCGCAGCCGAGCTCGCCGAGGCGGCTGAAGGCCTCGCCGTCCTCCACCCCCTCCGCGACCATGGTGAGCCCGAGCGAGTGCGCCAGACCCACCGCCGAGGACACCAGTGCTGCCGCTCGGGGGTCGTCACGCATCGGGGCGATGAACGACCGGTCCAGCTTCAGCTCGTCGATCGGCAGGTCGCGCAGGTAGGAGAGCGACGAGTACCCGGTGCCGAAGTCGTCGACAGCGATGGTCACCCCGTGGCCGCGCAGCTCGGTGAGGATGGCCCGGGCCCGCGCGCGGTCGGCCATCAGGAACTCCTCGGTGATCTCCAGGTGCAGCGCCGTCGGCGGCAGGTCCCGCGCGGCGAGCATGGCCGCGACCTCGTCGGGCAGGTCGGTGTCCACGAGGGTGCTGGCCGACAGGTTGACGGCCACGGGGAGGTCGAGGCCGGCGCGCCGCCAGGTCGCTGCCTGGTCTAGGGCGATCGCGAGGACCCGCCGGGTCATGGCCCGCATCAGGCCGGCCTCCTCCACGCGGTCCAGGAACGCCGCAGGTGGGAGCAGGCCGAGGGCAGGGTGCTGCCACCGCACCAGGGCCTCGACGCCGCGGACCTGGTCCGTGGTCAGGTCGACCTTGGGTTGGTAGTGCACGACCAGCTGGTCTTCGTCGAGGGCGGCGCGGAACTCCTCCGACAGACGCAGACGTTGGCCGGCCGAGTCGTCGCCGCCGTGCACGACGTGGCCGCCCACCGCCTTCGCGCGATACATCGCCATGTCCGCCTTGCGCAGCAGCGTCGCCAGATCCGTGCCGTGCTCGGGGTACAGCGCGATGCCGATGCTGGCGTCGACGTGCAGCGCCAGATCCTCGAGGTGGAAGGGCGCCTCGAGCGACTCCGACAGCGCGCGCGCCACCGAGGCCGCCTCTGCCTCGCCCGGGCAGTCCAGCAGCACGGCGAACTCGTCACCGCCGAGCCGGACGAGGACGTCGTCGGTGCGCAGGTTGTCCCGCAGGCGCTGGGCCACCTGGACCAGCAGCGCGTCCCCGGCATGGTGTCCGAGGGAGTCGTTGACCTCCTTGAAGCGGTCCAGGTCGAGCAGCAGGAGCGCCTGGCTGTCCGGAGCGCCCCCGAGCCGTGCGGCCGCCGCGCTCTGCAGGGCGCGGCGGTTGGGCAATCCGGTGAGCTCGTCGCTGACGGCCTGGGCGTTGATCCGGCGGACCATGACGATCATCCGGGCGGTCGTCAGCGAGACGAGCAGGACGTACAACGTAGCCGGCACGACGATCGGGAAGCTGTGCCCCGCGACGACCTGGCTGCCGATGGTCCCCGGGCCGACGAGCAGCGCACCGGTCATCGCGAGCACCTGGATCCAGTGCGGTCGCTCGGCGTCGGCCGGCGTCGGTGCCGTGACCTGGTCCGGCTCCGCGCGCAGCGCGAAGGCCCCGACCAGCACGAACGCCAGGAGCCAGACCGACGACGTGACCACCGGCCCGGCCTCCAGCTGCGGGAGGTCCAGCTGGTGGGCGACGGCCTGGTAGACGAGGGCCGCGCCGACCACGACGGCCGCCCCACGAGCCACGACTCGCACCTTGCCCGGCGACCGGGCGAGCCGGGCGAAGACCCCGAACACCAGCGCGTACGAGAGCGGGTGCGCGGCGCCGAACCAGCGGGCGAGGCCCGTGCCGTCCACCCATGCGGGGTACGCGACGAAGAGCCAGGCGATCATCGTCGCCGCGACCCCGAGGACGGCCGCGTCGAGCGCCGCCAACAGGCGATGCCCGTCGTGCGCCCTCGCAGCACCCAGCAGGACGACCGAGGTCACGACGGCCGCGAGCAGCGAGCACGCGTCCGGGAGCCAGCCCGCCGTCGCCGATGCCGGGTCCAGCACGACCCGCAGCCACGCGGAAGCCACCCAGAGGAGCAGTGCCGCTGAGCCACGCCGCCAGAAGCGCTCGGCCGCGGGGTCGTGCGCCCGTGGCGCGAGCCGGACCGCGGCCGCACTGGCCAGGCCGCCGGTGACCCACACGACGGTCTGCAGCGGCGACGGCGGCAGCACCGCCACGGCGACCACCGCGACCAGACCTACCGCGAGGAACCACGTCCACGGCGGCCGGTGGAACCTGACGGCCGGGCGCGTCGACCCTACGCCCGGCACAGGCCTCCCCCTCACAGGGCTGTCACCTGGTGCGGCACCTCGCTAGCCTGCTCGCGCTCCGCGAGCCAACGCTCGAGCCTCTCGGCGGGCAGGGGCCTGGCGAGGTAGTAGCCCTGCGCCTGGTCGCAGCCGACCCGGGTGAGTGTGCGGTAGGCGTGCCCGTTCTCCACGCCCTCCGCGACCAGGAGAAGGCCGATGCTGTGCGCGAGGCTGATCACCGAGCTGACCAGGGCGACGGCACGTGGGTCGTCGGACATGGGCGTGATGAACGAGCGGTCGAGCTTGAGCTCGTCGATCGGCAGGTCGCGCAGGTAGGCGAGCGACGAGTAGCCCGTGCCGAAGTCGTCCACCGCGATCTTGACGCCGTAGTCCCGCAGGGCGGACAGGATGGTCCGGGCCCGCGCGCGGTCGGCCATCAGCGACTCCTCGGTGATCTCGAGCTCGAGGGCCGAGGCCGGGAGACGCCGCTCGGCGAGCATCACGGAGATCTGGGCCGGCAGGTCCACGTCCACGAGGATGCTCGCCGGCAGGTTCACCGCCACGGCGATCCGGCGTCCGGCCACCGACCAGGTCGCCGCCTGGTCCAGGGCGGTGCGCAGCACCTCTTCGGTGAGGGCGCGCATCAGACCGGCATCCTCGACCTGGCGCAGGAACGCGTCGGGATACAGCAGGCCACGGGCCGGGTGCTGCCAGCGCACCAGGGCCTCGACCCCGACGGTGGTGCCCGTGGTGAGGTTCACCTTCGGCTGGTAGTGCAGCACCAGCTGTCCGGTGCCGAGGGCGGCGCGGAACTCCTCGCCGAGCGAGCGGTGGTCCGATCGCTCGTCGTGGCGCGGGTCGCCGTGGACGTACACCGGTCCGTCCTGCTTGGCCAGGTACACCGCGGCGTCGGCCCGGCGGAGCAGGTCGGAGAAGTCCACGCCGTGGTCGGGGTACAGCGCCACGCCGACGCTCACGTCGGTGTGGATCTTCAGGTCGTCGACTCGGAACGGCTCGAGCAGCTGGACCACGAGGTCGTGCGCGGCGGCCTCGGCCTCGTCACGGCCGGCGTGCCGCAGCAGGACCGCGAACTCGTCGCCGCCGAGGCGCGCGAGCAGGTCACCGCTGCGCAACCGGCCCTCCAGCCGCCGGGCGACCTGGACGAGCAGCGCGTCCCCGGCCTGGTGCCCGAGGGCGTCGTTGACCTCCTTGAACCGGTCGAGGTCCAGCAGGAGGAGGGCGTGGCGGGCGTCCGTGTCGGCGAGCCGGGTATCGGCCGCGCTCAGCATCGCGCGCCGGTTCGGCAGGCCGGTGAGGTCGTCGCGGGTGGCCTGGCGGTTGATCTGACGGGCCATCGTCACCATCCGGGCGGCGATCAGCCCGGTGAGCACCGTGGCGAGCGCAGCGACGACCACGCTGCCCGACCGGGCGTTCGCCACGAAGTCCCAGGCCACCACTGCGGGGACGGTGAGCATCGCGAGCACCAGCGAGACGATGTCCGGCATCGAGACGGCCCGGCTCGCGCGCCGCTGCGGCGTCGTGAGCAGACGCATCGACGGGTGCAGCGCGACGAGTCCGACGCTGACGAAGCCGGGCAGCCACCACGGGTCCAGGGTGACGAGCGTAGGGAGCGGTGGGCTCCCCGCCACGGTGGCGGACGCTGCGGGCCAGATGATCGCCACCAGGTAGACCGCCGCGACCGAGTGGAGCACGGTGCCCTTGCCGCCGGCGGTCGTCCCGAGCCGCGCGAGCCCGCCGAAGATCAGCAGGCAGCCGAGGGCCCTGCCGAACGTCCAGACCAGGTCGGTCCCGGTCCCCGCGTGCCCCGCGAGCGCGGGCTCGACCACCAGCACCCACATCACCACCGCGACCGCGGTCGTGCGGATCGTGGAGTCGAGCAACCCGTACTGCAGCGTGTGGCCGCGCGTGCCGAGCACCGCGTGCAGGAGACCGAGCAGGACGAGGGGGTAGAGCCCGACGTAGAGCACCGTGCCGATCACCCGAGCCGCGGTGCCCGGGCCGGCGGAGGCGAGCACCGCGTTGCCCGCGACCCACGAGGCCATCGCGGCGCCGATCAGGTACCAGGTGGCGGGCCGGGGTGGTCGGTGTCGGCGGGTGCCGACCACGACCGCGACGATCGAGCCCAGGGCGGTCGCGAGGTGGACGACCCCCTGGACCGGTCCGGGGGGCAGCGCGAGGGCGACGGCGGTGGCCAGGCAGGCGAGAGCCGCGATCGGCATCCATGCCTGACTCGTCCGCACCACGAAGCCCTGATCGGCCGGGAGCGTCGGTCCGTGAGGTGATGTCCCGTCATCGGCCCACGGCCGACAGCGAGCCCGTGGGCGAGCAGAGCCGCGAGGCCCACCGTGGTGAGCAGGCGGGAGGGCGTCGTCATGGCGTGGCGGCACGAGTCGAGGTCACGGTTCAGTCACGGTTCAGTCACGGTGCGGTCACGGATTTGGGCCTCGCGCGGTGACGATGCGGTATCGATCGTGCGTCAGGCCGGTAGCGCACCCACCGGGCCGACCTCGACGGGCGGCCGGGCCCGGCCCGGCGATCGGTATGGTGAACATCCCGAGCAGCCGGGTCTGGCTGTCGTTCGTGTCGCGGGAGATGCCGCTTGATGGTGCACCTGTGAGCTGGTCGGCAACGTGAGGCCCTGGGCCGTCGGGCCCGCTGTGCGGGACTTGCTCCGAACGCAACCAAAGGTGAACAGGCATGCGAAACCCAAGGAAGACCGTACTCATCTCCTGTCTCGGCATCGTCGCGAGTCTGAGCCTCGCCGCGTGCGGCGGCGGCGGCAGCGGCGGCTCCGACACGCCCGGCGACTCGGGCTCGGCGGCCGGCGGTAACCAGCTCGACGGCGTCAGCATCACGGTCGGCTCCAAGAACTTCACCGAGAACATCCTTCTCGGCGAGATGCTCGTCCAGGCGCTCGAGCACCAGGGGGCCGACGTGACGGACCAGACGAACCTCGGCGGCACGTCCGTCAACCGCCAGGCCCTGGTCAGCGGCGACATCGACGTCTACCCCGACTACAACGGCACCGGATGGACGGTCCACCTCGGCCAGCAGGATCCGAGCAACGACCCGCAGACGCTCTTCGACGAGACCGCCAAGAAGGACCTGGCCGACAACAGCATCAAGTGGGTCGGGATGTCGCAGTTCAACGACACCTACGGCTTCGCGGCCAACGGCGACCTGGCCAAGGAGCAGCCGGACGGCAGCTTCGACTTCCAGTCGATGGCGGACTACCTCAAGGCCAACCAGGACGCCACGCTGTGCCTGGAGAGCGAGTTCCCGGACCGTCCGGACGGGCTCATCCTGTTCGAGGACGCCACCGGCTACACCGTGCCGCAGAGCCAGATCAAGATCCTCGACACCGGCCTGATCTACACCGAGACGTCGAAGGGCGCGTGCCAGTTCGGTGAGGTCTTCACGACCGACGGTCGGATCAGCGCCCTCAACCTGAGCCTGGTCAGCGACCCTGGCGTGATGATCCTCTACAACGCCTCGTACACGATGCGCGACCAGGTCTACGAGGAGCACGCGTCGGTCTACGACGACATCGCGAGCACGATCCTCGACTCGCTGGACAACGCGACGATGGCCAAGCTCAACGCTGAGGTCGACGTCGACGGCAAGGACGCGACGGACGTCGCGGCGTCCTACCTCCAGTCGATCGGTCTCTGACCGCCTGACAGCGAATGATGCCCCCGGCCAGCGCGGCCGGGGGCATCATTCGTGTTCTGGGGTGCTGGGGTGGGTCAGACGCCGCGGGGGCGCAGGTACCGCTCCGCGACCGCGCCGATCCAGTCGAACGTCAGCGCGACGATCGCCACGAGAACCGCACCGACGATGAGCACGGAGTTCTGGTTGAGCTCGATCCCCGAGTAAATCGTCACGCCCAGCGCGCCGCCTCCGATGAGGAAGGCGAGGGTGGCCATCCCGATGTTGAGGACCATCGCGACGCGGACGCCGGCGAGGATGACCGGCACGGCGAGCGGCAGCTCGATCCGGGTGAGCACCTGGAGGCGGGTCATGCCCATCCCGCGGCCGGCCTCGATGACGGCGCGGTCGACGTTGTCGAGGCCGACCATCGTGTTGCGCAGCACCGGGAGCAGGGCGTAGACCACGAAGGCCCACACCGCCGCCCTGGCGTTCATCCCGGCCGCCGCGGCCACCAGCACCAGCAGACCGTACGCGGGCAGCGCCTGCCCCGAGTTCGCCACAGCGACGATGTACGGGCCGACCTTGCGGAACGCAGGGCGGGTCAGCACGATGCCCAGAGGCACCGCGATGGCGATGACGATCGCCGTCGCCCAGAACGAGATCTGGATGTGCTGCACCAGCTGGGGCCACAGCTTGGTGTCCCACTGGAGCGCAGACCGGGTCTGGCGGACGGCGTTCGCGAGGTCGAGGCTCTGGTAGTACCCGTACAGCACGCCGATCAGTGCGGCGATACCGACGGGTGCGAGCCACAGCCCCAGCGAGAGGCGTCGCCACACGGCGAAGAACCCCTCGGGTGCGGGCCCCGCGGCCGGCGGTTCCTGGCCGGTCACGGACTGCGGCTCCAACGTCCCGGCCATCTGCTGCGTCATGCCGAGTCCTCGAGGTCCTCGTAGTGGCGCCGGGCCTCGACCTGGGCGCGCCGGATCGCCCTCCTCAGGTGGGTCATCTCCACGACTCCGGTGAGCGCGCCCCGCTTGTCGACGACGCAGCACATCCCCGCCGAGCTCTGCAGCATGTGCTCGAGGCTGTGGAAGAGCGTGTCGTCCGCGTCGAGCCTGACCCGGACCTCCTCCCCCTCGTCCAGGTACGACCCGGTCGACCTGGCGAGATCGCCCTCCCGCATCCAACGGACCGGGCGGTTCTCCTCGTCCAGGACGAGGAGCCACTCGCGGCCGCTGGAGCGCAGCGCCTCAAGGCCGGCCTCGGGCGGCTGGCCGAGCCGGATGCTGGGGTACCCGCCGAGCCTGAGGTCGCCGACCTGCTCGAAATTCAGGCCCTTGATCGTCGAGCCGGCGCCGATGAAGTCGTCGACGAACTCGTCGACCGGGAAGGCGAGGATGCGCTCCGGGGTGTCGCACTGCATGATTCGGCTGCGCTCGCCCAGGATGGCGATCCGGTCGCCCATCTTGATCGCCTCGTCGACGTCGTGCGTGACGAAGACGATCGTCTTGCGCAGCTCGCCCTGCAGCCGGAGGAACTCGTTCTGCAGGCGCTCGCGGGTGATCGGGTCGATGGCGCCGAAGGGCTCGTCCATCAGCATGATCTCCGGGTCGGCCCCGAGCGCCCGGGCCACCCCGACGCGCTGGGCCTGGCCGCCCGAGAGCTCCTTGGGGTAGCGGTCCCGGTAGAGCTCCGGGTCGAGGCCCGTGAGGTGGAGGAGCTCGTCGGCCCGTGCGGCCATCCGGGCCTTATCCCACTTGAGCATCCTGGGGACGGTGGCGATGTTCTGGGCGATCGTCTGGTGGGGGAACAGGCCGATCTGCTGGATCACGTAGCCGATCCGGCGACGGAGCCCGTCCGGGTCGACCGTCGTCACGTCCTCGTCGTCGAGGAAGATCCGGCCGCCGGTCGGCTCGATCATCCGGTTGATCAGCCGCAGCGTCGTGGACTTGCCGCAGCCGGATGGCCCAACGAGGACCAAGATCTCGCCCTCGTAGACCTCGAGGGAGAGGTCCTCGACGGCGGGTACCGCCGAACCGTGGTACCGCTTCTCTACGTGTTCGAGTCGGATCTTGGCGTCGGAGCTCATGATGCCTTTCGGGGGAGTCGGCCGGTCAGATGCGCAGGCCTCGGGAGGTGGTCAGGCGTTGGACGAACGAGAGGACGAGGTCGAGGACCAGCCCGAGGGCGACCACGAAGACCGTCCCGGACCACACCGACTCGAAGCTGTTGGGCAGGCCGAGCCGCGTCAGCCCGCCCTGGATGAAGGTGCCGAGGCCGTCGCCACCGACCAGGACCGCGATGGCTGCGATCCCGACGGTGATCAGGGTCGAGATCCGGATGCCGGTCATGATGATCGGCCAGGCCAGCGGCAGGCGGATCCGCCAGAGCTGCTGGGTGCGGTTCATCCCCATCCCCTTGGCCGACTCGACGACGGCTGGGCTCACCTCGTCCAGGCCGGTGACGGTGTTGCGCAGGATCGGGAGGATCGCGTAGAGGAACATGGCGATGATCGCGGGCGGGTTGCCGATCCCGACGACCGGGATGAACAGCGCGAAGAGTGCCAGCGAAGGGATGGTCAGGAAGATTCCGGCGATGCTGAGGGCGGCGGCCCGGGCTGCCGCGTGCCGCTCGACCAGGATGCCCAGCACGACGGAGAACACGGTGGCCGCCGCGACCACGATGATGACGAGCCGTGCGTGCTCGCCGAGCCCTGTCAGGATGTCGGGCCAGTGGTCTCCGACATAGGCGAACCAGCTCGAGAGTCCGTCCACGTGAAGCCCTTCTGCCGCTCTGCCGGGCGGCGGTAGCCCGCCTCGGCACCCGAACGACCCTACACAAGGCGCCCGAGGCAGGTTCTCCGTGGCCTCGGATCCGGCGCTTCCCACGCGTGTCTCGGCGCCCTCGCCAAGCCCGAGCGCCCCGCTGCGCAGGCCCTCAGGGCGCGGTGCCGACCTCGGTGACGAACGCTGGGGTGCGGGTGACGCGCAGCGTCACCTCTGTGCCGAGCGCGTCGCTCAGCTGGTCGCGCAGCGACGCGGCGTCGGGCATCGCCCGCGGCCCGGCCACTGCGACGTCGACCACCGTGCCGGACGTGTCCGACGCGCGGGACACGGTGACCTCGCGCAGCACCAGGTCGCTGTCCTCGGGCAGCCAGTCGGCGACGGTCTGCTGGGCGGCGCGCTGCTGGTCGCTCGCCGCGAGCAGGCCCTCGGAGGTGAACAGCAGCGGGATCATCACGAACAGCGCGGCTGCCAGGAACGGGGCGAGCGTCTGGAGCAGGCGCCTCGCCCCTGTCCCGCGCACCGTCGCCGGCCCGACGAACCCGCTGAGCAGGAACACCACCGCCGAGGAGAGGACGATCGCGACGAAGTTGGTCGCGAACAGCAGCCCCGCTCCCGCGGCGTCGGCGAACCGGCCGGCACCGAGGCTGACCCCGACCACGGACAGCGGTGGCACGAGTGCGACCGCGATCGCGACCCCCGCGATCGACTGGCTCACCCGCCGGTCGACGGTGGCGAACGCCCCCGCCGCGCCCGCCGCGACCGCGATGAGCATGTCGAGGAACGTCGGGCTGACGCGGGACGTGATCTGGGTGTTCGTCGCGAAGCTGCCCACCACCGGCAGCCAGGAGGACAGCGCGTACGCGATCACCACGGACGCCGCGACGCCGAGCGCCACCTGGAGCAGGGAGCGGCCGCTGCGCCGTCGCCAACCGTTGACCAGGGCGGCGGACAACCCGAGGATCGGCGTCATCAGCGGCGCGACGAGCATCGCGCCGATCACCACCGCTGTTGAGTCCTGGAGCACCGCGAACGTCGCGATGGCCACGCTGAGCACGAGCATCACCCACCACGCGAGCTGCTTGGCCGGGCGCTCGGGCGCCTCCAGGTAGAGCGTGGCCGCGACCTCCTCACGGCGCAGCGGGCCGACGTCGGCCTCGGAGATCCAGACCTGGAGGATCTCCGCGACGGTGAGGTCCTCGGTGACCTCGTCGGCGGTGGCGGCCGAGCGCGCCCGTCGGATGCCGTGGACCAGGACGATCGCCCCGACGATCACGGCGGCGAGCGCGGCGGTGGCGATCAGAGCGGACTTCAGGCCGGCCGGCGAGACGATCGCGACCAGGCCGAGACCGATCGCCGTGGCGCCCCCGGTGAGCGCGGCCCGGCGGTTCGTCCGCGAGAAGGCCGCGGTGATCAGCTGGACCAGGCCGCGGACCACGAGGTAGAGCCCGACGATCGCGACGAGCAGGAGGCGTCGGCCCGCGGAGGCGAGGATCAAGGCGATCGCGGCCGCGATCGCCACCAGGCCCCGCGCCAGCGCCCCGCCGCGGCGCCCGGAGCGGCGCGGCCCGCGGCGCGCGACCGCGTAGGCGAGGTCGATCCCCGCCGAGACCAGCAGCGCGACGGCGACCAGCGGCCCGATGGCGACCTCGCCGATGGCCGGGACCAGCAGGACCACGAGGCCGGCGAGGACCCCGAGCGCACCCCGGATCGTGGCGGGGTTCGCCCAGGTGGTGAGGAAGTGGCGCGCTCGGGCGAGCGTGCCCGTGGTGCTGGTGCCCGTGGTCGGCTCGGACATGGTCACCCCAGGGTCGGCGTGATGGTGTGACGAGCATGCCCGTTCGCCGCAGAGATGGGCAGGTGGTGGCGTGTGCCGGACGGTCGTTGCGGGCAGCCGGGCCACGGCGGGCGGGACGTCGGGCATATTGGAGGTGTGGACGACGACGTGCTGGCCCGTGCCCGAGAGGGTTCGGGCGAGGCGTTCACCGCGCTGTACCGCGAGCTCTCCGGACCGGTCGCGGCGTATCTGCGCGCCAAGGGGATGGCCGACGTCGAGGATCTGACCAGCGAGGTCTTCATCGCCGTGTTCACCGGGATCGCCGGGTTCGAGGGCGACGAGCGGGCGCTGCGATCATGGGTGTTCACCATTGCGCACCGCCGGGTCGTGGACACCTGGCGCCGGGCCGGCCGGCGACCGGTGGCCGAGCCCTACGAGCCGGTCGACGACACCCGCGCTGCCCCGAGCGCCGAGGCCGAGGCCCTCGCGCTGGTCGGGAACGAACGCGCCATGGCGTTGCTCGACCTGCTGACCGACACCCAGCGCGAGGTGCTCGTGCTGCGGATCGTCGCGGACCTGAGCATCGAGGAGGTCGCCGCGGTGACCGGTCGACCACCGGGCGCGGTGAAGGCGCTCCAGCACCGGGCCCTGGCGACCCTGCGCAGGATCCTGGCGAAGGAGGGCGTATCCCTGTGAGGCCCTTCGACGATGACCTGAGTGTGACCGACGCCCGCGACGAGGGTGTCATCGCCGGACGGGCGGTGACACCGCAGGACGCTGCGCTGGCCGAGGTCGCCGCCGAGCTGCGGGCCGCTGCCCGGGCGGACGTCCCGGAGCCGAGCGCCGAGCTCGCCGCGCTGCTCGCCCACGGGACCGCCGGCGCGACGGTCGGGCTCGCGGCGCCGGAAGGTGACACGGCCGACACCACCCTCGCGGAGGTCGTGCCCCTGGCGCGTCGTCGCCGCCGGGTGCTGCGCTACGTCGTGGGCGGGTCGGTCGCTGCCGCACTCGCCCTGGGTGGGACGGCCGCGGCCGCGGCCGTGCGCGACGGCGTGCCGGTCGCCGAGCTGCCGGGCGCGATCGGCGAGCGGATCGCCGGTGCGGTCACCGATGCGCTGGAGTCCGTCGGTGTGCGGCACGGGAACGCGCCGGCCCGGCAGGCCGACGACCCGCAGGGGCCCGGCGCGGGTTCGCCGGACCTGGCTCCCGGCCGGCAGGTCGAGGGTCCGGGCGCGCCCGACGAGGCTCCCGGCCAGCAGCAGGGCGGCGACGGGCCGGGCGTGTCCGACCAGGCGCCGGGCCACGAGTCCGGCGGCGAGGGTCCTGGGGTGTCCGACCAGGCGCCGGGCCACGAGTCCGGCGGCGAGGGTCCTGGCGTGTCCGACCAGGCACCGGGTCGCGACGGCAGCGGCACGGGTTCGTCGGACCAGGCGCCCGCCCACCAGGACGGGGCGCCGGGTTCCTCCGAGCAGCCTCCCCAGGCGCCGGGCGACTCCGGCGGCCAGCCCTCCGACGGCCAGGGCACGGACGCGGGTGCCGCCCCGTCCGCAGGCGCCTCCGGCGCCACGCACGGCTGACCGCTCCGGCGTCGGGACGCGGATGCTCCCGAAACGGCGGGCGCCACGCTCTTCGACGAGATCTCGGCCAGGCCGTATCCCGGCGCCCACCGCCGTCGATCACCAGGGCAGGAGCGGCGCTCGCCGCTCGAGCTCCAGCGGGCCACCGGGCCCGGCAGAGGGAGGACACATGAGCACCACTGCACTCGCCGCCGTTCTCGCGAAGTTCGCCGGTCTCAACGTCGCGGCCAAGGCCGCCGTGGGGATGGCCGTCGCCGCCGGAGCGGTTGGCGCCGCCGCCGGAGTTCCGGCCGTGGTCGCCGAGATCAGCGGCCCGAGCAGCGAGCAGGTCGCCGTGTCGACCGACTCCAGCGAGGCGCCGACGGCCGACCCGACCGAGGACCCGACCACGGACCCCACCGCTGACGCGACGGCGGAGCCCACCGAGGACCCGACCGCTGTGCCGACGGATCAGCCGACCGGCTGGCAGGACTTCGACACCTTCGGCCAGTGGGTCCGGACCCAGGCGCGCGAGGGCGGCGTTGACGGTCAGGCGATCGCTGCTGCGGCCCACGAGCGCAACCAGGTGCGCGCCGAGAACCGCGTCCAGGACGGCACGTGCGACGCCACGGCCACCGACTGCACCGGTGACCAGGACCAGGCGCAGGTGCGGGACCAGGACCGGGATCAGGACGGCACGTGCGACGCCACGACCACCGACTGCACCGGCGACCAGGACCAGGACCAGGTCAAGGACCAGACCAAGGACCAGACCGGCACCGGTACCCCGGGCCGTTCCGGTGACGCACCGGGCCGGGGTCGCTGACCTCACCGAGGGACCCGGGGAGGTCCTCTCCGCGCCCGTGGTCACGACGCGGCCGTCCGTCGGGGGCGGCCGCGTCGTGCTGTCCACGGCGCCGGCTCACCCGGCCCGCGTTGCCCGCGGGCCGACGCGCAGGTCGGGACTCCGACCTCGACGGTGACCGCTCAGGTGAGTGTCACGCTGGTCGCGCCGGAGGTGATCTCCTCGACGATCGAGGCTGCCCCGACGATGCTGGCCCCGTCGAGGAGGTCCTCGTCGGTGATACCGCGCGGGCCCGTGCAGGCGCTGCACAGCCAGATCGAGCCGCCGCCGTCCAGCAGCGCGTCCACCAGCTGGGCCGCGGGGGTCATCCCCGGCGCCCTGACGCCCGCGGCGCCGCCGTGGGTGCCCAGGTGCACCGCGTCGGCCGTGCACACCACGGTGACCGTGTGCCCTGAGACCACCGCGGCACAGGCGGCGTTGAACGGCACGGTGGCACGCTCGGGGTCGTCAGCGCCGTGGCTGGACATGAACAGCAGGCGTGCCATGGGGCCTCCCGGGCCGGGGCGGTCGTCGCTCGAGCGGGGTTGCGCGCCAGTCTGGGGCCGCCCGCCGGACCGCGCACGCCGTCACGCGGCAGGCGGCCCGGCCGCGACCCGCGCGAGGAGCTCCTCGTGGCTGCCGCGCAGGCCGAACAGGGACTCGAACCACCACGTGGCACCTGCCCCCGCGTAGCGGCTCACCAGGTCCGCGCCGTCCGGGTCGCCGGGCTCGGTGGTGCCGTTGACCGCCACGTCGGTGCCGGCCGCCGCGCCGTGCTCGGTGAGCGTGGCGACGGACTCGGCCACCCGGTCCGGTCCCACGTGCACGCGCTGCTGCTCGTCGATGCAGCTGGCGAACCAGCCGTCCCAGCGCGCCGCGCGCCGGAGCGCGGGGCGGCTCAGGCCGCCGATCCAGATCGGCGGCCGCCCGCCTGCCGGCGCCGGGCACACCTGAACCCCGGCCGCGCGGTAGTGCGGTCCGTCGTGGTCGACCGTGCCGCCCTCGCACCATCGGGCGATCAGCGGCAGCGCCTCGTCGGTCATCGCGGCGCGGGTCGCCGGGCCGTGGCCGTCCCCGAGCGGGTCGAGGTCCTCCGGCACGCCGAGGCCTGCCCCGAAGACCACCCGCCCGCTGCTGAGCGCGTCGAGCGCGTGCAGCGCGCGGGCGAGCAGGTGCGGGCGGTACCGAGGCACTGGGCTCACCCCGGTCACCAGGCGGATCCGGGAGGTGCGGCTCGCGACCGCGGCGAGCGTCACCCACGGGTCGCCGACGCCGCCCCAGAAGTGCGCGTGGTCCCACAGCGAGATCGCCTCCCACCCGTGGGCCTCCGCGGCCTCGGCCAGCTCCACCACCGGCCCGGGCTCGGCGTACTCCCCGAACGGGACCACCTCGATGCCGTACCGCACGTCGTCCTCCGCAAGGCCTCGGGCTGCGCCTGCCCCGACGCTAGACCTGGGGGCCGACACGGCCCGCGGCGGCTCAGGCGGGCTCGCGGTAGCGCCGGGCGCGGGCCAGGGCCGCGGCGAGCTCCTCGCGGGTGACGCGTCGGGCCGGGGACGAGAACCAGTCCGTCGGGTCCGCCGCGTAGATCGACCCGTACGCCGCCGTGTCGCGCTGGAAGCGCCAGCCCTCGGCGAGCGGGCCGACGTCGAGCGCGTCGTAGCCGATCGCATCCAGCAGCGCGGTCGTGGTGGCCTTCGCCTCGGCGTCGTCCCCGGCGATCGGCAGCGCGGAGCGGTCCGGGCTGCCGGAGGGCCGGGCGAGCGCGGCCAGGTGGACGAAGGCGATGTTGTTGAACACCTTGACCACCCGGCTGCCGGCCAGGTGTGCCTGGAGCAGCTCGGAGGTGGTGGTCGACTCGTCCTCCAGGTCGGCGATCACGCCGTCGCGCTGCGGGTAGTAGTTCATGGTGTCCAGGACGAGCGTGCCGTCCAGCTCGGCCATCGGGACGTCGCGGTAGGCCCGCAGCGGGATCGTGACCACGGCGACGTCGCCCGCGGCCGCCGCGGTCCGGGCGTCCGCGGCCCGGGCGCGGGGGCCCAGCTCGGCGACCAGGTCGGTGAGCGTCGCCGGCCCGCGGCTGTTGCTCATCACGACGTCGTGGCCGGCGTTCACCGCCAACCTGGCGACCGTGCTGCCGATGTGTCCGCTGCCGAGGAATCCCCATGTGGTCATGCCTGCTGGAATCCTCCGTGGCTCACGGGAATTCCCGCGCTCCGCTACGCGAGGGGTCCTTGTCCCGAGACCTAGGTCCCGGAAGTCGGCGCGGCGGCCCGTAGCGGGGCGTCGAGCGGGAGAGATCCGGGCTGCGGCCCCTCAGATCGCCGTGGCCTCCGCCGATCTCGCGGTCGACGTCCCCCGCCCCCAAGGGAGAGCGCTGTGCGCCGCTTCACGATCCGATCCGTCCAAGGCTACGAGCGAGATCGACTCGGTGGTGGGGCGGGCGGCGGCCGACGGCCGGACCGTCACCGACCTGATGCGCGAGGTGTCCGAGCACGCCGCACGGACCGAGGACGGGCTCGCCCCGGTGCGTGCCTACGCCCAGCGTCTGATCGGCGCCTCGGAGCACCTCAAGGAGACCGTGGCGGTGTTCCGGGGGGTCGCGGCGGACTGATCGGTGCCGCGCGGCCCGCAGGTCCGGCCGCGTGCGGTGGGCTCACCACTCGCACGCCACGCCGATGAAGTCGTGCGCCGTGCCGCGTAGGTCCTCGGGGAGCTGCAGGTAGAAGACCGGCTGGGCCACCCCGTCGACCACGGTGCGCAGACCGAGGAAGGCGCCCCGCTCGTCCTCGGCCACGGCGTGCGGGTCGCAGCGTCCCGGGCGCACCTCGAGGGTCACCGTGGTGGGCGCGGTGATCGGGTCGAGCTCGGGGGGAGACCACGCGGTGGCCTTGCCCGCGGGTTGCAGGAGGATCGTCTGGTCGATGCGGGTGATCGCCACCCTGGGGCCGCCGGCCAGCGGGTCGACCTCGGGAGACCAGGCCGATCACGGCCCCGTCGCGGCGGTCGAGGCGGAAGCCGGTGAAACGGGCGTCGGCGCCGGCCGCGAACGCCGCCACGGCGCAGTCCTCGTCGTGGATCCGGGCGAGGTGCCCGTTCGGGTCGGTCGCGGTCAGTGCCGCCCCGATTACCTCGAGCCGGCCGTCCCCCGCGTAGGTGACGTGCACCTGGACCACGCGGGGACCCCACGACGCCCGGTCCTGGCGGATCTCCACGGCGATCGCGGCGAGGTCGGGTGGGCTCGCCGAGGCGTCGGCCCCGGAGCCGCTCGGCGCAGTCGGCCCTTCGGCGGTGCAGCCCGCAAGGAGCACGGCCGTCGCCGCGCCGGCCACGCCGCCGTCCGCGCGTGCGGAGATCGTAGGAGCGGCGGGACCTTCGGCTCACGCACGCGTGGCCCGACCGGAGGTACGCCGGAGGTACGCAGGGTGTGCACCCGTCTCACGAAGGAGCGGTCATGGACATCACGGTGCGCGAGACGGCAGGGCAACCCATGGTCGGCATGCACGCGGTGGTTGCCGTCGCGGAGCTCCCCGAGCTCTTCGGACGCGCGTACGGCGCGGTGGTCGCCGAGCTCGAGCGCCAGGGCGTCGCGCCGGTCGGCCCGCCGGTGGCGCTCTACGACGCGAACGTCGCATCGACGGCCGACGTGACGGCGGGCTTCCGCACCCCGGTCCCGGTGACCCCGGGCGAGGGGTCGGGCCTCGTCGCGGTCGTGCTGCCCGGGGGTCGGGTCGTCGAGGTGGTCCACGAGGGCCCGTACGACGCGATGGGACCTACGTACGACGCCCTCGAGGCGTGGTGCGCCGAGAACGAGGTCAACCGGGGCCCGGTGATGTGGGAGGAGTACCTGGCCGGACCCCCCGCGGTCGCCGATCCCGCCGGGTGGCGCACCCGCATCGTGTGGCCGATCGGCGCTGCGCTGCCGCCGGGCCCTGGCACAGTGGGGGCGTGAACCCACGCGCCCTGGTCCAGCCCGACGTCCTGCTCGCCGAGCTGGGCGGCGCGCAGCCCCCGCTCGTGGTCGACGTGCGCTGGACGCTCGCCGGCCCCGACCGGGCCGGGTACCTGGCGGGTCACCCGCCCGGCGCGGTGTTCTGCGACCTCGACGCCGACCTGGCGTCCCCGCCCGGTGAGGGGGGCCGCCATCCGCTGCCCACGGTCGACGGGCTCGCCGCGGTGATGCGCCGGCTCGGCATCGGCCCCGGGCGCGACGTGGTGGTGCTCGACGGTGGGGCGGGCGGAGCAGCGGCGCGTGCATGGTGGTGCCTGCGCTGGGTCGGGCACGAGCGCGTGCGGGTCCTGGACGGCGGGCTGGTCGCCTGGGTCGCGGCGGGGGGCCCGCTGGAGCCGGGCGAGGTCACGCCGGTGCCCTCTGCCGACGTCGTCGTGCGGCCGGGGTCGATGGCCACCGTGGAGGCCGCAGACGTGCTCGCCGGGAGGGCCGGCACCCTGCTCGACGCGAGGGCGCCCGAGCGGTTCTGCGGCGACGTCGAGCCGATCGACCCCGTCGCGGGCCACATCCCGGGGGCTGTCGACGTGCCGACCGCCGCGCTCCAGGGCGCCGACGGCCGGTACCTGGCGCCGGACGAGGCGCGCGCCGTGCTGCTGGCGGGCATGGCGGGCGCGGCCGGGAGCGCACGGGTGGCCCCCGCGCTGACGGCGTACTGCGGCTCGGGCGTGACCGCCGCGCAGCTGATCCTCGTCGGGCACGACGTCGGCGTGGACATCGCGCTGTACCCCGGGTCGTGGTCGCACTGGGTCCGAGACCCGGAGCATCCGATCGCCACCGGCGACTGAGGCAGGGCCGGCCCGCACTGCCGCCGCCCAATTCCTTGGCCGCCGGCCCCGCGTCGCGGCCATCCTGGTCCGGTGACGATCACCCTGCGGCGCGAGGAGCCGTCCGACCACCGCCGCGTCGAGGTCCTGACCCGTGAGGCCTTCTGGGGGATGAGCGGCCCCGGGTGCGACGAGCACCTGCTCGTCCACCGGCTGCGCACCGCGGACTGCTTCGTGCCGGAGCTGGACGTCGTGGCCGAGCTCGACGGGGTGGTGGTGGGCCACGTGATCTACTCGCAGGCCCGGGTGGTGGGGCCCGGCGGTGACCACCCCGTGCTGACCTTCGGTCCCCTGACGGTGCACCCGTCGCACCAGAGCGGCGGGATCGGCGGGGCGCTGATGAGGCACACGCTCGCCGAGGCCGGGCGGCTCGGGCACCGCGCGGTGGTGGTGTACGGCCATCCCGACTACTACCCGCGGTTCGGCTTCCGGCCTGGCGCGCAGGTCGGCATCACCTCGCCCGGCGGGCAGACGTTCGACGCGTTGATGGCACTGGCTCTGGTGCCCGCCGGGCTGGACGGCGTGCGCGGCGAGTTCCACGAGGATGCCGTGTTCCACCTCGACCCCGACGACGTCGCGGCGTTCGACGCGACGTTCCCGGCCAAGGAGCCGGCGGTGCTCACGCCGCTGGACGCGCTCGACGGCCGGGTGCCGCCCGCCGTGCTCGAAGCACTGCGGTCGCACGGGGTCGCGGCCCTGGAGGGGGTGTACCGGTTCAGCACCGCCGAGGTCGTGGGATGGGACGGGGTCGGCCCCTCGGGCGCCGGCGAGCTCCGCCACGCGTTGCGTGAGCGCGGCGTCCGCTGGGGCGTCCCGGGCCGGACCGGTGACGACGGCGCGTCCGGCTCCGCGTCGCGAGGTGCCGGGCGCGGCGGCGACGTGCGGTACCCGGCCGGACGCCTACCCTGACCTGGTGCTCCGACGTCTGTCCCTGCTCGGCGTGTGCCTGCTGGTGCTGGCCGGGTGCGCCGGGGCGCCGGCCACCGCACCGACGGGCCCGAGCGGGTCGGCGACCACGCCCGTCGCGGGGGGTGCCCCGGCGACCACGCCCGCGACACCGAGCGCCCCGGCGTCGATCCCGTCGGGTGTGGACAAGGTCCTCGTCGTCGTCGAGGAGAACCACAGCCTGACCCAGATGCAGCAGGGGATGCCGTACCTCGCCGGGCTGGCGCAGGAGTACGGCTACGCGACCGAGTACCTGGCGGTCGCCCACCCGTCGCTGCCCAACTACCTGGCCATCGCGGGCGGCTCGACGTTCGGGGTCACCGACGACGCCCCACCGCAGGCGCACCCGCTCAGCGGGCAGTCGGTGTTCGGCGCGGCGGTCGCGGCGGGCCGGACGGCGCGGCTCTACGCGGAGTCGATGCCCACGGCGTGCGACCCGCGGTCGAGCGGGCGGTACGCCGTCAAGCACGCGCCGTGGGCGTACTTCGTCGACGAGGCCGCGCCGTGCAACGCCGGGATGGTGCCGTCCGGGACCCCCGGGTCCGGTGCGCTCGCCTCCGACGTCGCGGCCGGCGAGCTGCCGAACGTCGGCATGCTGGTCCCCGACCTGGACAACGACGCGCACGACGGGTCCCTCGCGGTGGCCGATGCGTGGCTCAAGGACTGGCTGCCGGTGATCATGGCCGGCCCCGACTTCAGCGCCGGGCGCCTGGCGATCGTCGTCACCGCCGACGAGGCCGAGAGCTCCGGGCCCAACCGGGTCCTGACGGTCCTCATCGCGCCGGGCGTGGCGCACGAGGTGGTCTCCACACCGCTCACGCACTACTCGCTCACCGGTCTGCTGTGCGACGTGGCGGGCGTCGCGCCGCTGCGTGAGGCCGCGGGGGCCCCGTCGTTCGCCGAGGCGTTCGGACTGCACCTGGGCCGGTGACGGACCGCGCAGGGTCTCCGGGCGCGGCGGTGGTCGACGCTCAGCTCGGGCGGCTCAGGCGGTCGAGGAAGGCCAGCAGCAGGGCCTCGCGCAGCCGCGGGGGTGCGATGTCGAGCAGGGCGTTGACCGGTGCCATCCGCTCCGGCAGCGCCAGGTCGCCGTCGGCACCGGCCAGGCCCGCCACCTGGAGCAGGCCGTCGAACGCCGCGTCGTCGAGCGTGGCTGGGTCGAGCGTCGCGGCCATCGTGGCGAGCTGCGGCGCGACCTGGACCGGCCCGGCGGCCCGGGCCGCGTCGACGGCCTCGCGCAGGGCCGCGGTGAACTCCGGCACGCTCGGCGCGGTCGCCGCGCTCAGCGTGACGTGCAGGGTCGGTGGCATCGACCGGTAGGCCATCTGCGGCTGGACGAACCAGCCGCGCGCGAGCATCTCGTCGGCGAGCGTGAACACGTCGCAGCTGCCGTCGGTCGCCAGGGTCAGCAACGTCGCGTCCGGGGCCACCACCACCGACAGCCCGGGGATCGAGGCCACCGCGTCGGCGAGCTCGAGCGTGGCCAGGCGCGCCTGGGCGACGAGCCGGCGGTACCCGTCGTCGCCGATGTGGTGCACCACCGCCCACGCCGCCGCGAGCGGGCCGCCGGACTTGGTGGACTGCACCGTCGAGTTGAGCATCGTGTACCCGGGCCAGCTGGCCGAGGCGAAGTACTGCGGCCGGCGCAGGGCCGAGTCACGGTGCAGCAGCAGCGAGACGCCCTTGGGCGTGTAGGCGTACTTGTGCAGGTCGACGCTGATGCTGGTGACGCCCTCGACTGCGAACGTCCACGGGGGCGCGTCCTCCAGGTAGGGCAGCACCCAGCCGCCCACGCACGCGTCGACGTGGCAGCGCACGCCGCGCGCGGCGGCGGTCGCGGCGATCTGCGGCACGGGGTCCACGACGCCGTGCGCGTATGACGGCGCCGAGGCCACCACCAGCACCGTGGTGTCGTCGATCGCGGCCGCCATCGCCTCCGGGTCGGCGCGACAGGTGACGGGGTCGACGTCGACCAGCTCGGGCCGTACGCCGAAGTAGTGCGCGGCCTTGTGGAACGCGGCGTGCGCCGTGGTCGGCAGCACCATCGTCGGCGCGACGACGTCGGGGCGGGACTCGCGTGCCGCCAGCACGGTGAGCAGCAGCGACTCGGTACCGCCCGACGTCGCCGAGCCCACGAACCCCTCGGGCGCGTCCAGCAGACGGCCTGCCCAGCCCACCAGGTCGTTCTCCATCCGCAGCAACGAGGGGAACGCCGTCGGGTCCAGGCCGTTGGACGCTGCGAACATCGCGAGCGCCTCCAGGCCCACCGCGTCGGCGTCGGCCAGGCCCGAGTCGTAGACGTAGGCCAGCGTGCGACCGCCGTGCGCGGGCAGGTCGTGGGCCCGCAGCGCCTCGAGCGCGGCGAGGATCCGTGCGCGCGACCAGCCCGCGCCGTCCGCCGTCGCGCCGTCCGCCGCCGTACCGTCCGCCGCCGTACCGCTCTCGCTCACGCCGCCACCTCTCGTGCTCGCCTGACCTCTGCCTCGTCCAGCCCGTATCGCGTCACGAAGACCAGCGACACCGCCACCAGCACCGCGGGCACCACGGTGAAGCCCCACCCGATCGCCGTCAGCGCGGAGTCCGGTTGTGTCGCCGATCCCGTGGTGGACGAGACGTACCCGCCCAGCGCGAGGACCGCCGCGTACACGAACGGCCCGAACGCCAGCCCGAGCGTCTCCCCGGCGGTCCACACCCCGGTGTAGACCCCGACCCGGTTGGACCCGGTGCGCATCGCGTCGACCGCCGCCGCGTCGGCCAGCATCGACAGCGGGAACATCTGGCACCCGGCGTACCCGATGCCGATCACCGCCACGGTGACCGGCACCAGCGCGTGCGCCAGGTCCAACGTGGCGAGCGTGGCCAGCGCCCCGCCGCCCAGCAGCAGTGAGGCCACCAGGAAGCCGACGCGCTTGTCCCGGGACTCGGCGTACCGCTGCCACAGCGGCGTGACCAGCAGCGCCGGCCCCACGAAGCACACGAACAGCACCGTGGACATCCCCGAGCCGCCCAGCAGCTCGCGCGCGACGTAGTCCACCCCGGCGAGCATCGCGCCGGTGGCCAGCGCCTGGATGACGAACGCCGCCAGCAGGATCCGGAAGTCGCGGGCCCGCGGCGACGATCCGCAGCTGCTCGCGCAGGCTCGCACCCGCGCTGCCGTAGGTGTCCAGCGGCACGTGCCGGGTGCCCCACCAGGCCCCGAGCGTGCCCGCCACGATGAGCAGGCCGACGAACACCCCGACCCCGCGGTAGCCCCACTCCGGGCCCAGCTGGTTGCGGACCATCGGCGACAGCCCGCCGCTGACCAGGATCGCGAGCGCGAGGATCGTGACCCGCCAGGTCATCAGCCGGGTGCGTTCGGAGTAGCTGTCGGTCATCTCGGCGGGCATCGCGATGTAGGGCACCTGGAAGAACGCGTAGGCCGAGGCGCAGGCGAGGAACAGCACGACCACCCAGCCGGCGGCCAGCCCTCGAGGCGTGACCGGCCCCCAGAACAGCAGCACGAACGCGACCGCGAGCGTGAGCCCGGCGCGCAGCAGGAACGGCCGACGGCGTCCGGCGGGGTTCGTGGACCGGTCGCTGATCTGCCCGGCGACCGGGTTGAGCAGCACGTCCCAGGCCTTGGGCAGGAACACGATCACGCCGGCGAGCCCCGCGGCGACGCCCAGCCGGTCGGTCAGGTACGGGAGCAGGAGCAGCCCGGGCACGGTCCCGAACGACCCGGTCGCCACCGATCCCAGTCCATACCCCCGCCGCACTGCGGGGGCGAGCGTGCCCGCCATGGGCCAGGACCCTAGCGGGGTCCCCGACCCGGCGCCCGCGGGCGCCGCCCGAGCCGGCCCACCCCATGCGTCCCGGTGGCGAGTAGCCCGCGCGGATCAGGTGACAGCCGTGGCCGATGAGGCTGCTGAGTCGTCACCCCAGCCCCACACGCCCCGTGTGCACCATGATCCGCGTGGGCTGATCGTGCGGCGCGGCGGACGAGCCCGCCCCCGTCCGTCCGCAGACCGCTCGAGCAAGTGCTCTGCCGATCGGCGTGACGGGCCGCGCCCGCGGCGGGCGGCCCGGGCGCTCGGGCGGGGGATGCCTCCGGGCCACGTCGCGCGGCCCGGCGTGAGGTGCGCGGGCCTCAGCGCCGGACGGCTCGGGCCTTGGCCTTGGCGATCCGCCGCGCGATGCGCACGGCCTTGACGACCCGGGCGGCGCGGTCGTCGCGGGCGCGGGTGAGCCGGCCGATCGCTCCGAGCACCCCGACGGCGGTCAGGCCGAGGATGAGGACGATGCGGACCGGGTCGACCGCCGGCACCCAGCGCACGTGCCCGCCCTCGATGACGTAGACCCCCACGGGCTTGACCCGGACCGCGAAGCCGCCGCCGCCGCCCTCGTCCCCGGCGTTCGACGCGCCGCTGCCGCCCCCGGACGCCCCGAGCGCCTTGGCGACCGGGATCACGGTCACCTCGCCGCGCTCGATCGGCTCGCCGTAGACCTTGCGCACCGTGAGCGCGTCGCGTGTGCCTTGGATCATCTCGTCGACGTTCACGTCGTCCCCTTCCCGTCGTGGCGGCCGGCCGCCGCCCTCGCCCAGTCTCGTCGCCCTGCGACCCGCGGGCGAGGGTCCGCCGCGAAGACGTCGTGCTGCGGGGAGCGCGTCCGGTCGCCCGATCCCGTCGCTTCCAGGTGACTCCCAGGAAGCCCCCTTAGCGTCTGGTCGTCCCATGTGACGAGAGGCGGCCCGTTGCACGACGCGATCCGGCGGCTGGTGCGCCGCCCCGGGGCGCTGTGGAGCGCCTTCCTTGCCGTGCACCTGTGGAACGCGGTAGTGGGTGTCGCGATCGCGGGCGACCGAGCGTTCGGCGACCTGGAGCTCTACCGGCGCTGGGCCGGGCTCGGTCTGCACCAGGGCATCTGGCCGACGTTGCAGTTCCCGTCGGTCTACCCGGTGGGCTCCGTGCTCCCGATGGTCGTCGCCTCGGTCGGCGGCGTCGGGAGCCGTGCCGGGTACGCGATCGCGTGGTCCCTGATGGTCACCGCCCTGGACGCTGCCGCGCTCGCGGTGCTGCTGCGCCGGCCTCGCGGGTCGGCGGGCGGGTGGTGGTGGACGGGCTTCCTGCTGCTGCTCGGGCCGGTCGGCCTGGGGCGGCTCGACGCGGTCGTGGTCCCGCTGGTGCTGGTCGCGCTGCTCTGGGCGCTGGACCGGCCTGTGGTGGCCTCCCTCCTGCTCACCGCCGGGGCGTGGATCAAGGTGGCGCCGGGTGCGCTGCTCTGGCCGCTCTTCGCTGCCACGAGGCGGCCGTGGCGGGACGTCGTCCTGCCCGCGGTGGCACTGACCGGGGTGGTGGTCACGGTGGTGCGGGCCCTGGGGCGTAGCGACTTCCTGGTGACGTTCCTGACCGACCAGAGCGGCCGGGGGCTGCAGCTCGAGGCGGTCGGGGCGACGCCGTGGCTGCTCGCGGCGCTGGTCACGGGGTCCGTCAGGCGCGTGGACGACCTGGTGCTCAACGACTGGGAGCTGCACGGCGCGGGCACCCAGGTGGCAGGCCAGGTGCTCGGCGTGCTGTTCGTCCTGACGGTCGTCGCAGCGGCCGGCCTCGTGTGGTGGCGGCGCGAGCTGCTCGGTGACCGTCTGCGGTCCGACCGGGCCGCGGGCGCCGAGCTGGTGGTGCGCGGGGCGCTGCTGATGACCCTGACGATGATCGTCTTCGACAAGGTCGGGTCGCCGCAGTACATGGCCTGGCTCGCCGCCCCGATCGCTGCAGCGGTCGGCCTCGGTCTCCCGGGCTGGCGGCGCACGGCGAGGTGGGCGCTGGTGGTGGCGGGTGTCACGCAGGGCGTGTTCCCGTGGCTCTACCCGGCGATCACGCGCGGTGATGTGACCGGGGCGGTGGTCCTGGCGGGGCGCAACGTGCTGCTGGTGGTCCTGCTCGTGGGGACCGCCCGGGCCGTCGCTCTCGGCGGTCGTGATGCGGCCGACGGCGGGACCCAGGTGGCGCAGGAGGAGGGGCGCGAGCGGGTCCGCGCGGTCGCGGCGGGTTAGGCCTCTGCCCTCCTGGTGGGCCTCGGGCGTACCGTGCAGGAGGTGGCGACGACGCACCCCGGAGGTGAGTGCCATGCAGCCCTGGCCGACCGTCACGCTCGGCGCGACGGGTGAGGACGTACGGACAGCCCAGTACCTGCTGGCCACCCACGGGCATCCCGTGGCGGTCGATGCCCAGTTCGGCCCGATCACCAGGGGCGCCGTGCAGGCCTTCCAGGGCGACTCGGGTCTGACCGCCGACGGGGTCGTCGGCCCGATCACCTGGGGCGCCCTGATCGTCACTCTGAGCGCTGGTGTCGCGGGCCCGGCGGTGAGCGCGCTGCAGAGCCAGCTGCGCAGCCAGGGCTGGCGCCTGGCGGTGGACGGGGCTTTCGGGCCGCAGACCGATCGCTCGGTGCGGGACCTCCAGACCGCCCACCACCTCACGGTCGACGGGATCGCCGGCTCGCAGACCTGGAACGACGTCGTGGGCGGCTTCGAGCGGCTCGCCGGCCCCGAGGTGGCCGCGCAGCACCTCATGGACGCGTGGGCCGCGGACGACCGTCGCACGGCGCTGCGCTCCGCGACCCAGGCCGCGGTCGATCTGCTCCTGCGCGGGCAGCACGGCGGGCTGACGCCGGCCGGGTGCACGCCCGACCCGGTGCTCGGCCCCGGCCACCTGACCTGCGCGTGGACCTACCCCGGCGGGGCAGTGACGCTCGCGGTGCGCGGGGACGCGCTCACCGGCTACTACGTCGAGTCGGCGGCGTTCGTCGCGGACTGAGCCACGCGCCCTCGGCGCCGGGCCACGGTCAGCCCAGCGCCGCGCCCAGTGCCGCTACCAGGCGATCGACGTCCTCGTCGTCGTTGTACGGCGCCAGCCCGATCCGCAGGCCACCGGTCAGGCCGAGGCCCAGGTGCCGGGACGCCTCGTAGGCGTAGAAGCTCCCGGCCGGCGCGTTGACGTCCGCCGCGGCGAGGTGGGTGCTCACGTCGGCCGCCGCGTGATCGGCGAACGTGGCCAGCAGCGTCGGGGTGCGCCGCGCCGCCCGCGAGTGGACGGTCACTCCGGGGAGCTCGGCGAGGGCCGCCTCGACCCGGCGGCGCAGCGCGTCCTCGTGCGCGTGCGCGACGGCCATCGAGCGGCCCAGGCGATCGCGCCGCGAGCCCGGGCCGGGAGCCATGCCGGCCAGGGTGTCGACGGCCGCCGTGACGCCCGCCATGAGCTCGTACGGCAGGGTGCCGAGCTCGAACCGCTCGGGCACCGCGTCGGTCGACGGGCGCAGCTTGTCCGGGCGCAGGCCCTCGAGCAGCTCGGCCCTGCCGGTGACCACCCCGCAGTGCGGGCCCAGGAACTTGTAGGGGGAGCACGTGTAGAAGTCGGCGCCGAGCGCCGGGACGTCGACCAGCTCGTGGGCGGTGAAGTGCACGCCGTCGACGAACAGCAGGGCACCCACCGCGTGCACCCGCTCGGCGATCGCCGGCAGGTCGGGCATCGTGCCGATGAGGTTGGACGCCGCGGTCACGGCCACCAGCACCGTCCGCTCGGAGAGCAGGGCGGCGACGGCGTCGGGGTCGAGCTCGCCGGTGGCCGGGTCGAAGTCGGCCCACCGGACCGTGGCGCCACGCCGCTCTGCGGCGATCAGCCACGGGGTGGCGTTCGCGTCGTGCTCGAGGCGGGAGATCACGACCTGGTCGCCCTCGCGCCAGGTGCTGGCGATGGCCCGCGACAGCTCGAAGGTGAGTGCCGTGGCGCTGCGACCGACGACGACGGTGGCCGGCTCGACCCCGAGCAGGTCGCCGAGCGCGGTCCGGCAGGCGACCACGATGTCGTCGGCGTTGCGCTCGGCGAGGTTGCCGCGCCCGCGGTTGGCCAGGGGGTGGACCAGGGCGGCGCGGATCGCGTCGGCGACCGCGTCCGGGGTCTGCGTGCCGCCCGGCGCGTCGAAGTGTGCGATGCCGTGCTGCAACGACGAGAACCCGGCGCGCAGCTCTGCGACGTCCAGGACCGGGGTGTCCAGGGGCATGCGAGCGTCCTCACCGTGTGGGGCGGGCCCCGTCCGGAGCGGGGTCGCGTGCCCATCCTCGCGGACCTCGACCCCGGTGCCCGTGGCGACGCGCGGGCACCGGGGCCCCGTCGGTCGTCGCAGCCCCGCGGCGGGTTCGGCAGCGGCCGGGGGAGGGGCGTAGCGTCGCGGCCGTGCCTACCCTCAACGACGGAACGACCCTTCCTGACATCGGCTTCGGTACGTATCCCCTGCGCGGGGAGGCGGGGACCGCGGCGGTCCTCGGCGCCCTGGACGCCGGATACCGGCTGATCGACACGGCGGTGAACTACGGCAACGAGGACGCCGTCGGCCGTGCGGTCGCGCGCACGGACGTGCCCCGCGAGCAGATCGTCGTCACGACGAAGGTCCCGGGCCGCGACCACGGGTACGACGAGGCCCTGGCGTCCTTCGACCGGTCCGTGGCCGCGCTGGGCCTGGACACGATCGACCTGTACCTCATCCACTGGCCGAACCCGAGCGTCGGCAGGTTCGTCGACACGTTCCGCGCGATGGTCCGGCTGCGGGAGGAGGGGAGGGTCCGGTCGGTCGGGGTCTCCAACTTCACGCCCGAGTTCCTCGCCCGCGTCGCTGACGCCACCGGTGTGATGCCCGCGGTGAACCAGGTCGAGCTGCACCCGTTCTTCCCCCAGGTCGAGCTGCGCGCGTTCCACGCCGGGCACGGCATCGTCACCGAGGGCTGGAGCCCGCTGGGCAAGGGGGCGCGCGTGCGCCAGGCCCCGCCCGTGGTGGCCGCCGCCGGGGCGCACGGCGTGACCCCCGCGCAGGTGATCCTGCGGTGGCACCAGCAGATCGGCTCCGTGCCCATCCCGAAGTCCGGGGACCCCGGCCGGCAGCGGGAGAACCTCGACGTCGGGGGCTTCACCCTCACCGACGGGGAGGTCGCCGCGATCACGGGCCTCGGGCGCCCCGACGGCCGGCTCTTCGGCGGCGACCCGAACACGCACGAGGAGATGTAGCGGGGGCGGCGGCGGGTCGCAGCCGTCGCTCTTGATACATGATGTCTCAAAGGGCATCCTGAAGGTATGACCGATCCCGCGGGCGGTGCACCCACCGGAGTCGCGCGCCGTCGGTCCCGCCTGTCCGACGCGCAGACCGAGCGCCGGATGCTCGACGCCGGGCTGGACCTGGTGGAGGCCGGTGGCTTCACCGTCAGCCTGGAGCACCTCGGCTTCGAGGAGGCCATCACCGCTGCCGGGGTGTCGAGGGCGTCGGCCTACCGACGCTGGCCGCGCAAGGAGCTGTTCCTCGCCGACCTCGTGCTCGAGCTCGCCCGGGCGACCGACCTCGCAGACGAGGGCGCGGCCCTGGTCGCCGCGGCGGCGGCAGAGCTCGCCGAACGCGCGCAGGAGCTGCTCGCCGAGCCGGCGCGGACCGATCTGGTCGTCGACGTGGTGCGGCGCGTGATGGAGGCTGACGCCGAGGCCGTCGCGCGCTCGCAGCGGTGGCGGACCTATGTCGCCCTGCACGTCACGTTCGCCGGGCTGCCCGACGGTGACCTCCGGCGTGAGGTGGCCGAGGCGCTGGTGGCCACCGAGCGACGGTTCACCGCCCGGCGGGCCGAGGCCCTGGCGTGGTTCGCCGCGCTGGTCGGCTACCGCCTCGTGCCAGGCCAGGACGACGCGGACGGGTTCCGGCGTCTGGCGTTCGCGCTCGGCGCTTCGGCGACGGGGGTCATGGTCAGGGCGATGGCGGACCCCGAGGTGCTCAGCAGGCGCACGGACCTCGCGGTCCTGGGCACCTCGCGGCCGTTGCCGTGGACCGAGCCGGCCCTGGTCGCCGCGGGGGTCGTGCGCAGCTACCTGGAGCCCGATCCGGACGTCGTCTGGGACCACGAGCGGGTCCGGGTCGTCCGCACCGGTGCGGACGGCGGGTTGCCGCCCGGGGCCGGGGTGCGCTCGCGGCGCGAGACGGGGGTGGACTGATGGGAGTGCTGATCTCGGACGAGCGGCTGCGGCGGATGTACCCGGGCGGCCGGGCGGACCGCACCGCGACCTGGTTCGCCAGGGTCTGGTCGCGGGTCTTCGCCCTCGGCCTGCAGCCCAGGCGCTGGGTGACGCTGGAGGTGCCGGGCCGTGTCACGGGCCGGCCCACCCGGTTCCCGCTCGGCATGGCCGACCTGGACGGGCAGTGGTACCTCGTCTCGATGCTCGGCGAGGACTGCAACTGGGTGCGCAACGTGCGCGCCGCCGCTGGCCGCGCGACCCTCATCCGCCGCCGGAGGCGGGACGTGGTGCTCGAGGAGGTTCCCGTCGAGGAACGTCCGCGGGTCCTGCGGCGGTACCTGCGGACGGTGCCCGGCGGTCGGCCCCACATCCCGGTGGCACCGGACGCGCCGCTCGCTGAGATCGCGGCGGTCGCCGGGCGCTACCCGGCGTTCCGGGTGATCCCCGTGGGGGCCCGGACCGGCCACCGAGGCGGGTCCGCCTAGCCCACCGCACCGGCGTCGCGGCGCCGGAACGCGAGCATCCCGACGGCGGTGAGCGCCGCCGCCACGCCGAGCAGGATGACCACCGGCGTCGCGGAGAACGTCTCCGCCGGGATCGCCGGGACGTGCGTGAACGGCGAGAGGTTGAGCACGGCCTGCGGCAGGTCGAGCATCGCCCCGAGCTGGCCCACTACGAGGCTGGCCGCCAGGGCGCTCCAGGCGAGCGCGCCCGCCCACCGCGGCGCCAAGCCGAAGGCCGCCACCACGAACCCGCCGAGCGCGAGCGCTGCCGCGGCGTTCGCCAGGCCGGCCGCGACAAGCCCGCCGATCCCGTCGGCCCAGCGCCCGGTCATCACGCCGTAGACGGTGCCGCCGACCAGGCCCGACAGCGCGAGGATCACGGCCGTGCCCGCGAACGCGATGGACACGTGCCTGCCCATCCAGGCGCGGCGGCACACCGCCGTGGCGAGCACCGGCTCGAGCCGCCCGGTCGTCTCCTCCGCGCGCATGCGCAGCAGCACCTGGACGGTGTACCCAGCGGCGGCGATGCCGATCAGCGCCATGGTGAGGGTGAAGTAGAGGTCGACCACGGTGGCCCCGGGCGCCAGCCGCATGAGGATCTCCTTGAGCTGGTCGTTCTCGCCGACGAGCTCCTCCGCGCTCTCGGCGACGGACGCGAACACGGCGGTGAGCGCCACGAGCCCGCCGAGCCAGGTCAGCAGGGTGCCGCGCTGGAGCCGCCACGCCAGCCCGAGGTTCGATCCGAGGCTCGGTGCCGCGTACGCCGGTCCGGGGCGGGCGGGCACCATGCCGGCGCCGACGTCGCGGTGGTTCGCGAGGGTGAAAGCGATCCACGCCAGGGCGAACGTCAGTGCGGCGAACAGCCCGCCGATCCACCAGTTGTCCTCCTGGAACGGGCGCACCTGCTGTCCCCAGCCGATCGGTGACAGCCAGGACGGCCAGGCGCTGATCACCTGGACGCCGCCGTCCGCGACGCGGCCGAGCAGGTCGCCGACGGCGCGGAGCAGGAACGCGATGCCCAGGGCGGCACCGGAGGCCGCGTTGGCACCCCGCGCGGTGGCGAAGACCTGGGCCGCGACGGCCGCGATGCCCGCGAAGACCCACCCGATCCCTGCCACGGAGAGCCCGGCCGCGAGTGCGCCCGTCGTCCCCAGGCCGCTCGAGACGAGGGCTCCTGCGACCGCGCCCGCCAGCACGAGGTTCGTCCCGAGCGTGACCGCGAGGGCGGCGGTCAGCCGCGCGTGCCGGCCGACGACCGCGGAGCCGAGCAGCTCGGCGCGCCCGGCCTCCTCGTCCTGGCGGGTGTGGCGGACGACGGCCTGGGCGCTCATCAGGGCCGTGAGGATCGCCAGGACCTGGTACGACTCGACCATCGACATGGCGCCGAGGTCGGTCCCGGAGGCGGGACCGTCCATGAGGCGTGCGATCGGGTTCCCGGCCGCGTACGTCGCGGCCGCCAGCCGCTGCACGGGGTCGCTCATCATGGCCGTGTAGCTCGCGACCGTCGCCCACGCCAGACCGGCGATCGCGACGATCCACGTGGGGAGCAGGATCCGGTCGCGTCGTAGGGCGAGGCGGATCAGCCTGGTCGTCCCGGTGAGCGTGGTCATGACTCCTCCGAGCCGCCGACGCTGCTCGCCGCGACGAGGTCGTCTCGCCTGCGTGCGCCGTTGAGCTCGGTCCCGTAGTGCCGCAGGAAGAGCTCCTCGAGCGTCGGGGGAGCGCAGGTGAGCGTCAGGACGCCGCGGGGCCCGAGGTGCTCGATCACGTCACCGAGCCGGGCCGCGTCGACCTCGAGCTGTGCCGAACGCTCGTCGTCGGCCGCGACGACGCTCACGCCGGGCAGGGCCGCGACGTCCGTCAGCGGGCGTTGCGTGGTGACCCGGACCGAGGTGCGGGTCAGGTGCCGCAGCTCGGCGAGCGTGCCGGACTCCACCACCCGGCCGTCGCGGATGATCGAGATCCTGTCGCACAGGGCCTCGGCCTCGGCGAGGATGTGGCTGGAGAGCAGCACCGTCGCGCCGGCGTCGCGCATCTGCCGCACGACGTCCTGGAACACGGTCTCCATCAGCGGGTCCAGGCCGCTGGTCGGCTCGTCGAGCAGGAACAGCTCCGCGTCGGCCGCCAGCCCGGCGACCATCGCGACCTTCTGCCGGTTTCCCTTGGAGTAGGTGCTGCACCTCTTGGTGGGGTCGAGCTGGAAGCGTTCGACCAGCTGGTCCCGGCGGCGCCGGTCGGCCGTGCCTCGCAGCGCGCCGAGCAGGTCGATGGCCTCCCCGCCGGTCAGGTTGGGCCACAGGTGCACGTCGCCGGGGACGTAGGCGAGGCGGCGGTGCAGCACTACCGCGTCGTACCAGGGGTCGCCGCCGAGCAAGGAGACCTCGCCGCCGTCCCTGCGCAGCAGGCCGAGGAGCACCCGGATGGTGGTCGACTTGCCCGCTCCGTTGGGACCGAGGAAGCCGTGGACCTCTCCGCGCGTGACGGTGAGGTCGACGCCGTCCAGCGCGCGGGTGCGCCCGAAGGACTTGACCAGGTTGCGGATGCGGATGACGTCGTTCACGGCCGGCCTCCAAGGCTGAAAGTGCCTGTCAATTGAATGTAACTCTCAATGAGAGTGACTGTCAATTGGGAGCCAACATCAGGGTCGTAGGCTTGGGGCGTGACAGAAGCGGCACAGGACGTCGGCCTCCGGCACCGCAAGCGAGCCGCCGCGATGGCGCGGATCCAGGCAGTGGCCCTGGACCTGTTCGACGAGCGCGGGTACGAGGCGGTCACGGTCGAGCAGATCGCCGAGGCGTCCGACGTCTCGCCCAGCAGCGTCTACCGCTACTTCGGGTCCAAGGAGCAGATCGTCCTGCTGGGCGAGTTCGAGTTCGATGTCACGGCCTCCCGGCTCGAGGCCGTCGCCGACGGATCGCCGGTCGACGTCACCCGTCAGGTGCTGCGGGCGGTGATGGACCACCTCGTCGGTGACGACGAGGAGCGAACCCGTCGGCAGATGCGGCACGTGATGTCGAGCCCCGCGCTCGAGGTGGCTCTCGCCGGCCAGGTCTACGCGGCGTCCGAGACGCTCGGTGAGGTCTTCGCGGCACGCCTGGACCGACCGGCGGACGACCTCGAGGTCCAGGTGCTCGCCCACGTCGTCGTCGGCGCGCTGCTCGGTGGGCTGCACCACTGGCACGGCACCGGGTTCGTCGGGCCGCTGCGCGGCGTGCTGGACCGGTGCCTCGACCTGCTCGAGCGCGGGCTGCAGGTCGGTGCCCCCATCGCACCGCCGCACGGACCGGCAGCGCCCTGACGGTCTGCCCGCGACCGGCCTCGCCGGCGCGTCGCGGCTAGCCGCGCTCCTGCGCGGTCCTGGCGTCTTCTGCGGCGGGCCGGCGGCCGCGGGCGGAGGCGAACCCGAGCCACGTGTGCCGGTTGCCCGCCCAGCACCACCCGACCTTCGGCGCGTTGCGCCGCGCCCGGCCGTCACGTCCGGTCCCGTTGCTGATCCACAGCGCCGGCGTGCGCGCGTCGAGCCGGCCACCCGGCTTGTGCAGGCGCGAGCCGATCGTCATGAAGCAGTGGTTGCGGTCGAGCACCTCGGGCTGGTGCAGCACCCAGTGGATGCCCTCGATCAGCGTGAGCGGGGTGCGCCCGGCGGCGATGATGGCCGGCAGCGCCTCGTCCGGGCTCCGGCTCGCCATCGCGTCCCCGCGGTCCAGACCGGTGACCAGGTAGAGCGCGGATCCCGGCGGCTCGGCCTGCGGGATCGGCGCGAACCGGTCGACATCTGTCATGTCCTCGACGACGAAACCCTGGCGGTCGCCCAGCCGCAGCACCGGTGCGAGGTCCGACGGCCCCAGACGGTCCGGGTGGACGACCAGCAGCGCGTCGGGCGTCGTGGCGTACCGGGCGGCCTCGTGGACCTCGTCGGCAGCGAGGCCCGCGAGACGATGCAGCCCCAGCTCGACAAGCCGGTCGGCCTGCGCGGTCACCGAGGGCAGTGGCGGGAGGGGAGTGGTCGGAGCAGCGGTCGTCGAGCTCATGGGCACCTCCACGGTGGCCGAACGCCCGCCCGCCTCGCGGGGTTCCCGACGACGCCGGCCGACATCGTCGACCCCTGGGCCCTCGCCCCGTCGCCCGCGGTGGTGCGAGGGCGTCTGAGGACGACCGGTCCGGAGGAGTGTCGCGCGTGGCCGCGGCGTGGTCAGCGGTTCACTGGGGCCATGGTCCGACTCGCCCGCTCCGACCGTCGGCTCGACGTCGCCCCGCTCGTCCGCCTCGGTTGCGGAGCCGCCGCCGGCCTGGTTCTCGGGTTCGCGGTCGACTGGCCGTCGGCCCTCTCCGCGGTGCTCGCCGGGTGGGCGGTGACGGCCGCGGTGTTCGTGGCGTGGACGTGGGTCGTCATCGGACCGATGGACGCCGAGGAGACACGCGCACACGCAACCCGGGAGGAGCCGACGCGCCCCGGCTCCGAGATCGTCCTGGTCGCCGCGGCCGTGCTCAGCCTCGGCGGGGTGGCGGGCATCGTGTTCGGCGGGCAGTCGCACGACGCCCTGCCGATGATCACGACGCTCGCAGCGGTCCTGACCTCGTGGGCCGCGATCCATACCGTCTTCGCCTTGCGGTACGCCCGGCTGTACCTCGTCGATGACTCCGGCGGGGTCGACTTCCACCAGCCCGATCCGCCGCGGTACAGCGACTTCGCCTACCTGGCGTTCACCGTCGGGATGAGCTTCGCGATCTCGGACACCGACCTGGGCTCGTGGCGGATGCGGCGCCACGCCCTGCGGCACGCCTTGCTCGGGTACCTGTTCGGCACGGTCATCATCGCGCTGATCATCAACATCACCGCAGCGGCATAGGGGGCGTGTCGCCCCACCACGACCGCTGTGCATCACTCTCTCCCGTCGCGTCGCTGCCGTCCGGCCGAGCCTGCCGCCGGTACTGCCGTGAGCCCGCCAGGGGTGCCATGCTGTGCAGGGCATCGATGGTCGGGCACGGCCGCTCGCACGGCCCCGGACGCGAGAGGGCACGCCGGTGCTGCGGTGGGAGCGGGTTCGCGAGTACGTCGGTGGCGCGCTGTGGGTGCTGCCCTTCGTCGCGGGGAACGTGGCGCTGCTGGTGGGTTTCGTGGTGGCGTCGATCCGGCCCGCCGACGGCTCCTTCCTTGCCCTCCTGGAGTTCCGTGGCTCCGGCCCCCAAGCCAGGGACCTGCTGGTCGCGATCACCGGGACGGTCGTGACCGTGATCGCCCTGGTGCTCGGCCTGTCGGTGGTGGCCCTTCAGCTGACCTCCACGCAGTTCTCACCGCGGCTGCTGCGCAACTTCCTGCGGGACCGGTCGAACCAGGTGGTCCTGTCGGTCTTCATGGCGACGTTCGCCTACAGCGCCGCGGGCCTGTTCACCGTGGGCACCGGTGGCGACCCCGCGACCTTCCCGCGGCTCGCCGTCAGCGGCTCGGTGGCGTTGTTGTTCGTGAGCCTCGGCGCCGTCGTGTACTTCGCCGACCACCTCTCCCACTCGATCCAGGTCGACGCGATCATGGAGCGGGTGCAGCGGGAGACCGTGGCCCTGTTGCGCCACCTGCCGGACGACGTCGAGGAGGTGCCGCCCGCGCCGCAGCCGTGGGCGGTCCCGGTGGAGGCGTGTGCCTCCGGGTACGTCGTCACGGCCCACCCCGAGATGCTGCTGCCCCTCGCCGTCGAGCACGGGGTCAGCCTGGCGCTGACCCGTCGGGTCGGGGAGCACGTGGTGCAGGGCGAGCCGTTGGCGCTGATCTGGGCCCCCGGGCCCGACGACCCCCTGCCCCGCGCGGAGGACTTCGAGGCGGCCCTGGACGCCGCCGTGGGCATCGGCTTCGAGCGGACCCGCCAGCAGGACGCAGCGATGGGAATCAGGCAGCTGGTCGACGTCGCGTGCAAGGCACTGTCTCCTGCGGTGAACGATCCTTACACCGCCGTCCAGGCGGTCGACCACATGTCCGTGATCTTCGCGCGGATGGCCGCGCACCGGCTGGGGCCCCGCGTGGGCCGGTCGGGCACGTCCGTCGTGGTCGTGCCGAGCCGGCGGTTCGGGGAGTACCTGGCGACGATGTGCGGGCTCGTGCGCAGGTCGGGTGGGCGTGAGCCGACCGTCTGCCTGGCCCTGGTCAGCCTGCTGGACACCGCGGCGCACATCGCGCGGCACGACTGGCAGCGCCTGCACGAGATCGCCGTCCAGACGCGGTTGATCGTGGCCGCCGCGGAGCGCGAGGTCCCCGAGCCGGCGGACGTCGTGCCCGTTCGCGATGCCGCCGAGGCGTTGCTGCGCCGGATCGAGACCTACCGACCGACGGCCGGGTAGCGGGCTCAGGGCCGCGGCCAGTGCCCATCGGTCACAGCCCTTCCGGCGACCAGGTCGGTGGGGAGCTGGTTGCTCCGGGCCGCGTCTCCGGCGCGGGTGACGGCTGCGGTTCAGCTGTCCAGCATGCGTCGCGCGACCTGCTCCGCGTTGTACTCGCGGATCGCGCGGTCGACGGCGTCCGCGTCGGTGAGGTCGAGGCCGGCCGCCAGGAGCCGGGCGGTGATCTCCTTGGCCGGCCCGTGCAGCGTGGAGTCGGTCGAGGCCGCGGCGTAGTCGTCCTCCAGCTCGGTGACGGCGTCGACGACGGGGGCGATGTGCTCGGGTGCGAGCCCGCGCCGGGTGAGGGCGAAGGACACCCAGGCGCGCAGCGCGTCGGGCACGTGAGGCTGCACCTCCGGTTCGAGGATGACCTTGCGGTGGATCCAGTCCAGGAGGAAGTGCCCGACCTCGCCCGGGTTCCAGGCCAGGACGCCACCGCGCAGGTATCCGTCGCCGAAGTCGATGAACGTGTCGGCGAGCACGCGCACGACGTCCGCGTCCAGGTCGAGCCGGTGCTCCGCGGCGAACTCGTCCAGGAGCCGCTCGCGCTCGTCGTCCGGCAACGGTTCCCAGTCGGTCTCCCGGCGGTGGCCGCGGGTGAGCCAGTGTGCGTAGGCGCGGAAGGTGGTGTAGTCCTCGGCGTTCTGGGGCGGCCAGTACAGGTCGGTCTGCCACAGGGCGTCGGCGACCTCGGCGAGGGCGTCCGCCGGGTCGACGTCGACGACGTCCAGCTCGTCGTCGTCGCCGGGCCGGAGGGGCCGGGACAGATCCTCGACGCCGACGTCGACGACCTGGACGTAGCGACCGCCGACCGTCGACTCCGCGACGAACAGGGTGTGCCTGACGGGCTCGGCGAACCGCAGCAGGTGCACCCGGTTCTCGCCCCACGGGTCCGACCACAGCTGCGCGCCCACGGGCCTCGGCGGGCGATGGGTCTCCGGGTCGACGGCCCAAGCGGGTGACCGGGCGGCCGGGACGCCGGACAGGGCAGCGACGACGTCCTCGATCCAGGCTGCGTCCTGGACGGTCGCCAGGGCGTGCAGGGCAGCGACAGCGGCAGCGGACCGCGGACCGCGCACCGCGGCAGCAACCCGGCGGACCAGCTCGGTCTCCGGTTCGCCGTCGGCCATGCCGCGCCCACCCCACGCCCGGCCCAGCCACTCGCTCGCGGCGACCTGCGCGGCCAGCAGGTCGCCGTCGTACAGGCTCGGCGCCTCGCGCAAGGCGAGGTCCAGGGCGGTGGCGGCGCGAGGCTCGGGGCGCGGCCGACGTCGCGCCTGCCGTCCCCGCCCGGCGGGGCGACCGCGACTCTTCGGACTCACGGGTCCAGCAGATCACGGCGGGCGGCCGTCGGACCAGGGGGTGACGGGGCGTGCGTGTCCTGGCCGCGCTGGTGCCGGTGTGCGGCGGGTGTGAGGTCAGGCGCTCGGCGGGACCGCCAGGTCGAAGACGAGGAACGTCTCGGAGTGTGTGGTGATGAGCTCCGCCAGAGGCTCGTGCGCGGGGTGCGGCAGGTAGCCGTCGCGCGCCGCGGCGTCGGCGAAGCGCACGTACAGCCCGTAGGTGTAGCCCCGCTCGAGGTGCTCGACGCTGACGCTCGGGCCGTGGCCGATCTCGACGACGCCGGGGACGGTGTCGCGAACGGAGCGCACCGCCCGGTCGATGCGGTCGGCGATGTCCGCCGGGCCGGTCGCCGCCCACCGGACGAGGACGACGTGGACGATCTCGCTGCTCATCGGTGTGCCTCTCGGTCAGGATGTCTGCGCCAGCATCATGTCGCGGCCGGGCGAGTGGCGACGCACTCGAGAAGGCCTTCGAGACCATCGGGACCCACCCGGCGATCGGCGCGTCCGGGTGGTGCGACGAGCTCGGGCTGCCGGGTACGGCCCGGAACTCGGCTACGACTCTCGCCCATAGCCGAAGACGTGGAGGCTGACGACGTCGATCTGCCGACGCGGGTCGCCGAAGAACGAGCCGAGCCGGGTCAGGACGCGCGTGTAGGGGTGCTCGCGGGCGATGCCGGCCTCGTTCCAGTTGGCGTTGGGCACGACGAGGAACAGGTGCTGGGCGTCGGTGGCGATATGGGTCTTCCACAGGTCCTTCAGGTCGTGGTTGTTGGTCGTGGTGCCTCCGCGCTCGACCTCGGCGATGATCCCGCGGCCGGGTCCGAGGCTGTAGACGAAGTCGGGTCTGGCGTGCGTGACGAACCCGTCCTGCGGGGTGAGCACCACCTCGTCGCGGAACCCGAGCTGCTCGCGCAGCAGGTCGGCGACGATGGACTGCACGGCGCTGGACTGGGCGCGGTGCACGTGGACGATGTCGATGCGCGCGGACTGCGCAGCCAGATGGTCTGCGAGCTCATCTGCGAGGGCGTCGACCCGCGCGACCTCGGTGGTCTCGGCGGCGTCCAGGTCGCTGCGCACGAATCGCGCGTGCCGGACGTCCATGGCCGCGAGCTTCGCAGCTGCGTCCCGGAGAAGCTAGGGCCGATCAGCTGCTCACGGGATGGACCCGGAGCTCGGCGGGTGCCGCCGCACCGCTGCGCCGACCCGCGTACGCCAAAGTGCCCGCACCCACGTCACCGCAGGTCGCGGGCCCTTCGCCGACCTCAAGAGCGGAGGATGGGGGATTCGAACCCCCGAGGGTGTCACCCCGACACGCTTTCCCAGTCGTTCGACGGTGTGGTCGGGGCGGGATCGGTGGCCAGAGGCCGGGTGGTTGCGCGGGGCCTCTACTGCGACGTCCAGAGGTTGTCGATGGGTACCGCGTGCAGGCGATCCTCGAAGGTGTAGGCGCGTTGCCCGGTGTAGAGCACGGTTCCGGCGAGGAAGGCGTCGCCGAGTGCCTCGCGCAGCTTGCGCAGCCCGCGGAAGTCCTCGCCGGGGACCCTGGCCGCGGCCTTGACCTCGAACGCCACGACGGCGCCGTCGTCGCGTTCGACGATGAGGTCTACTTCCACCCCGTCGTAGGTGCGCCAGTGCCCGACTCCGGCGATCCCGTCCATCCACGACGCTTCCTTGAGCAGCTCGGCAACGACGAAGGTCTCCATCAGGTGGCCGAGCTGGGTCAGCGATGCCGGGTCCCGGCGGGCGAGCTTGTCCGGGGTCAGGCGCAGCAGCCGCGCGGTGACGCCGGGATCGAGGACGTGGATCTTGGGTGCGTTCGCGGACCGGCTCGTGAGCGTGGTCCCCCACGCGGGCAGGAGTTGGATCAGAAAGACGCCTCCAAGAGCCGGATGTAGTCGCGCGCGGTGTGAGGGTCGATCCCGGCCGCGGCGGCCGCTGCAGTGGTGTTCAGGACCTGGGCGGTCTGACCGGCGAGGCGTTCGAGCAGGACCGGAAGTGCGCGCGCCTGGCGCACCTTGCTCAGCTCGCGCACGTCGCGCTCGAGCGTCAAGCGTACGTAGTCGTCGAACCACCGGTTGCGCGCGGCCTCGCTGTGCCGGGCCAGGGCGAGGGGGAAGCCCCCGCGGGTGAGTCGTTCGAGGTAGTCCTGCCGCGAGGTCGTCGACAGTCCGCTCGGGCTGGCAGGCGACGCGGCGAGCAGTCTGCCCAGCAGGCCGGGGCGCGTGGCGTCGAGCTCGGCCTGCGCCAAGGGGTACACGGTCATCCGGTGCAGCCGGCCGGTGAGGGCCTGGGCGGCCGCGGGCAGCGACTCGTGGCGTGCCGAGCCGGTCAGGACGAACTGCCCCGGGCGGGCGAACCGGTTGGGCCGGGCCTTGATCGCGTCGAGGACGGCGGGGGCGTGCTGGTACTCGTCGATGCAGATCAGGCTGTCGCTCTGGATCATGGTCGAGGGGTCGCTTGCGACCGCATCGCGGGTCGCGGGGTCGTCGGGGTCGAGGCGAGTCCCCGATTTCGCGGTATCTGAACCCCCGATTGCGAGGGCTCTGGACCCCTGATCTCGAAGACTGCGGAGCCCTGATCTCGCGGCGGGGACGACGGCGCTCGTACGACGCCGGTCTGCTACCGAAACTGCTACCGGCAGCCTGGGCCAGGCGCGCACCGGACCCGCCTAACGCGATGGCAAATTTTGCCATCGCGTTGTACCTTGGGTCCATGAGCACGATGAACATCTCCTTGCCGGACGGTCTCAAGGCGTTCGTCGATGAGCGGGTGGCTGGTGCCGACTACGGTTCGAGCAGCGAGTATGTGCGCGAGCTGATCCGGCGTGACCGCGATCGGCTCAGGTTGCGCGCGTTGCTCCTGGACGGCGCCGAGTCGGCAGTCACGGCGCCTGCGACGGCCGATTGGTTCGAGTCGTTGCGCCGCGGCGTTCGCGCCGGCGGCTCGTCTGCTGATCGGTGAGCGGTCTGCCGGTTGTCCCGCGCGAGCGCGCGCGGCAGGACGTCGGGGACGCGATCGCCTTCTACGTCGCCCAGGGTGCCGATCACGCCGCGCTGGGATTCATCGACGCGCTCGAGGCGGGCTTCGAAACAGTCGGAGCGCACCCCGCGATCGGTGCATCCAGATGGGGTGAGGAGCTCGAGCTCCCGGGGCTGCGGAGTTGGTCGCTGGCCGGGTACCTGTTCGCCATGTTCTACGTCGAGCGCGCGGATCACGTGGACGTGTGGCGCGTGCTGCACCTGCGACGGGACCTCCCGACGTCATTGGGGATGCCCGAGGGCGACTGAGCGGCGCACCGCCGGCGCTCGCGCTGAACGTCGAGCCCGGCAAGCACCGGGCTGGTCTGCGACGCGGAAATCCCGCGTACCGCAGACGGTGGTGAGCCCATGCCAACATCCCATGTCTGGCGAACTGCTACCGGAGCGTGGGTGACCTGCCCAGAAGCGTGTTCCTTGGCAAGAGGAAGACGCAAAGGGCCCGTCACCCACGTCACCGCAGGTCACGGGCCCTTCTTCCGGCGGAGGATGGGGGATTCGAACCCCCGAGGGTGTTACCCCAACACGCTTTCCAAGTCGTTCGAGGGGGCGGTGGGGTCAGGCGGCTGGGTGCGTCGATGCTGGTCAGCAGCCTGGGCGGATCGCGGCGAACCCTGACGGCGGGATCGGCACCACCGTGAAGTGCTACCGAAACTGCTACCGGCCGGGCGGCGTGGAGCGCGCCTTGTCAGGACTCTCGCCCGTAGCCGAAGACGTGCAGGCTGACGACGTCGATCTCACGCCGCGGGTCGCCGAAGAACGAGCCGAGGCGGGTCAGGACGCGGTGGTAGGGGTGCTCGCGGGCGATGCCGGCTTCATTCCAGTTGGCGTTGGGCACGACGAGGAACAGGTGCTGGGCGTCGGTGGCGATGTGGGTCTTCCACAGGTCTTTGAGGTCGTGGTTGTTGGTCGTCGTGCCGCCGCGCTCGACCTCGGCGATGATCCCGCGGCCGGGTCCGAGGCTGAAGACGAAGTCGGGTCGGGCGTGGGTGACGAACCCGTTCTGCGGGGTCAGGACGACCTCCTCGCGGAAGCCTAGGTGCTCGCGGAGCATGGCCGCGACGATCGACTGCACGGCGCTGGACTGGGCGCGGTGGATGTGGACCAGGTCGATGGTCGGCGACTCAGCCGCCAGATGGGTCGCGAGCTCGTCGGCGAGCTCGTCGACGCGGCTGAGCTCGGCGCTCTCGGCAGTGTCCAGCTCGCTGCGCACGAAGCGCGCGTGCCGGAGGTCCATGGCCGCGAGCTTCGCAGCTGCGGTGTGTGGAAGCTAGGGCCGATCGGGGCGCTGCGGCGGAGGGCGCGTCGAGCCGACGCGATCAGGGCCCGAGCAGCGCTGCCGGGATGACGGCGATTCCGTCTTGGCGGCGGTAGGCAGCCGGTCCTGTGGTGATCACGGCAGCGGCGAGGAGATCGTCACCGACCTGTTCGCGCAGCCAGTGCAGGTGGCGGACGTCGTCGTCGCCCGCGACTGCCGCGAGCTTCACTTCCAGGGCCACCATGCGCCCGTCATCCCTGGTGACGACCAGGTCGACCTCGTGATCGCCGCGGTGGGTGCGCAGGTGGCTGACCTGTGCGTCGGCCGCTTCGGCATAGGTCCGTACGCCCAGGGTGACGAGGCTCTCGAACAGGGCGCCGAGGAGGGTGCCGTCCCGGGGGACCTGTGGGCTGTCCGGGTTCGGGCTGTCGAGCAGCGCACCGGCGCCCACGCCAAGGAGCCGAGCCGCGAGGGCTGGGTCAGCGAGGTGATGCTTGGGTGCCTGGCCGAGCGAAGCCATGTGTGAGCGCGATCCCGTCCACGCGGGGACGGTGTCGAGCAGCCACATCCGATCAAGAGTCTCGCGGTAGGCGATCGTCGTCGTCTTCGCGGGCTTGTCTCCGTGCCCTGCCGTCGACGCATCGAGGATCGTGTTGTAGGACGCGGTCGTCGACGTCGCAGCCGCATAGGCCTTCAACCATGCGCGCAGCGTCCGCGGTCGGCGCACGACGTGTCCCAGCTCGGCGAAGTCGTGCTCGACGATGGCGTCGAGATAGCCGTTGAGGCCGGCTGCGCGCGTAGGCGCGGGCAGGGTGCGCAGCCCGGGGAAGCCGCTCATGACGATCTCCTCGGCGTACTCCGCCAGACCGACACGGCTCTCGCCGCCGATGGGCGGCCGTTCGCCGGAGAGCAGGCCCGCGAGCGACACGGTGGGTTCGGCGAGCCCGCGCTCGGCGAGGCCCATCGGGCGCAGTCGCAGCCGGACGATGCGGCCGGCGCCGGTGTGCGTAGGAGCGGTGGTGGGGGTCGCGGACCCGGTGAGGAGGTAGGACCCGGGGCCGGCACCGGCGTCGACGGCTCGGCGGACCTGGTCCCATACGGCGGGATACAACTGCCACTCGTCGATCAGGATCGGGGTGGGAAGTCGTGAGAGTCGCTCACGGTCCGCCTCGAGCAGCACACGTTCTGTGGGGTCGTCGAGTGCGAGCACGGTGGCGGCGCGCCGGGTCGCGGTCTCGGTCTTGCCGACCGCCTTGGGGCCGTCGATGACCACGGCGGGCAGCCCGGTGAGGAGTCTGTCGAGCTGTGTGTCGAGGACTCTGCGTGCGTATGCCACCTCGCTACGCTACCGCTCTGGTGGGCCTTACGCTCCCATACTGGCGATCTAAACACTACCGTTTCGTGGCTGCCGCGACGGCTGAACCCGGAGTTGCTACGTCATGCTGATTCGAATCGAAGCAGAGCAACATCGAGGTCAGCCCCAGAGGATCGCCGTCGGGTCCCGCTCGACCTCCTCCAGCAGATCGGCGACCCGTGGGCTCGGCGCGGTCGTACCGGTGGAACGTCAGGCTCCGGTCGCGCTGGACGTCGAGCTCGGGAAGCTTGGGAACCAGTGTGCCCGCCTGCACAGGGTCGCGGCGCGGACGGTGGTGGACGAGTCGCAACATCCCACCAAAGTCGAACTGCTACCAAACCGCATCAGCGGCTTGCGAGAAGCGTGTTCCTCGGCGTCCGCGAACACCGAGGGCCCGTGACCTGCGTTGCTGCAGATCACGGGCCCTTCGTCACGCGGAGGATGGGGGATTCGAACCCCCGAGGGTGTTACCCCAACACGCTTTCCAAGCGTGCGCCATAGGCCACTAGGCGAATCCTCCAGGCCGGACGAGGATACCGGACCTACCCGGCCCGGCCGAACCGGACCTCACCCACGACCCCGCGAGCGCCGCGTCGGGGCTGCTCAGGTGGGCTGCTCGGCGGCCCGCTGCTGCGCGAGCCGCAGCTCCAACCCGTCGAGCACGCACTCGAGCCCCCACGCGAACCGGTCGTGCAGGTTCAGGCTCACCAGGTAGCCGGTGGACTCCACGAGGTGGGGGAACCGGGCGGCCGGTAGCGCCGCCAGCTCGGCGGCCACGACGGCCATCGCGTCGGACGGCGTGCCCCCGGTCGCCTCGACGGCACGCATGGGGACCGCCTCTTGCAGGGCGAAGCCCTGGACGTACACCACGGAGACCAGGTAGAGCGCGGCCGCCGCGTTCGCCGGGCTGAACCCGGCCGCGCGGAACACCGCCAGCGACTGCTCCATGGCCCGGCCGGAGTGCGGCCCGATGACGAACCGGCCGGCCACCACCCTGGCCGCGTCGCGGTGGGAGCGCAGGTGGTCGCGGTAGCGGTGCGCCAGGACCCGCACCTGCTCGCGCCACGGACCGTCGGGCGCTGAGAAGTCGGCGTCGGCGAGCACGGCGTCCGCGAGCAGGTCGAGCAGCTCGTCCTTGTTGCGCACGTGCCAGTAGAGGGAGGCGGCCTGGACGTCGAGCTCGGTGGCCACCCGGCGCATCGTCAGGGCGTCCAGGCCCTCGCGCTCGAGCACGGCGAGCGCCGCCGCGGTCAGCGCATCCCGGGTGATGCCGGGCTCGCGCCCCTTGCCGAGCCGTCCGTCGTCGCGTCGCCGCGGCATCGCGTCACCCTCCTCGATCGCAGAGTTGCAATCTAACACTGTTAGTGGCACTCTAACGCCGTTAGACACTTCCCTAACAACGTTAGGCGCCGACATGATCGCAGAATCTGCACCCGCCTCGACCGCTCCCGCGGTCGCCCCGACCAGTCCCGCCGCCACCCGGTCCGCGCCCGCCCCGCGCGAGCTTCGTCGGCCGCTCATCCTCGCCACCCTGTGCCTCGCGCTGTTCATGGCGATGCTCGACAACGTCGTGGTCGGCAACGCGCTGCCGACCATCTCGGCCGACCTCGGTGCCGGCATGACCGGCCTCCAGTGGGTCATGGAGGGCTACTCGCTGGCCTACGCCTCGCTCCTGCTGCTCGGCGGGGCTCTCGGCGACCGCCTCGGACGACGACGGCTGTTCCTGGCCGGTCTCGCCCTGTTCACCGCCGGCTCGGCCGCGTGCGCGCTGGCCGGATCGCTCGGCGTGCTGGTCGCGTCGCGCGTCGCGCAGGGGATCGGCGCCGCGATGCTCACGCCGCAATCGCTGGCGATCCTGCGCACCACCTACACCGAGCCGCGCGAGCGGGCTCGCGCCATCGGCACCTGGAGCGGCGTCTCCGCGCTGGGACTGGCCTTCGGCCCGGCGATCGCCGGCCCCCTGGTCACCGCCTTCGGTTGGGCGAGCGCGTTCTGGATCAACGTGCCCGTCGGCGCGGTCGCCCTCGCCCTCGGCCTGCACGTGCTGCCCGACGACGGTGCGCGCGTCCGCGGCCCGGTCGACGTCCTCGGGCAGGTGGCCGGCACGGCCGGCGTCGCCGGCCTGGTGTTCGCGCTGATCGAGGGGCCGAGCCTGGGCTGGACCAGCCCGCGGGTGCTGACGGGCGTCGCCGTGGCCGTCGTCGGTCTGGCGTCGTTCGTGCCCCTCGAGCTGGCCGCGCCCCGCCCGATGCTCGACGTCCGCCTGCTGCGCGACCGCGTGGTGGCCGGCGGCGCGCTCGCCGGGTTCGTCGTGAGCTTCGCGATGTTCGGCGTGCTCGGCTACCTCGGAATGTACCTGCAGGCGGTGCTCGGGTACTCGGCCGGCTTCGCGGGCATCGCGTCGCTCCCGTCGACCGGCATGATCGTGTTCGCGGCACCGGTCGCGAGCCGGATGGCGGCCCGCTGGGGGGCCCGCGTGCCGCTCGCCATCGGGTTGACGCTGTGCGGCATCGGGGTCGGCTCCCTGATGCTCGTCGGCGTCGGCTCCACCTACGCCGACTTCTGGTGGTCGCTCCCGCTGATCGGCACCGGCATGGGCCTGTCCTTCAGCCCGATCACCATCGCCGTCATGGAACGCGTGAACGTCGCGAAGGCGGGCATGGCATCGGCCACCACCAACGCCACGCGTGAGCTCGGTGGCGTCGCCGGGATCGCCGTGATGGGCAGCGTCATCACCGCCCGGCTCGCGGCGGCGCTCCCGGACCGGCTGGCGGCCATCGGCGTGCACGGAGCCGCGGCGGCGGACGTCGTCGACGCCGCCACGGCGGGCGGTGCGGGTGGGCTCGCACCCTCGCCCGGCGTCCCGGTCCCCATCGCCGACGCGATCGCCCAGTCCTTCACCGACGGGCTGCACCTCGCCCTCGGTGTCGCGACGCTCGTGCTGCTCGTCGGGGGTGCGGTGGTGTGGCGGCTGCTCGGGTCCCGGTCGGCCGCCTGACGGGGCTGGGCCGAGACGCCGCGGGCCCGGTGCCACGAAGCGCTGGACACGGGCACCGACCTCCGGGTGTGAACGCCGAACCCCTTCGAGCGAACCGGATGCGCGGTGCCCGCGTCCGGTGACTCATCGGCGGGCGCCGCCCCTCGGTGAGGAGACCGCCCCGGCAATCGTCCGACGACGCCCACGACCGGTCCGGCGCTCGCTACTCGGCCATGCCGCCCAGCAGGTCCGCGAGCTCGCCCGGAGTGCGCACCACGGCGATCGCACCCGCCGCCTCGAGCTCGCCGGGCGCCGCGTAGCCCCACTCCACGCCGACGCACGTCAGGCCGTGCTCGGCGGCGCCCAGCACGTCGTGCGACCGGTCGCCGACCATCACCACGTCGGGTCCGGCGGCCGCTCCCACGGCGCCCAGCGCCCGGGCGATCACGTCAGCCTTGCTGGCCACGGAGCCGTCAAGGGTCGCGCCGGCGACGTGGTCCAGCAGCGGCGCGAGCCCGAAGCTCTCGACGATCCGCGTCGCGAACGGCTCGGGCTTGGACGTCGCCACCACCAGCCGGACGCCGATGCCCCGCACCCGGGACAGTGCTTCGGGGACCCCGTCGTAGACACGGTTCTCGAGCAGCCCGGAGCGTGCGTAGTACTCGCGGTAGGCCGCGATCGCGTCGTCGACCTGCCCGGCCGGGACGCCGAGCGTTGCGAACACCTCGGTCAGCGGCGGCCCGACGGCCGCACGGTGCTGCTCCGGCTCCAGCGCGGGGAGCCCGAGCGCCGCCATCGCCCGGTCCAGGGCGTTGGCGATCCCCTCGATCGGGTCGGTCAGCGTGCCGTCGAGGTCGAGCAGGACTGTGGTGAGCACGGCCCCAGTCTGCCGGGCTCGACGCGAAGCGCCGGTCGAGCGCCGCCGTCGCCCGCGGGACGTGCCGGTTCAGCCGGCGCGTTGCTCCAGCTCGGCCAGGGCGGCGAGCTGCTCGGGCATCCGGCCGGGAGCCCCGACGCCCGTCTCGATCAGGGTGGCCAGGCTCTGCTCGACGTAGAACGACCAGCCGGCGTGGCACGCGTCGTAGCAGGGCTGGCCGGGGATGAGTCCCACGTGCGTGAACACCAGGCGCGTCGCGTCGTCGTGGTGCTCGACCTCGAACCGGACCTCTGTGCCGGTCCAGTCGTCCTCGGCGAAGCCGAACCAGTTGTCCAGGACGCGCCAGGTCACCAGCCGCGCCGGGTCGACCTGCTCGACGCGGATCCGGCTGCGGTGGATGCCCGGCACCTCGTAGCCGAACTCGTCCCCCGGTGCCGAGGACGCGCCGGTCAGCGTCCGCGACCACCAGCCGCGGACGTCGAGGACAGCGGCCACGACCTCTTCCGGGCGTCGGTGGGCGGTGATCGTCGTGGTGAAGCTCTGGTCCATGTCGCGCGTCCTCTCCTCGGTCCGGTCTTTATCGGGTACTTGCATGACGCTAGTAACATTGATTGCTTCACGCAAGCATCGTGTGTGAGGATCGACGGGTGCTCGAACGGACCTATGACACCGAGGTGTGCTCGGCCGCACGTGCGCTCGAGGTGGTGGGCGAGCGGTGGAGCCTGCTGATCGTGCGGAACCTGCTGTTCGCGTCGATGTCCCGCTTCAGCGAGCTGCAGCGCAGCCTCGGGATCGCGCCCAACGTGCTGGCCAAGCGGCTGGCCGACTTCGTCGACGCCGGCATCGTGGAGCAGCGTGGTGAGCCGGGCCGACACGCGGAGTACGTGCTGACCGAACGTGGTCGCGACCTGCGACCCGTGATCCTGGCGCTCACGGCGTGGGGCGACCGGTGGGCCCCGGGCCAGGAAGGCCCGCCGATCAGCTACCACCACGACGGGTGCGGGGGCGAGGTCTCCGTGGTCGAGACCTGCGACCGCTGCGGTCCGATCCCCGCTGTGGATGCCGACGCTGCCGACGGCCGCGGTGGTGGGGTCACAGCCGTGGTCGCCGACTGGGTTCCGTCGGAGCGTGAGCGGCTGCGTGTGCGGCGTCGCGCCCAGCGGGCCCGTAGCCTGGGCGCGTGATCAGCCTGCCCTTCGCCGACCGCACGCCCGAGGTCCACCCGACCGCCTGGATCGCGCCGAACGCGTGCCTGATCGGCAAGGTCAAGGTCGACGAGCAGGCCAGCGTCTGGTTCGGCGCGGTGCTGCGCGGGGACATCGACGAGATCGTCCTGGGACCGCGCTCCAACCTCCAGGACAACGTCGTGGTGCACACCGAGCTGGGCTCACCCGCGGTGATCGGCGCGGACGTCAGCGTCGGGCACGGCGCGGTTGTGCACGGCTGCACCATCGAGGACGGCTGCCTGATCGGGATGAACGCGACGGTGCTGACCGACGCGGTGGTCGGGGCCCAGTCGCTGGTCGCCGCCGGGGCCGTGGTGCTCGAGGGCACGGTGGTCCCGCCCCGATCGCTGGTCGCCGGTGTGCCGGGCAAGGTCCGGCGCACCCTCACCGACGACGAGGTCGCCGCGCTGCACGGCAACTCGGCGCGTTACGTCACCCGTGCCCAGGCCTACGCCGCCCAGGGCTGAGTCACCCGCGAGTGCGTGAGCGCCCGGCGCGGATCATGTGACACGTGAGGCGTCCGAGGCGTGTGGGGCATCTCACCGGCCCCGTGTGCCCCAGCCGTCACACGATCCGCGTGGGCTGCTCACCCCGCGGCGGGCAGCGCCTGGTCGAGCGCCTCCTCGACCAGCGGGCGCAGCGTCCGCGAGAACGACGCGGTCATGTGCCCGTGGTCGAAATAGGTGATCGCCGAGCCGATCACTCCGTGGCACAGCTGCGCGTCGCACAGCAGGTCCGTCACGTCGAGCACGTGCACGTGTCCCGAGGTGTCGCCGCGCGCCGCGGCGGCCAGCGGGTCCGGCTCGAGGCCGGTTGCGCGCGGGACGGTGCAGTCCTGCTCGGGCGAGGCCGCGACGCAGTCCGGCACGCTGCCCGGGAAGTTCGGGGTGTCGCGCATCACGAGCACCTGGGCGCCCGCGCCGGTGAACGCCGCGAGGGTGCGCGCGTAGGCCTGCTGGGCGGCCTCGTCCTGGCGGGCGCGCGGCTCGTCGGCGATCAGCTGGTCGGTGCGTGAGGACATCACCACCAGGTCGTACCCGCCGCTCGTGACCTGCCGCCGCACCCAGGCGTTCCAGTCCGAGCACCCGGCGGTCGCCGCCGGGTCGGGGAAGGACAGCGGCACGTCCACCGGGTAGCAGACCGACGCGACGTAGGTGGTGATCTGCCAGCCGCGTCCGGCGGCGACCTCCTCCAGCGGTGGGAACCAGTGGCCGGCGTGCGAGTTGCCCACCAGCGCGACGCGCACGGTCGCGTCGGCCGGGCCGTAGGTGCAGGTGTGCCGGGTGTCGTACGGCTCGTTGTTCCAGCAGCCGTCGGCGTACAGGCGCGGCTTGTCCGCGGCCGCCGCGACCGGAGGCGTCCACAGCGCGTGGGCGTACGCCGAGCAGTCCGCACCGGACAGCAGCGCCGCCGCGCCGAAACAGTCCGGGTGGGCAGCCGCAGCGGCCTCGGCGCGGGCCGTGGCGACGCGCTCCTGGTGGGTCGCATAGGCCTGGAGCGCGACCCCGGCCAGCGCGCCCGCCGCGGTGCACACGACCAGCACGCCGGCCGTGGCGCGCGCCGAGCGCACCAGGCGCGGGCTGCGGCGCACCGGGTCCTCGACCCAGCGCTTGGTGAGCCACGCCAGGCCGATCGAGGCCAACGCGACCCCGCCCAGCTCCCACCAGGTCAGGTGGCGGCCCACCGCGAACGGCACCAGGACGATGAGCGGCCAGTGCCACAGGTACGTCGAGTACGACACGTCGCCCAGCACCTGGGCCGGGCGCAGGCCGAGCACCCGGCCGGCCCAGCTCCGCGCCCCGGGATGGGCGACGATCACGGCGGCGGTGCCCACGGTGGGCAGCAACGCTGCGGCCCCGGGGAACGGCGTCGTCGCCGAGAAGCCGACCACCGCGCCCGCGATCGCGGCCAGGCCGGCCAGGGCGAGCGGGCCGGCCAGGCGCCCGGGCACCCGCGCGCCCGGGAACCGCACCCCGAGCAGCGCGACCGCACCGCCGAGTGCGAGCTCCCACATCCGCGTCGTGGTCACGTAGTACGCCGCGGCCGGGTCCACCGGGGTCAGGTGGACCGACCACGCGAGCGACCCGCCGAGCACCGCGAGCACGACCACCGCGAGGGTCCACGACCACCGCCGCCACCGGCCCAGCAGCACGGCGGCGCCGATCAGCAGCGGCCACACCAGGTAGAACTGCTCCTCGACGGACAGCGACCAGTAGTGCCGCAGCGCGGTCGCGGCGCCCTCGGACGCCAGGTAGTCCGTCGCCGTCGCGGCGAGCGCCCAGTTCTGCACGTAGAGCGCGGACGCCACCGCCTCGACGCCCGTGCGGGCGAGCTGGGACGCCGGCAGCACCACGGCCGCGACCGCGACGCTCACCACGAGCACGAGCGCCGACGCGGGCAGCAGCCGTCGCACGCGCCGGCCCCAGAACCGCCCGACCTCGCGCCACCCGGTGGGCGGCTCGCGCAGCAGGTGCGCGGTGATCAGGTACCCGGAGATCACCAGGAACACGTCGACGCCGACGTAGCCGCCGCCCACCTCGGCGGGCCACAGGTGGTAGGCGAGCACCGAGGCGACCGCGACCGCCCGCAGGCCCTGGATGTCCGCGCGCAGCCCGCCACGCGTGGGTGCGTCGGGACCCGTGACGCGCGAATGCGTCTGGGTGGCCGGGTCCGTCACCGGGACAGTATGGGTGGCGTGCGGCGGCCTCGCCGCCTCAGGGTGCGGGTGGCAGGTCGGTCACGGCAGGGGGCGGGGGAGGTTCCCCGGTCGCTGCCGTCCGGGGCAGCGGGAGCACCATCAGGGCGCCGATCAGCACGATCATCGCGCGCCGCGGCCAGACCCTGGTCATGGCTTCCCTCCGTGGAACCTCCGGTCCGGACCGGAGCGGCCGGGTCCATCCGGCCGACGGTCCCATCGGCGGCTCGGACGCGCCGTTGAGACCGTCGCAGCCGGATTCCCGCGAACGACCGACGCGGCGGCGCGCGGTGCGACCATGGAGGCATGGAGGGCTGGCTGCCTGTGGTGCTCGCGTTGCTGGCCGTCGCCATGGTCCTCGTGGTGGTGGACCGGCTGACCGCTGCGGGCGTGTTCGACCGGCGCGGCGACCGCCCGCGCGAGCGGCGCCCCGGGGGTGGCGGTGGGGCCGGAGCGCTCGGCGCGGTGCTGGACTTCTACGACCCGAGCCACCGTCACCTGACCGAGGAGCAGCAGCGCGAGAAGTCCACCACCGTCCAGGTGCCGGGCGAGGCGCCGCCGCTCATCGACCTCGACGCGGGCACGGCGGTGATCGAGCCCGCCGACCCGCTCAGCCGTGGGGCAGCAGAGTCATCCACACCGCCGTCGCGCCGGAGTGCCCGGCGAGCACCACGACGGTGATCGTGCCGACCGCGACCACCACGGCGAGCACCGCGGCCACCACCAGGTAGGCCCGCGGCATCGCGACCTCGTCCCCGTCGCCGGAGGGCACCCCGATCCGCACCGGGATCCGCGGCATCCACGGCAGGCGGCGCTCGACCCACGTGGTCAACGTCACCAGGCCTGCGACGATCACGAGCGCCGCGGCCCAGATCGCCACGGACGTGCCCAGGGCCATGTGCCTGGCCAGCTCCGCCGAACCCGGGACCTTGCGCAGCAGCGCCTCGCCGGACTCCTTGGCCACCGCCGCCGCACCGAACGCGCCGACCGCCAGGACCGCCGGCACCCACGCGCTCCAGCGCCGGAACCTGGGCCACACGGCCGCGAGCAGCACGACGAGTGCGGCCACGGGTACCAGGACCACGGCGGCGTGGACGACGAGCGGGTGCAAGGGCAGTCCGCCGATGGTGTCGGGCACGGTTCCTCCTGGGGTGTCGGGGTCGGGGACGTCAGTAGGTGTCGGGGTCGGGGGAGTCAGGCCGCGGGGGTCTGGTTCCAGCTCAGCACCGCCGCGGTGCCGTGCTCGCGGCCGAGCCGGCTCACCGACGCCGCGTCCAGCACGAACCGCGCCCCGGCCTCCGGGGGCAGCTGGAGCCAGCGGCTGGCCAGCACGCGCAGCAGGTGGCCGTGCGCGACCAGCATCACGGTGCCGCCGTCGTCCACGACCGGGCCGACGTCGGTCAGCACGCCGGCGGCCCGCGCCGCGACCTCCTCGAGGCTCTCACCCGGTGTGTCGCCGGGCTCCACACCGTCGCGGAACACCGTCCACCGGTCGCCACGGCGCTCGCGGATCTGCTCGGTGGTCAGGCCCTCGTAGGCGCCGTAGTCCCACTCGACCAGGCGCTCGTCGGCCTCGGGGACGAGGCCCGCGAGCTCGGCGGTCTCCCAGGCCCGCCGCAGCGGGCTGGCGAGCACGCGGGTGGGGCGCAGCGCGTCCAGGGCGCCCGCGAGCGCAGCGGCCTGCCGGCGGCCCAGGTCCGTGAGCGGGACGTCGGTGCGCCCGGTGTGCCGCCCGCTGCGGCTCCAGGCGGTCTCGCCATGTCGCACGAGCACGATCTGTGCCACAGGTTCTCCGTCCGGGCGTGAGGTCCGTCAGACGGGGTTGGCCCAGCGGTGCACCGAACCGTCCGCCAGGACCAGCAGGCCACTGGTCCCGTGCAGAGTCGACACCCACTCCACGGCGCTCGCACCTCGGGCGATCGCGGCGGTGGCGAACACGTCGGCCCACAGCAGCGACGGGCCCACCACGGAGGCGGCCAGCACCTCGGTCATCGCCGCGCCGGTGCGGGGGTCGCGGATGTGGGCACCGCGTGCCGCGGTCCCCGAGGTCGCCACGGCGCCGTCGGACACCGGCACGGTCGCCAGGACGCGCGATCGGTCGCGCGGGTCCTCGATGCCGATCAGCCACGGCTCACCGTCGGAGGTCGGGCACAGCAGCACGTCGCCGCCTGCGCCGATCGCGTAGCCCAGGCCGGGCAGGCTGTCGAGGTGGCGGGCCGCGCGGCCCACGCCCCAGGTCTTGGTCAGCCCGGTGGGGTCGAACACCCCGTCCGGGCGCGAGTGCCACGCGTCGAACCACCCGTCGGTGCGCTCCAGCGCGGTGCGGCACAGCCGTTCGACCTCGCGCATGTCGTCCGACGCGTGCTCGAGCTCGACCTCGCCGCGCTGCAGGCGGCACAGCTCGGAGTCCTCGCGGTACGGGCTGAAGCGCGCGTCGACCTCGCGCAGCTCGTCGTACAGGTCGGCGACCGCCGCGGCGACCACGTCGTCGCGGGCCCGCTCCCCGCGCACGTGCACGCTGATCGGCATCCCCATGATCTGCTCGACCCACGCGCGGTGCGGCAGGCCGGGCGACGGGCTGACGGCTGCGGCCTGGGCAGCCGTACCGGCGCCCGCCGTCGGGTCGGGGGCGGTCCGCTCCTGCGTCGCGGCGGTCACAGGTGCGCCTGGTCCAGGGCGTCCTGCAGCGACTGCAGGTACCCGTAGCTGGTGAACGTCGCGCCGGAGACCATCGCGATGTTCGCCGAGCCGGCCTGCAGCGCCTCGGCGTTGAGCTGCGGGATGGCGTAGGAGTTGATCACCTGGTCGGTGCGGCTGCCCGTCGGGTAGTTGGTCGCCTGGACGTCGGAGACCTTGCCGCCCGTCACGGTGATCTGAACGGTGACCGGGCCGTAGCGGGTCTGGGCGGTGGCGCCCGTGTAGGTCGAGGTGCCGGTCGAGGTGCCCGAGCCCGAGCCCGAGCCGCTCGAGCTGCCCGAGTTCCCCGACGACGCGCTGTTGCCGGTCCCGCTCCCGTTGGTGTGCCCGCCCGACGTGCCCGTGGTGGTCCCGGTCCCGCCGGTCCCTCCAGGGGGAGCGGCGAGCGCGGTCGTCCGGTTCAGGCTGGTGGGCCACGAGAACAGCAGGACGAGTCCGGTGATGGTGCTCGCGATGGCGATGACGATGCGTCGCACTGTGGTCCTTCCGGTCACCAGGAGAAGTTCTCGGCGTGCACGGCGTGCCGCGGCGCGCCGGCGGAGTGCAGGTCGGCCGCGACGGCCTCGACCCAGGGGCCCGTGCCGCAGACGTAGATGTCGGCCTCGTCCAGGTCGGGCACCAGGCGTCGCACGGCCTCGGTGCCGGGCAGGTGCCCGTGCTTCTGGGGCAGCCACGCGGTGCCGGTCCGGCTGCGCGGACCCACCAGGTCCACCACCTGGAGGGCGCCGGCGGCGACGAGGCGGTCGACGTCGTCCTGCATGGGCGCGTGCTGACCCGAGCGGAGTCGTCGCACCATCAGGGCGGGGCCGTCGGTGAGCCGGCCGGCGAGCACCGCCTCCTGGGCGAGCGCGACCAGCGGCGCCAGTCCGAGGCCGGAGCCGAGCAGCACCAGCTTGGGACGGGTGCGCACCAGCGGGTGCAGCCGGCCGTAGGGGCCCTCGACGAGCACCCGGGTGCCGGCGCGCATCCGGGCGATCCGCTCGCCGTCGTCGCCCGTCACGCCCATCGTGACCCGCAGGCCGTGCGTGGTGGGTGCGGCGGACAGCGACAGCGGGTGCGGGCGGGTCCAGCCCGGACCGGTGAGGAAGCGGAAGACGAAGAACTGTCCGGCGGCCACCTGGAGCTCGTGCAGGCGCGGGCCGTGCATCGTGACGGTCGCTACGCCGCGGCCGTCAGGGCGGACGTCGGTGACCCTCAGCTGCTGACGCACGGACAGCCGCCAGGGCACGATCAGGCGGTACCAGATCACCAGGACCATCACCAGGGCGTAGGCGGACCACCAGTACACGGTCGCCCAGGTCGAGGCGAGGAAGTCGGTGCCGGTCCACAGCTGGTGCGGGAGCGCCAGGCCCGCACCCAGGTAGGCGTACAGGTGCAGCAGGTGCCAGGACTCGTAGCGGAGCTTGCGTCGGGCGATCCGGATCGAGGTGACCGCGATCATCACCAGCAGCGCGGTTCCGGCGGTGGCCAGCAGCATGCCGGGCGCCGTCGTCACCAGGCTCCAGAACTCGTAGAGCGCGTTCCACCGGTCCAGCGCGGCGTAGCCGATCGTGATGAACACGATGTGCACGACCATGAGCCAGATCGAGGTGAAGCCGACCCAGCGGTGCCACCGGCTGATCCGATCCTGACCCAGGGAGCGCTCGATGAACGGCACCCGGGCCATCGACAGCACCTGGAGCAGCAGCAGGTCGGCGCTCAGCAGACCGCTCAGCCGTCCGATCGAGTTCAGTGCGCTCGCGCCGCCGGAGGTCAGGTCCTGGACGCCGCCGTGGTTCACCCACAGCGCGACCACGATGAGCATCGTGGCCCAGACCACCAGGCCCGCGGCGTCGGTCCACCAGCGGCGCAGCACCGGCGGGCGCAGCCGCAGCAGGGGAGAGGTCGGGTGGCCGGCCCGCGCGCGGTCGGGCAGGACGCGACCGGCGTCGGGCATCGGGCGGCGACGCGGCGCGCGTTCGGTGGCTACCGGATTCATGCCGGTCACGATTCCGGACGAACCTGGGAGCCTCCTGGACGCCACCTAGGGCGCGTCTGGGATGCACGGGGTGGCCGGGGCGAGTTTCGTCCGTTCGGGCGCCCCGGGCTGCTGCGTTATCCTGGATGAAGACCCCTCGTGCGGCGTCATCTCGCTGAACCCCCCCAGGGCCGGAAGGCAGCAAGGGCAGGTGAGCTCTGACGGGTGTGCGGGGGGTCCTTCGCTGCCCCGCGCCTCCACGCCCGGTTGTTCGCTCTCGAACACGTGCGCGCATTCGGACGCCGGGACGTTCGAGCACGCACCCTCGTTCGAGTCGTCGGGCGGCGGGGTGGGTCAGCCGGTGGGTCAGCCGGTGGGGGTGCGCAGGGCCAGGCGGGTGGAGGTCTGGGCGGCGCCGGCGTCGGCCTTGAGGCGGCGCACGAAGGCGTCCAGCGTTCCGGCGTCGGCGACCACGGCGCGCACCAGGTAGTCGTACGGGCCGGTCACGTGGGCCGCGTCGACGATCTGCGGGAAGCGCGCCGCGGCGTCGGCGAAGGCCTCGTAGGTCACGCCCTCGCGCAGCCGGACGTCGACGAAGACCTCCAGGCCGGGCCGGGCAGCGCCGTCGCCTCGTGAGTCGGTCCTCGCCGGACCGCGGAGCACGGTGAACCCGGCGATCGTGCCGTCGGCCCGCATCCGGCGGACCCGGGCCGCGGCGGCGTTCGCGGACAGCCCCACGCGGGCGCCGAGCTCACGGAACGGCAACCGCGCATCCGCGGTCAACTCCCTGAGGATTCGTTCGTCGATACCGTCCATCCAGCGATTGTCGCAGCATGACCGCGGAATCCGCAGCATCCGGACCGGGCCGCGCGGTTCGAGCGAGACACTCGTGCGCGTGCCCGCGGTCCTGTCCGCCCTGCTGGTCGGGGCCGTCTCAGGTCTCGGCGTGGCCGTGCCGCTGGGGGCCGTCGGGGTGCTGCTGGTGCGCACCGGGATCTCCGACGGCTGGCGGGTGGCCTCGGCAGGGGCGTCGGGCGTCGCGTCGGTGGACCTCGGCTACGCCGCGCTCGCGACCCTGGCCGGCTCGGCGGTGGTCGCGCTGCTCGCCGGGCACGAGCGCGCGGTGCGGCTCGTGGGTGCCGTGGTGCTCGCGCTGCTCGCGGCCCGCGGCCTGTGGGCGACCTGGCGGGCCCGGCGCTCGCCCGGCGCGGACCCGGAGGCCGACGGGCGGGGCGGGTCCGGCGCCCTGGCCACGTGGGCCAGGTTCGTCGGGCTCACCGCGCTCAACCCGCTGACCGTCGTGTACTTCGCCGTGGTCGCGACAGGCCTGGCCACCCGGTGGACCGGCGCGCCCGAGCGGGTGGCGTTCGTGGTGGGGGTGGGCGCCGCGTCGGCCGCGTGGCAGCTGGTGCTCGCCGGTCTCGGTGCGTTCGCCGGTACGGCTAGGCCGACGGCGCGCCTTGCCCTCGGCGTCCTCGCGGACGTCCTGGTCCTCGGGTTGGCCGTCGCGCTCGCGCTGGGCTGAGCGCGGGCGCGAGCGCGGCGGCCGGACCGGTCAGCCGGCGTCGGTGACCGGCACGCAGACGTCGGTCACCCACTGCTCGGGCGGCAGGCCCGACGCGGGGCTCACCCGGTAGACGTCGACCATCGGCCCGCAGATGCGCAGGTCGTGCTCGCTGATCCAGGTGCCGAGCGCGTCCATCACCTCGGACATCCCGTCGTACGAACCGTGCAGGGTCGCCATGGCCACGTCGGCGGCGGGCACCTCGACGCAGCGGACGTCGGCGGCGTCCTGGAACGGGGCCGCCACCGTGATCTGGACCTCGACGTCGGGGTTCTCGTCCACGTAGTCCTCGTCGTGGAAGACCGCGACGGCGAGCGCGTCCGGGGCGGGCAGCGCTCCGGCCTCCTTCATGCCGGGAGCGAGGCGCTCCCACAGCAGGCGCTCGTCGGCGTAGGTGGGGATCGTGCCGCGGACCGAGGCGACGGTGCGCGCGGGCAGGGTGGTGCGGGTGACGGGGACGGTGGTGGACATGTCCTGCTCCTCCAGTCGGGCGATGAGGCGGTCGGCGGCGTGCAGGCGCACGGCCGCCGCGCTCGCCTCGCTGATCAGGCGACCGCGATGCCGACGGACGACCTCGGCGAGCGTGGCGCCGTCGAGCCGGACGGCACGCGCCAGCTCGTCGACCCCCAGGCCCAGGTCCCGCAGCTCACGGACCCGACCGGCGACGGCCAGCAGGTCGGGCGCGTAGTACCGGTAGCCGGTCCACGCGTCGACCCGGGTGGGCGCCAGCACACCGTGCTCGTCGTAGTGCCGCAGCATCCGGACCGAGATCCGGGTCAGCCGCGAGAACTCGCCGATGGTGAGCAGCCGATCGGGTGCCATGTCCACGACCCCACAGCCTGACACCGTGTCAGGGTCAACGGGGGTCCGCCGGGGGCGCGGACGGTGGCATCCTGGGCGCAGAGGGACGGGTGACGACCGATGCGCACGTCTGCAGGGCGGCTGGCGTTCCTCGTCGCCCTCGCGCTCGCCACGTTGGTGGCCTGCGCCCAGCCGTCCGACCAGTCGTCGGGCGGGGTCTCCCCGACGTCGACGAGCGTGGTCACCGGTGGTGCTCGCGCGCTGCCCGACATCGATCCCGACCCCGAGTACGGGTTGCCGCGCCAGGACGCGGCAGGCGAGCTGGCCGCCTGGGCCGGGCCTCCCGCGGAGGCGTCGGCCGACGTCGCCGCCCTCGGTGGTGACGCCGCGCACCCCTGGGGCACCGACCCACTGACGGGCGAGCCGCTGACCGAGCGCGGGTGGGCGGTGCGCTACACGACCGCAGACGGCGGCCCACGGTGGCCACCGAACGGCGGAGCGGTGGCCGGGACCCGGGTCGCCTATGACGACCTGGACGCGTTCGTCGGCGCGTACGGTGCCGATCTGGACCGGATCGGGGGCGAAGGTGGGCAGTACCTCGGCGTCCCGGTCGGCGTGGCGTGGCGTCGACGTTCGCTGGCGCCGTACTCCCTCGGCCTGGCCGTCCACCGGTACGAGGTCACCGGCGCGCTGCCCGAGGGGTGGAGCGTCGAGGTCTCGACGATCGCACCCGCGCTCGGGCAACCTGGCGGCGGGACGCAGGTCAGGTTCATCGACGCTCAGGGCCAGCCGGTCTCGGTCGCCGACCTCACCGATCCGGCCGTCGGCCTGCTGACCGGGCGATAGGAGGCGTGGTGGTCGACGCGGACGCGACCGACGAGCTCGATCCCTCGGTGCGGGAGCTGCTCACGGAGGCGGGCCTGCTCGGGCCCGACGGGGTCGTCACCGATCGGTCGGACTGGCTGATCCGCGTGCGGCGTTCGGGCGAGCGGGTGCTCGTCGTGCACGAGAGCAAGGGTGTGCCACGGGTGGCGCTGGCCACGACCGAGCCCGGTCTGGTGGACCGGTACCTGCTCGTCGAGCTCGCCGCCGACTCCCGCAGCGCCCTGGGCCTGCCTCGGGTGCGCCTGCTCGAGGGCGTGCACGTCCGGCCGTTCGGGCCGCTGCCGGACGGGGTCCACGCCGAGCCCGTCGCCGGCGAGGGTGTGCGGTTGTCCTGGGCGGCCGGTGCGACCGGTGCGGCCGGCGCGACCGGCGCGGCCGGCCCGGTGACGGGCGACGAGGTCGAGGCGTCCGGGCTCGGCGAGGTCGCGGCCCTGCGCCTCGCCTGGGCGTCGACGGTGGGGGTCGACGCGCTCGTCGCGGCGCTCCGCGCGGTCGAGCCCGCTGCGGTGCTCCCGCTCGGGCCCCGGGCGGTCCCAGGGGGCTGAGCGCGACCGGTGCGGCGGGCGACCGGCTCCGGGCGACGCCGCAGCCCGACACGGCGTCAGGGTCGACAGCGCTCACTCGCTCCGGTCGCGACCGTCCTTCGCGATCCGGTGGCGCACCCGCTCGAGCAGGTCGGCGAGCGTGCGCTGCTCCGCCGGCTCGAGCACCGAGAACCACGACTCGTCCGCCGCGGCCTGCTCCCGTAGCGCCGCCTCGGCGACCCGGCGCCCCTCCGGGGTGAGCCGGATCGCCAGCATCCGGTGGTCCTCCGGGTCGCGCACCCGGTGGATGAGCCCCTCGTTCTCGAGCGTCCTGAGGTGGTTGGACGTCGTCTGGCGACTGCCCTGCACGAGGGCCGCGACGTCGCGTGCCGCGACCGGCTCGAGCATCCAGACGGTGAAGAGCACCCGGAACCCGAGCCAGCTCAGCCCGCGCCGGGCGTGCAGGAGCTGGACCGAGTACATCGCGTGGGTCTGCGCGGCGAGCGTGAGGGCGATCGCCGCTCCGAGGCTGTCGCGGTCGGCGTCGATCCGGTTCGCCGTCAGGTCGCGCGCCTCGGCGCTGACGCTCGCGCTGGTGCGCAGCGGGGGGCTCTCGACGACGGACGGGCGGGCGGGTGGCTCGGCGGGCGAGGACGTCACCGCGCAGCCCCCTTCCACGTCCTGGACGTTCCCACCATAGTCCCAGTCTTGATGGTCAAACTTCTGACAAACTCCCGCTCGAGGTCAGCCCAGACGAGAGCGGAGAAACTCGCATGGACGTCCGTGAGGCAGTCCGACGCGGCCCGATGACGCGCTTCCAGTGGGGCGTCGTCACCATCTGCATCCTGCTCACCGTCATTGACGGGTACGAGATCCTGGTCACCGCGTTCACGCTCCCCGCGCTGATCAAGGAGTGGGACCTCAGCGAGCTCCAGCAGGCCTGGGTGGCCTCGATCGGGACGCTCGGCATGGGGGTCGGTGCGGCGTTGCTCGGCCCGCTGGCCGACCGCATCGGGCGTCGCCGGCACATCCTCGGGTCGCTGGTGCTCATCGTCGTCGGCATGACGCTGAGCGGCCTGGCGCCCGGGGTGGCGACGTTCCTCGCGTTCCGGTTCTTCGCCGGGCTCTTCCTCGGTGGCATCGTCCCGAGCATCAACGTGCTCGTCGCGGAGTACGCCTCGGACGAGCGCCGCGGGTCGGTGATGGGCATCTACGGCATCGGCTTCCCGCTGGGGTCGGCTACCGGCGGGTTCCTCTCCCTGTGGCTGATCAACAGCTTCGGCTGGCGCGGGCCGTTCTTCTTCTCGGCGATCGCCACCGCCGTGCTCCTCGGGTGGTGCGTCGTCGCGCTGCCGGAGTCGGTCGGCTACCTCGTCGAGAAGCGGCCCAAGGGGGCCCTGGCGGCGTACAACGTGATCGGCGCCAAGCTTGGCCTGCCGGCGGGCGACGCGCTGCCGGAGCCGACCTCGGCCGCCCTGCGCCCGTCGCTGCGCACGAGCATGTGGACCGGCGTGATGCTCAAGCGCACCGTGCGGCTGTGGGTCGGCTACGGGTTGCTCATCCTGGCCTTCTACTTCGCCAACCTCTACACGGCGAAGCTCGTCGCGGAGGTCACCGGCGACGCCAACATCGGCATCGTCGCGCAGGCGCTCGTCTCGGTCGGTGGCGTGCTGGGCGCAGTGCTGTTCGCGGGTCTCGCGCGCCGGTGGCACCCGCGGCTGGTGACCGCGGGCGTGATGGTCTACGGCGCGGTCGTGTACTGGCTGTTCGCGGCGTTCTTCGACAACACCAGCCTGGTGCTGGTCATCGCGGTGCTCGTCGGGGTGGCGGCCAACGGTGGGGTGATCGCCTACTACGCGGTCAGCCCGCCCATCTACCCGACGATGGTCCGGGCCTCCGCGGTGGGCCTGATGATGGGCTTCGGCCGGGTGTTCGCCGTGCTGGCGCCGTTCACCGCGGCGTTCATGCTCGACGCGGGTCTGAGCCGTCCGGCGCTCTACCAGATCTTCGGCGTCGTGATGCTGGTGTCCGGGGTCGCCGCCTACTCGTTGCACCGGACCTACGTCGGCGCGCACGCGCGGGACGCGATGCAGGAGGAGGCGCGGGTGGCCGAGGTGCGGGCGGGCGCCGCTGCGTGATCCCGGTTGCGCGGTCGGGCGTGGCCTGGGGAACGCCGGTTCCGGGCGTCGGCGTCGGCGTCTAGGGTGGCCGCGTGAGCCAGGCCCTGTATCGCCGCTACCGGCCCGAGACGTTCGCCGAGGTGATCGGTCAGGAGCACGTCACCGAGCCGCTCGCCCAGGCGTTGCGGGCTGACCGGGTCACCCACGCCTACCTGTTCTCCGGCCCGCGCGGCTGCGGCAAGACGACGTCGGCCCGCATCCTCGCCCGGTGCCTGAACTGCGCCCAGGGGCCCACGCCCGAGCCCTGCGGTACGTGCGACTCGTGCGTCGAGCTGGGCCGCGGCGGTTCGGGCAGCCTCGACGTGGTCGAGATCGACGCGGCCAGCCACAACGGCGTCGACGACGCGCGCGACCTGCGCGAGCGTGCGGCCTTCGCACCCGCGCGCGACAGGTACAAGGTGTTCATCCTCGACGAGGCCCACATGGTGACCCCGCAGGGGTTCAACGCGCTGCTCAAGATCGTCGAGGAGCCGCCGCCGCACGTGAAGTTCATCTTCGCGACCACCGAGCCGGACAAGGTGATCGGCACCATCCGGTCGCGCACCCACCACTACCCGTTCCGCCTGGTCGCGCCGGACACCCTGCTGCCGTACCTCGAGCAGCTGTGCCAGGAGGAGGGCGTCGCGGTGGGCGCGGGCGTGCTGCCGCTGGTGGTGCGGGCCGGTGGCGGCTCGGTGCGGGACTCGTTGTCCGTGCTCGACCAGCTGATCGCCGGGGCGGATGAGGGTGGCCTGGACTACGAGCGGGCGGTCGCCCTGCTCGGCTACACGCACGCGGCGCTGCTGGACGACGTGGTGGGCGCGATCTCCACGCGCGACGGCGCCAGCGCGTTCCGGGTGGTCGACCGCGTGATCTCCTCCGGGCACGAGCCGCGCCGGTTCATCGAGGACCTGCTCGAACGGCTGCGCGACCTCATCGTGATCGCCGCGTCGGGGGAGTCCGCGCGTGCCGCGCTGCGTGACCTGCCGTCCGACCAGCTCGAGCGGATGCGTGCCCAGGCGGCCGCGCTCGGCGCGGCGGAGCTGTCCCGCTCGGCAGACCTGGTCAACACCGCGCTCACCGAGATGACGGGGGCGACCTCGCCCCGGCTGCACCTGGAGCTGCTGGTCGCGCGGCTGCTGCTGCCGGCCATGGACGACGGCGGCGTGGTCGCGCGGCTGGAGCGCGTGGAGCGGGCCGTCGAGGGCGGGCCGAGGGTTGCCCCGGCACCGGAGGCTGCGCCGGTGCGGCCGCCGGCCGCCGCGCCGGTCCGGGCGCAGGCGCCCGAGCCGTCAGCGACGTCGTCGCGCGAGCCGTCAGAGCCCGCGCAAGGCCCGTCTGAGCGGTCCGCGCCACGGGCTGCCGCTCCCGCGCCGGACGCACCCGCGCCCGACCTACAGGCCCCGGCCCCGGCCGCCGCGCCCGCCGCCGAGGCGGAGATGGTCCGCCGCCGGTGGCCCGAGGTGCTCCAGACCCTGCGCGGCCTGCGGATGGCGTCCTGGGCGCTGGTCAGCCAGAACGCCCAGGTGGCCTCGGTCGACGCCGACGTGGTCCGGCTCGCGTTCACCACCCCGCAGCTGGCCCAGACGTTCCGCACCGGCCCGCACGCCGAGCACGTCCGCCGCGCCCTGCACGAGACGCTGGGCCTGGACGCCCGGGTCGAGCCGGTGCTCGCACCCAGTGGTGGCGACCCTGCCCCGCGCGCCGCGGATGCGCCGGGCACGCCGACGCGCGAGCAGGCCGAGGCGTCCTGGGGCGCGCCCGCCCGCCAGGGTCAGGGTGGCCCGGTGGCGTCGGACCGGCCAGGGACGCAGACCTCGACGCCCGCGCCGGCCGAGGCGTCGAACCCGTCCGCGGCGCCGCCCGGGCGCAGCAGCGCCTCGCCTCGCCGTGCCCCCGAGGCCCGGCCCACCGGACCGTCCCCCGCCTCGGACGGCGTGCCGGACGCGCCGGAGCCCGACGAGGAGCCCGAACAACCCGAGCCCGGGCCGGCACCCGAGCGGCGGTCCGCCGCTCGACCGGACCACGGCAGGGGTACGCCCGCGACTGCCCCGCCCTCCCGCCCGACGCCCCCGCAGCCTCCGAGCCCGAGCCGCCCGGCCGCACCGGCACCCGCTCCGAACGACGGCAGCGATGCCAGCCCCGACGACCCCGAGCTCGTCGGTTCGGGCCTGGTCGGCGCCCCGCTGATCGCGCAGATGCTGGGCGGCACGGTGATCGACGAGATTCCCGACGAGCCGCAGTAGAGCCCGGCGTCCCGACCCGGACCGGCCCTGTCGGCGAGATCCTCCGTACGGGCCGACTCTGAGCGCGAGGTCCCGCGCATCTGCCCGGTGCGCACCCCGTAGGCTGATCGTGTGTACGAGGGTGCGGTCCAGGACCTGATCGACGAGCTCGGGCGGCTGCCCGGCGTCGGTCCCAAGAGCGCGCAGCGGATCGCCTTCTACCTCTTGGCGGCCGACCCCGCCGACGTCCGTCGGCTGACCGACGCGCTGACCGAGGTCAAGGCCCGGGTGCGGTTCTGCGAGGTGTGCGGCAACGTCGCCGAGGAGCCGCGCTGCCGGGTGTGCCGCGACCCCCGCCGCTCGGACACCGCGATCTGCGTCGTCGAGGAGCCCAAGGACGTCGTCGCGATCGAGCGCACCCGCGAGTTCCGCGGCCGCTACCACGTGCTCGGTGGCGCCATCAACCCGATCGACAACGTCGGCCCGGACGACCTGCGCATCTCCCAGCTGATGACCCGCCTCGCAGACGGCTCGGTCACCGAGGTCATCCTCGCCACGGACCCCAACGTCGAGGGCGAGGCGACGGCCACCTACCTGGCCCGGTTGCTGGTGCCGATGGGCCTACGTGTCACGCGGCTGGCCTCCGGCCTGCCGGTGGGCGGCGACCTGGAGTACGCCGACGAGGTCACCCTCGGACGCGCTTTCGAAGGACGGAGGCAGATCAGTGCCTGACATGCAGCCCCATGAGACGACCGCCGAGCAGACCCTCGACATCCCCGAGGACCTCGCCGACCTCGCCGCCACCGTTGCGGACGAGGCGGGCACCTTCGTCGAGACCCTCACCGAGGTCGCCGCCGGGGCGAACCCCGAGGCGGCGATCCCGCTGCTGCTCCTGGCGCTGTCCGACGCGCTGGGCGTGGGAGCGCGGCTCGGCGCCGTGGTCGACGTGGTGCCGGCGGACCGCTTCGAGCCTGACGTCGGCCCCGAGGACGACCTCGACCCGCTGCGCACCGGCCTCGCGAACCTGTTCGAGGGTCTGGACACCTACGTCGAGGTGGCCGACCCGCTGCTCGGCGGCGACCCGGTGCAGTCCTCGCTGTCGGGCGACCTGGTGCTGATCGCCGGCGCACTCGCTCAGGGGCTCCAGCACTATGCCGCCGGCCAGGTCACCGAAGCGCTGTGGTGGTGGCAGTACTCCTACCTGTCCAACTGGGGCGAGCGGGCGTCCTCGGCGCTGCGCGTGCTGCAGACCGTCCTGGCGCACCTGCGTCTGGACGTGGACGAGGACGTGGCCGCCGAGGCCGAGTTCCGCGCCCTGCACCCCTGAGGCCGTGCCCTCGGGCAGGGATGACCGGCCGGCTCAGGCGCCGGCGACGTCGCCCAACACGGCCCGCAGTGCCTCCCACCGGTTGATCTCGCACCCGTTGGTGCGCGAGAAGTCGGCGTTGATCGGCGTGCCGTCGACCGTGCCCTCGACGTGTGCGGTCTGTGGGCCGCCGTAGATCTCGGTGCACATGGCGGTGCGCGGCACGGGGTCGAACGCCGCCACGCCGCCGGCCGCCTCGAGCGCCGCGCAGGCCCACGCCGGGTCGGGGTGGTCGCCGCCGGGCGGGTCGCAGGTCAGGGTCCAGGTCTGGGTGTCGCCAGAGCCCGACGCGTCGACGGTGATCGTCAGGTCGGCGGGCAGGCCGGTCGGCGCCGGTGAGCCGGACGGCCGGGTCCCCCCGGCCGCGTCGCCGCCGGAGCCGTCGCCGGGACCGGAGGTCACGGGGCTGTCGGGGTCGGTCGGTGGTGCGGTGGTCGACGCGCCGTCGCTGCCCGAGTCCCCCGGGCCGGCGGTCTGGTCCCCGGCGGACGTCCCCGTCGCGCATCCGGCCAGCAGCAGGGCCGGCAGCAGGAGGCCGGCCGCGAGTCGTGCGGTGCGCATGGGTCCCCCTTCGGGCGGATGCGGGCGTCGTCCACCTCTGTCATGTTCCCACCGGCCCGGCTCCTGCACCCGCGCTCGCCCCGACCAGATCCCGGAATGCGTACCGTCCACCAGGTGGGCGCGAACTATGCTCGCTGGGACCGCCGGTGACGTGGCCCCACGACCGGCCCCCACCGACTCCGGAGTGCTCGACGTGGCCGTGATCGTGCAGAAGTACGGGGGTTCCTCCGTCGCGGACGCCGACGCGATCAAGCGTGTCGCCAAGCGGATCACCGAGGCCAGGCGGGCCGGCGACGACGTGGTCGTGGTGGTCTCGGCGATGGGCGACACGACCGACGAGCTGATCGACCTGGCCAACCGGATCACCCCCACCCCGCCGCTGCGCGAGATGGACATCCTGCTCACCGCCGGAGAGCGGATCTCGATGTCGCTGCTCGCCATGGCGATCGCCAACCTCGGCGTGCACGCGCAGTCGTTCACCGGCCAACAGGCCGGCGTGATCACCGACGACTCGCACGGTCGCGCCCGGATCGTCGCGGTCAAGGCCGACCGGATCCGTAAGGCCCTGGCCGAGGGCAACGTCGCGATCGTCGCGGGCTTCCAGGGCGTCAACGAGGCCAGCAACGACGTGACGACGCTCGGCCGGGGTGGCTCGGACACCACTGCCGTGGCACTGGCCGCGGCGATCGGCGCGGACGTCTGCGAGATCTACACCGACGTCGACGGCGTGTTCACCGCCGACCCGCGGATCGTGCCGACCGCACGGAAGATCTCCCGGATCTCCTACGAGGAGATGCTGGACATGGCCGCCAGCGGCGCGAAGGTGCTCAACCTGCGCTGCGTCGAGTACGGGAGGAGGCACGGGGTGGACATCCACGTGCGCTCGTCATTCTCGGCGCACACCGGCACCCTGGTGACGGACCGCCCCCTGCCCGAGGGAGAAGGACTCATGGAACAGCCCCTCATCGCCGGCGTCGCGCACGACCGCAGCGAGGCGAAGGTCACCGTGGTCGGCGTCCCGGACGTGCCTGGCACCGCCGCCCGGATCTTCGAGGTGGTGGCCGCTTCCGGGGTCAACATCGACATGATCGTCCAGAACGTCTCAGCGGCGGCCACCGGGCTGACCGACATCTCCTTCACGCTGCCCGCCGACGACGGCCAGAAGGCCATCGGCGCGCTGACCGACCACCAGGGTGAGATCGGGTACGGCTCGCTGCAGTACGACGACCAGATCGGCAAGCTCTCGCTGATCGGCGCCGGGATGAAGTCCCACCCCGGCGTCTCGGCGAAGCTGTTCGGGGCGCTGCGAGACGCGGGCATCAACATCGAGATGATCTCGACCTCGGAGATCCGGGTGTCGGTGGTCACGCGGGCCGACCAGCTCGACGACGCGGTGCGCGCGGTGCACACCGCGTTCGAGCTCGACTCCTCCGAGGGTGAGGCCGTGGTGTACGGAGGTACCGGACGATGAATGGCTTCACCGTCGCTGTCGTCGGCGCTACCGGGCAGGTCGGCGGAGTGATGCGCCGCCTGCTGGCCGAGCGTGCCTTCCCCGTCGACGAGATCCGGTTCTTCGCCTCGTCGCGCTCGGCAGGCACGACGCTGCCCTGGGGCGACGGGCAGGTGGTGGTCGAGGACGTCGAGACCGCGGAGCTGTCCGGCATCGACATCGCCCTGTTCAGCGCCGGGGCCACCGGCTCGCGGGCGCATGCGCCGCGGTTCGCGGCCGCCGGCGCGATCGTGATCGACAACTCGTCGGCCTGGCGGCGTGACCCCGAGGTGCCGCTGGTGGTCGCCGAGGTCAACCCGGACGAGGTCGACCTGACGGTCAAGGGCATCATCGCCAACCCGAACTGCACCACGATGGCCGCGATGCCCGTGCTCAAGCCGCTGCACGACGAGGCCGGCCTGGTGCGTCTGGTGGTCTCCACCTACCAGGCGGTGTCGGGTGGCGGTCTCAAGGGTGTGCGCGAGCTCGCCTCCCAGGTCGACGCCCTGCGCGATGCCGACGTGGCGGCCCTCACGCACTCCGGCGACGCGGTGGCCTTCCCCGAGCCGGTGATCTACGCCCGGCCGATCGCGTTCAACGTCCTGCCGCTGGCCGGGAAGATCGTCGACGACGGCCTGAACGAGACGGACGAGGAGCAGAAGCTGCGCCACGAGTCGCGCAAGATCCTCGACATCCCGGACCTGCTGGTGTCGGGCACCTGCGTGCGCGTGCCGGTGTTCACCGGGCACAGCCTGTCGATCAATGCCGAGTTCGCCCGGCCGATCTCGCCCGAGCGTGCCACCGAGCTGCTGGCCTCCGCGCCCGGCGTCGAGCTGACCGACATCCCGACCCCGCTCCAGGCCGCCGGCCAGGACCCCAGCTACGTCGGCCGGATCCGCGCCGACGAGGGCGTGCCCGGTGGTCGCGGGCTGGCGCTCTTCGTCTCCAACGACAACCTCCGCAAGGGCGCCGCCCTCAACGCCGTCCAGATCGCCGAGCTGGTCGCCGCCCGCCGCCAGTAGCCGCCCGCTGCTCCGGCGCGGGGGCCGTGGGCGGTCAGGCGAGGCCGCGCTGGGCGACCCAGGCCCGGGCGACGGCCTCGACGACGTCCAGGGGCAGCGGGGCGTCGAGCGGGAAGTGCAGCGTGCCCTTGCCGGCGCGGTACGGCTCGACCGCGGCCTCCAGCTCGGGGTCGTCCAGGCCGGGCACGGGGTACATCGACACGTGCTCGGACCAGCCGGCCAGGTAGACCAGCGCCTTGCCCCGGCAGGTCACGCCCAGGATCCGGTACGACAGCCGTTGCCCGGGCTCGGGGACTGCCGCGACCACCCGGTCGCGCATCGCCTCGACCGCGGCGCGCGCGTCGGGCTCGAGCGAACCGAGGTATGCGGCGAGGTCGTCGGGCACTGGCAGGGCCATCCGCGCATCGTGCCAGCGGGCGACGCGGTCGGCGAGGCCCGCGCCCGCGCAACGCGTTCAGCGGGCGAAGTACGGCAGCGCGGGCTCGCCGGCGTCGATCGCGGCCAGGGCCTCGAGCGCGCGATCGATCCACGCCCTCGAGCTCGGGTTCAGCGGCTCGGGCAGCGCGTCCGGGGCGAACCAGCCGACGTCGGTGGACTCGTCGTCGGCGACCCGCGCCCGGCCGCCCACAGCGCGGCACAGGAACGAGACGTCCAGGTAGCGCGCGCGGTCGCCGTTGGGATAGACGACCTCCGGGCCGGCCGCAACGCTGGTGAGCGCGAGAATCTCGATGTCGACCCCGGTCTCCTCGCGCGCCTCGCGGACCAGCGCGACGGCGGGCTCCTCGCCCGGCTCGGGGATCCCGCTCACCACGGCCCACCGACCATTGTCGCTACGCCTGCCGAGCAGCAGACGGCCGGCGTCGTCGACGATGACGCCGGAGACCCCGGGCAGCCACAGCAGATCGGTGCCGATCCCGGCGCGAAGTCTGAGGATGAATGCGGGCACCGGCATGACCGGCAGGCTAGCGGCCCGCCGCGAGGCTCACCGCATCGGACACCGCGGGGTGGGGGGCCGACGCATCTCCTTTGGGAACTGCAGTCGGGACCCGCCCTGCGGCCGGGTCCCGACGTCATCTGTCGGGGTGGCGGGATTCGAACCCACGACCTCTTCGTCCCGAACGTCTCGCG
>CAWALY010000002.1:0-452931 GCA_963783005.1 uncultured Actinomycetota bacterium
GCCTCTGGGCGACGGCGGGCAGCGGCTGAGCGTCGGTGCGGGTGTCACCGCGTCACGTCGACCCCGCGAGCCTCGTCGACCAGCCCCCGGGCGTCCGGCGCCAGGGCGCCGAGCACGACCGCGGCCGCGGTCAGCGGGAGCCAGCGCAGCCCGGCGTCGCCCGGTGAGACCGCTTGGACGACCGCCCACACCAGCACGCTTGCGGTGGCGAGCGCGACCAGTGCCAGCGACAGGCGCACCGCGGCCGGCCGGGACGGATCGTCGGGCGCCATCGCATCGACGCGGCGCAGCACCGCGCGGTGCAGGGCGACGGGTACGCACGCCACCAGGAACGTCAGGGCGAGTCCGGTGACGGGTAGGTCCAGGGCGGCGAGGTAGGCGTTCACACCAGGAGAGTGTCCGGGAGGGGCGCATCCTGACGGGTGGGGCCCGAACCTTTCATCTGCTGGACGAGTCGTCTCGGTCAACGAACGCGAGCCGCTCGCCGCTTCGCTACCTCTCCGTCTCGATGCGCTGGTGGACTCGGCCGTCTGCGCGGGCTCGTGAACCTACCGGGTCTTGAAGTACTGGAAGAGTCGCTTCTGGGTGGTGGTGGTTCCGGCGAGGATGGCGCCGGCGATCGCGCCGAGGACGGCGAGTGCGAGGACGCGCAGCCCGAAGGGCCACAGCTGGTCTAGGTGGGTGGTGGTGGCGTAGATGTTCGTCGCGGCGGCGCCGATGGCGGCGGTGGGGAGGGCGACGATGGTGGTCTCGAGGGTGAGCAGGGCTGTGATGTGCAGGCGGCTCAGGCCGAGGTGTCGGGCGTAGGCGAGCTCGAGTCTGCGCAGCCGGGCGATCCCGACGACGATGGCCAGGGCGAACAGCAGCGCGGCTGGTGCGGCGTACCGGCCGGTCCTGGTCGCGAAGCGTTGGGGGGCGTCGAACGACGCGCCGAGGGTGGGGTTGAGCTGGCCGGTGCGGGTCTGGCTGAGGTCGGCGCCGGGGGTCAGGGTCGTGGTCAGCAGGGTGCCGGCGGTGGTGGGGTCCGGTGGCCACAGGGCGATCCAGCACTGGTCGTAGGTGCCGGTGGGTGGGCCCGAGCGGGTCAGGGCGTAGGACAGGGTCTGGTCGCGTCCGTCGGCGGGGTAGTCGTAGGTGGCGACCACGGCCGCGTTGGCGCCTGCGCCGTGCAGCAGCTCGCCGGGCGTGATCCCCAGGCCTTGTGCGGTGGCCGCGTCCAGGGCGACGCCGGTGGTGTAGTCGGGGTCGAGCTGGTGGGCGAGCCCGGGGGTGATGTCGTACTGGGGGATCGCGTTGGCGGGGGTCGCCGTGGGCACGAACGGCGCGCCGGCCGTGCGTAGGGCGCCGGCCGCGCGGACACCGGCCACGCGGGCCAACGCGTCGCACCGGGCGCCGTCGATCTGCCCGTCGGAGGTGATGACGTAGGTCGCCGCGCCGGCCTGGCGGTAGGTGTTGGCCTCACGTTGCACGGCGGCGACCTGGCTCATGTCCAGCCACGCCAGCGCCAGGACCACCGGGCCCAGGACGGCCACGGCCAGCAGGGCCCGGGAGGCTCCCAGGCGGGTGTTGCGCCAGGCCTCGGTGACCAGGTCACCCAGCCTCACGGGGTCTGCCCCAGGGTGATCGCGCGTGTGCAGGTGGCGGCCACGCGGGGGTCGTGGGTCGCGATGATCACGATGCGTCCGGCGTCGGCGAGGTGGCCCAGGGTGTCGATGACCGTGGCGGCGCTGTGGGTGTCCAGCTGTGCGGTGGGCTCGTCGACCAGCAACAGCTCGGCCGGTGTGACCGTGGCGCGGGCGAGCATCAGCCGTTGCGCCTCGCCTCCGGACAGCTGACCGAACGGCTGGTCACCGACCGATCCGAGACCGAAGCGGTCCAGCGCGTCACGGGCCTGGGGCTCGGCCTGCCGGCGGGTTCGACCGCGCGCCATCAGCGCGAGGGCCACGTGGTCCAGGGCGCTCCTGGGTGCCACCCCGAACGGGTTCTGCGCCACCCACGACAGGCCGTTGATGTCCTCGGTGACGACCCGGCCCGCCGCGGGTGTCTGCCACCCGGCGATGATGCTGAGCAGCGTGCTCTTGCCCGAGCCCGACGGGCCGGTCAGCGCGCACAGGTCACCACCGACGAGCTCCACGGCCAGGTCGGTGAACAGCCAGGGCCCGGACCCGAACCGGTGCCCGAGCTGCTCGAGGATCAACCGCACGTCAGCGACGCATCAGGGGTCACGTCCACGGCCGACGGCACGGTCGCCTGACCGAAGAAGACGACCGACTGACCCAGCTGGGAGGAGACCACCTGCACCACCGTCGTGGAGCCACCCGAAGCAACGCACGTCGTCGACCCGTCGGTGAGGACCGCCGACGCCGGGATGGTGGCCGTCCGCAGCGGTTCGGCCAACGCCAACGTCCCGTGCAGCGTCACCGGCGAAGCCTGCCCCAGGGTCTGCAACGCCACACCCGTCTCGGGCAATGCACTGAGCGCGGCCAGATCACCCTGGCCGACGGCGCCCTTGTCGTCGACGGGCACCGTCACGTCCCCGATCGTCAAGGTCCGGGCCCCGGCCACCAGGTCTGTGGGCAACGGAGACACGCGTGCGGCCACCAGGCTCGCCCCGACCTGACCCAGGGCGTCGCCCGGGGAGACCTTCGATCCCAACGGCGCGCAGGTGGTCATCGTCGCCGACCCAGCCGGCAACCACACCACGTCCGCCAACGCCAGACCCGTGCCCTTGGTCAGCCCGTTCGCCACCCGCAGCGCCGACACGGCCCGGCCCGTCTGGGACCCGTACCGGCCGTCCACCGTGACGTCACGGCCCAAGCGCACCAGCTCACGCTGCAACGCCTCCACATCCGACCCGTGCGACCCGACACCCAGGTCCCGGTACAACGGTTCACTGGTCGCCAACGCAAGGATCGGCGCCCCGTCGACCGCCCACGGTGCCGTGCCCGACGCCACCGAGCTGCCCGGGCGGCACGACGAGGCCGTCAACGTCCCACCCCGCCCCGCGGCGACCGTCGCCGCCCCACCCGGCAGTCGGCTCCACCGTCACCTGCCGGGCGTCGTCGAACGACCCCAGCACGACCGGGAAGCTGGTGGGCGCACTCGCCGCACCCAGACCCTGCGGAGTGCGCGCCGAACCCACCGCCAGGCCCGCCGCACCCGCGACAACCCCCACCACCACGGCCACCACCACACCGATGGCCCACGCACCTCTCGACGCCCGGCCTACCCGCCCGCCCCGGCATTCGCCTGCGCACGCGGACTGCGGGTCCACCAGCACTGCTGCACGGCCGGATCCAGCGTCGCCCCGGCGAACGGCCCACTGTTGGCCTTCGATGTCGGCCGCGAACTGCTGGCCCGTGTAGTCCCGGGGCACGACACCCAGCCCGCTTCAGACAATCCGCGTAGACGTCGTCCATGTCTCGGTTCTGCGGATTCTGGACCATCTGGCCGTAGAGCACCTCGATCGGCGTGAGTGTGGCGTCCTCGCAGGAAGTGAACACCGCATCGGCGTTTGCGCTCTGGATGACCTTGTACTGGTAGAGGCCGCCCGGCTGCTTCTCAGGCGTGACCGTGACGCCTTGATCGGCCGCGCACTTCACCATCCGCTGCACCGCGGCCTCATACTCGGCCTGAGTGATCTTCCCATCAGCCAACGTCGCCTTCACCGCCGGATCGGTCGCAGCCTCGTACGCCGCCTTCACTTCCGGGCCGTAGGGGCCCGAGAACGCATCGGTCGGCGCCTGGCCGGCCGAGCATCCGCTCACACCGGCTACGAAACCCACCATCACAGCAGCCACACCGAAGGCCCGTCGCCACCACATCCGACACCCCCTCGGAACCAGACTAAGCCCGGCGAACCCGACGCCCAGTCCGCTCCTCGCCACGCGGGCTATCCACCGTCCCCAGGGGCGGCCTGCGGGTTGTTGAGGCACTGGCTGACCGCGGGGTCCAGAGACTGCGAGCCGAACAGCCCGGTGCCGGCCTTCATGTCGGACGCAAACTTCTCCCCGGTGTAGTCGCGCGGGACAAGTCCTGCTCGTTTGAGGCAGTCGGCGATCACGTCTTCCATGTTGAGGTTCTCTGGGTTCTTGAGCATCGACGCGTAGAGCGACTCGATCGTCTGGATGACCGGCGTGCACGAGTCGATGACGGCGTCGGTATTCGGCCCTCTGACCACCTCGTAGTTGTAGAGGCCATCCTGCTCGTGCGGGGTGATCGTCACGCCCTGGTCGGCCGCACATGCCACGTACCGTTGCACCGCTGCGTCATACTCGGCGCGAGTGATCTTCCCATCTTGCAGGGCCGACTTGACCGCTGGATCGGTTGCAGCCTCATAGGCGGCCTTCACCTGTGGGCCGTACGGGCCCGAGAACGCGTCGGTCGGCGCCTGGCTGGCCGAGCATCCGCTCACGCCGGCCAGGAACCCCAGGGCCACGACTGCAGCGCCGAGCGTCCGCCACATCCCCGTGCGGCGTCCCCAGGAGCCACATCCAGGCGAAGCCGCCCGACTTCGAGGCATTACTGGCTTCGAAGTCAGGCGTGCTGCACGCATGAGGGGAGTGGTCCCACTTCCTGGCGAGTCCCTCGGTGCGAGGCGAATCCCCCGCCTCGACAGTGAAACTCCCCGTCGGCTGCGCGTCAATCACTCTCTCGGCCACGCAGAACGATCCGGGGTCACCCTGGGTCGCCCCCGTCGGCTGGGGCGACTCGCTAGCCGGCGCGCCCCCTGCGCCCCGGCGGCAGCAGCCCGCGGGCGCGGGCCTTCGCGACCCAGCCTTGCGCGGTGCTGAGCGCCACGTCGCTGATCTCGGCCATCGTCGCTGACGGGTTCCGGTCGCCCCGGGCGGTCAGGCGGCCGTGCTGGAGCGCGACGAGCTCGTAGAAGTCCGGAGTGCGCTTAGGGTCGCCGAGGGGCTTGAGAAGGTCGCGCTCGGAGACTCGGCGCCCGCTGGGGAGCTCGATCTTCGCGCCCGTCATGGTGGTGGTCCGCTTCATGGCGAACAGCCGTTGGTTGATCGCCGCCTCGATGCGGGCGGTCGGGAGTTCGCGCAGGAGCTGGCTGGTGATCGGGTCGCCAGGGCGCCACGGGAGGTAGATGACGCCGGTGATCCGCACCTCCTCAGGAACGGCGAGCATCTGGCGCTGCAGCCTGATCAGGACGCGCGTGCGCGTTGCCGTGTGCTCGATGTACCGCCAGCGGCCATCGACGGTCTCGTTCTCCGACGACTCGAGCTGCGCCTCACGCTCCTCCTCGGTGACGGTCGAGTCGTCGTAGCCGAGCAGGGCATCGATCTCACCGCTGACGTCGTCGGGCCGCTCGCCCGGGAACCGGTCTGGCAGGTACCAGCCGTCGGGCAGGTCGTCGCGGGTGAGCAGACCGTCGTAGGTCTGATCGCCTGGCCGGTGTGGAAGCCTCGCCATGGCACGCAGGGTACGCGAAACGAGCGCTTCACTCATGTACTTGCCGAAACGCCCGCTCGCATGGTCTAATCTCATGCACCCGCGAAAACATGAGGTGCAGCGATGGGCGAAGCGCGCGCGACCGACACCCCAGACCGGCTCCTGCGTACCCAGGAGGTTGCCGCCTGGTTGGCGGTCTCGAAGTCGACGCTCGTGCGGTGGCGGCAGTCGCTCGAAGGGCCGGCGGTCTACTGGCTCGCCGATGGCGTTCCGCGCTACCGGGCGTCCGACGTGGAGCGGTGGCTGTCCGGACGGTCGTCTGCCCGGACGCGTGCGGCGCGGCGAGGGAGCGAGCATGCCGGCTCGACGCGGTGACAAGTGGGAGGGCCGCCTCAAGATCGGCGGCCAAGTCGTGGCTACCCGCCGCTTCGAGACCAAGCGGGCCGCGAGCGACTGGGAGCGTCGCCAGCGCGGTGCGTTCGACGAGCACGGCTACGACCCCAGCCGGGGCAAGGTCACGGTCGAGGCCCTGCTCGTCGTCTGGCTGGAGCAGCGCACCGGGCGGGTCAGCAGCACGACGCTGAACACCGACCGCTACCTGCTGCCGACCCCGGGGCAGCGTTCCGGCAGGACCGGGACCGAGACGATCCTGCCGACCTGGCTCCGCAAGCTCCACGTCGGCAAGGTCACGCCCGCCGCCATCAGTGCCTGGCAAGACGGGCTGCTGGCACGAGGCCTGGCGCCGACCTCGGTCAAGCGCCACCGCGAGTCGCTGTCGGCGTTCTTCGCCTGGTGCGTGTCCGAGGGCTACGTCGCCGCCAACCCGGTCAAGGCCGCGGCGCCGCCCAAGGATCGTCGGGTCCGCGAGGACATGCGCCCGCTGCCGGCGCACGAGCTCGAGGCCGTCGTCCGCGACGTCGCCGAGGCGAGCGAGGTCTACGCCGACCTCGTGCTCGTCCTCGGCGCGCACCGGCATCCGGTGGGGCGAGGCCAGGGCGATGCTCGTGCGCGACTTCGTCGAAGTGCCCATCCCCGCCCTGCACGTGGTCCGCAACCAGCCTGAGGGTGTGGCCGCGGCGACGACCCCGAAGTCCGGTCGCGGCCGCCGGGTTCCGCTGCCCGACGCGCTGGTGCCCGTGCTGCAGCGCTTCGCCGCGGGCAAGGGCCCGGACGACCTCCTGCTCACCAGGCCCGGTGGCGGGCAGCTGCACCGGTCGACCTTCATCCGCGCAGACCGGCTGGACCGAGGTCGGCCGCGGCCGCACGCTGCACGACCTGAGGCACACCGCGGCGTGCGAGTGGATCCTTCGTGGTGTGCCGCTCACGACGGTCCAGGCGTGGCTGGGTCACGGCTCGATCGAGGTCACCGCGCGCTACCTGCACCACCTTGGCGACTCCGCCGACCGCGCCGCGCTGCAGCTGCTCAACGACGGCGTCGCGCCCGCGGTCAACCAGAGCGGTGGCACGGCACCAGGGCGGCGGTAGGAATTGTTATACCCTGGTGTCGTGAAGACTGCGATCTCGCTCCCGGACGCCACCGCCCACCGCATCGACCGCGTGGCCGATCGCCACGGGATGAGCCGCTCGGAGTTCTACCGCCGGGCGGCCGAGCGGTTCGCCGACGAGCTCGAAGGCGGAGACCTCACCGCCCAGATCGACGCCGCGATCGAGGCAGTCGGGCAACCGGGCGACGACACCGCCGCGCTGCGGGCCCGGGCGAACGCTCGGCTGGTGCGCGCCGCGGGCGAGGAGTGGTGATCGAGCGCGGAACGGTCTGCTGGGTCGACTTCGGCGATCCCGCCGGGAGCGCGCCGGCGTACCGCCGCCCCGCGGTCGTGGTGCAGTCCGACCGGTACAACCGCTCACGCATCGCCACCCTGGTCGTCCTGCCGTTCTCCTCGAACACCGACCTGGCCCGCCACCCGGGAAACGTGTTCGTCCCCGCCGTCGCCTCTGCACTCTCGGTCGACAGCGTCGTGAACGTCTCCCAGCCGATGACCGTCGACCGCTCCGCCGTCGACGGGACGGGCACCGTGCTACCGGCGTATCTCATCGACGCGATCGACGCCGGACTTCGCCGCGTGCTGGACCTGTGAACGAGGCGGACGAGGCGCCGCGCCGAAGGGTTCCGGTGCCGGTCGGGGTGATTCCGGGGTGATTCGCCTCCGGACGGCCCGCCGCCCTCCTGGGCATCGAGAAGGCCCCCGGCCCGCGTCGCCGCAGGCCAGGGGCCTTGACTCACCGAGTCGGGGTGGCGGGATTCGAACCCACGACCTCTTCGTCCCGAACGAAGCGCGCTACCAAGCTGCGCCACACCCCGTGGAGCCCGGCAAGGATAGCCCAGCAGCGGACCCCCCGTGAAACCGGATCCCGGGCCGCGCGGACGGCGCCCCGGCGCTCAGTGGCTGACCAGGGTGAGCAGCGTGGCCTCCGGGCGGCACGCGAACCGCACCGGGGCGAACGGCGAGGTGCCCAGGCCGGCCGACACGTGCAACCAGATCGAGTCCTCGCCGCCCGGCTCGTCGGGGCGGGGTCCGGGCCAGCCGTGCACGCCCTTGGCCCGGCGGGTGTCCAGGTCGCAGTTGGTCACCAGGGCACCCCAGCCCGGGCACGGCGAGCTGGCCGCCGTGGGTGTGCCCGGCGAGCACCAGCTGCGCCCCGTCGTAGGCCATGGTGTCCAGGACCCGCTGGTAGGGCGCGTGCGCGACGCCCAGGCGCAGGGTGGCGTCGGGATGGTGGTGCCCTTCGGGGAAGCGGTCCAGGTCCAGGTGCGGGTCGTCGACGCCGACCATCGAGATCAGCCGACCGTCTGCGACCGTGACGCCGCGGCGGTTGTCCAGGTCCACCCATCCGGCGTCGGTGAACAGCCGGGCAAGGTCGCGGGCCGGCAGGCGGGACTGCTGCGGGGTGAGCGGCCGCCGGGCATCCGGGAGCAGGTACCTGGCCGGGTTCTTGAGCATCGGCGCGACGTAGTCGTTCGACCCCATCACGAACGCGCCCGGGGCCGCCAGCAGCGGATCGAGCGCATGGGCCAGCGCCGGCATCGCGTGCATGTGTGCCCAGTTGTCACCGGTGTCGACCACCAGGTGCGGCTCGAGGTCGGCGAGGGAGCGCAGCCACGCGATCTTGTCGTCCTGACCGGGAGTCAGGTGCAGGTCTGACAGGTGCAGCACGCGCAGCGGCTCCTGTCCGGGCGGCAGCACGGGCACGGTGAACCGGCGAAGGGTGAACAGGTGCGCCTCGACGAGGGCCCAGGCGAGCCCGGCGCCGGCGGCCAGGGCCGCGGCGCCGAGCGCCCGCGCGGGCGTGGCGACACCCACCTAGGGAGTGGGCGGGGTGATCGGGAGCCCGCCGTTGTTCCCGCCGCCGTGGCCGTTGTTGTCCTTCGGCGGCGGGGTCGACGGCGGCGGCGGCGGCGGTGCGGGCTCGGGCCCCTTGGAGAGGGTGAGGGTGACGACCGATCCGCGCACGGTGCGGCTCCCGCCGCCCGGAGAGGTGTCCGCGACCGTCCCGGCCGGGTAGCTCGAGAAGACGGTCACGTCGGTCGTCTTGACGTGGAACCCGGCTGCCCTGAGCGTCTGGGTCGCCGCGGTCGGCGACATCCCGGCGACCCGCGGCACGGTGACCTGTACGCCGTTGACCATCGACGACGGCGGCGCGGCGAACCCCTCGACGGGCATGCCTGCGCTCGCCGGCACCATGAACGAGCGCCAGGCCGGCGCAGCGATGTCCGAACCGTAGACGTACCTGCGGTAGATCCCGTTGATCGTCTCGTTGTGCATCGGGATCATGCCCTGCGGGTGGCCGACCCACACAGCGGTCGACAGCTGCTTGGTGAAGCCCACGAACCAGGTGTGCTCGTTCGCGCTCGTCGTACCCGTCTTGCCCGAGGCCGGTCGGCCGTCGGGCAGCCGCGGCACGTTCCTGGCCGTGCCGTCCCACACGAAGCTCAGGCCGTAGGTGACCGCGTGGGCGAGGTCCGGACTGATCGCCTGGCGACACCCGGCGTCCGGCACGCTGAGCTCCTTGCCGTCGCGGTCCTCGACCTTCTCGATCGCGATCGGGTTGCAGAACACGCCATCGGCGGAGAACGCGGCGAACGCGGCGGCCATGGTCAGCGGAGCGATCTCGTTGGTGCCGATCACGCCGGACGGCACGATCCGCATGTCGGCACCGTCTGCCCGGTGCACGCCCAGGTCCTCGGCGCCGGTGAAGATCTTGCACAGGTCGAGCTTGGTCGCCATGTCCATGAAGGCGTTGTTGACCGAGTTCTTGGTCGCGTCGAGCACCGTCATGAAGCCCGGGCCGCCCTCGGAGTTCGCGAGCGGGAACGTGCCGTTGCCCAGCCCGGTACAGGGCGCGTTGAACTCGCTCATCGAGTACTTGCGAGGCGTGCCGCTGACGACCTCCTTGAGTGCGTGCCCCTCCTTGAGCCACTCGAGCAGGGTGAACGGCTTGAACGTCGAGCCGGGCGGGAAGCCTCTCGAGCCGCCGTAGGCGTAATCCGTGTTGTAGTTGACCGAGGTGTGCCCGGGTGGCGCGTCGGTCGACGGGTCGTAGACGGTGTTCTGCGCCATCGCCTTGATCTTCCCGGTGCCGGGCTCGACCACGGACAGCGCGACACCCACGCCCGAGGCGTCGCCCGGCGCGACGGCGCCGTCGACCGCGGCGATCGCGTCGGCCTCCATCTTCGGGTCCAGCGTGGTGTAGATCTTCAGCCCGCCCTCGTTGAGCAGCTTGTCGCGCTTGGCGGCGGTGTCACCGAACGCCGGGTCCTGCCGGATGATCTGGGTCACGTAGTCGCAGAAGTACGACGAGCCCGGCACGGCGTCGTCCGCGGCGGTGCAGTTGCGCCGGTCCTGCCCGACCTTGAGCGTGTCCGCGATCGGGGTTGCCTTGCCCTGGTCGTACTCGGCCTGCGTGATGTGGCCCTCGCGCAGCATGGCGGCGAGCACGACGTTGCGGCGCGCCTGGGCCTTGTCCGGGTTGCGCTCCGGGTCGAAGGCCGACGGGCTGCGGGTGATCCCGGCGATGGTCGCGGCCTGGAGGTAGTCCAGGTCCTTCGCCGAGATCGAGAAGTACTCCCTCGCCGCGGCCTCCACGCCGTACAGCGCGGTGCCGAACTGGGCGATGTTCAGGTAGCCCTGGAGGATCTCGTCCTTGCTCAGCTTCTGCTCGAGCGTCACGGCGAGCTTGGCCTCGCGGAGCTTGCGGCCGTAGCCCTCCACGCCGCCGGCGTCACGCGCCTCGTTGATCGCCGCCGCGCGCGCGACCGGGTCCTCGATCTGCTCGGCGGACTGGATGAGGAGGTTCTTGACGTACTGCTGGGTGAGGGTCGACGCGCCCTGGTTGGAGTCGGTGAGCTGGTTCGTGGCGAGCGCACGCACCATGCCGGGCAGGTCCACGGCGCCGTGCGCGTAGTAGCGGCGGTCCTCCACGTCGATGACCGCGTTCTGCATGTCCTTGGAGATCTCCGACAGCGGGACGACGATCCGGTTCTGGTTGTAGAAGGTCGCCAGCAGGGTGCCGTCCGCGGCGTAGATGAAGGACTTCTCGCTCAGCTGGGGGAGCTCGATGTCGGCGGGCAGGTCGTCGAACATCCCGACCGTCGTGTCGGTGAGCGCACTAGTGGTGGCGACCGCGGGCATGAACAGGCCGGCGGACAGCACGCCACCGATGGTCGCGACCAGCACGAAGGCGACGAAGAGCCCGATCGCCTGGAGGGCGTTGACCTGCCGGGCGGACGCCGGACGACGGGACGACATGGCGACCAGGGTACGGGAGCCTCTGGCGGGCTCACCCGTCCCGGGGTGAAGGGCTGGTGCAGGTTGGGCAGTCCGGTCCGCCCGCAAGGGCCCGAAGGGCCCATTTGTGAACGGTGTGGGACGAACTACCGTGATCAGCGGGGGAGAGGAGCTTCGCCGTGCACGACCAGCACTGGACCGCGTACGGCGCGTGCGGACAGTCATCTCCCGACGACCTGTTCGTCGAGGGTGCTGCGCAGCGCGCTGCGCGCGAGGTGTGCCTGCGCTGCCCCGTGCGCTTCCAGTGCCTCGTCGACGCCCTCGACCACAAGATCGCGTTCGGGGTCTGGGGTGGCATGACCGAGCGCGAACGCCGGGCGCTGCTGCGCCGGTTCCCGGACGTCGAGTCCTGGCGCGAGGTCCTCGAGGCCGCCCCCGAGCTGGCGCTGGTCGGCGGCGCCCGGGCGCTTCCCGGCGTCGACCCCGAGCAGGGCGTGGCGCGCGGCGGGTAGCGTGCCGCCATGACCACCTGGGAGTACGCGACCGTCCCGCTCATCGTGCACGCCACCAAGCAGATCCTCGACCAGTGGGGCTCGGACGGCTGGGAGCTCGTGCAGGTGGTGCCCGGGCCGGACGGCAACGGCCTGGTGGCCTACCTCAAGCGGCCCACCGGAGGGCAGTCATGACCACGAGCCCTTCCCAACGGCTGCACGAGCTGGGCCTGACGCTGCCGGCCGTGCCCGCGCCCGCCGCCGCCTACGTGCCGGCGGTGCGCACCGGCAGCTACGTGTGGACTGCGGGGCAGCTGCCCTTCGTCGACGGCGCTCTGCCGGTGACCGGCAAGGTCGGCGACGGCGACGGCCTGGTCCCGCCCGACGTGGCGTACCAGCAGGCAAGGGTCGCGGTGCTCAACGCGCTGGCCGCCGTGGCCGAGCAGGCGGGCAGCGTGGACCGGGTCGTGCGGGTGGTCAAGCTCATCGGGTTCGTCGCCAGCGACCCGTCCTTCACGGGTCAGCCCCAGGTGATCAACGGAGCCAGCGAGCTGGTCGGGCAGGTGTTCGGGCCGGCCGGGATGCACGCCCGGACGGCCGTCGGCGTCGCCGTGCTGCCGCTCGACGCGCCGGTCGAGGTGGAGCTGGTGGTCGAGCTCGCCTGAACCGTCGGGCTCAGCGCGCGCGGCGCTCGAGACGCTCGACGTCCAGGAGCACCACCGCCCGGCCCTCGCGACGCACCCAGCCGCGCGTGGTGAAGTCCGCCAGCGCCTTGTTCACGGTCTCCCGCGAGGCGCCCACCAGCTGGGCGAGCTCCTCCTGCGTGAGACCGTGGGCCACCCGCAGCCCGTCCTCCACGGGCTCTCCGAACCTGGTGGACAGGTCGAGCAGAGCCTTGGCAACGCGTCCGGGCACGTCGGCGAACACGAGGTCCGCGAGTGCCTCGTTCGTCCGCCGCAGCCGGTGCGCCAACGCCTGGAGCAGATGGATGGCCACCGGAGGGTGCTCCGCGATCCAGGCGATGAGCTCGTCGTGGCTGAGCTCGTACAGCAGCGTGTCGTTCACGGCCGTGGCCGTGGCGGTCCGGGGGCCCGGGTCGAACAGCGAGAGCTCGCCGAACATCTCGCCTGGCCCCAGCACCGAGAGCAGGTTCTCCCGGCCGTCGGGGGCACGGCGGCCGAGCTTGACCGTCCCGGAGCCGATCACGTAGAGGCGATCACCCGGGTCGCCCTCGTGGAACGGTGCCCGCCCACGGGGCAGCTCGATGCGCGCCATCGTGCGCAGCAGAGCCCGTGAGGCATCCTCGTCGATCGCCCGGAACAGAGGAGCCTGCAGCACCGCGTCGTCGTTCACCTGAGCCTCCGCCGCGTGTGACCCACGTCTCTTTCCGGTTCCACACTAGGCGCACTTCGGCCGGAATGGACCCACCGCACACCGAACCGTGCTCCGACCGGCGTGGCGCGCTGCTCAGCTCTCGCGGACCGGGCGGTCGAGCTCGTCGGCGACCAGGCGCATCACGAGTGCCTCGGTGGTCGCGTCGAGGGCGCGGTCGAGCTCGGCGGCGTACCCGGCGAGGCGCCGATCCAGGTCGCGCAGCGTGCGCATCGCACCGACCCGGTCGGCCTCGGCAGGGGAGCTCCCGATCGCGGCCCGCAGCTCGTCGGGGTCCGGCGCGGCGAGCTGCGCCTGCGGCAGAACGTCCCAGCCCATCTCGCCGAGGGGCTCCGGCGGCGCGTAGGTCGCCACCAGCAGGTCCAGTCGGGACCGGAGCAGCCGCCGCCACCGCGTCACGCTGGCGCGCTCGGCACGGACCGCACGCCGGGTCGCGGCGGAGTCCAGGCCGACGACGTCGCCGGTACGCGTGACGATCATCGGTGGGCGCTCCGCTCTCTCGTGGGCCGCGGGACGGTCAGCGGTCTCGCTGATGAGATCGGTGAGGCCGGAGGCTCGCTTGAGGCGCGCGGCGGCGGTTCACTCCAACGGCTGCCCGCACCTCGCGGACGTCCCGACAGCCGTGTGGGGGGCCGGACCTACGCTGGCGCGCATGCCCGCTGCGCCACTACCCGAAGCACCCCAGGAGACCTCGTTGGCCCGCACCCGGCGGGCCCGCCGCATCAACCGCGAGCTCGCCGGCGCCTACCCGGACGCGCACTGCGAGCTGGACTTCGTCGACCCTCTCCAGCTGCTCGTCGCAACCCTGCTCTCGGCGCAGACCACGGACGTGCGGGTCAACCTGGTCACGCCGGCGCTGTTCGCCCGGTACCCCACGGCGGAGGCGTACGCGGGGGCGGACGTCGGCGAGCTCGAGGACCTGATCCGCTCGACCGGGTTCTTCCGCTCGAAGGCCCGCGCGCTGATCGGGCTCGGCCGCGCGCTCGTCGAGCGGTTCGACGGCGAGGTGCCGCACCGGATGAAGCACCTGGTCACCCTGCCGGGTGTGGGCCGCAAGACGGCGAACGTCGTGCTCGGCAACGCGTTCGGCGTCCCGGGCCTCCCGGTGGACACCCACGTGCTGCGGGTCACCCGGCGCCTCGGTCTGACCGAGTCCGAGGACCCGGTCCAGGTCGAGAGCGAGCTGTGCGCGATGCTCGAGCGGCGAGAGTGGACCATGGCCTCGCACCGGTTCATCGCTCACGGCCGGCGCACCTGCCACGCGCGTCGGCCGGCGTGCGGGGCGTGCCCGGTGGCCCGCTGGTGCCCGTCGGCCGGGGCGGGGGAGACCGACCCGGTCGCCGCGCAGCGGCTCGTCAAGGCCTCGTCCCACGTCCTCGGGGACATCGCCGGGCCCGCGTGACGCACCGGCGTGCCGGGTTCAGGCGAGCGTCGCGAGCCAGTCGAGGAGCAGCGCGGTCGTGGCCTCGCTGGCCTCCTCGGGCAGGAAGTGCCCGGCCCCGGGCACCATCTCCAGCCGGAAGGGCCGGCCGTGGTCGGTCGTGGCCGAACCGAGGGTCTCCGGGGGCAGGCAGCGGTCCGCCCCGCCGTGCACCTGGAGCACGGGCACCTCGATCGGGGAACGCATCGCGGCGAGGTACCGCTGCCCGTCCACCCGTGGGGTCGAGCGCACCAGCCAGCGCAGGCTCTCCATCGAGGAGTGCGCGGCGAACGGCACCTGCATGGCCGTGCGGTAGGTCGCCGCGGCGTCCGGCGTGAGCCACGGCCCCGCCCCCCACTCGCGCAGCAGGCGAGAGGCCAGGTCCCCGCGGGTGAGCCGGCGCTCGGGGAACCAGGGCAGCTGGAAGAACGCCAGCCGGCGGGAGGTCGAGCGCAGCAGCAGCGGCCGGGCCGCCGCCGCGGTGTGCATCCGAGTCGGGTGGACCGCGCCCAGCGCCGCCACGGCGCGGGTCACCGCCGGGCGCAGGGTCGGCATGGACCAGGAGACGGTGCCGCCCAGGCCGTGGCCGACCACCACCGCCTCGCCGACCCCGAGCGAACGGATCACCCCGGCGACGTCGCGCGTCAGGGTCGGCACGTCGTAGCCCTGCGGCGGCTTGTCCGACGCACCGGACCCGCGCAGGTCCATGGCCGCGACCCGGTAGCCGGCTTCCGCCAGCGCAGGGATCTGCGCGCGCCAGGCCCACCACATCTGGGGAAAGCCGTGCAGCAGGAGCACCAGCGGTCCGTCACCCGCCTCGGCGACGTGGAACCGGGCGCCGTTGGCGGCCACGAAGCGGTGCTGCCACGGACCGTCCATCAGGATGGCGGAGGCGTCGGGAGCTGTGCGCATCTAGGCCGCCGCCGCCACCGCGGCGTGGTGGCGGTCGCGGCGGGCCAGGCTGAGCCCGCCCAGGCCGGCGGCGACCACCGACGCCACCAGGATCGCGGCTCGGGCGTGCTCCTCGGTGGCGCTGCCCTCCCCGAACGCCAGGGAGCCGATGAGCAGCGACACCGTGAACCCGATGCCGGCCACGAAGCCGACCGCCAGGACGTCGCCCCAGCCCAGACCCGCGGCCAGCGGCGTCCTGGTCGCCTTCGCCACGAGCCAGGTGCCGCCGAGGATCCCCAGCGGCTTGCCGAGCACGAGCCCCAGCCCGATGCCCTGCGCCACCGGGTCCTTCGCCGCGGCCAGCAACGCCTCAGGGCTCAGCGAGACTCCCGCCGCGAGCAGGGCGAAGACCGGCACGGCGAAGCCGGCCGAGATGGGCCGCCAGCGGTGCTCGATGTGGGCTGCCAGGCAGTGCTCCTCGCTCTCGTCCGGCGTGCCGGGCACCACCAGGCCGAGCAGCACGCCGGCGATCGTCGCGTGCACACCCGAGGCGTGCATGAAGGCCCAGGCGACCACCCCGATCGGCACGAGCAGCCAGGCGGAGGTGATCCGCCGGCGGGTGAGCAGGCCGAACACCGCCACCGCGCCGAGCGACGCGGCGAGCCAGCCGAACGAGATCGAGTCGGAGTACGCGACCGCGATGACGATGATCGCGAGCAGGTCGTCGACCACGGCCAGGGTCAGCAGGAAGGCGCGCAGCGAGTTCGGCAGGCTGCGGCCCACCACCGCCAGCACGGCGATCGCGAACGCGATGTCGGTCGCCGTCGGCACCGCCCAGCCCCGCAGGTCACCGCCGGACAGGTTGACCAGCACGAACAGGGCCGCGGGCACGAGCATGCCACCGACCGCCGCGACCACGGGCAGGGCCGCGCTCGCGGGGCGCCGCAGCTCGCCGGCGACGATCTCGCGCTTGAGCTCCAGGCCCACCACGAAGAAGAAGATCGTCAGCAGACCGTCGTTCGCCCAGGCGGCCAGCGACAGGTCCAGGTGCAGGGCCGCCGGTCCCACCACTGTCTGCCGCAACGCCTCGTAGCCGTCGGACCACGGGGAGTTCGCCCAGACCAGGGCGACCAGGGCGCCGAGCAGGAGCAGCGCGCCGCCGGCCTTCTCGGTGCGCAGGGCGTCGACGATGTTGCGCTCGTCGTCCGGGCTGATCCGGGCGAACAGCCCGGAGACCGGACGAGCGGCCAGTCGCGCGAGACGGGCGCGGCGGGACATGGGCCTCCTCGGGTGCGGATCGGGTGTGCCGACCAGACCTCCCGGCTCTCCCGGGCTCAGGATAGGCGAGCCGCCAGGCCGGGGCTCAGGCGCGCTCCGCGGCCTCTTCCTCGGCGGCGTCGCCGTCGGGTCGGGTGCGCGGCGGGTCGAACCGGTAGCCGACGTTGCGCACGGTGCCGATGAGCTGTTCGTGCTCCGGACCGAGCTTGGCGCGCAGCCGCCTGACGTGGACGTCCACGGTGCGGGTGCCGCCGAAGTAGTCGTAGCCCCAGACCTCCTGGAGCAGCTGCGCCCGGGTGAACACCCGGCCCGGGTGCTGGGCGAGGTACTTGAGGAGCTCGAACTCCTTGTACGTCAGGTCCAGGGCGCGCCCCCGGACCCGGGCGGTGTAGCCCCCCGGGTCGATCGTCAGGTCGCCCGAGGAGATCTCCGAGGGCTCGTCCTCGGCCGCGCTCGCCGCCGAGCGCTCCATGACGATCCTCAGGCGGGCTTCGACCTCGGCGGGCGAGGAGTCCTCGAGCAGGATGTCCGCGGCACCCCACTCACCGGTCACGACGGTCAGGCCACCCTCGGTGAGCACCAGCACGAGCGGCACCGTCAGCCCGGTGGCGCGCAGCAGGCGGCAGGTCGACCGCGCGGTCGCCAGGTCGCGGCGCGCGTCGAGCAGCAGTACGTCGGCGTCCGGGGCGTCGAGCAGGGCAGAGGGCTCCACGGGCAGCACACGGACCCGGTGGGCGAGCAGTCCCAGGGCAGGGAGCACCTGGGCCGAGCCTCCGGTCGACGGCGTGAGCAGCAGCAGATCCGCCATGGCGGGTGTGCCTCCCGGTCGTTGGCGGACCAACCGTACCGCCGAGGGCCGAGGTCCAGGTGCGGCCCCATGATCTGCGAGACTGCTCCCCGTCCTGGCCCCCGCACCCGATCGAGCGACGCATGCACGTCACCACCCGCTCCGTGCTGAGCGCAGCGGCAGCCGCCCTGGTGGCCGGCGCCGGCGTGCTCGGCGAGCCATGGGTCACGCTCGCCGCCGTCGCCGTGGCGCTCGGGTTCGCCGTCGGCTGGCCGACGCTGCTGCGCCTGCCCGCGCCGCAGGGCTCGGCCGTGGTCGTCGCGCTCGGCGGCGGTGGCGGCGTCCTCGCGGTGAGCCTGACGCGGGGCGACCCGGTGCTGCGCGGTCTGCCGGAGGTGGTCGCGCTCGCGGTGCTGCTGGCGTTCGTCCACGAGCTCGCCCGCAGCGACGGGCGACGCCGGCTGGTCGAGTCGGTGGCCGGCGGCGTCAGCGGTGTGCTGCTGGCCTCGGCCGCGGCGGGCTGGGTCGCGGCCCTGCGCACGCCCGTCGGCGTGGGTCTGGTGGTCACGGGTGCGCTCGCGCTGTTCTTCGCCGCGGCAGCCTCGGCGGTGCCGTTCGGCGGCTGGACCGCCGCCGGGCTGACCGTGTTCGCCGGTGCGCTGGGCGGGGTGGGCGGCGGCGTGGTGATGGCCCAGGTGGGGCCGGCCGCCGGGGGGTTGATCGGCGTCGCGGTGGGTCTGCTGGTCGCTGTGCTGCACCTGCTGTTCGAACGGGTGCCGGCGTTGTCGCGCCGGACGGCCGCGGTCTCGGCCCTGCTGCTGCCGGTGTCCGTGAGCGGGATCCTGGTGTACGTCGTGGGACGCGTGCTGCTCGGCTGACGGCCCGCCGGAGCGGCGGAGGCGCCGCGGGCGCCTAGGATCGGGACCATGACCGGTCTGGAGCTGTTCTACATCGGCCTCCTCGTGGCGGCGACGGTGACCATCGGGTGGTTCGCCGTCTACGTCGTGCTCAAGCTCTACAAGGGCCAGCGCTGAGGGATGCCCTTCGTCATCCCCGACGGCCTGGCCCCTGAGGTGTACCCGCTCGCCTGGCTCGTGGGGCGCTGGCGGGGCACGGGTGAGGTCGCCTACCCGCAGATCCCTCGCGTCTCCGTGGTCGGCGAGGTCGAGGTGGACCACGACGGCGGTCCGTACCTCACCTGGCGCTCGACGTTGCGCCTGGCCGACTCCGACCAGACCTGGGGCACCGAGCAGGGCTACTGGCGGGTGACGCCCGACCGTCCCGAGGACCTGCCGAAGGGTCGCTTCCCGGTAGAGCTGATGGTCACCGACCCGGCCGGCTACCTCACCCTGTACGCCGGGGTGGCCTCGGGCGGGCGGATCGACCTCGCGTCCGACCTCATGGCGCGCACCGCCGACGCTGCGGAGGTCACGGCTGCCTCGCGCCTGCTGGGGCTGGTGGACGGCGAGCTGATGTGGACCTGGGACATCGCCGCGTTCGGCGAGCCGTTGCAGAGCTACGTCGCGATGCGGATGGGGCGGGTCGGATGAGCGGCCCGGACGCCGGCCACCGGCGAAGCCCGCTGCTCGCACGCTCCGGAGCCGTGGCCGCCTCCGGCCCTGACGAGGGCGTCGCGTGGCACTACGGCGACCCGACCGGCGAGCAGCGCGCCCTGGAGGCCGGTGGGGCAGTGGTCGACCAGTCCCACCTCGGGGTGGTGAGCGTCGAGGGCCCTGACCGGCTCACCTGGCTCCACGCGATCACCTCCCAGCACCTGGAGCGCCTGGCGCCGCACGTCTCGACCGAGACGCTCGTGCTCAGCCCGCACGGGCACGTCGAGCACGCCGCAGCGGTGGTCGACGACGGCTCGACCACGTGGCTGATCACCGAGACCGCGCCGGCGCTGGCCGCCTGGCTGGACTCGATGCGCTTCACCCGGCGGGTCGAGGTCGCCGACGTGACCGATCGGTGGGCGGCGCTGGGCGAGGCCGTGGCGCAGGACGGCGTCGACGGCGAGTCACCGACCTGGCACGACCCGTGGCCGACGACGGCGCCGGGCAGCACCAGGTACGGGCCCGCGGACGCCGAGCACCCCGGCCGGGACCGGGCCTGGCGGCTGGTTCTCGTGCCGCGCGACCGTCTGGCGGCCGAGATCGCCACCCGCGAGCAGGCCGGCTGGCGCCTGGCCGGGACCTGGGCGACCGAGGCGCTGCGGGTCGAGGCGTGGCGTCCGCGCGCCGCCACCGAGGTCGACCACCGCACGATCCCGCACGAGCTGGACTGGCTGCGCACCGCCGTGCACCTGGACAAGGGCTGCTACCGGGGCCAGGAGACGATCGCCCGGGTGCACAACATGGGTCGGCCGCCGCGCCGGCTGGCCATGCTGCACCTGGACGGGTCGGGTCACCTGGTGCCGCGCCCGGGGGCGCCGGTGCGGGTCGAGGAGCGCGAGGTCGGGCACGTGACCACGGTCGCCCGCCACCACGTGCTCGGCCCGGTGGCGCTCGCCGTGCTCAAGCGCAGCGCACCCACCGACGCCGAGCTGCTGGTGGACTGCGAGGGCGGTGCCGTCGCGGCCGGCCAGGAGGTCGTCGTGCCAGCGGAGGGGGTCTCGACCGACCGGCCGGCGCCCCGGCCGCGGATCGGCCTCCCGCCGCCCGGGAGGTGACCGGCGCGCTCGTGCTGCGCGCCCGCGCCCGGCAGGGCTGGGGCCGGGTGCGCCGTGCGGCGGTGCCCGTCCTGCTCGCGGCGATCGCGGCCGGCGCCGCCTACGCGGCCGCGCGGTACGGGCTCGGCCACCAGTACCCGTTCTTCGCGCCGGTCGCGGCCTGGATCGCGCTGGGGTTCAGCGCGGACCGCAACCTGCGGCGGGTGGCCGAGATGGCGATCGGCGTGGCCGTCGGCGTGCTGGCCGGGGATCTGCTGGTGCACCAGATCGGGACCGGCCCCGTACAGGTCGCGCTCGTGCTCGCGGCCGCCGTGCTCGTCGCCCGGTTCCTGGACCGGGGCGACCTGCTGGCGGTCCAGGCCGGCGTGCAGGCGATGATCGTGGTGGTGCTGCCGGCCTCGGGCACGGGCGGGCCACTGGAGCGCTGGCTGGACGCGCTGGTGGGCGGCGTGATGGCGCTCGTGGTCGCCGCACTGTCCCCGCAGGACCCGCGCCGCCGCGTCAGGGCCGTGGCCGAGGAGGCGATGTCCGAGATCGCCGAGGTGCTGCGGTCGCTCGCCGAGGGGCTGCGCACGCGGGACCCGGCGACTGTGCGCCGCGCACTGCTGCGGGGGCGGGCTTCCCAGCCGGTGCTGGACACCTGGCGGTCGGCCGCGGTGAGCGCGAGGCAGACCGCGCGGCTGTCCCCGGCGTTCCGGCGGCACCGTGACGAGCTCGCGGCCCAGGTCGCCGCTGCCACGCTCGCCGACCGTGCGATGCGCAACGCCCGAGTGCTGGCCCGGCGGGCCGAGAGCGTGGTGGCGCGTCCGGCGGGCGCGACCGGCGCTGCGGCGGACCTGCTCGACCCGCTGGCCGACGCCGTCGACCTCGCTCGCCGCGGCGCGGAGGAGCTGGGCCTCGCCCTGTCCACCGGTGCGGGGACGGCGACGGCGCGCCGCACCTTGTCCGAGGCCGCCGCACGCACCGACCCGTGGCGGCTGGTGCCGGGCGGTGACCTGCACGCCCAGGGCCTGGTCCTGCTGCTGCGCTCGCTCGTGGTGGACCTGACCGAGACGGCCGGTGCCGACCCGGAGGCCGCCCGCGCGACCCTCCCGGAGATCTAGATGTCCGAGGTATTCACCCGGCCCGTCACCTGGCTGGAGTACCAAGGTCGTCGGACGACCGGTCGATGGATGGACGTGACCACCGTCGAGCGGCTCGTGCCGCGCGACCGCGTCGCAGCGGGTCGCACCGCCGCCGCGGTCGCGCTCGCCGCTGCTACGGCGGTGGTGGGCTACGAGCTGGTGGGCACCCTGGTCGGCCTGGCGACCAGCACGCCCGCCACCCTGGCCCAGGCGACCGCCATCGGCATCGGGCTCGTTGCGGTCGCGGTGATCGCCGGCTCGGTGCCCGACCGGCTGCCGGACTGGCTCTGGTGGGCGGGATCGGTCATCGGCGTCCTGGTCGTGCTCCTGCTCAGCATGGGCACCGGCGACACCCGCGCCGCCGGCCAGCTCGGCTTCCTCTACCCGGTGGTGTTCGCGGCCGCCAACCTGAGAGCCAGGGCGGCGTGGGCGGTGTCCGTGCTCGCCGCGGCTGCGGAGCTGGTCCTGGTCCTGGTGCTGCTGCCGGCACGCGATGCGATGGCCGACGCGTTCGTGCTCACCGCAGGCATCGTGATGGTCACCAGCGCCCTGCAGATGGTGGCCCACCGCCAGGACTCCCTGACCGCGAGGCTCAGCGAGATCGCCGCGATCGACCAGCTCACCGGCCTGGCCAGCCGCAGGCGCCTGGAGGAGGTCGCCCGCGAGGTGCTCGAGACGCCGTGCCTGCCGGGCGACTTCAGCCTCGGCACCGGGCTGGCGATCATCGACCTCGACCACTTCAAGACGCTGAACGACACCTACGGGCACCCGGTCGGCGACGCGGCACTGGTGCACGTCGCCGCGCTGCTGCGCACCACCTGCCCGAGCAAGGCCACCGTCGCGCGGCTCGGCGGCGACGAGCTTGCCGCGCTGCTGCCCTGCGGCGCGCCGGACGAGGTGGCCGAGGTCATGGAGCGGTTCCACGACGCGGTCCGCACCAGCCCCATGAACCACCTCGGACGGGTCCTTGCCCTGAGCGTGTCGGTGGGCTGCACCCACGCGCCGGCCATGCGCGAGACGGACCTCGCCGCGCTGTACGCCCGCGCCGACGAGGCGCTGTACCAGGCCAAGCTCCAGGGGCGCGGCCGGGTCGTGGTCGGCTGACGGACGCAGCGGCCGTCGTCACCGTCGTGCGGGCACCCGTAGGCTTTGCCCGTGCTTCGTGTCCAGCTCCTCGTCTTCGGCCTGCTGTACATCCTGGTGTTCCTGTTCAGCGTGTTCGCCCTGATCGATGCGGCCCGGCGGCCGCCCCAGGCGTTCGTCGCCGCCGGCAAGCGGACCAAGGGCTTCTGGGTCGCGATCACCGGGCTGTGCACGGCGGTGTCCTTCGTGGCCATGCCGCCGCTGTGGGCGCCGATCGGATTCCTGGTGCTGATCGCCGCGGTCGGCGCGATCGTGTACCTGGTCGACGTGCGCCCGGCCCTCGGCTCGGGCCCCCGGCGCCAGGGTCCACGATCCGGCGGGTGGTGAGGTGCGGGCGGTCGTCCAGCGGGTGACCCGTGCGGCCGTGCGGGTGGCCGGCGAGGTGGTCGGCGCGATCGACGAGCCCGGCCTGCTCGTGCTGGTGGGCGCGACCCACGACGACGGGCCCGAGCAGGTCGAGCGGATCGCCCGGAAGGTGGCCGAGCTGCGCATCCTGCGCGGCGAGCGCGCGGCCGTCGACGTCGGCGCGCCGGTGCTCGTGGTCAGCCAGTTCACGCTCTACGCCGACACCCGCAAGGGCCGGCGCCCGACCTGGAACGCGGCCGCGCCCGGACCGGTCGCCGAGCCTCTGGTCGCCGATCTGGCGCGAGCTCTGCGCGAGCGTGGCCTGCGGGTCGAGACCGGCGTGTTCGGCGCGGACATGGCCGTCGAGCTGGTCAACGACGGGCCGGTCACCCTGCTCCTGGAGGCTTGAGCCGCGCGGCCGGCCTCAGGCGTCCAGCAGCGCGAACTCGTCCTCGTTGAGCACCAGGTCGGCTGCCTTGGCCGAGTCGCGCATCGACTCGGGCCGGCTCGCGCCGGGGATCGGGATCACCACCGGGGCCTTGGCCAGCTCCCAGGCCAGCGCGACCTGCTGCGGGCTGACCCCGCGGTTCTCGGCCACCTCGGCGAACGCGGTGTGCCGCGAGCCGAGCTGCCGGCGTTCGCGATCCCGCCCAGCGGGCTCCACGGCAGGAAAGCGATGCCGAGCTTCGCGCACAGCTCGAGCTCGGGCTCGCTGCTGCGGAACCGGGGCGAGAACTGGTTCTGCACCGACGCCAGGCGTCCGCCCAGGACCTCGTTCGCGAGCCGGATCTGCTCCGGGTTCGCGTTGGAGATGCCGGCCATGAGGATCTTGCCCTCGTCGAGCAGGTCGCGGAGAGCCCCGACGGAGTCCTCGTACGGCACCGTCGGGTCGGGGCGGTGGAACTGGTAGAGGCCGATGGCCTCGACGTCCAGGCGCTGCAGCGACGCCTCGCATGCGGTCTTGAGGTACACCGGGTCGCCCTGGGTGTACCAGGTGCCGTCGCCGGGCCGGCGGTGCCCGCCCTTGGTCGCGACGAGCACGTCGTGCGCGGCCGAGCCGGCCAGGCGCAGCGCCTTGGCGACCAGGAGCTCGTTGTGCCCGACGTCGGTCGCGTTGAGGTGGTACGCGTCGGCGGTGTCGACAGCGTCGCGCCGGCCTCGAGCGCGGCGTGGACCGTCGCGATCGACCTGGCCTCGTCCGGACGGCCCTCGATCGACATGGGCATCGCGCCCAGCCCGATCGCTCCGACCGTCCGTCCGCCGATGGTGCGGTGCTGCATCTCGTCCCCTCCGTGGTCGGTGGCTGCCGGGCCACTCTGCCGCCGCCGCGGGGGCGGCACAAAACCGGTGCCCGCCGTGCGGGCCCGGTGGGCCTGGTCGACGCCCGCGGGCAGGGTGCAGGCTGGATCCCATGCGGATCACGGCGGAGCGCGGCGACCTGACCCGAACCGCGACCGACGTCGTCGTCAACGCGGCGAACTCAACGCTGCTGGGCGGCGGAGGGGTGGACGGCGCCCTGCACGCCGCGGCCGGCCCGGCACTGCTCGAGGCCTGCCGTCGGGTGCGTCGGAGCACGTGGCCGGACGGCCTGCCGGTGGGCGAGGCGGTGGCGACCGAGGCGCGGCGAGCTGCCGGCCCGCTGGGTGGTGCACACGGTCGGCCCGAACCGGACCAGGGGCCAGACCGAACCCGCGCCTGCTCGCTGCCTGCTTCGCCAGGTCGCTGGACGTGGCCGACCGATTGCGCGCGCGCTCGATCGCGTTCCCTGCGGTGAGCGGCGGGGCCTACGGCTGGGCGATGGTCGACGTCGCGCGGATCGCGGTGGAGGCGGTCCGGGAGTGGGCGGGGCGGCACCCGCGCGCAGGGATCGAGGAGGTGCGGTTCGTGCTGTTCTCCGCCGCGGCGCTCGCCGAGTTCGAGGCGGCGTTGGCCCGCTGAGCGGTCAGCCCATCCGGTCGAGCATCGCCTCGAGCACGCAGGACCACACCCGCCTCGGTGTTCGACGGGGCGCGGAAGCGTGCCGCGGCCAGGGCGTCGGGCCGGGCGTTGGCCATCGCGAACGACATCCCCACGGCCCGCAGCATGCCGATGTCGTTGAGGTGGTCCCCGAACGCGGCGGTCTGCTCGGGACCGATCCCGAGCTCGTCCTGCAGCCTGCGCAGCGCGGTCCCCTTGTCGACGTCGGCGCCCACGACGTCGACCCAGTGGTCGTGGCCCTGCACCACGCGGCATCCCGGGCTCGCCCGGTGCAGGGCGTCCAGCAGCGGGCCGTCCATCCGGGCGGGGCTGAAGACCGCGACCTTGACCGTTGGCCCGGCTTCCGCGAGCACGTCGGGCACCCGGCGCGCCCGGTGCAGGAAGCGAGCGGCCTCGAGCGCCGCGTCGTCCCAGGGCGACTCCAGCAGCACCGTGTCCGGGCCGGTGAGCGCGATCGCCAGGTGGTGCCGCTCGTCGGCGAGCCCGCGCACGCCCCGGACGGTCGCAGCGATCACCGCCGGGTCGAGCACCTCGGCGTGCAGGACGCGGCCCCGGTGCTCGAGGTAGGCGCCGTTGTCGCAGATCGCCGACATCCGGGAGAGCCGGTCACCGAAGAGGTCGACCAGGGTGCCGCGCTGCCGGCCGGTGGCGGCACACAGCTGCACCCCGCGGCACGTCAGCGCCTCGGCCAGGTCCCAGAACCTCGGGTCGACCGTCATGCCCTCGCCGAGCAGCGTGCCGTCGAGATCGATCGCGAGCAGCCGCAGGTCGGCGAGCTCGCGCGCATCGGGCAGCTGGGTGGGGTCGAGGACGGTCGGCACGGACACCAGTGTCCCCGATCGCGCGGGTTCGGTGTCTCACACGGCCCCGGCTCGCGCGGATAGGGTCTGATCATGTCAGGCCAGAGCCTCCGGCCGGCCGGCCGCGGCGTCATGCGGACGCAGGTGCGCTGGTCCGACGTCGACCTGTTCGGGCACGTCAACAACGCCGCCTACCTGCGGTACCTGGACGACGCGCGGTTCGCCCTGTTCGACATGGGCGTGGACGACGACGGCCAGCTGACCTCCTCGCGCCTGGTGGTGGTCAAGCACGAGATCGAGTACCTGGGCCGGCTCACGTACCGTCCGCAGCCGATCGACGTGGAGGTCTGGGTGCCCCGGGTCGGCAAGACGTCGGTCGACATGGCCTACGAGGTGCTGGATGCCGAGCGCACCGTCTACCTGCGCGCTCGCAGCCGGATGGTGCAGCTCGACGCCGCCAGCGGCACGCCGCGGGCCTTCACGCCGGCCGAGCGCGCGGCGTTCGACGGGTACCCCGGCGAGGCCCCGGCCCTGCACCCCTGGTGACGGCGCGTTCGCCGCGGCTCAGGCGGAGATCGCGTCCCACGCGGCCTTGACGGAGGCCGGCGCCTCGCGGATGTGCCACCACAGCGCCTGGGCGGGCTTCGCGCTCTGCGCGGAGACGCCGACGCCCACCACGTCGATCCCGGCCGACCCGCAGGAGAACAGCGCTCGGCGCAGGTGGTAGTCCTGAGTGATCACGACGGCCCGGTCCACGCCGAACACCTCGTGCGCGCGGACGCAGGAGGCGGTGGTGTCCACGCCCTCGCGGTCGAGCACGATCGCGCTGTCCGGCACGCCGCGGGCGAGCAGCCAGTCACGCATCGCGCCGGGCTCGTCGTGGCTGGCCAGCACGCCGTCGCCGGAGGCGAGGATCGTGGTGACCTGCCCTGCGGCGTAGAGGTCGGCGGCTGCGTCCAGGCGGCGACGCAGGTACGGGGAGGGGGTGCCGCCCGCCCCGAGCCCGGCGCCGAGCACGATGGCGATCTCGCTCGGCGGGACGTCGGCGGGGTCGGCGACGACGTGCGGCCTGGCCGGCGGCCTGGACCCAGGCCACCGGGACGAGCGCCAGGACGGCCGCGGCGGCCAGCGTCCGGCCCACGGCGCGCGGCCACCGACGTGGACGGCGGCGGGCGGGGGAGTCGGGCACGCAGCGATGGTAGGCGGCGGCCCACGCGGCCACGGGGTGCTGGGCCCGTGTCGGGCGGCCACATCCCGGACGGCGCTGCGGAGCGCCGCGCTCGATCCGTTGCGCGCCGCGTGGGGCGCCGGGTGGCCGCGCCCAGGTCTCTGGGGTGGCGAAAGTACGAACGATCGTACTATTCTTGCCAGCGTGACGGAACCGACGAGAGCCGCCGCCCACGTCCTCGCCCTGCTCGGGGTCCCGCTCGAGCCGGTGCGCGAGTCCAAGGGCGGGCGCACCCGCGAGGCGATCCTCGGCGCGGCCGTCGCGCTGGCCTGCCGCACCGGGCTCGGGCGGCCTCACGGTCGGCTCGCTGGCCACCGAGGTCGGCATGTCCAAGAGCGGGATGTTCGCGCACTTCGGCTCCAAGGAGGCGCTCCAGCTCGCCGTGCTGGACGCGGCGGCGCTGGAGTTCGCCACCGAGGTCGTGCTCCCGGCGCTGTCCGTGCCGCGCGGCGAGCCCAGGGTGTGGGCGCTCGTCGAGGGGTGGCTGAGCTGCGGGCTGACGCGCCGGCCAGGGGGGTGCGTGTTCGTCAAGTCCAGCACCGAGCTCGACGAGCAGCCGGGACCGGTGCGTGACCGGCTGCGCGACCAGCATCTGGAGCTGGGCCGCTCGATCGCACGGATCTTCGCCGGTGGGATCCGCGAGGGGCACTTCCGGGCGGACGCGGACCCGGAGCGGTTCGCCGTGGACCTGCACGCGGTGATGCTCGGCTTCTACCACCAGCACCGCCTGCTCGGTGACCCGCGGGCCGAGGAGCGCGCCCGCGCGGCGGTCGCCGCGCTGCTCGATGCGGCACGGTCGCCGGGCGAGCGCGTGGAGGGACGGGACGCGACGGCGGAGGCGGCCGGATGAGCGTCGTCACCGAGGCCCGCCCGACGCTGCGCCGTCGAGCACGCCGGTGGCGACGCAGGGTCGCCGCGACGGCGGGTCTGGTCTGGCTGCGCACGAGCCTCGTCGTGCTCCAGGCGGTCGCGCCGTCCGCCGCCGACCGGCGGGCGCTGGACCTGTGGTGCACCCTGCCGCCCGGCGCCCAGCGGCGCCGCGACCTGCGTCCCGGGCCCGGCGAGGTGGTGCGTCTGGCCGCGCCGCGGGGCGGGGACGTGGTCGCCGAGGCGTGGGGGACCGGCCCGGTGGTGCTGCTCGTCCACGGCTGGGGCGGCTGGCGCGGCCAGCTCGGCGCGTTCGTGAGTCCCCTGGTCGAGGCCGGGTTCCGGGTCGTGGCGCTGGACGCGCCCAGCCACGGGGATGCGGCGCCCGGTGCGCTCGGGCCGGGGCGCGGCATGCTGCCGGAGATCGTCGACGCCCTCGAGGTCGCGCACGACGCGTTCGGCCCCGTCGTCGGGGTGGTCGCCCACTCCTTGGGCTGCACGGCGACCGGGCTGGCGCTCCGCGGCCGGCTGAGCGCCCACCGGGTGGCGCTCGTCGCGCCGAGCTCGGCGATCGCGGCGGTGCTCGGGGAGTTCTCCCGGGCGCTCGGACTCACCGCTCGCACGGCCTCGCACCTGCGCGGGGCGCTGGAGCAGATCGTCGACCGGCCGCTCGAGGCGCTGGACCTGGTCGACCTCGGCGACGGCCCGGTGCCCGACACCCTCGTGGTGCACGACCGGGCCGACAAGGAGGTCCCGTACTCGGTGGGCGTCGCCGTCGCCGAGGCCTGGTCCGGCGCGCGCCTCGTGAGCACCGACGGGCTCGGGCACCACCGCGTCCTGGCCGCCCCGGAGGTCGTGGAGGCCGTGGTCGCGCACGTGGCGGGCTGACGCCGTACCGGCCGTCTCCGGACACGCCGCGGACACGGTCGTGTTGCGGCTGGGTGAACGGATCACGCCGGGGGCGAACACGGGACGACTCGGGCAGGTGCCGCGGTTAGCCTTGCAGGACGCCGTCCCAGGCTCGCGGGACCTCCCCGCGGGCTGCACCCCAGCGGCAAGGAGTGCTGATGTTCGAGAGATTCACCGACCGGGCCCGTCGTGTGGTGGTCCTCGCCCAGGAAGAGGCGCGGATGCTCAACCACAACTACATCGGGACCGAGCACATCCTGCTGGGCCTGATCCACGAGGGTGAGGGCGTCGCCGCCAAGGCGCTGGAGTCGCTCGGGATCTCGCTGGACGCGGTGCGCTCGCAGGTCCAGGAGATCATCGGCGAGGGCCAGCAGGCCCCTTCCGGCCACATCCCCTTCACCCCGCGCGCCAAGAAGGTGCTCGAGCTGTCGCTGCGCGAGGCGCTGCAGCTGGGCCACAACTACATCGGGACCGAGCACATCCTGCTGGGCCTGATCCGCGAGGGCGAGGGCGTCGCCGCCCAGGTGCTCGGCAAGCTGGGCGCGGACCTCAACCGGGTGCGCCAGCAGGTCATCCAGCTGCTCAGCGGCTACCAGGGCAAGGAGGCCGTCGCCGCCGGCGGCCCGCAGGAGGGCACCCCGTCCGGCTCGGCCGTGCTCGACCAGTTCGGGCGCAACCTCACGCAGGCCGCGCGGGAGGGCAAGCTCGACCCGGTGATCGGGCGCGAGAAGGAGATCGAGCGGGTCATGCAGGTGCTGTCCCGCCGCACCAAGAACAACCCGGTCCTGATCGGCGAGCCCGGGGTGGGCAAGACCGCCGTCGTCGAGGGCCTGGCGCAGGACATCGTGCGCGGCGACGTGCCGGAGACCCTCAAGGACAAGCAGCTGTACACCCTCGACCTCGGCGCCCTGGTCGCCGGGTCCCGCTACCGCGGTGACTTCGAGGAGCGGCTGAAGAAGGTCCTCAAGGAGATCCGCACGCGCGGCGACATCATCCTGTTCATCGACGAGATCCACACCCTCGTCGGCGCGGGCGCGGCCGAGGGCGCGATCGACGCCGCCAGCATCCTCAAGCCGATGCTGGCCCGCGGCGAGCTGCAGACCATCGGCGCGACCACGCTCGAGGAGTACCGCAAGCACGTCGAGAAGGACGCCGCCCTGGAGCGTCGCTTCCAGCCCATCCAGGTCGCGGAGCCGACGCTCAGCCACACCATCGAGATCCTCAAGGGCCTTCGGGACCGCTACGAGGCGCACCACCGGGTGTCCATCACCGACGGCGCGCTGGTGGCCGCCGCGCAGCTGGCCGACCGGTACGTCAACGACCGGTTCCTGCCGGACAAGGCGATCGACCTCATCGACGAGGCGGGCGCGCGCCTGCGCATCCGCCGGATGACCGCCCCGCCGGAGCTGCGCGAGCTCGACGAGCAGATCGCCGAGGCGCGCCGCGACAAGGAGTCGGCGATCGACGAGCAGGACTTCGAGAAGGCCGCGCGCCTGCGCGACACCGAGAAGCAGCTCACCGCCAAGCGGGTCGACCGGGAGAAGGCCTGGAAGTCCGGCGACCTCGACTCGGTCGCGGAGGTGGACGAGGAGCTCATCGCCGAGGTGCTGGCACTGGCCACCGGGATCCCCGTGGTCAAGCTCACCGAGGAGGAGTCCAGCCGCCTGCTGCGCATGGAGGACGAGCTGCACAAGCGGGTCGTCGGCCAGAACGACGCGATCAAGGCGCTGTCGCAGGCCATCCGGCGCACCCGGGCGGGCCTCAAGGACCCCAAGCGTCCCGGCGGTTCGTTCATCTTCGCCGGCCCCACCGGCGTCGGGAAGACCGAGCTGGCCAAGGCGCTCGCGGAGTTCCTGTTCGGTGACGAGGACGCGCTCATCCAGCTGGACATGAGCGAGTACTCCGAGAAGCACACCGTCTCGCGGCTGTTCGGCTCGCCTCCCGGTTACGTCGGGTACGACGAGGGCGGTCAGCTCACCGAGAAGGTGCGCCGCCGGCCGTTCTCGGTGGTCCTGTTCGACGAGGTGGAGAAGGCCCACGCGGACATCTTCAACTCGCTGCTGCAGATCCTCGAGGACGGGCGCCTGACCGACTCCCAGGGCCGGGTGGTGGACTTCAAGAACACCATCATCATCATGACGACGAACCTGGGGACCCGGGACATCGCCAAGGGTCTGCAGACCGGCTTCCAGGCCGGCGGCGACCTGTCGACGTCGTACGAGCGGATGAAGGCCAAGGTCAACGACGAGCTCAAGCAGCACTTCCGGCCCGAGTTCCTCAACCGCGTCGACGACGTGGTGGTCTTCCCGCAGCTGTCGCAGGACGAGATCATCCAGATCGTCGACCTGATGATCGCCAAGCTCGAGTCGCGTCTGAAGGACAAGGACATGGGCCTGGAGCTCACGCCCGCGGCCAAGCAGCTGCTCGCCGAGAAGGGCTACGACCCCGTGCTGGGCGCCCGGCCGCTGCGTCGCGCCATCCAGCGCGAGATCGAGGACGCGCTGAGCGAGAAGATCCTGTTCGGCGAGCTCCGTCCGGGCCAGACCGTGGTGGTCGACGCCCAGGGCGAGGGCCTGCTCGGGGAGTTCATCTTCCGCGGCATCGGCGCTGACGCCGCCCCCGGCGACACCGAGCCGGTCGGGGTCTCGGTGGCGTCCATGCCGCCGCTGACCACGACCGACGACGGCCCGCAGGACGACGTGGGCTGAGCCGGCCTGCCGCCGACCCGACGCCCGGTCCCCGCACCCGCGGGGACCGGGCGTCGCCGTGTCCGGGCCGGCACCCGACCGAGCCGCGCGGAGGCGTCGGGGATGAGCGATGCGGGCGGTCGGCCTAGCCTCGGTCGGGTGAGCGCCGACCCGGAGGTCCCCGACGCGGTCGCGCGTTTCCTGGACCGAGGTCGCCTCGAGCGGATGCCGCGGCGGCAGGCGGACCGGGCGCTGGTGCGCCGGTGGGTGGCCAGCCGTGTGACGGCCGTCCACGACCCGGTGTCCGAGCGGGTGCTCACCGACCGGCTGGCGGCGCTCGTCGGCGACCCCGTGGGCGTGCGCCGCGACCTGGTGGACGGCGGCCTGCTCTCGCGGACCCGCGACGGGGCGGAGTACTGGCGTACGCACGTCACGGAGTTCGACGGGCTCGATGTGACCGACGTGATCGACGCCGCGCTCCGCGACGCCGAGGGCCCGGACGCCGCACCGCGCCGAGACGTGTGACCGGGCCGGACGCCCACCGACCGCGCCGAAGGTCCCTGGATAGGCCTGCAGACGGCCGTCATCCTGGGGCCCATGCTCATCGCCGTGCTCGGTGCCACCGGGTTCCTCAGCAGTGCTGTCGTCGACGCCGCGCTCGCCGCGGGCCATGACGTGGTGGCCGTCTCGCGCGGCAACAAGGGTGAGCCCCCTCCCGGGACCACCTGGGTGCGGGCGGACCGGGCCGACGTCGCGTCGCTGTCCGCCGCGATGGCGCCGTTCCTCGACCGGATCGACTCGGTGATCGACTGCAGCGGCTTCACCGTCGAGGGTGCGATCGCCGCTGCCGCGGTGTTCAAGAACGTGCCCCACTACGTGTACGTCTCGAGCATCAGCGCCTACCGGAACTGGCCCCCGGGGCCCATCCAGGGCGAGGACGACGAGCTCGCGCACCACGACGACGACCTGACCCAGTACGGCCCGATGAAGGCCGAGAGCGAGCGCATCCTGCGCGCCGCGGTCGGCAAGCGCCTGCTCGCGGTGCGGGCCGGCATCATCATCGGCCCGGGTGACGACACCTACCGGCTCACCACCTGGCTGCACCGGATCGCCACCGAGGAGTGGGTGGGCGTGCCCGCCGCGCGCAGCCAGCCGATCGCCGTGATCGACGTGCGCGACCTGGCGAGCTGGATGGTCACGGCAGCCGAGGAGCTGGTGATCGGTCCGCTCAACGCGACCGGGCCCGCGGGCATGTGCACGTTCGGCGAGATGCTGGAGGCCTGCGCGGACGCGATCCGCTCCACCGGCCTGCCGACCGCGCGGTTCGCCAACCTGCACGACGCGGAGCTGCGCGCAGCGGGCGTCCGGCCGTGGACGGACATGCCGTTCGTGCTGCCCGGCGACGTCGCGCACACCGTGTGGCAGGTCGACACCGCCCGCGCCAGGGAGCTCGCGGTGCCGGTGCGCCCGATCGCCGAGTCGGTCGCGGACACGTGGGCCTGGCAGGTGCGTGCGGCCCTCAGCCACCCGCCGCTGCCCGCCGTCGTCCGCGAGCTCACCGAGCGCCGCGCCGCCAAGGAGATGGCCGCCGCCGAGGAGGCCGCGCCGGCCTGAGCCCCGCCGGACAACGGGTCGGCGCAACGGCGCGTCGGCCCGTTCGGCGTACCTGCGCGCGGTCAGGCGCCGCCGGGGAAGCCGAGCTGGCGCCAGGCCTCGTAGGTCGCCACCGCCGCCGCGTTCGACAGGTTCATCGAGCGCCGGCCGGCCAGCATCGGGATCCGGACCAGACCGCTGACCCGCGGGTGCGTCAGCGCCTCTGGCGGCAGGCCGGTCGGCTCGGGCCCGAACAGCAGCGCGTCGCCGTCGTGCCAGGTCACGTCGGTGTGGCGCAGGTCGCCGCGGGTGGTGAACGCCCACAGGCGCGCGCCCGGGAGCGTGTCGCACAGCGCATTCAGGTCGTGGTGCACCAGGACGTGCGCGAGGTCGTGGTAGTCGAGCCCGGCGCGCCGCAGCCGGGGCTCGTCGAGCGTGAACCCGAGCGGCTCGACCAGGTGCAGCGTGGCGCCGGTGCCCGCAACCATCCGGATCGCGTTGCCGGTGTTGCCGGCGATCCGCGGCTCGAGCAGGACGACGTGCAGCACACCACGAGTGTGCCACCGACGGCCCGTCACTCGATCGGCTGCGCCATATGCCCCCGGGGGTATTTTCGCAGGTCAGCCTCGGTACGAAGGTCCCTGGCTTTGTCCTGCCGGGCGCTGAAGCGTGAGAAGCACCATCGTGGAGGAGGCGTCCAATGGCGGACGGCGCACGGATCATCGGCCGAGAGCGGCTCGCTCGGCTCGTCGAGGTGCTGGCAGCGCGTGGCTACGCGGTGATGGCGCCCACGGTCCGAGGTGGGGCGGTGGTGCTCGACGAGGTCCACGGGGCCGACGAGCTGCCGTGGGGAGTCGGTGACGTGCAGGAACCGGGCAGCTACCGGCTGCGCGAGCGCGGCGACGGTGCCGCGTTCGGCCAGGCGGCGGCGGTCAAGGCGATCAAGCCGGTCCTGTTCCCTCCGGACGAGCTGATCTGGCGGGGTCATCGCAGCGGGACGCAGTTCGCTGTGACCGACCGCGAGGGCCAGCCCCAGCGGCCGGTTGCTTTCCTGGGCGTCCGTTCGTGCGACCTACGCGCCCTGGCCCAGCACGATCGTGTGCTCGCCGAGCGCGCGTTCCCCGACACGCGGTACCTGCGGCGCCGCGAGGGCGTGTTCGTGGCCGCCGTCACGTGCGCGGAGCCCTCCGACGCGTGCTTCTGCACCTCGATGGGCGGCGGGCCGCACCCCGAGGAGGGGTACGACCTGGCCCTGACCGAGCTGCTGAACCCGCACCGCTTCGTGGTCGAGGTGGGCACCGAGCTCGGCGCCCAGGTGCTCGCCGAGGTGGGCAGCGAGGCCGCCGGACCCGACGACCTCGCCGCGGTCGACGCCCAGGTCGCCTCGGCGACCGAGCGGATGACGCGTTCGATGGACACCGACGGCCTGCGCGACCTGCTCTACGCCTCGGCCGAGAGCCCGGTCTGGGACGAGGTCGGCAACCGGTGCCTGACCTGCATGAACTGCACGATGGTGTGCCCGACCTGCTTCTGCACCACCGTCGAGGACGTCTCCTCGCTGGGCAGCGCCGACGCCGAGCGCCGGCGGGTGTGGGACTCGTGCTTCTCGGAGGAGTTCGCCCACATCCACGGTGGCAGCCTGCGCACCGAGGCGAAGGCGCGCTACCGGCAGTGGCTGACCCACAAGCTCGGCGCGTGGCAGGACCAGTTCGACGCCCTCGGCTGCGTCGGCTGCGGGCGCTGCATCACCTGGTGCCCCGTCGGGATCGACCTGACCGCGGAGGTGGCCAAGCTCAGGGCCGCCGCCCCGCTGTCGGTGGGAGGTGCCCGATGACCACCACGCTCGAGCGCCCGGCGCTGCCGGACGCGATGGCCCCGTCCCGCTACCGGATCGGGCGGACCAGGCAGGACACCCGCGACACGTTCACCATCGAGCTCGAGCCGGTGGACGGCCCGATGCTGCGCTACCGCGCCGGGCAGTTCACGATGCTCGACGCCTTCGGCGTGGGCGAGGTGCCCATCTCGATCAGCGGCGACCCGGGACGTCCCGGCCCGTTGGAGCACACCATCCGCGACGTCGGCGCGGTGACTCACGCGCTCATCACGGCGCCGCGCGGCGCCGTGCTCGGGGTGCGCGGGCCGTTCGGCACGTCGTGGGACGTGGCCGACGGCCGGGGCGGGGACGTGGTCTTCGTCGCCGGCGGCATCGGCCTGGCGCCGCTGCGTCCGGCGCTCCTCGAGGTCGTCCGGCACCGTGACCTCTACGGCCGCGTGGTCCTGCTGTACGGCGCCCGCACGCCCGAGGACATCCTGTTCGGCGACGAGCTGCGCTCGTGGGCCCGGGACCACGGCGTCGTGGTCGAGGTCACCGTGGACAACGGCCAGCACGCCTGGCGGGGCAAGGTCGGCCTGGTCACCAACCTGGTGCCGCGCGCCGGCTTCGACCCGCACGCGACGTTGGCGCTGGTGTGCGGACCGGAGGTGATGATGCGGGCCGTCGCGCAGTCGCTGGTGGCCCGCGGCGTTCCCGGTGACCGGGTGCGGCTGTCGCTGGAGCGGAGCATGAAGTGCGGGGTCGGGCTGTGCGGCCACTGCCAGCTCCGTGAGCTGTTCGTGTGCGTCGACGGACCGGTGCTCGGGTACGACCGGCTCGCGTCGCTGCTGAGCGTGAGGGAGCTGTGATGTTCGACGAGTCCTTGAAGTCCTCCGCCCTCCCCAAGCTCGCGGTGTGGAAGTTCGCGTCCTGCGACGGGTGCCAGCTCAGCCTGCTCAACTGCGAGGAGGAGCTGCTCACCGTCGCCGGCGCGGTGTCCATCGCGTACTTCCCCGAGGCCACCCGCGGCGTGGTCGAGGGGCCCTACGACGTGTCCCTGGTCGAGGGCTCGGTCACCACGCCCGAGGAGATCGAGCGGATCGGCCGGATCCGGGAGATCTCCAAGACGGTTGTCACCCTGGGTGCCTGTGCGACGAGCGGCGGCATCCAGGCGCTGCGCAACTTCGCCGACGTCGCCGAGTTCCGGTCGATCGTGTACGCCCACCCGGAGTACCTCTCCACGCTGGCCCGCTCGACGCCGATCTCGGCGCACGTCAGCGTCGACGTCGAGCTGCGCGGCTGCCCGATCGACAAGGGCCAGCTGCTCGAGGTGCTCGCCGCGCTCGTCGAGAACCGGCGCCCGCGGATCCCGACGTACAGCGTGTGCGCCGAGTGCAAGCGCCGCGGCAACGTCTGCGTGATGGTGGCGAACGGCACGCCGTGCCTGGGCCCCGTGACGCAGGCCGGCTGCGGCGCCCTGTGCCCGACGTACGAGCGCGGGTGCTACGGCTGCTTCGGACCGCAGAACACGCCCAACACCGCGGCGCTGTCCGACCAGCTCGTGGCGGCCGGCATGGCGCCCGAGGTGGCGATGCGGGTCTACCGGACCTTCAACGCCGCGTCCGAGCCGTTCCGGCGCGAGAGCGAGCGCCAGGAGAGAGCCGTGGCCGTGGCCGGGAAGGGGGCAGGACGATGACCCAGGTCAGCGACAAGCCGGGCACGCCGCACCCGACCCAGACGCTCCAGGTGGGCATGCTCGCCCGGGTCGAGGGCGAGGGCGGCCTGCACGTGGAGATCCACGAGGGGCACGTCACCGACGTGCAGCTGCGGATCTTCGAGCCGCCGCGGTTCTACGAGGCGTTCCTGCGGGGCCGGTCCTACACCGAGCCGCCCGACATCACCGCGAGGATCTGCGGGATCTGCCCGGTGGCCTACCAGTTCAGCTCCTGCCTGGCCATGGAGGACGCCTGCGGGGTCACCGTGCCGGACCACATCCGCACGATGCGGCGGCTGCTGTACTGCGGGGAGTGGATCGAGAGCCACGCGCTGCACATGTTCCTGCTGCACGCCCCGGACTTCCTGGGCTACCCGGGCGCCATCGAGATGGCCGCGGACCACCCGGACGTCGTCGCGACGGGGCTGCGGCTGAAGAAGGCCGGCAACGACCTGATGGACCTGGTCGGCGGCCGGTCGGTGCACCCGATCAACGTGCGGCTGGGCGGCTTCTACCACCTGCCGACGGTCGCCGAGCTCCGCAAGCTCCGTCCGCAGCTCGCCCACGCCCTGGACGACGCGGTCGCCACCGTGCGGCTGGTCACGACCTTCGACTTCCCCGAGCTGGAGCAGCCGTACCCGTACCTGGCGCTGCGTCCGCAGGTCGGCTATCCGCTCGAGGGCGGCGACGTGGTGACCAGTGAGGGCGACGCGTGGCCGGTGCGGGAGTTCCGCGAGCACATCGTGGAGTACCAGGTCGAGCACTCGACGGCGCTGCACTCGACGCTCGACGGCCAGCCGTACGTGGTGGGTCCGCTCGCGCGGTACTCGCTCAACCACGACCGGCTCTCGCCGCTGGCCCGTGAGCTGGCGCACGAGGCGGGGCTCGGCCCGGTGTGCCGCAACCCGTTCAAGTCGATCATCGTGCGCGGCGTGGAGCTGGTCGAGGCGTTGGTCGAGGCGCTGCGGATCATCGACGAGTGGGTCGACGGGCGGCCGGCCTCGGTGCCCGTCCCGGCCCGTGCGGGTCAGGGCTTCGGCGCCACGGAGGCTCCTCGCGGGGTGCTCTTCCACCGGTACGTCATCGACGACGCCGGGACCATCGAGGACGCGCACATCGTGCCGCCGACCGCCCAGAACCAGCCGAGCATCGAGGGCGACCTGCGGGTGCTCGCGGAGCGCTGGGTGGCACTGGGGGACCACGACCTGACGCACCGGTGCGAGCTGGCGATCCGCAACTACGACCCGTGCATCTCCTGCTCGGTGCACGCCGTGGAGGTCAGCGTCACCCGCGACTGAACCGGAAGCGCGAACGCCGGGGCGCGCACGTCGGTGCGCGCCCCGGCTGCGTCAGGCGGCGGCGCGCTCGGCGCGCTCGCGGATCCCCCGCAGCATGCGCCGGGTCATCAGGAAGCTCACCCAGGTCACGGGCGCGACGAGCCTGCCGGCCCAGGCGGCACGGTAGCCGTACCGCTCGCGGACCAGCAGCCGGCTGCCGCTGCCGGACGGCTGGACCACGAACGCCCACGAGAACGTGTAGGGCACGCCCTGGTCCGGCTGGTCGACGTCGTCCGGGTCGGCGGGCGGCGCGCCGTGCAGCACCAGAGCGTGCGGCCGGTCGCAGATCGCCACGTCGAGCGCGAAGCCCTCGGCCAGGTTCACCTGGTCACCGACGGCGAGGCCCTGCCACCGGGGCTCGATCCGGTCCGCGGAGTGGATGCCGAGCCCGCGCAGGTTCTCCAGCGCGTCGTAGGAGTAGAACCCGCCGCGGCCCTGGCCCAGCTGGGCGAGCCAGGCGAACACCGCCTCCGGCGGGGCGGCGATGTCGATCGCGCGGGTCGCGACCAGGCTTGCGCGGGCGATCAGGCCGTCGCCCGGCAGGCTCGTCACCTGCTCGCCGGGGCTCGCGCCCCAGCCGAGCTGGCGTCGGTGGGCGGCGGGTACCAGGGGCACCAGGGTGGCGGCGAGCGCGGCCGCCGCGAGCAGTCGTCGCGTCCTCACACCGTCAGCCAACCGTGCACGGAGCGCCACCGCGAGGGCCGATCGGCCCGGCGCGACCGGCGGCACGTCGCGCCCGTGCCGACCTCTACGGTGGGGGCGTGGACAACCAGCCGGCCTACCGCGCCCCCGACGACCGCTACGCCTCGATGACCTATCGCCGCTGCGGGCGGAGCGGGCTCCACCTGCCGCCCCTCGCGCTGGGCCTGTGGCACAACTTCGGGGCCGCCAAGGCCTACGAGACGCAGCGCGCGGTGCTGCGCCGGGCGTTCGACCTGGGCATCACGCACATGGACCTGGCCAACAACTACGGACCGCCGTACGGCTCGGCGGAGGAGACGTTCGGCCGGGTGATGGCCGCCGACCTGCGGCCCCACCGCGACGAGCTGGTGATCTCCACCAAGGCCGGGTACGACATGTGGCCCGGGCCGTACGGCGACGGCGGCTCGCGCAAGTACCTGCTCGCCTCGTTGGACCAGTCTCTGGCCCGGATGGGGCTGGACTACGTCGACGTCTTCTACTCCCACCGTCCGGACCCCGACACCCCGCTCGAGGAGACCATGGGGGCGCTGCTGACCGCTGTGCACTCGGGCAAGGCGCTGTACGTCGGGATCTCGAACTACTCGCCCTCGGCGACCCGCCGTGCCGCGCAGATGCTCGCCGCCGAGGGCGTGCGCCTGCTGGTCCACCAGCCTCGCTACTCGATGCTCGACCGCTCGATCGAGCAGGTGGGCCAGGGCGAGCAGGAGCCCCTGCTGGACGTGGTCGACGAGCTCGGGGTGGGCGTGGCCGTCTTCAGCCCCCTGGCCCAGGGCCTGCTGACCGGCCGGTACCTGTCCGGCGAGGTGCCCGCCGACTCGCGCGCCGCGGTCGGGCACTTCCTGACCAGCGACCGGATCACGCCGGAGTACCTCGTGATGGCCCGCGGCCTGGCCGAGGTCGCGTCCGCGCGCGGGCAGTCGCTCGCCCAGCTCGCCCTCGCCTGGGTGCTGCGCGACCGCCGGGTCACCACGGCGATCATCGGGGCGTCCGGCGTGGCGCAGCTCGAGGACAACGTGGCCGCGCTCGACGCGCCGCCGCTGACCGGCGAGGAGCTCGCCGCGATCGACGGCCTGCTGGCCGGGGCCTGAGACCGCTCGCGCGGCGCGCACGCCCGAGCCGACCTAGGCTCGGCACTCGATGACCGACCGACCTGACCCGTCGCCGCAGGCGGGCAGCACCGCCGCGGCGGGCGAGCCCGACCCGCGACGCTGGCGGGCGCTGAGCGTCGCGCTCACGGCCGGCTTCATGACGCTCCTGGACGTGAGCATCGTCAACGTGGCGCTGCCGTCCGTGCGCACCGCCCTCGACGCCTCGGCCGCCCAGCTGCAGTGGATCGTCTCGGGCTACGCCCTGACGTTCGGGCTCGTGCTCGTGGCGGCCGGGCGCCTCGGAGACGCCAGGGGACGGCGCACGATGTTCGTCGTCGGGGTCGCGGTCTTCACCGGGGCGAGCGTCGTGGCCGGCCTGGCCCCCGCTGCCGGGTGGCTCGTGGCTGCGCGGCTCGTGCAGGGCGTGGGCGGCGGCATCCTCAACCCGCAGGTCTCCGGGCTGATCCAGCAGCTGTTCCGGGGCGCCGAGCGAGGCAGGGCGTTCGGCCGGCTCGGGACGACGATCGGCATCTCGACGGCGGTCGGCCCGGTGCTCGGCGGCGTGATCCTCAGCCTCGCGGGGCCGCAGCACGGGTGGCGCTGGGTGTTCCTGGTGAACCTGCCCGTGGGCCTGCTGACCATCGTGCTCGCCCGGCGGTTCATCGACCCGGTGCGCGATCCGGAGCCCGTGCGGGACCTGGACCCGGTGGGCGCGCTGCTGCTCGGCGCCGGCGTGGTGGGGCTCCTGTGGCCGCTCGTCTCCGACCGCTGGCAGGGCGTGGACGCCGCGCTGCTGGCGCTCGGGGTGGGCGCCCTCGTGGCCTTCGTCGCCTGGGAGCGGAGGCTCGGCGCGCTGGGCAGGGCGCCGATGGTGCAGCTCTCGCTGTTCGCGCGCCCCGGCTACACGCCCGGCGCGCTGCTCGGGCTGGTCTACTTCTCCGGCTTCACGGGCGTGTTCTTCGTGCTCACGCTGTTCTTCCAGAACGGGCTCGGCTACAGCCCGCTCCAGGCCGGCCTGGCGATCACCCCGTTCGCGCTCGGCTCGGCGGTGAGCGCCACCGTCGGTGGACGCCTGGTCACCCGGCAGGGGCGGCGGGTCGTGGTCCTCGGGCTGGTGCTGGTCAGCGTGGGTCTTGCGGCTGCCGACGTCGCCGTCAGGATGGCCGCGTCGCGGGGGGCCGGGACCGCCACGGGCTGGTGGGTCGCCCTGCCTCTGCTGCTCGCCGGGCTGGGCAGCGGGCTGGTGATCTCCCCGAACGTCACCCTCGCCCTCCGGGAGGTGCCCGTCCACCAGGCCGGCACGGCCGGCGGCGTGCTCCAGACCGGCCAGCGGCTGGGCACCGCAGCAGGCATCGCGCTGGTGGGCGCGCTGTACTTCCGTGGCCTGGCGACGGGCGACGCCACGACGGCCGTCCAGCACGGCCTGTGGGCGATCGTCGCGCTGGTGCTCGCCGCGCTCGCGATCGGGGTGGTGGACCTGGTCCGTCGCGGCCGGAGCGCCCTCGAGTGAGCCCGAGCGAGGCGCCGGTCGTCGGGCGGCTCGCGGGCCGTCACCTCAGGTCGTGACGACCTCCAGGGTCCACGGACGCCCCGCGCGCGGTGGCTCGGCGAGCTCGGTGGCCCATCGGTCGGCGAGGGCATCGGCCAGCGCCGCCGGGGTGCGCGGGTCGGCGCCGGACTCGAGCAGGTGGCGGGCCACCAGGCCGCGGGTGTGCTTGGCCGGGTGGCTGACCACGCTGCGTCGGCCGTCGGCCTCGCGGACCACACGGACCGCGACCGTGCGGTCCGTGATCCCGGCCGGCGCGCCCATCGCCAGATAGCTCGACGAGCGCAGGTCCACCACCACGCCGCGCCGGTCGGCCGCGGCGGCAAGGACCTCGGGGAGCACCTCGCGCCACATCGGCTCCAGGCCGCCCAGGCCCACGAGGTCGGCGCAGATGTTCATCCGGTACGGCGGGATGCGGTCGCCGGGCCGCACCGCGCCCCACAGGCCCGAGACCACCACGAGCCGCCCGGCGGCGCGCCGCCGGGCGGCGGTCGACAGCGTCGCGGCGCCGAGCGCCCCGTAGAGCACCCCGGCGTAGACCTCGAGCGCCGGCCGCGCGGGGAGCGAGGCGAGGCGGGTGTTGCGCGCCACCTCGTCGGCGGCGCGGGCGCCGGCCATGAGACGCGCGGGTGCGTCGGGCAGGCCGCTGGTCGCCACGAGCGCGTCGAGGATGCGCCGCCGGGTCCGGTTGAGCTCGGGGAAGGCCAGCGCGTCGAGGTCGACCGGTCGCCCCCGGCGGGCCGGTGCGGCCTTGCCCTCCGAGGGTGGCAGGAGCAGCAGCACGTCTGCACCCTAACCGCCCGCCGCTTCTGGAACCGGATCGGTCATCCGGCGACCGATCCGGTTCCAGAAGCCTGGTGGGCAGGGTGGTGGGCGGGGGTTGAGGGCGGGGTGTGGGAACGGGCGGGGACACGGCGACGGCCGCCCCCGAAGGGACGGCCGTCGCGTGGGGCCGGAGGCACCGACCCCGGTCCGCGGTCGGGGTCGGCTCACCGAGCCCCGATCGGAGCCCGCTGGGTGGCTCCTGCCGGGGGTGTCACTCGGTGTCCGCGTCCACCCAGTCGAAGGTCTTGGTGACGGCCTTCTTCCAGTTCCGGTAGGTCTTGTCGCGGGCTGCGTCGTCCATCTCCGGCAGCCAGCGCTTGTCCTCGGCCCAGTTGTCGATGACGTCCTGCTCGCCCGACCAGAACCCGACGGCGATGCCGGCCGCGTAGGCCGCGCCGAGGGCGGTGGTCTCGGCGACCTTCGGCCGCACGACCGGGACGCCGAGGATGTCGGCCTGGAACTCCATGAGCGTCTCGTTGGTGATCATGCCGCCGTCGACCTTGAGCTCGGTGAGGTCGACGCCGGAGTCGGCGTTCATGGCGTCCAGCACCTCGCGGGTCTGGAAGGCCGTGGCCTCCAGAGCGGCGCGGGCGATGTGACCCTTGTTGACGTACCTGGTCAGGCCGACCAGGGCGCCGCGGGCGTCGGAACGCCAGTACGGGGCGAACAGGCCGGAGAACGCCGGCACGAAGTACGCGCCACCGTTGTCCTCGACCGTCTTGGCCAGGTCCTCGACCTCGGGGGCCGAGGAGATGATGCCGAGGTTGTCCCGCAGCCACTGGATCAGCGAGCCGGTCACCGCGATCGAACCCTCGAGGGCATAGATCGCCGGCTTGTCACCGATCTTGTAGCACACCGTGGTGAGCAGGCCGTTCTTCGACGGGATCGGCTCGGTGCCGGTGTTCAGCAGCATGAAGTTGCCGGTGCCGTAGGTGTTCTTCGCGTTACCGACCTCGAAGCACGCCTGGCCGAACGTCGCGGCCTGCTGGTCGCCGAGGATGCCGGAGATCGGCACGCCCGGGACCATGCCGCCCTCGCGGCCCTTGCCGTAGACCTCGGAGGAGGACTTGATCTCCGGGAGCATGGACATCGGGATGCCCATGTCCTTGGCGATGTCGGCGTCCCAGCTCAGGGTCGACAGGTCCATGAGCATGGTGCGCGAGGCGTTCGTCACGTCGGTCACGTGCACGCCGCCGTTGACGCCGCCGGTCATGTTCCACAGCACCCACGCGTCGGTGTTGCCGAACGCGAGCTGGCCGGCCTCGGCCTTGGCCCTGGCACCCTCGACGTTGTCGAGGATCCACTTGACCTTGGGGCCCGAGAAGTAGGTCGCCAGGGGCAGGCCGACCTTGGCCTTGTACCGCTCCGCCCCGCCGCCGAGGGCGGCGAGCTCGTCGCAGATCTTGTTGGTGCGGGTGTCCTGCCAGACGATCGCGTTGTAGACCGGCTCGCCGGTGGTGCGGTCCCACACCACGGCGGTCTCACGCTGGTTGGTGATGCCGACCGCGGCGACGTCGTTGTGGGTGAGGTTCGCCCGGGTGAGCGCCAGACCGACGACCTCGCGGACGTTGTCCCAGATCTCCACCGGGTTGTGCTCGACCCAGCCCGGCTTGGGGAAGATCTGCTCGTGCTCCTTCTGGCCGCTGGAGACGATCGATCCGGAGTGGTCGAAGACGATGGCACGCGAGCTGGTGGTGCCCTGGTCGATGGCGAGGATGTAGTCAGCCATGTCCGTCCTTCGTGTGGTCGCGACGCGGTGCTCTGCACCGCTGGGGAGTGGGGCGAGGCCCCTGGTTCAGGGGCGGTCGCCCCGGGTGGCGCGTCTCCGCGCCGGGTGCGCGCCGAGGCGCGCGCGGGACCTGTGCAGGCCCCGTGGGCGGGGTGCGGGGCACGAGGCCCCGCACCCCGCCGGGTCAGACGACGTACCAGGCGCCGACCAGGCCGGCGATGATGCCGCCGACGATGGGGCCGAAGAACGGGACCCAGGAGTAGGCCCAGTCGCTCGAGCCCTTGTTCGGGATCGGCAGGATGGCGTGCGCGATGCGGGGGCCGAGGTCACGGTTCGGGTTGATGGCGTAACCGGTGGGGCCACCGAGGCTGAGGCCGATGCCGACCACGAGCAGGGCGACGGCGAGCGGGCCAAGACCCGTGGACGTCGGGCCGAACGCGATGATGACGAACACCAGCACGAACGTGCCGATGGCCTCGGTGACGAAGTTCCAGCCGTAGGAGCGGATCCCGGGGCCGGTCGAGAACACGGCGAGCTTGATGCCCTCGTCGGCGTCCTCGTCGAAGTGCTTCTTGTACGCCAGCCAGGTCAGCACGGCACCGAGGAAGGCACCCAGCATCTCACCGCCGAGGTAGACCATCGCGTGGCCGAACGTCGGGGAGACGCCCGGTGCGAAGTCCTTGTTGGCTGCCCACAGGCCGACGGTCACTGCGAAGTTGAGGTGAGCTCCGGACTTGTACGCGGTGTAGACACCGGCGAACACGCCGAGGCCCCATCCCCACGTGATGACGATCCAGCCGGAGTTGTTGCCCTTCGTCTTGGGCAGGATGACGTTGGCGACGACGCCAGCACCGAGCAGCAGCAGCATCAGTGTGCCCAGCGTCTCCGACAGGAAGATGGTTCCCATCGACATGTGCGTTCCCTCGTTTCACTCGCGGACTTCGTTGTCGACGTGCACCCGCGCGGCGCGCGGGCAGAGGTGGTGCATCCCGGGGGGTCGCCCCGGGAGTTGGGGGGTCAGGTCGTGGCAGCAGACGGTTCGTCGAGCGGCACCATCGGGACGATGTCGCGGGCGCGCAGCCTGACTGCCTCGGCCTCTGCGTCACCGTGCTCCTGCGCGGCGGCTTCGTCCGCCTCGCAGCGCGCACGGTAGGAGTCGATCTCCGCCTGTCGTCTGGCGGCGTCCCAGCCCAGCCGCTCAGCGACCAGGTCGGCGATCTCCTCGATGGCCGCCAGCCCGCGATCGCGCTGCTCGTAGACCAGACGGGTCCGGTGCAGCATGACGTCCTCCAGGTGCAGGACGCCCTCGTGGGTGGCGGCGTAGGCGGCCTCGGCACGAAGGTAGGCCGGGGCGCCCTCCAACGGACGACCGAGGGAGGGATCGGCGTCCACGGAGTCCATGATCTCGGCGAGCAGTGCGCCGTAGCGGTGCAGCAGGTGGTCGACCATGGCGGAGGTCCACCCGTAGCGCTCCGCGATCTGGCGGGCCTGGCGCTGGAGCACCGCGTGGCCCTCGGCCCCGGCGAGCGGGATCCGGTCGGTCAGCGACGGCAGGCCAGAGGCCCGCTCGCCGAGCGCGAAGTCGACGGCGTCCTTGGCCATCACGCGGTACGTGGTGAGCTTGCCGCCGGCGATCACCGTCAGGCCCGGCGTGGGCGATGCCACGGTGTGCTCGCGGGACACCTTGGCCGAGGAGGTGCCCTCCTTGGTGCCCGGCTGGAGCAGCGGCCGCAGGCCGGCCCACACGCCGATCACGTCGTCGCGGGTGAGCGGGGTCGAGAGCACGGCGTTGGCGTGCTCGATGACGTAGTCGATGTCGGCCGACGTGGCGACCGGGTGGACCAGCTGCTGCTCCCACGGCGTGTCCGTGGTGCCGATGATCCAGTAGCGCGACCACGGGATGACGAACAGGACCGACTTCTCGGTCTGCAGGATCAGGCCGACCTCGCCGCGGATCCGCTCGCGCGGAACGACGATGTGGATGCCCTTCGAGGCGAGCACGTGGAGCCCACCATCGGTGTCCGCGAGGGCCTCGGTGTCCTCGGTCCACACGCCCGTCGCGTTGATGACCTGGTCGGCGCGGCAGGTGAACCGCCGGCCGGTCTCCAGGTCCACCAGCTCGGCGCCGTCGACCACCCCGGTGCCCCGCTTGGTCAGCTTGACCACCTGGGTGCGGCTGGCCGCGTGCGCCCCGTAGCTGACGGCGGTCCGGATGAGGGTCGAGACCAGGCGGGCGTCGTCGACGCTGGCGTCGTAGTAGCGCACCGCGCCGACTGCCGCGTCATGACGCAGGTCGGGGAACATCCGCTCCATGCCGGCCCGGGACACGTGCCGGTGCCACGGCATGGCGCGCTTGCCGGGTGCGATCGAGGCGAGCGTGTCGTACAGCGCGACGCCGGCGCCGACGTAGGCGCGCTCCCAGTAGGCGTTCTCCAGGGGGTAGAGGAACGACACCGGCCGTACCAGGTGCGGGGCGATCTTCTTGAGCAGCAGGTCGCGCTCGGTGAGGGCCTCGTGCACCAGGTGGAAGTCGAGCATCTGCAGGTACCGCAGGCCGCCGTGCACCAGCTTGCTGGAACGGCTCGAGGTCCCGCTGGCCCAGTCCTGCGCCTCGACGATGCCGACGCGCAGGCCCCGGGTGACCGCGTCGAGCGCGATGCCGGCACCGGTGACGCCACCGCCGATCACGAGGACGTCGAGCTCGTGGCCCTGGCCGGACGCGGCCAAGACCTCGAGCGCGTCCTGCCGGTTCTGCGGCGTCAGGGCTGCGGTTCTCACACTCGTCCTCCTCGACGTGGTGCCGGGACCTTCCCTTGCTCGGAGGGGGTACCGAGGTCGAAGGTCCCGTGTCGCCCCTATGCTGGCCATGGCGCGAACGAACGCGCAACCCGTGTGCACAGATGTGCACGGGCTGGCCGACAGAGAGCGGGTGACCGGCGGTGGACCACGAGGACGTGCTCCGCGCGGCATCGATGTACTACCTCCAGGACATGAAGATGGAGGTCATCGCGCGTCACCTCGGTACCTCGCGGTCCACCGTCTCGCGGCTGATCAAGAAGGCGCGGAGCAGCGGGATCGTCGAGATCCACCTGCGCCCCGCGCGGACGCGCGCGCCCGGTCTGTCCCGCACGATCGCGCGCCGGTACGGCATCGAGGCCTACGTCGTCCCGGTGTCGGACTCGGCCACGGACGTCGAGCGGCTGGACCAGGTCGCGATCACGACCGGCAAGCTGATCTCGGCATGGTTCGACTCGGACATGGTGCTGGGTATCGCGTGGGGGACCACGCTGGCCGCCATCGGGCGCCGGCTCATCCCCAAGCCCATCCGCAACGGCGCCGTGGTCCAGCTCAACGGCGCCGCGAACACCCGCACCTCAGGCATCGAGTACGCGTCCGACCTGATCAGCGGCTTCGGGGCGGCGTTCGACGCCACCGTGCACCACTTCCCGGTGCCGGCCTTCTTCGACTACCCCGAGACGAAGGCGGCGATGTGGCGCGAGCGATCGGTGCAGCGGGTGCTCGACGTGCAACGACGTGCAGACATCGCGCTGTTCGGCGTGGGTGCCGTCAGTGGCGGGCTGCCCTCCCACGTGTACACGGCGGGCTACCTCGAGCCCGAGGACGTCGAGCTGCTGCACCGCGAGGGCGTGGTCGGCGACGTGTGCACGGTCTTCCTGCGGGCCGACGGCAGCTACGAGGACATCTCGATCAACGAGCGCGCCACCGGCCCCACGCCCGACGAGCTGAAGCGGATCGGGCGCAGGGTGTGCGCCGCGGCCGGCGACGCGAAGGTGGCGCCGCTGCGTGCCGCGCTCGCCGCCGGCGTCGTCACCGACCTCGTGATCGACGAGCTCACCGCCGAGGCGCTGGTGAGCCAGAGCCCCGGGGAGCACTAGCGTGGCGCCGTGAGCGACCCCGACGGCGTCTACCGGGTCCGGCCCGCCCTACCGCGCGACGTGCGCGCGATCCGCGACCTGGTCACCCCGTACGCCGACCAGCGGATCCTGCTGGCCAAGGAGCTGGTCGGCTACTACGAGGCGATCGGCGACTTCCAGGTCGCGGTGGACGCCTCGCAGCGCCCGGTGGGCTGCGGGGCCCTGCACGTGATGTGGTCGGACCTGGCCGAGGTCCGCACCCTCGCGGTGCACCCGACCTGGCGTCGCCGGGGCGTGGGGCACGCCCTGCTGGACGCGCTGCTGGCCCGGGCCGGAGAGCTCGGCCTGCGCCGCGTGTTCTGCCTGACCTTCGAGGTCGACTTCTTCCGCGCGCACGGGTTCCGGCCGATCGTGGGCACGCCGGTGCCGTCCGACGTCTACGCCGAGCTGCTCCGTTCGCACGACGACGGCGTCGCCGAGTTCCTCGACCTGGCCCACGTGAAGCCCAACACGCTGGGGAACACCCGGATGCTCCTCGACCTGTGAGCCCTCCCGGTCACGGCGTCTGAGGCGTGACCTCGGGGTAGCGGCCCGCCAGGTCGAGCATCCCGACGCAGTCCACCACCACCGCGACCAGGTCGCTGACGGCCCGGGTGCGCTCGACCTCGCCGCGCTCCCACAGGAGCAGCGTGCCGGCGCCGATGGTGACGGGCGGGTGGTCCGCCGCCTCGACCACGGCCTCGCCGCTGACCACGGCGAGGAGCTGGCGGTGCTGGTTGGCGGCGTGGGTGAGGCTCGCGCCGGCCGGGACGCGGGCCACCGCCGCCTCGGCGGTGCCCATCACGCCGGGCAGCGCGTCCACCACGACCCCGTCGTCGCGGTGGGTCACGGGGACCTGGTAGAGGCGCATCGACCCAGCCTGCCGGTCCGGGGGGCGCCGGAGAAGGGGCGTCAGTCCTGGACGGCCTTGGCCACCGCGACCGCGATCGTCAGGCCGGCGGTCTCCGCAGGCGTCAGCGTGCGCCGCGCCGCGGCGGCATCCTCCAGGAGCCACAGGGCGTTGCACGCCTCGCGCACCACGACCCAGTCGCGGGCCCGATCCGGGTCCAGCCCCAGCGCGTCCACCACGGCGTCCAGCCGGCGGCGCACCGCGACCCGCACGCCGGCCGGGTCGGCGGCCACCTCGTCCCAGCGGTTCCACAGCAGGGGCGCGGGCTCGTAGTGCGGGTCGCCGGACAGCGGCTTCGGGTCGATCACCAGCCACGGCTCACGGTCGGCCGCGAGCACGTTCGCGTAGTGCGCGTCGGTGTGCACGAGTGTGCCGTCGGTGGCGGGGTCGGTGGCGAACGCCCGGCCGAGCGCCACGGCCTGGGCGACCAGCCGGTGCGGCAGCGGAGCGGAGCGCGGCAGCGCCGCCAGCCGCTCGACCCACCCGACGACCGCGGCCGACAGCGGGCGCAGCTGGGGCGGTGCCGGGCGGTGCAGCCGGGCCAGCAGCCCGCCGACCACACCGCACGCCTCGACGTCGTCCACCGTGGACAGGTCGCGCCGGTGGGCACGTTCGAGCAGCAGCGCCCAGCGGCGCGGGTCCGCGCGCAGCAGCAGCACCGCGCCGTCGCCGTGCCAGTGCTGGAGCGCGAGGTGCTCGTGCGCGGCCTCGTCGTGCGGCCAGGTGACCTTCAGGGCTGCGGGTCGGCCGTCGGATGTGCGCACGGGTGCCACCACCGCGCAGACCCCGTGGATGGCGGGCCCGTCGGGCGTCAGGTCCCAGTCCTCGAGCAGCCCGCCGAGCGCGCGCGGCAGCCCGTCGAGCCACGGTTGCCAGGTCGGCCCGTGGTCGGGCAGTGCGAGCAGCCCGGCGGGCAGTGCGGGCGGCTTCGGCACGACGCTCACCGGGCGGCGGGTCCGGGCGCCACGGAGCGCGGACCCCGGGGCAGGCGCAGGCCGCCGTCGTGGGGCTCTGCGAGGCCGTCGACCACGAGGCCCGCCACGGCGCGCTCGCGCTGGGCGGCGTCCGGCCAGGTGGCTGCCAGGGCCTCGTGCGTCGCCGCCCCGGACGGCGCGTCGCGCAGCAGCGCCATCAGGGTGCCGCGCGCCTGGCGGTCGGTGCCGTGCCAGGCCTGGCGGCGCCGGCTGCCGGCCAACGCGTCGGGCGGGCGGCCGTCGGCCAGCCAGGCGCACCGGTCGGCGAGCGGGCACCCGCCGCAGTCCGGGGCGCGCGCGGTGCACACCAGCGCGCCCAGCTCCATGACCGCGGCGTTCCACCGGGCGGCCGTCGGGCCGTCGGCCGGGAGCAGGGCCTCGGCCCTGGCGCGCTCGACAGCGGTCAGGTGCGGCGCCGGCAGGGCGGCGGCGTCGAGGGCCCGGGCCAGCACCCGCCGCACGTTGGTGTCCAGCACCACGGTGCGGCGGGCGAACGCGAAGGCCAGCACCGCCGCTGCGGTGTACTCCCCGACCCCCGGCAGGGCGAGCAACGCCCCCTCGTCGTCCGGGACCACGCCGTCGTGCCGCTCGACCACGGCGACAGCGCACGCGTGCAGACGCAGCGCGCGGCGCGGGTAGCCGAGCCGGCCCCACGCGCGCAGCACCTCGTCGTGCCCGGCGGCGGCGAGGGCGGCCGGGCCGGGCCACCGTCGCTGCCACGCGCGCCACACCGGGAGCACCCGCGACACCGGCGTCTGCTGGAGCATCACCTCGCTGACCAGCACCGACCACGGAGTGCGGTCGGCGGCCCGCCAGGGCAGGTCGCGGCGGTGGGCGTCGAACCAGGCAAGTACCGGTGGCACGAGCGGGGGGACGGGCGGGTAGGGCACCCCTCGATGATGCCCGACCCGTCGGCGCGGCACCCCGGGCAGGCGCTCGGCTCGCCGTACCGTGGCAGGGCAGGGGTGAGACCCGGGAGGGACGATGAGTGCACTGATGCACCCGGTGGGTCCGCGACCCCCGCGGGTCTACTGGCGGCGCCGGATCGTCCTGCTCGCCCTGCTGGCCGCGGCGGGGATCATCGTGGCGAGCGTGCTGGGTGGGCGCGGCGCGGCTCAGGCTGCCCAGGACCCGGCCGGCGCGTCGGGCGCCGCCGAGCAGACGCCCGACCCGCAGACCTCCGAGGGCGCCGACTCCACCGCGGGGCCGGTCACGTGCGGCGAGGGCTCCCTGTCCATCACCCTTACGGCCGATCACCGCACGTACGCCGCGGGGGCGAACCCGGTGCTCACGGTGACGCTCACCAACACCTCCGACGCGAGCTGCGTGGTCGACGCCGGCGAGGCGAGCCGGGGGGTCCTCATCACCTCGGGGGCGGACCGGATCTGGTCCTCGCTGGACTGCCCTGCGACCGAGAACGCCGAGCGGACGCTCCTGCTGCCCGCCGGCGGGCGCGACGAGTCGGTGGTCACCTGGACGCGGATCCGCTCGGCCGAGGGGTGCGCGGACGGCCTGCCCACGCCGAAGCCCGGCTACTACCAGGCCGTGGCCGGCGTGGCGGGCGTCTCGAGCACCGCCGCGGTGTTCGAGCTCAAGTAGCCGGGGCGGCCTCGAGCGCGGCCACCTCGCCGGGCGTGCGCCGGAGCAGGCAGAACTCGTTGCCCTCCGGGTCGGCGAGCACGTGCCACGGCACGTCGCCCTGGCCGACGTCGATCGGCCTGGCGCCGAGTGTGAGCAGCCGTGCGAGCTCGGCCTCCTGCGTGGTGCCGTCGGCCGGCCGGACGTCCAGGTGCACGCGGTTCTTCACCGACTTCGTCTCGGGCACCTGGGCGAACAGCACGGTCATGGCCCCCACCGTGGCGCCGGGCGGCTCGATCACGGCCAGGTCGGGTTCGTTGTCGTCCGTGTGCACCGTCCAGCCGAGCACCTCGGCCCACCAGCGCGCCTGCGCGAGCGGGTCCGCGGCGTCGACGACGAGTTCGCTCATCACTGCGGTCATGCCCGCACGCTAGGCGAGCGGGGCGCGGCGGGCACCCCGATGTGCCGCTACCCGGTCAGACGTAGCGTTCGAGGATCGAGGACTCCGCGAGGCGGGACAGGCCCTCGCGCACCGTGCGCGCCCGCTGCTCGCCCACGCCGTCGACCGTCATGAGCTCCTCGACCCCGGCGGCCAGCAGCCGCTGGAGCGAGCCGAAGTGGTTCACCAGCCGGTCGATGACGCCGACCGGGACGCGGGGCACCTTGGACAGCAGCCGGTAGCCACGTGGTGCGACCGCGCCGTCGAGCGAGTCCTCCACCACGGCCAGTCCGAGGATCCGCGCGATGTGCGGCAGCTCGAGCAGGTCGTTCGGGCCCATCTCCGCCAGCTCGGCGTGCACCTCGGCGGTGCGCTCGGCGGCGAGCTGGTCCAGGTAGTCCTTGACCACGAGGTGCCGGTCGGTGGCCACTCCGCCCACGAGCTCGTCGAGCTGGAGCGCCATGAGGCGGCCGTCGGTGCCCAGCTCGACGACGTAGCCCGCGATCTCCTGGGAGATCCGGCGGACCATCTCCAGGCGCTGCACGACGGCGGCCACGTCCCGCACCGTGACGAGGTCCTCGATCTCCAGGGCCGACAGCGTCCCGCTGACCTCGTCCAGTCGGGCCTTGTAGCGCTCGAGGGTCGCCAGGGCCTGGTTGGCGCGGGACTGGATGACGTCGGACGCCTCGAGCACGTGGCGGGCGTTGCCCACGTACAGCGCGATGATCTGCATCGACTGGCTCACCGAGACCACCGGGAAGCCCGACTGCTTGGCGACCCGCTCGGCCGTGCGGTGCCGGGTGCCCGACTCGGCGGTCTCGATGGTCGGGTCCGGCAGCAGCTGGACCGCCGCGCGCACGATCCGGTGCCCGTCGACCACCACGGCGCCGTCCATCTTGGCGAGCTCGCGCAGCCGGGTCGCGGAGAACTCCACGTCGAGCACGAACCCGCCCGAGCACATCGACTCGACGGTCTGGTCGAAGCCCAGCACGATCAGCGCACCGGTCCGGCCACGCAGGATCCGTTCGAGGCCGTCGCGCAGCTCCGTGCCGGGCGCGACCGCGGCGAGGGTGGACCGCAGCAGGTCGTCGTCGGGGATGGGCACGTCCGGATCCTAGTGCTCGGCGGGTGCCGCGGCCGGGTGGGGGCCGCGCCGTGGCGCGCCGCCGGACGCCAGCGCCACCGCCTGGGCGAGGTGGTCCGCCTCGAGCAGCTCCAGGCCGTCCGGCACGGGGCCGTCCGCCCGGGTGCCGGCAGGCACCACCGCACGGCGGAAGCCGAGCCGCGCGGCCTCGGCCAGCCGTCGGCCGAGGCCCAGGACGGCGCGGATCTCACCGGCCAGGCCGACCTCGCCGACCGCGACCAGGTCGGTGCCGAGCCGCTGGTCGGTGGCCGCCGAGACCACCGCGAGCGCGATGGCAAGGTCGGCGGCGGGCTCGGCGACCCGCGCGCCGCCCACCGTGGAGACGTACACGTCACGGTCGCCCAGGGGCAACGCGGCCCGCCGCTGGGCCACCGCGAGCACCATGGCGAGCCGGCTGGAGTCGACGCCGCTGGTGGTGCGTCGCGGGTTGCTGAGCAGGCTCGGGACCACGAGCGCCTGGACCTCGGTCGCCAGCGGCCGTCGCCCCTCGAGGGTCACCGTCACGCACGTGCCGGGCACCTGGTGGGCGCCATGGGAGACGAACAGACCGCTGGGGTCGGTCAGCTCGACGATCCCGGTGTCGGTCAGGTCGAAGCAGCCGACCTCGTCGGTGGGGCCGAAACGGTTCTTGGTCGCCCGCAGCAGGCGTAGGCGGGTGTGCCGGTCGCCGTCCACCTGGCACACCACGTCGACCAGGTGCTCCAGGGTGCGCGGCCCGGCCACCGCGCCGTCCTTGGTGACGTGGCCGACGAGGAGCGCGGGGATGCCGCGCTCCTTGGCCACCTGGATGAGTGCCGCGGCCACCTCGCGCACCTGCGAGACACCGCCGGGGGAGCCGTCGACGACCGTGGACGAGACCGTCTGCACCGAGTCGACGACGAGCACGGTGGGGTCGGTCGCCTCGACCTGGCCCAGCACCGTGCCCAGGTCGGTCTCGGCGGCGAGCAGCAGGCCCGGGGCGACCGCGCCGATGCGTTCCGCGCGCAGCCGGACCTGGCCGGCCGACTCCTCGCCGGTGACGTAGAGCACCCGGGCGCCCTCGGCACGTCCGAGCCGGCCCGCCACGTCCAGGAGCAGGGTCGACTTGCCCACGCCCGGCTCGCCGGCGAGCAGCACCACGGCACCGGGGACCAGGCCGCCACCGAGCACGCGGTCGAGCTCTCCGACGCCGGTGGGCCTGGCGCGCGCGGTCTCCACGTCGATCTGGCCGATCGGTCTCGCGACCCTCGCGCCCGGCGCGGTGGGCGCGGTGCGGGGACCGGTGGGCGCGGCGTCCTCGACGACCGTTCCCCAGGCCTGGCACTCGCCGCACCGGCCGACCCACTTGGACGCCGTCCAGCCGCACTCCGTGCAGGTGAAGCCGGGGCGGGCGCGGCCCTTGGTGCGGGTGGAGGTCGAGGTCACCCGCGCACGGTATCCCGCGGCCACGACAGTGGGTCGTTGCGCCGCGGTCGTCCGGCTCGCGGTCGGGTCGTCCGGCCCGTGAGCGAGTCGCTTGCCGTCGGTTGAACGCGCGTTTAGTATCCTGAACATGCGTTCAGCCACCGAGCGTCCGGGTGCCGTGCCGGCCGACGACGCGACGGCGCGCGCCCGCATCAGGGACGCGGCGATCCGTCGGTTCGGGACCGAGGGCTTCGGAGTCGGTCTGCGGGCCATCGCGGCCGACGCCGGCGTCAGCCCGGCGCTCGTCGTGCACCACTTCGGGTCCAAGGACGGCCTGCGCCGGGCGTGCGACGGGCACGTGCTCGCGACGGTCGCCCAGGTCAAGCGCGAGGCGCTCGGGGTGATGGGTCCCGACACCCTCCTGGTCCAGATGGCCGAGCTCGAGCAGTACGCGCCGCTCGTCGCCTACCAGCTGCGCAGCGTCCTCGCCGGTGGCGAGATGGCGAGGGCGCTGCTCGAGGACTTCATGGCCGGCGCACGCGAGTGGCTCGACGCCGGGGTGGCGGCCGGCACGTTGCGCCCCAGCAGGGACGAGGAGGCGCGGGTGCGCTACCTCACCCTCAGCGGGTTCGGCGGCATCGTGGCCGCGATGACCCTGGACCCCCCGGAGGACTTCGGGCGGCTCGGGCCGTGGCTGCGGCGCTACATGGACGGCGTCGGCCTGTCGATCATGGAGATCTTCACCGAGGGCCTGTTCACCGACCGACGGATGCTCGACGCCTACCTGTCGTACGTCTCCGACCCGCCGGCCGACGAGGCGCAGCGCCCCGCCTGACCGCGGGGACGCACCGCGCTGCCCCGGGCGCCCCGTCGGGCGCGCCCGCCACCGACCCGACCATCGGAAGCAGACATCCATGAGCCCTGTCATCGAGATCACCGACCTGTCCAAGTCGTTCGGCACCGTCCGCGCGCTCGACCACCTCGACCTGACCGTCGAGCGCGGCGAGGTGCACGGCTTCCTCGGCCCCAACGGCGCAGGCAAGACCACCACGCTGCGCGTCCTGCTCGGGTTGCTGCGCGCCGACGGCGGCGCCGTGCGCATCCTGGACTCCGACCCGTGGCGGGACGTCGCGACGCTGCACCGGCGGCTCGCGTACGTGCCCGGCGACGTCGCGCTGTGGCCCAACCTCACCGGCGGAGAGGTCATCGACCTGCTCGGCCGGCTGCGCGGCGGCGTGGACCGCGCGCGGCGCGACGCACTGCTCGAGCGGTTCGACCTCGACCCGACCAAGAAGGGTCGGGCGTACTCCAAGGGCAACCGCCAGAAGGTCGCCCTGGTCGCAGCGCTCGCGTCCGACGCCGAGCTGCTGCTCCTGGACGAGCCGACCTCCGGCCTGGACCCGCTGATGGAGGAGGTGTTCCGCCAGGTCGTCGCCGAGCGCAAGGCCGAGGGCGCGACCCTGCTGCTGTCCAGCCACATCCTGTCCGAGGCGGAGGCGCTCTCGGACCGGGTGAGCATCATCCGGCACGGCCGGGTGGTGGAGTCCGGGACGCTCGCCCAGCTGCGGCACCTCACCCGCACGGCGATCACCGTCGACGTGGTCAGCGCTCCCGCGGGACTGGCCGACGTGCCCGGCGTCCACGACGTGCGCATCGAGCCGCACGGCACCGGCGCGCGGCTGACCTGCGAGGTCGACTCCGACGCGCTGCCCGCCCTGGTCGGCGCGCTCGCCGGCGCCGGCGTGCACGGCCTGACCAGCGCGCCGCCCACCCTCGAGCAGCTCTTCCTGCGGCACTACAGCGACGACCTCGCGGGGGTGCGCTGATGGCCACCACCACCCTCACCCGGCGCACCACGACGGTCGCGCCGCCCGTCGCCCGGCTGACCGGGACGGGCCAGCTGGTCCGGCTCGCGCTGCGTCGCGACCGCGTGCTGGTGCCGATCTGGCTCGGCGTCTTCGTGATGTCGGCGGCCGGGACCGCCGGCGCCACCGTCGGGCTCTACCCGACCGAGGCCTCGCGGGTCGCGGTCGCCGCGACGATCAACGGCAACCCGTCGTTCGCCGCGCTCTACGGGCCGATCCTCGACCCGACCTCGATGGGTCAGGTGTCACTGTTCAAGCTGTCCGCGATGGGCGCGGCGCTGGTCGGCCTGCTCGCGGTCTTCCTCGTCGCCCGGCACACCCGGGCCGAGGAGGAGACGGGCCGCACCGAGCTGCTGGGTGCGGGCGTCGTGGGCCGCTGGGCCTCGTTGTCCGCGGCGCTGGTCCTCGCGGTGGGCACCCTCGTGGCGCTCGCGCTGCTCACCGCCGCGGGCCTGGTGGGCGCAGGGCTCGACGCCGTCGGGTCGTTGAGCTTCGGGCTGTCCTGGCTCGTCACCGGTCTGGCGTTCACCGGGATCGCGGCCGTCGCGGCGCAGGTCGCTTCGACCTCGCGCGGCACCAAGGGGCTGGCCGCAGGTGTGCTGGGCCTGGCCTACCTGGTCAGGGCCGTCGCCGACGGCTCGCCGAACGGCGACCTGGTCGGCCTGCGGTGGCTCTCGCCCGTCGGCTGGTCCCAGGAGCTGCACGCGTTCAGCAACCCGCGCTGGATGGTCGTGGGCCTGGCGGTGGTGTTCGCGGCGGCGATGGTCGCGCTCGCCTACGCGCTGGTGGATCGGCGTGACCTCGGCGCCGGCCTGCTGCCGGACCGCGCGGGCACCGCGACGGCGCCGCGCAGCCTGTCCGGACCGTTCGGGCTGGTCGCTCGCCTCAACCGGGGCCTCCTGGTGGGCTGGGTCCTCGGTGCGGCACTGCTGTCCATGGTGATGGGCGGCCTGGTGGCCAACATCGGCGGCTTCGTCGACGAGAACTCGCGCGCCTTCTTCGAGGCTCTCGGGGGCGAGCAGGGCCTCGAGGACGCCTTCATGGCAGCCGAGTGGTCGTTCATCGGGGTGTTCTTCGCCGCGTTCGCGATCACCACCGTCCTGCGGCTGCGCGGGGAGGAGTCCGCCGGCCGCGCCGAAGGGCTGCTTGCCTCCCCCCTGACCCGTTGGCGCTGGGCCTCGGCGCACCTGACCGCCGCGCTCGGCGGGGCGACCGTCCTGCTCGTCGTGGCGGGCGTGTTCGGCGCGTTCTCCACGGCGCGTGCGACCGGTGACCAGGCGTGGTGGGGCAAGGTCGCCGGTGCGGCCGCGGTGCAGCTGCCCGCGATCGCGGTGCTCGTCGGCCTCACCCTGGTGGCGATCGCGTTCGTCCCGCGCTGGGCGGCCGGGGTCTCCTGGGGACTGTTCACGGCCTTCTTCCTGCTCGGCGAGATCGGGCCGCTGCTGAAGCTGCCGACCTGGATGCTCGACCTGTCGCCGTTCGCGCACACGCCGAGGGTGCCCGGTGAGGTGGTCTCGGCCGCCCAGCTCGGCGGCCTGGTGGCCGTCGCGCTCGCGCTCGTGGCCGTCGGGCTGGTGGGCTACCGGCGCCGCGACCTGGAGGCCTGAGCGGTACGCGGGGTGGCGCGGGCGCGTGCCCGCGCCACCCCGCGCCGTTCGCCACCGTGCGCCGCCCGAGGCCGTAGGCTGGCCGCCGGGCGCCCAGGCCGGGTCGTGGACTCGCGGGGCCGGACCGACCATCGACGGAGAGCGCACGGATGAGCGAGACCCACGCACGCGGACGCCGTCAGCCACCGCTCTGGCTGTGGATCGCCGCCGGGGTGCTGGCGGTCGGCCTGGCGACGGTCATCGCCCTGCTGCTGGGCAACCGCGGCGGCGGCCCGGTCCCCGAGGCCGAGGTCGTGACGCTCCCGGTGCCCACGCCCACCGTCTCGGCGATCGCGCGCGACGCCGGCACGCCGTTCTACGACGCGCTGCCCTCCGACGTGCTCGCGTTCGCGCTGAGCGCGAGCGCGGAGTCTCCCGAGATGCTCGGCGCAGGTGCCCTCGAGGGCTACCGGCTCGACTACACCGACGGGACGCAGCAGGTGGTCCTCCGGGCCGGTCAGTGGCCGACCTCCGACGAGGCCGACGCGGCCTACTCCGCGATGCTCGCGTCGATCGCGCCCGAGGGCGCCACGCCCGACGACTCCGGGGCGGTGCAGGTCGACGGCACCCAGGTGGGCAGCTACGCGATGGTGACCCGCGAGGACGGCACGGGGACCGTGCTCTGGTCGAACGGCACCGCGGTGATGGAGCTGGACGGGCCGGCCGACGCGCTGCCCGACCTCTACACGGCCTTCCCGCTGTGACCGGCGCGTCGGGCGAGGCGCCCGTGCCGGGCGGGGCGGGAGGTCTCGGCACGGTCGGCCTGCTCGGCGCGGGCGTGATGGGCGAGGCGCTTCTCGCCGCAGTGCTGCGGGGCGGCACGCCGCCCGATGCCGTCCTGGTCGCCGAGCCGTCCGCGGAGCGCGCGGCGTGGGTGGCGCAGCGGCACGGCGTGCGCATCGCGGAGCCCGCGCGGGTCGCCGAGGCGAGCGACACCGTGCTGGTCGCGGTCAAGCCCAAGGACGTCCCGGCCGCGCTGGCCGAGGTCGCCGACCACCTGCGCCCAGGCACGCTGGTGGTCAGCGTCGCGGCCGGCGTGACGACCGCCGCGCTGGCCGGGCCCCTGCCTGCGGGCACCCCGGTGGTCCGCGTGATGCCCAACACCCCGGCGGTGATCGGCAAGGGCGCCGCGGCGATCTGCCCGGGGGAGGCCGCCACGGACGAGCACCTCGCGCGTGTCGAGGCGCTGCTCGCGCCGACCGGGCTGGTGGTGCGGGTCGGCGAGGCGGACATGGACGCCGTGACCGCGATCTCCGGCTCCGGCCCGGCGTACGTCTTCTACCTGGTCGACGCGCTGGCCGAGGCCGGCGTGCTGCTCGGCCTGACCCGGGCGCAGGCGCTGGACCTCGCGCGCGCGACCTTCGCCGGCGCTGCCGCGCTGCTCGAGTCGTCCGGCGAGCACCCGGTGGTGCTGCGCGAACGCGTCTCCTCGCCCGGCGGGACCACCGTGGCCGCGCTGCGCGAGCTGGACGCTCACGGGGTCCGGGCGGCGGTTCTCGCGGCGGCCGAGGCCGCCCGGGACCGCAGCCGCGAGCTCGGCGCGCCCCGAGGCCCGGTGGCGTGAGGTGGCGAGCTCCCGTCCCCCGCGATGAGCGACGTCGCCGCGCTCGCCGGCGTCTCGCACCAGACGGTCTCGCGCGTGCTCAACGACCACCCGAGCGTGCGCCCGGAGACCCGCACGCGGGTGCTCGAGGCGATCGCGACACTCGGGTACCGGCGCAACGTGGCGGCCCGCACCCTGGTGACCCGGCGGTCCGGCACGGTCGGCGTGATCACCTCGGGCTCGGCGCTGTTCGGCCCGACCAGCACGTTCATCGCCGTCGAGCACGCGGCGCGCGAGCGCGGCCTGTTCGTGTCGGTGGCCACGGTGCTCGACTTCACCGAGGAGACCGTCCTCCTGGCGCTGGAGCACTTCATGTCCCAGGGCGTCGACGGCGCGGTGGTGATCGCGGCGCAGGACGACGCGATCGCGGCGGTCCGGTCCTTCCAGGCGCCGGTGCCGGTGGTCGTGGTGGGGCCGCGCGACCTGCCGCCGGGCGCGGTCCACCCCGTCGCCGTGGACCACTACCTCGGCGCCCGGCTGGCGACGAGGCACCTGCTCGACCTGGGCCACACCCGGGTCGCGCACGTCTGCGGGCCCCAGGACTGGGTCGAGGGGCGAGAACGCCTGCGTGGCTGGCGCGACGTGTTATCCGAGAGCGGCCTGGAGGTCCCCGACCACATCCCCGGCGACTGGACCGCGCAGCGCGGGTACGAGGCCGGGCGTCTGATGGTCGCCGGTGAGCTCCCCGGGGCGGTGTTCGCCGCGAACGACCAGCTCGCGCTCGGGGTCCTGCACGCGTTCACCGAGGCCGGTGTGCGTGTGCCGCAGGACGTCTCGCTGGTCGGGTTCGACGACATCGCAGGCTCGGACCACTTCTCACCCCCGCTGACCACCGTGCGTCAGGAGTTCGCGACGCTCGGCCGCGCGTGCCTGCGGGTGCTCAGCCGCGCGATCGACGGGGACCCGGTCGCGGCGGAGATCATCGAGCCCCACCTGGTGGTGCGGGCGAGCACGGCGCCGCCCCGCGAGGGGTCGTCGGACGGGACGCGGCTCGCCGACGCGGCCCGCTGACCCGCGGCCCCCTTCGAGCCCAAGGTCCCCCGAAGGCCGCGATGGGACCGGTCCCTGGGGGAGCTCGCGGCGGGAGGCCCTCGCCGCGGCTTGACAGGCATCGAGATGTGAGCGCTAACATGCAGTGCCGGGCCGGCGCTGCGCAGGGCACGCGATGACGCGAGGAGGATGCGATGGACGCCGTGACGATGATCGTCGAGGGGCAGGCGGTACTCGGGATCGAGCTCGGCTCGACCCGCATCAAGGCTGTGGTCGTCGCCCCGGACGGCACGCCGCTCGCGGGCGGCAGCCACGACTGGGAGAACCAGTTCGTCGACCGGATGTGGACCTACTCGCTGGACGCGGTCTGGCACGGGCTGCGCGAGTGCTACGCCGCCCTGGTCGCGGACGTCGAGGGCCGCTACGGCGTGCGCCCCACCTCCTTCGCGGCCGCGGGTGTCTCCGCGATGATGCACGGCTACCTCGCGTTCGATGCCGACGGTGAGCTCCTGGTGCCGTTCCGGACCTGGCGGAACACCACCACGGGCCCGGCCGCCGCGGAGCTGAGCGAGCTGTTCGGCTACAACATCCCGCTGCGCTGGTCGATCGCCCACCTGTACCAAGCGGTGCTCGACGACGAGCCGCACGTGCCGCAGATCGCATCGCTCACCACGCTGGCCGGCTACGTGCACCGCATGCTGACCGGACGCGACGTCCTGGGCGTCGGCGACGCGTCGGGCATGTTCCCGGTGGACCCCGCGACCCGGACCTACGACGCGGGCATGCTCGCCGCGTTCGACGGGCTCGTCTCGCAGCGCCGCCCGGACCTGCACCTGGCCGAGCTGCTGCCGGACGTGCTCGTCGCCGGGCAGGGTGCCGGGCACCTGACCGCCGACGGCGCAGCGCGGCTGGACCCGACGGGCGAGCTGCAGGCCGGCGTGCCGTTCTGCCCGCCCGAGGGCGACGCCGGCACCGGGATGGTCGCGACCAACGCGGTCGCGCCGCGCACCGGCAACGTGAGCGTCGGGACCTCGATCTTCGCGATGGTCGTCCTCGAGCGGCCGCTCGCCACCGTCCACCACGAGCTGGACCTCGTCACCACGCCGCTCGGCGACCTGGTCGCGATGGTGCACTGCAACAACGGCGCCAGCGAGCTGGGCGTGTGGGCGGAGCTGTTCGGACGGTTCGCCGCTGTGCTCGGGCACCCGGCCGAGCCGGACGCGGTGTTCGGCGCGCTGCTGCGCGAGGCGCTCGAGGGCGAGGCGGACGGCGGGGGCCTGGTCGCCTACAACTACCTGTCCGGCGAGCCGATCACGGGCCTGGCCGAGGGCCGTCCGCTGTTCGTCCGCACGCCTGACAGCCGGCTCACGCTGGCCAACTTCATGCGGGCCCAGGTCTACGGCGCCTTTGGGACGCTGAGCCTCGGCATGCGGGTCCTGGCCGCCGAGGGCGTGGAGCTGGACGAGCTGTTCGCGCACGGCGGGATGTTCCGCACCGCCGGGGTCGCCCAGCGTCTGCTCGCCGCCGCGGTCGGCGCCCCGGTGGCCGTCGCGCGGACCGCGAGCGAGGGCGGTCCGTGGGGGATGGCGGTGCTCGCGGCCTACCTCGGCGTGGCGGCCGAGCAGGACCTGCCCACATTCCTGAGCTCGACGGTCTTCGGCGACGCCGAGGTGGACGTCGTGGCCCCCGACCCCGACGACGTCGCGGGCTTCTCGGCCTTCCTCGAGCGCTACAGCGCCGGGCTGGCCGTGGAGCGCTCGGCGGCGGACGCACTGTGACGAGCAGACCGACCCGATCGACGCTGGAGGACCGAGGATGACCACGACAGGCCTGGCGGGGTATCCGGCCGCCGTGCGCGAGGAGGTCGAGCAGGTCCGCGCCCTGGTCTGCGACCTGCACGCCGAGCTGCCGCGCTGGGGCCTGGTGGTGTGGACCGCCGGCAACGTGTCCCAGCGGCTGCGCACCGCCGACCTGCTGGTCATCAAGCCGTCCGGGATCTCCTACGACGACCTGACGCCTGAGTCGATGGTGGTCTGCGACCTGGACGGCAACCTCGTGGACGGCACCCGCTCGCCGTCGTCGGACACCGCGGCGCACGCGTACGTCTACCGGCACATGCCCGAGGTGTACGGCGTGGTGCACACCCACTCGACGTACGCGACCGCGTGGGCCGCGCGTGGCGAGCCGGTGCCCTGCGTGCTGACGATGATGGGCGACGAGTTCGGCGGCGACATCCCGGTCGGCCCGTTCGCGCTGATCGGCGACGACTCGATCGGCCGCGGCATCGTCGAGACGCTGCGGGAGTCGCGCAGCCCGGCGGTGCTGATGCAGAACCACGGGCCCTTCACCGTCGGCAAGGACGCCAGGGCCGCGGTCAAGTCGGCCGCGATGGTCGAGGAGGTCGCGCGAACCGTGCACGTCGCGCGCCAGCTCGGCGAGCCGATCCCGATCCCGCAGCACGACATCGACGCGCTCTACGCGCGGTACCAGAACGTCTACGGCCAGCACGAGACCACCGAGGAGAACCCAGCATGAGCAAGCCGTACGCCGACCGCGAGGTCTGGTTCCTCACCGGCTCCCAGGACCTGTACGGCGAGGAGACCCTGCGCCAGGTCGCGGCGCAGTCCCAGGAGGTCGTGCGCCTGCTCGACGCGTCGCCCGACGTGCCGGTCCCGATCGTGTGGAAGCCGGTGCTCAAGGACCCCGGGTCGATCCGCCGGGCGATGATCGACGCGAGCTCGGACGACCGGGTGATCGGCGTCATCACCTGGATGCACACCTTCAGCCCGTCGAAGATGTGGATCAACGGGCTGGAGCAGCTGCGCAAGCCACTGCTGCACCTGCACACCCAGGCGAACGTCGAGCTGCCGTGGTCGACGATCGACTTCGACTTCATGAACCTCAACCAGGCCGCCCACGGCGACCGCGAGCACGGGTACATCCAGTCCCGGATGGCCGTGCCGCGCACCACCGTTGCCGGCCACGTGTCCAACCCGGCGGTCGCCGCGCGGGTCGGCACCTGGGTGCGCGCGGCGGCCGGCGTGGCCGCCACGCGGGACATGCGGGTCGTGCGCTTCGGCGACAACATGCGCTACGTCGCGGTGACCGAGGGCGACAAGACCGAGGCCGAGATCCGGTTCGGCGTCTCGGTCAACACCTGGGGCGTCAACGAGCTCGCCGACGCGGTCGCGGCCGTCGAGCCGTCGGCCGTCGACGCGCTCGTCGTGGAGTACGAGGACCTGTACGACGTGGTCCCCGAGCTGCGCAAGGGCGGCGAGCGCCACGAGTCGCTGCGCTACGCCGCGGCCCAGGAGGCCGCGCTCGAGCGGTTCCTGGTCGAGCGCGGCGCGACGGCCTTCACCGACACGTTCGAGGACCTCGGCGCGCTCCGTCAGCTGCCCGGCATCGCCGTCCAGCGGCTGATGGGCAAGGGCTACGGCTTCGGCGCCGAGGGCGACTGGAAGACGGCGGTCCTGGTGCGCGCGGCCAAGGTGATGGGCGCCGGCCTGCCGGGCGGTGCGAGCCTCATGGAGGACTACACCTACGACCTGACCCCCGGCAAGGAGGTCATCCTCGGTGCGCACATGCTGGAGATCTGCCCGTCGCTGACCACGTCCAGGCCGTCGGTCGAGATCCACCCGCTGGGCATCGGCGGCAAGGAGGACCCGGTCCGGATGGTGTTCGACGCCGACCCCGGGGTGGGCGTGGTCGTGGCGCTGTCCGACATGCGCGACCGGTTCCGGCTCACCGCGAACGTTGTCGACGTGATCGCGCCGCCGGCGCCGCTGCCGCACCTGCCGGTGGCTCGCGCGGTGTGGCGGCCGAGGCCGGACTTCACCACCTCGGCCGAGGCCTGGCTGACCGCGGGCGCCGCGCACCACACGGTGATGTCGACGGCCGCGGGCGTCGGGGCGTTCGAGATCTTCGCCGACCTGACTCGCGCCGAGCTGCTGGTCATCGACGAGCACACCACGCGCCGCGGGTTCACGGACCGGGTCCGTTGGAACCAGGCCTACTACCGCCTCGCGCAGGGCCTGTGAAGGGGTAGCACCCGGCCCACCTCGCTGGGCCAGCACGCTTTCGCTCACTTTCGGTGTGAGCGCAAACATCCGACGATCGTCTGCCGAGGTCCCCATGTGCGACACGAGACTCCTTCCTGCGTTTCCGCAGGTAGATTCTCTGATTGGGACCTCGGACCCGTATGTCTCGGGTTGTGATCGTGTCGTTATGGTTTCGCAATCAAAAGTAGCGTTCAAGAAGTTGACGGAACTGCCCCGGGCCAGACAGAGTGAGCGTGTGCTCAACGAGGAGATCGAGGCGTTGCCGGTGACGCTGCGCCGCGAACGGATGCTCGGGGTGATCTCCGAGCGCCAGTTCGTCCGGGTCGCCGACCTCGCGGACGAGTTCGGGATCAGCGACGTGACGGTCCGCGGCGACCTGAGCGCGCTCGAGCTGAGCCACGGCGTGCGTCGGGTGCGCGGCGGCGCGATCGCCCCCTCGGCCACGGCGCGCTCCGAGCAGTCCTTCGAGGAGGCGCTCGGCGAGCACGCCGACGAGAAGGCCGCGATCGGTGCCCGCGCCGCCCAGCTGATCACCTCCGGGATGAGCGTGCTGCTCGACGTCGGCACCACGACGACGGCCGTGGCGCGGGCCCTGGTCGCCCGAACCGACCTGGAGCAGGTCACGGTCATCACCAACGGGCTCACCGTCGCGCTCGAGCTCGAGGCCGCTCTGGGCCGGATCCAGGTGGTCCTCACCGGCGGCACCTTGCGCCGGCTGCAGCACTCGCTGGTGGACCCGATGGCCGGCGTCCTGCTCGAGCGGCTACGGGCCGACCTGGCCGTGCTGGGCTGCAACGGCGTGGACGTGGCCCACGGCATCACGAACCTGAACCTGCCCGAGGCGGACGTCAAGCGCCGGATGGTGGCCGCCGCAGGGCGCACCGTCGTGGTCGCCGACGGTTCGAAGCTCGGTCAGGTGCACCTGGGCCGGTACGCCGGCCTGGAGGACGTCGGACTCCTCGTCACCGGCCGGTCGGCACCCGCGGGTCAGCTCGCGGTGCTGCGCCGTGCCGGTCTGGAGGTGGTCCAGGCGCCATGACCCACACACTTCCTGGCCGGTCCGCAAGGTCAGGAGACACAACGGTCCGTCCCGGACCGAGCCGCCCATCGACAACGATGAGCAGTTTCTCGAGGAGGAGAGCATGAGTCTGAAGAAGTTCGTCGCGATTGCGGCGGGCACGACCCTGGCGCTGAGCCTCGCCGCGTGCGGTGGCAGCGGTGCCACGGGCGACGCGTCCACCAGCACCGACACCACTGCGACCGACGGCGGATCTGCCGGCAACGGCGGCCTCATCGGGGTCGCGATGCCCACGCAGACCTCCTCGCGGTGGATCGCCGACGGCAACGCCGTGAAGAAGGGTCTGGAGGACCTCGGCTACACCGTCGACCTCCAGTACGCCAACGACGACATCCCGACCCAGCAGCAGCAGGTCGACCAGATGATCACCAAGGGCGCCGAGGCCCTGATCATCGCGGCCATCGACGGCACCACGCTGTCCGGCCAGCTGCAGTCCGCTGCTGACAAGGGCATCCCGATCATCAGCTACGACCGCCTGATCCGTGACTCGGCGAACGTCGACTTCTACGTCACGTTCGACAACTTCAAGGTGGGTGTGCAGCAGGCCACGTCGCTGCTCGTCGGCCTGGGTCTGCAGAACGAGGACGGCTCCGCTGGCACCGCCAAGGGCCCGTTCAACGTCGAGCTGTTCGCCGGTTCGCTGGACGACAACAACGCCTACTTCTTCTTCAACGGCGCCATGTCCATCCTGCAGCCGCTGATCGACGACGGCACGCTCGTCGTGAAGTCGGGCCAGACCGACATCAACCAGGTCAACATCCTGCGGTGGCAGCAGGAGACCGCGCAGAAGCGCATGGAGGACCTGCTGACGTCGACCTACAACGACGGCTCGAAGGTCCAGGGCGTCCTGTCGCCGTACGACGGTCTGTCCCGCGGCATCATCACCGCGCTGCAGAACGCCGGTTACCCGGCCACCACCGCTGACGGCTTCCCGATCGTGACCGGCCAGGACGCCGAGATCGAGTCGGTCAAGTCCATCAACGACGGTGTGCAGTTCTCGACCATCTTCAAGGACACCCGCAAGCTCGCCGACGAGGCCGTCAAGGTCGCCGAGGCGTACCTGTCCGGTGGCACGCCCGAGCCGAACGACACCAAGACGTACGACAACGGCGTGAAGGTCGTCCCGTCGTACCTGCTCGAGTCCACCATCATCTACAAGGACAACATCCAGAAGGAGCTCGTCGACTCCGGCTACTGGACCGCCGACGAGGTCGCCAGCGGCGTCGCCGCCGGCTGATCGTCGCTGACCGATCGGTCGGCATCAGTCGGCCGCAGGCCGCGGAGCCGGCCCGGAACCTCGTTCCGGGCCGGCGCCCCGGCCGGTCACCGTCCCACGAAGAGGCGAGGACTTCATGACAGACCACATCTTGGAGATGCGCGGCATCACCAAGACCTTCCCCGGGGTCAAGGCCCTGCAGGACGTGTCGCTGGAGGTCGAGCGCGGGGAGATCCACGCGATCTGCGGCGAGAACGGCGCGGGCAAGTCGACCCTGATGAAGGTGCTCTCGGGCGTCTACCCCTATGGCGACTACGAGGGCGACATCGTGTTCGAGGGTGAGCACACCCGCTTCCACTCGATCAACGACTCCGAGGCCAAGGGCATCGTCATCATCCACCAGGAGCTGGCGCTGGTGCCCTACCTGTCGGTCGCGGAGAACATCTTCCTGGGCAACGAGCGGCGCGGCCGCGGCGGCCTGGTGGACTGGAACCGGGCGAACGTCGAGGCGGTGGCGCTGCTCGAACGCGTCGGTCTGTCCGAGCTGCCGGTCACGCCGGTGGGCACGCTCGGCGTCGGCAAGCAGCAGCTCATCGAGATCGCCAAGGCGCTGAGCAAGGAGGTCAAGCTCCTCATCCTCGATGAGCCGACCGCCGCGCTGAACGACCAGGACTCCGCCCACCTGCTGGGCCTGCTGCGCCAGCTCAAGGCTCAGGGCATCACGTCGATCATGATCTCGCACAAGCTCAACGAGATCGCCGACATCGCCGACCGCACGACGATCATCCGCGACGGCCTCACGATCGAGACCATCGACATGCGTGACCCGGAGTCCACCCAGGGCCGGATCATCAAGGGCATGGTCGGCCGTGACCTCGAGCACCGCTTCCCCGAGCGCACCCCCCAGATCGGCGCCGAGGTGCTGCGGGTGGAGGACTGGACCGTCCACCACCCGACGCAGGCGGAGCGCATCGTCGTGGACGGCGCGAGCTTCAACGTCCACGCCGGTGAGGTCGTCGGGATCGCCGGCCTGATGGGGGCCGGCCGGACCGAGCTCGCGATGAGCCTGTTCGGGCACTCCTACGGGCGGAGCATCTCCGGTCGGGTGTTCAAGAACGGCGAGGAGATCAAGACCCGCACGGTCTCCGAGTGCATCGCCCACGGCATCGCCTACGCCACGGAGGACCGCAAGACCTACGGCCTCAACCTCATCGAGGACGTCAAGCGGAACATCTCGGCGGCCGGGCTGCACCAGCTGTCCAACCGCGGCTGGGTCAACGGCAACGAAGAGCTCAAGATCGCCGAGGAGTACCGGGCGAGCCTGAACATCAAGACCCCGAACGTCCTGGTGCCGGCCGGCAAGCTGTCCGGCGGCAACCAGCAGAAGGTCGTCCTGTCCAAGTGGATCTACACCAACCCGGACGTGCTCATCCTGGACGAGCCCACGCGCGGGATCGACGTCGGGGCCAAGTACGAGATCTACACCATCATCAACCGACTGGTGGCCGAGGGTAAGGCCGTCATCGTCATCTCCTCCGAGCTGCCCGAGCTGCTGGGCGTCTGCGACCGGATCTACACCCTGGCCTTCGGCCGGATCACCGGTGTGCTCCCCGTGGCCGAGGCGACCCAGGAGACGCTCATGGAGCTGATGACCAAGGAGAGGGAACAGGTCCGATGACCATCACGTCCGCCTTCCGGGATCTGTTCACCCGGAACCTTCGTCAGAGCGGGATCTACATCGCCTTCGTCGCGATCGTGCTCTTCTTCGCGATCCTGACCAATGGGCTCTCGCTCGGCCCGACGAACCTCACCAACCTCGTCCTGCAGTACTCCTACATCCTCATCCTCGCCATCGGCATGGTGATGGTGATCATCGCCGGGCACATCGACCTCTCGGTCGGTGCGGTCGTCGCCGTGGTCGGCGCGGTCGCCGCGGTGCTGGTGGTCAAGAACCAGCAGCCGTGGTGGGTCGGGATGCTCGCCGGCCTGGCGGTCGGCGTGGTGGTCGGTGCGTGGCAGGGCTTCTGGGTCGCGTTCGTCGGGATCCCGGCGTTCATCGTGACCCTCGCCGGGATGCTCCTGTTCCGGGGTCTGACCTACCTGGTGCTGGACAACATCTCGCTCGGCCCGTTCGGCGAGCCCTTCACCTACCTCGCAGCAGGCTTCCAGAACGGCCTGCTGGGCGGTCCGGGCTACGACCTGTTCACGCTGATCGCCTTCGCCCTGGTCGCGGCCGCCTACGCAGTGGGACAGTGGCGCTCGCGGCAGGCTCGCCTGGCCTACCAGCAGGACGTCCAGCCGATGATCCTGTTCGCCGTGCAGATCCTCGCCGTCGCGGCCGTCATCATGGCGTTCGCCTGGCAGCTCGCGAACAACCGGGGCCTGCCGAACGTGCTGATCCTGCTCGCCGTGCTGATCATCGCCTACACGCTGGTCACGACGCGCACGGTGTTCGGCCGGCACGTGTACGCCCTGGGCGGCAACCGGACGGCCGCGGCGCTGTCCGGTGTCAAGGTCAAGTGGGTCAACTTCGGCGTGATGCTCAACATGGGCGTGCTCGCGGCGGTGGCCGGCCTGGTGTTCGCCTCGCGGTCCAACGCGGCCCAGCCCGCGGCGGGCAACATGTTCGAGCTCGACGCGATCGCCGCGTGCTTCATCGGCGGCGCGGCCGTCACCGGCGGCGTCGGTACCGTCGCGGGTGCCATGGTCGGTGGTCTGATCATGGCGGTGATGAGCAACGGCATGCAGCTGCAGGGCGTTCCGACGGCGTGGCAGCTCGTGGTCAAGGGCCTCGTGCTGCTGCTGGCGGTGGCGTTCGACGTGTGGAACAAGCGTCGCTCCAGCGCAGGCTGAGGTTCGACGTCTCGCGCGACGGCCCGGTCCCTTCCGGAAGGGGCCGGGCCGTCGGTCTGCGATCTACGGGCGCGCGGCGAACCGCTCGAGCAGCTCGGGGTGGCCGGCGACGATGAGGATGTCGTCGGCCTGCACCCGGGTCTGGGGTGTCGCGTAGACGAACTCCTCGCCGGGGGACTTCACGCCCAGCACGGTGACGCCGTAGCGCGTGCGAACCTTGGACTGTGCCAGGTCGAAGCCCTGGGTCTCGTGCGGCGGGCGCATCTTGACGATGGTGAAGTCGGCCTCGACCTCGATGTAGTCCAGCAGCTTGCCGGACACCAGGTGGGCGACCCGGTTACCCGCGTCGGCCTCGGGGAACACCACGTGGTGGGCGCCGATCCGGGTGAGGATCCGGGCGTGCTCCGGGGTGATCGCCTTCGCCCAGATCTGCGGCATGCCGAGGTCCACGAGGTTGCCGGTGATGAGCATGCTGGCCTCGAGCGAGGTGCCCACACCGACCACGGCCGCGGAGAAGTCCTTCGCCGAGATCTGGGCCAACGACTCGGGGTTGGTCGCGTCCGCCTCGACCAGCGGGAACCGGCCGGAGAAGTGCTGGACGAGCCGCGGGTCGCTCTCCAGGGCGAGCACCTCGTGGCCCAGCCGCTCGAGGGTGAGGGCGAGCGCGGATCCGAACCGCCCGAGCCCGATGACCAGGACACCGGAGCCTCCGGAGCCCTTGGACGCGGACCGGCCGGTGGCCGGGTGGGTGGTGTCAGCCAATGATCGGCCTCTCCTCGGGGTGCCGGTGACCTGGCCCCGGTCGTGCAGCGCGAGCGCCACTGCCGGTGTCATGGTGCGCGTCCGGTGCCGGGACAACTCTTCCACGCCGGGACGCCAGGGCGAGCGCGCCGCCCGGGTGTGCCGCGGGATACCGTGGAGCATGCACGTGCGCGTCGTGTGGTCCACCGAGCTGCTGGACTACGACTTCGGCCCGCACCACCCGATGGCGCCGCTGCGCCTGGAGATGACGTGGCGGCTCGCAGGCGACCTCGGCCTGGTCGAGCGGGACGAGGTCGAGCTGGTCGGCGCCGAGCCCGCATCCGACGAGGTGCTCGCCCTGGTCCACACCCCGGCCTACATCGCGGCCGTCCGCCGTGCGGGCGAGACCGGCGAGGCCGACCCGGACCACGGGCTGGGCACCGAGGACAACCCGGTGTTCCCCGGCATGCACGAGGCGGCCGCAAGGATCGTCGGGGCGAGCGTGACCCAGGCGCTCGCGGTCTGGCGCGGCGAGGCCGACCACGCCGTCAACCTCGCCGGGGGCATGCACCACGCGATGGCCGACCACGCGTCCGGCTTCTGCGTGTACAACGACGCCGCGGCGGCCATCGCCGCCCTGCTGGACGCCGGCGCGCAGCGGATCGCCTACGTGGACGTCGACGCCCACCACGGCGACGGTGTCGAGGCCGCGTTCTGGGACGACCCGAGGGTGCTGACCTGCTCGATCCACGAGACCGGGCACGCGCTGTTCCCCGGGACGGGGCACCCGGGGGACCACGGCGGCCCGTCGGCCCGCGGGCACGCCGTCAACGTCGCGCTGCCGCCGGGCACGTCGGACGCCAAGTGGCTGCGCGCGGTGGAGTCGGTGGTGCCGCCGCTGCTGCGACGGTTCGCCCCGCAGATGGTGGTCAGCCAGCACGGCTGCGACTCGCACGGTCTGGACCCGCTGACCGATCTGGAGGTGTCGGTCGACGCCCAGCGGCGTGCGCAGGTCCTGGTCCACGACCTGGCGCACGAGGTGGCCGGCGGACGGTGGCTCGCGCTCGGTGGAGGCGGGTACGCGGTGGCCCGGGTGGTCCCGAGGGTCTGGGCGCACCTGGTCGGAGTCGCCGCCCACGCGCCGGTGCCCACGGATGCGCCGGTTCCGGTGGTGTGGCGCGAGCACGCGGAGCGCGTGTTCGGGTTCCCGATGCCGCACACGATGGGTGACGGCGTGACCGCGCGGGTGCGCGACTGGGCGGAGGGGTACGACCCGGGCGACGCCGTGGACCGGGCGATCCTGGCCGCTCGCAACGCGGCCTTCGAGTGGCACGACCTGGACCCGCTGTACGACTGATCCGGTGCGGGCCCGACCCGGCCCGACCACGCCCGGTGCGGATTCGTCGCACCATGCTCAGGATTCACTCGGTTCGCCCCTTTCACGCCAGCACCACCAGCCCCTAGGGTTGGCGCAGCGCACCCGCCTGCCTCCGAGGAGCAGACCGATGGACACCCCCGCCCCGCGGCCGCGACTGCGGTATCTCACCGTCGCCGAGGTCGCCGAGATCATGCGGGTGTCCAAGATGACCGTGTACCGGCTCACCAAGTCCGGTGACCTGCCTGCGGTGCGCGTCGGACGCTCGTACCGGGTACCGCAGGACGCCCTGGACGCCTACCTCGAGCGGTCCATGACCGGCGGCCAGGACCTCGCGCACGGCTGAGCGCCGCCACCAGGTAGACTGGCCGACGGTCTGCCGGCGCGTGTCGATCGCGCCCCATCCGAGACACTGCGAGGACACGTGGGTTCCGTCATCAAGAAGCGCCGCAAGCGCATGGCCAAGAAGAAGCACCGCAAGCTCCTGCGCAAGACCCGCCACCAGCGTCGTAACAAGAAGTGACGACCGCACCTCTCGCATGACACCGGGCCCGGCCTCGTGCCGGGCCCTTCGTGCATCCGGGGCGCCGCTCGGCCCTCTGCTCACCCCTTGAGGGCTCGGCGCACCGCCCGCGCCACCACGCCGAGCGCCCAGGCCGCGCCTGCCCAGCTCGCTGCCCGAACGCCGTGGCGGGTCGCGGCGCTGCGTCGCCCGCGGAACTCGCGCACCGGCCAGCCGACACGGTGGGCCCGTCTGCGCAACCGGGTGTCGGGGTTGATCGCCACGGGATGGCCGACCGTGGACAGGATCGGCAGGTCGTTCGCCGAGTCGCCGTAGGCGTAGCTACGGCTCAGGTCCAGGCCGCGTTCGGCAGCCAGTGCACGCACCGCCTCCGCCTTGGCCTCGCCGTGCAGCATGTCCCCCACGAGGCGACCGGTGTAGAACCCGTCGATGTGCTCGGCCACCGTGCCGAGCGCTCCGGTGGCTCCCAGCCGGACCGCGATGAGGCTTCCGATCTCGACCGGGCTCGCGGTGATGATCCAGACCTCGTGCCCGGCCGCGAGATGCTCGGTCAGCAGCGCTCGGGTGTCGGGGAACACCCGCAGCGACAGCACCTCGTCCCAGACCTCCTCGCCGATCGCGATCATCTCCGCCACCGAGTGCCCCGCGACGAGTGAGAGGCCGCGCCCCCTGACCCGTTCCACGTGCCGGCGGTTCTCGCCGAACGCCAGGTAGCGCGCCTGGATGATGGCGAACTCGACCAGGTCGCGCACGGTCACCATGCCGCGGGCCCGCAGGCCGACCGCGAGGTGGAAGGGGCTCGCGCCGCGGATCAAGGTGTTGTCCAGGTCGAAGAATGCGGCTGCGCGGCCCTCGGACGGGCCCGCGGGGCCGGTCGGGTCCTCCGCGGCCTCGTCGCGCGCCTCGGACCCGGTCACGCCGTCCACTGTAGTCAGGGACTTACCCTGGTCGTCGTGCGCGCAAATGCCTCCGACCAGCCACGGATCGTGCTGCACGTGCGTCCCGGGTGCCACCTGTGCGACCCGGCCCGCGATGCGGTGCGTGCCGTGGCCGCCGAGACCGGGACCGACTGGCGTGAGGTCGACATCACGGGCCCGCAGTCCACGGGGCTCGAGGCGGCGTTCGGCGACAAGGTGCCTGCGGTGACCGTCGACGGCGCGCTCGTGGCGTACTGGCGGGTGGACCCGGACGTGCTGCGACGGGCGTTGGCGCGATGACCGGCCCCGTCCCGGCCGCGACGGTCGCCCGCCTGCCGGGCTACCTGCGCGCGCTGGACGAGCTGGCCGACCAGGGGGTGGAGACCACGTCGTCCGAGGAGCTCGCGTCGATGACCGGCGTGGGCCCCGCCCAGCTGCGCCGGGACCTGTCGTGGCTCGGCTCCAACGGGGTCCGCGGCGTGGGGTACGAGGTGCTTCGGCTGCGGGGCCGGGTGGCCGAGGCCCTTGGCGTCGGGGCAGACCAGCCCGTGGTGATCGTGGGCATCGGGCACCTGGGTCACGCGCTCGCGGGCTACCTGCGCAGCGAGGGGAGCACGTACCGGGTCGCGGCGCTCGTGGATGCCGACCCCGACGTGGTGGGGACCACCGTCGCGGGGCTGGTGGTCGAGGACGACCGCCACCTCGCCGAGGTCGTGCAGCGGGAGGGTGCGGTGCTCGCCGTCCTCGCGACGCCGGTGGGCGTCGCGCAGGAGGTGTGCGACCGGCTCGTGGATGCCGGTGTGCGCGGCATCCTGGCGTTCACGCCGGTGGCGCTCCGGGTGCCGCAGGGGGTGACGGTGCGCTCGTCGGACGTCGCGTCGGAGCTGCAGATCCTCGGCTTCCACACCCGGCTCCCGGCGCCGCGTTGACGGAGGCAGCGGGCGCGCCGGGAGGCGGGAGCCGGGTGTGGCGCCGGGGCGGCCTCAGTCGGCCTTGACGCCCTCGATCTCCAGGGCGATCTCGACCTTGTCGGCGACCAGCACGCCACCGGTCTCCAGGGCGGCGTTCCAGGTCAGGCCGAAGTCCTTGCGGTTGATCGTCGTGGTGGCCGAGAAGCCGACCCGCGCCATCCCGAACGGGTCGGTCGCGGCGCCGTTCAGCTCGACGTCCAGCGTCACCGGCTTGGTCACGCCGTGAATGGTCAGGTTGCCGTCGACGAGCAGGCCCGTGCCGCCCTCCCGGACCGAGGTGGACGTGAACGTCCAGGTCGGGAACTGCTCGGCGTCGAAGAAGTCGGCCGAGCGCAGGTGGCCGTCACGCTTGGCGTCGCGGGTGTCGATGGTGGCGGGGTCGAGAGTCGCCGTGACGGTCGAGGCGGTGACGTCCTCGGCAAGGACGATCGTGCCCTCGGCGATGCCGATGGAGCCGCGCACCTTGGAGATGCCCGCGTGGCGGACGGAGAAGGTGGCCTGTGAGTGGCTGGTCTCGATCTGCCAGGTGCCGGCGGGTGCGATGGTGGTGAGCGTGGTCATGGTGACCTCCCGTGGATGGATGGGTTGGTGTTGAATCTTCAACGACCCAACTAGTTGAGATTTGTACTACCATGGGCCGCGAGATGCAAGTCGAGGAGCTGCCATGACCGTCGTGGAACCCGAGCGCCCCGCCGGAGGCGCCACTGCCGCGTCCGAGGGCGACCGGGCCGACGTGCCGTGGCTGTCCGTCGAGCAGCAGGGCTGGTGGCGCGCCTACCTGGTGGGCGCCGCCCGACTGACCGAGGCGCTCGGCCGCCAGCTCGAGCGGGACGCGGAGCTGTCGCTCTCGGAGTACGAGGTCATGGTCCGGCTCTCCGAGGTCCCGGGTCGCACCCTGCGGATGGCCGAGCTGGCCGACTCCTTGGTGCACTCGCGCAGCCGCCTCACGCACGCGGTGAGCCGCATGGAGCGCCGGGGTCTGGTGGAGCGCCGGGCCTGCGACTCCGACGGTCGCGGGATCAACGCCTATCTGACCGAAGCGGGCTGGGCCGCGTTGGTCGCCGCCGCGCCCGGCCACGTGCGGGCGGTACGCGAGCACCTCGTGGACCGGCTGACGGACGCCGAGTTCCGCACCCTCGGTGAGGCGATGGCGAAGGTCGCCCCGGACGTGGACTGCGACCGCTGATCTCCGCTGGGGCCGCAGCACCCGGCCGCGTGGTCCAGACTTGTCCTCATGCCATCGACCACCGTGCACCTGCTGCGCCACGGCGAGGTGAACAACCCGTCCGGCGTGCTGTACGGGCGGCTTCCCGGCTTCCATCTGTCCGAGCGCGGGGCTGCGATGGCCGAGACCGTCGCCCACCACCTCGGTGGGGCGGGCGACGGCGACCGTCGTGACGTGGTGCACGTGGTCGCGTCCCCCCTGGTCCGGGCCCAGGAGACCGCCCGGCCGATCGCGGCGGCGTTCGGGCTCGAGGTCGCCTCGGACGATCGCCTGGTCGAGGCGGCGAACCACTTCGAGGGCCTGACCTTCGGGGTCGGCGACGGCTCGCTTCGCCGGCCCGCCCACTGGCGCTTCCTGTGGAACCCCTTCCGGCCGTCGTGGGGCGAGCCGTACCGCTCCCAGGTCGCGCGGATGCTCGCCGCCGTCGACCAGGCGCGTGCTGCCGCCGAGGGCCACGAGGCGGTCGTGGTGAGCCATCAGCTGCCGATCTGGGTGACCCGTCAGGCGCTGGCCGGCCGGCGGCTGTGGCACGACCCGCGGCGCCGGCAGTGCTCCGTGGCCTCCCTGACCAGCCTGCGCTACGACGGTGAGCGGCTGGTCGACGTGACGTACAGCGAGCCGGCCGCCCATCTGCTGCCGGCCGGCCGACAGGTACCGGGAGCCTGATGCGGGGGATGCGAGGGGCGCTGCGTCCCGTGATGCTCGTGCTCGCCGTGGTGATCGCCGCGGCGATGGTGCTCAGCCTCGCGTCCTGCAGCAGCGGCGCGCAGGGCTACGCCGCCGACGGTGAGCAGGCCGGCTACGTCTCGGGCGACAGGTCCGTGACCACCTGGGACCAGGGGCAGCGACCGGGCCCGATCGACCTGACCGGCACCTCGTACGCCGGCGACACGGTGGACGTTGCCGACTGGCGTGGCGACGTGGTGCTGGTCAACACCTGGTTCGCCGCGTGCCCGCCGTGCCGCGCCGAGGCGCCCGACCTGGCCGCGATCGTGGGGGAGTACACCGGCCGGGGACTGCACGCGGTGGGCCTCAACACGGTCGACGAGCCCGGCGCCGCGCAAGCCTTCGAGCGCACGTTCGCCCTGCCGTACCCCACGATCCGGGACACCGACGGCACGGCGATCGCGGCCCTGCAGGGCACCGTGCCGCTCCAGGCGGTGCCCACCACCGTGCTGCTCGACCGCCAGGGGCACGTGGCCGCGCGGATCCTGGGCATGGCCGACCCGAGCACGCTGCGCACGCTCATCGAGGACCTGCTGAGCGAGCCGGCGTGAGTGGAGCGGGGCTCGTGGTGGGTCACCTGGCGATCGCGCTGCCGGCGTCGATCGGGGACGGCGTGCAGGCCACCGTGCTGGGCGGCTCGATGCTGCTCGCCGTGCCGCTCGCGGTGGTCGCGGGCCTGGTCTCCTTCGCCTCACCGTGCGTGCTGCCGCTCGTGCCCGGGTACCTGGGCTTCGTCAGCGGGATGGCCGGCGGGCTGGCGGCCGGAGCGGCGCCTGCGGGTGCTGTCGGCCCGGGCACGGCCCCGGCGGGTGCTGTCGGCCCGGGCACGGCCCCGGCAGGCGCTGCCCCCTCGGGCGGGGTGCTCGCCCGCGCGCGCCGCGGGCGGCTGATGCTCGGCGTCGCGCTGTTCGTCGCGGGCTTCACGCTGGTGTTCGTCGTGCTCGGCGTGCTGGCCGGCACCGTGGGCCAGGCCCTGCTGCGCCACGCGGACCTCATCACCCGGGTCCTGGGTGTGGTGGTCGTGGTGATGGGTCTGGTGTTCGCCGGGTGGCTGCCGATCGGCCAGCGCGAGCGCCGGATCCACCTCGCGCCGACCGCCGGGCTCTGGGGGGCGCCGCTGCTCGGGCTGGTGTTCGGGCTCGGCTGGGTGCCGTGCATCGGTCCGACTCTCGTCGCGGTGTACACCCTTGCGCTCGACCAGGCCTCGGCCGGGCGCGGTGCGGTGCTGTCGGTGGCGTACTGCCTGGGTCTTGGCCTGCCGTTCGTCCTGGTGGCGCTGTCCCTGGAGCGCTCGCAGCGCGCGCTGCGGGTGCTGCGCGACCACAAGGTCGCGGTGATGCGCGTCGGCGGCGGCCTGCTGGTGCTGGTCGGCCTCGCGCTGGTCACCGGGCTGTGGTCGACCCTCACCGACGGGTTGCAGGGCCTGGTCGGCGGATTCGAGCCGGTGGTCTGATGGCGAGGACCTCGACGCCGGCCCCGGCCACACCCCCGGCCCCCGCGCCCGCCGCGCCCGGTCCGGCACTGCCCCGCCTGGGCGTGCGCGGCGCGCTGCGCTGGGTCTGGCGCCAGCTGACCAGCATGCGGGTCGCGCTGATGCTGCTGATGCTGCTCGCGGTGGTGTCGGTGCCGGGCTCGATGCTGCCGCAGCGGCCCCAGAACCCGGCGGCGGTGGCCCGGTACCTGCGGGACAACCCCGACCTGGGCGCGTGGCTGGACCGGCTGGGCTTCTTCGACGTGTACTCCTCGGTCTGGTTCTCCGCGGTGTACCTGCTGCTGTTCACCTCGCTGGTCGGCTGCATCCTGCCGCGCATCGCGGTGCACGCGCGCGGCTGGCGCGCCAGGCCGCCGCGGGCCCCGCGCCGGTTCGAGCGGTTCGAGGTCCACGACACGCTGGTCACCGACGCCGACCCGGAGGCTGCCCTCGAGGCGGCCCGGGCCTCGCTCGCCGCCGGCCGCCGGTTCCGGGTGGACACCGACTCCGAACCGGCCACCGTGCGCACGCCGGCGGCCCGCACCGTGTCCGCCGAGCGGGGTTACCTGCGCGAGACCGGCAACATCGTGTTCCACCTGGCGCTGCTGGGTCTTCTGGTGGCTGTCGCGACCGGGCAGATGCTGCACTACCGCGGCCAGGCGCTGGTCGTGGAGGGCCGCGGTTTCGCGAACACCCCGGCCGCCTACGACACGTTCGAGGCGGGCACCGCGGTGAACCCGGACTCGTTGGTGCCGTTCACGCTCGCGCTCGACTCGTTCACCGCCCGCTTCGACACGGCAGGCAAGCCGACGTTCTTCGAGGCCGCGGTCACCCTGACCGAGCCGGGCGGCGCGCCCCAGGACCACACGATCCGGGTCAACCGCCCCCTGGACGCCGGTGGTGCGCACGTCTACCTGGCCGGCAACGGGTACGCGCCGCAGGTCACCGTGCGCGACTCGTCAGGCCAGGTCGCGTTCTCCGGAGCCGTGCCGTTCCTGCCGCAGGACGCGTCCTACCGGTCGCGCGGCGTGGTCAAGGTGCCCGACGTGTCCACCGGGGACCAGGTGGGGCTGGTGGGCTTCCTGCTGCCCACCGCGGTGATCACCGGCGACTCGGCGTACTCGGCCTACCCGCAGCCGGGCAACCCGGTGCTGGTCCTCCAGGTGTGGCGCGGGGACCTCGGGCTCGACAGCGGGGTGCCGCAGAACGTCTACCAGCTGGACACCGCCGGGATGGCCCAGGTGACCGGCGCGGACGGGACGCCGGCCACCGTCGTCGTCCCGCTCGGCGAGAAGGTGGACCTGCCGGGTGGCCTGGGCACGCTCAGCTTCGACGCGCTGCCCCGGTACGTGGCGCTCGACCTGCGCTACGACCCGTCGCTGGGCTGGGTGCTCGGGTTCGCGATCACCGCCCTGGTCGGGCTCGCGCTGTCGCTGTTCGTCCCGCGTCGACGGGTGTGGGTGCGGGTGACCGAGCAGGGCGGACGTACCCTGGTGCGCACCGCGGCGCTGGCGCGGTCGGAGGACGTCGGGCTGGTGGGCGAGGTCGAGCAGGTGCTCGACGCGGTGCGCGAGCTCGGACCCGCGGACCGGGTCGACGGGTCGCGGGTCGCGGTCCTCGACGAGCCGAACGGCGCGGGGTCGGCCAGACTGTCCGACGCGGTCCCGCACGGAGCAGGTGGGGCCCGCACGGACGGGGACACGGAGGACGGGGATGAACGTCGCTGAGCTCAGCACGATCGTGGTGTGGGGTGCGACGACGGCCTACGCGCTGGCGTTCGGGGCCTTCGCCTTCGACCTGGCGCGCCGCGCCGAGGTGAGCACCGCGCGGCGCATCCGCGTGGCCCGGCCGGCGCTCGTGGGGGCAGCCGCCGGCTCGGTGGCCGATCCGACCGGCGGTGCGTCGAGCACCACCCGACCGGCCGAGGACGGCGGGGTCGTTCGGGACGGCGGGCCGGACGGGGATGCCGAGGACGCGACGAGCGTCGAAGCGACCGACACCGACGACGACACGCCCACCGAGTACCGCCCGGGGCGCGCCCTGGGCATCGCGATGTCGGTGACCACACTGGGGCTGGCGCTCCAGCTGGCCGGGATCGTGCTGCGGGGTGTCGCCGCCGCGCGCGTGCCGTGGGCGAACATGTACGAGTTCACGGTCGTCGGCACGTTCGTCGCGGTGCTGACCTTCCGGGTGCTGACCCTGCGCCGCGACGTGCGGTTCCTCGGGGCGTTCGTGCTCGGGCTCTCGGTGGTCGCGCTCGGCCTGGGCCTCACGGCGTTCTACGTCCCCGCGGGGGCTGTGGAGCCCGCACTGCAGAGCTACTGGCTGGTCATCCACGTGACGATCGCCGTGATCGCGACGGGGATGTTCACGGTCGGCGTCAGCGCGAGCGCCCTGCAGCTGCTCAAGCAGTCACGCGAGTCCGGCTCGCCGCGGCTGGCGCACCCGCGCTTCGGGATGCTCGACCAGCTGCCCAGCGTGCGGGCCCTGGAAGGCCTCGCGTTCCGGATCAACGCGATCGGCTTCGTGCTGTGGACCTTCACCGTGATGGCCGGTGCGGTGTGGGCCGAGCACGCCTGGTCGCGCTTCTGGGGCTGGGACCCCAAGGAGGTCTGGAGCTTCATCGTCTGGGTGGTGTACGCGGCGTACCTGCACGCCCGGACGACGCGCGGCTGGTCGCCGAAGGCGATCGCGTGGTTCTCCATCGCGGGCTTCGCCGTGCTGATCTTCAACTTCACCGGGGTGAACCTGCTGCTGCACGGCAAGCACTCCTACTCGGGGCTCGACACGGGCAGCTGAGCGCCGCCGGCCCGACTCAGGCGTCCGGCGCCCGCCAGACGCGGTACTGCGGCGGGAACACGCCTCGCGGCTCGTAGTGCGCCCACATCACCCGGTGCACCAGCAGCTCGACGAGCACGTGGTCGTCCGGTGGCGCGAACGGCGCGGCCGCGACAGCGGCGGCGCGCAGCTCTGCGTCGCCCTCGCGGACCACGGCCGAGCCCTGGACCATGAGCTCGTCGTCCACGTCCGCCGAGCCGGTCGAGTGCAGCGCGTAGCGGCCGTCGCGACGCAGGTCGCCCAGCTTCGGCGAGGGCGTGACGAAGACCGCCATCGTGCCGGCGGCCCACACGGGGGTGACCGGGTGGATGCGGGGTTGACCCGACGCCGCGACGGTCGCCAGGTAGCCGAAGCCGAAGCCTGGCACGGTGAGCAGCGTGCGGGCCGCATCGGCCATCGCCGGATCGAGCTGCTCGAGGTCGCTCCAGGTCGCCACGCGCCGATGGTCTCGCCCCGCGGCGCGCGCCGGGCGGGCCGACGGTCCCACCCGACCGCAGGCTGAGCCGCGGCGTCTCGGGGGTCGAAGGACCCTTGTGGTCGCGCCCGTCGGGCGGCGCATGATGAGACCATCGGGACTGCCTTGAGGAGATGACGGCGATGAAGGCGTCTGTGGGTGACCGGTTGGTCCTGGCGTCGAGCGTGGTCGACGGCGCTGTCCGCGACGGCACGGTGATCGCGCTGCGGCACGCCGACGGCTCGCCGCCGTACACGGTGCGCTGGCACGACACGGGGGAGGAGTCGCTGGTCTTCCCCGGGCCGGACGCGCACGTCGAGGTGGGCGATGCGCCCGCAAGCGGCGTCCCGGAGGTGTTCGCGAGGACCTGGCGGGTGCAGGTGACGCTCTCCCACGAGGGGCCGGAGACCACGGCGCAGGCCGTGCTGGTCGCCGGCAGCCCCGAGCATCTCGGTGCGATCGGCCATGCTCGCCGCAACCCGGAGGACGCCGAGGTCGAGGTGATCGGTGACGAGGTCGCGGTGGCCAGGGCCCTGCGACGCCTGGCGGACCGCCTCATCGACACCGCCGAGGACGAGATCTCCGAACGCACCGGCAACAGCGCCCACGTGCACGCCTGAGCGAGCGGAGCGCGGGGTCGGACGCCGCGACTGCAGACGCCGCCGGTGGCGGTCGCCTAGCGTGACACCATGGCCGACCGCGCCCCGCTGCTCTTGCTGGACAGTGCGTCGATGTACTTCCGGGCGTTCTACGGCGTGCCGGACTCGGTGCGGGCACCCGACGGGTCCCCGGTCAATGCGGTGCGCGGGTTCCTCGACGCGATCGCGCGGCTGGTCGTGGCGCGGCGGCCCGAGCGGCTGATCGCCTGCTGGGACGAGGACTGGCGCCCGCAGTTCCGGGTGGACGCGCTGGCGTCGTACAAGGCGCACCGGGTAGGGGCCGACGGCGCGGAGGACGTGCCGGAGCTGCTCACGCCGCAGGTGCCGGTAATCGTTGAGGCGCTCGACGCGTTCGGGGTCGCGCGCGTCGGCGCCCAGGGGGCCGAGGCGGACGACGTGATCGGGACCCTCGCCACCCGAGAGCGCGCGAGGCCGGACGGCCAGCGTGCGCCGGTCGAGATCATGACCGGGGATCGCGACCTGTTCCAGCTCGTGGACGACGCCGGTCCGGTGCGCGTGCTCTACCCGGTCAAGGGTGGCGGCAACCCCCTGGTGGTCGACCAGGCCCACCTCGCGGCGACCTACGGTGTGCCCGACGGGGCCGCGTACGCGGACATGGCCGTGCTGCGCGGCGACCCGAGCGACGGTCTTCCCGGGGTGCGCGGCGTGGGCGAGAAGACTGCTGCGGCGTTGATCGGCCGGTACGGATCGCTCGAGGCGTTGCTGGCCGCGGTCGCGGCGGGCGACCGGGGCGTCACGGCCACCCAGGCGCGGCGGCTCGCCGAGGCGGCGGAGTACCTGGCCGTCGCGCCGGGCGTGGTGCGCGTGGTGCGGGACCTGCCGCTCGGTGAGGTCGACGACGCGCTGCCGCGCACGCCGGCCGATCCCGACGCACTCGTCGCGCTCGCCGAGCGATGGGGGATCAGCGGGTCGGTGACCCGGCTGGTGGACGCGCTCGCGGGGTGAGTGGGTCCGGTGGGCCCGAGCCCTCAGGTCACCGCGAGCCCGAGCTTGTTGCCCCACTCGCGCGCCTTGGTGACCTGACCGTCGAGCAGGCCGCCGGTCATGCCCTTGACCATGAACGACGTGGGTGGCGAGACCATCGTGGCGCCGAGCCTGCTCAGCCACCGGTCGATCCCCTTGGCCGCCGCACCGCCCGCCAGGCGCATGGTGCCCACCCGGGTGTCGAAGGCCGCGGCGGAGATCGAGGACGGCAGCCGCACGCCGTCGAGCCACTCGCGCACCCCTCCACCGGTGGAGATCACGGTGCCGTGCTTGCGGACCGCCTCGGCGCGGGTGCTGGGGCGTGACATCCCGAACGTGTGGGTCGGCCCACCGACCACGAGCAGGTCGACGTCGTGCGTGACGATGTCGCCGCCCTGCTCGGCCATCAGGGTGCCGACCTCGACGACCCGGACCGAGCCGTGCTGGGCCAGCGCAGCGCCGATCGTCTCGGCGATCGTCCGGGTGCTGCCGAACATCGACTCGTAGACCACCAGCGCCTTCATGCGTCCACCCTGACAGGTTCCGGCGCCCGGGACCTGTGGCTCAGGTCCCAGCGTCGCGAGCGACCTGGTCGCCCCAGGCCTTCGCCCGCTCGAGCTCGCCGTCCAGGAGTCCGCCGGCCTTGCCCTGCACGGCGAAGGACGTCGGCTTGGCCGCCATCCGCCCACCGCGTTTGCGCAGCTCCTTGGTGATCGCCTTCGACGCCGCCCCGGGCAGCGGGGGCGTGGCGACCTTGGTGTCGAACGCGGCCCACGCCAGACCGCCGGGGATCCGGACGCCGTCCAGCCACTCGCGGACCCCAGGACCCGTCGAGATGATCGTCAGGCCCTCCTTGCGCGCGTCCTCGCGGGTGTTCGCCCGCGACATGGAGAACGCGTGGGTCGGTCCGCCGACGACCAGCAGGTCGACGTCCTCCTCGACGACGCCGTCCGACTCCGCGACGAGCGCGCCCACCTCGACGACCCGGACCGAGCCGTGCGTGGCGAGCCCCTCGCCGATCGCCTCCGCGGCGGACCGCGTGGCCCCGAACATCGACTCGTAGACCACCAGTGCCTTCATGGCCCCAGCCTGGCGGTGGGACGGCGGGTCGTGCGTGAGCCACAGGTCCCGTTGCGTGGGTCACCACGCGTTGGCGGCGACCAGGGCCGCGACCTGGGCCGGGCTCGGCGTCGACGGCAGCACGAGCACCTCGTCGACCGCGCCGACGGCGGCGTCATCGGTGCTGCCGGTGGGTGCCCCGACGACCAGCGTCAGGTCGCCCCCGCCGCTCGCGGAGAGGGTGGCGGTGGCCACGGCAGCCGCGTCGACGTAGAGGGTCACGTCGCTGCCGGAGCGGGCGAAGGTGACCAGGTGCGGACCGGCGCCCGGCGCGGCCGCCTGGGCGAGCACGGTCACCGGGTCGCCGGCGGTAGGCACCTCGACGACCTCGAGCTGCCCGCCGGACACCCGCAGCCCGGCGCGGTACCCGTCAGCCCTGGTGGTCCAGACCAGGTCGCCGGTGGCGGTGGTGCCGGAGAGCTGCACCCACAGCGCGATCGCCCCGACCGAGGCCTCCGGGATCGCTCCCGCCGGGTCGGTGACGTTCTCCTCGGCCGCGCCGTGCAGGCTCCGCGCCCCGGACGGGTCACAGACCAGCAGACCCGGTGCCGGAAGGTCGCCGGCCGGGGTGCCCGCGGCCGCGAAGTCCCAGTGGCGCACCGGCGAGAACCCTGCGACCGCCGTCGCCCAGCTTCCCGAGCACACGCCCACCTGGAACGAGGCGGCCACGGAGTCGGCGTCGACGAACACGGCACCGGTGTGCTCGGCGCTCGGCAGCGCCAGCCCGGCGGCGACGCCGACCAGGGCGGCGACCACGACGACCGGCCACCCCGGGCGCCGATCAGGATGCCCCGAGCGCATCGCGCACCTCCGAGGAAGTCGGCCCGGTGACGCCGTCGCGGGCCGGGGCGTGCCGGCGGGCGGCGCGTCGACGTCGCTCCTCGGCCGCGTCGAGCACCTCGAGGAGGGCGAGCAGGACCAGCGGTGGGGCGAGGAGCATGAAGCGTCCGGCGGGCGACTGGGCGCGGCCGAGCCACACGCCCCAGCCGGGGTGCGCGTCGACGACCACGCCGCGGACGCGGACCAGCGGCGTCGCGTTGGGGTCGCGCGTCCTGTTCGCGTCGCCCTTGGTGTAGATGTACGGGCGCATGATCGGCTCGCCGGCGCCGTCGAGCTGGGGGATCATCCTGCCGCTCGGGTCCTGGACCAGGGCGGGCAGCATCTTGAGGTCGACGATGCGGTGCGTCACCAGGTGCTTGGACCCGGGCGGCCAGAACGTCGCGACCTGGCCGACCCGCAGCTGGCTCGGGTCGCTGATCTCCTGGAGCACCGCCACGTCGCCCGCCTCGACGAACGGTGCCATCGAGCCGGACGTCACGATGAGCAGACGCTGGCCGTGCAGCTGGTACCAGAGCGGGACGGCGAGGCCGGCGGCGAACAGGCCCACCCCGGCCAGCACGACCGTCCACACGGCCGCCTGGAACAGCGCGCGCGGGCGGCTGCGGCGGCGCTGCGGCCCCGCGGCAGCCGACGCCTCACGGGCAGGTCGGGCCCTGCGGGCGGCGCGGGCTCGCCACTGCGGCCGGGCCGCGCCGGTCCGGGGCCGCCACCGGGCCCAGCCGGCGCGCGCGCGTCCGGGCACCGTGGCGCCTACGCGGGCCGCGGCCCCGGACACCCGAGCGAGGAGCTCGGGCAGCACCATGAGGGACCAGGCCCAGCACCGCAGCGGGTCGAGCAGCGCCAGCCAGGCCGCCCATGGCCAGGCCAGCGCGAGGAGCCGCGCCTCGGCGTCGCGCGCGGCGCCCCGGGTCCAGGCTGCCGGCGCGGCGAGAGCCACCCCGACGACGTCCACCGCCACCGACCGGGCGCGCTCGCGCGCGCTCGCCCGGGCGTGCCGGAGGAGCCCGGCGACGTCCGCCGGGCCCGCCGACACGACCTGGGCCAGGGCCATGCGTCAGTTGTTCGCGGTCTGCTCGGCGTCGAAGGTCAGTGCGACGGACGCGTGGGTGCCCTGGAACGTGTCGCCGGTGGCGAGCGGCAGCCCGACTGAGACGCACAACGACTCGGCAGCGCCCGAGGCGAGCACCCGGTCGCCCGCGTCCGCGCCGGTGGCCGGGTTGCCCACGAGCGGGGTGAGAGTGGTCGGCACGCCCGCGATCGAGGCGATCGGGGTGAGCGCGGCGACGCCGGCCGCGTTGCAGGACGCCTCGGGCACGCCCGCGTACACCGCGAGCTGGAACTGGCCGGCCAGGTCGGGGACGTCGGCGTTGGTGCCCACCACCGAGATCGAGTAGCGCAGCTCGAGCGAGCCGTCGTTGGCCACCGGCACGGTGCCGAACTGCACGTCGCCGGGGGCCATGTTCCCCGCACCGAGGGTATGCGTGCCCGACATCGCGGGGCTGATGTCGATGGTGCCGGTGGTGAAGTCGCTGCCGCTCACCGTGTCGGTGTCGGTGAACAGCGCGCCGGTGGTCAGGCTGGTCACGCCGATCGCGGCGAGACCGACGGTGATCGCCGTGGCGGTCAGTCGGGAGCGCCGCCCGGTGTCGAGGCTGCTGCGGCGAGCGGGAGTGATCATCTCGCGGATGAGCTCGTCCATGGGGTCCTCCAGGGATGGGTGTGGCGGGGGGAGCGGGTCCGGTGGTGGGGCCCGCGAGGGATCAGGGGGTCGGGGCATGCACCTCGCCCCGCTGGATGACCACGTCGGCGGCGGGGACCGCGTGGGAGTACCAGAAGCCCTGGGCCTGGTCGACGTCCAGGGAGCGCAGGGTCGCGGCGGTCGCGCCGTCCTCGACGCCCTCGGCGACCACCTGGAGGCCGAAGGAGTGGGCGAGGTCGACGATCGCCTTGATCACCGAGCGGGCCCGCGCGCCGTTCTCCCCGTCGGCCAGGTCCGCGACGAAGAGCTGGTCGATCTTGAGCACGTCGACCGGAAGGTCGCGGAGCTGGGCGATGGAGGTCTGACCGATGCCGAAGTCGTCGATCGCGACCCGGACGCCGGCGTCGTCCAGGGCCGTGAGCACCGGGATGACCCGTGTCGGGTCGGCGACCAGTGCGGTCTCGGTGATCTCGACCTGGAGGTGCTCGGGCTCGACGTGGTGGGCCTGGAGCAGGTCGGTGATGATCGTGACGATGGACGGTGAGACCACGCTGTGCGCGGACAGGTTGACCGCGATCGGCACGCGCTCGGCCGGGTCCCACGCGGCCAGCTGCTCGACGACGGCCCGGAGCACCACGTCGGTCACCTCGTCGATCAGGCCGGACTGCTCGGCCAGCGGGATGAAGGTGGTCGGCGGCACCCAGCCGCGGGTCGGGTGGCGCCAGCGGACGAGCGCCTCGAGGCCCGCGGTCCTGCCCGTCAGCAGGTCGATCTTGGGCTGGTAGTGGACGGTCAGCTCGTCGGGGTGGGACAACGACTCGTGCAGCTCGCCCTGGAGCACCAGGCGGGCCGGGCTCGAGCCGTCGGCGGCCGCGTCGTACAGGGAGACGCCGAGCCGGTGCTGCTTGGCGGTGTACATCGCGATGTCCGCCTTGCGCATCAGGCTGCGTGCGTCGTCGGCGTGGTCCGGGAGCACCGCCACGCCGATCGACGTCGCCACGTGCACGGTCAGCTCGTCGAGCGCGAACGGCTCGGTGAACACGGCGCGGGCGCGGTGGGCGAGCTGCTCGGCGTCCCGCACGGAGTCGACCGCGAGCAGCACGGCGAACTCGTCGCCGCCCAGCCGGGCGACCAGGTCGCGACCTCGGAACGCGGCCTGCAGCCGGCCGGACACCTGGGTGAGCAGGTTGTCGCCGCGGTCGTGGCCGAGGGTGTCGTTGATCTCCTTGAAGCGGTCGATGTCGAGCAGCAGGATCGCGACCCCGGGCCCGCCGTGGTGCGCGGCGTCCACCGCGCGCTCCAGGCGGTCCAGCAGCATCCGCCGGTTCGGCAGGCCGGTCAGGGCGTCGAGCAGGGCCATGCGGGCGTTGTCCATCGCGGAGCGCTGGAGGTTCCGCGACGCGGTGTGCACGGTCCGGTAGAGCACGAGCCACAGCACCAGCAGCCCGAGCGCCGCGACCAGGGCGATGGTGCGCACCGCGTCTGCCTGGACCTGGGCGGCCTCCGTGCGGTCGAGGGCGATCTCGGCTGCACCCACGAGGGTGTCGCCCTTGCGGACCGGCACGTAGACGGACAGCACGGTCGACGCGGTTCCGACGTCGCCTTCCGCGGCACCCGACAGGTGGGTCTCGATCTTCGCCGCGGGCCGGCCGAGGATGGCCGCGGACTCCAGACGCGCGGTGTCGGGGAAGCCCGCGTAGGTCGTCGACGCGGTGTCGAACAGGACCACGCCGTCGACCGTCCACAGCCGCACCCAGACCTGCTGGTCGTCGAGCCGGTCGGTCACGTCGCGCAGCTGCGCGGCGACGGCCGGTTCGACGCGGCCGATCTCGAAGGCGTCCATCGGCACGACCGGGGTGATCCAGTCCGCGAGGGTCTCGGCGGTCGCGACGCCCTCGGCCGTCGACTGCTTGAGCATGACCTGCCACGTCGCGACGACGACCCCGACCGCCACCAGGGCGATGCCCAGCAGCGAGATCAGCACGAAGCGCCCGGACAGCGTCAGCCGGCTGGTGCCGGTGCGTCTCGTGGCGCGGACCATCAGGCTCCTCCAGACCGCGGGGACGGCCTCGGGTCTCGGGCCGGACCGTTGGGTAGCGGCCCGGTGGAGTCAAGATCGGGTGTGACCGACGGTAGGTTGAGTCCTGGGCGGCGGACGACGCCCGTCAGGGGGGTTTGACCGGTATTTCACCCGCTGCGACGGCTTGTCGTCAGCCATCTGGCGTAGTGCCAGTCAGGAGCCCGGATGACGCACGACGACGACGCGCCGCGGCACCCCCGCCGCGCCGCCTTCGCGCGCTGGCTGCTGCGCGCCGCGGGCTTCCGGCTGGTAGGCACGCTGCCCGGGCGCGGCCTGGTGATCGGTGCGCCGCACACGTCCAACTGGGACCTGGCCCTGGCGGTGCTGGTGTTCTGGGCGCAGGACCGGCGCCCGCGGGTGCTGGTCAAGTCCGAGGTGTTCTGGTGGCCGCTGGGGCCGGTGCTCCGGTCGCTCGGTGCGATCCGCACGGAGCGGAACGCCGGAGGCGGCTTGGTCGCGGACCTGACCCGGGCCGCGGCGGTGGGCGACGACTTCATCCTGGTGCTGGCGCCGGACGGCACCCGCAGCGCGTCGGACCACTGGAAGTCCGGGTTCTACCGGCTGGCCCTGGCCACCGGTCTGCCGGTCACGCTGGCGTACGTGGACGGCCCCACCCGGACGGTCGGGACGGGGCCGACCCTGGAGATGACCGGCGACGTCGTGGCGGACATGGACCGGATCCGGGAGTTCTTCTCCGACAAGCGCGGGCTGCGGCCCGGTCGCGGGAGCACCGTGCGCCTCCGGGACGAGGACGCCGCCTGACACCCATCGGGATGCTTCCGGGCCGCGAAGACGTTGCACGGGGTGCCCGTCGTTGGTCGCGGGCCGGAAGGGGAGTGCGATGAGTTACCAGGTCTCCAAGACCGACGAGCAGTGGCGTGCCGCGCTGAGCGAGTCGGAGTACGCCGTGCTGCGCGAGGCCGCCACCGAGCGGCCGTGGACCGGCGAGCTGCTGGATGAGAAGCGCCTGGGGACCTACCGGTGCCGGGCGTGCGGCCAGGTCCTGTTCCGCGCCGAGACGAAGTTCGACTCGCACTGCGGCTGGCCGAGCTTCTACCGGCCCAGCGCCGACGACGCCGTGGAGCTGGTCACCGACCGCAGCCTGGGGATGGTGCGAACCGAGGTGCGCTGCGCGCGGTGCGGCTCGCACCTTGGCCACGTGTTCGACGACGCGCCCCAGACACCGACCGGCGACCGGTTCTGCATGAACTCGGTCTCGCTCACCTTCGAGACGGACGAGTGAGGCCGGTTGCCTGATCGCGGGCGCCGTGGGTGAGACTGGGGTGGTGGACGAGAGACGACGGCCCCGACGGCCCGCCATGCTCGACCCGCGTGACGCCGAGGACCTGCCCGGTGAGCTCGACCCGGCGCTGCGCGGCGAGGTGGCGCACACCACCGCGAGCGCGCTGGTGCACGGGGGCCGCGCCTCGGAGGATCCCGCGGTGGTCGACCGGCTGATCCGGCTGGTCGAGGCCGAGGGCCTGGACACCGTCGCGGCGCTGTGGTCCGACAGCCCGGCGCACACCCTCCCGGGAGCGCTGTGGCGACTCTACGCGCTGCGTGAGTGGGTGCGGCGCGACCCGCGGGCGGTCGCCGAGCGCTACCGGCTCGGCGAGCAGCGTGCCGAGGTGCACGGCGCGGTGGCCGGCGTGGCCGCGCCGCCGGGGCCGACCGAGGTGGCGCACGTCGTGGACGCCGTGCTGTCCGGGGTCTACACCGGGGATCTCGCGATCGCCCTGGAGCGCGCGGCGGCATTCTGCCGGGTGCTGGCCACCGGCGCCGTGCTCGACGCCGACCTGGTCGACGACGACGAGCTCGCCCGCCTGATGACCCACGGCGCGGCCGGGCTGGTGCGTACCGCCGACGAGCTCGTGGAGGCCGCCGGCCTGTGGCGGGCCGGCCGTCTGGACTGAGGTCGGCCGGCGAGCGGGCCACCGCGGGCGGGTGCGCTTGCGGCGGGGCCTCACTCGGGCAGCAGGCGAGGATCACAGCGCCTGCGGTTACCATGGCTCAGGCGTCGGGCCGCGGTAGCCCCGGGCTCCACTTCCAGCCGCTCCGAGCGGCCTTCGCGCCGTCAGGCGCTCCCGGCCCGACGCCATCCGGCCCGCCACTGGGCGGGTGCCAGGGCGCCCGCCGGCCGGGCACGAGGCGGGTGCCAGGGCGCCCGCCGGCCGGGACCGACGTCCCGCCGCGCGCTTGCGGAGGCTCACGCGCGCCGAGCGTTCGGCGTGACGTCACCCTCGCGACACCCGCGGGGTTGGGTGTTCACTCCGGCGCTGCCCTAGCCTGGGCCCGACACAACCCCGACTCACTCCGGAGCGCTGTCGTGCGCCTGCGCCTGACACCCACGAACACCACGTTCTTCGACCTGCTGGCCGCCTCGGCGCAGCACCTGGTCGGTGGGGCGGAGCTGCTCAGCAGGTTGATCGGGGCAGAGCGGTCGGACCGCAAGCCGATCGCTGCGGAGCTGCGGGACGCCGAGCACGCCGCGGACGAGTCCACGCACGAGATCATGCGACGACTCAACCAGACGTTCGTCACGCCCTTCGACCGGCACGACATCTACGGCCTGGCCTCGGGCCTGGACGACTGCATGGACCACATGGAGGAGGCGGGCGACCTCATCGTGCTGTATCAGATCGACACCCTCCCGCCGCGGGTGCACAAGCAGGTCGACGTCCTGCGGCGCTGCGCGGAGGTCACCGCCGAGGCGATGCCCCGGCTGCGCTCGATGAAGGACCTGGCGGACTACTGGGTCGAGATCAACCGCCTGGAGAACGAGGCCGACAAGTCCTACCGCAAGCTGTTGGCCGAGATGTTCCGCGGTGACGCGGACCCGATCGAGGTCATGAAGCTCAAGGACGTGGTCGACGCGCTCGAGGCGGCGGCCGACTCCTTCGAGTCGGTCGCGAACATGGTCGAGACGATCGCGCTCAAGGAGTCCTGAGACCCGGTGGAGATCGCGCTCGTCGTCGTGGTCGTCGCGTTCGCGCTGGCCTTCGACTACACCAACGGGTTCCACGACGCGGCCAACGCGATCGCCACGTCGGTCTCGACGAGGGCCCTGACGCCCCGACGCGCGCTGCTCATGGCCGCGGCGTTCAACCTGCTAGGTGCGCTGCTGGGCACCGAGGTCGCCAAGACGATCGGCTCGGGGATCATCGACCTGAGCGCCGAGACCGGCATCGCGGCCACCAAGGGCCTGATCATGGTGCTCGCGTCGGTGATCGGCGCGATCTGCTGGAACCTGATCACGTGGTGGAAGGGCCTGCCGTCCTCGTCGTCGCACGCCCTGATCGGCGCGCTGACCGGCGTGGGCGTGGTGGCGGGGGTGACCGTGCACTGGCAGGTCATCCTCGACAAGGTCGTCATCCCGATGGTGGCCTCGCCGCTGGTCGGCTTCAGCCTCGCGTTCCTGCTCATGGTCGGCCTGCTGTGGGCGTTCCGGAACGCCAACCCGCACAAGGTGACCCGGCGCTTCCGCATCGCGCAGACCCTCTCCGCCGCCGCGATGGCGCTGGGCCACGGGCTGCAGGACGCCCAGAAGACGATGGGCGTGATCGTCCTGGCGCTGGTGGCCGGCGGGTTCCAGACGAGCACCGACATCCCGCTGTGGGTCAAGGTCGCGGCTGCCGGTGCGATCTCGCTGGGGACCTACTCAGGCGGCTGGCGGATCATGCGGACCCTCGGGCGCAAGGTCATCGAGCTGGACCCGGCGCGAGGCTTCGTGGCCGAGACGGTGGCCGCGTCGGTGCTCTACACCACGGCGTTCGCGTTCCACGCGCCGATCTCGACGACGCACACCATCACCTCGTCGATCATGGGCGTCGGGGCGACCAAGCGGATGTCGGCGGTGCGGTGGGGCGTGGCCGGCAACATCGCGGTGGCCTGGGTGCTCACCATCCCTGCGGCCGCGACGGTGGCGGGTCTCGTCTACGCGCTGCTCGCCTGGGTCAGCGGGGTGTAGCGGCCGGACGCACGGACCGGGCACGGGACGTTGCGGGTGTGATTCACACGGTCGCGGGCTGTCCTCACACCGTCGCGGGCTGGCGGACCGGGCGGTGGTGCTCGACAGCGACGACGCGTGCCTTGGAACCCAGCCCCACCACGTGAGCGACCAGCACCTCGCCGGTGCGCAGGTAGGGGTCGGAGCTCGGCAGGACCCCGTGGGTCCACCGCCGGGTCGCCTCAGCGAGGGTGTCCATCACCGTCGGCAGGACCGGGCGGTGCGTGGCCAGGGCCACGTCGCGGGGCTGGGCGAGCAGGTCCTCGACCACCGCGACCACCTTCTGCGGGTCCTGGGCGTGGGCGGCCTCGGTGAGCGCGTCGACCGTGTCCATCCGGACCCCGGTTCGGCTGAGGTACGGCGCGACGGTGGCCCGGCAGCGTTCCCACGGGCTGGTGAGCACCGACCGGACCCCGAATGCGGCCATCACCGGCACGATCGTCTCGGCCTGCCGCCGGCCCACGCCGGTCAGCGGGCGGCTCGCCTCGCCCTTCTTCCACCGGTTGCGTGGCACCGCCTGGCCGTGCCGCACGATCGCCAGCACCCGCGAGTCCAGCCGGCCGCGGCGCCACAGTTCCTCGAGGGTGTCGAGCGGGCGGTGGTCGGACGTGCGGGTCAGCATCTGGCGCGCGGTGGCCGCGCTGACCCACACGACGTCGTCGATCTCCCGCAGGCTCGCGGGTTCCACGGAGGGCCGCGCAGCCAGCGGCCGCTCGTGGTGGGGAGCGGCGGCGCGGGCCGCCCAGTACCGGACCACCTTGCCCTGGCCGTCGGGGGTCTTGTAGCGCAGCAGCGGCAGCGGGACGCCGAGCACGATGTGCGTGCCGGTCTCCTCGGCGACCTCGCGCACGGCCGCGGCGGACACCGGTTCACCCGGCTCGAGCTTGCCCTTGGGCCAGGACCAGTCCTGGTAGCGAGGACGGTGCACCAGGGCCACCTCGAGCCGACCGCGCGCCTCGCGCCAGATCACCGCCCCGGCGGCCTGGACGGTCTGCGGCTTGCCGTTGGGCGGCAGGACGACGGCGCTCACAGGGACTGGTCGGGGCGTCGACGCTGGCGGGAGATCAAGTAGTCCTGGAGGTCGAGCAGCGGGGCTCCGTCGGCGTCGAGGTGGTGGCGTACCCAGCCGTCCGGCCCCAGGTGCCAGCTCGAGGTCCCGTCGTCCATCGACAGCTCGAGCAGGCGGAGGAGCTCGTCGACGTGATCTGGGTCGACGATCCTCAGCAACGCCTCGACGCGGCGGTCGAGGTTGCGGTGCATGAGGTCCGCGGACCCGAAGTACACCTCCGGGTCGCCGCCGTTGGCGAACGCGAAGATGCGCGCGTGCTCGAGGAAGCGCCCCAGGATCGACCGCACCCGGATGGTCTCCGACAGGCCCGGCTCGCCCGGCTTGACCGCGCAGATCCCGCGCACCACCAGGTCGACGGGGACGCCGGCCTGGGAGGCGCGGTACAGCGCGTCGATCGTCTCCTCGTCCACCACGGAGTTCACCTTGATCCGGACCCAGGCCTCGCGGCCCTCGAGCGCTGCGGTGCGCTCGCGGTCGATCCGCTCGACGAGGCCCGAGCGCACCGACCTCGGTGCGATCAGCAGCCGGTTGAACCGTGCTTTCGGCGCGTAGCCGGACAGCTGGTTGAACAGCCGGGTGAGGTCCTGACCCACCTCGGGGTCGGCGGTGAGCACACCGAGGTCCTCGTAGAGCCGCGCCGTCTTGGGGTGGTAGTTGCCGGTCCCGACGTGGCAGTACCGGCGCAGCCCGTCGGACTCCTGACGCACCACGAGCGACAGCTTGGAGTGGGTCTTGAGCCCGACGATGCCGTACACCACGTGCACGCCGGCCTGCTCGAGCTTGCGGGCCCAGGAGATGTTGGCCTGCTCGTCGAACCGCGCCTTGATCTCGACGAGCGCGAGCACCTGCTTGCCGGCCTCGGCGGCGTCGATGAGCGAGTCGACCACCGGGGAGTCGCCGGAGGTCCGGTACAGGGTCTGCTTGATGGCCAGGACCTTGGGGTCGGCGGCGGCCTGGGCCAGGAACGCCTGGACCGAGGTGGCGAACGAGTCGTACGGGTGGTGGAGCAGGATGTCGCGGGCGCGGATCGCCGCGAAGATGTCCGTCGGGGTGGCGGACTCGACCTCGGCGAGGTGGCGGTGCGTGCCGCCGACGAAGCGTCGATAGTGCAGGTCGGGGCGATCGAGGTCCGCGATGGCGTTGAGGCCCGTGAGGTCGAGAGGTGCCGGCAGCGAGTAGACCTCGGAGTCGGCGATGCCGAGCTCGCGCACCAGCAGGCGCAGGACGCGCGGGGCGATGTCCGCGGCGACCTCGAGGCGGACCGGTGGCCCGAACCGGCGGCGCAGCAGCTCCTTCTCCATCGCCTGGAGGATGTTCTCGGCGTCGTCCTCCTCGACCTCGACGTCCTCGTTGCGGGTCACCCGGAAGGTGTGGTGCTCGCTGATCTCCATGCCCGGGAACAGGTAGTCCAGGTGCACCGCGATGACGTCCTCGAGCGGGACGAACGAGGTGGGGCCCTTCTCGGGCGCGGCCGCCTGCGTGGACGGCGCGCTGGGCTTGCCGGAGGCGTCCACCGCGATGAACCGCGGCAGCAGCGGCGGCACCTTGACGCGGGCGAAGTGCTCCTTGCCGGTCGCCGGGTTGACCACGACGACGGCGAGGTTGAGCGACAGCCCGGAGATGTACGGGAACGGGTGGGCCGGGTCGACCGCGAGCGGGGTCAGCACCGGGAAGATCTGGCGGCGGAAGTACTTGCGCAGCCGCTCCTGCTCGTCCGTGCCGAGCTCGTCCCAGTGGACCAGGGTGATGCCCTCGTCGACGAGTGCGGGCCGAACCCGGTCGAGGAACACGGCGGCGTGGCGCTCCATGAGCCGGTGCGAGCGCTCGTCGATGGCCTCGAGCACCTGGCGCGGGGAGAGCCCGGAGGCGGCGGTCACGGCCATCCCGGTGGCGATGCGGCGCTTGAGGCCGGCGACCCGGACCATGAAGAACTCGTCGAGGTTCGAGGCGAAGATCGCCAGGAAGCGCACGCGCTCGAGCAACGGCAGGTCCGGGTCCTCGGCGAGCTCCAGGACACGCTCGTTGAACGCCAGCCACGAGATCTCGCGGTCCGCGAAGCGGTCCTCGGGCAGCGGGGGCAGGCCCTCGCCGTCGGCGCCCACCGCGCGTTCGAACGCCTCGCCCTGGGGCACCGGCAGGCCGGCCTCGAGCAGCTCGGGGGTCGAGGCGCGCTCCGCCGCGGCGTCCTCGATCTCGGTGGTCGAGGCCCAGCGGCCCGTGGCGGGGTCGCGTCGCGGCTGGGCGCCGTTCGAGCGGACCGCGCGGCTCCGGGTCGCCGACTCGCCGGCTCGTCGCTGGGTGGTGGCCCGAGGTCGTGTCGCCATGACGACATCGTTGCATCCCCGGGGTGAACCGCGGGAGATCCGTGACCCGGCTGTGGCGTGGGTGCTGTCGGAGTTCTGGGTTGCCGGGAGCGGGAGCGGGAGCGTGGCCGGAACCGGGAGCGTGCGGGGGCGCGCGCGGGACCGGGGGGGTGCGGGGGTGCGGGCGGGGGCGGGGGCGCGGGCGCGGGGAGTCAGGGCCGCGTCGGGGCGAACTGGGTGTCCGCTCGGTCCACGACGAACCCGACGGACGTGTAGGTGCGAACTGCGGCGGTGTTGTCGGCGTCGGTGAACAGGATCACTTTTGTCGCGCGTCGTCGGCGCAGATGCTCCAGCGCGGCCGTGGTGAGCGCCCGTCCGAGGCCCCGCCCCTGAGCCTCGGGGGCGACGCCGAGCACGTACAGCTCACCCACTGCGGCGGTGACCTTGGTCCAGGCGAAGCCGAGCAGCGTGCCGCCGCGTTCGGCGAGCAGCAGGTCGCCGGGATCGAACCACGGCTCCGCTTCGCGCGCGGCCAGGTCCGTAGCTGTCATCGTGCCCTGCTCGGGGTGGTGGGCGAACGCCGCGGCGTTGACGTCGAGCCAGGCGCGCTCATCGCGGCCGGGCTCGAACGCGCGGAGCCGGACGCCGGCCGGCAGGGGTGGGGCCGGTCGGGGTGGGGCCGGTACAGGTGGGGCCGGCAGGGGTGGGGCCGGTGGGAGCGCGGTCGGGCTGTCTGGTGCGGCGTCGGTGTGCTCCCGCGGGGTGAGGTGGTGCGCCATCCGCCAGAGCTCGCGCACCGGCGTCAGGTGCGCGCGGCGGGCCAGGACGGACGCCGCGGGGAGGCTGCCGTGAGCCCAGAGCCGGATCTGCGCGCCGCGGTCGCTGCCGTTGCTGCCGGGGTTGCTCATGGTGCTGCCCGGGCCGGGACTGCTCCCGGCGCTCCCGCTGCTCTCGTCGTCGCCCGCACCGGCGAGCTCGAGCAGTACCGCGAGCACGCGGCTGCCGAGGCCCGCGTCGCGGGAGTCGGGGGCCACGACGAGCTCTGCCGTCCGCGTGCCGCCACGGGCCGGCCCGAGCTGGCCGTAGCCGACGAGGGAACCGTCGGCGGCCAGCACGTGGTCGGCATCGGCAGCGGCCAGGTCCAGCAGGGTCTGCTCGCCGAGCGGCTCAACGCCGTCGTGGCGGCCGGCCAGCTCTGTCAGACGCCGGACCTCGGCGACGAGGTCGTCGTCGAGCGCGCCGTGCCAGGTACGGATGCGTGCGCTCATCGGCCCATCCCATCACGCCCGGGTGCGTGAGCTCAGGCTCGCGGCGCGCCGCGGGGCCCGGGCGCGCCGCGCGACGCGGGTGGGCGGTCGACGACGTGGCCGGTGGGCAGCACCCATCGGGTCACGCCGGTCTCCGTGCTGCGTGAGGGGTCGGCGAGGCCCAGGGTCTTCATCCGGTGGTGGTGACGGCACAGCGAGTGCAGGTTGTCGTACTCGGTCTGGTCGCGCGGGGGCGCGCCGGGATCGAACGGTGTGATGTGGTCCAGGTCGCACCGCATCGCCGGGGTCCGGCAGCCCTTGAACGTGCACGTCACGTCGCGGGCGACGACCAGGGCGGCAAGTGCGGCGCCAGGGCGGTAGGCGTCCGTGGCGCGGTAGGCCCGCGCCGATCGGGCGGCGACCTCGCCGGTGGCCGGGTCGAGCGCGACAGCACGCCAGTCGGCGTCATCGGCGACCTCGCGCGCCACCGCCGCCGGGATCGGGCCGTAGCCCACCAGCTCGGCAGGGTGCTCGTCGAGGCCGGCCAGCGTGCTCGCCGCGACGATGACCTCGAGGTGCGGGCGCCGGCCGTGGCGGGTCGGCAAGGGCGTACCGTCCGGCGCCGTGCCGCCGTCGAGCACGGCGCGGAACGTGTCGGTGAACGCGTCGGCGCGCCGTGCATCGACGGCGCGTGGGTCGTCGGGCGCGCAGGCGTCGGCGAGCGCGTCGACCGCAGCCATCACCGTCATCGCGTCCTCGGCGGGGAGCAGCGCCCGGATCCACGCCATCGCGTCGGGTGCGGGCTGGAGGCGGACGCACCGCTCCGCCCGTGCGGCGGCGAGTCGACGCTGCGGGGCCTCGTCGTCGTGCGCGAGCTCCGCCCGGCGGACGTCCGCGCGGAGCTGCGGAACAGTCCGCTCCTCAGCGCGCGGCAGGACGTCCGCCAGCACGGCCAGCGCCGCGGAGGCGCCGAGGTGGTCCGTCTCCCGCACGAGCGCGTCCGCCTTGCGCGCGTCGATCCGGCCGACGGCCAGCGCCTCGCGCACGGGCCGCAGGACGTCGAGGGCGAGCGCGTGCTCGACCTTGCGCTCGGCAGCCCGGCGGGACACCGACAGGCGCGCGCCGACCTCGTCGGGCACGAACTCCGCGCGCTCGCCCCACGCACGGGCGCTGAGCGCCGCCAGCGCCTCGGCCTGCCGCGCGGTGGCCCAGGAGATGACCCGCTCGCACCCGGCGACGATCTCGAGCAGGGCCGCGTCGTCGACGAGGGCGAGGTCGAGGCCTGCCAGCTCGGCCACCAGGTCGGCGTCCGGGGCGCGGGCGTCCAGGGCGGCGGCGAGGGGGTGCTCCTCGGCCCAGGTCATCTCATCGCCCCCGTTGGTTCGTGGCGTCGTCGCGCTTGGTGTCGAACAGGTGTTCGATACGAACCTAGCGCGGAGCCGCGACGGCGTGCCGCCGGGGCCGACGCCCCTGTGGACGGAAGCGCCGGAGGCAGGCCTGTGGACGACGGACCGGGAGCGCACGACACCCCGATGGCCACGGCAGCCCGGACGACGACCCGACGGTCCGGCGTCGCCTCGTCGCCGCTCAGCCCGTCGTGGCGTACTGGGTATCGGTGCGGTCGACGACGAACCCGATGGTCTCGTACAGGTGCACGGCGGGTGCGTTGTCGGCGTCGGTGAACAGCTCCGCCCGGTGCGCGCCGCGGCGACGCAGGTGCTCCAGGCCGGCGACGGTCAGCGCGCGGCCCAGTCCGGCTCCCTGCGCCCGCGGCACGACGCCCACCGTGTAGATCTCCCCGATCGTGCCGATGAGCTTGGTCCAGACGAACCCGACCAGCGCGTCGTCGCGCTCGGCGAGCAGCAGCCCGCCCGGGTCGAACCAGGGCTCGGCCTCGCGGGCGCGCAGGTCCGCCAGGGTCATGCGGCCTTGCTCGGGGTGCTCGGCGAACGCGGCGGCGTTCGCGGCGAGCCAGGCGTGCTCGTCGCGGTCCGGCCGGAACGCCCGCAGCGTGACCCCGGGCACCAGCTCGCGCCGGTCGGCGGCGTCGGTCACCTCGCCGCCGGTCACCTCGCCGCCGGTCACCGCGCCGCCGGTCACCGCGCCGCCATCGGAGCCCGCCTCGCCGCCCTGCCAGGTGTCCAGGTCGAGGGCCATCCGCCACAGCTCGCGCACGGGCGCCAGGCCGGCGTGGCGGGCCAGGGACGTCGCGCCGGGCAGGGTCCCGTGCGCCCACAGCAGGGCCTGCGCGTCGTGGGCGAGCTCCATCACCGCGGCCATCAGCGCGGTGCCGACCCCGGAGCCCCGCGCGGCCGGTGCCACGACGAGCTCGGCGGTACGGCGTCGGCCGAGCTCGGGCCAGAGCTGGGCGTAGCCGACCGGCGTGCCCTGCTCGTCGTGCGCGAGCACGTGCCATGCACGGGGGGCGGTCAGGTCCAGCAGGGTCTGCTCGCCGAGCGGGGCGACCCCGTCGGCCTCGGCGGCCGTGTCGGCCAGCCGACGCACCGCGTCGGCCTCGGCGGCGTCCAGCGCTCCGCGCATGCTGGAAGTACGAACGGTCACCGTGTCATCCCATCACGCATGCGCAGGGCTGCGGGCGCGGATGCGGCGGCCGGTGCGCGGCCGGCCACCCCACCCCCGACAGCACCGCCAGGACGCCGGACGCCGCCGGGCCTCACGCGAACGCCTCCGCCCGCCTGGCCAGGTCGTCCAGGCCCGGCTCCTCGGGGTCGCGGGGCTTGCCCGGATGGATGATCGCGACCTGGCAGCTCTCCGCGGCGAGCACCAGCTCGGCGTAGGTGCCCGCGTCCGGGTCTGCGATGTAGGCCTGCCGGTCGTCGTTGTACTTGAACATCCGGTCGTTGATCGCGGTGCACTCGTTGCAGGTCGCACAGCGCGCGGTCTCGACCCAGGGCAGGTACGGGTCGTGGGCCTGGGGCTCGTCGACGTGGTCCTCCACGTTGTCGGCGACCTCGGGCGCGCCCTCGGCGGCGGGCGCCACGGGGAGGCCGGTGGAAGCTGCCGACCCCGCGGCCAGCTCCTCGGCGAGCCGTGCCCGCATCCGGGCGAGCTCGAGGGCGACGTGGGAGTTGTGGATGCCGCCGAGCTCCTGAAGGCGGTGCCACTGCTCCACGCTGCGCTGGGTGAGGTGGATGAGCGGCCGGTCGACCAGCACCCGGTGCAGACGCTCGTCGCGGGAGATCATCAGCACGTAGGGCAGCTCCCCGGTCCAGGCGCCCGGGTTCGACGCCACGTGCTCCGCGAAGGGCACGACCTTGCCGTCCGAGCCGTCGTCGGCCGCGAGCGCGAGGTGCGGGACCAGCCGCGCGTCGCACGCCCAGAAGTCCGCCGCCGTGAACGGCACGTCGAGCGCCACCCGTTGCACGGAGTCGTCCTGGTAGGTGAGCCGGCGGACCGGCCAGTCGAGCTCCGGCTGCGGGTTGCAGCCCAGCGTGAAGCGTTCCGCCAGGGTGTCCCCGGCGGCCGGGTCGTAGGCGTAGGAGGGGAACACCCGGGACTCGATGGCTGCCGCCGCCGCGAGGTAGTGCGGGAGGTCGTCGAGCCACTCGCCCTCGCCGGAGTACACCACGAACAGCGCGGCGCCCGGCGCGCTCGACCCCGCGACGATCCGCTCGCGCGCGTGGTAGAGCGCCGAGCTCGCGCACTGCATGACGAACGACTCCCCGGAGGCCAGCGCGGCGCTGGCGAGCGTCCGCGCGGACAGCCCGGCCTCGGCCGGGCGGGCCTGCTGCGTCGCACCCCGGAGCAGGTCGTTGACCTGCACCAGCACCTTGATCGGCAGGCCCGCGGACAGCGCCTCGAGCAGTGCGACGCTGTCCTCGGAGGTCATCTCCTCGGCGTCGACGCGGACCAGGTACTCGGGGAACAGCTCGAGTGTGTCGGTGTCCAGGTCGGCGACGCTCCACTTGTCGAAGAGCGCGTCGTGGGTCTCCTCGCGGTACCGACCGTCGGCCTCCATCTCGGCCATCACGAGAGCCTTGGCGAGCTCGCTGGTGGCGGCGAACCGTTCGCGGTGGGCGGCCAGCGCAGCCCGCACGTCGGTGTAGACGAAGTCGTACAGCTCGGGGGCGGTGTCGGCCCCCTCCTCGCCGCCGGGCACGAAGCGCTGCGTGGTGAGCACGTCGAGCAGCCGCCGGACCCGCGCGCGGCGCGAGTCGGAGAGGCTGAAGCGCGGGCGGTTGTCGGTGAGCATCCGGGACAGCGCCTCGGTGTCCAGCTCGGCGCCCACCACCGGCCCCAGCGAGGCCGCGAGCCGGTCGCCGGCCAGGCCCGCCGGGGAGCTGGCCTGCTCGGCGTCGAGGATGTCCTGCAGATCGTCGCGCAGGTGGGCGACCCGCGCGGTGAGGTGGCGCTCGCGTTCCCGCTGCACGAGCCCCCACAGGTGGCCCACCACCTCGCGCGGCGTGTCGTGGCCGCAGGTGACCAGCCGGCCGTCCACGGTGCGCGCGGCGGTGAGCCTGGCCAGGCTGTCGGCCAGCTCGGGGTCGGGCTCGCCACCGGGCCCACCGTGCCCACCGGCCGAGGCGTCCAGCAGCGCGCGTGCCGCGTCGTCCCACGCGGCGGACAGCCGGGCCGGGCCGGCATCGGCGCGCACCCGGATCTCCCGCTCCAGCTCGATCGCGTGGTGGCGGACCCGGCCGGCGTCCTCGCCCGTGGCCACCTTGGCCAGCAGGTCGTCGACCAGGCCCGACAGCGACCACATCGTGGCGTGCACGTCGGGTCCGTCGGCCAGCACCAGCGGGAAGTCGTAGCGCAGCTCGGTCAGTCGCCGGTAGGGCGCGAAGTGCGCCGAGCGCAGGCCCAGACCCTCGACGTTGCCGAGGTGGGTGTCCATCCGGTGGCCGGTGAGGTAGAACGACGCCCGGTCCTGCTGGTCGTTGCGGCGGCGGCCGTCGGTCGCCACCGCGGTGCCCTGTGCGGTGTCAGTCACCGAGACCACCGCCCGTCACCGCGAACTTGTCGAACTCGGTGTCGAGCAGCCTGCGCACCGAGGCCGAGGAGTGCGTGGCCTCGGACCGGATGATCTCGTCGTACCGGGGCACCGTGGGGTCGTGGTAGAGGATCCCGACCGGGATCGGGTCGGTCGACGAGGCGATCTCCCGTGCCCGGTGGATGTCCGACGGGTCGTGCTCGAGGTGGCTGGGGTAGAGCGAGGCGAGCGAGGAGCTGATCGACAGCGAGCGCGGGTGATGCAGCAGCTGCACGCGCGACGGGTCGTGCAGGTACCGGTCGAAGTTGTCCGGCATCCACTCCGGGCAGCGCTGCACGATCCGGATGAAGGACAGCCCGTCGTGGTGGAACGCCGCCTGGAGGATGTCGTACAGCATCTCCGGGATCCAGTCGACGGCCTGCGCGACGAACGACACGTTCTGCACACCCAGCGTCACGGTGAGCGGGTTGAGCCCCTCCAGGTACGAGCCCCGCGGCGTGGTGTTGGACTTCGTGCCCCGCGGCGAGGTGGGCGACGCCTGCTTCTTGGTCAGGCCGTAGATCTGGTTGTCGTGCACCATCACGACCATCCGCATGTTGTAGCGGATGGCGTGGATCCAGTGCGCGGCCCCGATGCTGAACGAGTCGCCGTCCCCGGTGTTGACGAAGACGTTGAGGTCGGGCCGGGCCACCCGGATGCCCTCGGCGACCGGCAGCGCCCGCCCGTGGATGCCGTGGAAGCCGTACGTGTTCATGTAGTGCGGGAAGCGGCTCGAGCAGCCGATGCCGGACACGAAGACGGTCTTCTCGGGGCGCAGCCCCTCGTCGCGGAGCAGCCGCTGGGCCGCGGTGAGGACCGCGTTGTCGCCGCACCCGGCGCACCAGCGCGGCACGCCCTTCTGGAAGCCCTCGATCTCGAGCCGCTCGTCGTGCAGTCGGAGCAGGCACTCCGCGGCGCTGCGGTGGGTCAGGTCGATCATCGCCGGTCCAGCTTCCTGTGAATGGCCCGCTGCACGCGGCCCGGCTTGATGGGCTGGCCGCCGACCTCGCTCCAGGTGTCGATGTCGACGAGGTAGCGCGAGCGCAGCAGCATGGCCAGGGCGGAGTAGCGACGGTTCGTCTCGTCGATGATCGGGTCGTCGAGGCGGTCGCTCCAGTTCGCCTCGACGGTCATCACCTGGTCGAAGCCCGCCATGATCTCCTTCAGGCCCGGTGGCAACGGGTTCAGGAACCGCAGGTGCAACGAGGACACCGCGCGCCCGTCGGCCCGCAGCCGGTCGACGGCCTCCTCGATGGCACCCCGGGTGCCGCCCCAGCCGATCACCAGCAGGTCGCCCGACGCATCGCCGTGCACCTGCGGCGCCTTGAGGGTCCTCTGCAGCGCCGCCAGCTTGAGGCTGCGCGCGTGCAGGCCCTGCTCGTTGGCGTCGGGGTCGTAGGCGACCCGTCCCGCGGTGTCGTGCGCCAGACCGGTCAGGGTGTACATGCCGCCGGGCTGACCGGGCGTGAAGCGCCGGGACAGACCGGTGGTCTCGTCCCACGCGTACGGTTCCAGGCCGTCGGGCACGTGGCTCTGGTCCACCGGGGGCGCCAGCCAGGCCGGGTCGAACTCCGGGCGCCGGTAGGGCTGCTGGGCGGTGGCCAGGCTCGCGTCGGACAGCACGACCACGACCATGTTGAACGTCTCGGCGATGCGCCTGGCGGTGATGATCGAGTAGAAGCAGTCCTCGATCGAGCTCGCCGCGATGACCACCTTCGGGGCGTCGCCGTGGCTGCCGAAGATCGTGGCGAGCAGATCGCCCTGCTCGACCTTGGTCGGCTGGCCGGTGCTCGGCCCGCCGCGCTGCACGTTGACCACGACCAGCGGGATCTCGGCCATCACCGCCAGGCCGATGGCCTCCTGCTTGAGGGAGTAGCCGGGGCCCGAGGTGATCGTCACGGCGCACTTGCCGGCGTAGGACGCGCCGATCGCGAAGGTCGCCGCGGCGATCTCGTCCTCGGCCTGGTGCACCACGCCGCCGACCTTGGGCAGGATCTCGCTGAGGTAGTGCGAGGCGGAGGTGGCCGGCGTGATGGGGTACATCGCGCAGATCTCCAAGCCCGACGCCACCACGCCCAGCGCGAGGGCCATGTTGCCGTTCATGACCACCTGGCGATGGTCGGTCGGCGCCGCCGGCACGTGGAAGGCCAGGTCCAGGTTGGCCAGCGCCCACTCGTACCCCGCGGTGAGCAGGGTGACGTTGGTGTCGATGAGCTTGCGGGTCTTCTTGCGGAAGGTCAGTGCGACCTGGTCGCGGGCCAGGTCGAGGTCGAACTGGTAGATCGCGCACAGCATCCCGAGCGCGTACATGTTCTTGCCGCGCCGCGGGTCGGAGACGAGCTTGCGGCACTCCCGCTCCATCGGGACCTCGATGATCCGGTAACCGGCGGCGACCAGCAGGTCGTACGTCTCGGCGTAGGACGTGGCGATCCGGGCGTCGCGGTGGTCACGCCACATGTCCTCGAGCAGGATCGTGCAGCCCGGCTTGAGCTCCCTGGCGTGCACCCGGCCCAGCAGCACCTGCTCGTTGAACGCGACGACGAGGTCGGCCTCGTCGCCGCCGTTGGTGATCGGGCCTGAACCCAGCCGGACGCGGTTGCCGCTGGCGCCGGCGACGCTGCGCGCCGGCGGCTGGATCTCGGCGGGGATGATCTCGACCGTCCACACCCCGTTGCCGGTGCGGGCCGCGATCGCGCCGAGCGACTGCCCGCAGCGCTGGGCGCCCTCGCCCGAGTCGCTGATGATCTCCACGACGTGCTCGGTGAGCGTGACGACCTGCCGCTCGCCTGCGTCGGCGCGGTCGTCGGGCTTGATCGACTGCACCGTGCTCATCGGGCCGTCACCGCCGTTCTGTGCGTGGGAGAGGTCTCGGGGTCGGCGGCCCGGAGCCGGACGTAGGAGTGCTCGTGCGGCGCGATCCCGAAGACCGGCTCGCCGAGCGCGTCATAGGGCAGCGACTCGTCGCGGATGCCGAGGTAGCGCAGGATCCCGGCGGCCGCCTTGCGGCCCGCGCCCATCGCCTCGATCACGGTCGCGGCACCGGTGACGATGTCCCCGCCGGCGAAGACCCCGGCCATGGAGGTCGCCAGGTCCTCGTCGACCCGCAGGTAGCCGCGCCTGTCGAGGCTCAGCTTCGAGGTCTGGCCGATGATCGGGTTCGCGTTCGTGCCGATCGCGAAGACCACCTGGTCGCAGCGCATCACGAACTCGCTGCGCGGCACCGGCACGGGGCGTCGGCGCCCCGACTCGTCCGGCTCGCCGAGCTCCATGCGCTGGCAGCGCAGACCGCTGACGTTGCCCTGGCCGTCGTCGAGCACCTCGATCGGGTTGGTCAGCCAGTGGAACTCGACACCCTCCTGCTCGGCATGGTGCAGCTCCTCGGCGCGGGCGGGCGCCTCGGCGGCCGACCGCCGGTAGATGCACTGCACGGTCTCGGCGCCCAGCCGCAGGCAGACCCGCATGGCGTCCATCGCGGTGTTGCCGGCTCCGACCACGGCGACGTGGGTGCCGAGCGGGATCGGGGTGTCGTACATCGGGAAGTCCCGGGCCTTCATGAGGTTCGCCCGGGTGAGCAGCTCGTTGGCGGACAGCACGCCGCCCAGGGAGTCGCCCGGGATGCCGAGCATGGTCGGGTAACCGGCGCCGGTGCCGATGAACACCGCGTCGTAGCCCATCTCCTCGATCATCTGCTCGATGGTGAACAGCCGGCCGACCACCGTGTTGCACTCGAACCGCACGCCGAGCCGCTCGAGGTCGGCGACCTCGGCGTCGATCACCTCGCTGGGCAGCCGGAAGTCGGGGATGCCGTAGCGCAGCACGCCGCCGGGAAGGTGCAGGGCGTCGAAGACCGTGACGTCGCAGCCGGCCTTGGCCAGGTCCGCCGCGCACGCCATCCCGGCCGGGCCCGAGCCGATCACGCCCACCTGGTACGGCGTCGGGGCGATGAACGGGCGCCGGGCCCAGCCGTTCGCGATCGCGAGGTCGCCGACGAACCGCTCCAGGCGCCCGATCGCGACCGGTTCGAGCGTGGCACCGACGGTGCACACCGCCTCGCACTGGGACTCCTGCGGGCACACCCTGCCGCACACCGCGGGCAGCAGGTTGGTGCGAGCGATGGTGTCGTAGGCGCCCCGGTAGTCCTGGTCGGAGACCTTGCGGATGAAGCCGGGGATGTCGATCGAGACCGGGCAGCCGGTCATGCAGGGCGTGTCCGCGCAGAACAGGCAGCGCTGAGCCTCGCGGAGGGCCTCGGCCTCGTCGTACCCGAGGCTGACCTCCTCGAAGCCGCCGATGCGCTCGTCGGCGGGCTGCTCGCGCACCGGGGTGCGCTCTTGGGGGATCGTGCGGATGGTGCGCTTCGCCGCCATGTCACGCTCCTGCCGGGGTGGGCAGCTCGGACACCAGGGTGTCCGACGCGGCGTTCTCGGCGCGCCGGCAGGCGTGCTCCCAGTGGGCCAGCGCCTGGGCCTCCTCGCCGCGGTACCTGGTCAGCCGCGCCCTCAGGTCCGCGAAGTCCACCTTGTGACCGTCGAAGTCGGGCCCGTCCACGCAGGCGAACTGCACCTTCTCGCCCACCCTGACCCGGCAGCCGCCGCACATGCCGGTGCCGTCGACCATGATCGGGTTGAGGCTGACGACGGTGTGCACGCCCTTGGGGCGGGTCGTCTCCGCGCAGGCCTGCATCATCACCGGCGGCCCGATCGCGACGACCTCGCCGACGTCGGGGTAGCGCTCCATGGCCAGCTCCAGCCCTTCGGTGACCAGCCCGTGGATCCCGGCGCTGCCGTCGTCGGTGCACAGGATCAGCTCGTCGCACACCTCGCCGAACTTGTCCTCCCAGAACACCAGCTCGGCGGAGCGGAACCCGAGCACGCCGATCACCGTGGCGCCGCGCTCCTTGTGCGCACGGGCCTGGGGGTAGACGGGTGCGACGCCCAGCCCGCCGCCCACGCAGACCACGGTGCGGGCCGTGCCCAGTGGGCTCGGCAGGCCGAGCGGCCCGGCGACGCCGTGCAGGGCCGTGCCCACCTGGCAGGTCCGCTGCATCTCGCGGGTGGTCTTGCCGACCGCCTGGACGACCAGGGTGACGGTGCCGAGCTCGCGGTCGAAGTCGGCGATCGTCAGCGGGATGCGCTCACCCTGAGGGTGCGACATGACGATGACGAACTGGCCTGCTCGGGCGGCCCGCGCCATCAGCGGATGGTGCACCTCGAGGATGAAGGTCACGTCGGAGACGTCATGGCGGGCGACGATCGGGAAGCCGGTCACCCCCGCCCGTGGGGCAGGAGTGGACATCGACCTGAGGTCGTCCGAGGAGTTCCGCATCGCGCACCCGTCCAGTCAACGCTGACCGACCCCCGGGTCGGCGCGGTGCGGGCGCGTGGGCGCACACACCAGTGCCCCCGGGGGTATAGACGTCCCCACCTTGCACATGCGATCCGCCGGACTTCTGGGACGTCTGGGCCATCCGGCCGCTGAGACCTATCTCACATTGCTGGGGTTTGACCTCGCTGTGACCGGTACTGGACCGCCCGGGAACCGGCGTGGATCGCCCTTGGCCGGGACCCGCCCCGATCCATGCCCGCTACCCGAGGTGCTGCGCGGCGAACACGAGCGCGTACGGCAGGGCAGTGCGCGCCATCGTCCAGGTGTGGCGCTGGTGGGGCTCGGCGCGGTACTCGAGCGGTTCACCGCGCGCGGCGAGCAGCCGCACGAGAGTCGCGGCCTGCGCGGCCTCCTCACTGTGCAGGTCGTCGCCGGGCACGTCGACGAACACCGGCACCGGCCGCGGCAGGGCGAGGTAGGGCAGGTACCCCGCGACGTCGTGCGCGGCGAGCTCCGCCCTGGTGGAGAGCATGTCCCGCCCGCCGTCGCCCGGGCTCACGTACGGCATGATCGCCAGGATCGTGGAGAACACGTCCTGGTGCCGCAGGCCCTGGTCCAGTGCGCAGTACGCCCCGGCGGACATCCCACCGATGATCCGGTGCTCGGGGTCGGGGATCGTGGCCAGGTGCGCGTCCACCCAGGGCACGAGCGCGTCGATCAGGTAGGTCTCCACCTGAGGCCCGCCCCTGGTCGAGTCGAGGCACTCGGTGTCGGTGTTCGCGACGCCGTTGACCTCGGGCGAGACCAGGATCATCGGCGGCACCAGGCCCGCGTCGACCAGCACGTCCATCGTGTGCGCAGCGTCGCCGCCCGCGACCCAGTCCGACGACGTGCCCGGCTCGCCGTGGATGAGGTAGACGACCGGGTATCTCGTGGTGGCGGGATCGTAGCCCGGTGGGGTGTAGACCCACGTGGTCGCGTCGGGCACGTGCAGCGTCGCCGGCACCGGGACGTGGACCGGCTCGAGCGCGCCGGTCGTCGCCGTCCCGGTCGCCTGCCGGCCGAGGCTGCCGACCCCGTGGCCGGCGAGCAGGACCTGGGCGGCCGCGAGGCTGGGCAGGTAGCCCGCGGAGGCGTTGACGCCGGCCACCGCGACTAGCGCGAGGACGACCGCCGCGGCGACCGCAGCCGGCCAGGACCCTCGCCCGCGTCGCCGCCTCACCACCGCGACCGCCACCAGTCCCGCGGCGAGGACGCCGAGCGCGACGACCGTCCACCACGAGCCGAGCCACTGGCTCTGGTCGTGCAGCGCCCGGAGCACGGCGGGCGGCAGGGTCTGCGCGGTGTCCGGCACGGGCACGGCGGGCTGCTCAGGTGCGGCGTGCGGAAGGAGCGCGGCCGGCCGCGCGGGTGCGCCGACCAGCGCGAGCGCGCTCGCGAGGCCCTCTCCCACCCGCACCCCTCTCGGTCCCGCTCATCATCACCGGGTCCCCGGGCCCGCACCACCGCAGACGGACCCGGCGCGCGGGCCCGCCGGCGCGGGCATACTGCGCCCTGTGATGTCCCCCGCGCCCGGCCCTGCGCTGCGGGCGCACCGCAGGCGGGTCCGGACCCGCCGGGCGGCGAGTCGGCTCGCCGTGGTCCTGGCCGTCGTCTCGTTGGCGCTCGCCGCCTTCCCGCCGCTGTGGCTGCGCCTCGACCTGGTCGACGGGCTGCTCCCCGTGGTGGTCGAGGGGCACCGGCACCTGCTGCCCCGCACGGCGGCGACGGCGCTGGTGTTCGTGTCCGTCGGTTTGCTCGTGGTGGCCAGGGGCCTGCGCCGGGGCCAGCGCCTGGCCTGGGGCTCGGCGATCGCGCTGCTCGTGGTCGCTGCGGTGCTGCACCTGGCCAAGGGCCTGGACGTGGAGGAGTCTCTGGTGTCGCTCGCTGCGGCGGGGTGGCTCGCGACGCGCCGCGTCGCCTTCCCGGTGCTGCCCACCCGGGCTGCCGTTCGACGCACGTTGTGGCTCTCGGTGCCCGGCGTGGTGCTCGGCGGCGGCGTCGCCCTGGGCCTGAGCCTGCTGGTCCGGTACGAGGCGCGGGTGGCGGACGTCAGCACCCGGACGTTGCGCTTCGACCACCTGGTGAGCCCGATGGCGATCGCGGCCGGGGTCGGCCTGCTCGTCGCGGGGCTGTGGCTGCTGGTCGCGCCGCACGGGCGCCACCACCTGTCACCGGCCGAGCACCACGCCGAGCGGGAGCGGGCGCGCGCGTTGGTGCGCCGCCACGGCGGCGGGACGTTGGACTACTTCGCCCTGCGCGACGACAAGGACTGGTTCGTGGTGGGCGAGACGGTCGTCGCGCACACGGTGCGAGCCGGGGTGTGCCTGGTCTCCCCGGACCCGATCGGCCCGTCCGACGAGCGCGTCGACGCGTGGGCCGACTTCCTGGCCCACGTGGAGGAACGCGGCTGGTCGCTCGCGGTGCTCGGCGCGTCGGCGCAGTGGGTGCCGGTGTACGAGGCCTCGGGGCTGCGAGCGGTGTACCTCGGCGACGAGGCGATCGTGGACTGCGCCGAGTTCACTCTCGCCGGCTCGGCGCGCAAGTCGCTGCGCCAGGCGGTCGCACGGGTCGCCAGGGCCGGCTACACGACGACCTTCGCCGACCCCACGACCCTGGCGCCGGAGCTGCGCGAGCAGGTGCTCGCCCTGATGCCGTCAAGCCGCCGCGGCGAGGCCGAGCGTGGCTTCTCCATGACCCTGTCCCGGATGCTCGACCCTGACGACGCCGACCTGGTGCTCGCGCTCACGACGCGGGCCGACGGGCGCCTCGACGGCTTCGTGCAGTGGGCGCCGGCGGAGTCCGTCCACGGCTGGTCCCTGGACGTGATGCGGCGCCGGACGGACGCCGACGACGTGCCCAACGGCGTGCTGGATGCGTGCATCGTGGCCAGCATCGAGGAGGTCGCGCGCCGCGGCGGCGGCGGGCTGGGCCTGAACTTCGCGGTCGGCCGTCAGGTGCTCGGCTCGCCCGAGGCGGGCGCGTGGGCGACGGTGACCCGCCCACTGCTGCAGCAGATGTCCGAGCGCACCCAGATGACGTCGCTGGGCCGGTTCAACGACAAGTTCGGCCCCGACTGGGTGCCGCGTTACGTGGTCCTGGACGCGCCGGAGTTCGTCGCGACGCAGAGCCTGGTGATGGCCGGCGCGGAGGGCGTCACCGAGATCCCGGTGATCGGCAGGTTCCTGCGCCCCGAGAACCGTCGTCGGGGTCGCTGAGCGTTTGTCAGCCGCCGCCCAGGCCCGTCGCGATCTGCGTCATCACCGACGAGTCGGCGAGCGTGGTGACGTCGCCCACCGTGCGGTGCTCGGCGACGTCACGCAGCAGGCGCCGCATGATCTTGCCGGACCGGGTCTTGGGCAGCTCGGCGACCACCAGGATCGTACGGGGCTTGGCGATCGGGCCGATCTGGTTGGCGACGTGCGCGCGCAGCTCGGCCGCCACGTCCGCGCCCTCGCCCACCTCGTCGACGCGGTCCCTGAACTCCGAGCGCAGGATGACGAAGGCCACCACGGCCTGTCCGGTGGTCGCGTCCGTGGCGCCGACCACCGCGGCCTCGGCGACCATCGGGTGGGAGACCAGCGCGGACTCGATCTCGGTGGTCGACAGCCGGTGGCCGGAGACGTTCATCACGTCGTCGACCCGGCCGAGCAGCCAGATGTCGCCGTCGTCGTCCTTCTTCGCCCCGTCGCCGGCGAAGTACAGGCCGGCGAAGCGGGACCAGTACGTGTCGACGAACCGCTGCTGGTCGCCCCAGATGCCGCGCAGCATCGACGGCCACGGCTCGGTGAGCACCAGGTAGCCGCCCGACCCGTTGGGCACGGGCTCGGCCATCTCGTCGACCACCTCCGCGCGGATCCCGGGGAGCGGGACCTGGGCCGAGCCGGGCTTGGTCGCCGTGACACCCGGCAGCGGGGTGATCATGATCGCGCCGGTCTCGGTCTGCCACCAGGTGTCCACGATCGGGGTCCGGTCGTGGCCGATGACCCGGCGGTACCACATCCACGCCTCGGGGTTGATCGGCTCGCCGACGCTGCCGAGCACGCGCAGCGACGACAGGTCGAAGCCTGCCGGGATGGACTCGCCCCACTTCATGCAGGTGCGGATCGCGGTCGGGGCGGTGTACAGGATCGTGACGCCGTACTTGGCGACGATCTCCCACCAGCGGCCCTGGTGCGGGGTGTCCGGCGTGCCCTCGTAGATCACCTGGGTCGCGCCGTTGACCAGCGGGCCGTAGGTGACGTAGCTGTGCCCGGTGATCCAGCCGACGTCGGCGGTGCACCAGAACACATCGGTCTCGGGCTTGAGGTCGAAGACGTTGAGATGGGTGAACGCGGTCTGGGTGAGGTAGCCGCCGGTGGTGTGGAAGATGCCCTTCGGCTTCCCCGTGGTGCCCGAGGTGTAGAGGATGAACAGCGGGTGCTCGGCCTCCACGGCGACCGGCTCGTGCACGTCGGACGCGGCGGCCAGCGCGTCGTGCCACCACACGTCGCGGCCCTGCGTCCAGGCGACGCTCTGGCCGGTGCGTCGCACGACGAGCACGTGGTGGACGGGGGAGGTCGGCGCGTCGCCGATCGGTCCGAGCGCGTCCGCGGCGCCGCCGAGCGCCTCGTCGACCGCGGGCTTGAGGGCGCTGGGCCTGCCGCGCCGGTAGCCGCCGTCCGCGGTGATGACCAGGGACGCCTGGGCGTCGTCGATGCGTGAGCGCAACGCCTCGGCGGAGAACCCGCCGAACACCACCGAGTGGATCGCGCCGATGCGCGCGCACGCCAGCATCGCCACGACCGCCTCGGGGATCATCGGCAGGTAGATCGCCACCCGGTCCCCGGTGCCCACACCGAGGGCGTTGAGGGCGTTGGCCGCACGCGAGACCTCGTTCTTCAGGTCGGCGTACGTCAGCGTGCGGGTGTCGCCGGGCTCGCCCTCGAACAGCAGCGCCACGCGGTCCCCGCGGCCCTCGGCCACGTGCCGGTCAACGGCGTTGTAGCAGGCGTTGAGCCGGCCGTCGGCGAACCAGCGCGCCACGGGTGCGCCGGACCAGTCGAGCACCTCGGTGAACGGGGTGTCCCAGTCCAGCAGCGTCCGGGCCTGCTCGGCCCAGAACTCGAGCCGGTCTGCCGACGCCCACGCGTACATCTCGGCGTGCGCGTTGGCCTGAGCGGCGAACTCCGCGCTCGGCGGGAAGGTTCGGTCCTCGCTCAGGAGGTTGTCGAGCGTGGGCTGGTCAGCGGAGTCGGTCACGAGGTCTCCTGGCGCAACGTCGATGGTGCGGTCCGCGCGGGGGCGTCACGCCCCCGTCCAGTCGGATGGTAGACGTGTCGGCGCGCTCACGCGGACCAAAGTCCCAAATCGGGTCAGGGGCGCCCGCCGCCGGGCTCGAGCGCGGCCGCGCCGGTCAGGTGATCGAGCGGGCGCGCTCGGCGCGCGCGGCCTCCTCGGCGTCCGCGGCCTGGCGGCGGGTCTCCTGCGCACGGGCCGCCTCGATCCGGGCATGCGTGGCCAGGGTGGTGTGCTCGCCGAACCGGCGGCCCATCCGGCGCGCCAGCGACGCGGCCAGACCGGCCGCGGCCAGCAGCAGCCCGAGGACCAGCCAGGTGCCGTCGTTCAGCGTCGTGACGAGCTGGTCGAGCGCAGCCGGCCGGCTCGAGTACGCCTGGTCGATCCAGCCTTCGACGGTCGAGGGCCAGCCGAGGTAGAGCACGCCGAGCCCCACGCCCCAGACCAGTCCACCGGTGAGCGGCACCGCAGGCGACCACAGCGCGAGGATCACCACGGCGACCAGCAGGGCCGCGCCGACCGCGATCAGCGAGAAGTTCGCGGCGTCGAAGCTCGTCTGGTCACCGGTCGTGGGATCGAGGGCCCGGAAGCCCCCGATGCCGGCTCCGGTGAGCACGAGAGCGATCGGTGTCACGACGAGCCCCACCAGGAAGCCGAGCGCGTGCCGCGCGAACCCGGGTTTGGGCGGCAGCTCGGGCAGCTCGGCGGGCTCGCGCAGCTGGGCGCGCCGCGTGGACGGCAGCTCCGGATCCGACGGGGCGATCGTGCCGGCTCCACCGGTCGCGGCGCCCGCGGCGGCAGCGGTCGCGGGCGCCGCGCCTGCGGTGCCCGGAGCGCCCTGCGGCGGCAGGGCAGCCGTCGCGTCCGGATCGGCGGGCATCGGTGCTGTCGCAGACCCGGCCGGACCGCCGGCGGTGTCGGGCGGCGTGGCCATCGACTCGGCCATCGGCACACGCGCCACCGTGGGTGGATAGGGCCGCGGCTCGGCGTGCTGGCCGCCACCGCCGCGCAGCCACGGGTACTCCGCGCTCTGCTCGGTGGCATCGGTGGAGGGCGCCGGGGTGGGCGCCCCAACGGCCGGGCTCGCAGGTGCCTCGGCAGCCGGGCTCGCGGGGGCCGGCGGTGCCGGGGTCGTGTCGGGCGGCGGGCTCGCGGGGGGCGGCGGTGGTGCGGTGGCGGGCTCGGGCCCGCGGGCATCGGGCGCCGAGGAGGGTGCCGGCGGGGGCGCGGGTGCAGCCGGGGGCTCGGGCGCTGCCGTTGGCTCGGGCGCAGCCGTTGGCTCGGGCGTGGGCGGCGCGGCTGCCGCGGTGGGCGTCTCGGCGGTGGCGTTCGGGTCCGGCTCCGGCGTCGCCGGGGGCTGCTCGCTCTGCGGATCCTGCGCAGGGTCTTCGGTCTGCCCAGCCATCGGGCACCTCCCTCGGATCGTCGTCCCTCGGACAACGTACTGCGAGGACGCCCGTGGCGCCGTGAGCCCGCGGTGCGCGAGCCGCGCCGGCGCCTGCGTGACCTGCGCACTCGGCGCCCCACGCGGCGAACGGGGCCCGACCTGCCGGGCGTGTCCGGATGGTGGACCGCCACCGGGCGGCACTGGGTCCGCCCGGCCTTCGCCGCGTGGGGTGCCGGGGGAGTGACACCGGGCCGGCGGGCGCGGTCAGGCGTTCGCGCGCTCGGGTGCCGCGGTCCGGACGCCCACGCCGTACGCGGCGGCCACCAGCAGACCGCCGCCCAGCGTGTTCCCCAGCCCGACGGCCAGCACGTTCCTGGCGAACTCGCCCACCGTGGCCCCCGGGAGGCCGCCGAGCAGCCCGAGCGAGAGCGTCGTCATGTTCGCCACGACGTGCTCGAAGCCGGAGGTGATGAACACCATCACGCACGCGACGATGACCAGGATCCTCGCGACCTCGGTGGTCAGCCGGTTCGCCATCCACACCGCGAGGCACACCAGCAGGTTGCACAGGATGCCGCGCACCAGCAGCTGGCCGAAGGACTCGGCCGCCTTGTGCTCGATCATCGAGGCGAGCATGTCGCCCGGGGCGGTGCCCGGCGCCACGACGCCGGACAGGTGCACCAGCACGGCGAACGCCATCGCGCCCAGCAGGTTGCCGCCCAGCGTCGCGGCGAGCACGGCGGCGGCCCGACTCCAGGTGATCCGGCGCAGCAGCGCCCCGTGCGTGAGGTACATCATCGAGGACGTCGCGAGCTCCGCGCCGGCCATCACCACGATGGTCAGGGCGACCCCGAACACCAGGCCGGACACCAGCGGTGCGAACGGGTCGCCGGCCGCGACCAGCGGTCCGGACGCGGTGGTCATGATGACCACGCCGATCCCGATGTAGGCACCGGCCAGCATGGTGCGTACCAGGAAGGTCGCGGGGCGGGCGAGCAGCGCGGACTTGCCCGCGGCCGCCATGGACTGGTGGTCGACGTTCTCCTCGATGCTCAGCACGGGCACGAGGGTGCCGTAGGTCGTCCCATGACTGGTGGGACGAAAGCCCGGCCGGCGCCGTGCTTGTGGCGGCGCCCCCTGGACGCACAGCCCACGCCCGGTCAGAGTGTGACGGGCGGCACGTCGCAGGCCGTGTCGATCCGCGCCGGGCGGCTCCGACGTCCCACCGACAGGGCCGCCGGACGGCCGCGCACCGCCACGGGAGGAACCGTGAAGTACGTCATCCTCATCCACTCCAACCCCCAGCCCTGGGGGCACCCGACGTCCGACCACCTGCCGGAGTACCAGGCCCAGTCGCCCGAGGACCGCGACCGGCGTGGCACGGCGTTCGACACCATGCTGGCCGACCTCCAGGAGCGCGGCGAGATGCTCGGTGCGCAGGCGCTGGGCGACCCGGCGGCGGCGCGACTGCTGCGCTGGCGCGACGGCGAGCAGCTCGTGGTCGACGGGCCGTACTCGGAGACCAAGGAGCACCTCGCGGGGTTCTTCCTCATCGACGTGGAGTCCTCGGCGCGCGCAGAGGAGGTGGCCCGGGCGTTCAGCGGGCCCGGCGAGACCATCGAGCTGAGGCCCCTGATGTGGCCGGGCGGCGAGGACGAGTGAGCCGTCGGTGAGCCACGAGCGCCCTGAGGACGTCTGGCGGCGCGAGTGGCCGCGCGTCGTCGGGGCGCTGCTGCGCCGGAGGCCCGCCGCGCTCGCCGACTGCGAGGACGCCGTGCAGGAGGCCATGCTCGCGGCCGCGCGCCAGTGGCCGCGCGACGGGGTGCCGGACCGGCCGCGGGCCTGGTTGGTACGGGTGGCGTCGCGGCGGCTCGCCGACGGGCAGCGAGCGGACGGCGCCCGCCGGCGGCGCGAGGTGGCCGACGCGACCGCGCGCCGGCTGGACGACGCCGTCGCCGAGCCCGCGCCTTCGGACCGGGACGACTCCCTGGCGCTCATGCTGCTGTGCTGCCATCCGGCGCTGAGCCGGCCCTCGCAGGTGGCGCTGACGCTGCGCACGGTCGCAGGGCTGAGCACCGAGGAGATCGCCGCGGGCTTCCTGGTCCCACCGGCCACGATGGCCCAGCGGCTGACCCGGGCGCGCGCCACGTTGCGGGACGCCGGCGCGACGTTCGCCCCGCCCGGGCCCGACGCCCTGCCGGCCCGGGTCGCCGCGGTGCTGGACGTGTGCCACCTGGCGTTCAACGAGGGGTACACCCGCTCCGGGGGCCCGGAGCTGGTGTCGGTGGACCTCGCCGAGGAGGCGATCCGGCTCACGCGGCTGCTGCACGGCGCCCTGCCGGACCACGACGAGGTCGCGGGCGCCCTGGCGCTGATGCTGCTCACCCATGCGCGCACCCCGGCGCGGGTCGACGCGCGAGGCGACCTCGTGCCGCTGCGTGAGCAGGACCGAACGCTGTGGCGCGCCGACCTGGTGGCCGAGGGCACCGCGATCCTGGAACGCGTGCTGCCCCGCGGCCACGTCGGGCGCTACCAGCTCCAGGCGGCGATCGCCGCGGTGCACGCCGAGGCGACGTCCTGGCACGACACGGACTGGCCGCAGATCGTCGAGCTGTACGCGATGCTCGACGCGGTGGCGCCGGGACCGGTGGTCACGCTCAACCGGGCGGTGGCGGAGGCCATGGCCGCTGGGCCGCGCGACGGCCTGGCGCTCGTGGACGCGCTGCTCGCCGACCACCCGTCGATGGCGCGCCACCACCGGGTGCACGCGGTGCGGGCGCACCTGCTGGCGGACCTGGGTGAGCCCGACGCCGCGGTCGAGGAGTACCGCAGGGCCGCCACGCTCACCTCGAGCCTGCCCGAGCAGCGATACCTGCTCGCCCGGGCCGCGGCGCTGGGTTGAGACCTACCGCTGGCGGGAACGGTCGCTGCCGATCCGGTACTCGGCCGCGCCGGTGGCCCGGGCGGCCTCCTCCACGGCGGCGGCGACCCTGCTGGTGACGTCGGGGTGGAAGACGCTCGGCACGATGTACGCCGGGTTGAGCTCGTCGTCGGAGACCGTCGAGGCCAGCGCCCTCGCAGCGGCCACCAGCATCTCCTCGTTGACGCTCGTGGAGTGCGCGTCGAGCAGGCCGCGGAACACCCCGGGGAAGGCGAGCACGTTGTTGATCTGGTTCGCCCAGTCCGACCGGCCGGTGCCGACGATCGCAGCGTGCGCGGCCGCCTCGTCCGGGTCGACCTCGGGCCGCGGGTTGGCCATCGCGAAGACGATCGCGTCGGTGGCCATCGTCGCGATGTCGTCGCCGGTGAGGATGCCGGGCGCCGACAGCCCGATGAACACGTCCGCGCCGGCCAGGGCGTCGCGCAGGGTGCCGGTCGCGCCGCGCGGGTTGGTGTGCTCGGCGGTCCAGCGCAACGAGGCGTCCAGGCCCGGGCGTGCGGTGTGCACCACGCCGTCGACGTCGCAGACCACGACGTCCTGCGCGCCGGCGTGCAGCATCAGCTTGAGCACGGCGGTGCCCGCCGCGCCCGCGCCGGACATCACCACGCGCACGTCGGCCAGGTCCTTGCCCACCACCTTGAGCGCGTTGGTCAGTGCGGCGAGCACGACGATCGCCGTGCCGTGCTGGTCGTCGTGGAAGACCGGGATGTCCAGCGCCTCGCGCAGCCTGCGCTCGATCTCGAAGCAGCGCGGGGCGGAGATGTCCTCGAGGTTGATGCCGGCGAACGCCGGGGCGATCGCGATGACCGTGCGGACGATCTCGTCGACGTCGGTGGTGGCCAGCGGGAGCGGGAAGGCGTCGATGCCCGCGAACCGCTTGAACAGGGCGGCCTTGCCCTCCATCACCGGCAGCGCCGCGAGCGGACCGATGTCGCCGAGCCCCAGCACCGCTGTGCCGTCGGTGACCACCGCGATCGTGTTGCGCTTGATGGTGAGGTTGCGCGCGTCGGACGGCCGCGCCGCGATCGCCTCGCAGACCCGCGCCACGCCGGGCGTGTAGACCATCGACAGGTCGTCGCGGTTGCGGATCGGCACCTTGGACTCGATCGACAGCTTGCCGCCCAGGTGCAGCAGGAAGGTCCGGTCGCTGACCCGCTCGACGAGCACACCGTCGAGGTCCTCGAGCGCCGTGACGATCTGCGCGGCGTGCTCCTCGCCGCGGGTGGCGCACGTGACGTCGACGCCGATCCGGGCCTGGCCGGACTGCGTGACGTCCAGCGCGGTGACGATGCCGCCGGCCCGCTCGATCGTGGTGGTCAGCTCGCTCACCGCGGTGGGCCTGGCCCGGACCTGCATCCGGACGGTGATCGACGACGACACGCTCGGCGCTGGGGTCATGCCGCCATTGTGCTCGGTCCGCCGACGGCCGGCCCGGCACCTAGGGTGATCGCGTGGCGCCGACCGATGACGACGTTGCCGCCGTGGTCGAGGAGGCCCGCGCGGCCTGCGGCGACCTGGCGCGGCACCCGGCGCTGCGGCGGGACCGGGAGGCGGTGCGCCTCGAGGCCGACGTCCGCGCAGCGCAGGCCGGGGCCGCGCTCGACGGCGGCCGGGTGCTGCTCGAGCGGGTACGCGAGCTCGCCGCCGGGTCGGCCTCGCAGGGCGCCGCCGAGGACGTCGCGCTCGCCGGCCTGCGCGTCCGGGCCGCGGCGTTGCGGGGCTGGCACGGGCCCGGCGCGCGCGTACCTGCCGTGCCGCTGGGGCAGCTCGTCGTAGGGCTGCACGTGGCCGGGGGCGGGGACGGCCGGCTTCGGGTCGCCGGCGAGCCGCAGGATCTGCGCGGGCTCGGACCGGCCCCGAGCGGGCCCGTCCTGGGCGCGGCGCTGGTGCGCCTCGCGGACCGGGTGGGGGAGGCGATCGACAGCGCGGAGCCGGGCCTCGTGGTCGCCGCGGGCGCGCTGGCGCAGCTGAGCCTGCTGCGACCGTTCTCGGCGGGCAACGCCGTGGTCGCCCGGGCGGTGTTCCGGCGGCTTCTGGTGGTCACCGGCCTGGATCCCGCGGGCCTCGTGGTGCCGGAGATCGCGTGGGTGGCGGCACCTCAGGCGCACCTCGCCGCGCTCGCCGGGGCGACGGCGGATGGCTGGCAGGCGTGGCTGGTGCACTGCGGCGAGGCGGTGCTGGCCGGTGCGGCCGAGGGGCGGGCGGCGGCCGATCTGGTGGCCGGGCGGGTCGGGCGTTCGGCCTCCTGACACAAGCCGACGGCGTTCCCGGAGGAACGCCGTCGTCGACAGCGCGCGGGGGACGAGTGATCAGGCGCTTGCAGTGCTACCGCAACGGGACAAGCCCGGTCGGCAGGTCCTCTCGAGGACTGGTCGAGCGTGGGTTGCTCGTCACCCGCTGTGCTGTTGTACCTCTGTTGTACGCCCAGAACGTCCGCCTGGGAAGTGGTATCGGCCACGAGCATCCCAAGGGCCGAGCGTCGGCCCGCGAGGTGGGACGGGCGTGTCCACCGGCCGGGACGGACCGGTGGGAGCCCTGTTCAGCGCCGGGTCGTCGCCGGCTGCGCCGCGGGCGGGACCGGAGGTGCGCCGCGTGGCGATCGCCCGTTCATCCGTTCGCGCGCCGGCGGTGCAGCCACCACGCGGCGGCGGCCGCGGCGCTCGCGAGGACCACCGTCGCGGCGGCCGTGTGCCTCGCGCGCGGCACCGGGAGTCGAAGGGCGACCGGGCGCTCGAACGTCGCCACGCCCCAGTCGCGATCGAGCGCGAGCCGGCGCAGCGCGCGGTCCGGGTTGACGACCGTCGGGTGGCCGACGGCCTCCAGGAGCGGGAGGTCGGTGACCGAGTCGGAGTAGGCGAAGCTCGACTCGAGGTCGTATCCCTGCGCGGCGGCGAGCTCGCGCACCGCCTCGGCCTTGTCCTGGCCGTAGGCGTAGAACTCCAGCGCGCCGGTGTAGCGACCGTCGAGCACCTCCATCCGGGTGGCGACGACGTGGTCCGCACCGAGCAGGTCGGCGATCGGCCGGACGACGTCGTTGCCCGAGGCCGACGCGATGACCACGTCGTGACCGCGCGCGTGGTGGTCGTCCATGAGCGCGACCGCCTCGGCGTACACGGCCGGGGCGATCGTCTCGGAGAGGGTCTGCTCGACGATCGCCGCCACGGTCGCCGTGTCCCAGCCGCGGACCATGCGGGACAGCGCGGCGCGCAGCCGCTCGGTCGCCGCGGCGTCGGCGTGGCCCAGCTCGAAGGCAGCGCGTGCGTAGGCCGCGCGGAGCATCGCGCGGCGGGTGAGCAGCCCGCCGGCGCGCATCGGCCTCGACATCGCCGTTGCGGCGGAGGTCGCCAGGACGGTCTTGTCCAGGTCGAAGATCGCGGCGACCCGGTGGTCGTCGTCGGTGGGCACCCCGCGAGGGTAGCCCCGTCGGTGGTCGTCCACGGGCGGGTCGTCGACGGGCTCGTCCACACGGTGCCCGGACCGTGCGGGCCCGCGCGTCGCGGCGCCGGGCAGGCTCGAGGCATGGGACGCACGGCGGGGGCGACGGTGATGGTCGTGGGGGCCACCGGGGGTGTCGGCGCCTCGACGTTCGCAGCCCTGCTGGCCCGGGCGAGCGCCCGGGCCGGTCGCGGGCGGCCGGTGGTCCTGGTGGACCTCGCCGGTGGTGGTGGGCTGGATGTCCTGCTGGGCGTCGAACGCCGCCCGGGCGCACGGTGGCCGGCACTGGCCGGGCTGCGCGGTGCCGTCGAACCGGGGGACCTGGACGGGCTGCTGCCGCGGTGGCAGGGCGTCGAGGTGCTCAGCGGGCACCGCGAGGGTCCGCGTCCCGACGCCCAGGCCGTCGCCGCCGTGCTGGCCGCGCTGCGTGAGCGGGACGCGACGGTGCTCGTGGACCTCGCGGCGCACGCGCTCGGCGGCCCGGTGGGTCAGGTGGTCGACGCGCACGCGGCTGCGGGGGAGGGCGACTCGGTCCTGCTGGCGCACCAGGACGTGCTCGGGGTCGCAGGGGCTGTCGCGGTGCGCGAGCGCCAGGCCGGGCCGGCGCACCTGGTGCTGCGCCGACGGCGGTCCCGGGTCGCGCCCCTGGAGGCTGCGCACGTCGTGGACCTGCCCCTGCTCGGCCTGCTGCCCAGCGACCGGCGGGTCGCCGACGCGGTGGAGCGCGGCCTCGGCCCGCAGGCCGGGCTCCGGCTGCGACGTGCGGTGGCGCGGGTCTCCGGGCGGCTGGCGACCCTCGGGTGAGCGTCGACGAGGGCCTGCTGGCCGGGGTGCGACGGGAGCTGGTCGGCCGTGGTGCGGGCCCGCCCCGCGGCCCCGACGCCGACCCGGACGTGGCCCGGTGGGCCCGCGCAAGGGGGCTGGTGCTGGGGAGCGAGGACGTCGCGGCCCTCGGGTGCGCGGTGCGGGCGGAGATCGCCGGCGCCGGCCCGCTGCAGCCGCTCCTCGACGAGCCGGGCGTCACGGACGTGCTGGTCAACGGGCCCGGCGAGGTCTGGCTGGACCGCGGCCGGGGCCTCGAGCGCCGGGAGGTTGACCTGGGCGACGCCGAGCGGCTGCGCGCGCTCGCGGTGCGCCTCGCCGCCGCCGGTGGCCAGCGGCTGGACGACGCGTGCCCGGTGGTCGACGCCCGGCTCGCGGACGGCACCCGGCTTCACGCGGTGCTGCCCCCGGTGTCCGCGTCCGGGGTGCTGCTCAGCCTGCGCGTCCCGCGGCGCGAACCGTTCACGCTGCCCGAGCTGGTCGCGGCGGGCAGCGTCCACCCCGAGCTCGCGCCGGTGCTCGCTGCGCTCGTGCGTGGGCGGGCCAACGGGCTGCTGACCGGTGCCACCGGGACCGGCAAGACGACGCTGCTGTCCGCGCTGCTCTCGCTCGCCGGCCCGGGCGAGCGTCTCGTCCTGGTCGAGGAGGTCCCCGAGCTCGCCCCGGAGCACCCGCACGTGGTCGGCCTCGTGGTTCGCCGGGCGAACGTCGAGGGTGCCGGTGGCGTGGACCTCGCGGCGCTGGTGCGGCACGCGCTTCGGATGCGCCCTGACCGGATCGTGCTGGGCGAGGCGCGCGGGGCGGAGCTGCGCGAGGTGCTCACCTCGCTCAACACCGGGCACGACGGTGGGTGGGCGACCCTGCACGCGAACGACCTCGAGGACGTCCCCGCCCGGCTCGCGGCGCTCGGGGCGCTCGCGGGTCTGGACGTCACCACCCTCGCCGCCCAGGCCGGCAGCGCCCTGGACGTGGTGGTCCACCTGCGACGCGCGGACGGGGTGCGACGGGTGGACCGGGTGGGGCTGGTGGACGGGCGGATGCGGGTGGCCGAGGCCCTCGCGGTGACCGACGCAGGTGCCCTGCGGCACGGCCCGGCGTGGCCCGAGCTCGCCGCGCGCTGGCCGGCGCGGCCGTGAACCGGGTCCGTGCCCTGGCGCCCGGTCGTGGGGACGCGCCCGTCCGGTCGCGGAGGGATGCGGCGCCTGCCGGGCGTCGCCTGCGGGCGCGCCGCAAGCCCGGAACCGACGCGCTGATCGCCGCGGTGGCGCGGGTCGCGTCGGCAGCGCGGGCCGGCACCACGCCCTCGGCCGCGTGGGGCGACCTGGGGGTGCGCTGCGTCGACGACGTCCCGGTGGCGCGCGACCTGGCGGCGCTGGGTGGGGCGCCGGCGACGGTGGTCGCGGTCCGGGCGGCCGCGGGCGTGACCGCGCGGTCCGGGGCGCCGCCCGCTGCGGTGCTCGAGTCGCTGGCCGCCGCGCTGGAGCGCGAGGCCGAGCTGGACGTGCGTCGCCGGGCCGCGCTGGCCGGTCCGTCGGCATCCGCGCGGCTGCTGGGCTGGTTGCCGGTGGTCGGGCTGCTGCTCGGGGCCGCGGTCGGGGCGGACCCGTTCGCGGTGCTGCTCGACGGCGGCGCCGGGAGCGCGCTGCTGGCCGCCGGCTTCGGGGTCGCGTGGGTCGGGCGGGCGTGGACCGCAGGCCTGGTGCGCACCGCGTCGGCCGCGGGCGGGGACGACGGCCGGCCGGACCGTGCCGGTCGCGTGCCCTGCGGGCGTCGACTGGTGGCCCTGCGCGAGCCACGGCGGCGCCCGGTCGAGGTCCCCGTCGCCGCGGTCCTGGAGCTGGTGGCGGCGGCGTGTGCCGCGGGCGCGACCGTCCCGGGTGCACTCGAGGTCGTGGGCACGGCGACGCGGGGTCGGCGGGGCGTCGCGCTGGCGGAGGCCGCCGCCCTGCTCGGGCTCGGCGCGAGCTGGATGGAGGCGTGGGCCGGTGCGCCCGCCGCACTGCGACCGCTTGCGGACGCGCTCGCACCCGCGTGGCGGGCCGGTGCCGGCCCGGTCGGCCTGCTGCACGTCGCCGCCCGCGAGCGCCAGCGCGAGCAGACCGCCGCCGCGACCCAGGCGGCCGGTCGGCTCGGGGTCCGGCTGCTGGTGCCCCTCGCGCTGTGCCACCTGCCGGCCTTCGTGATGGTGGGCCTGGTGCCGGTGCTCGTGTCGCTCGCCCGGGGTGCGCTGTCCGGTGCGGCCTGAGGTGAGCCCCGCTCCTCACGGTTCGCGTCCGCGACACCCGAGTGCCGTCCACAGCCCGGGTCCACGCGCCCGTCTCCACCGGGCGCCGGGCCACGTCGCCCGTCCGCCGCGCGCGGCACTCAGGCTGGCGGCCTGCCGGGTGGGCCGGCAGAGGAGGAGGAACCACCATGGGAGACCGGGGACGACGGGTCGGGCGGCGCGCGGGCGGGGGCTGCTCGGACGGGAGCTGGTCGGGCAGGGGCTGGGTCGGCAGGAGTCGCCTGAGTACGCGCCGCGTCGGCAGGTGCCGGGTGGGTAGGTGGGCGCGCCGCCGCGCCGCCCTGCTGCGCGAGAGCGCCGACGCGGGCATGGCCACCGTCGAGTACGCGATCGTCACCGTCGCGGCCGCGGCGTTCGCGGGTCTGCTGCTGCTCATCCTGCGCAGCGACGAGGTTCGAGAGCTGCTGTTCGGCATCGTGCGCGGGGCGCTGTCGACGTGAGGTCCGGCCACGCCGGCCGGCGCGCACGCACCGGCGCCGGTCGGTGCGCGGGACGCGCCCGGGCCGACGCCGGTGCCGTCACGGCGGAGCTCGCCGTGGCGCTGCCCGCGGTGGTGCTGGTCGTTGCCGTGGTGCTGGTGACCCTGGCGGCCGGCGGGCTTCAGCTGCGCACCGCGGAGGCCGCGCGGACCGGGGCGCGGCTCGCGGCGCTCGGCGTGAGCGACGCCGAGGTGCTGGCCGGTGTGCGGCGCGTGCTGCCCGGAGCGCGCGCCGAGGTCCGCCGCGAGCCACCCTGGGTCGAGGTCGAGGTGTCGGCCGCGGCGGCAGGTAGCTGGATCACGTCCGGCCCGCTCGCGGTCGGCTCGGCCGCGGTCGCCTGGGTCGAGCCGTGAACCGCGGCTCCCGCGGTCGCGATGCCGGGTCCGGGACGGTCGTGGTCGTCGCGGTGGTCGCCGTGCTCGTCGCCGGTGCGGCGGCGCTCGCGGTGGTGGTGCGCGGCCAGGCGCACGCCGCTGCGGCCCGGGCCGCAGCGGACCTTGCGGCGCTCGCCGCGGCGCAGGCGGTGGCGCTGCCCGACGGCCTGGTGCTGGCCGCGGCCTCGGGGCTCGGGACCGCGACCGCCTGCGACCGAGCTCGCGAGGTCGCGGGCCGCAACGGCGCCCAGGTCACGTCCTGCGAGGTCGAGGCGGCCGGGGTGGTGGCGGTGACCGTGCGCACGCCCGGCGTCTGGCCGGGGGAGGCGTCGGCCCGCGCGGGTCCGCGGTCCGCGACGCCTGGGCCGTAGACGGCGGCGCTCAGCCGTGGCGCAGCACGACGTCCAGCAGGCGCAGGGCCCCGGCTTTGTCCAGCGGGTCGTTGCCGTTGCCGCACTTGGGCGACTGCACGCACGCCGGGCAGCCGGTCGAGCAGCGGCACGCGGCGATCGCGTCGCGGGTGGCGGCCAGCCAGCGCGGCCCCAGGTGGTAGCCGCGCTCGGCGAACCCGGCGCCGCCCGGGTAGGCGTCGTGCACGAACACCGTCGCGCAGCCCGTGTCCGCGTGCAGCGCCGTGGACAGCCCGCCCAGGTCCCATCGGTCGCAGGTCGCCAGCAGCGGCAGCAGCCCGATCGAGGCGTGCTCGGCGGCGTGCAGGGCCCCGGGCGCCGAGCCGTCGTCCAGCAGCGCCGCCTGGAGCACCTCGAGCGGGGCGGTCCACCAGACCGCCGTGGTCCGCATCGTGCGCGGCGGAAGGTCGAGCATCTCGCCACCGACGTTGGCCAGGTCCGGCAGCCGGCGCTTGGTGAAGGAGGTGACCTGCTCGGTCGTGTCGACGGTGCCGAAGCCCCACGTGACCGGCCCGGAGCGCCGCTCGTGGCGGACCTCGCGGATCTCGACGGTGCTCATCCAGTGCGCCCACGTGCGGTAGTCGACATCGCGCTCGCGGACCAGCGCGACCGGCCCGTCCAGGTCCAGGTGCTCGACGACGTGGGTCCGGCCTTGATGCACGTACACCGCGCCCTCGTGCACCTGGGCGTCGGCGCTCGCGGCGTCGACGGTGCCCAGCAGTCGGCCGGTGGACTCCTCGACCACCCGCACCGGGTCGCCGCCGGTGCCGCGCAGGTCGGTGAGCCGCGTCGCGGCGTCCGCGTGCGTCCAGTACCAGCCCGAGTCCCGGCGGCGCAGCGCGCCGCGCTCCACCAGCACGTCCAGCAGCTTGCGCGTGCCGGGGCCGAACAGCGGCAGGTCCTCGCTGCGCAGCGGGCGCTCGGCAGCGGCGGCGCACAGGTGCGGGGCCAGCACGTACGGGTTGGTCGGGTCGAACACCGTGGCCTCGACCGGGACGCCGATCAGCTCCTCGGGGTGGTGCACCAGGTAGGTGTCCAACGGGTCCTCGCGGGCGACCAGGGTGACCAGGCCCTCGGCGCCGGCACGGCCCGCCCGGCCCGCCTGCTGCCACAGCGAGACCCGCGTCCCGGGCCAGCCCGCGATGAGCACCGCGTCCAGCCCGGAGATGTCCACGCCCAGCTCGAGGGCGTTGGTGGTGGCCAGGGCGCGCAGGTCCCCGGAGCGCAGCGCCCGCTCGAGCTCGCGCCGCTCCTCGGGCAGGTACCCGCCGCGGTACGCCGCGACCCGGGCGCCGAGCCCCGGCTCGACGTCGTCCAGGTGCTCGCGGGCCATCGCGGCGACCGACTCCGCACCGCGCCGCGACCGCGTGAAGGCCAGGGCACGGGCGCCGCCGGCCACCAGGTCCGCGAGCAGCTCGGCCACCTCGCTCAGCGCCGAGCGCCGGGCGGCGGTGGGCGGTGCGTCGACCGGGGGTTCGTCCTCGGAGTCCGCCGGGGGCGTCGGGCCCGGGACGTGGGACGGCGCCGCGCCCGGACCGTCGGCCCGCGCCTCGGGCCCCGGGTCCCGCAGCGCAGCGACCGCGTCCAGCAGCGACCTCGACCCGGGCAGCTCCGGCGGCTGCCAGAGCACCAGCGTGGTCCGGCCGCGGGGCGCGGCGTCCTCGGTCACCGCGACGACCTCGTCGGCCGCGACGCCCAGCAGGCGGGCCGCGGTCGCGCCTGGGTCGCCCGTCGTCGCCGACGCGAGCACCACGACCGGCTCCGCGCCGTACCCCCGCGCCAGCCGCAGCAGCCGCCGCAGCACCGCCGCTACGTGTGCGCCGAACACCCCGCGGTAGGCGTGTGCCTCGTCGAGCACCACTACCCGCAGGCCGCGCAGCAGGCGCAGCCAGCGCCGGTGCCCGGGCAGCAGCGAGAAGTGCAGGAAGTCGGGGTTGGTCAGCACCACGTCGGCGTGCTCGGTGACCCAGCGCCGCGCGGTGGGGTCGGTGTCGCCGTCACACGTGGCCACCCGCACGTCGCGAACCTGCGCAGCGGACAGCAGGCGCTCCAGCCCGGCGAGCTGGTCGGCCGCCAGCGCCTTGGTGGGGGACAGGTACAGCACCGTGCCGCGGCGCAGGCCGGGTTCGCGCACGGCAGTGAGCGCCGGCAGCCAGAACGCCAGCGACTTGCCCGAGCCTGTCGAGGTGGCCAGGACGGTGTGCCGCCCGGAGCGCACCGCGTCGGCTGCGGTGACCTGGTGCCGCCACGGACGCTCGACGCCGAGCTCGCGGTAGCCGGCGACCAGCTCGGCGTCCGCCCAGGGGGGCCAGTCGGCGGCCACCCCCTCGCGCGCCGGCAGGTGCTCGACGTGGGTGGCCCGGTCCGCCCGCCGCCCGGCCGCGAGCAGCACGTCCAGCAGCGCGTCCGGGGTCACGCGACGATCGTGCCACCGGCGCGGGTCAGCGACGTCCGCCCGCCGTCGCTGCGGGCGGTAGCCCTTTGTCGCCGCCGGCCATGGAGCCCCACCGCCGCACGCCGTAGCTCTCCGTCGGCATCGACGTCCACCCGGCCACACCGGCCTCGAGGAACGGTCGAGAAGTGGTGTCACCTGATCGGTCTAGCGTGCTCCTCGCTAGTGAGACCATCGACCCAGGAAACGGGTGACCCCGGCCGTACCCGTGGTGTTGACTAGCGGGACCGAGCAGAAGGAGGACCGCGTGGACGTGTCCGTCACGAGCCGCCAGAGCGGCGACCGGACCGTGATCGAGGTCAAGGGCGAGATCGACGTCTACACCGCGCCCGCACTGCGCGAGGAGATCTCCTCGCTGGTCGACGCCGAGCACACCACCATCGTCGTGGACCTCACGCAGGTGTCGTTCATGGACTCCACCGGACTGGGCGTGCTGGTGGGCGCGCTGAAGAAGGTCCGCACCCTCGGCGGAGACCTGTCCCTGGTGATCAACGAGGAGAAGATCCTCAAGGTGTTCCGGATCACCGCGCTGACCCAGGTGTTCTCGATCCACCCGACCTTGGAGGAGGCGCTCGCCTGAGGCGACGCTGCATCACCGCAGGGCCCGGCCACGGCGGCCGGGCCCTCGCTGCGTCCTGGCCCGGCGCCCCCTGCGCGCCGGGCCAGGACGCCTCACCGGGCCGTGATGGCCCATTCGGCCGGCACGACGCCCCCAGGTGCGGCGCCGCCGACCATCACGGTGATGTCGAGGCCGTGCCCCTGGAAGCTCAGCACCGAGCCCGGCCCTTGGTCGACCTCGGCGAAGCCCGCGGCCAGGAGGGCGTCGAGAACGCGTGCCCGAGCCTTCGAGTCGGGGCCGGCGACGGTCGCGGAGGCCGCCCACGTCTTCGGGCCGGTCTGCTGCGTCATGAGCACCGCGTCGCCGTCCGGGACAGTGGCGCCCTTCCCGACCATCGGGACGGTGGCCGGGATCGGTTGCGGGTCGGTGGTGGCCCACACCGGGTCGGCGATCAGGCTCACGGTCGGGTCGGTCGCATCCAGCATCGGAGCGGTGTCGAGGCCCAGGTCCGCCCGGACCCACAGCTCGTAGGCGCCCTGCAGTGCCCCTCCGGTACGGCAGTCGGTGAGGCCGGAGAGCGGCTCGGTGAGGTCGAACGGGACCAGGCCGGACGTCAAGGAGCCCGCGAGATCGCCTTGGACCGGCAGCGTCGTGCCGCCCTGGGCGACCACCGTCCCGCCTTGGACGGCAACCCAGGACAGGCGATCCTGACCGACCCTCATGAACGGGGTCGACATCGTTGCCGCAACAGCGAAGCTGTCCTGGTCCGGCGCCGGGGTCGGGTCCGTGCCGTCGAAAGTCGGGTAGCCGCCCGCGGGCACGATCGTCGTGTAGAGGGACAGCGCATCTGCCGACGTCGCTGCCAGCCCCGACGCGTCGGCGCCGCAGGACGGCAGCGCGGGCGCGGGGTCGGCCCGGGTGAGCGGGCCAGCGATCCTCAACCCGGACGGTTCTGAGGCGACCAGCAGGGCGCCGGCTCCGCCCACGGTCGTGCCCGCGATGGTCTGCGGGCTCAGCTGCGCGACTGCGTAGAGCAGGTAGGCGCCGGGAGTGAGGATCGGCACGCCGCCGGGGCCCTCGGCCGCGTCGGCGCCCGGACACGGCTGGAACAGCGCGGTCGTGTCGTGGGAGATGGGTTGCTGGGCGTCCTGCCACGTGGCGCTCGCCGCGCTGACGACCCGCCCGCCGGACACGAGGGCGTAGGTCACCGGGACCTGCCCTGCCAGGACGTAGCCGGTGGGCAGGCCCGTGGCGGACAGGGCGACCTCCACCAGCTGGTCGGCCGGGGAGCCGCCCCTGAGGTCGCCGGACACGGGGGAGCTCGAGATGCGAAGGCTCGGGTTCGCCGGCCTCTCGAGCTGGGGCTCGGGGTCGCCGCAGGCGGGGACGGCGGCGACGGTGGTCGCCTCGCCCCAGCCCGACGACGTCGGCGACGGCGACGGCTCCGTGGTTGCAGGCGGGACCGGCGTGGCGTCGATGGACCCGATCACGACCCCGCCTGCCGCGATGAGTGCCGCGGCGGCGGCCGCGGCGACGGTCGTGAGCGTCGCGAACCGGCGGCGCCGGCGGCGCGCCTCCGCCAGGACCGCGGACAGGTCGAGTCCGGCTCCGGCGGCACCGTGCACGTCGCCGGAACGCCCGGCGATCCGGGCCAGGGCCCCGGTGAGGTTCATGGCCGGCCTCCCTTCGCGTCACCCGAGGGGTCGAGCTGCACCGCGAGGTCCTCGACGTCGTGCTGCTCGTCGAGCGGGCCGAGCGCGTCGGCAAGCTTGCCCATCGCGTCAGACAGGTACCGCTTGGCGGTGCCGGTGCTGATGTCGAGGCGCTCGGCGAGAGCGGGCACCGTGAGGTCGTCGTAGAAGCGCAGCACGACGCAGGCCCGTTCGCGGGGGCTGAGCGCCGTCAGGGCGGCCTGCACGTCGACCGCCTCGTCGATCGCCGCGCCGGCGCCCCGTGCGGTCGCCTCGGGCAGCGCGGCGAGGTGCCGCCTGCGGCGCCAGACCGAATCGCGGCGGTGCTCGTCGAGGTAGGCGTTGAGCACCGTGCGCCGCACGTAGGCCTCGGTGGCGGCCGCGTCGGCCAACCGGCGCGGTCGCGCCCAGGTTCGTGCCAGGGCCTCCTGGACCAGGTCCTGCGCCCGGGTCTGGTTCCCCGTCAGCAGGTACGCGTACCCGACCAGGGCCGCGCCGCGTTCGGTGGCGACTGCCGTCAGGTCGTCGTGCCAGGCCATGCCTCACCCCCTGCTTTCATCCTTCACGACGAACGACGGGGGTCGGATCGTTGGGGATCCCGGTCGAACGGGGGCGGTCAGCAGGCGGCAGCGGCCATCGCGGTGGCGAGCTCGGTGGCGGCCGGGAGGTCCGTCGACAGCAGGTCGGCCGCGTCGGTCACCTGCACCGAGTAGGTGAGCTCGCCGCAGCTGAACTCGACGCCGAGCCCACCGTCGGAGTCCGCGGCGACGGTCCCAGGGACGCCGCCGAGGTCGACCGGGTCGCGCGCCGTCCATGCCGAGCCGGTCGACGGGCCGTGGACCTGCAGCAGCGCCACCTGGCCGTGCCAGACGCCCCAGACGTTGGCCACGTCGCCGAGGTTGCGCTCCGCCGGGCCGGCGTTCTCGACCCCGGCCCGCGTCGCGACGTCGACCAGGGTGGTCTCGCGAGCCGACGGCGGCGGTGGCTCGACCGCCACCCACCCGGACTCGACACCCGGTGCCGAGCCGTCCTGGTCGGAGGTCACCGTCCAGTCGGCGAAGGTGTCGCCGCCGGTCTCGTTGGAGACCTCGACGGTCACCGTGTACCCCGCGCCGATGAAGCGGGCGGACGTCCACGCCGGGCGCTGCGGGTCGGTCTTCTCGCCCACGGCGGCGAAGCCGGCGGCGAGCATGGCGTCGTGGATCGTCGGGTACGCGTCGCGGACGGCGCCGCCGACGCTGACCACGACCTGCCACTGGGCGGGACCCGTCTGGCGCTCGAGCACCACCCGGTCCTCGGCGCCGAGCTGCCGGCCCTCGCCCACCAGCGGGATCGCCGCGGGGACGGGCGCCGGGTCGTCGGTGGCCCACAGGGGCTCGGCGACGAGCGTGACGCCGCCCTCGCCGGTACCGAGGTCGGCGCGCACCCACAGGTCGTAGGCGCCGGTCAGCGGGTCGCCGGTGCGGCAGTCCGTCAGGTCCGCCAGGCGGAGGTCGAGGCCGAGGTCGTCGTACCCGCCCGGATCGAGCGTGTGCGTCGGCACGGGCAGGCGGGTGCCGGCGTCGACCACGACCCGGCCGTCCTGGACCGCGACCCAGTGCAGGGTGTCGGTCCCGCCGCGCGGTGTCGCGGGCCCAGAGCCCTTGGCGACCACCGCGTAGAGCAGCAGGCTGCCGTCCGGACCGTCGGCGCCCAGCGAGTCGAGGAGCGTGAGCCCGTCGACCGAGGCGGTGTCCAGCCCGGACGCGTCCGCGCCGCAGCCCACCCAGGAGCCCGCGGCGTCGCTCGACGGGTCCCCGGTCGGGGTTGCGGTCGGTGAGGTGGCCACCGGGCCGACCGGAGGCGGGTCCGCGCGGTGCAGCACCGCGGCCCCGCCGGTCACCACCAGCCCGACGGCCGCGGCACCCGCGACCACCGTCGTCGCGACGAACCGTCGCCGCCGCCGACCCGTCTCGGCCAGCAGCAGCGTCAGAGCGGTCGACGGCGCCCCGCCCGGGCCGTGGGCGGACTGCTCGGCGGCGCCGCTGGCGGCGCCGATCCGCGCGTGACCTGCCGCGCCGCGCGCGATCTGCTCGAAGGCGTCGGGGAGGTCCCTCATCGCCGATCCCCTTCCGTGAGCCGCACGGTGAGCTGTTCCTGCGCGCCCCCACGGGCCCGAGCGCGGCCTCGAGCTTGCCCAGCCCGTCGGACAGATAGCGCTTGGCCGCACCCTCGCTGATGCCGAGGCGCCCGGCGAGGGCCGGCACCGTCAGGTCGTCGTAGAACCGCAGCACCACGCACGCCCGCTCGCGGGGCGACAGGCCGGTCAGCGCCTCCTGGACGTCGAGCTGGTCATCGGTGCGGGCGGTCGGGTCCGGCGCGGTCGTCGGGCCGACCGCCAGGTGGCGCTTGCGGGCCCACAAGGTCGCCCGTCGCCGCTCGTCGAGGAAGACGCTGAGCACGGCGCGTCGCACGTAGGCCTCGGTGGCCTGCGGGCCGCGGGCCCGGCCGGGACGTGCCCAGGCGCGCGCGAGGGCCTCCTGCACCAGGTCGTTCGCGCGGGGGAGATCGCCGCAGAGCAGGTACGCGTAGCCGACCAGCGCCGGGCCGCGCTCGGTGGCGAGCGTCGTCAGCTCGTCGCGCCAGCCCATGATCGCCCCCTCTCACCTGCTCCAACGATGCAGGCCGGCGAACCGTTGGGGGCCGGGACGTTCAGCCTTGCAGGACCCACGCCCCGTCGACCAGCGTGCCGACGTCCAGCGTGACGTCGGTGGTGAGCGTGCTCAGGTCCTGCGCGATCGCCAGCCGGACCGCGGTCGCCGCCCGGTGACGACCTGCGGACCGTCGGCATCACGGGATCCGGACGTTCACCGGTGCCGACACGACGGTGATCGGGCCGCCCGGGGCACCCGTCGAACCGTCGGCCGTCGGGAGGACCGGGTTGGTGACGGTGACGACGGCGTAGGCCCGGTACACGCCCGACGGGAGCCAGGTGGCACCGTCGGACCCGCACAGCAGGGTCGTCCCCTCCAACGGGACGTCCAGCCCGACGGGCCCGATCTCGACGCGGCCTGCGGCCGAGGTCGGTGCCACCACGGCCACGACGCTGCCGACCTTGGTCAGGGCAACGACGCCGGTCGCGGGGACGTCGGCGGGCACCGTGCCGGTGGTGGCCTGCAGGAGACCGGATCCCGTGACGCTCTGAGCCCCGCCGGTCCGGGCGGCGAGCAGCACGTCGCCCAGGGTCAGCGTGAGCGGCGCCGGGGTCGGGGCACCTGCGGGCACGAGCGACCCGCACGCCGGGAACGGTTCGGTCGCCGGGTCCTGGATGGTGGCGAGCATCGCACGCTGCGCCGCGAGGTCCTGCGCTGCGGCGGACGCGCGGGCCGAGCCCCGCGCGTCCGCCTCGTCGAAGGCCGGCGTGCTCATGCTGCCCTGGCTCACCACGAGCGGCAGCCCGGTGCCGCCCAGGATGGTCGGGGCGCCGCGGACCGTCGCCTGCACCAGCCCCACCACCGTGTAGGTGCCGTCGGGCAGCCGGCCGTTCGGGGTCCCCGGGACGCAGGTCTGCAGCGCTCCGCTGGTCCCGACGTACTCGCTGACCACGTTCGGCGCGAGGCCGCCGCTGACGGCGGTGGGTGTGGACAGGCGCCCCACGACGGTCCCGTCGTCGACCACGAGAACCGCTAGGCCGGACGGCCCGTCGACCACCACGTCGTCCGCCCCCAGGTTGAGGACGGACACGGACACGGTGGGGCGGTCGGCAGTGCCGTCGAGCCTCACGGTCACGTCCACATCGCCCGCGGCGGCCTCGCCGGCGGCGAACGGTGCCCCGCAGGTCGGGACGGTCGGCGCAGACGTCGACGTCGACGTCTGCGTCGCCGGTGCGACGGGCGTCGGCGGCGCGCCGAGCAACGTGAACGCTCCGACGGTCGCTGCGGCGACGCCCACCGCGGCCAGGCCCGCCCCGGCGCGGCGCCGAGCGCGCCGGCGGTGCACCCGGGCGACCATCGACGGGACGTGCTCGAGAAGGCGGCTCGTGGTCGAGGCGCCGGGCGCCAGGTCGGCGAGCTGGGCCAGGCCCTCGTGCAGCTCGGAGCGGTCCCCGTTCATCGCGTCCTCCTCACGTCGACCGCGAGCTCCTCGCCGTCGAGCTCGGCCCGGGACCGCGGCAGCAGGCCGAGCGAGTCCTCGAGGCGGTGCACGCCGTGGGACAGGTGGCGCTTGACGCTGCCCTGGGACAGCGACAGGGCGTCGGCGATCTGGGCCACGGTCCAGTCCTCGTAGAAGCGCAGCACCACGCAGGCGCGCTCGCGTGGCGGCAGGGTGCGCAGGGCGACGGCCAGCTCCTCGCGGTCGACGGCGTCATCCTCGTGCGCGACGACCTCCTCGGGCTCGACGGCCAGGTGCCGCAGTGCCGCCCAGCGCCGGCGTCGCCGGAAGCCGTCGAGGTAGGTGGTCAGCACGGCTCGGCGGACGTAGCCCTCGAGGTTCTGCGCGCCGGCCGGCTCGGTGCCTTCCCGGGCATCCGGTCCCCCGCCGCGGCCGGCCCGCCGCCTGCGGGCGAAGGTCTTGACCAGGGCGTCCTGGACCAGGTCCTCGGCCTCGCGCCGTTCGCCGCACAGCAGGTACGCGTAGCCGACGAGGGCTGCGCCGCGGTCGCGGACCAGGTCCGCGAGCTCGGCCTCCCAGCCGGCCATCGGCGCCCCTCCCGCGGCCGGCCTGGTGCCCGCCCTACCCATGATGACGACGGACACCCGGGAAACGTTGGGTCGGACGTCGCCCCGAGCGGAGACCGCCACGGACGGCGTGACGAGAGCTCGGCGTGCCGGGAGATCATCGGTTCCCGGTGGGCCACGCAAGGCCGCGCCCGTAGACTCCCCCCGCGGCGTTACCCACGCCCGGCAATGGCGCCGATCGGCGAACCCGCGCGCCACAACGACTGGAGGTCGGATGCCCACGCTCGGGAGCTCGAGCATCGTCATCGTCGCCGTCATCGCAGTGATCGCTGTCGTGGCCCTCGGGTTCGCGGTGGTTCTCCGACGCCAGGTGCTGGCCGCCCGCGAGGGCACCGAGCGCATGCAGGCCATCGCGCAAGCCGTGCAGGAGGGCGCGTCGGCCTACCTGAACCGGATGTTCCGCACGCTCGTGCTGTTCGCCGTCGTGGTGTTCGGACTGCTGTTCCTGCTACCCGGTGACGCCGGGATCAAGGTGGGGCGGTCGATCTTCTTCCTGGTCGGCGCGGGGTTCTCCGCGTCGATCGGGTACCTGGGCATGTGGCTGGCGGTCCGCGCCAACGTGCGTGTCGCCGCCGCCGCGCGGGAGGCCGACGGCCGCAGCGAGGGCGCGCGGATCGCGTTCCGCACGGGTGGTGTGGTCGGGATGGGCGTCGTGGGGCTCGGCCTGCTGGGCGCGACCGGCGTGGTGCTGATCTACCGCGAGCAGGCGCCGTCGGTGCTCGAGGGCTTCGGCTTCGGCGCGGCGCTGCTCGCGATGTTCATGCGGGTGGGCGGGGGCATCTTCACCAAGGCCGCCGACGTCGGCGCGGACCTGGTGGGCAAGGTCGAGCACAACATCCCCGAGGACGACCCGCGCAACGCCGCGACCATCGCCGACAACGTCGGCGACAACGTGGGCGACTGCGCCGGGATGGCCGCCGACCTGTTCGAGTCCTACGCCGTCACCCTCGTGGCCGCACTGATCCTGGGCAAGGTGGCATTCGGTGAGCAGGGGCTGGTGTTCCCGCTGATCGTGGCCGGGGTCGGAGCGGTGGTCGCCGCGCTCGGCGTGCTGCTCACCAGGGTCCGAGGGGCCGAGTCGGGGCTCCGGGCCATCTACCGGGGCTTCTACCAGGCGGCGGTCGCCGGTGCAGCGCTCACCGCGGTCGCCGCCTTCGTGTACCTGCCGAGCAGGTTCTCGGACCTGAGCGGGCTCTCGACGGACCTGGCCGACCACACCGGCGACCCCCGGCTGGTCGCGACGCTCGCCGTAGTCATCGGCGTGCTGCTGGCGGGGATCATCCTGTGGCTCACCGGGTACTTCACCGGGACCACCTCCAACCCGACGATCCACGTCGCCCGCACCACCCTCACCGGGCCCGCGACGGTGGTGCTCGCGGGGGTCGGCGTCGGGTTCGAGTCGGCGGTCTACACCGCGGGCATCATCGCCGCCGCGATCTGCGGGGTGTTCCTGATCTCCGGTGGCTCGATCACGCTGTCGCTGTTCCTCATCGCGCTGGCCGGGTGCGGGCTGCTCACCACGGTCGGCGTGATCGTCGCGATGGACACGTTCGGGCCGGTCAGCGACAACGCGCAGGGCATCGCCGAGATGTCCAAGGACGTCGACGAGCGCGGCGCGCAGATCCTCACCGACCTGGACGCGGTGGGCAACACCACCAAGGCGATCACCAAGGGGATCGCGATCGCGACGGCCGTGCTCGCGGCGACCGCGTTGTTCGGGTCGTACACCGACGCGGTCAGGACGGCCGTGGAGTCGATCGGCGGCGCGGCGCAGGCCACCGGGCTGAGCCTGGCGATGCTCTCCTACCAGGTCATCTCGCCGATCACGCTGGTCGGCGTGGTGCTCGGCGGCGCGACGGTGTTCCTGTTCTCCGGGCTGGCGATCGACGCGGTGACCCGCGCCGCCGGGGCGATCGTTTTCGAGGTGCGCCGCCAGTTCCGCGAGATGCCCGGGATCATGACCGGCCAGACCCGGCCGGACTACGGCAGGGTCGTGGACATCTGCACCCGCGACTCGCTGCGCGAGCTGGCCACCCCGGGGCTGCTCGCGGCGTTCGCGCCGATCGCGGTCGGCTTCGGTCTCGGGGTGGGCCCCCTGGCCGGGTTCCTCGCCGGGTCGATCGCCACGGGCGTGCTCATGGCCGTGTTCCTGGCCAACTCGGGCGGCACGTGGGACAACGCGAAGAAGATCGTCGAGGACGGCCGGTTCGGCGGCAAGAACTCCGAGGCGCACGCCGCCGCGGTGATCGGTGACACCGTCGGCGACCCGTTCAAGGACACCGCCGGGCCCGCGATCAACCCGCTCATCAAGGTGATGAACCTGGTCGCGCTGCTCATCGCGCCGGCGGTGGTGCACCTGTCGGTGGGGACCGACGTGAACCACGGAGTGCGGCTGGCCATCGCGACCGCGGCGATGCTCATCGCGTTCGGCGCGGTGATCCTGTCCCGGGTGCGGGCCGCGATGGTGGACCGCGAGGGCCGGCTGGAGCGCGAGGCGGCGGACTGAGGGTGGCCCGCAGACCGCTGCGGCACCTGCCGGCGCATCCGCTGCCCGCGCCGCCGGCGTCGGGGCTCGACGGCGTGGTGGCACGGCTCGCCGAGGACCTGGCCGACCTGGCGGCGGACCCTGCCCAGGCCATCGAGGAGCTGCTGGGCCCGGTCGCCGCGGCGGCGTTGCACCGCGAGGAGCCGGCGGCCGCGCACGTGGCGGCGAGCGCCGACACCGGCCCGTTGGCCGCCTGGGTGCGGGCGTTCGTGCTCGGCGCCGCGGTGCCGAGCCGCGCACTGGCCGCCGCCGTGCCGCGGGTCGGGGTCGACGGTCTGGAGCGGCTCGGCCTGCTCTCCACGAGCGGTGCCGCCGACGACGACGAGGTGCGGGCCACCGTCGACCTACGTCCGGTCGGGGTGGACGACGCGCGCGGTGCCGCCACCTGGTGGCTCGCCTCCGACCGGGGCGCGAGCGTGACGGGCGCGGCGCTGGACCCGGGGCACGTGCTCGGCGTGGGCGGCGCCTCGGTGACTCTCGCGGGGCTGACCGTGCGCGACCACCGCGCCCGCGCTCTGGACCTGGGTACCGGCAGCGGCATCCAGGCGCTCGCCGCCGGCCGGCACTGCGACGCGGTGGTCGCCACCGACCTGTCGGAGCGGGCCCTGGCCTTCGCACGGTTCAACGCGGCGCTGGCCGGAGCGGATCTGGACCTGCGCCGGGGCTCGCTGCTCGAGCCGGTGCGCGGCGAGCGGTTCGACCTCGTGGTGTCCAACCCGCCGTTCGTCATCACGCCGCGTGGGCTGGTGGCCTCCGCAGCGCTGCCCGCCTATGAGTACCGCGACGCGGGCCGGGCGGGCGACCCGCTGGTCGCCGAGCTCGTGACGGGCGTGGGCGAGGTGCTCACGCCAGGCGGCGTTGCCCAGCTTCTGGGCAACTGGGAGCACCGGGCCGGCGAGGACTGGACCGAGCGCGTCGGGTCCTGGCTGGACGCGTCGGGCCTGGACGGCTGGGTGGTCCAGCGCGAGGTGCTCGACCCGGCGCAGTACGCCGAGCTGTGGCTGCGCGACGGCGGTGCTGTGCGCGCCCAGGACCCGGCCTTCTGGGACGCCGCGGTGACCGGGTGGCTCGCGGACTTCGCGGCGCGTGGGGTGCAGGGCGTGGGCCTGGGCTTCGTGGTGCTGCGCCGCCCCGCGGGCCGCCCGGGGCTGCGCAGGGTGGAGGAGCAGACCGGCCCGGTCGCCGGGCCGCTGGGGGACCACGTCCTGGCGGTGCTGGCGGCGCACGACCTGCTGGCAGGCCTGGACGACGGCGGTCTGGCCGGGCTGCGGCTGGTGGTCGCGCCGGACGTGACCGAGGAGCGGCACCTGCGTCCGGGCGACGTGGGCCCGCGGGTGATCCTGCTGCGCCAGGGCGGCGGGTTCGGGCGGGTCGCGACGGCGGGCACGGCCCTGGCCGGCCTGGTCGGTGCGTGCGACGGGGAGCTCACTGTGGGCCAGCTGGTCGGCGGCCTTGCGGCGGTGCTCGAGGTGGGGGCAGACGCGCTGCGCGCCGAGCTGTTCCCGCAGGTCCGAGGGCTGGTGGCCGACGGGTTCCTGCGACCGGTGGCGGCCTAGGGTCCCCCTCGCCCGGATCCGGCAGAGGCGCTCTCGCCCTACCGCGGGGTCTGCTGGTGCAGCACCAGCCGCCAGCCCTCGACCCGCTTGACGTAGACGCTGCACACCCAGGCCGAGTAGCGGACGGGCCCGCGCCTGGCGACCACGCCGTAGGTGACCAGACCCACGCCGGTGCGCGGCAACGCGGCGTCGACGTCCTCAAGGACGAACCCGTCCCACGGCGCGCCGCCCATCGCCTGCAGCGCGCGGTCCCGGTCGGCGATCCGCAGGCCGCCGGGCAGCAGCATCGTCACCTCGTCGTCGAGCACCTCGCGGTAGAACGCGTCGGCGGCGTCGGGGCTGTCGCTCAGTGCGCGCCAGCCCCGCTTCTCGAGGTCGAGCAGGTCATCGCGATGGCTCATTCGATCCACGGTACGTCGCCCAGAGGTGGCGTGGGGTGTCGGCGCTCTCACAGGGTCCGTCCAGGTTCGCCCCAGCGTCGTGCCAGGTGCGACCGAGAGTCTGGAGCCCGTGCCGAACGCTGAGGACCCGCAGCACCCGTCGGCGGCTCACCCCGAGCCGGCGACTCCGGAGGGTGCCGGGTCGGCGTCGGCGGCCGCCGCGCCACGTCCCATGGCCGGTGAGCAGCAGTCGGGCGGCGCGCCTCTCCTGGGTGCGACGCAGCCGTCCGGCGCGCAGCCCTCGGCCGGGCCCGTTCCCCCTTCGGGCCCGGCCCAGTGGCTGCCGGTCGCGCCCCCGCCGGTCCGGGCTCCGACACCCTGGTGGGTGGCGCTGGTGGCCGTGCTGAGCGGGCTGCTGCTGCTCGGTGCGGGCGTCGCGCTCGGGTTCGGGATCGGGTACGTCACCGGGACGCACCACGAGCGCGATGAGCTGGTCGGCGATCAGATCCAGGATCGCGGCGACGGCGGTGGGTTCGGCCTGCCCGACCGGCAGGGTCGCCCGGGCGATCGCGGCGGCTTCGACAACGGCGGCTGACCCGGCTCAGCGCCGCAGCACGGTGCCGTGCCGGTCGGTGAACCGCCAGCGGCCGTTCACGCGTGCGACACCCAGCGCGAGCCTGTGCACGAGCTCGTGGTGGTGGTAGCAGAGCAGCACCCCGTTGTCCGGTTCGGTCCGCCCGCCGTCGCGGGCCCAGTGCCGCACGTGGTGCACCTCGCTGATCCGCAGCGGGGCGGTGCAGCCGTCGAACGCGCAGTGACCGTCCCGCACCACCACCGCGACGCGCACCGGGCCGGAGAAGATCCGCTGCGTCCGGCCGACGTCCAGCACCTCGCCGTCCGGCCCGAACAGGATGCGGTGCAGCTCGCCGTCGCACGCGAGCCGGTCCAGCACGGCGCGCGGGACGACGGTGCCGTCCTCGAAGAAGGCACCGCGGCGCAGGTCCGCCGGGGCGAACCCGATCGACTCGCGGCCCGCGCCCGACGCGACGGCACGCGGCGCCGCGGCCCCGTCCACCGTCGCGGCCGCGTCGCGCGCCAGCGCGTCCTGGACGAGGCGGCTCAGCGTCTCGTGGTCCACGTGCACGCTGACCCGCGGCCGAGCGACCCGGCCCGCCCCCACGGGGTGGTGCTCGAGGACCGTCCGCGCGAGGTCCGCCAAGGCCTGGGCGCGTCGCTGGGTCGCGCTGCGTGCGTCCTGCGCCGCCGGCACGGGCGTGAGGGCCGCGAGTGCGGTGGACAGTTGCTGGCCGTGCTCCACGGTGAGCCTGCCGTCCAGGTGGTACCCGTCGGGCAGCCTCGACAGCGACAGGTGCTCGCGCTCGGCCGCCTCCCGGAAGCCGCGCTCGTCGGACTCGGGGTCGGCCCGGTGCGACCACACCCGCACCACCGCGCGCAGGTCGTCCACCGGCAGCCGGCGGGCCTGAGCGAGCAGGAACGCCTCGTTGCAGCCGTGGCCCGGGTCCGTCAGCACCGCCCGTCGCGCGTCGCTCGACGCGGCGCGGGCGAGGGTGGCGGCGGCCTCGGCCCCGACCTGGCCGGACCGCGCCGCGTCGAGCGTGCGGGGCAGGTGGTCGTGCAGGGCGCGGGCGACGCGCACGCGGCTGCGCGCCGCGCCCGCGGACAGGCCGAGGTGCCGTGCGACCCAGCGGACGTACGTCGCGTCGCCGTCCAGCGCCCAGCGGCCGTCGCGATCGATCCGCGGCAGCAGGGCGGTGACGCCGGCCGCCGCGCGCTCCGCCACGGCGTGGAGCACCGTGGCGAGCCGCTCCGCACCCCGGCCCGGTACGTCGTCCGGATCCGCGGCGAGGAGTGCGTCGAGCGCGGCGTCCAGAGCCTGGGCCGCCGCGCCGAGGGACGCGGGAAGCGCGATGTCGTCATCGCGAGCGAGCGGCGGATCAGTGCCGTCCTCGGGGGCGAGCACCGGCGCGGCCGCGACAGCGGTCATCGTGCCCACCCCCCTGCTCGATCGATGCCGTCATCGTCCCATCGACCACTGACATGGGGTCGATTCCTCCGACATTCCCGAGAATGGCAAGGACAATGGCCACGAATACACAGGCCGGGTTGGTTCGGCGTTTTCCACAGGTCAACCGGAATGCATGAGCCGAGCGGAAGTGCTCGACCGCGCCGGGCCCGCTCCTCGCGGCGCCCCACGCGACGAACGCCGCCCCAGACACTGATCCCTGCGGGGCCATCCGCAAGGCGGACATCGATCAGGCCCGCTCACACCCTTCGCCGCGCAGGCCGCCGGGTGCGTCGCGGCGGCTGCGTCAGCAGCCGCTACGGTCGCTCGCCTTGCAGGTAGAGGTCGAGAACCCGCAGCAGCTCCTGTTCAACATCCGCGACGCGCTCGGCAGACCCGAACCAGCGGCGCCGGTAGGCCGTCCACGCGAAGCTGTCGACACGGTCCTGGCGCCTGACCACAAGCTCGACGTCGTACGTGATGCCCACGATGCCGGGCGCGCGCTTCGCGAGGACCTCGGTCTCGACGCCTGCCGCCCGGAGGGCATCGCGCCGCACACACGCACGGTCCACGAGCGCCCCAAGCGCATCCGACGGCGACGCCACGCCGCCATGCTGACGGACCCAGCCCGGTGTCGTGCGGTCACAGCCCGCGATCCGCGCGCCTCGGCCAGATCCTTCCGGCTCAGGCGGCCGCGGGCAGCCGCACCGTGAAGGTCGTCGCGCCCGGGGTCCCGTCCACCTCGATCCGCCCGTCGTGCGCGGTCACGACCGCTTCGACGATGGCCAGGCCCAGCCCGGTCGAGCCGGCCCCGGGTGACCGCGCGGCGTCACCGCGGGCGAAGCGCTGGAACAGCCGGGGCACGAGGTCCGGGGCGATCCCCGGGCCGTCGTCGCGCACCTGCACCAGCACCTCGTCGCCGACGCGGCGCACCAAGACGGTCACCGTGGTCCCCGGCGGGGTGTGCACGCGGGCATTGGTGAGCAGGTTCGCGAGCACCTGGCGCAGCCGGTGCTCGTCGCCCGGTACGAGCGCGGGCTCGGCATCCAGGTCCTCGTCCGTCAGGTCCACGTCCGGCAGGTCCTCGGCGGGGTCGTCGGGCAGGTCCCCGGCCCGGTCGTCCGTCGTGCCGCCGGCCGGGTCGTCGACCAGGTCCAGGCGCCACGAGTGGTCGGGGCCCGCCACGTGCGCGTCGGCCACCGCGTCCACGGCGAGCGCCGCGAGGTCCACCTCGTCGCGGTCCAGCGGCCGTCCCGCGTCCAGCCGCGCGAGCAGCAGCATGTCCTCGACCAGGGCCGTCATCCGGACCGACTCGGACTCCACCCGCTCCATCGACCGCACCACGTCCTCCGGCAGGTCCTCTGGCAGCCGGCGGACCAGCTCGGCGTAGCCGCGGATCGAGGCCAGCGGGGTGCGCAGCTCGTGACTCGCGTCGGCGACGAACTGGCGCACCTGCGTCTCGGACTCGTGCCGTGCGGCGAGCGCGGCCTCGACGTGCCCGAGCATCCGGTTCAGCGCGGTCGCCACCTGGCCGACCTCACTGGTGTCGTCGGCGTCCTGGGCGGGCACCCGCTCCAGGGTGACCACCCCGCGCTCGAGCGGCTGCTCGGAGACCCGCGCCGCCGTCGCGGCCACCCGCTCCAGGGGCACCATCTCACGGCGCACCAGGGCGGTCCCCGCGATCGCCGCGACCGCCAGTCCGGCGACCACGATGATGATCTCGCCCACCAGGTACGCCTTCACGGTCGACGTCGTCTCGGCCATGGACAGCCCGGTGACCAGTGTCCTGCCGTTCGCGACGTGCGCGATCACCCGGTAGGTGCCCAGATCGGCCACGGTGACCGTGTGCGGCCGGCCGTCCGCCGGTACCGCGAGCAGGTCGGCCTGCTGCGTCGCGTCCAGCTCCTGGAAGCCCTGCTGGTCGATGAGGCCGCCGCGCACGGTGCCGCCGATCGTCTCGACGGTCACGGTCCCGGTGCTCTGACCCGGTGCGCCGAGGGCAGGCGGCAGGCTGCCCGGCAGAGAGTCCGCGTCCGCGTCGGCGCTCGTCCCGACGTCCGGTGCGGTGCGCGGCTGGAAGGCCGCCGCGCGGTCGTTCGTGGCCAGCAGCCGCTGGTCGAGCTGACCGACCAGTGTCCCGCGAAGCGCGAGGGTCGACACCAGGCCCATCGTCGCGGCGACCACCGCCACCAGTCCGATCGCCACCGCCACCAGGCGGCGCCGCAGCGTGGTGCGCCGCCACTGCCGGCCCGGTGGCTGGGTCATGCCTCGGCGCCGGGCGCGGGCTTGAGCACGTAGCCCACCCCGCGCAGCGTGTGCAGCATCGGCTTGCGACCCTTGTCGATCTTCCGGCGCAGGTAGGACACGTACAGCTCGACGATGTTCGCCTGCCCGCCGAAGTCGTACTGCCACACCCGATCCAGGATCTGGGCCTTGGACAGCACGCGCTTGGGGTTGCGCATGAAGTAGCGGAGCAGCTCGAACTCGGTCGCCGTCAGGTGGATGTCCTGACCACCGCGGCTGACCTCGTGGGAGTCCTCGTCCAGCGACAGGTCGCCGACCCGCAGCACGGCGTCCTCGCGCGCCGAGGTCGCCCCGGCCCGGCGCAGCAGCGAGCGCAGCCGCGCGACGACCTCCTCGAGGCTGAACGGCTTGGTGACGTAGTCGTCGCCTCCGGCGGTCAGACCGGCGACCCGGTCCTCGACGGCGTCCTTGGCGGTGAGGAACAGCACCGGGACGTACGGGTGGGTGGTGCGCACCCGGCGCAGCACCTCCAGGCCCGACAGGTCCGGCAGCATGACGTCGAGCAGGATGACGTCCGGCTCCCAGGACTTGGCGACCTTCACCGCAGCGAGCCCGGTCAGCGCGGTCTGCACCTCCCAGCCCTCGTACCGCAGCGCCGTGGACAGCAGCTCACCGATCGTGGGCTCGTCGTCGACCACGAGGGCGCGCACGGGGCCGCCGTCGGGACGCGTGAGGTGGTCGTGCGCAGCGCGCTGGCGGGGGTGGGTGGCCGTCGTCATGCGTCCCATCGTGGCGTGCCCGCCTGCAGCGGGTCTGGGCAACACCTGTGAGAACCCTGTGCGACGTTCACAGCCACCCGACCGGCGGCACCCAGCCGCCGCCCAGCGGGCCCGAGGAGGGTGTCGTCATCAGGCACCGAGCCACCGGAGGTCCGTCATGACGAGCACCAGCGTCCAGCTCCCCGTCCCCGCGTCCAGGGGGCTCGCGGAGCCGCTGAGGCCCGCGCCGGGCTCGCCGGCGGGGGTGGCCCGCGCCGGGACGACGGATCCCGCGTGGCTCACCGTCCAGGTCCGGCCCGCCGGCTCGTTCGGCCGGCGCGACGTCGGCCGGCTGCGAGCCCTTCTCGAGGCGCTGTCCGCGTGTGCCTCGATCGTCGTGATCGACCTCGGCGCGACCCGGCTGCGCAGTCCCCGCGCCGTTGCGGTCATCGAGGACGCGGCCCGGCGGCTCGACCGCGCCGGTGGGTGCCTGGTGTGCGTGAACGCCGATCCCGAGGCCCGGGAGTGCCTGGTCCACGCCGGCCACGTCGCGGTGCTGCCCGGCCGCTGAGGGCCGTCGCGCCCGCCGCGCGGCGGCCCTAGGGTGTGGCGCGTGGCACCCGACCGACCGCGCGCCCGGGTCGCAGGCCCGCCGGGGACACTCGCACTGGGCGTGGCGCTGGCGGCCGGTGCCGCGCTCGCCGCGGCGCTCGGGTGGCTCGCGACGGTCCACTGGACACCGGTGCGGGTCACCGACGCGCTCGGCTCGATCGGGGCGCTCGACGCCTCCGATGCCTGGCACCGCACCGCCGACGCCCTCCTGTCGCTGGTCCGGGTGCGCTACCTGGCGCTGGTGGTGGTCGCGGCGGGCGCCCTGCTGTGGCTGCGCGGCCGGCGCTGGTCCGCGCTGGTCCCGCTGGTCCTCGTCGGCGGCGCGAACCTGATGAGCGGCGCTCTCAAGACCGGCCTCCCGCGCGCCGACATCGGCACCGGTGACGGCGGCGGTTTCGGGTCGTGGCCCAGCGGGCACACGACGGCGGTGGCGTCGGCCGCCTTCGCCCTGGCGCTCGCCGCCCCCCGGCGCGCGAGGCCCGCCCTCGCGGTGCTCGGCACGGCCGTCACGGTGGTCGTCGGCAGCGCCAACATCGGCGTCGGCGGCCACCGGCCCGGCGACGTGTGCGGTGGCGTCCTCCTGGCCGCCGCGTGGGCCCTAGCGCTCGCCCCGTTCGTGGCCGACGGGTCCGACTCCTCGCGTGCCGGGCGCGTCGTGGCGATCGGCCTGGCAGGCGTCGGGGTCGCCGCGGCGATCGGTGCGGTCGTCGGGGTCGCCGGCCTGGCGCACCTCTCCGCGGTGACGGACGCCACCGCCGCCGACGCCGCCGGTGCGCTGCGTACCGCCGTCCTCGCGGTCCTGGCGTGCACGGCCCTGACGGTCGCCGCGCTCCAGCTGGTGCTCGGGCGCGCCGCCGCGGACCCCACGCCGTCTGGGTGACCTACGGTGGGCCCCGTGGTCGAGACGAGCCCTGCACGGTCAGCCTCCGTCGGGCACCGCGCGCCCGCGCTCGTGGTCGCGATGCTGGCCGTCCTGGGCGTCGCGGTCGTGCACCTCGCCTTCGTCACGTCCGTCACGGGGCGCCGGGTCGACGGCGCGGCCCTGAGCGGGGCCGAGAAGGTCAGCGGGCCGCTGTGGGAGGCCGCGGCGCACGTGCTCGACGTGGTCTCGATCCCGTTCGTCATCGTCGTCGTGCTGGTGACGATGCTGATGGCCGTGCTCCGACGCCGGGTGGCGCTCGCCGCGCAGGTTGCTGCTCTGGTGATCGGGGCGAACCTCACGACACAGATCCTCAAGTCCTACCTGGTGCGGCCCGACCTGGGGCTGGCGGACCGGATCGCGAACTCCCTGCCCAGCGGGCACACCACCGTCGCGGCCTCCGCCGGTGCCGCCCTGGTGCTGGCCGTCCCGCGGCGCTACCGGGCGGTCGCCGCGGTGATCGCCGCCGGGTACACCACCGTCACGGGCGTCGCGACGCTCATCGCCGGCTGGCACCGACCGTCGGACGCGGTCGCCGCGATCGGGGTGGTGCTGGCCTGGTCCGGGTTGGTGGCGGCCTTCGGGCCCCGCGGCTCGGGCTTCGGCCAGGCCGGCCACGTGCGTGGCCCGGCGGCGCTGCTGGTGGGCGTCGCGCTCGTCCTCGGGGGCCTGAGCGCCGTCGCGTTCCTGCAGGTCTCGGATGCCACGACCCTCATCGACAGCGTCCTGGTCACGGCCGCCGCCGGCGGCTCGCTGGGCATCGCGGCGGCCGCATGCGGGGCCTTCGGCGTGCTCGTCGCGATGGTCGCCGCGGCCGATCCCGCCGACCGCTGAACCTCCGGCCCAGGGCCTTGCGCACGGCGCGAGGCCTCGGCGCCCGACGCCAGATGTGCGTAGAGTGCGCCACCGAACCCCTGGAGGACAGATGCCCCGCAAGCTCGTGATCGTGGAGTCGCCGGCGAAGGCGCGCACGATCGCCGGCTACCTCGGCGCCGGTTACACGGTCGAGGCGTCCGTGGGCCACATCCGCGACCTCCCGCAGCCCTCCGAGCTGCCGGCCGACATGAAGAAGGGCCCGTTCGGCAAGTTCGCGGTCGACGTGGACCACGGCTTCGAGCCGTACTACGTCGTCGACCCCGACAAGAAGAAGAAGGTCGCGGACCTGCGCCGCGCCCTCAAGGACGCCGACGAGCTCTACCTCGCCACCGATGAGGACCGCGAGGGCGAGGCGATCGCCTGGCACCTGCTGGCCGAGCTCAAGCCCAAGGTGCCGGTCAAGCGGATGGTGTTCCACGAGATCACCCGCGAGGCGATCCAACGTGCCCTGGAGGCCACGCGCGAGGTCGACGAGCGTCTGGTCGACGCCCAGGAGACCCGGCGCATCCTGGACCGGCTCTACGGCTACGAGGTCTCCCCGGTCCTGTGGCGCAAGGTTCGCCAGGGCCTGTCCGCGGGGCGCGTGCAGTCCGTGGCGATGCGGATGGTCGTCGAGCGCGAGCGGGAGCGGATGGCGTTCCGTGCCGCCGAGTACTGGGACGTGACCGGGTCCTTCGCCCACCCTGAGCCCGCCTCCGCCGAACAGGAGGGCGCGTTCGCCGCGCGGCTCGTCGCGCTCGGCCAGGCCCGGGTGGCGACCGGCCGGGACTTCGACGACCGCGGCACGCTGACGACCCGCGGCGCGGTGCACCTGGACGAGGCTGCCGCCACCGCGATCGCCGGTGCGCTGGGCGAGGCGACCTTCGCCGTCTCGAGCCTGGAGACCAAGCCCTACACCCGCCGGCCCGCGGCGCCGTTCACCACCTCGACCCTCCAGCAGGAGGCGAGCCGCAAGCTGCGGATGGGCTCGCGGGCGACCATGCGGACCGCGCAGTCGCTGTACGAGAACGGCTACATCACGTACATGCGGACCGACTCCCCGGTGCTCTCGGCGCAGGCCGTGACCGCCGCGCGACGCCAGGCCGCCGAGCTGTACGGCCCGGAGTACGTGCCCGACGCCCCGCGCACCTACGGCGCCAAGGCCAAGGGCGCCCAGGAGGCCCACGAGGCGATCCGGCCCGCCGGCGACTCGTTCCGCACCCCGGCGCAGGTCTCTCGCGAGCTCTCCGGCGACGAGTTCCGGCTCTACGAGCTGATCTGGAAGCGCACCGTCGCCTCCCAGATGGCCGACGCGCTCGGCTCGACCGCGACCGTCCGGCTGTCCGCCGACCTGGCGGCCGACGGGCTCCCGGAGTCCGTGGGCCGCCGGACCACCGCGGTGTTCGGCGCGTCGGGCACCGTCATCACCTTCCGTGGCTTCCTCGCCGCCTACGAGGAGGGTCGGGACGCCGAGCGCTACGACGACGACGGGCGCTCGCGCGGCGCCCAGCGCGACGAGCGCCTGCCCGCTATGGCCGAGGGCGACATGCTGGCGGGGGCGGACCTGACAGCCGACGGGCACCGCACCTCCCCGCCGCCCCGCTACACCGAGGCCAGCCTGGTCAAGGCACTCGAGGAGCGCGGCATCGGGCGTCCCTCGACGTACGCCGCGACCATCTCGGTGATCCAGGACCGCGGGTACGTGACCAGCCGTGGCCAGGCCCTGGTGCCGAGCTGGCTGGCCTTTGCGGTCACCCGGCTCCTCGAGGAGAACTTCGACCACCTGATCGACTACGACTTCACCGCGGCGATGGAGACCGATCTCGACGCGATCGCGGCCGGGGAGAAGGAGCGCGTCGCCTGGCTCACCGAGTTCTACTTCGGTACGGGCGACGACGTCGGCCTGCGCGACCTGGTCGCCGGCCTCGGCGAGATCGACGCGCGCCAGGTCAACTCCATCCCGATCGGCGAGGAGATCACGCTGCGCGTCGGCCGCTACGGCCCGTACCTCGAGGGCGCCGTCGACGGCGAGGACCGGCGCACCTCGGTGCCCGAGGACCTCGCCCCGGACGAGCTGACCGTGGACAAGGCCCGTGAACTGCTCGCCGCCCAGCCCGAGGGCGACCTCGAGCTCGGGGTCGACCCGACCACGGGCACCACGATCGTCGCGAAGAAGGGCCGCTACGGGCCCTACGTCACTGAGCTGCTCCCCGAGCCCGAGCTCGACCCCGACCTCACGGCGGCGCAGCGCAAGAAGGCGCTCGCGGCCGCGCCCAAGCCGCGCACCGCGTCGTTGCTGTCCTCGATGCAGCTGGAGACGGTGACGCTCGACGACGCGCTGCGGCTGCTGTCGCTGCCGCGCGTGGTGGGTACCGACCCGGCGACGGGCGAGGAGATCACCGCGCAGAACGGCCGCTACGGCCCCTACCTGAAGAAGGGCACGGACTCGCGCTCGCTGCCCGGCGAGGACGCCATGTTCGACATCACGCTCGACGAGGCGCTCGCGCTGTACGCCCAGCCCAAGCGCGGTCGGGGTGCCGGCGCGAGTGCACCGCTGCGTGAGCTCGGCGAGGACCCCGCGTCCACGAAGCCCGTCGTGGTCAAGGAGGGCCGGTTCGGGCCGTACGTCACCGACGGCGAGACCAACGCCACGCTGCGCAAGGACGACTCGGTCGAGCAGATCACGCTGGAGCGGGCCGCCGAGCTGCTCGCCGAGAAGCGCGCCAAGGGCCCGGCCAAGCGCGGCGGGCGCCGCACGACGCGCCCGAAGTCGCCGACCAAGCGCTGACGTCGGCCGTCCGGTCTCCGCCCCCACCCCGCTCCCGCCGAACCCCGCGCCGCTCGCGGCGCCCCGTCGTGCCGCGCGCCGCCGTCCGGACGAGCGGAAGGTCCGTCACGGGTTGCGTGTCGGAGCTTCCGTGGTCGCTGGGGGGCGTCGGAGGCGGCCGTGGGTGGGGGGTGGGTGGGTCAGTCGCGCAGGGGGGCGCGGAGGGTTGCCAGGCGGTCTGTGTCGGCGAGCCAGGCGCGGGTGCCGGGTGCCGTGACCGACGCGGACGCGACGGTGGCCGCCCAGCCGAGGGCGTCGCCGACCGCCGTGGGACCCCGCGTCGCCAGCCATGCCGCGAGCGCGCCGTGCAGCGCGTCCCCGGCGCCCAGCGTGTCCGCCACCACGACATCGGGGACGCCGACCGTGCGTCGCCTCCCGGCGTCGAGCACGTCGATCGGCGCCCCGCCCCGCGACCGCGCGACCACGCTGGGGCCCAGCCGCGCGACCGCCGTGACCGGGTCGGCGGCGCTCGACGCGCGCGAGCGGCGGCCCAGCAGCACCTCGGCCGGCACCGCCAGGTCCGCGGACAGCACGGCCCAGTCCACCAGCGCCAGCAGACGTTCGAGGCCCGGTTTCCACGAGCCGCCGTCCAGCAGCACCGGCACGCCCGCGTCCCGGGCCGCGGCGGCGACCGGGACCGCCAGGTCCAGGTGGTGGCCGTCCACGAGCACCGCGTCCGCCTCCGCGACCAGTCCGGCAGCCTCCTCGGGGGTGAGCGGTGCCGGGGTCGAGCGCGTCGCGTTGACCGACACCACCGCCCGTTGCCCCGTGCCGCGGGTGACCAGCACCGTGGAGAGCGCGGGCGCGGCGTCCAGCCCGGCGAGGTCCACCAGGTCCACGCCGTGCGTGGCCAGGTCCCCGGCGACCAGGCGACCGAGCGAGGAGTCCCCGACCCGCGTCACCAGCCGTGCGCGCACCCCGAGCGCCGCCGCGGTGACCGCAGCGTTGGCGGCCGGCCCGCCCGCGGCGACCAGCAGGTCGTCGGCGACGAGCTTCTCGTCCGGCGCCGGCACGTGGTCCACGGTCTGCACCACGTCGAGCACCGCGAGGCCGCAGGCCAGCACCGTTGCCATACGCGGCAGGCTAGTGGCCGGTCCGCTAGCGTGCCCGGGTGACCAGCACCCACGGCTCCGCCGGCGCCCACCACCCCGCCGTCCCCGACCCGAAGACCGCCCCGCCGCTGCGCTGGGGCGTGCTCGGGCCCGGCGGCATCGCGCACAAGCTGGCGGACAACGTCACGCGGTTCACCGCCGGCGAGGTGGTCGCGGTCGGGTCCCGCTCGCTCGAGCGCGCCCAGCGGTTCGCCGCCGAGCTGGACGTGCCGACGGCGTACGGCTCCTACGAGGCCTTGGTCGCCGACCCCGCTGTGCAGGCCGTGTACGTCGCCACCCCGCACTCCGAGCACCGGGACCACGCGCTGCTGGCGATCGCCGCGGGCAAGCACGTGCTGGTCGAGAAGGCCTTCACCGTCAACGCCGCGCAGGCCGAGGAGGTGTTCGCGGCGGCCCGCGCCGCCGGCGTCTTCGTCATGGAGGCGATGTGGACCCGCCACCTGCCGCACGTCGCGGCGATCCACGACGTGGTCGCGCGCGGCGAGATCGGCGAGGTCGTCTCGGTGCTCGCCGACCACGGCCAGAACATGCGCCACCACCCGCCGACCCACCGGATGCACGCCCTGGAGCTGGCCGGTGGGGCGCTGCTCGACCTCGGTGTGTACCCGGTGTCCTTCGCCCACGACGTGCTCGGCGCGCCCGACCGCGTCCGGGCGACCGGCTCGCTCACCGAGACCGGCGTGGACGGCCAGATCTCGATTGCGCTCGGCCACGGTGCCCGCGCCCAGTCGAGCCTGCACACCACGCTGTGGGCGCGCACCGCGACCACCGCCGTGATCGCCGGCACCGAGGGCCGCATCGAGGTGGCCGGCACCTTCTACGGGCCGACGTCGTTCTCGGTCCAGCGCGACGACGGCACCTGGTGGGCCTACGACCGGACGGTTCCGGCGGGGCCGTACGGCGGCGGGTTCCAGTACCAGGCGGCCGAGGTCGCCCGCCGCGTGGCCGAGGGCGCCACGCAGTCCGAGCGGATGTCGTGGCAGGACACCCTGGACGTGATGCGCACCCTGGACGAGGTCCGGCGCCAGATCGGCCTGCGCTACCCGGGCGAGTGAGGACCGTCGGCGCCGCGCACTAGCCTTGCCCGCGTGAGCCTGCCGACCACGCCCTCCGGTCCGAGCCCGACCGGGGTGTTCTGCTCGTTCGAGGGTGGCGACGGTGTCGGCAAGAGCACCCAGATCCGGCTGCTCGGCGAGTGGCTCGAGGCGCAGGGCGTCGAGGTGGTCACCACGCGCGAGCCCGGCGGGACCGAGCTGGGCCTGGAGCTGCGCGCGGCCGTGATGCACGGCGGGCACGTCAGCCCCCGGACCGAGGCGATGCTCTACGCGACCGACCGCGCCCACCACGTCGACACCGTGGTGCGACCGGCCCTCGAGCGCGGTGCCGTGGTGGTCACCGACCGTTACCTGGACTCCTCGGTCGCCTACCAGGGCGCCGGGCGTGAGCTGGGCGTCGAGGCCGTCGAGGCGTTGTCACTGTGGGCCACCGAGGGGCTGCTCCCGCACCTCACTGTGCTGCTCGACCTGGACCCGAGCGTCGGGCTGGCCCGGCTGGCGCACCGGACCGAGGCGCCGGACCGGCTGGAGCGGGCCGGGACCGCGCTGCACGCCCGGGCGCGCGCGGAGTTCCTGCGCCGGGCGGCCGCCGACCCCGATCGGTGGCTGGTGGTCGACGCCGCCTCGCCGGTCGAGGAGATCGCGGCCGCGGTCCGGGTCCGGGTAGCGCCGCTGGTGGGGCTCCCCACGTGAGCGTCTGGGACGGGGTCGTGGGCCAGGAGGCCGCCGTCGCCGTGCTGCGTGGCGCCGTCGCGGACCCGGCTGCGATGACCCACGCCTGGCTGATCACGGGGCCGCCGGGCTCCGGGCGGTCCAACGCCGCGCGCGCGTTCGCCGCCGCGCTGCAGTGCCCCTCCGGGGGGTGTGGCACGTGCCAGGCGTGCGCCACGGCGCTCGCGGGCACCCACGCCGACGTCAGGGTGGTGGCCACCGAGAAGGTGACCATCTCGATCGAGGAGGTCCGCGACCTCATCGGCGTCGCCCAGCGATCCCCGTCCCAGGGTCGGTGGCGGGTGATCATCGTCGAGGACGCGGACCGGATGACCGAGCGGACGTCCAACGTGCTGCTCAAGGCGATCGAGGAACCGCCGCCGCGCACCGTGTGGCTGCTGTGCTCCACCAGTCCGCAGGACGTCCAGGTCACCATCCGGTCGCGCTGCCGGCCGCTCGCCCTGCGGGTGCCGTCGGTCGAGGCCGTCGCCCGCCTGCTGGTGGAGCGCGACGGCGTGGACCCCGCCGTCGCGGACGTCGCCGCGCGTGCCGCCCAGAGCCACATCGGGATGGCCCGGCGCCTGGCCCGCGACCCCGAGGCGCGCGACCGCCGTCGGCGCACGCTCGAGCTGGTCTCCGCGATCCGCGGGGTGGGCGACGCGGTGCTGGCCGCCGCGGACCTGGTCGAGGTCGCCCAGGCCGAGGCCAAGGCCGCGACGGAGGACCGCGACGCCGCCGAGAAGGCCGAGCTGCTGCACACCCTCGGCGCGCAGGACGCGACCCGGCTTCCGCCCACGTTGCGCGCCCAGGTGCGTCAGCTCACCGAGGAGCAGAAGCGCCGCGCCACCCGCGCGCAGCGCGACGTGCTGGACCGGGCCCTGCTCGACCTGCTGTCGCTGTACCGAGACGTCCTCGTGGTCCAGCTCGGCGCGGACGTGGAGCCGGTCAACGTCGAGCACACCGACCAGGTGGCCGCGCTCGCCGCGGAGTCCACCGCTGTGCAGACCCTGCGCCGGATGGACGTCGTCGGCGAGGCGCGCACCCGGCTCGCGGGCAACGTGGCACCCCTGCTGGCCATGGAGGCGATGGCGGTCGCCCTGCGTCCCCAGGGTGGCCGTGCGCCCGAGTGATCCACCCGAACGGTGGGACCCGGCCGTGCCGCCAGGTGTGACCGGTTACCGTTAGCCGGTGCCCGCCCGTCGCCTCGCCGCCGCGCTCGCCATCGTCGCCCTCGCCCTCGCCGGCTGCGCTGCGCCCCGTGAGCAGACCACCCCGGACGAGCCGTCGTCGGCCACCTCGTCCGCGCCGTCCTCGTCGCCGTCCGCGGGCGGTGACCTGGAGTCCTTCTACGGGCAGGACGTCAGCTGGAGTGCGTGCGGCGACTTCCAGTGCGCGACGGTCACCGCCCCGCTGGACTGGACCGACCTGTCGGCCGGGACCATCAGCCTCGCCCTCGAGCGGCGCCCGGCGGACGACCAGGCCCACCGGATCGGCTCGCTGCTGATCAACCCGGGTGGTCCCGGATCGTCCGGCATCGACTTCCTCCAGTACGTGACGACCAGCGTGATCGGGGCCGACGTGCTGGCCGCGTACGACGTGGTCGGCTTCGACCCGCGCGGCGTCGGGAAGTCCAGCGCGGTCAGCTGCGGCCCGGACTCCCAGGTCGACGCCTACCTCACCGCGGACTCCCCGATCCACAGCCAGGCCGACCTCGACGCGGTGCGCGCCAAGGCGACCGCGTTCGGTCAGGAGTGCGCGGACAACACCGGCGTTCTTCTCGGTCACGTCGACACCGTCAGCGCGGCGCGCGACATGGACCTGATCCGGGCGGTGCTGGGCGACGACCAGCTGCACTACCTGGGGTTCTCCTACGGGACGTTCCTCGGCTCGACCTATGCCGAGCTGTTCCCGGACAAGGTCGGCCGCCTGGTGCTCGACGGCGCGCTGGACCCCTCGCTCACCAACGACGAGCTCTCGCTCCAGCAGGCCGCCGGGTTCGAGCAGGCGCTGCGCTCCTACGTCAGCTACTGCATGAACACGTCCGGCTGCCCGCTCACGGGCTCCGTCGAGCAGGGCATGCAGCAGATCGCCGACCTCGTCGACCGGGCCGAGCAGCGCCCGATCGACGCCGGCAACGGCCGCACCGTCAACGGGACGCTGGCGTTCTACGGCGTGATCGTCACGCTCTACAACGACGACTACTGGCCGCTGCTGACCTCCGCGCTGAGCGAGGCGATCGTCCAGAACAAGGCGAGCCAGCTGCTGGAGTACGCCGACGTCTACCTGGACCGGACTCCGGACGGGCAGTACCTGTCGAACTCCAACCTCGCGTTCCAGGCGATCAACTGCCTGGACTACCCGACCACGACGCGCGACTACCAGCAGATGGTCGCGTTCCGCGACGAGGTCGCCAAGGTCGCCCCGACGTTCGCCGACTGGTTCGCGATGTCCCCGGGCTGCGAGACCTGGCCGTTCCAGTCGCAGCGGACGCCGGCGCCCGTGCACGCGGCGGGCGCCGCCCCGATCCTGGTCGTCGGCACGACCGGGGACCCGGCGACGCCGTACGCGTGGGCCCAGGCGCTGGCCTCCCAGCTCGACTCCGGCGTGCTGCTCACCTGGAAGGGCGCAGGGCCACACCGCCTACGGCCGCGCGGGCTCCTGCATCAGCGACGCGGTGGAGACCTACCTGCTGGAGGGCACCCCGCCGCCGGCCGGCACCACCTGCAGCTGAGGCCCGCGTCCGGCACCTCGAACGCGCTTTGGAGCCCGGTCGGCGCGCCGGTACAGTAGGCCGCGCTCGTCGGCCGGCCCGACGACGCCGCCTTAGCTCAGTCGGCAGAGCGTCTCACTCGTAATGAGAAGGTCGTGGGTTCGATTCCCACAGGCGGCTCCGTTGACCGACGCGCTGCCGACCCGCGCGGCCCGGGCCTGACGGCCATCAGTGGCTGTGCGGCACACCTTGCTCGTGCAGGCGTTCGTGCTCCTCGCGTTCGGCCTGGCGGGCCGCGACGCGGGCGGCGACCTCCTCGCGGCGCAGCGGCGGCACCCTCGACGGCGGGTTGCGGCGCTCGGGCAGGTCGGCGAGCGCCTGAGCGGTCGCGGCCGCGACCGCGGCGACCGCGGCGTCGAACGCCTCGCGGGTGTGGTCGGTGACCTTGGTGATGCCCGTGACCTTGCGGACGTACTGCACCGCGGCGGCCTCGATCTCGTCAGTGGTGGCGGGCGGCTCGAGCCCTCGCAGCGTGGTGATGTTGCGGCACATGCCCCCGACGCTACGCGGCCGCGCGGTGGTCGGACCTGTCCGCGTGGGCGCACGCGGACCCGTCGACCGTCCCGCTGCTCGTGGCTCAGCCGTCCAGCAGGGCCTCGACCGTCGTGAAGCCGTAGCCGGCGGCGCGGAGGCCGGCGATCGCCGCGGGCAGGGCATCGGCGTCGAGGGTGGTGCCGTCGTCGGGGTTCGCCCCGACGTGCATCAGGACGATCTCGCCCGGCGTCGCGGCGTCGAGCACCCGGTCGACCACCTCGGCGGCGGAGCGGCCCCCGCTCGTGCCCTGCCAGCCGAGGGTGTCCACGGTCCATCGGACCGCGATGTAGCCGGCGGCGTTGACCGCGCGCACGTCGGCGTCGGTGCGATCGCCGTACGGGAAGCGGAACCACGGGCCGGGGTCGGCGCCCGCGGCCCTGATCGCGGCCCGCGCGACCGCGAGATCCTCGGCGATCTGCGCGTCGGTGAGCTGCGGGTAGTGCTCGTGGGTGTCGCTGTGGTTGCCGATGGCGTGGCCCGCGGCGGCGATCGCCGCGACGTCGGCCGGGTAGCTGCGGGCGAACGCACCGGTGACGAAGAAGGTGCCGCTCACGCCGGCGCCCGCCAGGGTGTCCAGGATCGACGCGACGCCGGCGTCGGATGCGCCGCAGTCGAAGGTCAGCGCGACCACCAGGCGGGAGGTCGGCAGCGCCGTCCAGTCGGTGCCGAACAGGTCGGCGGGGACGGACGGGTTGGCGGTCGGTGCGGGGCTCGGCTCGGACGTCGGGCCGGGAACGGAGGTCGGCGTCACGGTCGCCGTGGGGGTCGGTGTGGCCGGGGAGCCGCTGTGACAGGCCGGGCTCGACGTCGGCGGGCATGGCGAGACGGTGGGTTCCGCCGACCTCGGGGTGCTGGGGGTCGGACTCGGGAGGGGGGAGCCCGACGGGGCCGTGCTCGTCCCGCAGCCCGTCAGGGCGCCGAGCGCCACGAGGGCCACGAGCCAGCGCGAGCGAGCCCGCCTCATGGCTCCATCGTCGGTCGGCACCGACCCCGCGGCGAGGGCCCCTCGTCCCGCGTCGGGCCGCGCCCACCGAGGCCTGTGCTCCGGCGGCGCAACGGCGGCGACTGCACCGGTCCGCGGATGCCACCGCGCGAGTAGCCTCGAGGTAGCGCCGGCGGCGGTGCGGGTGTGCCGGGCGCCGGTGGCGGAGGAGTGCCCGATGGCCACCACGCTGAGGTTCCTCGGCGCAGCCGGCACGGTCACGGGCAGCAAGACGCTGCTCGACACCGGCCGGTCCCAGGTGATGATCGACGCGGGCCTCTTCCAGGGCCTGCGGGACCTGCGCCGCCGGAACTGGGAGCCCCTCCCGCTCCCCGCCGCCGAGATCGACGCCGTCGTGCTCACGCACGCGCACCTCGACCACAGCGGCTACCTGCCCGCCCTGGTCGACCAGGGCTTCACCGGGCCGATCATCACGACCCGCTGGACCGCCGAGCTCGCGGAGATCGTGCTGCGCGACAGCGCCCACCTGCAGGAGGAGGACGCCTCGTACGCCGCGCGGGCGGGCTTCTCACGGCACGCGCAACCGCGCCCGCTGTACGACTCGGCCGACGTCGAGCGGTGCCTGCCCCTGTTCCGCCCAACCCCGCTCGGCGCCACGGTGACGCCGTGCCCGGACGTGCAGGTCCGACTACGGTCGGCCGGCCACATCCTGGGCTCGGCCTCCGCCTACGTCGAGGCGCACGGGCGGCGCGTCGTGGTCAGCGGCGACCTCGGTCGCCCGTCCCACCCGTTGCTGGCACCACCGCTCCCGCCGCCCGCGTGCGACGCCATCGTGGTCGAGTCCACCTACGGCGACCGGACCCACACCGGCGACGACCTCGCCACCCTCGCCGACGTGGTGACCCGGACCATCGACCGCGGCGGCACAGTGGTCATCCCCTCGTTCGCCGTCGACCGCACCGAGGTCGTGCTGGTGGCTCTGCGGCGGCTCGCCGAGCAGGGCCGCATCCCGCGCGTGCCGGTGTACGTGGACAGCCCGATGGCGCTCAGCGCGCTCGCGGTCTACCGGCGCGCGCTCGCGGAGGGCGACCCCGAGCTGCGCCCGGGCCTCGGCGGCCCCGACGTGTTCGACGCCGGCGACCTGCGCGAGGCGCACAGCGCGCAGGAGTCGCGGGCGCTCGACCCGCCGCCCGAGCCCAGCATCATCATCTCCGCGTCGGGCATGGCCACCGGCGGTCGCGTGGTGCACCACCTCAAGCAGCTGTTGCCGGACCGCCGCAACGCAGTCGTGCTCGTCGGGTACCAGGCGGAGGGCACGCGCGGTCGTGACCTGGCGGAGGGGGCCAGGCAGCTGAAGATGCACGGGCACTACGTCCCCGTGCGGGCCGAGGTCGTCGCCCTGCACACCTTCTCGGTGCACGCCGACGCCGACGAGATCCTCGCCTGGCTGCGCGCCGCTCCCGAACCACCGGAGGTCGTGTACGTCGTGCACGGCGAGCCGCGGGGCTCGGCGGCGCTCGCCGAGCGGGTGCGCGACGAGCTGGGCTGGCTCGCCGTGGTGCCGAGGGACGGCGAGCGCGTCCGCCTCTGAGCCCGCCCGACCCGACAGCGCACGTGGGCCGCAAGGTCCCATGCGGGCGCCGCTTCAGCCCGACTAGCGTCGCTGTGACCCCGCTGAGCACCGTCGGAGGCCACGATGCCGCAGCATCACGCTGCACCCGGGTCGGAGCTGGCCCGATCCATCACCCGCCGGGCGAGCAGGCAGTCCTACCTGACCATCCGCACCCTCGCCGACCCCGCCTACCGGGCCGACGCCTATGCGCTGTACGCCTACTTCCGGTGGCTCGACGACGAGATCGACGAGAGCCTCCCGACGACCGAGGCGCGCCTGGCCCTCGTCGAGCGGCAGCGGGGTCTCGTGGCGGCCGTGTCGACCGGCGCGCCGCTGCCCGGGCTCGACCCGCACGAGGTCCTGCTCGTCTCGCTGCTCCGCGCTGACGGCCGCCCCCGTCAGGACGGGCGCGGCGCGCTCACCTCGGTCGCCGCGATGCTCGACGTGATGGAGTTCGACGCCCGGCGTCGTGGCCGTGCTGTCGCCGCCGCCGAGCTCGACCGGTACACCGGTGATCTCGCGGTCGCGGTCACCGAGGCGCTGCACCACTGCATCGGCCACGGGTGCGCGGCGCCGGACGACGAGACCCGCTACGTCGCGGTGCGCGGCGCGCATCTCGCCCACATGCTCCGCGACCTGCGCGAAGACCTCCGGGCCGGCTACGTCAACGTCCCGGCCGAGGTGCTCGGCGGCCGGGAGCCGACGCCCGACGACCTGTGCACACCGGCGCTGTGCGACTGGGTCCGCGAGCGCGTGGACCTCGCGCGCGCGGACTTCCGGGTCGGCCGGCAGTACCTCGCCCGGCTCGAGAGCCGCAGGTGCCGGCTGGCCGGGCACGCCTACCTGGCGAGGTTCGAGTGGGTGCTCGACACCGTCGAACGGGACGGCTACCTGCTGCGCGAGTGCTATCCGCAGCGGCGGACGGTGCGCGGCGGGCTCGCCATCGCACGCCGGGCGGCCGGCTCGGCGCTCGGCGCGCGGCCGGAGGCCCGGGCGGTCGCGGGAAGGCCGCGATGAGCCGGCCGCACGTGGTGGTGATCGGCGCCGGGGTCGGCGGCCTGAGCGCGGCGATCCACCTGGCCCGGCGCGGGATGCGGGTCACCGTCGTGGAGAAGAACGCCACGCCTGGCGGACGGCTCGGGGGCTACGAGCGCGACGGCCACGTGTTCCCCACCGGGCCGACCCTGCTGATCATGCCGCTGCTGTACCGCAGCGAGCTGTCGGCGCTGGGTGCCGACCTGGAGGCCGACCTCGACCCCCAGCGGGTCGACCCGTCGTACCGGATCGTGTTCGACGACGGCGAGCGACTGGACATGACCTCCGACCTCGCAGCCCTGAGCGCCCGGCTCGACGCGATGGAGCCGGGCGCGTCGGGCGGGCTGCTGCGGTACCTGGATGAGGGGCGCCGGCACTACGACCTGGGAATGGCCCGGCTGGTCGAGCGGGACTTCCGACGGGCGCGCGACTTCTTCCGCCCGACCAACGCCGCGCTGATGTTCCAGGTGCACGCCCTGCTGCCGCACTACCGGCACATGTCCGCGTTCTTCGACTCCCCGCGGCTGCGCGCGGCGTTCACGTTCCAGGACGTCTACATGGGCCTGAGCCCGTTCCACGCGCCGGCAACGTTCTCGCTCACGCCGTACAGCGAGCTGGCGCACGGCGTCTGGTACCCGCGCGCCGGGATGACGCGGCTGGTCGACGTGCTCGTCGGGCTCGCGCAGGAGGCCGGTGTCGAGATCGTGTGCGGGGAGCCGGTGCAGCGGATCGAGGTCGCGGGCTCGGTCGCGCAGGGCGTGGTGCTGGCCGACGGCCGCCTGCTCGCGGCCGACGTCGTGCTCGCGAACGCCGATCTGCCGTACGTGTACCGGGACCTGCTGCCCCGGGCCCCGGCCGACCGGCTCGCTGCCGCGGTGATCTGCCGACGGCGGTTCGCCGGGTCGGCGATCAGCTTCTTCTGGGCGCTGGATCGGCCGTACCCGCAGCTCGGGCCGCACACCCTCGTCCTGGCCGACGACTACCGCGAGAACTTCGACCGGATCGACCGCAACGAGCCCCTTCCCGACCTGCCCAGCGTCTACCTGCACGCCCCGTCGCGCCTGGACGCCGCCGCTGCGCCTACCGGGCGCGACACGATCGTCGCCGTGGTCCCCACCGGGCACATGCGCTACGACGGCCCCGACCCGACCCGGCAGGCCCGCGAGGCCGAGGCATGGGACGTGGCGCGGCGGCGCGCGCGTGAAGCGGTGCTCGCCCGGCTCGCCCTTCTTGGGATCACCGACGTCGACGCGCACCTGCTCCACGAGGGGACCGCGACTCCGCTGACCTGGCGGGCGCAGCACAACCTGGTGCGGGGCGCGACGCACGGACTGGCGCACACCGTGACCCAGCTCGCCTACCTGCGGCCGCACAACAGGCACGGGCGGTACCGCAACGTGTACTTCGCGGGAGCGTCGACGCACCCGGGGACGGGGGTCCCGACAGCCCTCGTCTCGGGCCGGCTGGCCGCCGAGCGCATCACGGACGAGCAGCCGACGTCATCGCCGGCGGGCTAGTCCAAGCGCGCGCCGAATGCTCCCCGGCGCTCTGGGAGGGGAGGCGCCCGACGGGTCACGGACCGGTCACGGGATAGGGGAGATCCGGCAGCCGTGCACGCCGCAGTAGGCGTACGCTGCCGGCCCGAGCACACCGACCGCTATCACCACGGCCCACCACGGCTTGGGTCCCCTGAGCTTGTCCGCCGGCCGCAGTGCCAGATCGGTCCAGGCCGTCGTGGCCATGGCCAGCTGGAGGCTGCCGAGGGTCAGCAGTCCGGCGCGGGTACGGGGGGACAGGTCCTTCCAGCTCTTCGACATGATCGGCTCCCTTCGGGTTCCGATGCCTCAAGGCTCGTGCTGCGAGGTGTCGGCGGCGAGAGGCGAAGGTCCCTGGGGGCCCGAGGTCGCGGGTCCGTCAGTAGTCCACCGCGCACGTGGTGAACGTGAACGCCTGGGTGCCTGCGACCGTGGACGGGGCCGTGGACGTGACCGTGAACGTGGTGGGCCCCGTCTGGGTGCGGGCGACCATCCACTCATTCGCGCCGTAGGTCCAGGCGTCGCGCACGCCGCCGCCCTCGGCGAGCCGCGCGATCGCCGGGGCCATGTCGACCGGGGCGGTCCAGCCGACGTAGAACCGGGACGTGCCGTTGCCGGTCACGGTCGTGTCGAGGCACGCCCAGGTGGTGGTCCACTGCGTGGTGCTCGGGGTGGTCTGCACGGTATAGGCCGACGGGGTGTCCACGCCGGCCGGCAGCGACCAGTCGCACACCTCGACCCGGTAGGACTGACCCGCGACGATGGTCCGCCGACCGCCGTTGTTGGTGCCCTCGACCTGCGCGTAGCCGGGGGAGGGCTGGTTGGGCGCTATCCGGTAGAACCCGCCGTCGGCTGCGGTGAGCTGCAGGGTGTTGTGGCTGGCGCCGTTGAAGGGCGGTTGGGACAGGTCGATCTCCAGGGCCCACGCAACAGGCGTCGCCGACGTCGTGGTCACGGTGGCCTGGAAGCAGGCCTGGGTCGGGTTGTTGGAGATCAGGTCCCACGTCAGATCGGTCAGCACGGTGTCGGGCGTGCCCGGGTAGACGGGCCCCGGCGATGCTGCCGTGTAGCTGACCGACAACGGCCAGCCCGCGACAGTGGCGGCGGCCGAGGTCGCCCCCGACGTGGTGACGGGGACGACCGCGACGGAGCCGGACACGACGGCCGAACCGGAGGCCACGCCCGCGCCCGCGGACGTGAGCGTGGTCAGCTGTACGGTGAGCCCGTCGCACGCCGAGGACGCGAGCGTCACGGTCACTGCCACGCCCGAGGCGACTGCGGTAGCGCGACCGGGGCACGGGTGCCCGGCGGTCACGGCGGTGGCACCTACTGCGCGGACACCCAAGGAGGACGCCGAGGCAAGCCCCACGCCGACGGCGAGGAGCGCGACTCCCACAGCGATCATCGCTCGGCGCACCGTACCTCCGACTCCGGCCGGCCCTCGATCGGGCGGGGTCGAACCATGCTAGGCGGCGCGTCGCCCGCTCGGAGGCGGCCGACCGGGCGACGCGCGCGGGTTTCACCCGGGGCTGCGGTACCCGGGTGCTGCCCGGCGTTCGCGCCTGCACGGATCCCGCACAGGTGTGTGCTGTCCTGCACATGATCATCCCGAGGCCCACGCGCAGGTCGGCAGACAGCGGGCCCGCCCGATTCCTAGCGTGAGGGGCATGTCCACCGTGCTCCCACCGCGCCCCCACCGCCGCCCCCACCGCCGGCCCGGGCCCCGTCGACCGGGTCGCCGCCGACGCCCTGGACGCCCTGGACGCCCCGGCCGCCGGGTCCGTGGCGGGTCGCGGCCACGCGGGCCTGGCGGGACGGCGACCGGCCGCTGCCGCGGGCGGCCGGGGTCGGCGGCGCAGTCGCCGGCGTCGTGGGCGGTGCGCTGCTGGTCGGCCACCGCCCGGGGCTCGGTGCCGCGCTGGTGGCGCTGGCCGCCTGGCTCCCCGCGGCCGGGGTGCTGATCCGACGCCGGGCCTGGGTCGACCTGACCACCGCGACCCTCGCGCTCGCCCTGCTGGCGACGGTCGCGCTGCGGGACGCGGCGTGGGTGGTCGGGATCGCCACGGCGACCGGCGTCGCGGCGGGCCTGGTCGCGGTGACCGGGGCGCGGCACGCGCGGGCCGTGCTGCTGGCACCCCTGGCCGCGGCGCTCGGCGGGCTGCGTCTGCTGCCGGGCACGGCCCGGTTCGCGCGACGGGCCGTCGGGCCACGTCGTGCGGCGGTACTGCGTGCGCTGCGGTCCACCGCCCTGACGCTCGTGGTCGTGGTGGTGTTCGGGGCGCTGTACGCCAGTGCCGACGCGGTGTTCGCCGCGTACCTGCCGCGGCTCGACCTGGGCCGGCTGCCCGCGCACCTCATGGTCGGCGCCCTGGTGGGCCTGACCGCGCTCAGCGCTGCGCACCTGGTCGTGGCGCCCCCGGCGTGGCCGGCCCCCGGCGTGGCCGCGCGGGCGCGGCTCGCCGACTGGCTCGCGCCGGTCCTGGCCCTGGACCTGGTGCTGGTGGCCTTCCTCGCAGTGCAGGTCGGCGGCCTGGTCGGCGGCCACGCGCACGTGCTGGCCACGACCGGGCTGACCTACGCGCAGTACGCCCGCGCCGGCTTCGGGCAGCTGGTGGTCGCCACCGCGCTGACCCTGGTGGTGGTGGCCGTCGCCGCCCGCCGAGCGCCGCGGCGGACCCCTCTCGAGCGCCGGACGACCGGCGCGGCCCTGGGGGTGCTCTGCATCGGGACCCTGGGGGTGGTCGCCTCGGCGCTGCGGCGGATGACGCTGTACGTCGACGCGTTCGGCCTGACCCGGCTACGCCTGCTGGTGCTGGTCGCCGAGGTCGTGCTGGGCGCGCTGCTCGTCCTGGTCCTGGTGGCGGGGGTGCGCTGGCGGGCGGGCTGGCTGCCTCGGGCCGCCGTGCACGCGGTGGTCGCCGGGGTGGTGGCCCTGGTGCTCGCCAACCCGGACGCGCTCATCGTGCGCTTCGACGCGGCGGCCGACGCCCCGCTGGACGTGGTCTACCTGTCCGGGCTGTCCGCCGACGCCGTGCCCGCCGCGTCCGGGGTGGACGAGCCGTTGCGGTCCTGCCTCCTGCAGCTCGCCGCGTCCGACCCACCCGCCGACGAGGGTTGGGTCTCGTGGAACGCGGGACGCGCGGCGGCTTCGCGGGTGCTCGCCACCGACGTCCCGGGCACCGGCGAGGACGCCTGCGACTTCGTGCTGAGCGGGGGGTGAGGCTCGGGTATCGTCGCCCTGGCCGCGCTCCCCGCGGCGCTACGCCGAAGGAGGGCGAGTGCTCGTCACGGTCCTGGTCCCCTCCTTCAACGAGTCAGGCAACGTCGAGCCGCTGGTGCGTGGCCTGGAGACGGCCCTCGACGGCATCGAAGCCGACGTGCTCTACGTGGACGACTCCACCGACGACACCCCCGACATGGTGCGGCGGGTCGCCGCCCGGGCCGGGCTCCCGCTGGCCGTCCACCACCGGGACCGTGGCGTCGGCGGGCTCTCAGGCGCCGTGGTCGAGGGCCTGCGGCGCGCTCGCGGGACGGTCGTCGTGGTGATGGACGGGGACCTCCAGCACCCGCCGGACGTGGTGCCGACGCTGCTCGGCAGGGTCGAGGCGGGCGCGGACATCGCCGTGGCCTCCAGGTACGTCCCCGAAGGGAACGCCGGGGGCCTGTCGTCGGCGGTCCGGCGTCTGGTCTCGACCTCCGCGACGGCGCTGTCGCGGGCCGCCCTGCCCAGGGCGCTCGCGGACTGCTCCGACCCGATGACCGGCTTCTTCGCGGTGCGCGCCGATCGCCTCAACCTCGAGCGCCTCGACCCGTCCGGCTTCAAGATCCTGCTGGAGATCCTGGCCACCCACGACCTGGCGGTCGCGGAGGTGCCGTTCACCTTCGGCCGGCGCCACGCAGGGGTCTCCAAGGCCACGATGCGCCAAGGCGTCCTCTTCCTGCGCCAGCTGCTCGCACTGAGGCGGCTGGCCCGCCGGGGCGTGCCCGCGAAGGTCGGCGATCAGCCACCCAGCACGACGTCCGCGTAGCCGAAGGTCCGCCGCGAGGGGAGCGGCCGTCGCGGCACCCCCAGCGCGCGTCCCATCGTCTCGGCGTGGCGCGCGGGCCTCAGCGCTCCCGGTCCGTGTCGCGGCTGGGCTGCACCCGCTTGGGCTCGCCCGGCATCTTCGGGTACTCGGGCGGGTAGGGCAGGTCGCCGAGGCCGTGGTCGCGCTCGTCCCGGTCCGCCAGCTCGAGCAGCGGCCGGAGCGAGAACCGCGGGCCCGCGCCCGCTGCGAGCGGGGCGAACAGGTCGCCGTGCTCGGCGAGGCGGGTGGGCACCGTGGCCGGGGTGAAGTCGTCGGGCGTCACCGCGTCCAGCTCGTCCCAGCGCAGCGGGGTGGACACCGTGCCGCGGGCGTTCGCCCGGATCGAGTACGCCGAGGCGATCGTCCGATCCCTGGCCATCTGGTTGTAGTCCACGAAGATCGTCTGCCCGCGCTCCTCCTTCCACCACCGCGTGGTCACCTGGCCGGGTAGGCGACGCTCGAGCTCACGGCCGAAGGCGATCGTCGCGCGCCTGGCCTGGGTGAAGGTCCAGCGGGGCTCGATGGGCACGAACACGTGCAGGCCGCGCCCGCCCGAGGTCTTGGGCCAACCCTCCATGCCCAGCTCGTGCAGCAGCTCGCGTGCGTGCGGGGCGACCCGGACGGCGTCGGTGAAGTCGGTGCCGGGCTGCGGGTCCAGGTCGATCCGCAGCTGGTCGGGCGCCTCGGTGTCGGCGGCGGTCACCGGCCACGGGTGGAACGTCAGGGTGCCCAGGTTCGCGGCCCACGCGACGACGGCGAGCTCGGTCGGGCAGATCTCGTCGGCGAACCGGCCGCTGGGGAAGGCGATGCGGGCCGTGCTCACCCACTCGGGAGCCCCGCGCGGCACCCGCTTCTGGTAGAAGCCGTCGCCCGAGGAATCCACCCGGGTGGACAGCCGGGCCCCGTCGAACCAGCCCTTGGGCCAGCGCTCGAGCGTCGTGGGGCGCTCGCGCAGCGCGCCGAGGATCCCGTCGCCGACCGCGACGAAGTACTCCACCACCTCGAGCTTGGTCAGCCCGAGGGCCGGGAGCACGACCCGGTCCGGGCTGGACACGCGCACGGTTCGGCCGTGCACGTCCAGCTCCACCGCCGGCGCTGCCATGGGCACACGCTAGGGGGCCGTCGCGCGCCGTGCTCGTCGGGCGTCCGGCGCGCGGTTCTCCTGAGCGGCCGCACCGGACGGTTCGACGCCGGCCACCGCGCCGAGCAGCCCGCGCCGGTGGGCGACGGCGACGGCCTCGGTCCGGCCGGCGACGCCGAGCTTGGCGAGCAGGTTGGACACGTGCACGCTGACCGTCTTGCCGCTGATGAACAGCCGCTCCCCGATCTGCCGATTGCTCAGCCCCTCGGCGACCAGGGCCAGGACCTCCGCCTCGCGTGCGGTCAGCAGGTTCGCCGTCGGGTGGCCGGCGCCGGGCAGCTCGAGGCGCCCGCGCCGGGCGAGCTCCAGGCACGCCCTGTGCAGCGGACCGGCGCCCATCGCCTCGGCCGCCTGGGCGGCCAGCCGGAGCTGATGGCCCGCGCCGTCCCGGTCGCCCGAGCCCAGCAGCGCCTCGGCCCAGCGCCACCGGCTGCGCGCCTCCTCGTACCGGTACCCGTAGCCGAACGCCTCGGTCGCCGCGCGCCACGGCTCGGGGTCGTCGTCCCCGACCAGCCGGGCGTGCTCGGCCGCCGCCCGGGCGAGCCAGGCGACGCCCTCCGGGCCGAGCCGACCGCCCCGCGGGCGCCCGCGCTCCGCGGTGGTCCTCGCCCGCGCCAGCAGGCGGTCGCCGTGACGCACGGCCAGGGCCACGTCGACGCCGGTCAGCCGTCCGCGCGCAGCGTCGTCCGCGAGTGCGGCGAGGGCCAGCGCGACCAGCCAGATCCCGCCGAGGAAGTAGTCGTCCCAGGTGCGCCACAGGTGTTCCAGGGCGCGCTCGGCCTGGGCGACCGCCTCCTGCGGTCGCCCGGCCCAGGTGAGGGCGTCGGCCCGCACGCCGCCGGCGATGAGGGCGAACTGCCCGTCCGCATCCCACATGTCGTCGAACGACGCCGCCGAGCCCAGCACGTCCTCATCGCCGCGAGCCGCCGCCGCGTAGAGGTCGACGAGCCCCAGGGCGCGGCCCTGGGCCGTGCTCCCTGCCCCGGACGGCGGACCGGCGGGCGACAGGTCACCCGCGGCGTACCGCACGAGGCGGTCGAAGAACTGCTGGGAGAGCCCGAACTCGCTCCACAGGAGCCCGGCGGCGCGGGCCCTGGCCAGGCCGTCGTCCAGGGCGTGGCGCGCGAGGTCCAGCCGGCCGGCGTAGTAGTACGTCGTCGCGAGGTTGTACGAGCAGCGCTGCTCGGTGGTCAGGTCGCCCGCGTCGCGGGCCCGCTGCACGGCGGTGGTCAGCAGCCGTGCGGCGTCCTCGGGGTCGTCGACCGCCAGCACGGCGAGCGTCGCGGCGGCGTCGGCCTCGACGGCCGGCAGGTCGGCCTCGCGGGCGATCTCGAACGCTTGCCGGGCGTTGGCCTCGGCCTCGGCGTCGCGGTCGCCCAGGTCGGAGTTGAGCACGACCCGGGCGTGGATGGCCAGTGCCCACGCCCGGTCGAGCGGATCGGCGTCGGTGGGCAGCTCGGCCTGGGCCCGCTCGGCCTCGGCGAGCGCCGCCACGGGGTTCTCCGGCAGGAGATAGGTGGCCAGGTCGGCGCGGAGCCGGGCGCGACCGGCCGTCGGGCTCAGCTCGATCGCCGCGCGCCCGAGCGCGACCGCGCGCTCCGACCGGCCGCAACGGTGCGCGGCCGCAGCGGCCCGGGCGGCGACCGCGGCGCGATCGACCGGCGGGTCCTCGGTGAGGTCGGCGAGCCTGAGCACCTCCTCCAGGTGACCGAGCTCCTCGGCCGGAGCGAGCAGCGCGGCGGCCTCGTCGGCGGCGCGCGCCGCGGCACGCGCCGCCGTGGCCAGGTCCCCGGCCTGCCGCGCGTGCTCGGCGAGCCCGGCCGCCGAGCAGAGGTCGGGCGCCTCGCGCAGCACCTCGAGGTAGGCCCGGTTCAGCGCGAGGCGCTCGCCGGGCAGCAGCTCGGCGTCGACGACCTCGGCCAGCAGGGCGTGGCGGAACTCGACGGCGTCGTCGCCCTCGGCGAGCACCTGGGCCGCGACCGCCTCGCGGACCAGCTCGTCGAACGCCTCGGCCCGCCCGACGCCGGCCCAGACCGCCCTCAGCAGTGGCTCGCGCACGCGCCGGCCGGCGACCGCCGCGACCCGGGCCAGTCGCTGGACCTCGGGGTCCAGCCGCTCCAGGCGGGTGTGCAGCACCTCCGCGAGCGTCCACGGCAGCTCGCGCGTGGTTGCGGCCTCGAGCAGCTCCTGCGCGAAGTAGGCGTTGCCCTCCGAGCGCGCCATCACCGCGCGCAGCCGGTCCTCGGGGACCGGGCCGCCCCGGACCGCGGCGGCGAACCGGCGCAGCTCGTCGGGCGTGAAGGGCGGCAGCTCGAGGCGCTGCACGCGCGGGTTGCGCCACAGCTCACCGAGCAGCGGGCGCAGCGGGTGGCGGCGGTGCAGGTCATCGGTGCGGTAGGAGGCCACCACGAGCACGTGCTCGCTGCTGAGCCGGCTGGCCAGGAAGCGCAGCACGTCGCGGGTCGACGAGTCCGCCCAGTGCACGTCCTCGATCACCAGCAGCAGCGGGTGCTCCGGCGAGCCCGCGGCCGCCAGAGCCGCGACGATCCCGTCGAACAGCTGCAGGCGACCGGCATCGTCGCCCGGCGTCGCGGCGGCCGATGGTGCACCCGGCAGCAGGCGCGCAAGCGCCGGGCGCGCTGCGATCACGGCGTCCACCGCGGAGGCGCGTCCGGCGAGCGCACCCAGCGCCTCGGCGAACGGCAGGTACGGCAGCCCGACCTCGCCCAGGTCCACGCAGTGCACGGTGATGGCGGCTGCCCCGTAGCGTCCGGCGATCTCGGTGACGTGGCCGAGGAGCCTGGTCTTGCCCACGCCGGCGTCGGCCCCGAGCAGCACGAGACGCGGTACGCCGCGCCCCGCCTCGGCCAGGTCGGCCAGGATCTCGGCCACCTGGTCCTCGCGGGCCACGAAGTCGGTGGTCACGCTGCGGGCCATGCCTCCGATCCTGGCAGCGACCTCCGACGTGCACCACCACCGGCGAGCGCGCGCAGCGGCGTGGGCGCCGGCGGTGCGTCGTCGGCCTGCGAGGCGGGTTCGGGCGTCGCCGGTCGGGTGTTGCCCGGTTCGGCCGGCCGGGCTCGCCGCGGGGCGTTCCGGCGCTGCGGCCAGGCCAGACGCGCCCGCTCCTGGCGGTAGGCGATCTCGGCTTCCAGGGCCGGGCCCCAGGTGGTGAGTGTCATGGTCGTCTCCTCGGTCTCGGGGACGACTGTGCCCCTGAGGCGACCTGGCCCGGATCGGTCGGTCGACCGATCGTGGGGGCCGATGTGCGCCCGGTCCGGGCTAAGGCACCTCAGACCGCCGGATCGGGACGATCCTGTGACGGGGCGGTGAGATCGGGCGTACCGTCGAGTATGGCTACCGACAACGAGGTCACCGGTCACCCGGAACGGACCGAGGAGTTCGACGCCTTCGGCCCGTGGGTCTATCAGGTACGCACCGCAGACGAGGTGCCACGACTGTTCCGCCCGTTCGCGGGCGATCCGACGAGCGCCACGATGGTGATCAAGATCCCCAGACGGATCGCCCGCCGCGACGCCAACCCACGCATGGACCTGTACGACCACCTGCTGTCCCTGCGCGGGGACACGCTCACCCTCCTGAGCCGGGCCCCGGGCGACGCCGACGGGGTGCGACGCCGCGCCGTGACCGCCGAGCAGGTGCTCGCGATCGAGGACAGCGTCGACCTGCTCGACGGCCGGCTCGGGCTGCGCATCGCCGACGAGCGACCGCTGGTGGTGAGCTACAACGGCGCCTCGCACGACGTCGTGGGGCAGTTCGTCGCGGCCCTGCGCCGCCAGGTGCGGGGCGGCGGCGCCCCGGAGGCCGACGGGACACCCGCCGACGCGCCCGCGCTGGACGCCCTGTGGCAGGACGTCGCGCTGGTCAGCGAGTACCGCGAGCTGGCGCGCGAGGAGCCCGCGATGTCCGTGCGGGCCGCGCACGCCCGGCGGGTGGTGGAGCCGATCCACGCCTCGACCGTGAGCCGGCTGCTGCACCGGTGGTGGCCGATGTGGCTGCAGGCTGCCGTGGTCTGCTCCGACGGGGTCGAGCTGCTCGTCCTGCACCGCCGGGGCTGGTGGGTCCGGGGCAGCCGGCCGGTGCACTCGGTCGCGCGCACGACGATGCGCCTGTCGGCCGGGCTGTCGGTCGAGGTGGTGCCCACGGGCTACCACGGGGTCTCCGAGCTCCGGGTCGGGCACGACGCGGCCCGCTTCGCGGTGCCCACCGGATCGCCGACCGAGAAGGCGCTGCTGGACCTGCTCGGCTGACGCGTGGGCCAGACTGGGGGCGTGACGGCAGAGCATGGGTCCGACGGGGACGTGAGCGAACCGGTCAGCGCTGTGCTGCGCGACGCCAAGGCGCGTGCCCGGTCCACCCACTACACCGTCGGCACGCTGCGCCAGGACGCGGACGGCACGGTGTGGCTGGAGTGCTCGTGCGGGACGGTCCTGCGCAACGGCCCGACCTGGACGCTCGACGAGCACGTGCGGCTGCACCGCGCCGAGGCCAAGTACCTCGAGCTGTCCCACGCCGCCCCGCCGGGCATCCCGCGGCTCATCGACCTGGGCTGAGCTCGTCCGCCCGTCACCGGGCCCGGGCTGGTTCCATCGGCGCGTCGTCCGAGGAGCCCCGTTCGGCCCCGTTCCGGCCCGTTCGCGCCCGATGAAGTCCGGCGAGACGGGATTTCACCCGCTCTCGGGGGCGCGCGGCCCGTCACCCGCATGGTGGAATCGGGGAGTTCGGCGTGCCGCTCGGCAGGTGCGCCAGTCCCGGGGGTGCAGGATGGTCGGGCGCGCGTGTCGTGACCACGAGGAGGGCCGGATGGCCGGCGAGCCACAGCGCCGTACCTCGTCGGGGCGCACCCTGCGTCTGGTGGGAGAGGCCTCCGCGGCGCCGCGCGGCCGGGTCGGCCCGGTCGGTGCCGACGGCGCATCCGACGCCAGCCTGGTGCTCCCGGGCCACCGTCAGTCGGTCGCGGTCGGTCGCCACTGGGTGGTGCGCACCACGGCGGAGCGCGGGGTCGGCGGGATGGCCAACCAGGTGCTCGAGCTGCTGTCCAGCGAGCTGCTGTCCAACGCCGTGCTGCACGGCGCCGGAGGGCAGGCGATCGGGGTCCAGGTGCGGCACACCATCGCCACGGTCCGGGTCGCGGTCAGCGACAACGGCGACCACACGCCCGTCGTCCTGGACCAGGACCTCGCCGCCGTGAACGGGCGGGGCATGGCGATCGTGGAGGCGATGTCCAGCCGGTGGGGCATCGAGCCGCGCGACGAGGGCGGCAAGACCGTCTGGTTCGAGCTGGACCTCGACGAGTTCTGACAGTCGTCCGACCCGGGAACCCCTCCGTGCTCACCCTGTACCCCGAAGAGCCCAGCGCTGCGCCCTGGCGGCTGCGCCCGATCGCCGAGGTCGCCGCGGACCTGGTGGCCGTCCTCGACGGCGCCCGCCCCGCGGTGGTCGGTGTCGACGGCCGGTCGGCGGGCGGCAAGTCCACGGTCGCGGCCCGGCTCGCGGCGGCGCTCCCCGGCGCGACGGTGGTGCACACCGACGACGTTGCCTGGTACGAGTCGTTCTTCGGGTGGGACGACCTGCTGATCCGCCACGTGCTGGAGCCGGTGCGGGGCGGCCGGGCCGTGCGCTGGCGCCCGCCGGCCTGGGACGCCCGCGGCAGGCCCGGTGGCATCGAGGTCCCCGCGGAGGTCACGGTGCTCCTGCTCGAGGGCGTCGGCGCCACCCGCCGTTCCCTCGCACCGATGCTGGACGCCGCGATCTGGGTGCAGTCCGACCTGCGGCTGGCTCGCGAGCGCGGACTGGTCCGCGACCTGGCCCGGCGCCCGGACCGGACCGAGGCGGAGGAGTTCTGGGACCGGTGGGACGCCCAGGAGGTGCAGTTCCTCGCCGAGGACCGCCCGTGGGATCGCGCCGACCTGGTGCTCTGCGGCACGCCCGAGGAGGTCCCCCGCCCGGACGAGGTGGCGGTGGGCACCGGCTGAGGACGCGGGGAGGGGCCCCGGGCGGGCAGCGCCCGGGGCCCCTCCCGTCCGGCGGCGTCAGTGCCCTGCGTGGACCACCCACAGCTGCTTGGTGACCGTCGCGGCCTCGACCGCGGCGTTGCCCGAGTAGCTGACCGTCAGCTGGTGCGACCCGGCCGGCAGCTTGGGCAGCGTCAGGTGCGCCACCCCGTGGTTGCCCTTCGTCGCGACCGTCGCGGTCGCCAGGACCGTGTCGCCCTCGCTGATCTCGACGGTGCCGCTCGGCGGCGCCTTCGAGCTCAGCGAGACCCCCACCGGGGTCGACCAGCGGTCCGTGGTGAACCACGGCATCCACACGTGCATCCTGACCGGGGCCGGCTCGACGGCCGGGACGACCTCGGCACGGCTGTCCGCGTTGTTCAGCGCGTGCAGCAGGAGGACCTTGGCGTCGCCCGCGTCCGCGGAGCGGTGGACCACCACGGAGTCACCGGGGGTGTCCACGGCCCACAGCGGCAGGAACCCGGTCTCGAACCAGTACGGCGGGGCGTACGGGTCGACGGTGAACGGGTCGGCCTGGTCGATCAGGCCCTCGGTCAGCGGCGAGTAGGTCTGGACGGCGAACGTCGGGGTCATGCCCGGCGTCACCCCCATCGCCGCCAGGCTGATCGGAGCGACCAGGACGTTGTTGTCGAACACCGTGGTCTGGAAGTCGGCCGTGATGCCGTTGACCACATCCAGGTCGACCATCGGGCCCAAGGCGAGCCCGCCGCCGGACGGCACCAGCCGGTACGTCTCGACGGTGGTCAGGTCGACGTCGGCGGTGTACTTCCAGACGATCGTCTCGAAGTCCGGCGTCCCGTCGTTGTCCACGTCGGTGTCGATGATCGGGAACATCAGCGCGCCGAGCGAGGTCCACTCACCCTGCGTGGCGATGCCGATCCCGATCGTGCCGTACGCGGACCCGTCGGTCGGTGCCGTGCCGGCCGCAGCGAGCTGTGGTGCGCTCGAGGAGTAGCCGACGTAGCGCAGGTCGCCCGAGGCGATCGTCGACGGCGAGACGCCGACCGACGCGTCGTCCGGGAGGACCGGGCTGGTGGCGCCGAGCACCATCGGTGCGGTCAGCGAGTACCAGCCGCCGGACAGCGCGTCGCTGCCGGTCAGGCTGAGCGGCGCCGTGTCGCCGGAGAAGGCGAGCGGCTTCGCCGACATGTCGCTGACCAGCCGCGGAGCGGCCTGGACCGGCACCCGCAGCTCGCCGCCGGCCTGGTCGGTCAGCACCAGGCGCCCGGAGAGCGTCGTGACGAACTCGCGCGGCACGCCGACCCCGCTGTCCGGCGAGGACGTCGGGTCGAGCTCCTTGGCCAGCGACGTCGGGTCGGCCTTCAGCGTCACCGTCACCACGCGCGACGCCCCCGGACGGAGCCGGACGGTCGACGGCGAGACCGAGATGGTCGCGCCGCCGGCACCTGTCGCCTTGGCGAACGAGGTGGCGAACGTCCGGGTCGCGGTGCCCATGTTCTTCACGGTCACCGTGGCCTTGCGCACCACCGTCTTGTCGCCGACGCCGACCACGCCGAACGTCACCGACACCAGCTGGGGGTTGTCGGTGTTGTAGGCGATGACGTCGTCGGTGACGGCGGCCAGCGCGTCGACCCGGCCTGAGCCGACCCGCTCGGGCGCGTAGACCGGACCGGTCTGGCCCGGGTCGAGGTACAGGTCGTGCGTCGCGGTGTTCATCACCGCGGCCTTGACCTGCTCGGCGGTCCACGTCGGGTGCGCCTGCCGGACCAGCGCCGCGATGCCCGCGACGTGCGGGGTGGCCATCGAGGTGCCGGACTTGGTGGTGCGTCCGTCACCCGTGCTCGCGGCGACCGACGAGATCGACGTGCCGGGTGCGGCGACGTCGGGCTTGACGATCCCGAGCGACCCGTGCACGCCGCGCGACGAGCTCGAGTTGAGCAGGTCGCCGGCATCCGCGTTGGTCTCGTTGACGGTGCCCGCCAGGCCCGGGCCGATGGTCATGACGACGCCGCCGACCTTGATGTCGGGGAGCAGGGCCGCCGTAGCCTTCGCGGTGAGCATCGCGCCGGGGATCGACGCCGAGCCGGTCAGGCCGTAGGTGAAGACCGGCTGGCTCCAGCCCACGATCGCACCCGCGGCGCCGGCCGCAGCGGCGTTGCTCCACCGTGCGCCGGAGCCGCAGGCGCGGGTGGCGTCGTTGTCGTCCCAGTACAGCCAGACGATCTTGCCGGTGATCTGGCCGGAGTAGGACGACATGTCCGAGCAGCCGTCCACGGTGTCGCCGAGGAACACCACCGGGGCGGTGACGTCGTCACCGCCGTAGGCGATCGTGTTCTGCGCGCCGTACAGGCCGGGGGCCGCGGTGGGCGCCTCGGTCACGTCGACCCCGTCGTACAGGAAGGAGTCGCCCACGGAGTTGGCGACCGTCAGCGAGGAGGCCGCGTTGCCGGGCGTGCCGCCGACGTCCACGACGTCGGACGCGTTGCCGGAGGCGACGACCGAGAGCACGCCGAGCTTGGTCAGCGCGTCGATGAAGTCGTTCTCCGGGTCGTCGGCCGGCCCGTAGTCCGAGCCGAGCGACATGTTCACGACGTCCAGGTGGTCGCTGTAGTCGCCGTCGTTGTTCGGGTCGGCGGCCCACTCGAGCGCCTGCATCGTGAGGTTGGTGGAGCCGACCTGGTCGCCGAACACCTTGAGGGCGTAGATCCCGGCCTGGGGCGCGGCCCCGGGGCCGATCTTGAAGCCCGACAGGTCGGTCAGCGACCCGTAGTCACCGGTGAAGGTCGAACCGTCCTCGAGCACTCCGTAACCCGCGGCGGTGCCGGCCACGTGCGAGCCGTGGCTGCTGCCGGGGGTGCTGCCCTCTGGCGAGTCGATCGGGTTGGCGTCCGGGTGGGGCACCAGCTGGGCGCCCGAGCCCGCCGCGTCGTACGTCGGGCCGGCGAAGTCCCATCCGCCGAGGAACTTGGCAGGGTCGTACAGCCCGTCCGGGACGGGGCCGGTGCCGTCGGTGCCGTACGCCTCGGCATAGGCCTCGGCGGTGCCGGGTCCGCCGAAGTCGGCGTGGGTGTAGTCCAGGCCGGTGTCGATGACGCCGACGGTGACGTCCTTGCCGGTGTACCCGGTCGACTCCCAGGCCGCCATCGCCTTGGTGAACACGTCGGTGCCGGAGTTCATCGGCACCTTGGGGGTCATCACCCGGATCGAGGTGACCTGCGGCTTCGCCGCGAGCGCCCGAAGCGCGGCGGCGTCGCCGTGCACCACGACACCCGCCACGAGGTCGGTGGTGACCGCGATCTTCTCGACCGGGTCGGCCGCACGGGCCGTGCTCGCCGGCACGACGTCGGCGGCGATCTGCTCCACCTGCTCGGCGGCGGCCTCGACGGCGGCCTTGCTGCCGCCCGCCTCTGCGGTCTCGACGCCCGAGGTGGCGTCGAGCTCGACGAAGACCGTGACCGGGCCGTCGGCGTCGGCGAGGGCGGGCGAGATCTTGTCCGCCGCCCTCGCGCCTCGCGTGAGCTGGGACAGGTCTACGGCGGGAGGTGGTGCGGGTGGGTCGTCCGACGATGCGGCGACCGCGCCGGTCGAGATCCCGGCGGTCATCGTGAGGGCGAGTGCCGCGGTGGTGGCGGCAGCGAGGAGGCGACGGCTCATGGCGCTCTTTCCCGAGGACGAGGGCAGCAAGTGCCTGGATGCGCACACCCCCGGACCGGACGGACTGCGCGGACTGCTCCGGACGGGTGTACGCCCGGCACCCTAACGGGCCGGTCACGAGCAGGGAAGGGCTCGGTTACCGACCGGTAGCCTCGTCGCGCTGCAGGTCAGGGCGTCGTCCCAGGTCAGCCAGGGTGGACGGCGGCTCCGGCCGGGTCATGTGCGGTGCAGGTTCGAGTCACGGGTGGTCTGACCTGGCGCGCGCGCGAGCACCCACCACGCCGTGCTCGTAGGCGTAGATGACGGCGTGGACGCGATCGCGGGCGGCGAGCTTGGTGAGGATCCGACCGACGTGGGTCTTGACCGTGGTCTCCGAGAGGTACAGCGCCGCGGCGATCTCGCCGTTGCTCAGTCCTCGGGCCACGAGTCCGAGGACCTCGGCCTCGCGCGCCGTGAGCTGCCCGGCAGGCCCGCGTCGCACGGGCGGGACCGGCCGCCTGTCGAGGAAGGACTCGATGAGCCGGCGGGTGACGCTCGGCGCGAGGAGCGAGTCGCCGCGGTGGACCGCCCGGATGCCCGCGACCAGGAGCTCCGGCTCGACGTCCTTGAGCAGGAAGCCGCTCGCTCCCGCCTCCAGCGCGTCGTAGACGTAGTCGTCCATGTCGAAGGTCGTCAGCATGATGACCTTCGTCGTGTGCTCAGGGCCCTCGGTGATGCGCCGGGTGGCCTCGATACCGTCGACCCCGGGCATCCGCACGTCCATCAGGACCACGTCCGGCCGTAGTCGGGTGACCGCCTCCACGGTCTCCAGGCCGTCGGCCGCCTCCCCGACGACCTCGAGGTCCGGCTCGATCTCGACCACCATCCGGAAGCCCCTGCGGACGAGGCGCTGGTCGTCGGCGATGAGTACACGTGTCGTCACGGCGCCGCCGCCGGGATGCTCGCGACCAGCTCGAAGCCACCGCCGGCGCGCGGGCGCGCGACCAGCTCGCCCCCGTACGCGTCGACCCGCTCGTGCAGCCCGAGCAGCCCGTGCCCGAGCTCCGGTCCGTGCGGCACGAGGTCGCCACGGTCGCGCACCGCGAGCCGGAGGGCCTCGTCCGCGTACTCGATGGTCACCTCGGCGCTGCGGCGGCCGGTCGCGTGCCGCAGCGTGTTCGTCAGGCCCTCCTGGAGGAGGCGGTAGGCCGTGAGGTCCAGGCCGGGCGCGAGGGGGCGTGGCGCGCCGGTCACCACCAGCTCGACCGGGAGCCCGGCGTCCCGGAACTTCTGGACGAGCCCGGCCACGTCCGCGAGGGTCGCCGGCGGCTGGCGCAGCGCGGACTCGTCGGACTGCCGCAGGACGCCAACCATGCGGCGCATCTCAGCCAGGGCCTCGCGGCCCACCGCCTCGACGCTCTCGAGCGCCTCGCGCTCGGCCGCCTGGTCCGGCGTCAGCCTGCGCCGCACGGCGGAGGCCTGCACCGTCATCACGCTCACGCTGTGCCCGATGACGTCGTGCAGCTCGCGCGCGATGCGGTTCCGCTCCTCGATGACCGCGCGGGTGGCCCGTTCCAGCCGGGCGGCCCGCCGCTGCTCGGCGTTCAGACGTTGGCTGCGCACGAGAGCACCCACGAGCCAGGCCACGGCCAACGTCGACACCCAGAACGTTGCCGCGGCGCGCTGCGGCCAGGTCTCCTCGACGGGGTCGAGGGCGATCCAGGCCACTCCGAAGCCGAGGGCGACGACGAGCCCCCACCACGGTCGATGGCGCCGCTCCCAGCGCGCGACCGAGTAGACGGCTATCGACAACGGGATCTGGATGCCCATGCCCTCGGGCGCGCCGGCGAGCACGAACTCCGCGACGAAGACCGTCGAGAGTGCGAGCCCGCGAAGGTCGCATCCTTCCTGTCCGCAGGCCACGTCGCCGAGGCGGTGCTGTTCGGGTACCTCGGGGTGGCCGGTGCGCTGGCGCTCATCCTGTTCGCGCGGCGGCTCCCGGCGGCCGCGGGGGTGGACGAGCGAGCCGCAGCGGCGCTCGGAACCGGGGGCGCCGTGCTCGGCGCCGGCGGGTGGCTCTTCTCCACCGGCCTCGCGGTCGCCGGCGCCGAGGGCGGCGACGCGGTGCGCGCGGGACTGCCGCTGCCCGTGGCCCACGTGCTCGGGGAGTCCGGCGGCCTGGTGGCCGTGTGCGGCCCCGCGCTCTTCGTCGGGGTGATCGCGCTGGTCGTCGCCCGGAGCCGAGCCGTTCCGCGCTGGGTGCGAGCATCCTCGCTCGTCGGCGGGTTGTGCGGTGTCCTGGCGCCGCTCTACGTGACCTTCTGGGTGTTCGCGCTCTGGGCCCTGGTGACCGGGACCTGGCTGGCGCTGTCGCGTGCTCCTCGTGACATCGACGCGCGAGACGCAGTCGTGCTGGCCGGGTGACCCGGCCCCTCGGGCGGTGCGGGTCCGCGCCCGGAGCGCGGCGCGGGTCAGCCGGCCCGGCGCTCCGGGCGGACGGACGGTGCGAACTCGGGAGCCGGGCCGCCGGCGAAGCACCGGCACGGTCCGTCGAGGTGCACGAAGCCCGTCGACGGACGCGCGGCGCACGGCACCGCGACGCGCTCCTGGTCCGGGTCGGCGTGCGACCCGGCGACGAGTGCGAGCTCGGCTGTCGCGGTCATGCCTCTTCCATCGGCTCGGTGGGCGGACCCTTGAGCCGTCTGCGGTCGAGGTGTGAGCGCGAACATTCGGCTGATCATGCCGCGTCGCGCGCCCCGGCGCACGGCGGCGCGCCGGGCAGGCGTCCACACGCCGTCCGCGTGGGCGCGGGTAGGCGACGCCCGGGCCGGTCAGTCGCGCGCGTAGCGGCGCACGAAGTTGGCCAGCACGAGCGGTGGGTGGGCGACGACCTGGCGGCTCACCTCGGCGATGAGGGTCTGCGTCGTCTCGGCGGGGAAGTAGCCGGCGTGCCGGTAGATCTCGATCCGCATGACGATGCCCGGGACGTCGAGCTCGGGGTGGAACTGGGTGGCGTACAGGTTCTGCTGCACCCGGAACGCCTGGACCGGGCACCCCGGGGAGGACGCGAGCACGACCGCGTGCGGTGGCGGTACGTGGATCGCCTCCTTGTGCCCGACGAAGGCGTCGAAGGTGTCAGGGAGGCCCTCGAACAGCGGGTCGGCGCGGCCCGCCAGGGAGAGGGTGACGGGCACCGCCCCGACGGCCTCGCCGTAGGTCCGGTCCACGATCCCGCCCTGGTGCACGCCCAGCGTGCCGACGCCGTAGCAGGCGCCCAGGAAGGGGAAGTCCCGCGCGACGACCTCGTCGAGCAGGTCGGCCAGCTCCGCCTCGACGCGCAGCTGCGTCGCGGACTTGGTGTCGACCGGGTCGCTCGCGTTGAACGGGCTGCCGCCCACGATCATCCCGGAGTACGCGTCGAGGTCGAGGTCGGGCATGGGCGCAGCCTCGAGTCGCACCCGCACGAGCTGGTCCGCCGCGAGCCCGCCGAACCTCAGGACGGCGTCGAGCTCGCCGTCCGCGGCGGCGTCCTCCGGGCGGGTGCCCAGCAGCAGGAACGGCTTCACGCGGGCGAGCCTAACCCGGGGCGCGCCGCCGAATCCTCGGCGTCGGGTCAGGGGCGGGAGTCGTTCGCGTCCCGGTCGGCCCGGTGCGCGCGCTTGGCCCGGTACATCGCCTCGTCAGCGGCAGCCAGCAGGTCCTGGGCGGCCGTGCTGTCGTGCGACGACGCGCTTCCGATGGAGGGCAGACACCTCACGAGGGTCCCGTCCGGCAGCACGTAGGCCGGGGTGAGGACGGCCGCGAGCCTGCGCAGGATGACCTCGGCACCGCCGCGGTCGGTCTCGTGGACGGTCACGAACTCGTCGCCGCCCAGGCGCGCGACCACGTCGGCGCCGCGCACCGTCGCGTGCAGCCGCTGGCCGACCTGCCGCAGCACGGCGTCCCCTGCGGCGTGTCCGTACTCGTCGTTGACCCGCTTGAAGTCGTCGAGATCCACCAGGCTGACCAGGAGCGGCGCGCCGGTGCGCTCGACGCGGGCCAGCGCGGCGTCCAGCAGGATCCCCAGCAGACGCCGGTTGGCCAGGCCGGTCAGCGGGTCGCGCAGGGCGAGATCGGCCAGCTCCTGCTGGAGCCGCCGCAGCTGGGTCACGTCCCGCCCGATGCCCTGCCACCCGTCCGGCAGCCGCGCGACGTGCATCTCCAGGGTGACCCACCCGCCGTCCGCACGGCGCATCCGCATGTCGAACCGCTCGGGCGGCTGGTCCCCGGCCAGGGCGCGGTCGAGGACCTCGCTTCCGTGCTCGTCGAGCACGCCGCGGAGCCGGTCGAGGTCGCCGGTCACCTCGGGGGCCTGCCAACCGGTGAGCGCCTCGAGCGACGGGCTGACGTAGCTGAGCCCGACGGCCGGCGTCGCCGTCAGGCGCCACACGAGGTCGGTGGCGGCCTCGGCGAGGGAGCGGAACAGGTCCTCGCTCGCGGCCAGCCGCAGCTCGGCGTTGTGGCGCTCGGTGACGTCGCGACCCACCGCGAGGACCTCCGCACCGCCGGGCAGCGGGAGGTAGCGGTCGGCCCACTCGACCCAGCGGTCGGCGTTGCGTGAGGCGGGCCTGGGTTCGGCGTCCCGCAGGAACGGGGTGTCCGGTCCGAGCCGCGCGAGCTGGGCCCACAGGCCGGCGCGCTCGGACTCGTTGAGCAGCTGGTCGATCGGGGTACCGATCAGCTCGCCCGGCTCGCGTCGGAACTGGTTGGCCCAGGCCCGGTTGCAGTAGGTGAGGCGCAGGTCGTCGACGCGGTACCGGGCGACCTGTTCGCTGAGCAGGTCGAGGGTGCGGGCCAGCTCGGCATCGGGCAGCCCCGGCGTGCCGGGGTCGACCGCACCGGGATCGGTCATGCCGTCATCGGCCATGGCGCCTCCCCGCCGCTCGACCCGCACGTCGCGCCCCAGCACGACTCCGGGCATCAGTGTGCCCGGCCCGACGCCCCGGGGCATGGGACGACGCTCCGTTGCGGGGCCCTGCTTCCCGTCCCATCGGCTGCCCGGCTGCAAGAATGACCCGTCCCGCCACACTGACCGGGTGACCCGCACGCCGTGACCACCGGGAGGCCCCGTGCGTGATGACGCCTGGTTCACCGACCTCGTCGAGGCCCACGCCCCTGCCGTGCACCGGTACCTGGCGCGCCGGGTCGCACCGTCGGACGTCGCCGACCTGGCCGCCGACGTGCTCGCCACCGCCTGGCGGCGCCGGGAGGACCTGCCGGAGGGTGCCGAGCTGCCCTGGCTGTACCGCACCGCCGGCTACGTGCTGGCCAACCATCGCCGCAAGATGCGGCCGGTCCCGGTCGAGCGCCTCCCGGAGGAGCCGGACGACGTCGACCCGGCGGACCTGACGGTGCGCGACGAGCTCGTGCGTGAGGTGCTCGGGGCGCTGTCGCCCCGGGACCGCCGCGTCCTGCTGCTGCACGCGTGGGAGGGCCTGGGCGGCGAGGAGCTGGCCGAGGTGCTCGGGATCAGCCGGGGTGGCGCCGACGCGGCGCTGTCCCGGGCGCGGGCCCGGCTGCGCGAGGTCTGGGCCGCCCGCGAGGCTGCAAGCGGGCCGGGCCCGGTGACACAGACGCGCTGAGAGCACCTCGAGGAGGTCACCATGAGCACGTTCGGCCCGAACGACCCCGACCAGGAGTACGTCGACCGTCTGCGCGCCGCCGACCCGGCAGCGTCGTCCGAGCCCGACATGGTCGCGCTGCGCGCCGCCATCGCCCGGCGGACCGACGGGCACGAGGGCGCCGGCTCCCCGGTGCCCGACCAGCTCGCGGCGCGGCGCAGCAGGCGCTGGCTGCCGGTCGCCGCGGCAGCCGCCGCGGCCCTCGTGGTGGGCACCGGCGGCGGGTTCGCACTCGGCGCGTCGGGCGGCGGAGGCGGGGCCGACTCCGGCTCGGCTTCGATGTCCATGGCCTCGGCGGGCGCGGCCGAGTCGGCCGCAGCGGACTCGGCGGCGGGGGGCGCGCCGCACCAGGCCGCCCCGATGCCGAACACCGGCGAGAGCCGCCTCGCCGGGCGGGGCGCGGACATGGCCTGGGGCTACTACGGCCGCGCCGTGTTCACGGCGAGCGGGTTGTCGGACCAGGCGACCACGGCGCACAGCTGGGCGCTCGACGCCGCGTCGGTCGACGCCGGCGCCCTAGCGCGTCTCGCCACCGCCCTCGGGCTGGAGGGCAGCGTCGAGCAGACCGACGGCGCACTGGTGGTCGGGCCCACCGACGGCACCGGGCCCAGCCTCTCGCTGTACCCGAGTGCGTCGGGCGACGTGGGCTACTACAACCCGGATGTCGACCCGTGGTCCTGCCCCGACGTGGGCAAGGCCGAGGCCGGCGGCGACACGACCGTCGCCCCCGAAGGCGGCTGCAGCCAGCGGGATCTCGGTCCTGCCCCGACGGTCGAGCAGGCCGAGGCGGAGCTCACCACCGTGCTGGCGGCGGTCGGGATCGACGCCGCCGACGTCGAGTTCGCAGACACGAGCAGCCAGGACGGCTGGACGTACGTGAGCGCGTACCGCTTGGTCGACGGCGTGCGCAGCGGCCTGGTCTGGAGCGCGAGCTGGACCGGCGGCGGGCTGCAGTCCCTGTACGGCACGCTGGCTCCGCTGGTCGACCTGGGCTCGTACCCGGTGATCAGCCCCGCCGAGGCCGTCAAGCGGCTCGGCGACCCGAGGTTCGGCTCGAACGGCGGCCCGATCGCCTACGCGCAGGACGCGGTCGGCGACGCCACCACGCTTCCGGCGCCGGGCGCGGCTCAGGTCCCCAGGACGCCTGAGCCGGGCAGTGCGATCAGCTGGCCGGTCCAGGAGGTCACGATCGACGCCGCCGAGCTCGAGCTCTCCACCTACTCGGAGGCTTCCGGGGCGGTCGTGGTCGCCCCGACGTACCGCCTGACCGGCACCGACGGGTCGGTCTGGACGGTGATCGCGGTCGCGGACAGCGCCCTGGAGTTCTGACCTCACGACCCACCGAGCCGGTCGCTCGGGACGTCCGCGGAACCCGGCCGCGACGCCCCGAGCGTCGGGACGGGGCGCGGCGCCCGTCGCGCCCCGCCGTCGTGCTCCGCCATCGATTGCCCCCGCACCGGCCCCGGTGCGTGCGTCCCGGCGCCGGCCAGGCTAGTTTCGCGTGTGTCGCAAGGCCGCGCGGACGGGAGGGGACACGGTGGACGAGCTCTCGAGCGATTCCGACCACCCGCTGACCCGACGTGAGCTGCGCGCGCTCGAGGCGGAGCGCGAACGCCTGGCCGAGGAGGAGGCCGATGCCACGGACGGCCAGATGGAGGCCGAGGACCTCGACCTGACCGTCCCCACCGAACCGTCTGCCGCGTCCACGACCAGCGGCACCACGTGGTCGGACGACGTGCGCTGGTCGCTGCACGGCGAGCTGCCGCGCGACCTGCCACCCGAGCCGGAGGTCGACGACGTGCGCTGGGACGCACCGCCCGGACCGGACGAGGCCGCGACCCCGCTCGACGAGGGGGGCGCCGGACCGCCCGCGCGGACGGGCGACCTCCCCCGCACCCCGACCCGGGTGTCCGCGTGGCCGGTGGCCGGCGACCTCGCCGCGCTGCCCGAGCCCGTGCCGCCCGCCGAGGACGCGGGCCCCGACTGGTTCCGGTGGGAGTCGGCCGAGCAGCAGGCCCAGGTGGGCGATGAGGAGCCGGCGCAGCCCGTGCCACCGACCGGAGACGACGTGCCGGCCGAGGCGCCGACGGCCACGTCACAGGGCCCGGTCGTCCCGGAGCCCGAGACCGACGGCGAGTCCGAGGCGGGCGGCGAGTCCGAGGCGGGCGGCGAGTCCGAGGCGGCCCCTGCCGCAGCGCCCGCGCACGAGCCGTTGCCGACCCTGTCCGACCTGCTGGCGGCCCGCCCCGAGCTGCCGGCCGGGCCGGCCGAGAGCGGTTGGCAGGGCACGCTGCGCCGGATCACCGGAGGTCTCCTGGCGCTGCGCCCGGGGCCGGCGGAGCAGCGCCACCGCGCGTCGGTGGCCTCGGTGCAGCGCAGTCTCGACGGGCCCCGCACCATCGTGGTGATCAACCCCAAGGGTGGTGCCCACAAGACCACCGCGAGCCTTCTCCTCGCGGCCACCTTCGGGCAGCACCGCGGCGGCTACACGCTGGCCTGGGACAACAACGAGACCCGCGGCACGCTCGGCTGGCGCGCGCACCAGGCCGCGCACCACAACACGGCCGTCAACCTGCTCCAGGACCTCGAACGGTTCTCCGACCCGGGGTCGGCCAGGGTCGGGGACCTGGACAACTACGTCCGCTCGCAGGGCTCGGCCCAGTTCGACGTGCTCGCCAGCGACGAGGACGCCGCGTCGGCCGCGTCGATCGACGGCTTCGCCTTCCGCGCGCTGCACCGCACGCTGGCCCGGTTCTACCGCGTGATGGTCGTCGACACCGGCAACAACATGCGGGCCTCGAACTGGCAGGCCGCGATCGCCGCGGCCGACCAGGTGGTCATCGTCTCCACGGTGCGCGAGGACACCGCGCAGTCGGCCGCGTGGGCGATCGACGCGCTGCGCGCCACGGGCCACGCCGACGCGGTCGGCAAGGCCGTCACCGTGCTCTCCGACCCCGCGCCCCGGCGCGACCCCGAGCTGGCCGCGCGGCTGCACGAGCACTTCGGCAAGCTCACCCGCGCGGTGCTCGACGTGCCCTACGACGCGTCGCTGGTCGGCGGTTCGCCGCTGGAGGTCGACCGGCTGGACCGCCGGACCCGCGAGGCGTGGCTGCACGTCGCAGCCGCCGTCGCGGAGGGTCTGTGAGCGGCGCCGTCGTCACCGGCGCCGGTCGGGGCATCGGGTCCGGGATCGCCCTCGGCCTGGCCGCCCGCGGCTGGCGGCTGGCGCTGCTGGGGCGGACCGCGTCCCGCCTGCACGAGACCGCGGAGCGGATCGCCGCCGACAGCCCCGACGCCGAGGTCCACGTGGTCGAGGTCGACCTCGTCGACGCCGGGCAGGTGCGCGCCGCTGCTCGGGCCGCGGAGCGGGCCCTGGGTCGGGTGGATCTGCTGGTGCAGAACGCGGGGGTCATCGAGCACGCCGAGGCCCCCTTCGTCGACGACGACGTCGAGGACGTCTGGCGCGTGATCGAGACCAACGTGCGCGGCCCGCTGCTGCTGGCCCACGCGCTGGTCCCGGGGATGCTCGCGGCCGGCGGCGGGCGGATCGTCCACCTGAACTCCGGCTCGGGGTACCGCGGGGGCGCGTCGTACACGGGGTACTACGTCTCCAAGGGCGCGCTCGCCCGGCTGACCACGCAGCTGGACACCCAGTACCGCGACCGCGGGCTGCTGGTGTTCGACGTCGCGCCCGGCGTGGTTGCCACCGACATGACGGCGGGCATGCCGGTGCACACCGATCGGACCGAGTGGACCCCGGTCGAGGCGGTCGCCGAGCTCGTGGACGCCGTCGGGCGCGGTGAGCTCGACGAGCTCGCGGGCCGGTTCGTGCGCGCGGGCGCGGACACCGTCGCGTCGTTGCGCGAGCGGACGGGGCAGATCCTCGCCACCGACGCGCGACGCCTGACGCTCTCGCTCTGGGGCGAGGACGACCCGATGCGCTGACGGCCCACGGCCGTGTGAGGCGGCGCCTCGACGGCCGCGCGAGCGGCGCGTCTAGAGTGTCGACGACGGGTCCAAGGTCCTCGGGTTCTCAGCCCGACCTTGGGCACCCTGGGACAGCCGGCGACGAGGCCGGAACCTGTGCAGAGAGGCGCAACGTGGTCAAGTACGTCTACGACTTCAGCGAAGGCAACAAGGACCTCAAGGACCTGCTCGGTGGCAAGGGCGCGAACCTCGCCGAGATGACCAATCTGGGCCTGCCGGTCCCGCCCGGCTTCACCATCACCACCGACGCGTGCCGTACGTACATGGGTTCCGGCGTGCTCCCGCCCGAGCTGCGGGTCGAGGTCACGATGGCGGTCCGCCGGCTGGAGGACGCCATCGGGCGGTCGCTGGGTGACTTCCACGACCCGCTGCTGGTCTCCGTGCGCTCCGGGGCGAAGTTCTCGATGCCCGGCATGATGGAGACCGTCCTCAACGTCGGCCTCAACGACGCCTCCGTGCAGGGCCTGGCGGACTTCGCCGGCAACGAGCGCTTCGCCTGGGACTCCTACCGCCGCCTCATCCAGATGTTCGGCAAGACCGTGCTGGACATCAACGGCGACCTGTTCGCCGACGCGCTGGACGCGAAGAAGAAGGCCGTAGGGGCCACGTCCGACACCGGCCTGAGCGCGGACGACCTGCGTGAGCTGGTCGGGGACTTCAAGGACATCGTCAAGGCCGAGTCCGGCCGCGACTTCCCGCAGCACCCGCGCGAGCAGCTCGACCTGGCCATCGAGGCGGTCTTCAACTCCTGGAACACCGATCGCGCCCGCCTGTACCGCCGCCGCGAGCGGATCTCCGACGACCTGGGCACCGCGGTGAACGTGGTCGCCATGGTGTTCGGCAACCTCGGTGAGGACTCGGGAACCGGCGTCGCGTTCACGCGCGACCCCTCCACCGGCATGATCGGCGACTACGGCGACTACCTGCCCAACGCCCAGGGTGAGGACGTCGTGGCCGGCATCCGCAACACCCTGTCGCTGGCCGACTTCGAGAAGCTGGACCCCGACGCGTTCGGCGAGCTCCGTCAGGTGATGCGCCGCCTGGAGACGCACTACCGCGACCTGTGCGACATCGAGTTCACCGTCGAGCGCGGCAAGCTGTGGATGCTGCAGACCCGCGTCGGCAAGCGGACCGCCGCGGCCGCGTTCAAGATCGCCCACGAACTGGTCATCGAGAAGCTCATCACCGAGGACGAGGCGCTCGAGCGCGTCACCGGCGAGCAGCTGTCCAAGCTGATGTTCCCGCAGTTCGACGCCGCCGCGAAGCGCACCCTGCTGGCCAAGGGCATGGCCGCCTCGCCGGGCGCGGCCGTGGGGCAGGCGGTCTTCTCCTCGGCCGCTGCCGTCGCGTGGGCCGAGCAGGGCAAGACCGTGATCCTGGTGCGCCGTGAGACCAACCCCGACGACCTCGGCGGCATGATCGCGTCGAACGGCGTGCTGACCTCGCGGGGCGGCAAGACCTCGCACGCGGCGGTCGTCGCGCGCGGCATGGGCACCACCTGCGTGGTGGGTGCCGAGGCCCTGGTCGTCGACACCGAGGCCAGGACGTTCACCGTGGGCAAGACCGTCGTCAAGGAGGGCGACACGATCGCCATCGACGGCTCGACCGGCGAGGTCTTCCTCGGCGCGGTGCCCGTGGTGCCCTCGCCCGTCGTGCGCTACCTCGAGGACGGCCTGGACGCCGCGCTCGCCGAGGTCGGCGACGACACGGACACCCACGAGCTCGTCGTCGCGGTGGACACGATCCTGCGGCACGCCGACGCCGTGCGGCGGCTGCACGTGGAGGCCAACGCCGACACCCCGGAGGACGCCAAGCGCGCTCGCACCCTGGGCGGTGAGGGCATCGGCCTGTGCCGGACCGAGCACATGTTCCTCGGTGACCGGCGCGTGCTGGTCGAGCGGCTCATCCTGGCCGAGGACGAGGCCGAGCAGCAGGTGGCGCTCGACGCGCTCATGCCGCTCCAGAGGGAGGACTTCATCGGCATCCTCACCGAGATGGACGGCCTGCCCGTCACCATCCGGCTGATCGACCCGCCGCTGCACGAGTTCCTCCCCGACTACACCGAGCTGAGCGTCAAGGTCGCTCTCGCCGAGGCGCGGGGCGACACCTCCGAGGCGGCGGCGCGCGACAAGGTCCTGCTCGCCGCGGTGAACAAGACGCGCGAGGCGAACCCGATGCTCGGTCTGCGTGGCGTGCGGCTCGGGATCGTCATCCCGGGTCTGTTCACCATGCAGGTGCGGGCGATCGCCGAGGCCCATGCGGCGCGGATCAAGGCCGGCGGCACGCCGAAGGCGGAGATCATGATCCCGCTCGCCGCCTCGGTGATGGAGCTGCACCTGATCCGGGACGAGGCAGAGAAGGTCCTGGCGGACGTCGCCAAGGAGCAGGGCGTCACGCTGGACATCCCGATCGGCGCGATGATCGAGCTGCCGCGTGCGGCGTTCACCGCCGACCGGATGGCCGACGTCGCGGAGTTCTTCTCGTTCGGCACCAACGACCTGACGCAGACCACGTGGGGCTTCTCGCGTGACGACGTCGAGGGCGCGTTCTTCAACCAGTACACCGAGAAGGGGGTCTTCAGCGTCTCGCCGTTCGAGTCGCTCGACACCCAGGGCGTCGGCGGCCTGGTGAAGATGGCCGTCGAGAAGGGCCGGGCCACGCGCCCGGACATCACGCTCGGCGTGTGCGGCGAGCACGGCGGCGACCCGGACTCGATCCACTTCTTCCACGACGTCGGGCTGGACTACGTGTCCTGCTCGCCGTTCCGCATCCCGATCGCGCGTCTCGAGGCGGGACGTGCTTCGGTGGCCTCCGGCGGCGGCGACACGCGCTGACGTAGCCACCTCGACGGCCCGGGTCCCGCGTCCACCTCTCCGCGGGGCCCGGGCCGTCGTGCGCCCGGGGGCTACCCTCGTCCGGTGCCGTCCCTGACGCCTGCGAGCGAGTCCGAGGAACCCGAGAGCCTGACGTTCGTCGACCTCGGGCTGCGAGGGCCGGTGCTGCAGGCCCTGGACGACGTCGGCTACGAGACCCCGTCGGCCATCCAGGCCGCCACCATCCCGCCGCTGCTCGCCGGCCGGGACGTCATCGGCATGGCGCAGACCGGCACCGGCAAGACCGCGGCGTTCGCGCTGCCGATCCTGGAGCGGCTCGACCGCCACCAGAAGGCGCCGCAGGCCCTGGTCCTGGCACCCACGCGTGAGCTGGCGCTCCAGGTGTGCGAGGCCTTCGAGCGCTACGCCGCGCGCAGTGGTGGCGTGCACGTGCTGCCGGTCTACGGCGGTCAGGGCTATGGGGTCCAGCTGTCCGCGCTGCGCCGCGGCGTGCACGTCGTGGTCGGCACGCCCGGCCGGATCATGGATCACCTCGACAAGGGCACGCTCGACCTGTCGCAGCTGCGGTACCTGGTGCTGGACGAGGCCGACGAGATGCTCAAGATGGGTTTCGCGGAGGACGTCGAGACCATCCTCGCCTCGACCCCGGAGGACAAGCAGGTCGCGCTGTTCTCGGCCACCATTCCCGGGCCGATCCGGCGGCTGTCCCAGAAGTACCTGCGCGACCCGCAGGAGATCACCGTCGAGCAGCGCACGGCGACCGCCACCAACGTCGCCCAGCGATACCTGGTCGTCTCCTACTCCCAGAAGGTCGACGCGCTCACCCGGATCCTCGAGGTGGAGAACTTCGAGGCGATGATCGTGTTCACCCGCACCAAGAACGAGACCGAGGTCGTGGCGGAGAAGCTCCGGGCGCGCGGGTACGGGGCGTCGGCGATCAGCGGCGACGTCCAGCAGGTCCAGCGGGAGAAGATCGTCAAGCAGCTCCGGTCGGGCAAGCTCGACATCCTCGTGGCCACCGACGTCGCCGCACGCGGGCTGGACGTGGACCGGATCAGCCACGTCGTGAACTACGACCTGCCGATCGACTCCGAGTCCTACGTGCACCGGGTGGGACGGACCGGACGCGCCGGTCGCACGGGTGAGGCGATCAGCTTCGTCACCCCACGCGAGCGGCGGCTGCTGGCCTCGATCGAGCGGGCCACGCGACAGCCGCTCACTCCGATGCACCTGCCCAGCGTCGAGGACGTCAACGCCACCCGGCTGGCCCGGTTCGACGACTCGATCACCGAGGCGCTGGGCCGCACCGACGAGATCACCCAGTTCCGGGACATCGTCGGGCACTACGTCGAGCACCACGACGTGCCCGAGGTCGACGTCGCCGCCGCCCTCGCGGTCGTCGCGCACGGCGGCGCTCCGCTGCTGCTGGACGCGGACGCCGAGCGCGAGCGCGAGGAGTTCGAGGCCGAGAAGCGTGCGGCGACGGCGGGCCGCCAGCGAGGTGGGACGGACGCGGCCGGTCGCGGCCCCGACCGTGGACGCCGCCCCGGCGCGGAGATGACGACGTACCGGATCGCCGTCGGCAAACGCCACAAGGTGGAGCCGCGGCAGATCGTCGGCGCGATCGCCAACGAGGGCGGCCTGCAGCGGGGGGACTTCGGGGCGATCCGGATCCACCCGGCGTTCTCGCTGGTCGACCTGCCGGCCGACCTGTCGCCCGAGGTCCTGCGCCGGCTCGACCAGACCCGGATCAGCGGGGTCCGCATCGAGCTCCGGCCCGACCGGGGGTTGCCCGCACGGCGCGCGGCCGCACGCGAGGCCGGCAAGGGGCGCACGGCCGCCGGGGGCGAGGCCGGCAAGGAGCGCAAGGCCCGGCACCGCTCGGCCGACCGCTGACGGGCGATCGCCGTTCGACCTGCGGCGCCCGGTCGGTGCGCCTAGCGTCGGCGGGGTCAGCACCTCGACTCGCAGGGAGACCACGATGGCCACTCGCACCGCACGCACCGCATGGGACGGCACGCTCACCGAGGGCTCCGGCCAGGTCGAGCTCACCAGCTCCGGCCGGGCCACCTTCGACGTCTCGTGGCCGCGCCGTTCGCAGGACGAGGCACTGGGCGTCACCAGCCCCGAGGAGCTCATCGCCGCGGCGCACAGCTCGTGCTTCGCGATGCAGCTCTCGGGGCTGATCGCCGAGGCCGGCGGCACGCCGCAGTCCCTCGAGGTGACGGCCGACGTGACCCTGGACCCCGACCCCGCCGGCGGTGTCCGGATCTCGGGCGTCGCCCTCGTGGTACGCGGCGAGGTCGAGGGCCTGGACGCGGCGGGCTTCGCCAAGGTCGCGGCCTCGGCCAAGGAGACCTGCCCGGTGAGCAAGGCCCTGACCGGCACCACCGTCACGCTGGACGCCGCCCTGGCCTGACCGGCCGCGCCCGGCGGTCGCAGACCGCGCCCGTGACCGCCCGGACCCCGCGGGCGCGGAGGTTCCGTCACGCAGGGCGCGACGAACCATCCGACGACGCCCGGCTCGCCGCCGGGCGGTCGCGGGACGGACGACCGGTCGCGCGACGGCGGCCTCGTGGCAGGATCGCAGGGTGCCGTCCGTCGACCCCGCCGCCCTTGCCGCGGCGCCGTCGGTGCCGGCACCCGAGCTGCTCGACGAGCTGCGCCGCGCGGTGCGCGGCGTCGTCCAGGACGATCCCCTGCGCCGCGCGCTGTACTCCTCGGACGCGTCGAACTACCGGGTGGTGCCGCAGGTGGTCGTCGTGCCCCGGGACGTCGAGGACCTGCTCGCCGTGCACGAGGTCGCCAGGCGCACCCGCACGCCGCTGACGGTGCGCGGGGGAGGTACCTCGGTGGCCGGCAACGCCGTGGGCCCGGGGATCGTGGTGGACACCTCGGTGCATCTGCGCGCGATCTCGGTCGACCCGCAGGCCCGCACCGCGACCGTCGAGCCGGGCGTCGTGATGAGCGACCTGCAGGCCGCTGCCGCACCGCACGGGCTGCGCTTCGGCCCGGACCCTTCGACCCAGGACCGCGCCACGCTCGGCGGGATGATCGGCAACAACGCGTGCGGCCCGCACGCGGTCGCCTACGGGCGCACCGCGGACAACGTCGTGAGCCTGGACGTCGTCGACGGCCAGGGCCGACGCTTCACCGCCGGCAGCGGGGCCGGCGCGCTGGACCCGGTGCCGGGGCTGGCGGCACTGCTCGACGCGCACCTCGGCCTGGTCCGCACCGAGCTCGGGCGGTTCGGCCGGCAGGTCTCGGGCTACTCGCTCGAGCACCTGCTGCCCGAGCACGGCACGCACCTGGCAAGGATGCTGGTCGGCACCGAGGGCACCCTGGTCACGGTGCTCGGCGCGACGGTCGACCTCGTGCCGATCGCCGACGCCGCCGTGGTGATGGTGCTCGGTTACCCGGACATGGCCGCCGCCGCGGACGCGGTGCCCGCGCTGCTCGCGCACGCCCCGCTCGCAGTGGAGGGCCTGGACGCCCGACTGGTCGAGGTGGTCCGGCGCCACCAGGGCGGGGTTCCTGAGCTGCCCGCCGGCGGGGGCTGGCTGATGGTCGAGATCGGCGGCGACAGCCCGGAGCAGGCGCTGGACCGGGCCCGCGCCGCGGCCGCCGACGCCGGGACCACGGCGGTCCGGGTCCTGCCGCCGGGTCCCGAGGCGAGCGCGATGTGGCGGATCCGGGCTGACGGCGCCGGCTTGGCGGGACGCACCCCGTCGGGCGCTCAGGCATGGCCGGGCTGGGAGGACGCCGCGGTGCCGCCCGAGCGCCTGGGCGCCTACCTGCGCGAGTTCGAGGCACTGATGGCGTCCCACGGGGTCGACGGCCTGCCCTACGGGCACTTCGGCGACGGCTGCGTGCACGTACGCCTGGACCTGCCCCTCGCCCGCGAGGAGGACGTGCCCGGGTTCCGGACCTTCCTCGAGGAGTCCGCCCGGCTCGTCGTGGCGCACGGTGGGTCGCTGTCCGGCGAGCACGGGGACGGCCGGGCCCGCAGCGAGCTGCTCACCACGATGTACCCGCCCGAGGCGATCGCGCTGTTCGCCGCCGTCAAGGCGCTGTTCGACCCGACGGACGTGCTCAACCCCGGTGTGGTGGTGCGGCCGGCGCCGCTCGACGGCGAGCTGCGGCGCCCGCACGCGAGACCGCTGCCGCGCCGCACGGGCTTCGCGTTCAGCCACGACGACGGCGACCTGACCACCGCGGTGCACCGCTGCGTCGGGGTCGGCAAGTGCCGGGCGGACACCGGTGCCGCCGGGGGCTTCATGTGCCCGTCGTACCTGGCCACCCGCGACGAGAAGGACTCCACCCGAGGCCGCGCCCGGGTGCTCCAGGAGATGGCCAACGGCGCGCTGGTGACCGCGGGGTGGCGTGCGCCGGAGGTCCGCGACGTGCTGGACCTGTGCCTGAGCTGCAAGGCGTGCTCGTCCGACTGCCCCGCCGGGGTGGACATGGCGGCGTACAAGGCGGAGGTGCTCCACCGCGCCTACCGGCGCCGGCTGCGGCCGATGAACCACTACGCGCTCGGCTGGCTGCCGCGCTGGACCCGGCTGGTCGACCGGCTGCGGCTGGCGCCGCTGGCGAACCTGGCTCTCGGGTTCCGCCCACTCGGCCGGCTGGTGCTGCGGGTCGGCGGGATGGACCCGCGGCGTCGGATCCCGCGGTTCGCGACGACCTCGTTCCGGCGCCGGTGGGCGGTGGAGCGGGCGGAGGAGCCGGCCACCACGGGGGCGCTCGACACGTCGGCGGAGGTGGGCGCCGGCGGCAGGCCGGTCGTGCTGTGGGCCGACTCGTTCTCCGACGGGTTCGACCCGGACGTGCCCCAGGCGATGGTCGACGTGCTGCGCGCCGCCGGCTACCGGGTCATCGTCCCCGAGCAGGACGCCTGCTGCGGCCTGACCTGGATCTCCACCGGCCAGCTCGACGGGGCTCGCCGGCGGCTGACGCACCTGCTCGAGGTGCTCGGACCGTTCGCGGTCAACGGCGTGCCCATCGTCGGGGTCGAGCCCTCGTGCACCGCCGTGCTGCGCTCGGACCTGCTCGAGCTGCTGCCGGACGACCCGCGCGCCGTCGCGGTCGCGGCCGCGACCCGGACGCTGGCCGAGGTGCTGCGCGCGGACGAGGACTGGACGCCGCCGAACCTCGCCGGGGTGCGGGTGGTGGCCCAGCCGCACTGCCACCAGCACTCGGTGATGGGGTACGACGCCGACCTCGCGGTGCTCGAGGCCGCCGGCGCCGAGGTGACGACGCTGTCCGGCTGCTGCGGCCTGGCCGGGAACTTCGGCATGGAGCGCGGCCACTACGAGGTGTCGGTGGCGGTGGCCGAGCACGCGCTGCTGCCCGCGCTGCGCGAGGCTCCGCCCGGGACGGTGCTGCTCGCCGACGGGTTCTCCTGCCGGACCCAGGCCGACCAGCTCGCCGGCGTTCGCGGCGTGCACCTGGCCCAGCTGCTGCGCCGAGGGGCGGCGTCGTGACCCGAACGGAGCAGGGCGCGGCCCCCGGTCACCGGAACGGACGAGCGTGGACACCCGAACGGGGCATATCGGACATCTCGGGCGGCCCGTAGTCTCGAGGTGCCCCGAGGAACGAGACTGGACCCACCATGCCGCTGTTCGCCGTCAACGGTGGGCGCCCCGATGGCGCCCACCCCGTCCGCCCCGCCGAGGCGGTGTACGGCGCTACGGTCGTGGACGAGCACCTGGGCGCGCTGCTCGGCGAGCACCTGCTGCCCGTGTCGGTGCGGGCCGGCGGCGCCGACGAGCCCTACCTGCTCGCCGTGGACGCGTTCGGCCGGCCGGTGGTCGTCGAGGTCGTCGGGCTGCTTGACGGGGCTGCGCTGCTGCGGGCACTGGCCTTCCTGGGCCGGGCGGCCCGGTTGAGCCTGCGCGACCTCGGGGCGCGGTACGACGGCGGCGCCCAGCGGTTCACCACTGATCTGACGGCGTTCCGTGAGGCGGTGCCGGCGGCGCGGCTCGTGCCCGACCGCCACGGCGCCCGGTTGCTGCTGGTCTGCGGCCAGGTGCACGAGCGCCTGCGGGACGCGGTCGAGGCGCTCACCGACCGGGGCGTGGACGTGCTGCGGGTCGGACTGGTCGACGGCCCCGGCGGGCAGATGATCGACGTCTCACCGGTGCACGTCTCCGCCCCGGACGGCTCCTGGACGGTGTCGGGTGGGGTCGCGACGGTGACCACTCGCGCGTCGGCGCCGCGGCCGGCGGTCGAGCCGCCGGACGAGGACACCGTCGAGCGACTCAGCGAGCAGCACGGCCGGGTGGTCACCCGGGTGCCGACCGGGCTGCGGAGCTCCGGTCAAGGCGTGCCCGTCCAGCCTCCGCCGCCCGCTGTGGCTGACGCGCAGCCGACCGGGGTGCGGTCCCACGTCGCCGAGCCCTCCGCGGACACCGCCGAGAACCAGCGGGTCGAGGCCCCGAGCGGCGACGCGAAGCGCCCCACGGTCGCCCCGCAGGCCCCCGGCACGGGCCCCGAGGCGCGGAGGAACGGCGCGGAGCACCCACGGACCGGCCCTGAGCCCACGGCGGTCGACGCCCGCCTGGTGGCGCTCGCCCGGCGCGGCCCGCTCGCGCTGGTGTGGCACCGCCGCCGGCGCGGGCAGACCTACGAGGCGCTGCTCCGGGCAGACGGTGTGATCGAGCTGGTCGACGGCACGCGGGTCACCGACCCGTCCGCCGCTGCGGAGATCGTCAGCGGGGCGCAGGCGCCGGTGGACGGCTGGCGGGTCTGGCGCGTCGAGGACGAGGAGGGGCCGTCGCTGGCCGACGCCGTGGCCCCGTTGCGTCAGCCCCAGCCGTAGGTGGCCGTCCAGCGGGTCACCTCGGCGTAGAACTGCGCCCGGGCCTCGGGTGCCGACAGGGTCAGGTCGTGCAGGCCACCGGGGATGCGCACCACGGTGACCAGGCGCCCGAGCATGACCGCTCGTCGCGCCAGGACGTTCACGTCGAGCACGGTGTCGGCCGCGCGCATCTGGTCGTGCCAGCGTGGCGAGATCAGGCTCGTCGCCGAGGCGGCCATGAGCACCGGTATCCGCAGGTCGAGGCCGCGCGACACCTGCGCGTGGCCGATCAGGATCGCCTGGAGCCAGCCGGGGCGCACTGGGAACATCGGGTGCGGGCGCCAGGCCTCGTCGTACTCCCACTCGCCGCCGTGGCGGCGTAGCACCGAGCGCGCGTAGTGCCCGGGGTCGATGTTGGGCATCGGGTTCTTGGGCTGGGTGCGGGCCAGGGTGGCGACCACCGGGGTGGTGACGCTGCGTGCGAAAGAGGCTCCGGCGAGCTCCAGCCACGGGCTGTTGAGAACCAGCGACGTGGCGCCCCCCGGGTGGCGGCGGGCCCACAGCGCCGCGATGAGACCGCCGGTCGAGTGCGCCATGATCGAGATCCGGGCGACCGAGCCGTGGGCCGCCCGGATCAGGGCGAGCGCGGCGTCGATCTCCTCGTCGTAGGCGGCCAGGTCGTCGGTGTAGTTCGGGGTCTGGTGCGGGCGCAGGCTCCTGCCGTACTTGCGCAGGTCCAGGGCGTAGAACGCGACGTGCTGGCGGTGCCAGTACTCGGCGAGCGAGGTCTGGAAGAAGTAGTCGTTCCAGCCGTGCAGGTACAGCACGACGCGGGCGGGCAGGCTCGGCTCGTCGGTCGGCGGCCGGTGGCGGACCAGGGTCGCGACCACCTCGCCCTCGTCGTCCGGCGCCAGCGGCAGTGTCCGGGCGGCGAAGTCGGGGCCCAGCAGGTCGGGCACCCAGCCCTCGTCGGGCGTCGGCGGGGTCCAGGCGGTCACGGCAGCACGACGACCTTGCCCAGGTGCTCGCCGGACGCCAGGCGGGTCAGGGCCGCGCGGGCGTCGCCGAGCGGGTGGACCGAATCGATCGGCGGGCGCAGCCCGGTGCGCACCACGAACCGCAGCAGGGCCTCGAGGTCCTCGCGGGTGCCCATCGTGGCGCCGAGGACGCGCAGCTCGGTGAAGAAGACCCGGGTGAGCTCCGCGCCCGGCTGGTCGCCGGTGGTCGCTCCGGCGACCACCACGGTGCCGCCCGGACGCAGTGCCTTGACCGAGTGCGACCAGGTCGCTGCGCCGACCGTCTCGATGACCGCGTCGACCCGGAACGGGCTGCGCTCGCCGGGTTCGATCGCCGCGACGGCGCCGGCGGCCAGGGCGTGCTCGCGCTTGGCCGCGCTGCGGCTGGTGGCCACCACCTCCAGGCCGGCCGCTGAGCCCAGCGCGATCGCCGCGGACGACACCCCGCCGCCCGCGCCCTGCACCAGGACCCGGTCCCCGGGTCGCAGCTCTGCGCTGGCGAAGAGCATCCGGTAGGCGGTCAGCCAGGCGGTGGGCAGGCACGCGGCCTCGGCGAAGGTCAGCTCCGGCGGCTTGGGCACCAGGTTCCAGGTGGGCACCGCGACCCGCTCGGCGAGGGTGCCCGGGTAGTGCTCGGAGGGCAGCGAGCGGCGTTCCTCGGGGCCGACGCCGTGCCCGGTCGCGCCGATCACCGGATACACGATGACCTCGGACCCGACCGGTGCGGGCCCGCCGTCCCGGCCCTCGACCACGACGCCGGCGGCGTCGGTGCCCAGCACCATCGGGAGCTGCCGGGCGGAGAGCCCGACGCCGCGCAGTGACCACAGGTCGTGATGGTTGAGCGCTGCGGCCCGGACCTCGACCACCGACCAGTCCGGGCGCCCGGGCGGCGGCGCCGCGTCCGGGACCTGCGCGACCTCGAGTCCTGACACCGGGTCGTCGGGGGTGATCCGGGCGGCGAACGCGGCGAGCATGGGGACCAATCTAGGTCGGCGCCGGGGGTGCGTGCCCGGAGGTCCGGGGACCGCGCGTGCTGCGGTTCCGCCGAGGTCCGCGCCCTCAGCCCTCGACGACGACCGGGATCGCGGCGAGCTCGCCTGGATCCTCCCCGTGGCCGGTGCCGCCGCGCACCACGATCGCGAGCGTCTCGCCCGGGGCGGCGCCGGACAGGTCGACGGTTGCCGTGAACGGCGCGAGGTCGGCCATGGAGCCGCCCTGGGCGATCTGCCGGTCCAGCGGTGTGGCCTGACCCGGACGGAAGACCTCGACGATCACGGTGCCCTCGAAGCCCCGCGCCGATCCCGCGACCTCGACCATCCCGGCAGGGACCGTCGCGGCGGACGCGGGGGTGCCGATCGTCACGCCGTCGCTCACGGCGCCGATCACGAACCAGCCGTCGCCCGGGCCGAGCATGCGCAGCAGCAGCGTGCCGCGCACCACCGGGGTCGCGCCGGACTCGCCGGCGAACCGGAGCTCGATCTCGCCGGAGCGGGCGTCGCCGGCCATGAACGGGCCCAGCTGGGCCGGCACGCCCACGGCGGTCTCGACGAACGCGGTGGCTGCCGCGTCCGGCGTGGTCAGCACCATGTCGGCGGCCGGCCAGACGGCGGGCTGCTCGAGCGTGACGGGTGGTGTGGAGGTCGTGGGCGACGCGGTGGGCGACGCGGTGGGCGACGTCGTGCCCGACGTCGTGGGGGACCCGGTCGAGGTGGGCGAGCTCGACCCGCTCGGTTCGGTGCCCGGGCCGGCGCACGCGGCCAGCAGGAGCACGGCGGCGGCCGCTGCGCCGCCCCATCGACGGACGGTCATGCGACCATCATCCGCCCGGCGCCCCCTCGGGTGGGCCGGGCACGGGACTCCATCGGGACACGATCCGGCAACGGCTCGCAGCCGCGAGCGTGGTTGTGCTCCGGTGCCCACTCAGGCGCGCTCGCCCACGAGGTCCCAGATGGCCCCGGCGTCCGAGGGGTCGAGCTCGAAGAAGCCGAACCGGATCCGCGAGGTCGGCAGGTGCTCGCGGATCCTGTCCAGCGGCAGGGGCTCGATCGCTCGCAGTGCGGCCGCCCGCCGATAGCCACCCTCGATCACGTCGCTCGGCTCGGGGGCGTCACCGGTCACCTCGCCGACGATCGTGATGGCCCGCAACGGCGCCCCGTCGGGGTAGGTGGTCGTCGGCGAGTAGATGACGATGCCGTCGCCACGCGACAGCCGCGCCATCGGCGCCCGCTTGCCGTGGTTGGCCATCACGAAGCCGCCCCCGACACCCCGCATCGCGTGGTCCCGTGAGGCGACGATCACCCAGGTCCGTCCCGTCACCATCCCCGAAAGGTAGATCCCGGCCCCGACATCCGGTCGGGTCGACGCCTGGCCCGCCCACGTCCCGCGCGCCCATCGGCAGCCACCTCTCGGCGCGAGCGCGGACCGCGGCGTGAGCGCGTGGCCGTCGCCCCCGGAAGATCGCCCGTCTCCGGCTCGAACCGGTGTCGATCGCACCAGATCCGGCCGAGACGCGGCGACCATCGCGACGAGCCCTTCGGGCCCGGCGGCCATGACTGCGCGTGGCGGCATCTGGGCGAGAGCGCCTGAGCATCAGCACCGGCGTGGCCGATCGGTGGTGAAGCGTTGCCGTCACATATCGACGCCAACGCTTCAACGGTGGAGCGCGGCCGTCGGGGCGCCGCTTGCTCATCGGTGTGCGCGCGGTCGGTTGGGCGCCGGCGCAGCGGGGTTCTCGTCGAGCGAGCGGATCAGGAGCGGTCGGGGTTGCGGCGGATCACCGCGACGGTCAGCGACATGGCGAACACGTCCCACGCCAGGTACGGCACCAGCATGGCGGCCCCCGCGCGGTCGAGCCGTGCGGTGCGGCGCACGAGGTCCGCGGTGGACGCCACGAGCAACGCCTCGTCGACCAGGGCGGCACGCTGGTTCTGGGCGGTGAAGTACAGCCAGCTGAAGGCGGCGTTCAGCGTGAGGTTGACGCCCAGCGCGGTGGCGTAGCGGCGGCGCTCGGCCGGCCGTGCGCGGTCCAGGGCCCGCCCGGAGGCGATGGCCACCAGGGCGTACAGCCCGGTCCACACCGGTCCGAACGCGCTGCTCGGCGGCTGCCACGTCGGCTTGCGCAGGGACAGGTACCACGCGGAGCGCGGGCGGGTGCCGATCCCGCCGACGAGGGCGGTGGCGAGGGCTGCGGCGGCCGTGCGGGGCAGGTGGCTCATCGGTCGATCGTCACCCGTGGAGCCGCGCGGCGCGACCGGCGTGCCGCGGTCAGGGGGCGATGTGGATCTCGGCCGACGACACCTCCACGCCGTCGCGCACGCCGGTGACGTGGATCTCGGCGTTGCTCAGGACGTCCAGGACGACGGCGGCAGGAAGCCCGTCCCGGGCGTCGGCCTCCCGCGTGATCGTGGCCGTTCCCGCAGGGGTGATCGACAGGGTCACACCGTGATCGCAGCCGGTCGCCACGCGCAGGAACACCGGGCCGAGCCCGGCGTAGCCGGAACCCACGGTGGTCCTGGTGATCACCGGTGGGTCGATGGTCGCGTCGTCGATCGTCGCGCCCGCGGGCGAGGTGCTCAGGGTGGTGCCGCACACGACGGTCGGGGGCGCCGCGGTCGAGCGCTGCGGGCTCGAGCACGCCCCCATGGTCAGCAGGCAGGACAGGACGACCGCGCCCTTGACCGACACCACGCGCACCACCCCGCTCCGGACGCGCGCGCCCTCCCGATGGCGTCCGGCCCTACCGGGTACGTGTCGGGAGGCGGCGACGTCTTGCGCCGGGTGCGCCGCGGGGTGGGCCCTCAGACCTCGTCGAGCAGGGCGCGGATCCGCGGGCCCACCTGGTCGGCCTCGATGAGGAACCCGTCGTGCCCGTGGTCGGAGTGCACCACGACCGGCTCGGGGGAGCCGGGCAGGGCCGCGGCGATCTGCGCCGACTGCTCGGGCAGGTACAGCCGGTCGGAGTCCACGGCGAGGACGAGCGACCGTGCGGTGACCCGGCCGAGCGCCGCGGCCACGCCGGCCCGGCCGCGCCCCACGTCGTGGGACAGGATCGCCTCGGTGAGGGCCACGTAGGACGCCGGGTCGAAGCGTCCGGCGAGCTTGCCGGCGTGGTGGTCGAGGTAGGACTGCACTGCGAACCTGCCACCGCCGCCCAGCGGTTGCTCGCCGTCCTGCGCCTGCCGGCCGAAGCGGGTGTCCAGCTCGAGCGCGCTGCGATAGGTGGCGTGCGCGATCTGGCGCGCCACCCCCATGCCGGTCACCGGGCCCCGGCCGTCGGCGACGTCGTAGTAGTCCCCGCCGTGCCAGGCCGGGTCCGAGCGGATGGCGGCGAGCTGCGCGTGCGCCCAGGCGATCTGGTCCCCGGTGCTCGCCGCGGTGGTGGCCAGCGGAGCGACCGCACGCACCCGGTCCGGAACGGTGACGGCCCACTCCAGGGCGCGCATGCCGCCCATCGAGCCGCCGATCACCAGTGCCCACGCGTCGATGCCGAGCGCGTCGGCCAGGGCTATCTCGGTGGCCACCTGGTCGCGCACCGTCAGGTACGGGAAGCGCGAGCCCCACGGGCGGCCGTCCGGCGCGCGCGACGACGGTCCGGTGGATCCCTGACAACCGCCGAGCACGTTGGGCACCACCACGAACCAGCGGTCGGTGTCCAGCGCCCGGCCCGGGCCGATCGCCCAGTCCCACCAGCCCGGGCTCGGGTGGCCCCGCCCGGCGGGGCCGGCCGCGTGGGAGTCCCCGGTCAGTGCGTGCTCGACCAGGATCGCGTTGGACCGGTCGGGGGCGAGGGTGCCCCAGGTCTCGTAGGCGACCCGGACGGCGGGCAGGTGCCCGCCGGTCTCCAGGTCCTGCGGGCCGAGCTCGGTGAACTGCCGACGCCCGACGGGGTCGCCCTCCCGCCAGAGGCCGGGGTGCACGCGGCCACCCGGCAGCACCCGCAGCGCGGCCGGTGACTCCCGGCGGGAGGGCGGGGCCATCACGCGTCCTTGGCGGCGCGGAAGCCTGCGTCGAGGTCGGCCAGGATGTCGTCCACGTGCTCGATCCCCACCGCGAGGCGGACCAGGCCGGGCGTCACCCCGGACAGCGCCTGCTCCTCCGGCGTCAGCTGGCTGTGGGTGGTCGACGCCGGGTGGATCACCAGCGAGCGCACGTCGCCGATGTTGGCGACGTTGGAGTGCAGCTCGAGGGCGGACACGAAGGCCTTGCCCGCCTCGGCGCCGCCGGCCAGCTCGAAGGACAGCACGGCGCCGGCGCCGCGCGGGGCGTACTTGAGCTGGTTGGCGTGCCACGGCGAGGACTCCAGGCCCGCGTAGTTGACCGTGAGCACCTCCTCACGCGCCTCGAGCCACTCGGCGACCCGCTGGGCGTTGGCGACGTGGCGCTCGACCCGCAGCGAGAGGGTCTCGATGCCCTGGGCGATGAGGAAGGCGTTGAAGGGGCTGATCGCGGAGCCGAGGTCGCGCAGCAGCTGCACGCGCGCCTTGAGGATGAACGCGAGGTTCACGCCGAACGCCCCGCCCACCCCGAGGTCACGGGCGAACACCAGGCCGTTGTAGGACGGGTCTGGCGTGTTGTAGTTCGGGTAGCGCTCGGGGTGCTGGGCGAAGTCGAACGTCCCGCCGTCGACGATCACGCCGCCGATCGCGGTGCCGTGCCCGCCCAGGTACTTGGTGGCCGAGTGCACGACGATGTCCGCGCCCCAGCGCAGCGGGTTGATGAGGTACGGCGTCGCGACGGTGTTGTCGACGATCAGCGGCACCCCGGCCTCGTGGGCGATCCCGGCGATCGTCTCGATGTCGAGGACGTCGGACCTGGGGTTGGGGATCGTCTCTCCGAAGAACAGCTTGGTGTTGGGCCGGACGGCGTCACGCCACTGCTGCGGGTCGTGAGGGTCGGTGACGAACGTCGTCTCGATGCCGAGCTTCGGCAATGTGTAGTGCAGCAGGTTGTACGTGCCGCCGTACAGCGACGACGACGCGACCACGTGGTCCCCGGCCTCGGCGATGTTGAGGATCGCGACGGTCTCCGCGGCCTGGCCGGAGGCGACCAGCAGGGCGCCGACGCCGCCCTCGAGGTCGGCGATCCGGTTCTCGACGGTCTCGGTGGTCGGGTTGCCGATCCGGGTGTAGATGGGGCCGAGCTCCTTGAGCGCGAACCGGTCGGCCGCCTGCTCGGCGGTGTCGAAGACGAAGGACGTGGTCTGGTAGATCGGCAGGGCGCGGGCGCCGGTCGCGGCGTCCGGGGTCTGGCCGGCGTGGATCTGTCGGGTCTCGAAGGACCAGTGCTGGGTGCTCATCGTGGCTCCTGGCTGAGTGGGTGCGGGAGACCACGGGCAGCGTGCTGACCCTGGCCGGCCCGCAAGGGGGTCGGGGCAGGTGTGGCACGTCGGGGTTCAGGCCCGCCGGTACGTGGCGCTGTAGCGCCAGGTGCTCACCGGTGTGCGGGCATGCCGAACGTGCGCGTCAGCGGCACATTCGGCGGGTCATGGCGGTGAGCGTACGTCCAGGAGTCCAGCTCGCCGAACACCCGTCTCGCGATCCGGGACGGCACGCTCCGTCTCGCTCGGTTCGGGACGTAGTACCGCGGCCCGGGGCCGGGGCCGGGGCGGGTGGTCGGGTGGCCGAGCTGCGCAAGGTCGCGAGGCCGCGGCGTCAAGGCGACGCGCCGACGTGCCGATGACCGGGGTGCGACTCGCCCGAACGGGTGGTGGCTGGTGTCAACAGATGATGGTGGTGTTACTGGTGTTCACTTCTGTGAACAAAGCCAGTAGCGTCGGCGTCGACCGGCGAGGGGAGCAGCGCATGCGGGGGACGCGTCGCGCCGCGGTCGTCGCTGCCCTCGCGCTGGCCGCCGGGGTGCTCGGCGGCTCCGCCTCGTGGGCCGACCCGGTCGACGACCAGGACGTGGCCGACGCGAAGGCCGCCGTGACCGACGCGGCGACCGCCGTCGCGCGCATCGAGGTCGAGCTCGCGCTCCAGCAGGACCGGCTCGACGCCGCTTGGCAGGCGGTCGGGGTCGCCGGCGAGGCGTACACGCAGGCCACCGTCGACGCCGAAGCCGCCGCGGCCGCGAGCCGCGAGGCGACCACGAGGGCGCGAGCCGCCGAGCAGGCCGCCGAACAGGCGCGCGCGGAGCTGGCCGGCATCGCCCTGGAGGCCTACCGCTCCGGCGGGACCATGGACACCGTCGGTGCGTTGCTGACCTCCGACGGCATCGACGACCTGGTCGCCCGCACCGACGCGATCGACCGGTTGGGCAGCCGCGCCGACCGGGCCCTGCAACGGTTCCAGGCCGCCGACGTGGTCGCCACCACGCTCCAGGCCCACGCCTCCAGCGCCGCCCAGGAGGCGCAGGACGCCGCGGTCCACGCCCAGCAGTCCCTCGCCGAGGCGCAGCAGGCCCAGACCGCAGCGGAGCAGACGGTCACCGCCGTCCAGGCCGAGCGCGAGAACCTCATCATCCGGCTCGCCGCGGCGCGTCAGGTGTCGGTGGACGTCGAGCGCCAGCGTCAGGCCCAGCTCGACGCCGAGCGCCAGGCGCGCCAAGAGGCCGCGGCGCGGGCCGAGCGGGAGAAGGCCACGCCGGCCACGCAGCCGACCCCGGTCACGCAGCCGACCCCGGCCGGCCGGCCGACCTCACCGCCGGCCGGGTCCACCGCGTCCCCGACCTCGACGCCGGCACCCGCCTCGACGCCGGCACCCGCCTCGACGCCGGCACCCGCCTCGACGCCGGCACCGACGGCGGCACCGAGCCCGCCCGCAACGCCGGCTCCCTCCGCCACCCCGACGCCCACCCCCGCACCTACGCCGGCGCCCGACCCGTACGGGCTCGGCACCGGGTCGCAGCGCGGCTCGGCGGCCCAGGGGCAGGCCGCGGTCGACTGGGCGCTCTCCCAGGTCGGCACCCCTTACGTGTACGGCGCATCGGGCCCGGACTCCTACGACTGCTCCGGGCTGACCATGCGCGCGTGGCAGGCCGCCGGCGTGTCCCTGTACCGAACCTCGCGCGACCAGTACCGGCAGGTGCGCAAGGTCTCCTACGACGACCTGCGCCCCGGTGACCTGGTGTTCTGGGGGACGGCCCCGTCCAACCCCGGCAGCGTCTACCACGTGGCGATGTACATCGGCAACGGTCAGATCGTCGAGGCTCCCCGACCCGGGCTGACCGTCCGGGTCACCGCGATGCGCTGGTCGGGCACCATGCCCTACGCCGGGCGGCCCTGACCGACCGGTCCGGACCCGGTCGGCCGCGGAAGGTTCGTCGCGGATGTCGTGACTGATGTTCCGAGCGAGACCCTCGGCGCCGACCTCAGCTCGCGAGGGGTACGTGCCGCAGGCGGCCGGGCCGGCGGAACTCGGCGGTGGTCTCCACGGCGTAGCGGAACCGCGGGACCTCGACCTGGGCCACGTCGACGACCTCGACCTCGAGCACCTCGCCGGCCTCGTGGGCGTCGCTGGTGCCCAGCACCTCGCCGTCCAAGGGGCCGTCGACGAGCAGGTACCTCGGCATGGCGTGCTCCTGTCCTACGACCTTGCCCACCACGCTAGGTCGCAGGTCTGAACCGGCGGCGACGCACGGGTGTCGGCCCGACGGCGGGTGGGCGTCGGAGCGTCGTCTCTCAGATCGGCAGGCGGGCGCCCCGGTCGAGCAGTAGCCGGGTGGAAGGGGTGGTCGCCGTGGCGGCAGGGCGGCCCTAGTGACCGGCGCCACCCTTGGGGTGGCCGTACCCGGCTTCCTTGGCGCGCTGGTAGGAGCGGGTGATCTCCTCCTCGGCGGCCGCCCGGTCCACCCAGTGCGCGCCCTCGACGGACTTGCCGGGCTCCAGGTCCTTGTAGACCTCGAAGAAGTGCTGGATCTCGAGGCGGTGGAACTCCGAGACGTCGTCGATGTCCTGGCGCCACGAGGCCCGCTGGTCGCCGACCGGCACGCACAGCACCTTGTCGTCTCCGCCCATCTCGTCGCGCATCCGGAACATCCCCAGCGCCCTGCACCGGATCAGGCAGCCGGGGAAGGTCGGCTCCTCGAGCAGGACGAGGGCGTCCAACGGGTCGCCGTCCTCGCCCAGCGTGTCGTCGATGAACCCGTAGTCGTCCGGGTAGCGGGTGGAGGTGAAGAGCATCCGGTCCAGCTTGATGCGACCGGTCTCGTGGTCCACCTCGTACTTGTTGCGGTTTCCCTTGGGGATCTCGATCGTGACGTCGAACTCCACGGTTCTCCTCCGGCCGGCACGTGGTGGACGCTGGGTGACCTAGTGTGACGCATCGACGGCCGCAGCGCCGCCGCCGGAGGGTGACGGCAGGTGGCGGGGGGTGAGGAGGACAGCAGTGGGCGCGCGAGGGCGGACGGTGATCACCGGCGTTCTGGTCACCGTGCTCGGGCTGGGCGCCGGTTGGCTGACGCTCGATGCGCTCGACCTCGCACCGGGGGTCCTCACGCTCGAGCCCCCGCCGCCGACCGCCGAGCCCTTCCCCACCGCGCCCGGCGCCACCGCGGCCGACCCGGTCACCCCTGTGATCGCCGACCTGGACCCCGCCGCCCCGCTGCCCGACGCCGCGACCGTCGCGGCCTGGGCCGCCGCGCTGGTCGGCGACGACCGGATGGGCGCCTCCACCTCGGTCATGGTGTCCGACGTGCTCACCGGCACGGTGCTGGCCGATCTCTCCGGCGACGCCGGCCAGGTCCCGGCCTCCACCGTGAAGATCCTCACCGCCATGGCTGCGGTCTCCGCGCTCGGGTCGGACACCAGGTTGCCCACCACCGTCGTGCAGACCGAGCCGGGTCGGCTGGTCCTGGTAGGCGGCGGCGACATGATGCTCGCGGCGGGCCACGGCGACCCCGGTGCGGTCGTCGGTCACGCCGGGCTGGCCGATCTTGCCGACCAGGTGGTCGCCAGGCTGCGGCAGGCCGGCGTGACCCAGGTGCGCCTGGGGGTCGACGACACCCTGTTCTCCGGCCCGGCGATCCACCCGGACTGGAAGGCGCCCGACGTCGCGGCCGGGTACGTGGCGGCCGTGAGCCCGGTGGGCGTCGAGATCGCCAAGACCAAGCCGGACGAGGAGTACCCGCCGCGCTACCCGGACCCCGCGCTGCACGCGACGGCCCAGCTCGCGGACCTGCTGGCCCAGGCCGGCATCACCGTGGTCGGCGACCCGACCCGGACTGCGGCGCCGCAGGACGCGATGGAGCTCGGCCGGGTGGAGTCGGCCACCGTCGCCGAGATCGTGCGGTACACGCTGCACGTCTCGGACAACACCATCGCCGAGGTGCTGGGCCGGTTGGTCGCCGTCGAACGAGGGCTCCCGGGCAGCTTCCAGGGCGCCGCCGCTGCGGTGCTGGCCCAGGTCGCCTACGACGGCGTGGACGTGGCCGGGGCGCGCCTCGACGACTGCAGCGGTCTGTCGGCGCTGTCGAGCGTCCCGGCGCGGGCCCTGATCGATGCGGTGCGCGTCGCCGCTCAGCCGGGCGGCGAGGACCTGCTCCCGGTGCTCACCGACCTGCCGGTGGGGGGCTGGCTCGGCACGCTGGCGGATCGCTTCACCTCCGGCCCCGGTCAGGGCCTGGTGCGTGCCAAGACGGGCAGCCTCCCGGGCGTGACGTCCCTGGCCGGCACGGTCCAGACCGTGGACGGCAGGCTGCTCGCCTTCGCCGTGATGGCCGACGAGACGCCGCCCGGTGGCCAGACGCGTCCGCGCGCCGCGATCGACACGTTCCTGCAGCGGCTGGCCGGCTGCGGGTGCACCGAGGCTGCCGCGTGACCCGGGAGGTGGGCGCCGCCCTGGACGCCGATCGAGCCGGCCGCTGGGCCGCGCGGCTCATCCCGCCGGGCCACGTCCCGGAGCGGGCCGAGGCTGCCGGTCTGGTCGAGGGTCTGCACCGAGCGGCCGAGCGGGCCCGTCCGCTGGCCGAGCGGGCTGCTCGGATGGGGTCGGCGCTGGACACGGTCGGCCGCCCGGAGCCGGGCCCCGTGCTGGTCGTGGACCGGGCAGGCTGGGCCCGGGCGGCGGCACAGTCGATGGTGGCGATGGTCGGGCCCGCACTGCCCGGCGGTCGATCCGCGACCTCGCAGCTCGCCGTCGCCCTGGCCGTCCTGGGCACGCGCGTGCTGGGGCAGTTCGACCCGTACCACGGCGACGGGCGGCTGCTGCTCGTCGCACCCTCGATCCTCGAGATCGGGCGGTCGATGGACGTGGACCACGACGACTTCGCGCTGTGGGTCGCCGTCCACGAGCAGACCCACGCCCTGCAGTTCGCGGCCGCGCCCTGGCTCGCGGGGCACCTGAGCGCCGAGGCCACCGGGCTGATGGAGTCGCTCGCCGGCTCGGGCACCGACCTGTCCGCGGTGCTCGGGTCGGTGGTCCGCGCGCTCCGGGGCGGCGATGACGTGCCGATGGCAGCCATGCTCGACGACGAGCAGCGTGAGGTTCTCGACCGGGTCACCGCGACGATGGCCCTGCTCGAGGGGCACGCTGACGTCGCGATGGACGCGGTGCCCGCCACGGTGATCCGCTCGCGGCGCCGGCTGCGGGAGAAGATGGCCGCGCGGCGCTCCGCCGGTGGAGCGCAGCGTGTGCTGCGGCGGCTGATGGGCGTGGAGGCCAAGCACGCCCAGTACCGCGACGGTGCCGTGTTCGTCCGTGAGGTGCGCCGCGCGGCGCCCGATGCGCTCGACGTCGCCTGGACCGAGCCGGCGGCGCTGCCGACCGGCGCCGAGATCGCCGATCCGGCGGCCTGGCTGCGCCGGACCCGGCCGTGACCGGCCCCCACCCCGCGGTCGCCGCGGTGCGCGCCGCGCTTCGGGAGGACCTCGCGGCCCTCGTGCCGGCCGACGACGCCCCCGGGCCGCTGGTGCTCGTGGCCTGCTCCGGCGGCCCCGACTCCCTCGCGCTCGCGGCGGCGACCGCATTCGTCGCACCGCGGTTGGGCCTGCGCGCGGGCGCGGTGGTGGTCGACCACGGGCTGGCGCCGGACAGCGCCGAGGTCGCCGCCCGCGCCGCCGCCGTGTGCCGGTCGCTGGGCCTGGACCCGGTGCAGGTCCGTGCGGTCGAGCCGGACGGAACGGGCGAGGCGGCGCTGCGGGCGGCCCGGCACGCGGCCCTCGATGCCGCCGCGGACCAGCTCGACGCCGTCGCCGTGCTGCTCGCCCACACCCTGGACGACCAGGCCGAGCAGGTGCTGCTGGGCCTGGCGCGCGGCTCGGGCGCCCGCTCGCTGGCCGGGATGCCCGCGGTGCGGGGCCGGCTGCGCCGCCCGCTGCTCGGGCTGCGCCGGGAGGTGCTCGGGGCGTCGTGCGCGGCCCAGGGGTTGGAGCCGTGGCACGACCCGACCAACCTGCCCGAGGGCGGGGGAGCGCGACGCTCGTCGGTCCGGCACACCCTCCTGCCGGTCCTCGAGAAGGCGCTCGGCCCCGGGGTGGCGCCCGCGCTGGCGCGGACCGCTGACCTGCTGCGCGCGGACGCCGAGGTGCTCGAGCCGCTGTCGGACGAGCTCCTCGCCCGGGCGCGCGACGGGGCCGCTCCCGGGGCGGGGCACGGGCTGGACGTCGACGTGCTCGCCGAGGCGCCGAGCGCGGTGCGCACCCGGGCGCTGCGCACCGCGCTGATCGACTGGGGAGCTCCGGCCGGCGCGCTGTCGGCCGCGCACGTCGCGGCGGTCGACGCCCTGGTCACGCGCTGGTCCGGCCAGGGCCCGGCGCACCTGCCCGGTCTCCTGGTCGAGCGTCGGTATGGCAGGCTGAGCCCGCACACGCCGACCAGCCAGCCGGGGAGTGACGGTGGACGTAGCTGACATGGGCGCCGACCTCGAGCGGGTGCTCCTCACCGAGGAGCAGCTCGGGGCCCGGCTCGACGAGATCGCCGCCCAGGTGGACGCCGACTACGCGGGCCGCGACGTGCTGCTGGTCGGGGTGCTCAAGGGCGCGATCATGGTGATGGCCGATCTGGCGCGCCGGCTCTCCCTGCCGGTCCAGATGGACTGGATGGCCGTGTCCTCCTACGGGGCGGGCACCACGTCCTCGGGCGTGGTGCGGATCCTCAAGGACCTGGACACCGACCTGTCCGGCCGGCACGTGCTGGTCGTCGAGGACATCGTCGACTCGGGGCTCACGCTCTCCTGGCTGCTGGCGAACCTGCGCAGCCGCGGCCCCGCCACCGTCGAGATCATGACCATGCTGCGCAAGCCGGAGGCCGCCAAGGTCGAGGTCGACGTGCGCTACGTCGGGTTCGACATCCCCAGCGAGTTCGTCGTGGGCTACGGCCTGGACTACGCCGAGAAGTACCGCAACCTGTCTTTCGTCGGCACGCTGGCGCCGCACGTCTACGCGGACTGAGCCCGGCCCCGTCCGCCGCCGGTTGCTGCCCTGGGCGAACACCGCAGGGCACGGCGAGCCTCAGCAGGTACCCTGCCAACCAGACTGACCTGCGACGGAAAGGGTTCGGGGCGCATCCCCGGCACCGATGACTCTCAAGCGACTGACTCGCGGGCCGTTCCTCTGGATCGTGCTCGCCGTGCTGATCCTGTCGATCGGCGCGTCCTCGTTCATGACCCCCCAGGTGCGTCGGGTCGACACCTCCGTCGGCCTGGCGCTGCTCGCGGGAGGAACCGTCGAGCAGGCCCAGGTGACCGATGGGCAGCAGAGGGTGGACCTCACCCTGTCCACCCCGTTCACCAAGGACGGCGTCGACTACGGCACCCACGTGCAGTTCTACTACGTCGCGCCGCAGGGCCAGACGGTGGTCGAGGCGATCGCCAAGGCAGACCCGCCGCAGGGGTACAACTCGCTCAACCCGCAGTCGGCGTGGTGGGAGAACCTGCTGGCGTTCGTGCTGCCGCTGGTCCTCATCATGGCGGCCTTCTGGTGGCTGATGTCCCGGATGCAGGGTGGCGGTTCGCGCGTCATGCAGTTCGGCAAGTCCCGCGCGAAGCTGGTGACGAAGGAGACCCCGCAGGTCACCTTCGCCGACGTCGCCGGCGTGGACGAGGCGGTCGAGGAGCTCCAGGAGATCAAGGAGTTCCTCGCGGACCCGGCCAAGTTCCAGGCCGTCGGCGCCAAGATCCCCAAGGGCGTGCTGCTGTACGGCCAGCCCGGCACCGGCAAGACCCTGCTGGCCCGCGCGGTGGCCGGCGAGGCCGGCGTGCCGTTCTACTCGATCTCCGGCTCCGACTTCGTCGAGATGTTCGTCGGGGTCGGCGCCTCGCGGGTGCGCGACCTGTTCGACCAGGCCAAGCAGAACGCCCCGGCGATCATCTTCATCGACGAGATCGACGCCGTCGGCCGGCACCGCGGTGCGGGTCTGGGCGGCGGGCACGACGAGCGCGAGCAGACCCTCAACCAGATGCTCGTCGAGATGGACGGCTTCGACGTCAACGCCAACGTCATCCTCATCGCCGCGACCAACCGGCCGGACATCCTCGACCCCGCCCTGCTGCGTCCGGGCCGGTTCGACCGGCAGATCTCGGTCGACGCGCCGGACCTGCGTGGCCGTGAGCGCATCCTGCGCGTGCACGCCCAGGGCAAGCCGATGGCCCCGGACGTCGACCTGGCGGCCGTCGCCAAGCGCACGCCGGGCTTCACCGGCGCGGACCTGGCCAACGTGCTCAACGAGGCCGCGTTGCTCACCGCGCGCTCGGCCCTGCAGCTGGTGGGCAACCACGAGCTCGACGAGGCGATCGACCGCGTGATCGCCGGTCCGCAGAAGCGGACCAGGCTGATGAACGACAAGGAGAAGAAGATCACCGCCTACCACGAGGGCGGCCACGCCCTGGTGGCGGCGGCGCTGCGGTACACCGACCCGGTGACGAAGGTGACGATCCTGCCGCGCGGCCGGGCGCTGGGCTACACCATGGTGATGCCCACCGAGGACAAGTACTCGGTGACACGCAACGAGCTGCTCGACCAGCTGGCCTACTCCATGGGCGGCCGGGTGGCCGAGGAGATCGTGTTCCACGACCCGACCACGGGCGCCGCCAACGACATCGAGAAGGCCACCACGACGGCTCGCAAGATGGTCACCCAGTTCGGCATGAGCGACCGGGTCGGCGCGGTGCACCTCGGGCAGGAGAGCGGCGAGGTGTTCCTCGGTCGGGACGTGGGCCACCAGCGCGACTACTCCGAGGACGTCGCGGGCGTCGTGGACGTCGAGGTCCGCCGGCTCATCGACGCCGCGCACGACGAGGCCTACGAGATCCTCAACACCTACCGCGCCGTGCTGGACGACCTGGTGGTCCAGCTGCTCGAGCGCGAGACCCTCAACCAGGCCGAGCTGGCCGAGGTCTTCGCCCCGGTGACCAAGCGCGAGCCGCGCGAGGTCTGGCTGTCCAGCCCCGACCGGCAGGTCTCGGACCTGCCGCCCGTGCAGACCAGGGCCGAGAAGGCCAAGGGCAACGGTCACGCGGTGCCGCAGGACGAAGCGGCCGCGGCGCGGCCCGAGCACCCCGCTGCCCCGGTCGGCGAGGTGCCGCCCGGCGGGCACCCCGGGTCGTGAGCACCCTCGACGACGACATCACCGGGCGCCCTACCGAGCAGCCCGGCGGCTTCGACCTGGAGCGGGCCGAGGCGGCGGTGCGCGAGCTGCTGGTCGCCGTCGGCGAGGACCCGGACCGCGACGGCCTGCGCGACACCCCCGCCCGGGTCGCCCGGGCCTACGCGGAGATGTTCGCCGGTCTGGGTCGTGATCCCCGGGAGGTGCTGACCACCACCTTCGACGAGGGCCACGAGGAGATGGTGCTGGTCAAGGACATCCCGGTGTACTCCCAGTGCGAGCACCACCTGCTGCCGTTCCACGGGGTGGCCCACGTGGGTTACATCCCCGCCAAGGACGGTCGGATCGCCGGCCTGTCCAAGCTCGCGCGCCTGGTCGACCTGTACGCCCGCCGGCCCCAGGTCCAGGAGCGGATGACGAGCCAGATCGCCGATGCGCTGAGCGACGTGCTCGGCGCGGCGGGCGTGATCGTCGTGGTGGAGTGCGAGCACCTGTGCATGTCGATGCGCGGTGTGCGCACGCCCGGTTCGCGCACGGTGACCTCCGCGGTCCGCGGTCAGATGCGCAACCCGGCCACCAGGGCCGAGGCGATGAGCCTCATCATGGCTCGATGACGGCCGCCGGACCCACGGGTGACCGGGTCCGCGAGACCTAGGCTGGGACGGTGAGCGTGCTCCACCCCGCACCGCTGCGCGCGGACCTCGCTGCGACCGACCGCACCCTGGTCATGGGCGTGGTCAACGTGACGCCCGACTCGTTCAGCGACGGCGGGCGGTGGTTCGAGCCGGACGCCGCGATCGCGCACGGCCTCGACCTGGTCGAGCAGGGCGCGGACCTGGTCGACGTCGGCGGGGAGTCCACCCGCCCCGGCGCCGAGCGGGTCGAGCCCGACGAGGAGCGCGCCAGGGTGCTGCCGGTGATCCGTGCACTCGCCGAGGCCGGGGCGGTGGTCAGCGTCGACACGACGCGCGCCGCGGTGGCGGCCGATGCGCTCGAGGCCGGGGCGAGCGTGGTCAACGACGTCTCCGGCGGCCTCGCCGACCCGGCGATGCTCGGCGTGGTGGCCGACGCCGGAGTGGTCTACGTCGCGATGCACTGGCGCGGTCCCTCGGACGTGATGGACGCGCTCGCGGACTACGACGACGTCGTCGCCGACGTGCGCGACGAGCTCGCGGCCCGGCTCGGCGCGGCGGTCGAGGCCGGCGTCCGGGCCGAGCAGGTGGTGCTCGACCCCGGGTTGGGGTTCGCCAAGCCCGGCTCGGACAACTGGCCGCTGCTGGCCCACCTGGACGCCCTGCGCGCACTGGGCCGACCGGTGCTGGTCGGTGCGTCGCGCAAGAGGTTCCTCGGGCACCTGCTCGCGGGTCCCGACGGGCCCGCGCCGCCCGAGGCGCGCGACGAGGCGACGGTCGCGGTCACCGCTCTCGCCGCCGCGGCCGGAGCATGGTGCGTCCGGGTGCACGAGGTGGCAGGCTCGGCGGACGCGGTGCGAGTGGCGGCGGCCTGGACCGCGGCCCGAACGGGAGGCGAAGGTGGCTGAGCTGGACCGGATCCGGGTGACCGGGGTCCGTGCGACGGGGTACCACGGCGTCCTGGAGCACGAGCGGCGCGACGGCCAGGTGTTCGTCGCCGACGTGGTGCTGCACGTCGACACGCGGGAGGCCGCGGCGTCCGACAGCCTCGACCGCACGGTGGACTACGGGGAGGTTGCCGGTCGGGTCCGCGACGTGCTGATGGGGCCCGCGGCCGACCTGATCGAGACCGTGGCGGAGCGGATCGCCGCGGTCGTGCTCGAGCAGCCCGCCGTGCGGGCCGTCGACGTCGCGCTGCACAAGCCCGAGGCCCCGGTCGGCGTGCCGGTGTCCGACGTGGTGGTGGAGATCCACCGGTCGCGTGAGCACCCGCCCTCGGTGTCGGCGGTCGACGGTCTCGACGCGCTGTCGGCGCCGCTGGACGCGCCCGCGACGGCGGTGTTCGGCACCGTGCTCGGCACCGTGCTCGACGCGGTGTCGCAGGCCGCCGTCCCCGAGGAGGGCGCCGAGCCGGAGCCCGTCGAGGCCGCCTCCGAGCCCGCCGCGCTCGACGCCGATGAGCGCGACCCCGATGTGCCGGAGGCGGCAGCCGAGCCGGATCCGACCGCGCCCGGGGAGCCTGCAGTGCCGGATCCGACCGCGCCCGGGGAGCCGGTCGCGCCCTGGGCCGACGTGGCCGAGGCCGAGGCCGAGCCGAACGGGCCGGTTGCCGCCGTCCCGGCCTGGGCGCCGGTGATGTCGGGCTCGGGCCCCGCGGGAGCCGCGCCCGGCCACCTCCCGTCCACCCCGGCGTCCGGCTTCGACGTCCCGTCGCTCGAGCCGCTCACCGGCGAGCAGGTCCGCGCCGTGCCGCCCCCGCCTCCGGCCCCGCCCGAGAGCTGGGCGGACGAGCCCGAGCTGCTCGGCGACCAGCTCGACGAGCCTCCGGGCGCGCCCGTCGACGTCGTCCTCGCGCTCGGGTCGAACCAGGGTCCGAGCCAGGAGATCCTGCGGCACGCGGTCTCGACCCTCGCCACGACGCCGGCGTTCGAGGTCGACGCGGTCGCTCCGTTGGCGCGTACCGCCGCGGTCGGCGGCCCGCCGCAACCGGACTTCCTCAACACCGTGGTGCTCGGACGCACCACGCTCAGTCCCCGCGCGCTGATGCACGCGTGCCAGGCGCTCGAGGCCGAGGCCGGTCGCGTGCCGAACGAGCGCTGGGGGCCGCGCACGCTCGACGTCGACATCATCGTGTACGGCACCACCCTCGCGGTCGCCGACGACCTCGAGCTCCCGCACCCCCGGGCCCACCAGCGCGCCTTCGTTCTCGAGCCGTGGGCCCAGCTCGCCCCCGACGCCGTGCTGCCCGGCCTCGGCGGCGGGCCGGTCGCGGCTCTGGCCGGCACGGCGCCGGACCGTGAGGGCATCCGTTGGCTGGCCCTGGACTGGTGGACGCCGCCGGAGGACGGGTGATGCGACGCACGCCGTGGCCGCGGCTGGTGTTGCTGGCCGGGGCCGTCGCGGTGGTGAGCGCCACGCTGCTGCACACGCTGGAGGGTCGGGGCGTGATCCTCGTCGCTCCGCCGGTGCTCGCCGCCCTCGTGATGCTGGGCATCGCGGCCGTGATCGCTCGCCTCGGGTGGAACGTGCGGCAGTTCGTGCGCGGCAAGCGGCCGGGTCTCGACCCGCTCCTGGCCGCGCGAACCGTGGTGCTGGCCACCGCGGCCGCCTACACCGGAGCGATCCTGACCGGCTGGTACTCCGGCCACGTGCTGGTGGTGCTCAGCCGGCTCGGCCACCCGCCGCTGAGGGACTTCGCGGTCGGGGCCGGCGTCTGCGCGCTGAGCGCCGTGGTGCTCGCGGTGGTCGGCCTGGTCGCCGAGCGGTGGTGCGAGGTCCCGCCGCCCGACGACGACCACGGCGGGGGGGTGTCGGCGGGTTCGGCGGCGTGAGCGGCGACCGTGGTGTGACGGGCGACCGAGGCGTGAGGGAGCCCGAACGGGTGGAAGGATGGCAGGCATGGCAGCACAGGAGGTGATCCCGACGAGCCCCTTCGACCCGACCGACGTCCGGTGGCAGCCCGTGTCGCCCCGGCTCGTCACCGTCCGGCTGATCCCCGCGGGCGTGGCCCTTGCGGTCCCGCTCGCCGCAGGAGCGGTCGCGGCCGCGCTGAGCGGGATCGCGGCGCTGTGGGTGATCCCCGCCGTGGCGGCCCTGCTCTTCGTGTGGGCGGCGGTGCTGATCCCCCGGCAGGTGCGCGCGATCGGGTACGCCGAGCGCGACGACGACCTGCTGATCCGGCACGGGGTGATGTTCCGTGCCCTGGTCGTCGTGCCGTACGGACGGATGCAGTTCGTCGACGTGCACGCCGGTCCCCTGGACCGGTGGGCGGGCGTCGCGGCCGTCCAGCTGCACACCGCGTCGGCGGCGAGCGACGCAGCGATCCCCGGCCTGCCCCCCGCGGAGGCGGCCCGGCTGCGTGACCGCCTGGCGGCCCGTGGCGAGGCGAGGCTGGCCGGGCTGTGAGCGCCCCGCAGCCGGTGGCCGGCGACCCACCGGCCGGCCTGGACTGGGTGCGGGTGCACCCGATCACGCCGGTGGTGCGGGGCTGGAAGGTTCTCGCCGTGCTGATCGTCGTGGCGTTGCAGCAGGTCGAGTTCGACGTGTCCAACGCCCTCCGGATGGTGCGGGTCGTCGGACTCGGCCCGGTCGGGGGGGCGCTGGTCGTCGTCGTCGGGCTCGGCTTCGGGTATGCCGCGGTCGCCTGGCGGATGACCCGCTACGCCGTGGACGACGACGCGATCTACCTGCAGACCGGCGTGCTCTTCCGCCGCCAGCGGGCCGCACGGCTGGACCGGATCCAGGGGATCGACACGATCCAGCCCCTGGTCGCGCGGCTCTTCGGGCTGACCGAGCTGAAGATCGAGGTCGCCGGCGGGTCGGACTCCGCGGTCCGGCTCTCCTTCCTGCGCGACGAGGTCGCCCAGGCGCTGCGCAACGACCTGCTGGCCCGGGCCTCGGGCCTGCGCCGTACCTCGGCGCCACGGCGCGACGGCGCGGTGCCTGGCGAGGAGGGCACGTCCCTCGCCGCGGGGCCGCCCGTCGCGGCCCCGGAGCGGGAGCTCGTCGCGGTGCCGCCGGTCCGGGTCGTCGAGGGCCTGCTGCGGTCCATCGGCACGATCATCGTGCTGCTCATGATCGTCGGCATGATCACGATCGCGGTGGTCGCGCGGCAGCCCGCGGTCACCCTCGCACTCCTGCCCGCGGTGCTCGGGGGCGGCGGCGCGCTGTGGGGCCGGTTCTCCAGCGAGTTCGGCTTCCGGCTCGCGCAGTCGCCGGACGGGATCCGGCTGCGCCACGGGCTGTTGGAGACCAGGGCGCAGACCGTGCCACCGGGCCGCGTCCAGGCGGTGCGGCTCAGCCAGCCGGTGCTCTGGCGGGGCCGGGACTGGTGGCGGGTCGAGGTCAACATCGCCGGCTACGCCACGCAGCAGGATGCCGGCAAGGAGACCGTGCTGCTGCCGGTAGGTGAACGCGACCAGGCGCTGCTCGCGCTGTGGCTCGTGCTGCCCGACCTCGGCGTCGACGATGCCAGGCAGGTGCTCGACGTGGGGCTGTCCGGCTCCGGCCCGGGCGCGCACTTCGTGACCAGTCCGCGTCAGGCCCGCTGGCTGGACCTGTGGGGCTGGCGGCGCAACGCCTACCTGGTCACCGCGAGGGCGCTGCTCGCGCGGCACGGCCTGATCACCCGCACGCTGATCGTCGTGCCGCACGAGCGGACCCAGTCGATCGGGCTGCGCCAGGGGCCGCTGCAGCGCCGGCTCGGGCTGGCCAGCGTCGACCTGCACTCCACCCCGGGCCCGGTCGCGCCACGCGTGCACCACCTCGATCAGGCCGTCGCCGGCGACCTGGTGACCACCCAGGCCCGCCGCGCGCGCGAGGCGCGTGCCGCTGCCGGGCCCGAGCGCTGGATGCAGCAGGACGCGGGGCCGGGGGCGGGAGAGGACCCGCAGTGACCGCACCGGCGGGGCGGCTCGGCGTCGGCGTGGTGGGAGCCGGCCGGGTCGGTGCGGTGCTCGGCAGCGCCCTACGCTCTGCCGGGCACGCGGTGGTGGGTGCGAGCGGCATCTCCGAGGCCAGCCGTGAGCGCATCGACACCCTGCTGCCCGGCGTCCCGGTGCTCGAGGTGCCTCAGGTCGTCGAGCGTGCCGAGCTGGTGCTGCTCACGGTCCCCGACGACGCGCTCGCCGGGCTCGTCGAGGGCCTGGCGGCGACCGGCGCGTGGCAGGCCGGGCAGCTGGTGGTGCACACGTCCGGGGCCCGGGGCACCGGGGTCCTGGCACCGGCCGCGGCCGCCGGCGCCATCCCGCTCGCCCTGCACCCTGCGATGACCTTCACGGGCACGTCGCTCGACCTCGACCGGCTACCCGGGGCGACGTTCGCGGTGACCGCCCCGGCCCCGGTGCTGCCGATCGGCCAGGCCCTGGTGGTCGAGCTCGGCGCCGAGCCCGTGGTCGTGGCCGAGCAGGCCCGGCCGCTCTACCACGCGGCGCTCGCGCACGGCGCGAACCACCTGGTGGTGCTGGTCGCCCAGGCCGCCGCCGCGCTGCGCGCCGCGGGTGTCGAGGACGCCGACCGGGTGCTCGGCCCGCTGCTGTCCGCCGCCCTGGACGGCGCGGTGCGCAGTGTCGCGGCCGACGTCGCGACTCCGGGTGGCGTCAGTGCGCTGACCGGGCCGGTGGTGCGCGGCGATGCGGGCACGGTCGCGGCACACCTTCGCGTGCTGGGTGTGCTCGCCGGCACGGACCCGGAGGCCGCCGACCTGGTGCCCGGCTACCGGGCGCTGGCCAGGGCCGGGACGGCGCGGGCGCTCCGCGCCGGACGGATCGACGCGGCCCAGGCCGAGCGGCTGCTCGACGCCCTGGCCGACGGGGAGGACGGATGAGGATCCTGCGCACCCGCGCCGAGCTCGCCTCGGCGCTCGCCGAACGGCCGCCGCGGCGGGCGGTCGTGATGACGATGGGCGCGCTGCACGAGGGGCACCTGGAGCTGGTCCGCGCCGCCCGCGCCCGCGCGGACCAGGTGGTCGTGACGATCTTCGTCAACCCGCTGCAGTTCGGCCCCACCGAGGACCTGGACCGCTACCCGCGCGACCTGGACGGCGACGTGGCCAAGCTCGAGGCGGTCGGTGCCGACCTGGTGTTCGCGCCGTCGGTCGACGAGGTCTACCCGCGCAGCCCAGTGGTCACCGTGGTCGCCGGCCGGATCGGCGAGGTGCTCGAGGGGACGCACCGGCCCGGCCACCTGGACGGGGTGCTCACCGTGGTGCTCAAGCTGCTGCACCTGGTGGACCCGGACCTGGCGCTGTTCGGCCAGAAGGACGCCCAGCAGCTCGTCGCCGTGCGCCGCATGGTGGCCGATCTGGACCTCGGCGTCGAGGTGCTCGCGGTGCCGACCGTGAGAGAGGCCGACGGGCTGGCGATGTCCTCGCGCAACGCCTACCTCGCCCCCTCCGAGCGGGCGGCGGCGCGGGCGCTGTCGCGCGCCCTGGCCGCGGGACGTGCTGCTGCCGACGGCGGTGCGGGACCCCGGGCGGTGCACCGGGCGGCCGCCGCCGTGCTCGCCGCCGAGCCGAGGGTCGCCCTGGACTACCTGGCCCTGACCGACCCGGAGCTGGCGCAGCTCGGGCCGGAGTACCGTGGAGCGGCCCTCCTGCTGGTCGCCGGCAGGGTGGGGGCGACGCGGTTGATCGACAACGCGGTGCTGGAGCTCACCGGCTCCGCCGAGGACGAGGAGCAGTGATGGCCATCGAGGGCCGTCTGCGCACGATGATGACCGGCAAGATCCACCGGGCGCGGATCACCGAGGCGGACCTGGACTACGTCGGCTCGATCACCGTGGACGCCGACCTGATGGCGGCAGCCGACATCCTGCCGGGGGAGCAGGTCGACGTCGTCGACATCACCAACGGTGCGCGCCTGACCACCTACGCGATCCCGGGCGAGCCGGGTTCCGGTGTGATGGGGATCAACGGGGCCGCCGCCCACCTCGTCGAGCCGGACGACCTGGTGATCGTGATCGCCTACGGCCGGCTCACGGACGCGGCGGCCCGCACCTACATGCCGTCGGTGGTGCACGTGGACGCGGACAACAAGATCGTGCACCTGGGCGCCGACCCGGGTGAGGCCAGGCCCGGGCTGGGCAGCTCCGCCGTCTCGTTCGAGGGCCACCGGTGACGCTGGCCCGGCGGCTGGCGGCGCCGTCGCCGGGTTGGACCACCGGTGCCGACGCGATAGTGGTCGGCTCAGGGGTCGCGGGCCTGACCGCGGCGTTGCGGTTGCGCACCCGGGTGCCTCGCGTCCTGCTGGTCACCAAGGGGCCGCTCTCGTCCGGCTCGACGGTGTGGGCGCAGGGTGGCATCGCCGCGGCCCTGGACCCCGAGGACAGCCCCGCCGCGCACCTGAACGACACGCTGGCCGCCGGCGTCGGGCTCTGCGACCGCGCGGCGGTCGAGGTGCTCGTCACCGAGGGGCCCGGCAGGGTGCGCGAACTCATGGCGCTCGGCGCGAGGTTCGACACCGGCCCGGGCGGCGAGATCTCCCTGACCCGCGAGGGCGGGCACCACGCAGACCGGATCGCGCACGCCGGCGGGGACGCCACCGGCGCCGAGATCTCCCGGGCGCTGGTCGCCCAGCTCGAGGCGGTGCGCAACGACCCGGGGATCGAGGTGCTCGAGCACGCCGTCGTGCTCGACCTGCTCACCGCCGCGCCGGACGCGGACGGCCGGCCCGGCCCGGTGTGCGGCGTGACCCTGCACGTGATCGGCGAGGGCACCCGGGACGGCGTCGGCGCCGCTCTGGCGCCGGCGGTGATCCTCGCGACCGGCGGCATCGGCCAGGTCTTCCCGTCCTCGACCAACCCCCGCGAGGCCACCGGCGACGGGATGGCGGCCGCGCTGCGCGCCGGGGCGGCGGTCGCGGACGTCGAGTTCGTCCAGTTCCACCCGACGGTGCTGTGGCTCGGGTCGGGCGTCAAGGGCCAGCTCACCCTGGTGTCGGAGGCGGTACGCGGCGAGGGTGCTGTGCTGCTGGACACCGACGGCCTGCGCTTCATGCCCGAGGTGCACGAGATGGCCGAGCTGGCCCCGCGCGACGTCGTCGCGCACGCGATCGTGCGGCGGATGGCCGAGACCGGCTCCGACCACGTGTTCCTCGACGCGCGGCACCTTGGTGCGGAGTTCCTGCAACGCCGGTTCCCGACCATCGACGAGAGCCTGCGTGCCGAGGGCATCGACCTGGCGACCGACCTGGTGCCGGTCGCCCCGGCGCAGCACTACCACTCCGGGGGCGTGCTCACCGACCTTGCGGGCCGCTCGACGCTGACCGGCCTGTACGCCGCGGGCGAGGCGGCCTGCACCGGGGTGCACGGCGCTAACCGGCTGGCGTCCAACTCGCTGCTCGAGGGCCTGGTCTACGCCCACCGGGCCGCCGAGCAGGTCGCGGCGCGGGTCGTCGCGAGGGACCTCGTGCCCCACGAGCCGGTCGAGCGCGGCGGCGACCCGGCCCTGGTGGCGGCCCCGGCCCGGCACCGGATCCAGCGGATCGCCGCGTCCGGTCCCGGCGTGATCCGGTGCGCCGAGGGACTCGAGCAGGCCAGGGACCGGCTGGCCGGCCTGCCGACCAGGGCGGACCTGGCACCCGCGCTCCGGGCGACGCCGCAGGTCGCCGAGTGGGAGACCACCAACCTGCACCAGGTGGCGACCCTGCTGACCGAGACGGCCCTGCGGCGCACCGAGAGCCGCGGGGGGCACTACCGGGAGGACCACCCCGCGCGCGACGAGGCCTGGCGGCTGCGCCAGCTGGTCACCCTCACCCCCGACGGCGACCTCGACATCACCCCGGCCCCGGTCACCTGAACCCCGCGCCCCTATCCGCCGAGTTCGGTGGTGGGGCCTCGAGTTCGGTGGTCGCGACCACCGAACTCGGCTCCCACCACCGAAGTCGCGGGATGGCGCGGGTGGGTCAGCCGAGGTCGAGCACCAGGTCCGGGAGGGCGGCGCGCAGGGTGAGCATCCCGCCGGACAGGTTCGCCGAGTCGAAACCGGCCTGGACCAGCACGCGGTGGGCCAGGTAGGAGCGGAAGCCGCTAGCGCAGTGCACCCGCACGGGGCGACCGGCGGCCTCCTCGCGGATCTCCTCCAGGCGGGCCCGGACCTCCGTGTGCGGCACGTTGAGCGCTTTGGTCAGGTGGCCGCGGCGGTACTCGCCGTGCGAGCGCACGTCGAGCACGAGCGCGGTGTCGAGCACCTCGTCGAGCTGGTGCGGGTACCAGAGCGTGAGGCTGCCGTCGAGGACGTTCTGCGCGACCATGCCGGCCATGTTGACCGCGTCCTTCGCCGAGCCGTAGGGCGGCGCGTACGCCAGCTCGAGCTCGGCGACGTCGTCCATCGTCATGCCGGCCGCCAGCGCCGTGGCGAGCACGTCGATGCGCTTGTCCACGCCGGCCCGACCCACCGCCTGGGCGCCCAGCAGGCGACCGTCGGGGGCGAACACCACTGTCATGTGCAGCTGCTCGGCCCCGGGGAAGTACCCGGCGTGGTGGCCCGGGTGGGTGTGCACCACGTGGTGCTCGACCCCTGCGCGGCGCAGCTGCTCCTGGGAGGCCCCGGTCACGGCGGCGGTCAGGCCGAAGACCCGGACCACGGCGGTGCCGATCACCGGACGTGCCAGGGTCGCCTCGGTCAGCCGGCCCATGATCGAGTCGGCGGCCCGGCGGCCCTGCCGGTTGGCCGGACCGGCCAGCGGGATCGGCCCCAGCGCCCCCGTGACGCCGTGGCGCACGGCCGTGGCGTCACCCACCGCCCAGATGCTCGGGTCGGAGGTGCGCTGCGCGGTGTCGACCACGATCGCACCGTGCTCGGTGAGCTCCAGGCCAGCGCCGGCGGCCAGGTGGGTGTCGGGCCGCACGCCGACCGACAGCACCACGACGTCGGCGGGCAGCACGGTCCCGTCGGAGAGGGTCACCTCGACCGCGTGGTCGGTGCCACGGCTCGGGCGGATGCCCTGGGCGGCGACGCCGATGTGGGTCGTGACACCGTGCGCGCTGAGCTCGTCGTCCAGGAGCGTGGCGAGCTCCGCGTCCAGCGGGGGGAGCACGTGCGGCGCGAGGTCGACCAGGTCGACCTCCAGGCCCCGCTCACGCAGCGCCTCGGCAGCCTCCAGGCCGATGAAGCCGGCCCCGAGCACCACGGCGCGGTCCGCGGCGTCGGTGAGCAGGGCGCGTACCGCGTCGGCGTCCGGCACGGTGCGCAGGGTGTGGACCTGGGGCAGGTCGAGTCCCTCGATCGGCGGGCGGATCGCCGTGGCACCGGGCGCCAGCACCAGCGCGTCGTAGTCGATGACGTCGGTCCCGTCGTGCGGCAGGCGGACCGTGACCTGCTTGGCGGCGGGGTCGATCGCGACCACCTCGTGGCCGGTGCGCACGTCCAGGTTCAGGGCCGCGTGCAGCGATGCCGGGGTCTGCAGCAGCAGCGAGGCGCGGTCGGCGATCTCGCCGCCGACGTGATAGGGCAGGCCGCAGTTGGCGAACGAGACGTAGTCGCCGCGCTCCAGCACGACGATCTCGGCGTCCTCGTCCAGGCGCCGGGCCCGGGCAGCGGCGCTCATCCCTCCGGCGACTCCGCCGACGACAACGATCCTCATGGTGGTCCTCACTAGCCGATGATTCCGTGGGCACGACAAAGGGTGGGCCCCAGGCCCACCCCGTCGCGGTTCCAGCTCGCCCAGCATATACCCCCGGGGGTATATCGAGTGGGACTTACGACTCAGGCGGCTGGGCGTCGGGCGAGCACGACCGTGTCGAGCGCCGGCCGGTCGGCACCCTCGACCGGTCGGGTCACGACCTCAGCGCGCTCGACGAGCAGCCCGGCCGAGCGCAGCGTCCCGGCGACGGCCTCGGCGTCGGTGAGCACCTCCAGGTGCTGAGGGCCTCCGGTGCCGTGGTCGAGGTTGGCGCGGTCGTGGCCGACCAGCAGCAGCAGGCCGCCGGGCGCCAAGGCGCCGGCGGAGAGCTCGAGGGCGGCCACGGCCTGGTCCGGCGGCAGGTGAAGGAAGGCGAGCAGCGCCAGGTCCGCGCTCGCCGGCTCGGGCCGGTCGGCGCTGACGTCGGCCACCCGCCAGGACACCGAGCCGGGCAGGGTGCCGTCGGCCGCGAGGCGCTCGGCCGCCTGTCGGCCTCGCTCGACGGCCACCGCGGAGAAGTCCACGGCCTCGACCTGCCAGCCCAGGCCCGCGAGCCACACCGCGTGGCGGCCGTCGCCGCAGGCCACGTCGCGCGCCCGGCCCGGCGGTAGGGGGGCGACGATCTCGTGCACCGTCGCGTTCGGGCCTTGCGGCCACGGCGAGCCCGCCGCGTAGCGGGCGTCCCAGGCCGCGGCGGACCCGCGTGCAGGCTGGGTCACGCCAGCGAGAGGAACAGCTTCTGGAGCTTGGCGCGGTCCACGCCGGCCTCTTCGTCGCCGCGCGTGATGCACTGCTCCAGGCCGGAGGCGATGATGACGAAGCCGGCCCGGTCCAGCGCCTTGGAGGCGGCCGAGAGCTGGGTGACGACGTCGGCGCAGTCGGCGCCGGACTCCAGGAGCTTGACGATCCCGCCGACCTGCCCCTGGGCGCGGCGCAGCCGATGGATGACCGCGGTCATCTCCTCAGGGTCGAGCTGCATGCCTGGCCTCCGTTCGGCCGGGGCCTGCTCGGGCTGCTCGCTCTGTTCGGGCTGCACGGGCTCCGGCGTCTGCTGCTTCGCCACGGTCATCTCACCGATCCTCCCGCCATCCGCCATGCGGCGAGACCGCCGGTGAGACTGGTGGCCTGGTACCCCATGGATCGTAGCTGGGCCGCCGCCGCCTTCGAGCGGGACCCCGTTGCACACATCACGACGACCGGCACGTCCTGCTTCAGCCGACGCGCCTCGTTCGTCAGCTTGGCGAGCGGGATGTGCCGGGCCTGGGGCGCATGGCCCGAGCGCCACTCGGACTGCTCGCGGACGTCCACCAGCTGCGCACCGTCCGCCACGAGGTCGAGTGCGCGGTCCACCCGGACGTTCTTGGGCAGGGCGTCGGCGTCCCGGCGCATGAGCCGGTCGAGGAAGGAAGCCATGAGGTCGATGATACCCCCAGGGGTATCTGTCACGCACGCCGCCCTTCCGCCCGGCTACCGTTCACCCATGCAGCCCTCGCCCCCGGACGCCGCCTGGCTGGCGCGAGCCGTCGAGATCGCCCTCGACGAGGATCTCGGGCCGGCGCCGGGCCGGGACGTGACCACGCAGGCGACCATCCCGGCGGGACGTCGGGGGACGGCGCACCTGGTCGCGAGGGCCGCCGGGGTCGTCGCCGGGCTCGTGGTGGTCCGGCCGGTGCTCGACGCGGTGGCGGCCCGCCTCGACCTCGACCGCGCCGAGGTGGACACCCTGGTGGCGGACGGTGACCCGGTGGCCGTCGGCGACGTCGCCGCCGTCCTGACCGGGCCGGTCCAGGTGCTGCTCGTCGCCGAGCGCACCCTGCTCAACCTGGTGTGCCGGGCCTCGGGCGTGGCCACCCACACCCGGCGGTGGGCCGACGCCCTGGCCGGCACCGGCGCCACGGTCCTCGACACCCGCAAGACCACGCCCGGGCTGCGGGCGCTGGAGAAGTACGCGGTGCGCTGCGGTGGCGGGACCAACAAGCGGATGGGCCTGTACGACGTCGCGATGATCAAGGACAACCACGTCGCCGCGGCGGGGTCGGTGGCCGCCGCGGTGCGCGACGTGCGCGAGCGGTTCGACGTCCCGATCCAGGTCGAGGCGGACACCCTGGCCCAGGCGATGGAGGCGCTCGACGTCGGCGCGGACTTCCTGCTGCTGGACAACATGCCCACCCCGTTGCTCGCCGAGGTGGTCGCCGCGGTCCGGGCGCGCGAGCCCGAGGTGGGTCGGGTCGAGCTCGAGGCCACCGGCAACCTGACGCTCGACCGCGCTCGAGAGGTCGCCGCGACCGGCGTGGACTACCTGTCGGTCGGCGGGCTGACGCACTCCTCGCCGATCCTCGACCTCGCGCTGGACCTGGTCGGCTGAGCCGGCGGGCGCGCCGATAGAATCCGGCGGTGACCTCCCCCGAACCTGACGTCGACGACCTGCCGGAGCAGATGCAGGTCCGCCGGGTCAAGCGCGACCGCATCCTCGCGGCCGGTGGCCAGGCCTACCCCGTGGGCGTCCCGGTGAGCCACACGCTCGCGCAGGTCCGCGCTGCGTACGCCGATCTCGAGCCCGGCCAGGAGACCGACGACCCGGTGGGCGTCGCCGGGCGCGTGGTCTTCCAGCGCAACACCGGCAAGCTGTGCTTCGCCACGCTCCAGGACGGGCAGGGCGAGCGGTTGCAGGTCATGCTCTCGCTCGCCGAGGTCGGTGAGGAGCGGCTCGAGGCGTACAAGGCCGACGTCGACCTGGGCGACCACCTGTTCGTCCACGGCCGGGTGATCAGCTCGCGGCGGGGCGAGCTGAGCGTGTTCGCCGACGAGTGGCGGCTGGCGGCCAAGGCCCTGCGCCCGCTGCCCGTGCTGCACAAGGAGCTCTCCGAGGAGTCCCGGGTCCGCCAGCGCTCGGTGGACCTCATCGTGCGGCCCGCCGCGCGCGAGATGGTGCGGGTCCGCGCGGACGTGGTGCGCTCCCTGCGGGAGAACTTCCACCGCCGGGGCTACCTCGAGGTCGAGACCCCGATGCTCCAGACCATGCACGGCGGTGCCAGTGCGCGCCCGTTCGTCACGCACATGAACGCCTTCGACATCGACCTGTACCTGCGGATCGCGCCGGAGCTGTTCCTCAAGCGCGCCGTGGTGGGTGGCGTCGAGCGGGTGTTCGAGATCAACCGCAACTTCCGCAACGAGGGGGCCGACTCGAGCCACTCGCCCGAGTTCGCGATGCTCGAGGCGTACGAGGCCTACGGCGACTACGACACGATGGCCGCGCTCACCGAGGACCTCGTGACGACCGCAGCGCGCGACGCGCTCGGCGCCACGGTGGTCACCCTCGCCGACGGCTCCGAGTACGACCTGGGCGGCCCTTGGGCGCGGCTGGACCTGTACGGGTCGCTGTCCGAGGCGCTCGGCGAGGCGATCACCCCCCAGACCCCGGTGCCGTACCTGCTCGACCTGGTCGAGCGTTTCGACCTCCAGGTCGACAGGGCGCGGCAGAACCACGGCAAGCTGGTCGAGGAGCTCTGGGAGCACCACGTCGGGCCCACCCTGCACGCCCCGACGTTCGTGCGGGACTACCCGGTCGACACCAGCCCTCTGACCCGCGACCACCGCGAGGTGGCCGGGGTCACCGAGAAATGGGACCTGTACCTGCGCGGCATGGAGCTCGCGACGGGATATTCCGAGCTGGTGGACCCAGTGGTCCAGCGTGCGCGTTTCGAGGCGCAAGCGCGATTGGCGGCGGCCGGCGACGACGAGGCGATGCGGGTGGACGAGGATTTTCTGGCAGCCATGGAGCACGGGATGCCGCCGTCGGGTGGAATGGGCATGGGGATCGATCGGCTGCTCATCGCACTGACCGGCCTCGGGATTCGCGAGACGATCCTGTTCCCGTTGGTGAAGCCGTTGTGAGCGCGGGTCGGGGGGTGTCGGCGTGACCGGGTTCTGGGGCGGGGTCGCCGCACTCCTCCCGCCGGTGGGCGTGGGGCTGATCTTCTGGGTCGCGATGCGCGCGATCGTGCACGCCGACCGGCGAGAACGCGCCGCGATCGCCCGGCTCGAGGCCGCGGAGGGCGCGGCTGCCCCGCATCGCGACGCGGCCGGGCCCGTCGCTGCGGACGTCGATGGACCGGCGCCCGTGGACGACGCCGGCGACACCCCTTCGCAATCGCAGGCCGGCACGAGCTGACACCACGATTATCGATGACGCCGAACGCGGGGGGTTTCGGTGTGCGGAATGATGGCGTGGGTTATTCTTTCCGCGTCCACAGGGGGACCCGACGTGAGGAAACGATGATGGCGCAAAAGGTCCAGGTCGTGCTGGTCGACGACATCGACGGCGGCGCGGCCGACGAGACGGTGTCGTTCTCGCTCGACGGTGTCGCCTACGAGATCGATCTGTCCACGGCGAATGCCGCCGCGCTGCGCGAGGCCTTCGCACCGTACGTCGGCGCGGGTCGCCGGGTCGGTGGCCGCAGCCGTAGCGGGCGCCGCTCGGGCGCCACGCGCTCGCGCGCGTCGAGCACGGCGATCCGCGAGTGGGGCCGGTCCAACGGCTTCGAGGTGAGCGAGCGCGGTCGGATCTCCGCCGAGCTGCGCGCCGCCTACGAGAAGGCGAACGGCTGACCTGACGACCGGACCCGGGCGCGTCCTGCGCGCCCGGGTCCGGCGTCGGTCCGGGTGCCTCAGGCGCCCAGCGTCCTGGTGAGGAACGTGATCGCCTCGGCGTCGTCCTCGGGACCGCCCGCCTCGTGGCCGTTGTAGCGCCACACCCGCAGCTCCTTGGGGCCACCCCAGGCCGCGTGCGCGGCGACCACCGTCGAGGGCGGCACGATGTCGTCCATCAGGGCGACCGAGAAGCGGGCCGGGGCGGTGGCCCGCCGGGCCAGCGCGACGCCGTCGATGTAGGACAACGTGCGCAGCGCGTCGTCGGCTCGGTCGCGGTGGACCTTGAGCCAGTCGCGGACCTCGGTGAACGGCGCGTGGTCGGTGATGCCGATGGCACGGGCGATGTCGCAGAGGAAGGGCACGTTGGCCACGGTGGCCTGCACGTCGCCGAGCGCGGAGGCCGCGATCGCCATGGCGCCGCCCTGGCTGCCGCCCACGACGGCGACCCGGGTCGGGTCCGCGCCCGGCAGCGTTCGAGCCGCGTCGACGGCCCGGACCGCGTCGGTGAAGAGCCGCCGGTAGTAGTACGTTGCCGGGTCCTCGATCCCGCGGGTCATCACACCGGGGAACGCGGGTCCTGAGCCCCACGGGTCGGGGGTGGCGCCGCGGCTCCAGCCCGACCCCTGGCCCCTGGTGTCCATCCGCAGGTGGGCGAAGCCTGCCGCGGACCACTGGAGGTTCTCCAGGACGTGGCCGCGCCCGCCGCCGTACCCCACGTACTCCACGACCACCGGCAGCGGGGCCGCAACGCCGCGCGGCCGGCGGTACCAGGCGCGCACCGGGTCGCCCGCGAAGCCGGGGAAGGTCACGTCGTACACGTCGGTGGTCACCAGGCCGTCGACCGGGTCGAGCCGTACCGGCGTGTCGTGCCCGCGCGCCTGGGCGAGGGTCTCGGCCCAGAAGCCGTCGAGGTCGTCCGGCTCGACGAGGTCGCTGGTGTGGTCCCACAGGCCGGGTTCGGGAAGGTCGGTGTACATCGTTCCTCAGCGCGGTGGGCTGGTGGTGCCCCGGACCAGCAGCGTGGTGGGCAGCCGTACGTGGGTGTCGGGGTTCCCCTGGCCGCTCATCAGCGCGACCAGCAGGTCGATCCCGGCAGCGCCCATCTCCTGGATCGGCTGGCGCACCGTGGTCAGCGGCGGGGTGGACGACGCGGCCTCCGGGACGTCGTCGAAGCCGATCACGGACAGGTCGTCGGGCACTCGCAGCCCGCGCTGGGCGGCGACGGCGAGCACCCCGAGCGCGGACAGGTCGTTGGCCGCGAAGATCGCGGTCGGCGGCTCGGGCAGCGCCAGCAGGTCGGCGGCCGGCCCGAGGGCCGAGTCCTTGCGGTAGCCGCCGACCCCGACCAACGCAGGGTCGACCGGCACGCCGGCGGCCTCCATCGCGTGCCGGAAGCCGCGCTCGCGGCGTCGGGACGACTCCAGGTCCTCGCGCCCGCCGAGGAAGCCGATCCGGTGGTGGCCGAGGTTCAGCAGGTGCTCGGTGGCGACCACGGCGCCTGCGAAGTTGTCCGAGTCCACCGTCGCCGGGCCCGACGGGCCGGCGTGCGGGTCGATGGCGACCACCGGCACGGCGGCGGCGGCGTCGACCACCGTGGGGGTGACCAGTAGCGCCCCGTCGATCAGGGTCCCGCTGAGCCGGGACAGGTAGCGGCGCTCCCACCCGACGTCGCTGCCCGGCCGGCCGCCGCCGGAGTAGGCCAGCAGCTCGTACCCGGTGCCGGCGATCGCCTGGGACGCGCCCTTGAGGATCTCGGTGCTGAACGGTTCGAACTCGGCGACCAGGATCCCGATCACGTGGGTCTTGTGCGAGCGCAGGCTCCGGGCCACGAGGGAGGACTCGTACCCGAGCTCCTCGATCACCTGCTCGACCTTCGCGTGAGTCGAGCTGGCGACGCCGTACCGCCGGTTGATGACCTTGGACACGGTCGCGACCGAGACGCCTGCCGCACGGGCGACGTCATGGATCGTGACCCGTGACATGGCCCGGAGCATAGCGCGTGGAGAACGTTATCGAGCGGGCGTGTCCAGCCGCCCCGCCGACGCGCCCACGGCGAGACCCAGGTGTTAGGAAAACGTTATCGACAACGATTGACGAAACCGGGCCCTCGGTGAAATGGTCCAGGCGTACCCGGTCGACGGCGACGAGGAGCGTGACCATGCTGGCAACGGCAGGCGTCGGGTCAACGCAGCTCCTCCCAGGGTCGACGACGGGGTCACGAGCCCTGCCGGCGGGCGACAGTCGGCGGTGTGGTGAGGTCCGCGAGCCGCGGGTCTCACGGTCCAGTGCTGCTCAACGAAGAGGACACATCTGATGAAGACAAGGAAGTTCCTGGCCGTGTCCGCCGTCATGGCGATGGCCCTGGCCGGGCTCGCGGCGTGTAGCAGCGGCGACTCGTCGCCCGGCAGCAGCAGCGGCGGCAGCGACAGCGGCAGCAGCAGCGAGCCAGTCACCCTCACCTTCTGGCACAACTCGACCACGGGTGAGGGCAAGGCGTACTGGGACGAGGTCGCCAAGGCCTACATGGACGCCAACCCGAACGTCACGATCGAGATCCAGGCCATCCAGAACGAGGACATGGACGGCAAGCTGCAGACCGCGCTCAACGCGGGGGACGCGCCGGACATCTTCATGGCGCGCGGCGGCGGCAAGCTCGCCGACATCGTCGCGGCCGGCCAGGTCATGGACCTGACGGACAAGGTCACCGACGCGACCAAGTCGGCCGTCGGCGAGGGTGTCCTGAGCGCCTTCACCATCGACGGCAAGCTCTACGGCATGCCCACCGCGATCCTCCCGGGCGGCATGTTCTACAGCAAGGACCTGTTCGACAAGGCCGGCATCACGTCGCCGCCTGCGAACTTCGACGAGATGAACACTGCGGTCCAGAAGCTCAAGGACTCGGGCGTCGCGCCCATCGCCCTGGGTGGCAAGGACGCGTGGCCGGCTGCGCACTGGTACTACTTCATGGCGCTGCGCGACTGCTCGCAGGACGCGATGAACAAGGCCGCGGCCTCGCGCAGCTTCGACGACCCGTGCTGGCTCAAGGCCGGTGAGGACCTGCAGGCCTTCGCCGAGACCAAGCCGTTCAACGAGGGCTTCCTGACCACCTCCGCCCAGCAGGGCGCGGGTTCGTCGGCCGGCATGATCGCCAACCACCAGGCCGCCATGGAGCTCATGGGCGCCTGGGACCCGGGCGTGATCGCCTCGCTGACCCCGGACCAGCAGCCGCTGCCCGACCTCGGCTGGTTCCCGTTCCCGGCCGTGTCCGACGGCGCCGGTGACCCCACCGCCATGATGGGTGGCGTCGACGGGTACTCCTGCTGGGTCAACGCGCCCACGCAGTGCGCCGACTTCCTGAACTTCTACATGCAGAAGGAGTGGCAGGAGAAGTACGCGACGGCCTTCCACACGCTGCCCGCCAGCAAGGACGCGCAGGGTGTCGTGACCGAGCCTGCTCTGCAGGACATCCTCAAGGCGTACAACAACTCCGCGTACACCGTGGTGTGGCTGGACACGCTGTTCGGTCAGAACATCGGCAACGCGCTGAACGCCGGTGTCGTGGACATGCTGGCCGGCAACGGCACCCCGCAGGGGATCGTCGACGCGGTCAACAACGCCGCTGCGAAGGGCTAGGCATCTGACAGATGGAATCCATCAGCGAGAACGCGCCTGACGCGCAGCGCTCGCCCGTGGATCTCCCGAAGGACGGGGGCGGCGCGCCTGCCGCGTCGCCCCCGTCCCGGCATGGCCGGCGGGGTATCGGGTGGGCGGCGCGTGCAGAAGTGGCGGTGCTCACGGGGCCGGCGTTGATCGTCTTCCTGGCCTTCGTGATCTTCCCCGTCGTCATGGCGGCCTACTACGGCTTCTTCAGCTGGAAGGGCTACGGGCCGCCGACCGACTTCGTCGGTCTGCACAACTACAAGGTCATCCTCACCGACCCGACGTTCCACGACGCGGTCCGGCACAACTTCACCATCGTCGTGCTGTCCCTGGTGATGCAGGGGCCGATCGCCATCGGGTTCGCCCTGCTCCTCAACCGCAAGATGCGCTTCCAGTCGGCGATCCGGATGCTGATCTTCGTGCCCTACGTGATCTCCGAGGTCGTCGTAGGTACCGGCTGGAGCCTGATGCTCCAGACCAACGGCGCGGTCAACGGCCTGCTCGAGAAGGTCGGGCTGGACGGACTCAAGCAGGACTGGCTGTCCGACCCGAAGATCGCCATCTGGACCCTGATGCTCATCATCACGTGGAAGTACGTGGGGTTCGCGGTGATCCTGTTCCTCGCCGGGCTCCAGGGCATCCCGCCGGAGCTGCACGAGGCCGCCGCCATCGACGGCGCGTCGTACTGGCAGATCCAGCGGCGGATCACTCTGCCGCTGCTCGGCCCGACCGTCCGGATCTGGGCCTTCCTGTCGATCATCGGCTCGTTGCAGCTGTTCGACCTCGTCTACATCATCTGGGGCCAGTACGTGGCTGCCACCGCCGGGACCTCGACCATGGCGACCTACATGGTGGTCAACGGCCGCAACGCCGCGAGCTACGGTTACGGCAACGCCGTCGCGGTGGTCCTGTTCCTCATCTCGCTCATGGTCGCGCTGCTGTACCAGCGGTTCGTGCTGCGGCGTGACACCCAGGGTGCGATCACGGGAGGTGTGCGCTGATGTCCGCGATCAAGACGACGCCCGCGCCCGCGCCGGCCCCGGTCCGACAGCGGCGCCGGCGCCACACCGACAACCGGCGCTTCAGCGGCCCGGCGGTGTACTTCGTCGCCCTGCTGCTCGTCGGAGCGATGCTCGCGCCGGTGGTGTACATCATCCTCGGCGGGTTCCGGTCGAACTCGCAGATCACCACCGACCCGGCTGGGCTGCCCAACCCGTGGGTCACCGAGGGCTACGTCGCGGTGCTCACCGGCAGCACGTTCTGGCGCGAGGTGGGCAACTCCGTCATCGCGGCGACCGCCACGACGCTCGGCGTGGTGACGCTGGGGCTGATGGCCAGCTACGCGCTCTCGCGCTACAACTTCCGCGGCCGCGGAGCGATGTACTCGCTGTTCGCCGCGGGTCTGATGTTCCCGATGACCGTGGCGATCACCCCGCTCTACATCCTGGTCCGCTCGCTGGGCCTGATGAACTCGCTCGGGGGTGTGATCCTGCCGCAGGTCGCGTTCGCGCTGCCGGTGACGATCATCATCCTGGTGCCGTTCCTGCGGGCCATCCCCGCCGAGATCCAGGAGGCCGCCGAGATCGACGGGTGCAGCCGGCTGGGGTTCTTCCGCCGGATGGTCATCCCGCTGTCGATGCCGGGCGTCATCACCGTGGGCATCCTCGCGTTCGTGAACAGCTGGAACAGCTACATGCTCCCGCTGTTCATCCTGAACATGGCCGACTCGTTCACGCTGCCGCTCGGTGTCCAGGCGTTCGCGTCGCAGTGGTCGGTGGACACCGCCCGGGTGCTCGCGTTCACGTCGCTGTCGATGATCCCCGCGTTGGTGTTCTTCAGCCTCTTCGAGCGGCGGATCGTCGGCGGGCTGACCGGAGCGGTCAAGGGGTGAGTGGCAGGCGCCCCGGGCACCCCGGGGCGCCGCCGCCCACGCACTGGTACTGAAGGAGATCTGCGTCGTGACCGTTGCACTGCCCGAGGCGTCGGCCCGGGTGCGCGAGCTTCTCGCGCGCATGACGATCGAGGAGAAGGTCGCCCAGCTGGTCGGCTTCTGGGTCGACCAGGGTGGCGAGGTCGTCGCACCGATGGCCGGCGAGATGGCCACCTCCGGCCGGCTGGCCGAGGCCACCGCGCACGGGCTCGGGCACCTGACCCGGGTCTACGGCACCAGGCCGGTCGACCCGGCAGAGCGCGCGGCGTGGCTGTGGGCCGAGCAGCGCAGGCTCCGTGAGGACACCCGGCTGGGTATCCCGGCACTCGTTCACGAGGAGTGCCTGACCGGCCTGGCGGCGTGGCAGGCGGCGACGTACCCGACCCCGCTGGCCTGGGGCGCCACGTTCGACCCCGACCTGGTGCAGGACGCGGCCGGGCTGATCGGTGCGAGCATGCGCGAGCTCGGCGTGCACCAGGGCCTGGCCCCCGTGCTCGACGTGATCCGCGACCCGCGGTGGGGCCGCGTGGACGAGTGCATCGGTGAGGACCCCTACCTGGTCGGCACCGTCGGCACCGCCTACGTCAAGGGCCTGCAGGGCGCCGGCGTGCACGCCACCCTCAAGCACTTCCTCGGGTACTCCGCGTCGCGCGCCGGGCGCAACCATGCCCCGGTCGAGGCCGGTCCGCGCACGATCGCCGACGTGTTCCTCCCGCCGTTCGAGATGGCGCTGCTGGACGGCGGTGCCCGTTCGGTGATGAACGCCTACGTCGAGCTGGACGGGATCCCGGTGGCCTCCAGCACGCAGTACCTCACCGACGTGCTCCGCGACGGGCTGGGCTTCGACGGCGTGGTGGTCGCGGACTACTTCGCCGTGGCGTTCCTGCAGGTCATGCACGCCGTGGCGGCGGACCGTGGCGAGGCGGCCGCACTCGCGCTGACCGCGGGCATCGACGTCGAGCTGCCGGGCGCCGACGCGTACCCCGAGCTGGTCGAGCTGGTGCGCAGCGGGTCGCTGGACGAGGCCTTCGTCGACCGTGCCGTGCTGCGCGCGCTGAGCCAGAAGGACGAGCTCGGCCTGCTCGACGCCACGTTCGACGACGAGCCCCCCACCGCGATCGACCTGGATCCGCCCGAGCAGCGCGCGATGGCGTTGCGGCTCGCCGAGGAGTCCGTGGTGCTGCTCACCAACGACGGGCGACTGCCGCTGGCGGCCGGGCCGGGCAGGGTCGCCGTGATCGGCCCGAACGCGGACCGGTCCGAGGCGCTGATGGGCTGCTACTCGTTCGTCAACCACGTCATGCCCTACCACCCGGAGATCGACCCCGGCATCGCGGTGCCGACGGTGCTCGAGGCGCTGCGCGCCGAGCTCCCCGGCTCGGAGGTCCGGCTACGCACCGGGCTGCGGCGTCGAGGTTGAGGACCGCTCGGGCTTCGACGAGGCGGTCGCGCTGGCGGGCGAGAGCGACGTCGCGGTGCTCGTGATGGGTGACCAGGCGGGTCTGTTCGGCCGCGGCACCGTGGGCGAGGGCAACGACAGCGAGAGCCTCGAGCTGCCGGGCGTCCAGCGCGAGCTGGTCGAGGCCGTGCAGGCCACCGGGACCCCGGTGGTGCTCGTCCTCGTGACCGGCAGGCCCTACGCGGTCGGCTGGGCGGTGGAGGGCCCGTCCGCGACGGCAGCAGTGGTCCAGTCGTTCTTCCCCGGCGAGGAGGGTGGCACCGCGATCGCCCGGGTGCTGTCCGGCCGGGTCAACCCGTCCGGCCGGCTGCCGGTCACCATGCCGCGGTCGGCGGGCGCCCAGCCCTACTCGTACCTGCACCCGATCCTCGGCGGTCCCTCGGAGGTGACCGACGCGTCCAGCGCGCCGGTGCTGCCGTTCGGGCACGGCCTGTCGTACACCACCGTCGAGCACAGCGGCCTCGCCGTGGACCCGGAGGTGCCGGCCGGTGCGGCGTTCGTCGCGGACGTGGTGGTGCGCAACACGGGTGACCGGACCGGGACCGACGTGGTCCAGCTCTACGGCCGCGACGTGCACGCCACCGTCACCCGGCCGGTGGCCCAGCTGCTCGGCTACCGACGCGTCGAGCTCGAGCCCGGGGAGTCCGCGACAGTTCGGTTCACGGTCCCGACCACGCGGCTGGCCTTCACCGACCGCTCGATGCGCAAGGTCGTCGAGCCCGGGGAGGTCGAGCTCTGGGTCGGCCCGTCGTGCGAGTCGAAGGAGACCACGGCGACCATCCGGGTGACCGGCGCCGTCCACGCCGTGACGACCGCCGACCCCCGGTTGACCACCAGCGAGGTGCTGGGCGACGACCTCGCCGCCGCGCTGGCCGAGGCGACCGCGCCGCTCGACGAGGCCGGGGCGCTCTGACCCGCGCCAGCGACCAGCACCCGCGACCCGCCGCGCGATCGGCACCACCCCGCGCGACCCGCTCCCCGGAAGGACGCCCCGCCGTGCCAGAGCCTCACGCCACCGTCGTCGTCGACGTCGACATCCCCGGGCCGACGATCAGCCGTCACCTGTACGGGCACTTCGCCGAGCACCTCGGGCGCTGCGTGTACGGCGGCTTCTGGGTGGGCGAGGACTCGCCGCTGCCTCACGTCGGCGGGATCCGCGCCGACGTCGTCGAGGCGCTGCGGGAGCTCGACATCCCGAACCTGCGCTGGCCGGGCGGGTGCTTCGCCGACGAGTACCACTGGCGCGACGGGATCGGCCCGCGCGACGAGCGGCCCCGGATGGTCAACACCCACTGGGGCGACGTGGTCGAGGACAACTCCTTCGGCACGCACGAGTTCATGGCACTGTGCGAGCTGCTCGGGGCCGAGCCGTACATCGCAGGCAACGTCGGGTCTGGCACGGTGCGCGAGATGGCCGACTGGGTCGAGTACCTCACCCGCCCGGGCACCGCGCCGATGGCCGACCTGCGCCGTGCGAACGGGCGCGACGAGCCGTGGCGGGTGCGCTTCTGGGGGCTGGGCAACGAGCCCTGGGGCTGCGGCGGGCGGATGAGCGCCCAGGCGTACGCCGACCTCGCCCGCCAGTACGCCACCTACTGCCGCGACCACGGCGGCAACGTCCTGTACCGGATCGCCGCGGGCGCGTCGGACTGGGACGTGGAGTGGACCGAGGCGCTGATGAAGGCGGTCGCCGCGCTGGACCGCGGGCCGTTCCCCGCGCTGCCGTTCCAGGCCGTCTCCGTGCACTACTACACGATCGGCGGCACCTGGACGGACAAGGGCAGCGCCACCGAGTTCGACACGGACGACTACTGGCGCACCGTCGTCGCGGCCCGGGACGTCGAGCCGCTGCTGCGCCGGCACATCGCGGTGATGGACCGGTACGACCCGCAGCGCCGGGTCGGGCTGGTCCTGGACGAGTGGGGCACCTGGTGGGACGTCGAGCCCGGCACCAACCCCGGCTTCCTGTACCAGCAGAACACGATGCGCGACGCGATGGTGGCCGCGCTGCACCTGGACGTGTTCCACCGGCTCGCGGACCGGCTGGTCATGGCGAACATCGCGCAGACCGTCAACGTGCTCCAGGCGATGCTCCTGACCGACGAGGAGACCGGCGCCCTGGTGCGCACCCCGACCTACCACGTGTTCGAGATGAACAAGGTGCACCAGGACGCGACGGCGGTGCCGACGTACGTGCGGGCGCCGGGCCTGGTCTGCGAGGTCGGCGACCGGCGGGTCCCGACCCTGTCCGCCTCCGCCAGCGTCCGGGACGGACGGTGCCACGTGTCGCTCACCAACACCGACCTCGAGCGGGCGGTGGAGGTGACGCTCGACCTGCGCGGCGCCGACGTCTCGGCGGTGCGCGGCCGGCTGCTCAGCGCTCCGGCCGTCGCGGCGGTGAACACCCCTGCCGAGCCGGAGGCGGTCGCGCCGCGCCCGGTCGACCTGGGCGCCGGCCCGGGTGGGGTGACCGTCGTGCTGCCTCCGCACTCGTTCGCCGTCCTGGAGGCCGACGTCCCCGGCCTCACCCTGCCGTCCGAGCCCGTCGCGGAGGAGCGTCGACCGTGCCCGACCTGCCCGTGATCGTCCCTGACCGGCCCATCGGCCCGCTGCCCGACGCGTGGCGGCAGTGCGTGGGCACCGGCCGGATGAACCTCGCTCTGCGCGCGGACTACCAGGAGTCCCTGGCGCGCGTGCAGCGCGAGATCGGCTTCGCCCACATCCGCGGGCACGGGCTGCTCAGCGACGACATGGGCGTGCTGCGCGAGTCCCTGGCCGGCGGCCGGACCTACCGGCGGCACGCGTTCACCTACGTCGACCAGGTGCACGACCGGTTCCTCGAGCTCGGGCTGAGGCCGTTCGTCGAGCTCGGCTTCATGCCGTCCGCGCTGGCGTCGGGCGACGACTCGGTGTTCTGGTGGCGCGGCAACATCACCCCGCCCTCGTCGATGGCCGAGTGGGTGGAGCTGGTCCAGGCGCTGGTGCGCCACCAGGTCGACAGGTACGGGGTGGACGAGGTCCGCCGCTGGCCGTTCGAGGTGTGGAACGAGCCCAACCTCGACATCTTCTGGAAGGACGCGGACCAGGCCGCGTACTTCGACCTGTACGCCGCGACCGCGCGCGCGATCAAGGACGTCGACGCCGAGCTCCAGGTCGGCGGTCCGGGCCTGGCGCCCGGGCCCACCTGCGAGGCGTGGTGGGCGCCGTTCGCCGACTTCGTCGAGCGCCACGACGTGCCGGTCGACTTCGTGAGCCGGCACGCCTACTCCTCGTTCGAGCCGGAGCACGTCCCGTTCGGCACCTACCAGGGGCTGCGCCCGCCGCAGGACCTGCTCGACCAGTTCGGCGAGCCGCGCGAGCACCTCGCGGGCACGCGGCTGGCCGGCCTGCCGGTGCACATCACGGAGTTCAACACCTCCTACCGGCCCGACAACCCCGCTCACGACACCGCGTACAACGCCGCCTACCTCGCGCCGGTGCTGGCCGGGGGAGGGGACCTGGTCGACTCGTTCTCCTACTGGACGTTCAGCGACGTGTTCGAGGAGTCCGACGTCCCGACGTCGTTCTTCCACGGCGGGTTCGGCATGCTCACCCACCGACAGGTCGCCAAGCCGACGTTCCACCTGTTCGCGTTCATGGCGCGGATGGGGGCGCAGGTCCTCGCCCGCGGTGCGGACCACCTGGTCTGTGTCGACGACGACGGCCGCGTCACGGTCCTGGCCTGGCAGCCGGTCGGCGGCACCGACGTGTCAGCGCCCGAGCGGCACGAGGTCGGCCTGTCCCTGCCGATCTCGCGCGGCGGGGTGGCCGCGGCGGACGGGTCCGGGGTGTTCGTGCTCCGGGAGCGGGTGGGCGAGACCGACGGCAACGCGTTCGCGGCGTGGCGCGAGCTCGGCCGGCCGATGTCGCCGACCGCGCGCGAGCTCGACGTGCTGCGGGCCTGCGAGCGGCCGGCGGTGGAGCACTCCCGGCTGACGGCGTCGGGCGGGCGCGTGGAGCTCCGGCTCCCGCTCAGCCGTCACGAGGTCACGTTCGTCGAGCTCACCCCGGTGGTCGACACGCACCACGAGGGCTTGGACGACCGCCGCCTGGGTGGCGCGTCGCACGAGCACCGGGAGTCACCACACCAGTCGTAGTCGGTCGCCCGTATGGGCGGCGCGCCGCCGCGAGAGGACTCCTGTGCTCGGTCCCGCAAGCCCCTTCGACCGGACGGTCGCCATCCCCGCCGCGCGCGCGGTCGTCGATCGCTACCTGCCCGGCTACGTCGCCTCACCCCAGGGGGCCCAGCTCCGCGGCCTGCCGCTCGGCCTCCTCGTCCTGCGGGTGAACGCGTTGCGTGAGGACCCAGCCCGCCTCGAACGCTTCTGGGCCGAGCTGTCCGCTGTGGAGGACGAGGGGCCCGCCCCGACCTACCAGGGTGCGATCGATCCGGACCCCGCCTACGAGGGCGACGACGTCGAGCTCGGCTCGGCTCGCCTCACCCTCCCCGGCCCCACACCCCGGTGGGGCGTCATCGAGCTCGTCATCGAGGGCCCCGATCGCGGCAACCCCTTCGTCGACGTCGACCTCTGGGCGGAGTTCACGCTGGGCGACCGCACCGTGCGCCGAGGGGGGTTCTACGACGGCGGTGGGGTCTACCGGATCCGGATGCTCGCCGAGGACGAGGGCGTCTGGGAGTTCTCCGTCGGATCCACGGCCAGGTCGCTCGACGGGTTGACGGGACAGGTCACGGTCGCCGCCCCCGAGGCGGGCGCCCACGGGCCGGTGTGCGTCGACGGCTTCCACTTTCGCTACACGGACGGGACCCGTTACCGCCCCTGGGGGACGACCTGCTACGCGTGGACGCACCAGGACGAGGCCTTGCAGGAGGCGACGCTGACGACCCTGGCCGGATCAGCGTTCACCAAGATCCGCATGGCTCTGCCGCCGAAGTCCTACCTGTTCAACACGAACGAGCCGGATCGGTTGCCGTTCGAGCGCACGCCGGACGGGTTCGACGCCACGCGGTTCGACACCGTGTTCTGGGCCTGGCTGGAGTCGAGGATCGAGCAGCTCGCCGACCTGGGGATCGAGGCGGACCTGATCCTGTTCCACCCCTACGACCGCTGGGGCCTCGCCGACATGGGACCGGCGAACGACGACCGCCTGGTGCGTTACGCGGTGCGTCGGCTGGGCGCGTTCGCGAACATCTGGTGGTCGCTTGCCAACGAGTTCGACCTGATGGCGGGCAAGACCCCCGACGACTGGCTGCGCATCGGCCGGCTGATCGGCGCCGAGGACCCGCACGGTCACCTCGTCGGCAACCACAACTGCACCACCTTCTACGACAACGCCCAGCCGTGGATCACCCACGCCTCGGTGCAGCGCATCGACGTCTACCGCACCGCGGAGAACACGGATGCGTGGCGGGAGCGCTGGGGCAAGCCGGTGGTGATCGACGAGATCGGCTACGAGGGGGACATCGAGCACGGCTGGGGCAACCTGGGCGGGCAGGAGCTGGTCCGCCGCTGCTGGGAGGGCGCGGTGCGCGGTGGGTACGTCGGCCACGGAGAGACGTTCCTCAACGACCGCGACGAGCTCTGGTGGTCCAAGGGTGGGACCCTCGTCGGCGAGAGCCCGGCGCGGATCGGCTTCCTGGCCACGATCGTCGCCGAGTCGCCGACCGGTGTCCTCGACCCGTGCCCGAGCGACTGGGATCTGCCCTGGGGCGGGGTCGAAGGCGAGTACCTGGTCGGCTACTGCGGATTCATGCAGCCGCGCTACCGGAACGTGCGTCTGCCGGCCGGGGAGTTCCGCGTCGACGTGATCGACACGTGGGCGATGACGGTCGAGGCGTTGCCGGGCACCTTCCGCGACCAGGTCGAGGTGCCGCTGCCGGGCCGCTCGGCGATGGCGATCCGGGTGGTGCGGGTCGGCGGCTGACCACGCGACATCGGCCCGGCACGGCGTGCGGTCTACGCGGCGAAGGGCACGCCGCAGCGCAGCACGACGTTCGAGTAGGCCGAGTCCTCCCCGGTGCGGATGACCAGGCTGGCTCGACCGACCATGGCCTTGAGCTCGTCGTGCGGCACCCGCTCGGCCGGGGAGGCGAGGCGCTCGTCGATCCACGCCGCCGCGGGCCACGCGTCCACGGGCTCGCTCACCCAGGCGTACTCGACGACGATCTCCGCGAGCAGCGCGTCGAGCACCATGGTGAAGGCCGGCTCGCCGTAGACCAGCGCGAGATCGACGACCGGGACGTGCGCGGGGATCGGGAGCCCGGCGTCCGCCACGACGACGAGGTCGGTGTGGCCGAGCCTGGCCAGGTGCCCGGAGAGCGGGGCGTTGATGATTCCGTGTCGCTTCATGGCAGGGGATCGTCCTTCCAGGGGTAGGAGGGTTGGGCGCCGAGGCGCTGGACGGAGGCGGCCGCCACCCGGGTCGCGTGCTCTGCTGCCACCCGGATCGGGCGGCCCTTCGCGAGGCCGGCGGCGAGTGCGCCGACGAACGCGTCGCCCGCGCCGGTGGTGTCGCGGGGTGTGACCCGGCGGGCGGGCAGCCGCCAGGCGCCGTCCGGGCCCAGGCCGACGACCCCGTCGGCGCCCAGGGTGAGCACCACCGATGCGGCGCCGAGCCCGGCGAGTCGGCGCACGGTCTCCTCCGCCGGCGCGGCCGTACCGGGGTCCCGGCCGAGCAGGACCGCGGCCTCGTGCTCGTTGACCACCAGCGGGTCGGCCAGCGCGAGCACGTCGGCGGGCAGCCGGCACGCCGGCGCGACGTTGAGCAGCACCCGGCCGCCATGGTCGTGCGCGAGGTGCGCGGCACGCGCCACCGCGTCGAGCGGGATCTCGGCCTGCAGCACGCACACCGCGGCACCGCGCACCACCTCCGCGGCGGCGTCGACCGCCGCGGCGTCCGTGGTGGCGTTCGCTCCGGGTATCACGATGATCGAGTTCTCGCCGTCGTCGGCCAGCGTCACGACCGCGAGGCCGGTGGCGCCCTCGACCTGACGGAGCCGGGACAGATCGACCCCGGCGCGCCGGAGCTCCCGCACGGCCACCTCGGCGTGGGAGTCGGAGCCGACGGCTCCGACCATGGCGACCCGGGCGCCCAGCCGGGCGGCAGCGACCGCCTGGTTCGCGCCCTTGCCCCCGGGCAGGACGGTCGACGTGCGCCCGATGAGGGTCTCGCCGGGATGCAGGTGGCGCGGCACCTCGAGCACGAGGTCGGCGTTCACCGAGCCGACCACCACGACGCCGTGAGTCATGCGCCTCCTTCGGCGAACATCACGGCTCGGCAACGGCAGTTGACAGTCCCGAGCCGGGATCCGTACGGTAAGCGTACTTCATTCGATGCGGAATGGATATTCACGGAGAAGTGATGGTCGAGACCGAGCAGAGCAGCGGGCCAGGCACCGCCGTGCTCGCGCTCGACCAGGGCACCACGAACACGAAGGCGATTCTCCTCCAGACCGGCACCGGCCGGGTGCTCGCGAGCGCCTCTCGTCCCGTGGGCATCGCCTTCCCCCGGCCCGGCTGGGTCGAGCAGGACGCCGAGCAGATTTGGACCGCCACTCTCGCGGCCGTGCAGGAGTGCCTAGGCGCCGCCCGCGCGACGCCGGTGGCGGTGTCCATCTCGAACCAGCGGGAGTCGGTGGTCTGCTGGAGCCGGTCCTCCGCCGAGCCGCTCGGACCGGTGCTCGGCTGGCAGGACGCCCGCACGGCGTCCTGGTGCGCGGAGCTCGTCAGGTCGCGACCGGACGCTCCGGCTCTCGTCCGCCGCCGCACCGGGCTGTCGCTGGACCCGATGTTCTCCGCACCGAAGATGCGTGCCGCGCTGGACGTGGCCGTCGCGGCCGGTGCGGATCCGGACGACGTGGCGCTCGGGACGGTGGACGCCTGGCTGGTCCACAGGCTCACCGGGACAGCGGCGACCGACGTGGGCAACGCCTCGCGCACCCTCCTGCTGGACCTGGAGACCCTCGACTGGCACCCGGAGCTCCTGGAGCTCTTCGGGCTGCCCGCGGCCGCGTTGCCCGAGGTCCGGGCCTCCGACGGAGGGTTCGGCGTGACGGTGGGCGCCGGGCTGCTGCCCGCCGGGGTGCCCGTCGCAGCCGTGCTCGCCGACTCCCACGCCGCGCTCTACTTCCACGGCTGCACGGAGCCCGGCACCGGCAAGGCCACGTACGGCACCGGTTCGTCGGTGATGACGCCGCTCACCGAGCTCGGGCCGGCGCCAGACGGCATCGCCACGACGGTGGCCTGGCAGGCCGGCGGGCGCACGACGTTCGCGCGGGAGGGCAACATCGTGGCGAGTGGCGCGGCGCTGGACTGGATGGCGGCGGCCCTCGGCGCTCCGACGGGCACCGCCGGCGGCGCCTTCCTGACCGAGTTGGCCGAGCAGGTGGAGGACAGCGGCGGTGCGGCGTTCGTGCCGGCCTTCTCCGGGCTCGGCGCGCCGTACTGGGACCGCTCCGCCACCGGTGTCATTGCAGGGCTGACCGCCGGGACCACCAGCGCCCATCTGGCGCGCGCGGCGCTCGAGGCGGTCGCCCAGCAGGTCGTCGACGTCGTCGAAGCGGTGGAGTCCGATGGCCGCGTGCGGCTCGCAGAGCTGCGCGCCGACGGCGGGGCGACGGCCTCGGCGCTCCTCATGCAGATCCAGGCCGACCTGCTCGGCCGGCCCGTCCGCGTCGCCGACACGCCCGAGGCCTCGGCGCTCGGTGCGGCCCTGCTCGCGGCGCGGGCCCTCGGCCTTCCGGTGGCACCGGCGTCGCAGGGGCGCCTGGTCCAGCCCTCCGGTACCGACGCGAGAGCTGCCCGCGCGGCCTGGGCCGACGCGGTCTCCCGATCCCGCGGCCTGGCCGTCAACCCGACCTGAGGTCACCACATGTCTGTGACAAGGAGCGCCATGGCAGTATCAGCCCCCACCCGGACCGTCCCGTGGTGGCGCCGCACGGTGGTGATCGGCTCCGCGATCGCCGTCGTCGTGGTCGCCGCCGCCGTGGCGGACACCGTCTTCGTGTCGAACGACAGCCAGGCCCAGGCGGCGGACACCGCGGTGGCGTACGCCGACCAGAACTTCGACACGGTCGTCGTGCCGACGATCCTGAAGAAGGCCCAGCCGTTCGACGAGCTGCTTCCTGCGGTGATCGCAGACCCGGACCAGGCGGGTGAGAAGTGGGGCAGCCGCGAGGACGCGACCAAGCCCTGGAGCTTCGCGACCACCGTCACCGGCACGGTCGTCGAAGGCGAGTTCGGCGAGTTCGGGCTCGAGGTGGACGGCGCGCCCGACGGTCTGACCGTCGGGGTGGCGATACCGCCGCTCGGGTCGAACACCGCACTGCGCGACGCCGGCACCAAGCTGACCTTCGGCGACTTCGTCAACCAGACCGAGTTCCAGAACGTGGCCATCGAGATCAACAAGCGCGACGCGGAGGCCGTCTACGGGTCACTCGACCCGGCCACGCTGACCGGCAAGACGGTCACGGTGACCGGCGCCTTCACCTGGGCGTCCAAGACCGGCGGCGCGATCGACCACGTGACGATCATCCCCGTCAAGATCGAGGTGGCTCAGTGACGCAGGTAGCCGCGCCCGTCGACGTGGTCATGCGGGCTCGTGGCGTCGCCAAGGTGTACGGCGGCACCCACGCCCTGCGGGGGGTCGACTTCGACGTCCGTCGCGGCCACGTCACCGCGCTGATCGGCGAGAACGGTGCTGGCAAGTCCACCCTGATGAAGATCCTCGCCGGAGTGGAGAGCCCGACGGCCGGGACGATCGAGCTCGACGGCCGCGAGGTCGTGTTCGAGTCGCCGACCGAGGCGGTCGCGCACGGTGTGGCGATCATCCACCAGGAGCTGAACCTCTGCCCGAACCTGTCGATCGCCGACAACATCTTCGTCGGGCGTGAGCAGGTCAAGGGCATGTTCGTCGACTTCGCGGCCCAGCGGCAGGCGGCGCTGGAGCTCCTCGAGCACCTCGAGGAGCCGATCGACCCGGGCATGCTGGTGGGCGAGCTGCGCCTGGGGCAGCAGCAGCTGGTCGAGATCGCGCGCGCTCTCTCCGAGGACGCCCGTGTGCTGATCATGGACGAGCCGACGTCGGCGCTCTCCGCGACCGAGGTCCACGTGCTGTTCCGTGTCATCCGCGAGCTCACCGCGCGTGGCGTGTCGATCATCTACATCTCCCACCACCTCGACGAGTGCCTCGAGATCGCCGACCACGCGGTGATCCTTCGCGACGGCAACGTGGTGGCGCAGGCTCCGATGGACACCGTCGACCTGGGGTGGATCGTCGCCCAGATGGTGGGCCGCGAGGAGAGCGCACTCTTCGCGCCGATGGCGCACGACCCCGGTGAGCCGATGCTCGAGATCCACGACCTGATCGTGGCCGACCCCGACGCGCCGGAGCGGCTCGCCGTGCGCGGCGTCTCGCTCACGGTCCACGCGGGCGAGGTCGTCGGCATCTACGGCCTGATGGGGGCCGGGCGAACGGAGCTCCTCGAGGCGATCGCCGGCCGCAACCGCGTGCTGGGCGGCACCATCGAGCTCGAGGGCCAGGACCTGACCCACGCCTCGGTTGGTCAGCGGATCGACGCGGGCATGGTCCTGGTGCCGGAGGACCGCCAGCGCGACGGCCTGGTCCAGGCCCTCTCCGTCGGCCGGAACATGGCGCTCGCCGCGGTACGGCACTTCGTGCGAGGCCCCTTCGTGCAAGGCCGGGCCGAGCGCGGCGCCGTCGAGGACGCCTCGCGCCAGGTGCGGGTCAAGGCGGCGAGCCAGGACGCGCCGATCGGCTCGCTCTCCGGCGGCAACCAGCAGAAGGTCGTCATCGGCCGTGCCCTGCTCACCAAGCCCAGGGTGCTGGTGCTCGACGAGCCCACCCGCGGCATCGACGTCGGCGCCAAGGCGGACATCTTCGCGCTGATGGCCGACGAGGCCCGCCGCGGCATCGGCGTGCTGTTCGCCACGTCCGAGGTCGGCGAGGTGCTGCACGCATGCGACCGCATCATCGTCATGGCCCGCGGCCGGGTCACCGCAGTGCTGGACCCCCGCGACGTCAACCGTGAGCAGCTGATGGCTGCCTCCGACATCTCCACCCCAGTGCCCCCCGAGGCCGCGCCGACCGCAGCGCCCTCGTCCACCCCGACCGAGGACCACTGACATGGCCGCCACCACCGCCACCCCACCCACCACCGCCGCCGCCACGCAGCGCCACGGCCGGAGCGTCGGCGAGTTCCTGCTCGACCAGCGGGCGTTCGTCGCCCTCATCGTGCTGGTGATCATCTTCGCGCTGATGTCCGACGCGTACCTGACGCCGACGAACCTCATCACGATGACCAAGCACGTCGCCTACAACGCGATCCTCGCGATGGGCATGCTCCTGGTGATCATCACCGGTGGCATCGATCTGTCGATCGGTTCGATCGTCGGCCTGTCCGGGATCGTCGCCGGCGTGATGCTCCAAGGCTGGAACCTCTCGGTCTTCGACGTCACGGCCTATCCCGCGGTCTGGGTCGTGGTGCTCGTCTCCCTGGCCGTCGGCGGCCTCGTCGGGCTGCTCAACGGGTTGCTCGTGACCAAGTTCAACGTCGCGCCCTTCATCGCGACCCTGGGCACCTTGTACATAGCCAGGGGCGCAGCCCTGCTCATCTCCAACGGCGCCACGTTCCCGCGCCTCCAGGGCGATCCCGCGCTGGGCAACACCGGCTTCCGGTTCCTCGGCGTCGCGCGGCCGCTCGGTATCCCCACGGCGATCTGGATCATGGTGCTGTTCGCGGTCGTGATCTGGCTCCTGGTGGCCCGGACGCCGTTCGGGCGCCACCTGTACGCGACCGGCGGCAACGAGCGCGCGGCAGCGCTCGGCGGCGTCCCGGTCGTGTCGGTGAAGATGCGCGTCTACCTGATCTCCGGCGTCTGCGCCGCGATGGCAGGTCTGATCATCGCTTCCGAGCTGACCTCTGCTGCACCGCAGACCGGCGAGTCGTTCGAGCTCAACGCGATCGCCGCTGTGGTGATCGGCGGGGCCTCGCTCGCCGGCGGTCGCGGCACCGTCAAGGGCGCGCTGATCGGCGCGTTCGTCATCGGCTTCCTGTCCGACGGCCTGGTCATGGTCGGCGTCTCCACGTTCTGGCAGACGGTGATCAAGGGTCTTGTCATCGTCCTCGCGGTGATGCTGGACCAGGGCCAGCAGAGGTTGAAGAACGCCCGTGCGGCCGCCGTCGCCGCGCAGAGCGTCAAGCGTGAGCTGGCGGCACACCACTCCGCGGATCGATGACGACCCGCGGGCCCATCACACAGGAGGTTGACCGAATGCGCAGCACACTCCGTACCGGCGCGGTGCTCATCGCGGCCGTCTCGGCTCTGGCGCTGGCCGGGTGCTCCGGCTCGTCCGACACGACCACGCCGTCGGCGGGAGGCTCCTCGTCGAGCTCCTCGAGCGAGTCCTCGGGCGGTGGCGAGGCCGGGGGCCTGATCGCCGTCATCACGCCGTCGCACGACAACGTGTTCTTCAAGGCCGAGGCCGACGCCGCGGTCGCGAAGGCCGAGGAGCTGGGCTACACGGCACAGTCCGACTCGCACGACGACGACCCGAACAAGCAGAGCGAGCTGATCGACACCGCGATCTCCAACGGCGCGAAGGCGATCATCCTCGACAACGCCGGTGCCGACGTGACCATCGGTGCGGTCCAGAAGGCCGAGGACGCCGGCATCCCGGTGTTCCTCATCGACCGTGAGATCAACCAGACCGGCATCGTCCAGGCTCAGATCGTGTCGAACAACGCCCAGGGCGCCGGCCTGGTCGGCGAGGCGTTCGTCAAGGCGATGGACGGCAAGGGCAACTACATCGAGCTCACCGGCAAGGCGACGGACACCAACGCCAAAGTGCGCTCGGACGCCTACCACGCCGTGATCGACCAGTACCCGGACATGAAGATGGTCAAGCAGGACACCGCCAACTGGGACCAGCAGGAGGCGTTCACCAAGGTCGAGACGATGCTCCAGGCCGACTCCAACGTCCAGGGCATCATCGCCGGCAACGACACCATGGCGCTGGGCGCCGTGGCGGCGGTCGACGCGGCGGGCCTGACCGGCAAGATCATCATCGCCGGCTTCGACGGCAGCCCCGACGCCGCGGCCGCCATCAAGGCGGGCACGCTCCTGGCCACCGGCCTGCAGCCGGCCGTGACGATCGCGCAGATGGCCGTCGAGCAGGCCGACCAGTACATCCGGACCGGTTCCACCGGCCAGCCGGAGAAGCAGTCGATCGACTGCGTGCTGATCGACAAGTCGAACGTGGACAAGTACACGCTGTTCGCGCTCCAGTGAGGTGCTCCCCGGCGGGCCGGATTCCGGTTGCCCGACCCGCCGGGGGCCACGCGCGGCCGTGGCGCGACGGCGACTCCTCTCGTGGTCGCGCCCGGCGTCGGCCGGCGCCCGAAACCTCCGCTGCCCCGCAGGTCATCGCGGGCACCTGCTAGACTGTGCATGAACGATCGGAGATGAATAGAAATGACCAACTATCCGCCCTTCGGTGCCGGCCTCTGGCACTTCGCGAGCTATCTGGATCGCTACGCCACGGACGGCTACGCGCCGCCGGTGAGCACCCTCGAGCAGATCGCGCGGGCCGGTGAGGTCGGCGACCTGTCCTTCGTGGACGTGCCCTACCCGTTCACGGAGGGCGTGACGGTCGACCAGGTCAAGGCGGCGCTCGCCGAGCACGGTCTTCAGGCGATCGGGGTGACCCCGGAGATCTACATGCGCAAGTACTCCAAGGGCGCCTTCACCAACCCGGACGCGGCGGTGCGCGCCGACGCGATCGCCTTCCTGAGCGAGGCGGCCGACGTCGTGCGAGCCCTGGGCGCGCGCTACCTGAAGGTCTGGCCCGGTCAGGACGGCTGGGACTACCCCTTCCAGGTGGACCACGGAGAGCAGTGGCGCCTCGCCGTCGACGGGATGCGTGAGCTCGCCCAGGCCAACAGCGACATCAAGATCGTGATCGAGTACAAGCCGCGCGAGCCGCGCAACAAGATGTTCTGGGACTCCTCTGCCAAGACCGCTCTGGGCATCAAGGCCATGGGCGTGGACAACGTCGGCGTGCTCCTCGACTTCGGGCACGCGCTCTACGGCGGGGAGTCGCCGGCCGCGGCGGCCCAGCTGCTCATCGACCACGGCCTGCTGTGGGGCATGGACGTCAACGACAACCTGCGCGGCTGGGACGACGACATGATGGCGGGCTCGGTGCATCCCATCGAGCTGTTCGAGTACTTCTACACCCTGCGCAGGAACGGCTGGGAGGGCGTCTGGCAGCTCGACCAGTTCCCCTTCCGCGAGGACACCGTCGAGACCGCGAAGCTCTCCATCCGCTTCCTCAAGGCGATCCACCGCGCCCTCGAGGCGCTGGACGTGGAGGCTCTCGAAGCGGCGCAGGCCCGTCAGGACGCCCTCGGCGCGCAGAAGGTGATCCAGGACGCGCTGTTCTCGAGCATGAGGGACGAGTCGTGATCGTCGACGAGGATCTCGTGCCGCAGGTCGATCCGCGGGCCGTGCCGGGCGACACCCTCGCGGTGCTCGGCCGGGTGCCCGCCGGCACGAGCCGGGACGACGCGGTGGCGCACCTCGTCGAGGCTGCGCGGCTCGTCCGGCGCCGAGACATCCAGATGGTGCGTGCCGCGGGCCTCGGGCACATCGGTGGCGAGTTCTCCGTCATCGACATTCTCGTGACGCTCTACCTGCACGCGATGAACATCTCGCCTGACCAGCTGGGCGACCCGGATCGCGACAGGTTCATCCTGTCGAAGGGGCACGCCGCCGCAGCGCTGTACACGACCCTCGCGATGGCCGGGTTCCTGCCGCCGGAGCAGCTGTCGACGTTCATGCAGCCGCTGTCCCGGCTCAACGGGCACCCGGCGCGCACCAAGATCGCTGCGATCGAGGCGAGCACGGGACCCCTCGGGCACGGTCTGCCGATCGCGGTGGGCACGGCGTTCGCCGGCCAGCTCGACGGGTCGACGCGACGCACGTTCGTGGTGGTCGGTGACGGCGAGCTGCAGGAGGGCTCCAACTGGGAGGCCCTGATGACGGCCGGCAACCACCGGCTGGCGCACCTCTGCGTGATCGTCGACCGCAACCGGCTCCAGCAGGGTGCTCGAGTCGCGGACACCAATGATCTCGAGCCCCTGGCGGACAAGCTCGCCGCGTTCGGGATGGAGGTCGTCGAGGTGAACGGGCACGAGCACGGCGCGCTGCTCGACGCGTTCGCCGCGGTGCCGGCCGCCTCTGGCCGGCCGACCGCGGTGATCGCGCACACCGACAAGGGCCACCCGATCTCGTTCATGTCCGACAACGTCGCCTGGCACCACAAGGTGCCGTCCGCCGAGCAGGTGGCACAGGCGCTGCACGAGCTGGAGGCGTCATGACCACCACTGCCGCACCCGAGCGGGTCCTGCACGACTGCCGCGACGCGTGGGTCGCGACGTTGCTCGAACTGGCCGAGGCCGACGACCGGGTGGTCGCGGTGGTCAACGACTCGGTGGGCTCCTCAAAGCTGGGGCCGTTCGCGGAGCGGTTCCCCGAGCGTCTGGTCAACGTCGGCATCGCCGAGCAGGACATGGTGGGCGTGGGCGCGGGGCTCGCAAATGGCGGGAAGATCCCGTTCGTCTCCGCAGCGGCGTGCTTCCTCACCGCGCGCGCCATGGAGCAGATCAAGGTCGATGCGGCGTACTCCCAGCACCACATCGTGCTCGTAGGTCAGAGCCCCGGCATGGCCTACGGCGAGCTCGGGCCCACCCACCACTCCATCGAGGACCTCGCGTGGCTGCGCGCGATCCCGGGTCTGACGGTCGTCGTGCCGTGCGACCCGACCGAGACGGCGCAGGCGATCCGGTGGGCGGCCAGCCACGACGGGCCAGTCTTCGTGCGGGTGCCGCGGATGGGGGTGCCCGACCTTGTGCCGGCGGACTACGAGTTCGCGCCCGGCCGCGCGCTCCTGCTCAGGCAGGGGAGCGACGTCGCTCTGGTGGCTACCGGTACCACGGTGGTCCGCGCCGTGGACGCCGCCGAGGTCCTCGCCGCCGAGGGCATCGACGCCCGAGTCCTCGCGATGGCGACGGTCAAGCCGCTCGACGAGCCCTCGCTACTGGCGGCAGGCCGGGAGACGGGCGGTGTGGTCACGATCGAGGAAGCGCTGACGTCAGGGCTCGGCGGCGCGGTGGCGGAGCTGCTCGCGACCCGCCACCCGACGCGCATGAGGTTCGTCGGTGTCGCGGACACGTTCGCCCCGACGGGTCCCGTGGAGTGGCTCATGGACCACTTCGGCATCAGCAGCGAGGGCATCGCCGCAGCTGCGCGCGACCTCCTCGGGCGGTGACGGCGAGCGCCACGGCCCGACTCGTACCGGCCGGGCCGCAGCCAGGCGCCCGGGTTTCGAATAGCGATTCCATCAGCGGTACCGTTCATGCTGCTAAAGGTGGCCGAGGCGTCTTCGGGAAGGGGTGCGAGCGTGATCCGAGGCGCCACGGGCCGCCGTGCGGCCCTGAGCGATGACCAGCTCCGTCTGATGACCAAGATCGCACGGATGTACCACCAGCGCGGCCTACGGCAGTCGGAGATCGCAGCGGAGCTGCACGTCTCCCAGCCCCGGGTCTCACGACTCCTCAAGCGTGCCGAGGAGGTCGAGATCGTCCGCACGATCATCTCGCCGCCGCCCGGCGTGCACACCGACCTCGAGGAGGCGCTCGAGGCCTCCTACGGCCTCGGCGAGGCCGTCGTCGTCGATGTGGTGGGGGACGATGCCGACATCACCGCCGCCCTCGGTGCCGCCACGGCGACCTACCTGGACACGACCCTGACCGGTGGTGACACCGTCGGGATCTCGTCATGGTCCGCGACCCTCCTGGCCGCCGTCGACCAGATGCGGCCGGCAAGGACGCCGGTCGTGGACGCCGTGGTCCAGCTGGTCGGAGGGGTGGGTGAGCCACGGGTGCAGATGCAGGCCACCCGGCTCCTGGACAGGTTCGCCACCGCGACCGGAGCGGAGCCGGTGTTCATGTCTGCCCCCGGGCTGCTCGGCAGTGCCTCCGCGCGGGCGTCCCTCATGGCGGACGCGACCCTCGCAGACGTGCTGCGCGAGTGGGAGCGGCTCACGATGGTCCTGGTCGGCATCGGGTCGCTCGACCCCTCACCGCTCCTTCGCGAGTCCGGCAACGCCCTCCTCGAGTCCGACCAGGAGATCCTCCGGAAGGCGGGGGCGGTTGGGGACATCTGTCAGCGATTCTTCGACGCGAGCGGTGAACCCGTGCGCTCGGCGGTCGACGACCGCGTCGTGGGCATCACGTACGACCAGCTGCTCCGGGTCGGGCGTCGGATCGGCGTGGCCGGTGGTCCGCGCAAGCACCCGGCGATCCGGGCGGCGTTGCTCGGCGGGTGGGTCAACGTGCTTGTCACGGACCTCGATGAGGCCGAGCGGTTGGTCGCCGACGCTGAGCCCTGAGCGCAACCTTCCCCCGCACATCGTGATCAAGGAATTCGTGCCCGGCGAACGGGCACGAATTCCTTGATCACGGCGTGGTCTCGTCGACCATGTCGCGGACCTGGGCGTAGTGCTCGCGCACCTGCGGGGTCGGCTCGGCGGTGCGCAGCTCCTCGGCCGCCAGGACCCAGCCGGGGGCGGCTGCGGCCGGGTCGGTCTCGCGGGCCAGCGTCCACGCGGCCTGCCGCGCCGCGCCGTCGGCGACGTACTCGCCGGCCTCCGGCACCAGCACGTCCAGGCCCAGCACGGCCGGGGCGATCGCGCGGACGGCCTCCGAGCGCGCACCGCCGCCGATCAGCCGGACCCGCTCGACCGGGACGCCCTGGTCGCGCAGCGCGTCCAGGCCGTCCGCGAGCGCGCAGAGCATGCCCTCGACGAAGGCCCGGGCCAGGTGCGCCGGGTCGGTGTTGGCCAGCTGGATGCCGTGCAGTGCGCCCGTGGCGTTCGGCTTGTTCGGGGTGCGCTCGCCCTCGAGGTAGGGCACCAGCACCAGACCGTCGGCACCGGCCGGTGCGGACAGCGCCAGCGCGGACAGCGCGCCGTGGTCCACGCCGAGCAGTCGGCACGCGGCGTCCAGCACGCGCGAGGCGTTGAGGGTGCAGGCCAGCGGCAGGTAGGCGCCCGTCGCGTCGGCGAAGCCGGTCACCATGCCCGAGGCGTCGGCGGTGGCGTGCGGGCTGATCGCCGAGACCACGCCCGACGTGCCGATGGACACCGTCACGTCACCCGGCACCATGCCCAGGCCCAGCGCGGCTGCGGCGTTGTCACCGGCGCCCGGCGAGAGCAGCAGGTCGCCCGCGGCGTTGCCGGGCCGCGGGACCCGCTGGGCGACCTCGGCCGCGCCGACGACGCGCGGCAGGACGACCTCGTGGCCCAGCGCCCGCACCACGAGCTCGGGCAGGTACTCCCCGGTCGCCGCGGACCAGTACCCCGTCCCGGACGCGTCCGAGCGGTCGGTGGTCAGTGCCGACAGGTCCGGGACACCGCCCTCGGCGGCCGGGCCGTAGCCGGCCAGGCGCCAGGTCAGCCAGTCGTGCGGCAGCGCCACCGCCGCGACCTTCGCCGCGAGCTCGGGCTCGTGGTCCCGCAGCCAGCGCAGCTTGGTCACCGTGAACGACGCGACCGGCACCGAGCCGATCGCGTCCGCCCAGGCCTTCGCGCCCGCGGCCGGGTCGCCGTCGCCGAGCTCGGCGATCAGGTCGACGGCCGCCTGCGCGGAGCGGGTGTCGTTCCACAGCAGGGCGTCGCGCACCACGGCGCCGTCGGCGTCCAGGGCGACCATGCCGTGCTGTTGGCCCCCGACGCCCACCGCCGAGACATCGTCCAGCCCGCCCGCCTCGGCGAGCGCCACGGCGAGCGCCTCCCACCAGAACCTCGGGTCCACCTCCGACCCGTCGGGGTGGGTGGCACGGCCCGTGCGCACCAGCGCTCCGGTGGCGGCGTCGCGGATGACGACCTTGCAGGACTGGGTGGACGAGTCCACCCCGGCGACGAGCGTCATCGCTCCTCCTCGGGCATCGCGCCGGGGCTGAGGTGCCGGCGCAGGGTTGGGTGGGGCTGGGTGGCTGGATACGGAACAGCCCGCCGGACGGTGGGGTTGAGCCACCGCCCGGCGGGCCGGGTCGGTCAGCGGGCGCCGAGGGCGTGCTCGAGGGCCAGCTGGTTGAGGCGGACGAACCCGTAGTTGCGCTCGGCGACCGCGTCGATGTCGAGGTCCTCGTAGGCGGACCGGTCGGCCATCAGGTCGGCGTAGGTCTCGCCATCCGACATCGTCGGGATGGCCAGGTCGAAGACGCCGGCCTCTTCCATCGCGGCCCTGACCTCGGGGTCCTCGCGGAAGGCCTTGGCGCGCTCGGCAAGCAGGATGTAGGTCGCCATGTTGGCCGCGGCCGAGTCCCACACACCCTGCATGTGCTCGGTGCGCGACGGCTTGTAGTCGAAGTGCCGCGGGCCGTCGTAGGTGGGGCCGCCGCTCGGGAAGCCGTTCTCCAGCAGGTCGACGGTGGCGAACGCCGAGAACAGGTCGCCGTGGCCGAACACCAGGTCCTGGTCGTACTTGATGGACTTCTGGCCGTTGAGGTCGATGTGGAACAGCTTCTCCGCCCACAGCGCCTCGGCGATGCCGGTCGTGTAGTTCAGTCCGGCCATCTGCTCGTGGCCGACCTCGGGGTTCAGACCGACGATGTCGGCGTTGTCGAGGCGGTCGATCAGCGCCAGTGCGTGGCCGATGGTCGGCAGCAGGATGTCGCCGCGGGGCTCGTTCGGCTTGGGCTCGAGCGCGATCTTGAGGTCGTAGCCCTGCTGCTTGATGTAGCCGGCGACGGCGTCGATGCCCTCGGCGTAGCGGTCGTGCGCGGCCTTGAGGTCCTTGGCGCTGTCGTACTCCGCGCCCTCGCGCCCGCCCCACATGACGAACGTCTTCGCGCCGAGGTCGCCGGCGAGGTCGACGTTGCGCAGCACCTTGCGCAGACCGTAGCGGCGCACCCGCCGGTCGTTGGAGGTGAAGGCGCCGTCCTTGAAGATCGGGTGGGTGAAGGTGTTGGTCGTGACCATCTCCACCTCGATCCCGGTCTCCTTGAGAGCGCCCTTGAACCGGTCGAGGATCCGCTCGCGGTCGGCGTCGCTGGAGCCGAAGGGGACCACGTCGTCGTCGTGGAAGGTCACGTAGGAGGCGCCGAGCTCGGCGAGCTTGTGGACGGACTCGACCGGGTCGAGGTCGGGCCGGGTGGCGTCGCCGAACTGGTCGCGGGCGGGCCACCCGACGGTCCACAGGCCGAAGGAGAACTTGTCCTCGGGGGTTGGGGTGCGCACCATGACGGGCTCCTCGCTGAGCTGGATTTGTTGTATGGATGAACTTATCGAGGAATCTGCTGTAGGGTCAAGTCGTGGCCGAGGACGGGAGCGCGGCGAAGGCGCCGCCGAGAGAGCGGCTCCGCGCCCCCGCGCGGGCCGCCCGACAGCAGAGCCTGCGCGCCCACAACCTCGCCCTGGTGCTGCGCGAGGTGCTCACGGCGCCGTCCCCGGTCTCCCGCGCCGACGTGGCGGCACTGACCGGGTTGACCCGCGCCACCGTCTCCGCCCTCGTCGAGCAGCTCGTGGCCGCGCGGCTGGTCCGCGAGCTCACACCGGTGGCCGGTCAGCGCGCCGGGCGGCCGGCGGTTCCGCTGGCCGCCGCGCGGGGCACCGTCGCGGCGATCGGCACTGAGGTGAACGTCGACTATCTCGGCGTGTGCGCGCTGGACATGGCCGGCGAGACGCTGGTCGAGCACGTGGTGCGCGACGACTTCCGGCAGTCCGACCCGGTGCCGGTGCTGGACCGCCTGGCCGACCTGGTGGCCGACGTGATCGCCGAGCTGGACGGGCGCGGCGTCGCGATCGCCGGGTCCGCCCTGGCGATCCCCGGGCTGGTGGACTCCGTCACCGGCCCGCTGCGGCTGGCGCCCAACCTGGGCTGGCGGGACGTCGACGTGCTCGCGGTGATCGCGCGCCATCCGGTGCTCGCGGCCGTGCCGCCGACGCTGGGCAACGACGCCAAGCTGGCGGCGATCGCCGAGTCCAGGGCGCGTCGGCGCACCGGGCCGCGCAGCTTCTTCTACATCTCGGGCGAGGTCGGCATCGGCGGCGCGATCGTGCTGGACGGTTCGATCTTCCGCGGTGTGCACGGCTGGAGCGGCGAGATCGGGCACGTGGCGATCGGCACGGACGGCCCTCGCGAGATCGGCGGTCAGCTCGAGGCCTACGCGGGTCAGGACGCGCTCATGGATGCGGCCGGCCTGTCCCGGTCCGCCTCGATCGCCGAGCTGCTGCGCGGCGGAGCCGATGCCCAGCGTGCGCTGGACCGGGCGGCCGACGCGATCGGCGTCGTGCTGTCCGCGGTGATGAACATCGTCGACGTCGACCACGTCGTGCTCGGCGGGATCTACGCCGAGCTGGCGGCCCGCCTGCGGCCCCGGCTGGAGGCCCAGCTGCGCGATCGGGTGATCGCGGCACCCTGGACGGAGATCACCGTGGAGGCGGCCGTCGCGGGGCGCTACCCCGCGATGGCGGGGGGAGCACTCTCGGTGCTGGACGCCATCGCGGAGGATCCCGTCGAGTGGCTCGGCGCGGAGGACGAGGTCCTCGTCGCGCAGTGAGCTCAGCGGTCACTGGGCCGTCAGGGGGAGTTGCGTTCAACTTGTGACCGAATCGTGACCCCTCTCGTGACCGAAGGGCCTTGCACGACCCATCCGCGTTGATATGTTCAGTGAACCAACAAACATCCCAGTTGGGGTGACCACGCGCGCCGCAGCGGTTGCGGTGCCGCACCTAACCGGAAGGTGACAATGATGTCGTGGAACTGGAAGAGGGCGGCTGCGGGCCTCGCCGCCGCCTCCGTGCTGATGACGGGCATGGCTGCCTGCTCATCGACCCGCACGGACGGCGGGACCACCGCCTCGGAGAGCACGGCCGCCGCAGGTGGTGGCGGCGAGCAGCAGCTCATCGGCATCGCCATGCCGACCCGCTCCCTTGAGCGCTGGAACAAGGACGGTTCGAACCTCGAGGCCCTGCTCAAGGACAAGGGCTACGGCACCAACCTCCAGTACGCCGACAACAAGGTCGACCAGCAGATCTCGCAGATCCAGAACATGATCAACGAGGGTGCGAACATCCTCGTGATCGCCTCGATCGACGGCACCGCGCTGGCCCCGATCCTGCAGACCGCCGCCGACCAGGGCATCAAGGTCATCGCCTACGACCGCCTGATCAACGGCACGGACAACGTCGACTACTACGCGACCTTCGACAACTACCAGGTCGGCAAGTTCCAGGGTGAGTACATCGAGACCGCGCTGGACCTGAAGAACCAGGCCGGTCCGTTCAACATCGAGCCCTTCGCCGGTTCGCCTGACGACAACAACGCGAAGTTCTTCTTCGCCGGTGCGTGGGACGTGCTGCTCCCGTACGTCGAGAAGGGCGTCCTGACGGTTCCGTCGGGCAAGTCCCCGGCGAGCGACGACGAGTGGCAGTCCATCGGTATCCCGGGCTGGACCTCCGAGGCGGCTCAGAACGAGATGACCACGCGTCTGAACTCCTTCTACGCGGGCGGCACCAAGCTCGACGCGGTCCTGTCGCCGAACGACTCGCTGGCGCTGGGCATCGCCCAGGCCCTCGAGGGCGCCGGCTACGCCCCGGGCCCGGACTACCCGGTGCTCACCGGCCAGGACGGCGACCAGGCGAACGTGCTGAACATCATCGCCGGCAAGCAGTCGATGACCGTCTGGAAGGACACCCGTGAGCTCGCCAAGCGCGTCGCCACGATGGTCGACCAGATCGCCAGCGGCTCCACGGTCGAGGTGAACGACGAGAAGACCTACGACAACGGCAACAAGGTCGTCCCGACCTTCCTGATCCCGCCGGTCGTCGTGACCAAGGACAACATCCAGGACACCCTGATCGCGTCCGGCTTCTACACCGCGGCAGACCTCGGTCTCTGACGGGTAGCGCTTCGCCCGGCCTGTTCGGTGGTGGCTCTGTCGCCACCGGACAGGCCGGTGCGATGCTGCGGAGTGTCTCCGAGTCCCGCGAACCGAGGAGAAGCAGATGTCCTACACCACGGCGCCCTACAGCGCCGAGCCGAGCGCGCCCCGCGCCGACACCATCCTTGAGATGCGCTCGATCACCAAGACCTTCCCCGGCGTGGTCGCCCTGCAGGACGTGTCCCTCGACGTCCGCAAGGGCGAGATCCACGCGATCTGCGGTGAGAACGGGGCCGGCAAGTCGACCCTCATGAAGGTCCTGTCCGGCGTGTACCCGCACGGCACCTACGACGGCGAGATCGTCTTCGAGGGCAAGAGCGTGGACTTCCGGAACATCCGGGACTCCGAGCATCACGGCATCGTCATCATCCACCAGGAGCTGGCGCTGTCCCCCTACCTGTCGATCGCCGAGAACATCTTCCTCGGCAACGAGCGGTCCAGCCGCGGCGTCATCGACTGGAACAAGACCAACGCCGACGCCGCGAGCCTCCTCGCGGAGGTGGGTCTGCGGGACAAGCCCGAGACCCGCATCTATGACATCGGCGTCGGCAAGCAGCAGCTGGTGGAGATCGCCAAGGCCCTGAGCAAGGAGGTCAAGCTCCTCATCCTCGACGAGCCCACCGCGGCGCTCAACGACGAGGACAGCGCCCACCTGCTCGCGTTGATCGAGGTCCTGCGCCAGCGCGGTATCACCTCGATCATCATCAGCCACAAGCTCGCCGAGATCATCTCGATCGCCGACCGTACGACGGTCATCCGCGACGGCCGGACCATCAGGACGTACGACATGAAGGCGGAGAAGGTCACCGAGGAGGACCTGATCCGCTCGATGGTCGGCCGCGAGATGGCCAGCCGATTCCCCGAGCGGGCCCGCAACATCGGCAGCGAGATCCTCCAGATCGAGGACTGGACCGTCCACCACCCGATCCAGCAGGAGCGCAAGGTCGTCGACGGCGCGTCGATCACCGTGCGCCGGGGCGAGGTGGTCGGTCTGGCAGGCCTGATGGGTGCCGGGCGTACCGAGTTCGCGATGAGCGTGTTCGGGCGGGCGTACGGCACGCGGATCTCGGGTCGGGTGATCAAGGACGGCATCGACATCACCCCGCACTCGGTGGGGGAGGCGATCGAGGCAGGCATCGCCTACGCCACCGAGGACCGCAAGCGCTACGGGCTCAACCTGCTCGCGGACATCAAGCGCAACGTCGCGTCGGCCTCCCTGAAGAAGGTCTCCAGCTACGGCGTGGTGGACGCCAGCGCGGAGGCCAAGGTCGGTGAGCGCTACCGCCAGGAGCTCAACATCAAGGCGCCCAACGTGGATGTCGTCACCGGCAACCTGTCCGGCGGCAACCAGCAGAAGGTCGTCCTGAGCAAGTGGATCTTCACCGACGCCGACGTGCTCATCCTCGATGAGCCGACACGCGGCATCGACGTCGGGGCGAAGTACGAGATCTACACGATCATCAACGACCTGGCCGCTGCCGGGAAGGCGATCATCATGATCTCGTCCGAGCTGCCCGAGCTGCTCGGGATGTGCGACCGGATCTATGCGATCAGCGAGGGAAGGGTCACCGGTGAGGTGCCTCGCGAGCAGGCCGACGAGGAGACACTCATGCGGTACATGACCATGGAGAACGACTCGGACCAGGAGGTGGCCCGGTGAGCACGGTCAAGCAGATGCTGGGCGGCAACATCCGTCAGTACGGCATCGTCGGCGCGCTCTTCGTCGATCGTCCTGCTCTTCGAGGTCCTGACGGACGGCAAGCTCCTGCTGCCGAACAACGTCGCGAGCCTCATCCAGCAGAACGCGTACGTGATGATCCTCGCCGCCGGCATGGTGATCGTCATCATCGCCGGCCACATCGACCTGTCCGTCGGCTCGATCGTCGGCTTCGTCGGCGGCGTGGTCGCGATCACGATGCAGCACTGGGGCTGGCCGTGGTGGCTGGCCATCCTCTCCGGACTGGTGCTCGGCGTCGATCGTCGGGATGTGGCAGGGCTTCTGGGTCGCCTACGTCGGCGTACCGGCGTTCATCGTCACGCTGGCGGGTTGGCTCGCGTTCCGCGGCCTGGCGATCCTGCTGGTCGGCGTCACCGTGCTCGATCGGTACGCAGCCGCAGTTCGTGGCGATCTCCAACGGCTCGATCGCCAACTTCCTCGGGTACGTCGCCGACCGCGACGTCGTCACGCTCGTCCTCGGGGCCCTGGTCATCGCCGCTGCTGGTGTTCACCCAGCTCCGGGCCCGGCGCGTGATGCGCAGCCACGGCCTCGACGTCGAGCCGGCCATCGGGCTCTGGGTCCGCGCTCGTGGTGCTCAGCGTCCTGGTCGGCGTTCTTCGCCTGGACCCTGGCCGGCAGCCGAGGCGGCACGCCGATCGTCCTGCTCATCGTCGGCGTCGTGATCGTCGTCTACTCGTTCGTCACGCAACGCACCGTGTTCGGCCGCAACGTGTACGCGATGGGCGGCAACCTCCAGGGTGCGATCCTGTCGGGCGTCAACACGAAGAAGATGAACTTCTTCATCTTCGTCAACATCGGTGTGCTCGCCTCGATCGCAGCAGTCGTGACGACGTCGAAGGCGGGCGCCGCGGTGGGTACCGCCGGCACCCTGTACGAGCTCGACGCGATCGCGGCGTGCTTCATCGGTGGCACATCGGTCGTCCGGCGGCATCGGCCGGATCTCGGGCGTGATGGTCGGTGCGCTGATCATGGGTGTGCTGAACATCGGCCTGTCGATCATGCAGGTGGACGCAGCGTGGCAGCAGGTCCTCAAGGGCCTCGTGCTGCTGGTCGCCGTCGCGTTCGACCTCACCGCCAAGCGGCGGGCCGGCACGCGCTGACCCACCTGCCGGGCTCGACCCGGGTCATGGCCACCCGGCCCCGGTCGCTTCGGCGGCCGGGGCCGGGCGCCTCTCGGGTGACGGGGTGCCTGTCGCGGCCGGGTGTGGTCGGATCGCATCATGTCTGAGTCGCCCGCACCCGCGCGCTGCTGGATCGGCTGCTACCCGGCGGCCGGCGCGGGGACGCCGGTCGGCCTGGGCGAGGGGATCTGGCTGGCCTCCTGGACGCCGGAGGGCGTCACGGCGCGGCAGGTCGCGACCGCGCCGGCGCCGTCCTACCTGGCCCTGAGCCCGGACGGCAGCACCCTGTTCGCCGCGGGGGAGACGTCGCCCGGGTTGGTGGTGCGCTACGCGGTGCAGCCGGACGGGGGCCTGGTCGAGCGCGAACGGGTGACCTCCGGTGGAGCCGACCCGTGCCACCTGCTGGTCCACCCCTCGGGCCGGTCGCTGTACGTGTCGCAGTACGGCAGCGGCTCGCTCGCGGTGCTCCCGCTCGAGCCGGATCCCGCCGGGGGACGGCGGTTCGCGGGCGGCATCGGCCAGGTGTTCGAGCACTCCGGCCGCGGTCCGCACGAGCGGCAAGCGGGGCCTCACGTGCACTCCAGCGTGCTGCTGGGCGACTGGCTGCTGGCCCTGGACCTGGGCACCGACGAGCTGCGCCGCTACCGCGTCGCGGCGGACGGGGCACTCACCGTCGAGGGGCTGGCCGGGCGACTGCCGCATGGCACCGGGCCGCGGCACGCGGCGGTGACGTCGGCCGGGGACCTGCTCGTGGTCGGCGAGCTCAGTGCCGAGCTGTACCTGCTCGGCTGGGACCCCGAGCACGGCGTGGTGGCACCGCTGGACCGGCTCGCGCTCGGCGGGCCGCGGTCGCTGCCCTCGCACGTCACCGTGCACGCCGCCGGTGACGGCGACCGGGCCCTGGTCGGGGTGCGCGGGCCGGACCACGTGGCGGTGGTCGACGTCGTCGAGCGGCGGCTCGTGGCGCGGGGCCAGGTCGCGACGGCCGGCTGGCCGCGGCACCACGCCGTGGTGGGGGACCAGCTCGTCGTGGCGGGCGAGCGGGCGCACCGCGCGGTGACCCACGCGGTCGGCGAGGCCGGGCCGGGTGCCCTGGGCGATGGGTTCGACCTGCCTGCCCCGGCCTGCGTGCTGCCAGGCTGAGCGTTCTGCGCGGGTCGGCTGCGCCTGCGCGCGCCGGGACGACGCGCCCGGTGGTTCGGCGGATGCCGGCCTCAGCCGGCGAAGAGCGTGACCGCGAACGTGTACCGCGACGCGCGGTAGAGGTGCCGACCGACCTCGACCGGGAGCCCCGAGTCGTCGAAGGCGACCCGTTCCAGGGTCAGCAGGGCGGCCCGTGGCGACTCGCCGAGCGCCCGGGCCTCGGCCGCGGAGGCAGCACGCGCTCCGATCCGCTCGTTGGCGATGCGCGGCGTGACGCCCCTGCCGCGCAGGGCCGCGTACAGGCCGACGGTCTCCAGCTCCTCGCGGTCGGGGGCGGTGGCGACCGGGAGGTAGTTCGTCATGAGCGCGATCGGCTCCCCGTCGGCCAGGCGCAGCCGGCGGATCAGGACGACCTCGGTCCCGGGCGGGACGTCGAGGGCGTCGGCCACGTCGAGCGGTGCGAGCACCGGCGTGTGCTCGAGGACCCGGGTCGTCGGTGCCTTGCCGTCCCGGCTCAGCTCCTCGTGCAGCGAGGTCAGGTCGGCCGGTCTGCGGATCCGGGCCGGTGCGACGCGGGTGCCGGCGCCACGCTTGCGCACGAGCAGACCCTGGTCGACCAGCTCGCGCAGGGCCTGGCGTGCCGTCGGGCGGGAGATGCCCAGCCGGGTGGCGAGGGAGATCTCGTTCTCCAGGAGCTCCCCGGCCGCGAGGCGCCCGTCGTCGATCGCGGCACCGATGGCCCGGGCGACCTGGTGGTACAGCGGGACGGGGCTGGAGCGGTCGAGCTCGATGCGCAAAGGCCGCGGCATGGCGCCTCCTCGTGGACGCGGCGCACGCACCTCACGCCCCGCCGTCGCGGGCGCCGGTGCCGCGACCGTACCAGCCCCGCATGTCCGCATGGCTGGATGTCCTGACAAGCTTCGTGTGAACTCACGGTCCGTCGGGCAACGTGCCGGGGAGCGGGGACCCGTGCCGTTCGCGCGTGCCGGTCGTGGGGCCCAGAATGGGCCCGGTCGAGGAAGGGGAACGGGTTGATGGACCGGCGTGTGGCGATGCTGTCCGTGCACACCTCACCGCTGGACCAGCCCGGCACCGGCGACGCAGGGGGCATGAACGTCTACGTCGCGGGCCTGGCCAGGGCGCTCGCGGCGCAGGGCACCGAGGTCGAGATCTTCACCAGGCGGACGTCCGCCCAGCAGCCCGGGCGTGTCGAGCTCGCGCCGGGCGTCCAGGTGCGGCACGTGGACGCCGGCCCGTACGAGGGCCTGGACAAGAACGACCTGCCAGGCCAGCTGTGCGCGTTCACCGCGGGTGTGCTGCGCAGCGCCGCGGACCACCCGCCGGGCTGGTACCGAGCGGTGCACGCGCACTACTGGCTCGCCGGCCAGGTCGGCTGGCTGGCCGCCGATCGCTGGGACGTGCCGCTGGTGCACACCATGCACACCATGGCGAAGGTCAAGAACGCCTCCCTCGGGCCGGGTGACGTGCCCGAGCCGCCGGGCCGGGTGATCGGCGAGGAGCAGGTGGTCCACGCCGCCGACGCGCTCGTGGCCAGCACGGCCGAGGAGGCCGCGGACCTGGTGGACCTGTACGACGCCGAGCCCGATCGGGTGCACGTCGTCGCGCCAGGGGTCGACCTGGAGACGTTCGGTCCGGGCACCGAACGGTTGGATGCGGCGTCGCTCGCCGCCGGTCGAGCCAGCGCGCGCGCGGACCTCGCGCTCCCGCTCGCGGAGCACATCGTGCTGTTCGCCGGTCGGGTGCAGCCCCTCAAGGCGCCCGACGTGCTGGTCCGGATGCTCGCCGAGCTGCGTGCCGCGGGACGTCCGGTCCCGCTGCTCGTGGTGGTCGGCGGCCCGAGCGGCAGGCCCGACGCGGTCGACGACCTGGCGCGGGTGGCCACCGAGCTCGGGGTGGCTGACCGGGTGCGCCTCACCCCGGCCCAGCCGCAGCGCGACCTGGCCCGGTGGTTCCGCGCCGCGGACCTGGTGGCGATGCCGTCCCGCTCCGAGTCGTTCGGCCTGGTCGCCGCCGAGGCCCAGGCCTGCGCGACCCCGGTGGTCGCGACGGGCGTCGGCGGGCTGCGCACGGCGGTCGCGGACGGGGTGGGTGGGGTGCTGGTGCGCGGCCACGACCCGCGGCTGTGGGCCGGCGCGGTCGGTGACCTGCTGGCCGACCCGGCGCGGCGCGCCGCGCTCGCCGCGGGCGCCCGTCGGCACGCGCTGCGGATGGGCTGGGACGCCGCGGCAGAGGCGATGGCCAAGGTCTACGAGCTGGCAGCCCAGCGCCGACCCGGACCGGGGCCCGAGGTCCCCTCGGGCCCCACGCAGCGATGGGGCAGGATGGCCCCATGACCTACACCCTGGTGCTCCTCCGTCACGGCGAGAGCGAGTGGAACGCGAAGAACCTGTTCACGGGCTGGGTGGACGTACCGCTGTCCGCCAAGGGCGTCGAGGAGGCGACCCGCGGCGGCACCCTGCTGACCGACGCCGGGGTGCTGCCGGACGTCGTGCACACCTCGCTGCTGCGCCGCGCGATCACCACCGCGAACCTGGCGCTCGACATGGCCGACCGCCACTGGATCCCGGTCAAGCGCAGCTGGCGGCTCAACGAGCGGCACTACGGTGCCCTGCAGGGCAAGGACAAGAAGCAGACCCTCGCGGAGTTCGGCGAGGAGCAGTTCATGCTCTGGCGCCGGTCCTACGACGTGCCCCCGCCCGCCATCGAGGCCGGCTCGGAGTTCTCCCAGGACGCCGACCCGCGGTACGTCGGCGAGCCCATCCCGGCGTCCGAGTGCCTCAAGGACGTCCTCGAGCGCGCGCTGCCGTACTGGGAGTCGGACATCGTGCCGGACCTCACGGCCCGCAAGACGGTCCTCGTCGCGGCGCACGGCAACTCGATCCGCGCGATCGTGAAGTACCTCGACGACATCAGCGACGAGGCCATCGCCGGCCTGAACATCCCGACCGGCATCCCGCTGCTCTACGAGCTGGACGAGAGCACGCTCAAGCCCGTGACCAAGGGCGGCACGTACCTCGACCCGGAGGCGGCCGCGGAGGCCATCAAGGCCGTGGCGAACCAGGGTCGCTGAGCGACGACGACGGCCCGACCCCCGAGGGGGCCGGGCCGTCGTGGCGCTCCGGTGCGGGCGCTCAGTGCCCGCGGTGGTGGTCGGTCACCTCGCCGGTCACCAGGTAGACCACGCGACGCGCGACCGAGACGCCGTGGTCGCCGAACCGCTCGAAGTAGCGCGCCAGCAGGGTCACGTCGACCACCGTGGTGCCCTCGAACGGGCAGTCGTCGGCGGCCGTCGCGGCGAACGTGTCTGCGAGGAGACGGTCGAGCTCGTCGTCGTCCTTCTCGATCTCGGCAGCGAGGTCGAGGTCCAGGGTGTCGATCACGGTGGTGACCTTCTGGGCGACCAGCGCGGCCGCCTGGTGCATGCCGGTGAAGGTCGCCTCGAGCTCGGCGGGCACCGCCTTGCCGGGGTACCGCAGCCGGGCGACCTCGGCGATGTGCCGGGCCAGGTCGCCCATCCGCTCCAGCGAGGCGCTCATCCGCAGCCCGGCCACGATGATCCGCAGGTCGCGCGCGACGGGCTGCTGCTGCGCGATGAGCTGCACGCACCGCTCGTCGAGGTCGCGCTCCATCGCGTCGATGGTGTGGTCGTCGGCGATGACGCTCTCCGCCAGGGACAGGTCCTGGGTGAGCAGTGCCGTGCCCGCCGAGGCGATGGCGGTCTCGACGAGACGACTCATCGCGACGAGGTCCTCGCCCAGCGCGGTCAGCTCGGCGGTGAAGATGTCCCGCATGTGCTCCCTTTCGGTCGACGAGCCACGCTTGCAGGCGGAGGTGAACGTCGGCCCACCCTCAGGTGAACATCCTGACGCCCCCTGCCGTCGGTTCGCTCCTGGACGCGCCGTCCACGTCCCCCCCGACCGTACGCTGGTCGTGTGAGTCTCGGACTGGAGCTCCTGGCCGCCGGCACCGTCGGAGCCGTCGTCGGCGTCGTCGCCATGCTGGCGTTCTGGTTCAGCGAACGCGACCAGCACGAGGTCGTGCCACCGCCGCCGCCGGAGCTCGACCCCGCCGCGACCGAGGTCCTCGCCGTGCTGCGGTCGGCGACGGTCGTCCTGCGCAGGGACGGCTCGGTGGTGCGGGCCAGCGCCGGCGCCCACGCCTTCGGGCTGGTGACCGGGGACCGGATCGCGGCCGGCGCGGCGCACGAGCTCGTCGAGCAGGTGATCGCGGACGGCGAGACCAGGGATGCCGAGCTCGAGCTGCCGAGAGGCCGGTTCGGCCAGGGCACCCGGGTCGTGCAGCTCCGCGTGGCGCCGCTCGGCGCGTCCCTCGTGCTGCTGCTCGCCGACGACCACACGGAGGCCAGGCGGGTCGAGGAGGTCCGGCGTGACTTCGTGGTGAACACCTCGCACGAGCTCAAGACCCCGATCGGTGCCATGTCGCTGCTCGCCGAGACGGTCGAGCAGGCCGCGGACGACCCCGAGACCGTGCGGCGGTTCGCCGGCCGGATCCAGACCGAGGCCGTGCGCCTGTCAGCCCTGGTCCAGGAGATCCTGGAGCTCTCCCGGTTGCAGGCCGGGGACTCGATGCTCGACGCCAGGGTGATCCCGGTCCGGGTGCTCGTCTCCGAGGCCGTCGACCGCGCCCGGACCGGCGCGGTCGCCAAGGAGATCGAGATCCACGCGGCCGAGGACTGCGACGCCCGCGTCTGGGGTGACCCCGACCTGCTGGTCACCGCGCTGCGCAACCTCATCGACAACGCCATCTCCTACTCCGAGCCCGGCACCCAGGTGGGGGTCGGCACGGTCGTTCGCGACGGGGCGGTGGAGATCGCCGTCGTCGACCAGGGCATCGGCATCGCGCAGCATGACCTGCCCCGGCTGTTCGAGCGGTTCTACCGGGTGGACCCGGCCCGCTCGCGCGACACGGGTGGCACCGGTCTGGGGCTGAGCATCGTCAAGCACGTCGTCGCCGACCACGGCGGCGAGGTCACCGTGTGGTCGGAGCCCGGCAAGGGGTCGACGTTCACCATCCGGCTACCGCTGGTGGTGCCGGTGGCCGAGGGCGAGCCGGCCGCACCGACCAGCGACCACGAAGAAGGAGCACGCCGATGACCCGCATCCTGGTGGTCGAGGACGAGGAGTCCTATCGCGACCCCCTCGCCTACCTGTTGCGCAAGGAGGGCTTCGACGTCTCCCTGGCGGCCGACGGGCTCGCGGCGCTCGACGAGTTCGACCGGGGCGGGGCGGACCTGGTGCTCCTCGACCTCATGCTGCCCGGGATGAGCGGCACGGACGTCTGCCGGACGTTGCGGGCCCGCAGCCAGGTGCCGGTGATCATGCTCACCGCCAAGGACAGCGAGATCGACAAGGTCGTCGGCCTGGAGATCGGCGCCGACGACTACGTCACCAAGCCGTACTCCTCGCGCGAGCTGCTCGCCCGGATCCGCGCCGTGCTCCGGCGCCAGGTCGAGGCACCCGCGGCAGCCGACGCCTCGATCGAGGTGGGCAGGGTCGCCCTGGACCCCGAGCGGCACACCGTGGAGGTCGACGGCGAGCCCACGGCGTTCCCGCTCAAGGAGTTCGAGCTGCTCGAGGTCCTGATGCGCAACGCCGGCCGGGTGCTGACCCGCGGCCAGCTCATCGACCGGGTGTGGGGCTCGGACTACGTCGGGGACACCAAGACCCTGGACGTCCACGTCAAGCGCATCCGCGCGAAGATCGAGCCCGACCCCGCCAACCCGGCGCGCCTGGTCACGGTGCGTGGCCTGGGCTACAAGATCGTCGACGACTGAGGCCAACTCGATTCCGGCTGTTCACCGTCCGTTCACCGCCCCTGGGCCTCCGGGTCACCGGTGGTGCCTAGCGTCGGGACCAGCCCCGGGCACCCGCCTGGGCAGATCTCGACAGGACGGAACACTGTGAAGCTCAACCGACACAGCCGGCTGGCTGGGGCCACCGCACTCATGGGTGCCCTCGCGCTGACCCTCGCAGCGTGCGGTTCGGACAACAACACCCCGGCGGCCGGCGACGGCAGCTCGGACACCTCCTCCGCGTCCTCGAGCTCGGGCGGCATGGCGCTGAGCGGAGAGCTCGTCGGCGCCGGTTCCTCGGCGCAGGAGAAGGCCATGGACGCCTGGCGCGCCGGGTTCCAGGACGCCAACCCCGACGTGACCGTCAGCTACGACCCGATCGGCTCGGGCGGCGGCCGGACCAACTTCATCTCCGCCGCGACCGACTTCGCCGGCTCGGACGCCGCGCTCAGCGGTGACGAGATCACCCAGGCCGACGCCCGGTGCGCCCCCGGCACCGCCGTCGACCTGCCCGTCTACATCTCGCCGATCGCGATCGTGTACAACCTGCCGAGCGTGACCGACCTCCAGCTCTCGCCCGACACCATCGCGAAGATCTTCGACGGCAAGATCACCACCTGGGACGACGCGGCGATCAAGGCCGACAACCCCGGCGCGACGCTCCCGTCCACGGCGATCACCGTGGTGCACCGCTCCGACGAGTCGGGCACGACGAAGAACTTCACCGACTACCTCGCACAGGCCGCCGGTGACGCGTGGCCGCACGACGCCAGCGGCGACTGGCCCACCCAGGGCGGTCAGTCCGCCCAGGGCACCTCGGGCATCATCCAGACCGTCCAGGGCGCCGAGGGCACGATCAGCTACGCCGACGCCTCGCAGGCCGGCACGCTGGGCGTCGCCAAGGTGAAGGTCGGCGACCAGTTCGTCGCCTACAGCGCCGAGGGCGCTGCGGCCGTGGTCGCAGACTCCCCGCGGGACACCACCCGCGCGGCCGGCGACATCGTGGTCGACATCAACCGCAAGACCACCGACCCGTCGCACTACCCGCTGGTGCTGCTCTCCTACCAGATCGCCTGCACCAGCTACTCCGACGCCGCCAAGGCCGACATGGTCAAGCAGTGGCTGACCTGGGTGTCCAGCGCCGACGGCCAGAAGGCCGGCGCGGACGCCTCCGGCTCGGCCCCGATCTCGGACGCGCTGCGCGCCGACATCCAGAAGACGATCGACATGATCTCCGCGGGCTGACCCACGGATGACCAGCGGGCGTGGCCGGCCCTACCCTGCGTAGGGTCGGCCACGCCCGTCCTCACAACCACGGAGTGCCTCAGGTGACCACGACCACGGCCCGTCCCCCCGAAGGGGCCGAAGGACTGCGCAAGCGGCGGAGCTCGGGAGTCGGCAGCGGCATCTTCGCCGGCCTGTCGACCGGGTCGGGAGCCCTGATCCTGGTCGTCCTCGCGGCGGTCGCCGCCTTCCTGCTCATCCAGGCGTGGCCGGCGCTCATCGCGGACCCGGCCGACCTGCACTCCACGGTCGCGTGGTTCCCCGCGGACACCTCGCTGCTCGAGTTCGTCGGGCCGCTGGTGTTCGGCACGCTCCTGGCCGCGGCGATGGCGCTGGTCATGGCCACGCCGGTGGCCATCGGGATCGCGCTGTTCATCTCGCACTACGCCCCGCGCCGGTTCGCATCGGGGCTCGGCTACCTCATCGACCTGCTGGCGGCGATCCCCAGCGTGGTCTACGGCCTGTGGGGGGTGCAGGTGCTGGTCGGGGAGAACGGCATCGGGCAGCCCATCCAGCAGGTCCTCAACGACGTGCTCGGCTTCGTCCCGCTGTTCGCGGGGACCCCCGCCCGCCCGGCCCGGAGCCTGTTCATCGCGTCCATGGTGCTCGCGGTGATGATCCTGCCGATCATCACCGCGGTGTCCCGCGAGGTGTTCCTGCAGACCCCCCGCCTGCACGAGGAGGCCTCGCTGGCCCTGGGCGCCACCCGGTGGGAGATGATCCGGATGGCCGTCCTGCCGTTCGGGCGTTCCGGCGTGGTGTCCGCCGCGATGCTCGGCCTGGGTCGCGCGCTCGGGGAGACGATGGCCGTCCTGATGATCCTGTCGCCGGGGCTGACGTACAGCTGGCGCGTCCTGGAGGCGGGCAAGCAGCAGACCATCGCGGCCAACATCGCCGCGCAGTTCCCCGAGGCGAACGCGCTCGGTGTGAACACCCTGATCGCCACCGGCCTGGCGCTGTTCGTCATCACGCTGGCCGTCAACATGCTGGCGCGTTGGATCGTCTCGCGGCGCGCCGAGTTCTCGGGAGCCAACTGACATGGCCGTCTCGACAGCGACCCCCACCGCGGCGCCGGCCTTCCAGATCGAGGGTGTCGGTACCCGGCGCAGGGTGGTGAACGGCGTGATGACCGGGCTGGTCGTGCTGGCCTTCCTGCTGGCGATGACCCCGCTCGTCTCGGTCAGCTGGTCGGTGATCGCGGAGGGCTTCAAGCAGCTCTCGCCCTACTTCCTCACCCACTCGATGCGCGGTGTCGTGGGCGGCGCGGAGACCGGCGGCATCTACCACGCGATCCTCGGCACCGTGCTCATCACGCTGGCCGCGACGGTGATCTCGGTACCGATCGGCCTGTTCACCGCGATCTACCTGGTCGAGTACGGCCATGGGCCGCTGGCCAAGGCCGTGACGTTCTTCGTCGACGTGATGACCGGCATCCCCTCGATCGTCGCCGGTCTGTTCGCCTACGCGCTCTTCGCGGTGCTGCTCGGTCCGGGCGCCAAGTTCGGGTTGATCGGCGCGGTCGCACTCTCGGTGCTCATGACACCCGTGGTGGTGCGGTCCAGCGAGGAGATGCTCCGGCTGGTGCCCAACGAGCTGCGTGAGGCATCCCTCGCGCTCGGCGTGCCCAAGTGGCTGACCGTCGTCAAGGTCGTGCTGCGCACCGCTGTCGCGGGCCTGACCACCGGCGTGATGATCGCCATCGCCCGCGTGATCGGCGAGACCGCGCCGCTGCTGCTCACGGTGGGTTTCACGGACTCGATCAACAACAACCTGCTCGACGGCCGGATGATGACGCTGCCGGTGTTCATCTACTCGTCCTGGCACAAGGGATACGTCCCGTGCAACGCAGGCGACCTGGCGTGCAACCCGAACATCAACTTCGAGCGGGCCTGGGCCGCGGCGCTGACCCTGATCGTGATCGTGATGGTGCTCAACCTCGTGGCCCGACTGATCGCCCGCTTCTTCGCCCCCAAGACCCGAACGCACTGACAGGACACCGATGGCACAGCGGATCGACGTCAAGGACCTCAACATCTACTACGGCCCGTTCCTGGCCGTGGCGGACGTGAGCATGCACATCGCGCCCCGAGCCGTCACGGCGCTCATCGGGCCGTCCGGGTGCGGCAAGTCCACCTTCCTGCGCACCCTCAACCGGATGCACGAGGTGATCCCCGGAACGCGTGTCGAGGGCACCGTCGCGGTCGAGGGCGTGAACCTGTACGGCAGCGACGTCGACCCGGTGGCGGTCCGCCGGCACATCGGCATGGTGTTCCAGCGACCCAACCCGTTCCCGACGATGTCGATCGCTGACAACGTGCTCGCCGGCGTCAAGCTCAACAGCCGGCGGATGTCCAAGTCGGACGCGGCCGACCTGGTCGAGGAGTCGCTCGTCGGCGCGAACCTGTGGAACGAGGTCAAGGACCGCCTCGAGAAGCCCGGGTCGTCGCTCTCCGGCGGCCAGCAGCAGCGGCTGTGCATCGCGCGGGCGATCGCCGTCAAGCCCCAGATCCTGCTCATGGACGAGCCCTGCTCGGCCCTGGACCCGATCTCCACGCTGGCGATCGAGGACCTCATGCAGGAGCTCAAGGACGAGTACACCATCGTCATCGTCACGCACAACATGCAGCAGGCCGCGCGGGTGAGCGAGCAGACCGCATTCTTCAACATCGAGGGCACCGGCAAGCCGGGTCGCCTCATCGAGATGGACGACACCCGGACGATGTTCTCCTCGCCCAGCAAGCAGGAGACCGAGGACTACATCTCCGGCCGCTTCGGCTGAGCGGGCCGGCTCAGGGCTGCGGCACGAGGGTCGCGTAGTCCGGCAGCGTGCCATCCAGCACCGGGACCTGCAGCGATGCGCTGCCCGCGACGTCCGAGTCGATCGAGAGCTCGACCAGGGCGCCGGGCGGGGCCGGGACCGAGGCCAGGGCGATCGCCCGGTGCTGGGGCCCGAGCAGGGTCGTCGAGTGCGCGGCGACGGGCACCGCGGTGGGCGAGGCCGGCAGCCCGATCTGCACGGTCATCGCCTTGTCGCCGGTGTTGGTCAGGGCGCCGATCAGGGTCCCGGGGTCGTTCTCGGCGGCGGTCAGGACCAGAAGGTTGTCCGCCTGCAGGCTGCCCAGGGTCAGGTCCACACCGTCCGACGCGGGGTAGTTGACGATCTCCGACGGGGCGACCCCGCAGCCCGCGAGCGCGGCGGCGGACGCGAGCGTGGCGGTCGCGAGGACGCGGCGGCGGCCGCGCGGTGAGGTGCGGGTCACGGTCTCTCCTGGGTCCCGGTGCGTGCTGCGCGTCAGCCTACTGGCAGGCCGGTCTGCGGGCTCGTCGGGTTCGTGGACGAGGCGTGCAGTAGGGTCGCCGATCGGCGGCTTGGACTTCCGCGGCGCCCTGACCAGCGCAAACGGGTGGCCCGGGGTCCGAACCCGCGCGGCGGCATGGTAAGATGGGCTCCCGCGAAAGGGGACGCCTACACATGACCTTCACCGTCGGCGAGACCGTTGTCTACCCGCACCACGGCGCAGCACTCATCGAAGAGATCAAGACCAGGACGATTCGCGGCGAGGAGAAGCAGTACCTCAAGCTGAAGGTCGCCCAGGGCGACCTGACCATCGAGGTCCCCGCGGAGAACGTGGACCTGGTGGGTGTCCGGGACGTGGTCGGCGCCGAGGGGCTCGAGCAGGTCTTCGACGTCCTTCGGGCGCCCTACACCGAGGAGCCCACCAACTGGTCGCGCCGCTACAAGGCCAACCTCGAGAAGCTCGCCTCCGGCGACGTCATCAAGGTCGCCGAGGTCGTGCGCGACCTCTCCCGCCGGGACGCCGACCGCGGCCTGTCGGCCGGTGAGAAGCGGATGCTCGCCAAGGCCCGCCAGATCCTGGTGTCCGAGCTCGCGCTGGCCGAGCACACCGAGGAGGACAAGGCCGAGGCGATCCTCGACGAGGTCCTCGCTTCCTGACCCGGCTCGCGGGCTGCGGACAGGCAGGCTGAGGTGAGCGTCGCCGCGGTGCTCGTGGCCGCCGGCAGCGGCTCCCGCCTCGGCGGGCAGGTCCCCAAGGCGCTCGTCGCCCTCGGCGGCGAGCCGATCGTCGCGCGCGCCGCGCGGGGACTGGCCGCCGCGTTGGGCACCCTCAACGAGCCGCTGGCCGTGCTCGTCGTCACCGCCCCGCCTGCGCACGTCGAGGCGGTCTCGGACGCGGTCGAGCGGCTCGGGCTGTCCGTGCCGACCGTGGTCGTCCCCGGGCGCGCGACGCGGCAGGGCTCCGTGGCCGCTGCGCTGGCGGCGCTCTCGCCCTACGACGCCGACGTGGTCCTCGTGCACGACGCGGCCCGACCGGGAGCGCCGGCCGCCGTGATCAGGCGCGTGGTGGACGCCGTCCGCTCCGGTCACGGTGCCGTGGTCCCGGCGATCCCGGTCGCGGACACCATCAAGCGCGTCGGCGCGGGCGACGGCGGCGCGGAGCCCGTGCTCGAGACGGTGGACCGGGCGACGCTGCGGGCCGTGCAGACGCCGCAGGGCTTTGCCAGGGCGCTGCTGGAGCGTGCCCACGAGGCGGCGGCCCCGCACGCGCAGGACGAGTCGGTGGCCGCGTCCGACGACGCGGGACTCGTCGAGCTGCTCGGCGAGCCGGTGTGGGTCGTCGCGGGCGACGAGCGGGCCGCCAAGATCACCACGGCTCGAGATCTCGCCGTCGCCGAGGCGTTGCTGGGCCGGGGGGACCGATGACGACGCCGCGCACCGGGATCGGCGTGGACGTGCACGCCTTCGCCCCCGAGGGTTCGGACCGGCCGATGTGGCTGGCGGGACTGCACTGGCCGGGTCAGACGGGCCTGGCCGGGCACTCCGACGCGGACGTGGCCGCACACGCCGCCGCCGACGCGCTGCTGTCCGCCGCCGCGGTGGGCGACCTGGGCTCGGTGTTCGGCACGTCCGACCCCCGGTGGTCCGGGGCGTCCGGCGCCGTGCTGCTGGGCGAGGCGGCACGGCTGGTGCGCGCCGCCGGGTTCGAGATCGGCAACGTCGCGATCCAGGTGATCGGGGTGCGCCCGCGCCTGGGACCGCGGCGCGCGGAGGCGGCCGCTGCGCTGTCCGAGGCGTGCGGGGCGCCGGTCAGCGTGTCGGCGACCACCACCGACGGGCTCGGGCTCACCGGCCGCGCCGAGGGCGTCGCCGCGATCGCGACGGCCCTCGTCGTGCCGAGGAGCTGACCCGCGGCCGACGGACGCTCGCGGGCGTCAGGGCAGCAGCACGATCTTGCCCGTCACGTGCCCGTCGATCCCCGCGCGGTGCGCCCGGGCGGCGTCGGCCAGGTGGTACGTGGCCCCGATCCGCACGTCGAGCTTGCCCAGCTCCCACACCTTCAGGAGCTTGCTCCTCGCGGCCATCCGGATCTCGGTGCCGGGGTCGGAGCCCTCGCCGCCGCCGAGCAGCTGTACGCCGAGCCGGGCCCCGAGCCCGTGGCCGGCGAGCGTGGCGACCCGCCCCCTGGGAGCCAGGGTCACGGACGTCTCCAGCGCCTCGGCCGTGCCGGCCGCGTCGACCGCGGCGGTGATCGTACCGAGCGACCGCACCCGGTCGGTCAGGCCGGGACCGTAGGCCACCGGCGTCGCTCCGAGGTCGGTGAGGTACGCGTGGTTGGCCGGGCTCGCCGTGCCGATCACCCGCGCGCCGCGGCAGTGCGCGAGCTGCACCAGCATCGCGCCCACGCCACCGCTCGCGCCGTGCACCAGCACGGTGTCGCCGGCGCCGACGTGGATCGCGGTCAGGGCGTGCACGGCGGTGACACCGGCCACCATGAGACCGGCGGCCTTCTCCCAGGTCATCACCTTGGGCTTGGGGAGCACGGAGGTCGCCGGGACCACGAGCTGCTCGGCGTAGGCGCCGCGGGCCGGGTAGGCGATCACCTCGTCACCGGCGGCGATGCCGGTGACCTCGCGACCGTGCGCGAGCACGACGCCGGCGGCCTCGTGCCCCAGCCGCATGGGCAGCTTGACAGGGTCCGTGGTCCAGGCGCCGGAGTACGCCTTCCAGTCGGCCGGGTTGACCCCGGCGGCGCGGACCTTCAGCAGCACGTCGTACGGCCCCATGACACCCGGATCGGCATCGACCACCGTGAGCATCTCGGGGCCGCCGTATCCCGTCGCCACCACTGCGCGTGTCATACCTCGATCATTCTCCGCGGTGCGCCACCGGTCCAGGGCCACCGGCCCGACCCCCGCAACGGGTGAGTCCGGTGCTCGGGTGGTGGGACGCACGTCCGAGGGGCGAGGCCCGCGGCGCTGCGGTCGTCGTCGGACCGGGGCGCCGCGCCGGTACCCTTGCGCGGTGAGCCTCCACCTCTTCGACACCTCGGCGCGCGAGCTGCGTGAGCTCGTCCCGCTGCACCCCGGCGAGGTCAGGGTGTACGTGTGCGGGGCCACCGTGCAGGGTCCGCCGCACGTCGGGCACCTGCGCACCGACGTGGCCTTCGACGTGCTGGTGCGATGGCTGCGCCGCAGCGGCCTGCGGGTCACGCTGGTGCGCAACGTCACCGACATCGACGACAAGATCCTCGCCAGGGCCGAGGAGGCCGGGGTGCCGTGGTGGGCGTGGGCGCTGCGGTACGAGCGCGAGTTCGCCGAGGCCAGGACGGCGCTCGGGGTGCTCCCGGCCGACTACGAGCCGCGCGCCACCGGCCACGTGACCGAGATGGTCGACCTCATGGCGACCCTCGTCGAGAAGGGGCACGCCTACACCACGGGGGACGGGGACGTCTGGTTCGACGTCCGCTCCTGGCCCGCCTACGGGAGCCTGACCCACCAGCGGCTCGACGACCTGACCCCGTCGGAGGACGAGGCCGCGTCGGGCAAGCGCGACCCGCGCGACTTCGCGCTGTGGAAGTCGCCCAAGCCGGGCGAGCCGCTCACCGCCGCCTGGCCGACGCCGTTCGGCGCCGGGCGCCCCGGCTGGCACCTGGAGTGCTCGGCGATGGCGCGCCGGTACCTCGGCGACGCGTTCGACATCCACGGTGGCGGCATCGACCTGCGCTTCCCGCACCACGAGAACGAGCAGGCGCAGTCCCACGCCGCCGGGCTCGACTTCGCCCGGACCTGGCTGCACACCGCCTGGGTCTCCCAGGCCGGCGAGAAGATGAGCAAGTCGTTGGGCAACACGGCCCTGGTCACCACCCTCCTCGGGAAGACGTCCGCCGCCGTGCTGCGCTACGCGCTCGCGTCGGTGCACTACCGCTCCGTGCTCGAGTGGGGCCCGGAGACCGTTGCGGAGGCCGAGGCGACCTGGGGCCGGCTGGCCGGTTTCGTGCGCCGGGCCGGCGAGCTGGTGCCGGGCGTCGACCCGGACTCGGCCGAGCTGCCCGCGGCGTTCGTCGCGGCGCTGGACGACGACCTCAACGTCTCGGCCGCGCTCGCGGTGGTTCACGAGCACGTCCACCGGGGCAACACCGCGATCGCCGACGGCGACCTGGCGGACCTCGCCGACGCCGTGGCCGTGGTGCGCGCGATGCTCGACGTGCTCGGCCTCGACCCGGTCGCGTGGCAGGGTGCGGACGGCGGGGCCGCCGGCCGGGCGCTGGACGCGCTCGTGCGTGCCGAGCTCGAGGCCCGCGCCGCCGCTCGGGTGGCCCGGGACTGGGCCACCGCAGACGCGGTCCGGGACAAGCTGGCGGCCGCCGGCGTCGTGGTCGAGGACTCGCCCACCGGGGCGCGCTGGTCGTTGAAGGAGCAGAGCTGATGGCGGGCAACTCCCAGCGCCGGGGCGCGACCCGCAAACCGGGCAGCAAGAAGCAGCCCACCGTCGGGTCGGGTGGCCAGGGCCGCAAGGCGCTCCAGGGCAAGGGGCCCACGCCCAAGGCCGAGGACCGGCCCTACCACGCCGCGCACCGACGCAAGGCGGCCGCGGAGCAGGGCGGACGCAAGGACGGCGGCGAGCGGCGCCGGCCGCAGCGCGACCTGGGCTCGCGCACCCGACGCAGCGGCGCCGAGGTGGTCGCAGGACGCAACCCGGTGGTCGAGGCGCTGCGGGCCGGGGTGCCCTGCACCGGGGTGTGGGTGGCCCACCAGATCGAGGTCGACGACCGGGTCCGCGAGATCCGCAAGCTGACCACCGAGCGGCACCTGCCGTTGGCCGAGGTGACGCGCGCCGAGCTCGACAAGATCACCGACGGCCTGGCCCACCAGGGCGTGGCGATGCAGGTTCCGCCGTACGAGTACGCGGACCTCGACGCCGTGCTCGCCCGGGCGCGCCGGGCGGGTGCCGCGCCGTTCGTCGTGGCGCTCGACGGGGTCACCGACCCGCGCAACCTGGGTGCCGTGCTGCGCTCGGCCGGCGCGTTCGGCGCGCACGGCGTGGTGGTGCCCGAGCGCCGCGCGGCGGGCGTGACCGCTGCCGCGTGGAAGGTCTCCGCGGGTGCGGCGGCGCGGGTGCCGGTCGCCCGGGTGACCAACCTGGTCCGGGCGCTCGGCGAGCTGCGCGACGCGGGCTGCTCGATCGTGGGGCTGGACGCGGGCGGCACGATGCCGGTGGCGGACCTGCACCTGGCGATCGACCCGGTGGTGCTGGTGGTCGGGTCCGAGGGCAAGGGCCTGGGCCGCCTCGTGCGGCAGACCTGCGACGTCATCGCCTCGATCCCCATCGGGCCCGCCGTCGAGTCGCTCAACGCCGGCGTGGCCGCCGGGATCGCGCTGTACGAGGTCGCGCGACTGCGCGGGCGGGAGGACTGACGTGCGGGTCAGAGGTCAGGTCACGACGACCCCGATGCTCGCCTGGCGCCTCCAGCTCGCCACCCTGCGGCTGTCCTGGCTGTGGATCGCGGTGGTGGCGGTCGGCGCCCTCATCCTGGTGGGTGACCCGCAGAGCGACCTGCTGGTGCGCGTGGTGCGCGCCGTGGGCTACGCCGTGGCGGCCGTGGGGATCGTCGTGCTGTTCTCCGGCGCCCTGACCTGGTACTCCTGGCGATCGCGGTTCGGCGCGACCCAGCACGTCGACGTCACCGAGCGTCGCGTCGTGGTGCAGACCGGTGACACCACCGTCACGGTGCCGTGGGCGAAGGTCACCGAGACCCGTCGGACCCACGCGGCCTGGGTCCTCACCGCCGGGGTGAGCCCGGTGCCGGTGCCGCGGGCGGCCTTCTCGGCGCAGGACGCCGCCGCCGTCGACCAGCTGCTCGTCGACCAGGCGGCGCAGGCCAAGGAGCGCGCGCTCAGGGCCGACCGTGACGCCAGGGCGGCCCGTCAGGAGCGTAGGGCCGCGAGGAAGGCCCGCCGCAAGGGCTGACCGTCAGACACCCTCGTCGTCGGCGACCTGCGGGAGGGACGCGGTGTCGACGCCGAGGACGGCCTTCTCGTCCGGTCGGTCGCGCAGCACGCGCTCGACGTAGGTCCGGGCGGCCTCGGCCATCGGCACGTCCCGGTCCTGCTCGGCGGAGACGAACCAGCGGTGGTCGAGCATCTCGTGGAACACCTGGGCGGGCTCGAGCTTGCCACGGAGCTCGGTGGGCACCGCACGGACCGCCGGCTCGAACACCTCGTCGAGCCAGTCGCGGGCCACACGTTCCTCCGGCGCGTTCTGCCGCTCGGTCGCGGCCCGGTACTGGTCGAGGTCGTTGAGCAGGCGCCTGGCCTGGCTCTCCTCCACGGACAGGCCGGTGAGCCGGGCCAGCCGCCTGGCGTGGTGGCCGGCGTCGACCACCTTCGGCTGGATCGACACGGTGGTGCCGTCGACGTCGGTGACGATGTCCAGCTCGGCCACGTCGAACCCGAGCTCGTTGAGGTGCTCGATCCGGGCCGTGACCCGCCAGCGGTCCGTCGCGCCGAACGACTCGACGCCGGTCAGGGCGTCCCACAGCCCGGCGTACCGCTCGGCGAGGCGGTCGCCGATCTCGACCGGGTCGACCTCAGCCTCGAGCAGGCCGCCGGCCTCGAGGTCCATCAGCTCGCCGATGATGTTGACCCGGGCGACCTCCAGGTCGTAGCCGCGCTGGCCGGGTGTGAGCCGGTCGTGCAGGTCGCCGGTCTCGGCGTCGACCAGGTACGCGGCGAAGTTCTCCGCGTCGCGGCGGAACAGGGTGTTGGACAGGGACACGTCGCCCCAGTAGAAGCCGGTCAGGTGCAGCCGCACGAGGAGCACCGTGAGCGCGTCGACGAGCCGTGCGCTGGTGCCTGGCTGGAGCTGCTGGCTGAACAGCGCGCGGTACGGCAGCGAGAACTGCAGGTGCTTGGTGATCAGGGCCGCCTCGAGGCGCTCGCCGGCAGGGTCCCGCCTGCCGGTGATCACCCCGAGCGGCTCGACGCTCGGCACGCCCAGGCGGCGCAGCGCGCGCAGCAGCTCGTACTCGCGGTAGGCGACGGTCTCGCCGATCTCCTTGACCGCGATGATCCGTCCGGACAGCCGCACGAAACGGACCACGTGCCTCGAGATGCCGCGCGGCAGTGCCGCCAGCACCTCGGCGGGCCAGTCCTCGAGCGGCACGTCCCAGGGCAGGTCGAGCAGCGCTGGGTCCGCGGCCGCGGCAGTGATCTGCAGCCGGTCCGGCATGGTGCTCCTTCATGCCGGAGGGCGGGGCGGCGACCGCCGACCCCGCCCTCCGTGACGCGTCTCAGACCTCGATACGGAGGCCGGACGAGGGCCGGAACAGGTGGCGCTCGCCCTCGCGGACGGCGACCGAGATGACGTCGCCCTTCATCGGGGTCTTGCGCGGGTCGACGCGGACGATGACCTGGTCGTCACCGGCGCCGGAGTGGATGCCGCCCTCGGCGCCCGGCTCGGCGATGGTCCCGTAGGCCAGGGCGTCGGAGCCGAGCTGCTCGATGATGTCGACCTTGACGTGGAACGCGCCGGTCGAGCCCTCGGGCACGAGGTCCAAGGACTCCGGGCGGAACCCGACGGTGATGCGGCCGGCGTCCTCGGCACTCAGGGCGTCGAGCGCCGCGCGGGGCAGCGGGATCACGGCGGCACCCAGCTTGGCGGCGCCGTCGGAGACCTTGAACTCGCCGATGTTCATCGCCGGCGAGCCGATGAAGCCGGCGACGAACACGTTCTTCGGGGTGTCGTACAGGTCGCTGGGGGAGCCGACCTGCTGCAGGATGCCGTCCTTGAGCACGCAGATCCGGTCGCCCATGGTCATGGCCTCGGTCTGGTCGTGGGTGACGTAGACCGTGGTGACCCCGAGCCGGCGCTGGAGCGAGGCGATCTGGGTGCGGGTCTGCACGCGCAGCTTCGCGTCGAGGTTCGACAGCGGCTCGTCCATGAGGAACACCTGCGGCTGACGCACGATCGCGCGGCCCATGGCGACGCGTTGCCGCTGGCCACCGGAGAGCGCCTTCGGCTTGCGGTCCAGGTACTCGCTCAGGTCGAGGATCTTGGCGGCCTCCTCGACGCGCTGGCGGATCTCGGCCTTCGGGGTGCCCGCGATCTTCAGGGCGAAGCCCATGTTGTCCGCGACGGACATGTGCGGGTACAGCGCGTAGTTCTGGAAGACCATGGCGATGTCACGGTCCTTGGGCTGGACGTCGGTGACGTCGCGTTCGCCGATCAGGATGCGACCGGCGTTGACGTCCTCGAGGCCGGCGAGCATGCGCAGCGAGGTGGACTTCCCGCAGCCGGACGGGCCGACCAGGACGAGGAACTCGCCGTCGGCGATCTCCAGGTCGAGCGCGTCCACCGCGGGACGCTCGGTGCCCGGGTAGATCCGGGTCGCCTTGTCGTACGTGACAGTAGCCATGGTTGAACCCTCCACCGGCAGGTACGTGCCGGACGATCCGAGTAGAGGACGAGAGGCCTAGGCCGGCCCCCGCGCCGGCGCCGCAGGCGACGCCACGGTCATCCTGCCACATCGGCTCCCGGACGGGCAGGGGACCGGCACCCGGGTCAGGGGCGGCCGAGCAGGTCCGCGAACCGGTGGAGCACCGCCGCCATCGCCTCCGGGTCCGCCACCCGGTACGGCGCCACGGACTCACCGTCGCCCACCCGGATGCCCACGTCCCCGGGCTCTAGCTCGGCCATGGCCCGCTCGTCGGTGACGTCGTCACCGGCGAACAGCACACGGGTCGCGTGAGCCTGGGCACGGAGCTCGCGCAGCGCGTCGCCCTTGGTCACGTGCAGCACGGAGAGCTCGACGATGTCGCGCCCGCGCATGGCGTCCACGCCCGGGCGATCGCCCAGCTCGAGCGCCGCCTGAGTGAGACGCGCCGTGGTCGCCGGGTCGACGCCGCGCGTGTGGAGCACCGCAGTGGTGGGCTTGACCTCGACGCGGGCGCCCGTACCGTCCACCAGGGCGCGCAGCCGGCCGGACAGGTCCGCCAGGAGGTCGGCCTGTGACTCGTCGAGGACCTGCCCGCCGCGCCGCAGCCCGCCGTCCCACGAGCCGGTCTCCGCACCGTGCGAGCCGACCAGTCGCGTGCCGTCCGGCACCTGCGCCACGGATGCGAGGTCGGCCAGGCCCCGCCCCGAGACCAGGGCGAGGTGCACGTGGTCGAGCGCCCCGAGCCTGCGCAGCGCCGCCACGCCGTCCGGGGTGGCGCGGGACTGCGACGGCACGTCGACCAGCGGGGCCAGGACGCCGTCGAAGTCGAGCGCCACCAGCACGGGCATTCCGCGGCGGGCCGTCGCAGCCAGGTCGGCCAGCGCGAGCGCGAGGCCGTCCGGGCCGTTCACGTGCCTGCCTCGGGCGCGCTCTGCCCGGGCGCGACACGGGTGGGGTCGGCAACCGCCGGCCGCTCGACGTCGGCGAGCGCGTCCAGGAACCCGCGTGACCAGCGCGCGACGTCGTCGGTCAGCACCCGCCGACGCAGCCGCCGCATCCGGGAGCGCACCTCGCGCGGGTCCATCGTCACCGCACGCTCGATCGCGGACTTCATGCCGTCGATGTCGTGCGGGTTGACCAGCAGGGCCCCGTTCAGCTCGTCCGCGGCGCCGGTGAACTCCGAGAGCACGAGGACGCCGGCGTCGTCGACGTTCGCGGCGACGAACTCCTTGGCCACCAGGTTCATCCCGTCGCGGAGCGAGGTGACGAGCATGACGTCGGCGGCGCGGTACAGCGCGGCCATCTCCTCCGGCGGGTAGGAGTGGTGCAGGTAGTGGATGGGCTGGGTGCCGATCCGGCCCTGCTCGCCGTTGATCCGTCCGACCTGCAGCTCCAGGTCCTCGCGCAGCTGCTGGTAGGCCTCGACGTTCTCCCGGCTCGGGCTGGCCACCTGGACGAAGGCGGCGCCGGGCACCTCGAGGCGGCGCTCGGTGAACAGCTCCCCGATCGCCTTGACCCGGTGCAGGATGCCCTTGGTGTAGTCCAGCCGGTCGACGCCCAGGAGCAGCACCTCGGGCGAGCCGAGGTCGGCTCGGATCTCCGCGGCCCTGGCCCGGACCCACGGCGAGCGGGCCAGCTCGTCGAACCGCCGCGAGTCGATCGAGATCGGGAACGAGCCGACCCGCACCCTGCGCTCTGGCCCGTGGTCGGTGACGGTCACGGTCCCGGCTCGGACCGGCAGGTCGGTCCAGCGGCGCACCACCCGCAGGAAGTTCGCCGCGTCCCCCGAGCGCTGGAAGCCCAGCAGGTCCGCGCCCAGCAGGCCCTCGACGACCTGTCGCCGCCACGGCAGCTGGGCGAACAGCTCCAGGGGCGGGAACGGGATGTGGTGGAAGTAGCCGATCCGCAGGTCACTGCGTAGCTCGCGCAGCATCGACGGCACCAGCTGGAGCTGGTAGTCGTGCACCCAGACGGTGCCACCGGGGGCTGCCTCGGCGGCGGCGGCCTGCGCGTAGCGTCGGTTGACCCGTCGGTAGGCGTCCCACCAGTGGCGGTGGTAGACGGGTGGGCTGATCACGTCGTGGCTCAGCGGCCAGAGCGTGTCGTTGGCGAACCCCTCGTAGAAGTCGGCGACGTCGGCCGCGGACAGCGCGACCGGCACCAGGCGCATGCCGTCCGCGTCGAACGGTTCGGGCGCGTCGCCGGGCGAGCCCGACCAGCCCACCCAGGCGCCGTCGGCCTCGCGCATCACCGGCTCCATCGCGCTCACGAGCCCGCCGGGAGAGCGTTGCCAGGTCACCGACCCGTCAGGTCGGGTGGTCTGGTCGACCGGCAGACGATTGGCCACTACGACGAGCGGGTGCGTCACGAACGATCCCTTCCACGGTCCGTACCGAGGCTAGCTGCCGCGCACGGTCACCGCAGAAAGCCGAGTGGCCGGGTGCGCGGCGAGGGGGAGGCACAGGTCGGCGGAGGGCCGCTAGCGTGCCGACATGGAGCGGATCGGACTCGCACCGGGGACCGAGATCGGGGGCTACCGGGTCGTCGGGCCGGTGGGCCGCGGCGGGATGGGCGCGGTGTACCGGGTCCGGGACGGTGACGGGGCCGAGGTGGCCCTCAAGCTCCTGCACCCGCACCTCGTCGACGGCCCGGCCCGCGAGCGGCTCGGCCGCGAGGTCGCCGCGCTGCAGCGCGTCCGCCATCCCGCCGTCGCGCGGGTGCTCGACGCGGAGCTCGACTCGGCCGACGCCTTCGTGGTCACCGAGCTCGTCGAGGGCGAGGACCTTGCGGGGTATGTGGCCCACCACGGCCGGAGGGCCGGTGCGGAGCTCGCCGACCTGGCCGAGCGGCTGCGTGAGGCGCTCGGTGCCGTGCACGCGGCGGGGGTGCTGCACCGGGACCTCACCCCCGGCAACGTCGTGGTGGGCGCCGACGGCCCGGTGCTGATCGACTTCGGGATCGCCCAGGCCGCCGAGGACGCCCGGGTGACCGCTGCGGGGAACGTCGCGGGCACGCCCGGGTACCTGAGCCCCGAGCTGCTGTCGGGTGGCGAGCCTGACGAGGCGGCGGACTGGTGGGGCTGGGCGGCGACGGTGGCCTTCGCGGCGACCGGCCGCCCGCCGTTCGGCGTCCGCCCGCTGGCCGCGGTGCTCGCCCGGGTGCGCACGGCGGACGCGGACCTGGACGGTCTGGGTCCCGCGACCGCGGCCGCGCTGGCCGGTGCGCTCGCGGCGAGGCCCGAGCAGCGCAGCACCCCCGAGCAGACGGTCGCCGCCCTGCGGGCCGCCGCGACGGGCGGGACCGAGCTCGTCGGGGGCCCCGCGATGGCGGCGACCGTGGTCGCGCCCGTCGGTGAGCCGACCGAGGTCGTGCCCGCCGAGCCGGCGCCCCCACCACCCCCACCCGTGGACGGGCAGGAGACCGTCGTGATCGCCGCGGGAGACGGGGCCGCCGACCCGTCCGGCCCGGGTCGTCCGGGTCCGGTCGGGGACGACGGGCCCGGCCCCGACGGGGACGAGGACGAGGGCTGGGACGACGAGTCGGGCTGGGACGGGACGGGCGAGCCGGGCCTCGCGCCCCCGCCGCCGCCCCCACCGCCCCGGCGCGCCGGCTCGGTGCTCGCGATCGGGGTGCTGCTGGCCACCGCGGGGTCCGGCTGGCCAGGAGTTGCGCTGGTGATCGCGGTCGGCCTGGCCGTGCTGGCCCGCAGCGTCGGCCTGGACGTCCAGGCGCTTCAGGCGAGGCGCGAGCGGCGCGGTGATCAGCGCGGCGGGACGGCGCGCGCGGTCGCCGGCTGGCCCTGGTACCTGCTGCGCGCAGTCCTCGGCGTGGCGCCTGCCGCGCTGGTCGCCGCGAGCGCCGTCGTCGTGGTGGGCGGCGTCGGCTGGTGGGGCATCGGCACCGGTCGCTGGCCGATCGCGCCGCTGGCGCCCGGCGAGGTCTCCGGGGGCCTGCCCGGCACCCAGGCGTGGGTCGAGCGGGCCCTGCTGGTGCTGGCGGTGGTGATCGGACTCCTGCTGGTCTGGTTCGGACCGATGAGCCGCACCACCCGGCTCGGCGCCCGGTTCGCGCTCGCCGCGGTGGCCCCGCCGCGCGGCGCGGCGGTCGCGCTGGTGCTGCTCGCGCTGGCCGCCGCCGGCGTGCTAGCGACGGTGGTCGTGCTCGGCCAGGACGTGGTCTGGTGGCCGCTCCCAGGGCCGCCGGACCTGGGCTGAGTGCCGACGTGGCACAGGTCTTTCGCCCGCTCAGGCCCTGCCCGTCGGCGAGGTCACGGCGTATCCTCGGCGCGTGACCCGCACCCGCACCGTGCCGGCGCCGCTCGTCGCGGCGTCCGCGGTGCTCGCCGTGCTCGCGGCCGGCCTGGTCGCGTTCTCCCGGTTCGGCACGGTGCTGGTCCACCAGTGCGTGGCGGCCGAAGGGACGGCCGGGACGCTCGGCCTGCGTCTGGCGCTGCTGCGCGAGGACGCGGCGTGCCCGTCGGGGAGCCTCGCCGTCGGTGGTGACAGCCGCCAGGTGATCGGCGTGCTGGTGATGGTCGCGCTGCCCGTGCTGGTCGCGCACCTGGTCGCCGCGGCAGCGGCGCTCGGCCTGCTGGCCCGGGTGCGCAGCGGCGTGCGCACAGCGGTCCGCGCCCTCGCCGGCCTGGTGCGGCGACCCGAGCCCGCCCGCGCGGTGCCGCCCATGCTCGCCCGGCCGGTCCTGGCCCGGCTCGTGGCCGTCCCTGCCGACGGGCCCACGCTCGGCAGCCCGCTGCGACGCGGTCCTCCGCTCCGGCTCGCCTGAGGCGCGTCGAACCCGGCGCGCCCACCTTCGCGCCACCCTGGAGAACCGCATGTCCGATCCTGCTGTGCCCGACGCCGCCCCGGTGGCGGCGGCGGGCCCGAGCCGCTGGGCCGTGGCCCAGCCGTGGGTGTCCACCGTGTCCCGGCTCGTGCTGGGCGTCGTCCTGCTGTGGGCCGGCGCCGCGAAGGCCGGCGACCTGGCCGCGAGCGTGCGCGCCGTGCGCGCGTTCGAGCTGCTCCCCGAGTGGCTCGCCAAGCCGGTCGGCTACGGCCTCCCGGCTATCGAGATCATCGTCGGGGTGCTGCTGATCGTCGGCCTGGTCACCAGGTACGCCGCGGCCGTCGGTGGCGTGCTGATGCTCGCCTTCGTGGTCGGCATCGTCGCGGCCTGGGCGCGCGGGCTGTCCATCGACTGCGGCTGCTTCGGCGGCGGCGGCCCGACCGAGCCGGACCTCACCCAGTACCCGTTGGAGATCGCCCGCGACCTCGCCCTCGCCGCCCTGGCGGCGGTGCTGGTCCGTTGGCCACGATCACGCTTCTCGCTCGACCAGACCCTCGGCCTCACGCAGGCCTCCTGACCGGAAGGACCCATCCCCATGCCCTCGAACCAGTCCGGCAAGGCCGATCGCCGCGAGCAGGCCAAGGCCGCCGCGGACGCGCTGCGCGCGAAGCAGGCCCGGGCCGCCGCACGCCAGCGCACCATCGCCATCGTCTCGCTCGTGGTCGGCCTCGTCGTGGTGGTCACCCTCGTGATGGTGATCCTCAACAACGGCAAGTCCTCGTCCAACACGGCCACGGCCGACCAGCTCACCCCCACCGCGGCGAGCGCGCACGGCGGCTTCGTCTTCGACAAGACCGGCCGCCTCGACCCGCCGTCGGACCAGGGCAGCGGCACGTCCGCGTGGCCGCAGAGCCTGGCTGCCTCCGGCGGACCCGTGGTGGTGAGCGTCTACTACGACTTCATGTGCCCCTGGTGCGGTGAGTTCGAGCGGACCCAGGGCCCGACGCTCGACGCCCTGCTCTCCTCCGGCGCGATCGTGCTGGACTCCCACCCGCTGGCGATCCTCGACCGGTACTCCGCCGGCTCGAACTTCTCGACCCGGAGCTCCGCGGCGGCGATCGCCGTGGCCGAGGGCGACCCGTCGCACTACTTCAGCTTCGTCGAGGCGATGATGGCCACCGGTACCCAGCCGAAGGAGAACACCGCCGGCCTGACGAACGCCGAGATCGCCGACGTCGCCAAGGGCGTGGGCGTGACCCAGGACGTGCTCGACCAGATCACGTCCGGGGCGTTCACCGACTATGCGACGAAGGCCACCGACCTCGCCTCGCAGGACCTCGGTCAGCTCAGCACGCCGACGATCCTGCTCAACGGCAAGAACCTGACCCAGGACCTCGGGGTCGACTGGACCCAGCAGGGTGCCCTCGCCGCGGCGATCGCGGCAGCCGCCCAGGGCTGAGCCCGATGTGAGGGTGGCCCGGGACCGCGACGGTCCCGGGCCGCCGCACGCGTGCCCGCGGCAGGTCCGCGATGGCACACTGACCAGCGCGCCCGCCTCGCCGGCGCGCGCCGCCTTAGCTCAGTGGTAGAGCATCCGCCTTGTAAGCGGACGGTCGTCGGTTCGAGTCCGACAGGCGGCTCCTCACCGGCCGATCCCAACCGGCCGATCGCACGAGGCCGATGCGCGCGTGCCCGGTTTGGTCCGGTCGGGTGTAGTCCGATCGGGTGATTCCGGAGCGCGGAACGGTCGCCATGTCCGAATCGCCCCGGTTCCGGGCGACGGGTCCCGATGCGCCGCGTCTGCGTCGCGTCATCGCCGCTCAAGATCGGTCTCTCACCGGACGACACACAGTCAACGGCCGCCCCCCAACCGGTCGTACCCCCTCAGTGGCGCGGGCCCCCCAAGCCTCGCCTGACCCGACACGAAGGACTTCCCCATGGCCAAGAACCGCCGCAAGTCTGCTGCCGTCGCACTCGCCGTCATCGGCATCGCCGGCCTCTCCCTGGCCAGCGCGTCGCAGCTCGACCTCACTGGTGGCACCCTCCAGGCCGGCACCACCGACCTCACCGACTGCCAGCCGTCCGGCACCCCCGTGGTCGCCGAGATGTCGGCCGGCACGTTCGTCGCCGGTACCGGGTATGAGGCCGGCGACGTCTCGCTGACCGGTATCGACGCCGCCTGCGACGGCAAGCAGATCGAGGCCGTCCTACTCGACAACGGTGGCAACGCCCTCGGCACCTCGGTCTCGGCCGCCATCTCCGGCACCTCTGCCAGCGTGTCGGCGCCCGCCGGCGTCGCCGCTGAGAGCGTCAAGGGCATCGCCGTCGTCATCTCGGACAACTGATCTCGCCTTCGAGCACGGCATGCACGCCACTGAGGTCCCCGTGGCCGGCGCAGCATTGCTGCACCGGCTGCGGAGGCATGCCGGTGACGTGCTGTTCCTCGTGGCGGCGCTGGTCGTCGGGTACTTCTTGTGGCCCACCTCGCTCGGTGGCTGCACGACCCTGACGATCGTGTCCGGGCACTCGATGGAGCCGACCTACTACACCGGTGACCTCGTGGCCTCCCGGTGCGGCGACTACCGGGTGGGCGACATCGTCGTCTACAACCCGCCGAACGTCGGCACCGCACGCGTCATCCACCGGATCATCGGCGGGAACGGCGCAACCGGGTGGGTGATGGAGGGCGACAACAACGACTTCATCGACCCGTGGGCGCCGACGGACGACCGGGTGCTCGGCAAGGCCGTGCTCCACCTGCCGAAGGTCGGGCTGGTGGGCAGCATCCTGGTCAGTCCGATCACGTGGGTGTCGCTGCTGCTGCTCGCCGCGGCGCTGGTGATCTGGCCCGCCAAGCCCGAGGAGGCGGACGACGAGGACGCCGCCGACTCCGGCGGTGCCTCGGCAGAGGGGTCGGCGGACGACTCGGGCCCGCCCGTCGAGACCGCCGCTACCGCGGTCGCGATGTCGGTTGCGCCTGCCACTCCCGCGGATCCGCCGACATGAGAGCGCCTCGAGCGGCCGGCCCCGGCGTCCTGGCAGCGGTGCTCGCCCTGGGTGTCGGGGTCGCCCACGCGTCGACCCTCACCGTCGGTGCGCCGACGTTCGACGCCCGCTCGGCAGGCCCGTGCTCGACCTCGGCGGTCGCCCTTTCCCCGCAGCCCGGCGACTTCTTCTCGTGGCTGTTCGGCTACTCCCAGGTCCGGCTCACCGTGCCGGCTGCCTGCGCCGGAACCACGCTCAGCGTGACGGTCTACGCAGCCTCGGGCGGGGCGGTGCTCGCTACCGCGAGCGCCGGCGATGTCTCGGCCGGGACCCTGACGCTCACGACCTCGGCGACATACGGCGGAGTGCTCACCGGACGCCCGGCCTACTCCGGGGCCCTGACCTTCGACGGCTGGTCGGTCCCAGCCACGTTCTGAACCCTCGCTCCCCTCGACCCTCCTGGAGTACCGATGGCCCCCCCGCTGCGCCCGACGCGGCGCGCGAGCGCGCTCGCGCTCGGCGTGGTGGCGCTCGCGGGCCTGTCGCTCGCCTCGGCCTCGCAGCTCGCCGTCGGCGGCGGTGCCCTGCAGGCGGGCTCGGCGGTCGTGGCCGGGTGCCAGCCCGCGGGTCAGCCGGTGACGGTCTCCTTCGCCGGCGCGTTCTCCGCCGGCGCGTACCGATCCAGCGCCGTGGTGGTCTCCGGGCTCGACGCCGCGTGCGACGGGACCACGTACCGGGTCCAGCTGGTCGGCACCGGCGGTGCGCCGATCGACATGAACGGTGCCGCGCCGGGCACCGACCTCAGCGGTCCGGTCACCCTGTCGGGCGGCGCGTTCTCCGTGCCGATCGCCAGCATCCCCGCCGCAGCCGTCGGCGGTGTCGCGCTGGTGCTCGCCGGCTGATCACCCGGTCGCCGACGGGGACGGCCCTTGCGCCGAGGAGCGACGCGCCGCTCGTCAGGTCGACCTGACGGGCGCAGGCTCGGGCCGCTTGGGGCGCCGTCCCGCACCGGACGAGCCGCCACGCAGCCGGCGGGTCGCCCACGGATAGGCGTGGTCGCGCAGCCAGGTGGCGTCGGCGCGGAGCCGGGCGTACCTCGGCAGGGGCGGCAGCGGCGCGAGCGGGTCGTCCCACCGATCGTCGTCCGGTTCCAGCCCGAGGGCGACGAGTGCGGCCTGCGCGACCCTGCGGTGCCCCTCGGTCGTCAGGTGGATGCGGTCCGGCGCCCACATCCGCCAGTCGTGCAGCGAGTGCATGCCCCACACGTCGAGCACGAACGCGCCGTGCCGCTGGGCGATCGACCAGACGTGCGCATTGAGGACCCCGGTGCGCGACCGGGTGCGGCGCACCAGTGGGCTGTCGCGGGTGTCCATGCCGGTGCTCAGCAGCACGTCGGCGGCCGCCGCGCGGGCGCGCGCGACCGCGTCCTCGAGCAGGGCTCCGAGGACATCCGGATCACCGTTCGGCCTCAACAAGTCGTTCCCGCCGCCGATGATGCTGACCAGGTCGGGGTTCATGCCCAGGGCCACGGGCAGCTGGTCGTGGACGATCGGGTCGAGCAGCCGCCCGCGGATCGCGAGGTTCGCGTACTCGAAGGGCTCCTCGTGGGCCGCCCGGCGGTCGGCGAGGTGACCGGCGAGGAGGTCCGCCCAGCCGCGTACCGGGAGGGCAGGGTCGATGGCGGAGGTGCGTGGCGGCGGCTCACCGTCGGGGACGTCCCACAGGCCCTCGCTGAACGAGTCGCCCGTCGCCACGTAACGCCGCCAGGGGGGTGCGGCATCCGGGTGGTGCGATCGGGTGAATCCCACCTCCCGAGTCACCTCCAATGCCTACGAATGGGGTCACATCGGGCGCCGGCCGCTCTGGACGGGTCGGTGCTCCTCAGTCATCCTGGGTACGTCAGCGACAAAGGGCAAACCCACCGCGAGGTGGGGACGCAAAGCCACGGGACCCCAGGGGTCAGCCGGGCTGCCGAACGACAGAGGTCAGACCATGACGGCACCTCGGAGCTCCGCTCCACAGCCCGCTGCCGCTGAGCGGCGCGCCGGTTCCCGGCGCGCCGCCGCTGCCGCGTGCCGTCGTCCCCTCAGCAGGGGGAGGTCGCTTCCGACCTGACGAGGAAGCACCACAGCCCCGCGGACGCAGGACGCGTCAGCGGGGCACCAGAGGGCAGGAGGCCCGACGGAGCAGCAGGACCCCCGCAGTGCGGGGCCCAGGGAGGGGAACGACGTGAGTGTCTCGAGTCGCAGGGCCACGGCAGTGGCTCTCGTGGTGGCGGCCCTGGCGGCCCTGCCCACCGCGAACGCGCTCGGGTCCTCCCTCGCCGCGCCGGCCCTGCTGGTCGGCGACTCCGGCTCGGATGCCTGCGGGTCCACTCCCATCGACGTGGAGTACGACGTCGACTACGACGTCGACCTCGGAGGTTACGGGGTGAGCGCCGCCCGGCTGTCGGGGCTGGACGAGCGCTGCCAGGGATACCGGCTGACGGTCTCCCTCAACGGGCCCGGGGGGGCCACGTTGGCCGAGATGACCACCGAGGTCGTGGCGACGCAGATGCGCGTCGCCGTACCGGCGGCTACGCCGGTGTCCGCTGAGCAGCTCACGGGGGTGAGTGTCGTGCTCAGGCGGGGAGAGGCCTAGGTCTCCCCGGATCGATGACGTGGTGCCGCCCCGCTGGGGAGCGGGGCGGCACCTGTCGTCGCGGCGGCGGGGCTGCCGGCTCAGGCCAGGCACCACCGCACCGGCGGCGCCCCCTGCTCGGCGAGCAGGGCGTCGACCCGTGAGAACGGCCGCGAGCCGAAGAAGCCCCGCGACGCCGACAGGGGGCTCGGGTGCGGGCTCGCGACCGTCGGGACCCCGCGCAGGATCGGCCGCAGCTCCTGGGCCTGGCTGCCCCAGAGCACCGCGACCAGCGGCCCGCCGCGTGCCACGAGGGCCTCGACCGCCCGGGTGGTGACCTCCTGCCAGCCGAGGTCGCGGTGCGAGGCCGGCGTGCCGGCTCGCACGGTGAGGACCCTGTTGAGGAGCAGCACGCCCTGCTCCGTCCAGGGCGTCAGGTCGCCGTTCGGCGGCGGCGAGCAGCCGAGGTCGGTGCCCAGCTCGGCGTAGATGTTGGCGAGCGACCGCGGCACGGGGCGCACCTGCGGGGCGACCGAGAAGGCGAGGCCGACCGCGTGGCCGGGCGTCGGGTACGGGTCCTGGCCGACCACCAGGACGCGCACGTCGGCCAGGGGCCGCGCGAACGCGCGCAGCACGGCGTCGGGGGCGGGGAGCCAGCGCCTGCCGGCCGCGCTCTCGCCACGCAGCGCGTCGCCGATCCGGCGCAGGGCCGGCTCCACCGGGGCGAGGGCGGCGGCCCAGTCGGGTGCCATGATCCGGTCGAGCGGCTGGCGAGGCACACCGGCAGGGTAGTGGGGCGGCGGAATGACATCGCTGTGATTCGCGGACTAGCATGGCCTGGTCCGCGGAAGGAGTCTGGTGGAGCTCATGGACGCAGCAGCACGGCAGCTCGACACCGCGACGGTCGTCGAGCTCTCCGACCGCGACCGCGAGGTGCTGGCCTTCGAGCGGCAGTGGTGGAGGTACGCCGGCGCCAAGGAGCAGGCGATCCGCGAGCTGTTCGACATGTCGGCGACCCGGTACTACCAGGTGCTCAACGCCCTGATCGACTCCCCGGCCGCGCTCGCGCACGACCCGATGCTGATCAAGCGGCTGAGGCGGATGCGCCAGAGCCGGCAGCGCGCTCGCACCGCGCGACGCCTGGGCGTCGACGTCTGAGCGGTCTCCGGGCCGCTCGGCGCGCCCTTTGATGACCATCGGACGGGCAGTCCCGCCGCGAGCGGATACCCTGTCGGCCGTGAGGTCGGCCGACTACCCGTATCCCCCAGACGAGTTCGACGCCGCCGCCAGCTCCGGAGGCCCGCGTGGGGTGCACCGCACGCCGCGGTCCGCATGGAGCAGGTGGTGGCCGTTCCTCGTGGTGGTGGTCCTGTTCCCTGCGCTCGCGTTCGGGACGGTCACCTGGGTCTCGAACGGCGGCGGGCTGCCGTGGTCCGGTGCGGCCGCCGGTCCGAGCACGTCGAGCGCCCCGCCGAGCGGGACGACCACCGGGGCCTCGCCGAGCGAGTCCGCGACCTCACCGAGCGAGTCGGCGACCGAGACCCCGACGCCGACCCAGACCCCGACGCCCGAGCCCGACCTGGCCGGCGCCGTCCGGGTGGAGAACGCGACCAAGACCTCCGGGCTGGCCGGAGGGGCGCGGGACACGCTCCAGGCAGCCGGGTTCACCGACGTGTCGATCGGCAACTGGTCCGGGCCGTCCGTCGGCACCACCGTGGTCTTCTACCCCGCGGCCGCGGACCTGGGCACCGCGACCAAGGTCGCCGAGCTGCTCGGCATCGACCGGGTGGTCGAGGACGCTACCCAGGCCGACGCGGGTGTCGTCGTGGTCCTGGAGGCCGACTACACGCCGTGACCGGGCCGGTCGTGCACCGCTCGGACGGCGCGCTTGCACTCGCCGCCGTCGAGTGCCAATAATCTGCTTAGCACTCTCGACCTGAGAGTGACAGCATCACCTGGCCTAGGTGAGGTCGGGTATCGCCCGCGGGATGTGACCGGGAGCGATCCCGACCGTCCGTCGCGGGCACCGCGGCCAGCACACCGCCAGACACGGAGGATCTTTCCGCATGGCCAAGATCATTGCGTTCGACGAGGACGCTCGCCGCGGCATGGAGCGGGGCATGAACGCCCTGGCCGACGCCGTCAAGGTGACCCTCGGCCCGAAGGGCCGCAACGTGGTCCTCGAGAAGAAGTGGGGCGCCCCCACCATCACGAACGACGGCGTCTCGATCGCCAAGGAGATCGAGCTCGAGGAGCCGCTGGAGAAGATCGGCGCCGAGCTCGTCAAGGAGGTCGCCAAGAAGACCGACGACGTCGCCGGTGACGGCACCACCACCGCCACCGTGCTCGCCCAGGCCCTGGTCAAGGAGGGGCTGCGCAACGTCGCCGCAGGCGCCAACCCGATCGCGCTCAAGCGCGGCATCGAGAAGGCCGTCGAGGCGGTCACCGCCCAGCTGCTCAAGGCCGCCAAGGAGGTCGAGACCAAGGAGGAGATCGCCGCGACCGCGGGCATCTCCGCCGGCGACCCGGCCATCGGCGAGCTCATCGCCGAGGCGATGGACAAGGTCGGCAAGGAGGGCGTGATCACGGTCGAGGAGTCCAGCGCCCTGGGCCTGGAGCTCGAGCTGACCGAGGGCATGCGCTTCGACAAGGGTTTCCTGTCGGCGTACTTCGTCACCGACCCCGAGCGCCAGGAGGCCGTCCTCGAGGACGCCTACGTGCTCCTGGTCGAGTCCAAGATCACCAACGTCAAGGACCTGCTGCCGCTGCTGGAGAAGGTCATCCAGGCCGGCAAGCCGCTGTTCATCGTCGCCGAGGACATCGAGGGCGAGGCCCTGGCCACCCTCGTGGTCAACAAGATCCGCGGCACCTTCAAGTCCGTCGCGGTCAAGGCGCCGGGCTTCGGTGACCGTCGCAAGGCGATGCTGCAGGACATGGCCATCCTCACCGGTGGTCAGGTCATCTCCGAGACCGTGGGCCTCAAGCTCGAGAACGCGACGCTGGACCTGCTGGGCCAGGCCCGCAAGATCGTCGTCACCAAGGACGAGACCACGATCGTCGAGGGCCTCGGCGACGCGGACCAGATCGCCGGCCGGGTCGCCCAGATCCGCACCGAGATCGAGAACTCCGACTCGGACTACGACCGCGAGAAGCTCCAGGAGCGGCTCGCGAAGCTGGCCGGCGGCGTCGCCGTCATCAAGGCCGGTGCGGCGACCGAGGTCGAGCTGAAGGAGCGCAAGCACCGCATCGAGGACGCCGTGCGCAACGCCAAGGCGGCCGTCGAGGAGGGCATCGTCGCCGGCGGCGGCGTTGCCCTCATCCAGGCCGGCAAGCTCGCGTTCGACGACCTGGTGCTCGAGGGCGACGAGGCGACCGGTGCTCGGATCGTCCACCTCGCCATCGACGCCCCGCTCAAGCAGATCGCGATCAACGCGGGTCTCGAGGGCGGCGTCGTGGCCGAGAAGGTCCGCAACCTGCCTAGCGGTCACGGCCTGAACGCCGCGACCGGCGAGTACGAGGACCTGCTCGCCGCCGGCGTCAACGACCCGGTCAAGGTGACGCGGTCCGCGCTGCAGAACGCCGCGTCGATCGCCGCGCTGTTCCTCACCACCGAGGCCGTGGTGGCCGACAAGCCGGAGAAGAACCCGTCGGCTCAGGGCGGCGACGGCGGCATGGGCGGCATGGACTTCTGAGTCGCCGCTCCCACGCCGAGACGGCGGGTGCCCTTCGGGGGGCCCGCCGTCTGGCGTCCTCGGGACCGCGGGACCCGGTGCGTGCGTCAGCGGGCATCGTGCCCGGTCGGTGGGACGTCGCGCCCTTGCGCACGGACGCCACCCGCGGGCGGTGGGTCGTCCGGGGCCGATCGTCGGTCCTTGGCGGGTACCCGCAGCCCTGAGGCGCGCAGCCGGCGGACCAGGACCCGCCCGTCCACCAGCTCGGCGCCGAGCGCGAGCAGGTGCTCGTAGCGCTCGGCCGGCACGTCGTAGTGGTCGAGGTCGAACCCTCGCCGTGGGATGCCGGCACTAGCGGCGAAGTCGTGCAGCTCGGCGAGCGAGGTGTCACTGACCAGATGGCCCCACACCCGGCCGTGGCGGTGCCACATCGGAGGATCCACCAGCACGGTCACTCCCCGATGCTGCCACCCCGGCCGGGTGCCGGCCCGCGCGCGGTCAGCGCATGAACAGGCGGGTGGCCTGCTGCTCGGCCGCGTCATACTGCTGGGCGGCGGCGCCGAGCGCCGCCGTGATCTGGTCCAGGCTCGCCTCGACCCGCTGCTGCGTCACCGTCCAGTCCGCCAGGACGGTGCCGAATGCGCTCGCCGCACCCCCGCGCCACCCGGCCTGCAGGTCCGTCAGGTGCCGCAGCAGCGCGTTGACCTCGCTGCGGATGGCGCTGACCGACGCGCCCGCTGCGCTCGACGCCCTTGCGACCAGGTCGCTGTCGACCTCGTACCTCATGTGTGCTCCCCTCGATCGGTGCGCTCGACGCTAGGCACGAGGGAGCGACCACGGTCGAGGCGGCCGCCGGGCCGGTGGAGCGGGCGGTCGGGAGCGGGCCTGTGGACGGCGAGGTCTCAGCGCCGCGCGTGCGGCGCCGCGGTGGGCCGGTCGGTGCCGGGCGTCGCGTCGCCGGTGCGGCCGCGGTCGTCCGCGGCGGAGTCGGGTCCGCGCTCGTCCGGGCTCCCCACGCCGTCGGGGGCCGCGTCCTGCTCCGTCGCCGCCGGCCGACCCGCACCCTGCTCGTCCGCGCTCTTCCCGCGGAGGGCCGAGAGCTCCTTCTCGAGCCGGTGCAGCTCGGCCTGGACGTTCTGCCGTGCCGCCTCCTCCCACGCCGCGCCGAGCGGCGTGCGGAACAGTGACTCGCGCTGGTCGAGCTTGCGCAGGATCGCGATACGGGCGCGGACGAACTCCTCGACCGGCAGGTGGGCGTACTCCGCGCGGACCTCGGCCAGGTAGGTCTTGTACCGCTGGGGGTCACCGGCCAGCATGGCCAGGTCCGCGTCGCACAGCACCGCGCAGTCCACGTCCTCGGGCGTGGGCGCGTGACGGCGCAGGGCGGTCACCAGCTCGGCCACCCGCTCGGGACCTGGGGCCGGCAGGCCGAGCTCGGTCAGCTCGGCGCGGGCCAGGGCTGCCGAGGCGAGCTCGTCCTCCCCGCCGCGCTGCGCGTACGAGGTCTCCTCGTCGGCGTCGAAGATCGCGCCGTGGTACCAGGCGGCCAGGCGAACCAGCTGTGGCTCGTGCGTCTCGCGTTCCAGCTCGTCGACGCGTGCCAGCACGTCGGTGAGGTGGCGGACGTTGTGGAAGTGCCTACCGGGCTGCATCCACCGGTCGATGAGCCGCTCGCCGGTCGCCCGGATCTCAGCCTCGTCGGCGGTCGCACCGGCTTCCTGGCAGGTTCGCACCCACTCGCCGATCAGCCACTGGGGCGCGTCGGGGGAGTTCATCTCACGTCCAGTCCCGTCATAAGACAACGGTTGGTCATCGTAGACCCGGCGCGGGGCTCTTTCGGACCGCCGCGCGACCTTCACCCGTCCTCGTGACCGGAATCACCCTCCGGGGTGGGCGGGGCAGCCTCCAGGGTCACCCGGACGGTGGTCCCGCCGCCGGGCGTCACGTCCAGCGCGACCCGCCCGCCGTGGGCCTCGACGATGGCCGCCACGATGGCCATCCCCAGGCCCGCGCCACCGGACTCCCGACCCCGGGCCGCGTCCACCCGGTAGAAGCGCTCGAAGACCCTGTCGGCGTGCTCGGGGGAGATCCCGGGGCCGTGGTCGCGGACCTCCAGCAGGCAGTGCTCGCCCACCCGACCGACGGCGAGCTCGGCCGGCGTGCCCGGCGCGGTGTGCTGCGCGACGTTGCCGATCAGGTTCGCCACCACCTGGCGCAGCCGTGCCTCGTCGCCGAGGACCACCGCGCCGGCCGTCGTGCCGCCCTCGGACAGCGGGACCAGGCGCACCGGGCGGTCCGGGTCCAGCGCGTGCAGGTCGGCGACCGCGTCCGCGGCGAGCACCGCCAGGTCGACGTCGTCGTGCCGCATCGGCCGGTTCTCGTCCAGGCGCGCCAGGTGCAGCAGGTCCTCGACGAGCGCGCCCATCCGGCGGGCGGACTCCTCGATCCGGCGCATCGTCGCGGCGTGCTCCTCGGGCGGCAGAGCGCCCATCCGGTACAGCTCGCCGTAGCCGCGGATGGTGGCCAGCGGGGTGCGCAGCTCGTGGCTGGCGTCCGCGACGAACCGGCGCATCCGCTCCTCGGACGCGGTCCGGGCCGCGAACGCCTGCTCGATCTGGCCGAGCATGACGTTGAGCGCCCCGGACAGCCGGCCGACCTCGGTGGTCGGCGGCTCGGGCGGCACGCGGCGGGACAGGTCGCCGTCGGCGATCGCGGCCGCGGTGTCCTCGATCCGGCGCAGCGGGCGCAGCGACCCGCGCACCACCCACCAGCCGCCCACCGCCCCGACGAGCACCACGGTCACCGCGATGCCGAGCAGGGCGAGCTGCATCTGGTGCATCGTCGCCTCGGCCGCGTCCATCGGCAGGGCGATCGCGGCCGAACCCACCACCGGGCCGTTCGCGAACCTCTGGAGGTTGAGCGCGAGGACCCGCCAGTGGCTGTCCTTGTCGGTGCCCACCACGGTGAACGCTCTGCCGCCGTGGGCGGCGACCTGGGCCGTCGTCATGCTCGGGATGGCGGGCTTGCGCGTGGTGTCCCGCGCGAGGACGCCGAGGACGTTGCCCTTCGGGTCCTGGAAGACCACCTGGTAGTCGCTCGGCAGGCCCGGGCCGCCGCCGCCGAGGTCGTCGCTGCCGGTGAGGTCGCCGTTGACCCCTTCGTTGATCACCGACCGCGCAGAGGCGGCGAGCTGGCCGTCGAGCTGGCGCACCAGGGACTGCTCCAGCAGCGTGAGCGCCACGACCCCGGTCAGCACCAGCCCGATCACCAGCAGGCCGGTGAACGCGACGGTCAGCTGGGTGCGCAGCGGCAGCCTCGACCAGCTGGCCGAGGCGCGCGCCATCCGGGCTCTCAATGCGGCTGGGTGCGCAGCACGTAGCCGACGCCGCGCTTGGTGTGGATCAGCGGCTCGACCTCGCCCAGCTCCGGGTCGCGGTCGACCTTGCGCCGCAGGTAGGAGATGTACGACTCCACGATCGACCCGTCGCCGCCCCAGTCGTACTGCCACACGTGGTCCAGGATCTGGGTCTTGGACAGCACGCGGCCGGGATTGAGCATCAGGTAGCGCAGCAGCGCGAACTCGGTGGGGGACAGCTCGACGACGTGCCCGGCGCGGCGCACCTCGTGGGAGTCCTCGTCCAGCTCGAGGTCGGCGTAGCGCATCACCGAACCGTCGTCGGCGGCGCCCCGGCCGGTGCGTCGCAGCACGGCGCGGATCCGCGCCACGACCTCCTCGAGGCTGAACGGCTTGGTGACGTAGTCGTCGCCGCCGACGGTGAGGCCGGTGACCTTGTCGCCGGTGTCGTCACGAGCGGTGAGGAACAGCACCGGGACATGCTGGCCGCGCTCGCGCATCCGGCGGGTGACGGCGAACCCGTCGAGGTCCGGCAGCATCACGTCCAGGACCACCAGGTCCGGCTCGGTCTCGGCCACCAGCGACAGCGCGGAGGCGCCGTCGGCGGCGGGGTGCACCTCGAAGCCTGCGAATCGCAGCGAGGTGGTGAGCAGCTCCCGGATGGTGGGCTCGTCGTCGACGACGACCAGGCGGGCCTCGGACTCGGTGGCGCGTGGCATAGGCGATTCTGCGCCCCGAACCTGGGAGCTGCCTGGGAGCGTGCTGCGCGCCCGGACGCCGGTCCGCCGGGCCCGGGCGCGCAGCGACGGGTCAGGAGCCGAGCTGGGGCGCTGCCGGGGAGTCCTGGATCTGGGCGGGGGTGCCGCCGGCCTTGAGGGCGGCCAGGCGGGCCTCGATCTCGAGGGACTGGCCGGCGTCCTCGAGCTCCTCGAACTGCGCGTCCAGCGAGCTCGCGGCGATCTCGGCCTGGCCCGCGACCTTGGCCTCCTCGCGGCGCACCTTCTCTTCGAAACGGGAGACCTCGGTGGTCGGGTCGAGCACGTTGATCGAGCTGATCGCGCCCTGCACCTGCGCCTGGGCCTGGGCGGACTTGGCGCGCGCGACGAGCTCGTCGCGCTTGGAGCGCAGGTCTTCGACCTTGGACTTCATGAGCGCCAGGCCGTCCTTGAGCTTCGCGACCACCTCGTTCTGCGAGGCGATCATCGGCTCGGCGTCCTTGGCCTCCTCCTCGAACTGGAGCTGCTTGCCCAGCGCGATCTTGGCGAGGTTGTCGAACCGGTCCGCATCGACGGCGTTGCCCGCGGCGCGCAGCTGGTCGGCCTTGGTCGATGCGGCGACGGCCTTGGCTCCCCACTCCGCGGCGGCCGCGACGTCCTCGGCGTGGTCGGCCTCGGCCAGGCGCAGGTTGCCGATCGTGACGGCGACCGCGTCCTCGGCCTCCGCGATCGAGTTCGTGTAGTCCCGGACCATCTGGTCGAGCATCTTCTCGGGGTCCTCGGCGCGGTCGAGCAGGGCGTTGACGTTCGCCTTGGTCAGCTGGGCGATTCGCCCGAGGATGGTCTGCTTCTCGGCCATGGGTGGTGCCTTCCTGTGCGGTGGTGCGCGGTGGTGGGTGTCGGCGTGCCTGGACGTCGAGGTCTCAGAAGCGGCCCCCTCTGCTGCGGCCGCCGGAGCCTCGCCCGCCGCCGCCGCCGCTGCGCGGCGCGGAGCGGCGCACGGACCCGCCGGAGGAGCGCCCGCTGCCGCCGAACCCGCCCCCGAACCCGCCGCCGAACGAGCCGCCTCCCCGCCGGCTGCTCTGCCCCAACAGGATGCCGCCCAGCACCATGGACTCCAGGCCGCCGAGACCGCCCGTCCCGCCGCCACCGGACCGTCCCGCCTGCCAGCGCTGCACGTCGGCCTCGGCGAGCTGCTGGGCCGACTGCGCGAGAGCGGCGGCCCGCTGCGCGACGCCGAGCGCCGCGGCGGGGTCGGTCGCGCTGGTCCGCTCGGCCTCCTGGGCCAGGCGGGCCGCCTCGGCGAGCCGGGTGCGCGCCTCGGGTCCGACGGCGCCGCGCCGGGTGTCGATGAAGTCGGACGTCGCGCGCACGTGCGACGTGAGCTGGCCGAGCGTGGTGGCCAGCTGCGTCCGGGCGCGCTCGAGCCGGTCGGCCTCCTGGCGCGCGGGGCCGAGCGCGGCGTCCAGCGCGGCCTCGGCCTCGGTGAGGCGGTGCACGGCGGCGAGCTGGTCACCGCCCTGACGGGCCGCGGTCGCCTCGCTGATCGCCTGGCGCGCGGCCTGCGCGGCGGCGGTCACGGCCGGGTCGTCGGCGGCGAGGCGCGCGGCGTCCGCGACGTCCGCGCCGATCGAGGCGAGGCCCGCGTCGAGCTTCGCGCCGGCCTCCGCGAGGTCGGCCCCGGCGTGGTCCACCGCGTCGAGCAGCCGGACCGACTGGGCCACCGCGTCCTCCGCGGCGCGGGCCAGGCCCACCGCTGCCGCCCGGTCGGTCTCGATCGCGGCCAGGCCCTGCGCCACGCTCTGCTCGGCGGCCGCGAGCAGGGCCTGTGCCTGGTCCGGGTTCGCCGCGACCGAGCCGAGTGCGGCGGGCGGGTACGTGGTGGCCAGCGTCGCCAGGGTGGCGCGCGCCCCGGCCAGCCGCGAGGACACCTCCTGGGCGCGCCGGCGCGTCTCGGCGAGCACCTGCGGGGCGCGGGACTGCATGTCGCGGAGCTCGGCGAACTCCTCGGCCTGGTCGTCCATGGCCTCGTCCGCCGACCGGCACAGCTGCAGGACCTCGGTGAGCATCGCACGGGCCTGCGCCTCGGACTCGGGCTCGGCGTCGTCGAGCTGCTGGCGCAGGGCGAAGGCCCGGCCGAGCTTCTGCTTGGCGTCGGCGAGCACCGCGGTGAACTGCCGGGTCGCCTCGACCCCGAACTGCGCCTCGGCGAAGCCGAGCTCCTGCTCGGAGGTCTTGACCGCGTCGTCCAGGGCGACCAGTGCGCTACCGGCCCGCGTGGTCAGCTGGTCCAACGGCAGCCGGCTCGGGTCGGCGCCGCCCCGCGCGCCGCGGGAGCGCCGGGAGACGGCGAACCAGACCACCCCGATGACCAGCAGGCCGATCACGCCGGCGACGAGCAGGCCGCTCACGCCACCACCGCCGGAGCCCGCCGCGGCGCGGGTCTCGTCCGCGGCGGCGATCGCGGCCCCGGCCCAGTCGTCCTCGGAGAGCCGGTCCGCTGCGGCCCGCTCGATCGCGGCCACCTGGGTGTCGGAGAGATCGATCGCAGGATCGACCGACAGCCCGTAGCGCCGGTCTTCGGTCGCGACCGCGAGCAGCAGGTCGTCGGTGCCCATCCCGGACGCCTCGGCGGTCGCGTCGGCCCAGTCCGGGCCGCTCATGCCGTCGAAGGAGGGTACGAACGCGACGAAGAGCTGGTACGGGGTGTCCTGACGCAGCGTGGTGAGCGCGCCCTGCAGGCGCGCGGTGTCGGCGTCGCTCAGGACGCCGGCGGTGTCGGTGATCTCCGAGGTGAGGTTCGAGGGTGCGTCGGCGAGCGCCGGGCCGGCGGTCGCCAGGAGGCCGCCGGCCGCGAGCAGGCCGGTCAGCACCGCGGTGAGCGCCGTCGCGACCGCCCTGGCCCGCCCCTCCCGGTGCGCCAGAACGGGTCGGTGCGCCACGGTGTCGCTCACGACGTCGATCCTCGACCACGCGCCACCCGGCCCGCAACGCCCCGATCGGGCGTGCGGGATCTCACACCGGTGGGGGGCCTTCGGGGATGGGAGCGCTCACATCGGGTCCGTACACTGCTCAGGTGATCCTTACCGTCATCGAGAACAGCGCGAGCGTTCCCCTCGACCGGTTCGCCGGTTGGCTCGCCGAGGCTCCCGAGGCCCCAGACATCGAGATCGTGCGCGCCTGGGACGGCGACGCGATCCCCACCCTCGCCGAGTGCGGCGACGGTCTCCTCGTCCTCGGCGGGCTGCAGCACGCCTACGACGACGCCGGCTCCCCGTGGCTGCCCGCGACCCGCGCGCTGCTCGCCGAGGCCGCCCACACCGCCCTGCCCACGCTCGGCCTGTGCCTCGGCGCCCAGCTGCTGGCCGCGGCGACCGGCGGCGCCGTGCAGGTCGCAGCTCCTCCGGGGCGCGAGTCCGGCGTCATCGAGGTCGCGCCGCGGCCCGAGGCCGTGCGCGACCCGCTGCTAGGCGAGCTCGCGGCCGACGTGCCCGCCGATCACCCGCTCGGCGGTGGCGTGCTCGCGAGGGTGCCGTCCATGCACGCCGACGCGGTGGTCACTCTGCCGCCCGGCGCCGTCTGGCTGGCGTCCTCCGCGCAGTACCCGTACCAGGCGTTCCGGCTCGGGTCGGCGTCGTGGGGCCTGCAGTTCCACCCCGAGGCTTCCGAGCGGACCGTGCTCGGCTGGGCCGAGGAGCTGGACGACGTGGACACCGCCGAGGTGGCCGCCCAGCTGCGCGAGCACGCCGACGAGATCGAGCGCGCCGGTCGCGCGATCGCCGTGTCGTTCGCCGAGCTGGTCGCCGAGTCCGCCCGCCGGAGCGTCGAGCTCGCGGGCTGAGCCCTACAGGGGCTCGGCGTCCAGGTCGTGGGCGTCGACGATCCGGTAGGCGTAGCCCTGCTCGGCCAGGAAGCGCTGGCGGTGCGCGGCGAACTCCTGGTCGACCGTGTCGCGGGAGACCACCGCGTAGAAGTGCGCGGTGCGCCCGTCGGCCTTGGGCCGCATGATCCGGCCCAGGCGCTGGGCCTCCTCCTGGCGTGAGCCGAACGTGCCCGAGACCTGGATCGCGACGGCCGCCTCGGGCAGGTCGACCGAGAAGTTCGCGACCTTGCTCACCACGAGCCGCCGGACCTCGCCGGCCCGGAACGCGTCGAACAGCCGCTGCCGCTCGCGCACGGTGGTCTGCCCGGTGATCAGCGGCGCGTCGAGGTGGTCGGCGAGCAGCTCGAGCTGGTCGAGGTACTGCCCGATCACCAGGAGCTGCTCGTCGGCGTGCCGCGCCACGAGCTGCTCGACGACGGCGTTCTTGCCCGCGGCGCTCGCGGCGAGGCGGTAGCGGTCCTCGGCCTCGGCGGTGGCGTAGGTCATCCGCTCGCCGTCGGGCAACGTGAGCCGCACCTCGGTGCACACCGCCGGGGCGATGTACCCCTGCGCCTCGATGTCCTTCCACGGCGCGTCGTAGCGCTTCGGGCCGATCAACGAGAAGACCTCGTCCTCGCGCCCGTCCTCGCGTACCAGGGTCGCGGTCAGGCCCAGGCGCCGGCGGGCCTGGAGGTCCGCGGTCATCCGGAAGATCGGTGCGGGCAGCAGGTGCACCTCGTCGTAGACGATCAGGCCCCAGTCGCGCGCGTCGAGCAGCTCCAGGTGCGGGTACACGCCCTTCCGCTTGGTGGTCAGGACCTGGTACGTCGCGATGGTGACCGGCCGGACCTCCTTGCGCGCACCGGAGTACTCGCCGATCTCCTCGGGAGTCAGCGTGGTGCGCCTGACCAGCTCGTCGCGCCACTGGCGGGCGGCGACGGTGTTGGTCACCAGGATCAGCGTGGTGCTGCTGGCGCGGGCCATCGCGGCGGCTCCCACGATGGTCTTGCCCGCGCCGCACGGCAGCACCACGACCCCGGACCCGCCGTGCCAGAAGCCGTCCGTCGCCTGCTGCTGGTAGGGGCGCAGCGCCCAGCCGTCGGTCACCAGGTCGATCGGGTGGGCCTCGCCGTCGACGTAGCCGGCCAGGTCCTCCGCGGGCCAGCCGAGCTTGACCAGGGCCTGCTTGAGGCGCCCGCGCTCGGACGGGTGGACCGCGACGTCGTCGGCGTCGAGCCGGGTGCCGAGCATCCCCGCGGTGCGCTTGGCCCGCAGGACCTCCTCGAGCACGGCGCGGTCGACGGCGTGCAGCACGAGCCCGTGGACAGGGTGGTCGACCAGCTGGAGCCGCCCGTAGCGGGACATCGTCTCCGCAACGTCGACCAGCAGGGCGTGCGGCACGGGGTAGCGCGAGTGGTCCAGCAGTGCGGAGACCACCTGCTCGGCGTCGTGACCGGCCGCGCTGGCGTTCCACAGCCCGAGCGGCGTGAGCCGGTAGGTGTGCACGTGCTCGGGCGCGCGCTCGAGCTCGGCGAACGGCGCGATCGCCCGCCTGGCCTCCTCGGCCGCCGGGTGGTCGACCTCGAGCAGCAGAGTGCGGTCGCTCTGCACGATCAGTGGTCCGTCCATGCCTCCCTCTCCGTCGTCGCGGGCGCCTCGACCGGGCGGGCGTCGGCGATCCGGTGCACCGCCACGGTCAGCTCGGCGGCGCGCTCGGGGTCCAGCACGCGGACCCGCCCGGCGTCGACCCGCAACGGCCTGACCCGGCGACGGCTCGGCCCGCCGGGCGTGGCGACCTCGAGCCACACCTCGCTGCCCGTCGCGACGGCGGCGCGCAGCACGGCCAACGTCTCGCTCGGCTCAGGTGTTCCGACGGTCCCGTCCCGGTCGGGCCCGCCGTCCACGGCGCCGTCGCGCGCGCCGGCCTGCTCCCCGGGACCGAGCAGGTCGGCCGCGACCCGCGCGAGGCGGCGCCGGGTCAGCTCCGGGTCGGGTGCCGGCGGCGGGCGGTGCCGCAGCCGTACCCGGCGCCGAGGCCGCTCGGTGTGCACGACCGTGCCGTCGGCGTCCTCGATCACTGCCGCCAGGCCGGCCGCCCGCAGCGCCCCGACCAGGGCCGCCGGGGGCGCGGAGGTGACCAGCACGCCCGGCGCGAGCGCGCGCAGGCCGAGGCCCCGCAGCGCCGCCTCGCCGGCCACAGCGGCCAGGGCCGCAGGCTCGCCGCGCAGGTAGGCGCCCACGGCGCCCACCCGCACCTGACCGTGGCGGCGGGCGGCGTCCGTGACGAGGTAGGCGAGCGGCTGGGGGACACCGCTCCTGGCGTGCGCGGCGAGGTCGGCGAGGATCTCCTCGCCCGACCGGGTGTCCAGCGCGGTGCGCACGCTCGCCTCGGTGAAGCGCACCGTCAGCCCGGCCCCGCGGGACTCGACCCCCGCGGTGTCGGCGAGCAGCGCGGCGAGCGCCTCGGTGGGACGGCCGGGCACGACGCCGGTCAGGTCGCCGCCCAGCAGCACCTCGTCCACCGGCGTCGGGAGCGCGTCGTCGAGCGCGGCGGCGGCGCGCTCCGCGGCCTCCGGCGCGACGCCGCCGGGGGTCGGCTCCGCGGTGTCCGGCTCCGCCCAGCCCGCGAGCAGCGCGCGGCCCGGTGCGCCCAGGACCCCCGCCCCGGTCAGGCCCAGCAACGTGGCCTCCGCCAGCACCGCCCGGACGGCGTGCACGGTCGGGGCCGAGCGCGGGGCGCGCCACTCCAGCACCTCGTGCACGTGCTCCGGGTCCACCCGGCCGTCGGCTCCGGCGAGCACGCCCAGCACGGCGGCCCGAAGCCGGGGGACCCATGGCCGCCGGTGGGCGGGGTCCAGGGCGCCGCGCAGGGCGCCGGTCTCGTCCCGGGTGCCGACCAGCCACGGTGCGCGCTCGGCGGTGAGCCACGCGCGGGCGAGCTCCACCCAGCGTCGGGCGACGTCGTCCTGCGCCCACTCGTCGGCGAGCGTGGTGGAGCAGAACGAGGGCGTGGCCTCGCCGTCGTCGGTGACCAGCCGTGCCGCACCGGCCACCTCGACCACCACGGCGGCCTCGGCTGCGGTCACCTCGAGGGCGCCGGCCACCCGCTTCAGCTCGCGTGCGCCCAGGCCACCCGAGCGCAGCACCGGTGGCGGCTCGGCGCCCCACGTCTCGACGAGGGTGGCCACCAGGCGGACCGCCTCGAGCGCGTGCGCCGTCACCTCCCCGGCGACCACGCGGGGGTCGACCGGGGTCGCCTGCGCCGCGGGCGGCGCAGGGACCCGCGCCCGCAGGCGCCCGCCGCGCAGCGCGAGCGCGACCTCCCGGGGCAGCACCACGTGCTGCGGGTCGCCCACCGCGAGCAGCCCGCGGCGCAGCAGCCAGCCCACGGCGCCGGCTCCGGGGCTGCCGGGGCCCGGCGTCCTGCCCACCGGCGGGCCGGGGGCGAGCGCCTCGAGCACGGCGCGCGCGCCGGCCGGGGCCCGGTCGAGCAGGCTGGACACGGTCTCGGGCTCGCCCAGCCGCGCCGGCAGCGCCTCGGCCGGGCAGGCCAGCTCGGCCGCGAGCTCGGCAAGCGCCTCGGGCGAGCGACGGGCCAGGGAGTCGGCCAGCGACGGGCCGAGCCCGGCCGGGTAGGGCCCGAGGAGCTCGGCCAGGCCGGGCGCGACGTGCAGGCCGGCCTCGTCGTCCCAGACCAGCGCCCAGTCGCGAGCGGTGCCCAGCCACGTGTCGGCCGGGGCGCCCAGCGCGTGGGACACGGCGTCGCCGCTCACCGGTCCGGGCAGCACCAGCACGGCCTCGATCGCGGCGAGCACCCCGGCGTCGACCCGGGCCAGGGCCCGGTCCAGGCTCGCCCGGGTGGACGCCCGGGCGGCGAGCGCGCGCACCGAGGCCGGCGGCGGCGCGGCCAGGTCCCGGCGGCGGTGCAGGACCTCGGCCAGCCCGTCGACACCAAGGGCGCGCAGGTGCTCGCTGAACGTGGCCATCCGCACCACGATACGAGCCGGCACTCGCCGGGCGCGCTCCGAGCCGGCGAGCACCCTAGGCTCGGGCCCGTGGAGATCATCAAGGACCTGCTTCTGGTGCTGCACTTCGTCGGGCTCGCGAGCCTGCTCGGTGGGTTCCTGGTGCAGATGAGGCCCAAGGCCAAGGTCGTCAACGCGGCGATGCTGCACGGCGCCCTCACCCAGCTCGTCACGGGGGTCGCGCTGGTCGGCGTCGATCAGGCGATCGGCGACCCGGTCAACAACGTCAAGATCGGCATCAAGCTGGTGGTGCTCCTGGTGATCACCGCCCTGGTGTTCCGGTTCCGTGGGCGCGAGCAGGCCCCGACCGGCGTGTGGGGCGCGATCGGCGGCCTCACGCTGGTGAACATCGTCATCGCGGTGTTCTGGCACTCCGCGTCCTGACGCAATGCCGGCGACCGGCGTCGCTGCACGCCGGTACCCTGGTGACCTCTGGACAGAAGGAGTCGAGGTGCCCACCGGCAAGGTCAAGTGGTTCGACGCCGAGCGCGGTTTCGGCTTCATCGCCGCCGACGACGGCGGCGAGGTCTTCCTGCACGCCTCGGCGCTGCCGGCCGACACCGCGTCGCCCAAGCCCGGGAGCCGGGTGGAGTTCGGCGTCGCGGACGGTCGACGTGGCCCGTCCGCCCTCTCGGTGACCCTCCTGGACCCGCTGCCGTCGGTGGCCAAGGCGAAGCGCCGGCCGGCCGAGGAGATGGCGGTGATCGTCGAGGACGTCATCAAGCAGCTCGACGAGATCGGCAACGGCCTGCGCCGCGGTCACTACCCGGACCGCTCGCGCGGCGCCAAGACCGCGCAGATCCTGCGCGCCGTGGCGGAGCAGCTCGAGGTCTGATGGCAGCCATGAAGGACGCCGTGCTCGACGCCGCCGTCGACCTGGCCCGGCGCGCCGCGGAGGAGGTCGCCCAGGACCCGGCACTGGTCGGCGAGCACCTGGGGCTGGAGCACGAGTCCGAGCGCCTGGTCGCCCACCGCTTCGCCACGACGGCACCGGGCTACCGGGGCTGGACGTGGACGGTCACGGTGGCGCGCGTGCCGCGCGGGCGTACGGCGACGGTGTGCGAGGTGGACCTGCTGCCCGGCGACGAGGCCCTGCTCGCTCCGGCGTGGGTGCCCTGGGCCGAGCGCCTCCGCCCGGGCGACATCGGTCCGGGCGACGTGCTGCCCTTCCAGGCGGACGACGACCGGCTCGACCAGGGCTACGAGACCACCGGGGACCTGGACGCGGACGAGCTCGCGCTGTTCGAGCTGGGTCTGGGGCGCCAGAGGGTGCTGTCCGCGTCCGGACGGTCGCAGGCCGCTGACCGCTGGTACGCCGGGTCCCACGGCCCGATGGCGCCTGCCGCCCTGGCCGCGAGCGCGCCGTGCTCGACCTGCGGGTTCCTGCTGCTGATCGCCGGGTCGTTGCGAACCGAGTTCGGGGTGTGCGCCAACGAGTGGTCCCCGGACGACGGCCGTGTGGTGAGCATGGACCACGGGTGCGGCGCGCACTCGGAGACGGACGCCGCGCCGCTGCCCACCGACTGGCCGGACCCCGTGCCTGCCTCGGCCGAGCTGGACCTCGAGGCCGCCGCGCCCGAGCCCGTCGCAGCGGGCGTGCCCGAGCCCGTCGCCGAGCCGGACGCCCCGGCGGACGAGACCGCCGAGCCGGACGCCCCGGCGGACGAGACCGCCGAGCCGGACGCCCCGGCGGACGAGACCGCCGAGCAGGAGTGAGCCCGGCCGGGTCGCTCGACCCGGTCGCCGCGCGCCTGCGCGCCGCCACCCTCGCCGCGTGGGCCGACCACCCGGCGCGCTTCCGCGAGGACGCGAACGCCGAGGAGGACCACGGGGCCGGCTGGTACCGCGACCGCGTCGTGGTCGAGCTGGCCCAGAACGCCGCCGACGCGGCCACCGGCGCGGGCACCCTGCTGCTCAGACTGTCGACCGCCGACCGTTCGCTGGTTGCCGCCAACACCGGTGCGCCGCTGGACGCCGCCGGGCTGACGTCCCTGGCCTCGTTGCGGGCCTCGGCCAAGCGGGGGGGTCCGGGCGGTGCCGCGCTGCCCCCGACCGTCGGGCGCTTCGGCGTGGGGTTCGCGGCGGTGCGGTCGGTCGCGGACGAGATCGAGGTCGCCTCGGTCACCGGTGCCGTGCGGTTCTCCGCGGACCTGACCGCCGCAGCGCTCGCCCGGATCCCCGCCCTCGCAGACGAGGTGGCACGGCGCGGCGCGGCGCTGCCCGTGCTGCGCCTTCCGTTCCCGGGCGGCGACCTCGCGGTACCCGACGGCTACGACACAGCGGTCCGGCTGGTGCTGAGGGACGACGCCGCGGTGGCCGAGGTGGCAGCGCAGCTCGCCGACCTGGACGACGCGTTGCTCCTCGCCCTGCCCCGCCTGGGCGCCGTCCACGTGGAGGTCGACGGCGAGCGTCGCACCCTGGCGGACGTGGCCGACCGGTGGCTCGTGGTCACCGCGGCCGGCGAGCACGACGCCGGCCTGCTGGCCGACCGCCCGGTCGAGGAGCGCGAGCACCGCGGGTGGCGGCTGACCTGGGCCGTGCCCCGGCGGGGCCGGCAGGGCGTGGTCGACGTGGTGCATGCGCCGACCCCGACCGACGACGCGATCACGGGACCCGCGCTGCTGCTCGGCACGTTCCCGCTGGACCCCGGCCGACGACGGATCACGCCCGGCCGGGTGACCGACTCCCTGGTGGTCGAGGCGGGCCGGCTGTGGCCGGAGCTGCTCCTCGCGGCGCGACGGGCCGCCGAGCACGACGAGCCGGCGCCCGACCCGCTCGACCTGGTGCCGACCGGCTTCCCGGCCGGCCCGCTGGACGCGGCCCTGCGCGAGGCCGTGCTGGAGGCGACGCGTCACGCGCCGGTGCTGGCGACCGCGTCGGGCTGGGTCGCGCCCGCCGACGCCGTGGTGCTCGCGCCGCCGTGGGACGCGACCGACGCGCCCCGGCTGCTCGGCGGCTGGTTCGACCACCTCGCCCAGCTGCCGCCACGCCACCGCGACCTGGCCCGGTCGCTCGAGGTCGCGGCCGTGGGACTGGGCGAGCTCGTCGAGCAGGTCCCGGCCACCGACCCGGCCAGGCTGCGCGACCTGTACGGCCTGCTCGCCTCCGCGCGCGGCGACCTCGACGAGCTCGGCGCGGCGCCGGTGCCGTTGCGGGACGGTCGGGTGGTGCACGGTGCGCGTGGCCTCGTCCTGGTCGACGACCCGGGGCCGCGGGCGTCGGCGGCGCTGGACCTGATGGTGTCGTGGGGCCTGCGGGTAGTGCACCCGGACGCCGCACACCCGGTGCTCGAGCGCCTCGGTGCCCAGCGCGCGGACGCCGGAGCGCTCGCGACCCACCCTCTGCTGCGCGACCGGGTGCTCGACGGCGACGAGGACGCGACCGACGTGCTCCTGACGCTGGCCGACGCCGCGCCTGCGGTCGTCGCGCCGAGCTGGTGGGGGGAGGCCCTGCTGCCCGCGGCGGACGGGGAGGCGGCACCGGCCCGAGGCCTCGTGCTGCCTGGCACCGCGGCGAGGGACTGGTTCGATCCCGAGGTCATGCCCGCCGTCGCGGCCGAGGCGCTCGACCGCTGGGGCGCTGGCCTCCTCGAGCGGGTCGGGGTCCGCGCCGGCCTGGTGGTCGAGCGCGTCGACGAGCTGGTGGCCGACGTCCTGGACGACTGGTCCGACTACCTGGCCGAGACGGGTGCCGTCGACGACGGCGAGCTGCTGGCGGTGACGGACCTCGACGCCGTGACCGACTGGCCCGGCGTGCTCGCGGCACTCGCCGCGCACCCGGAGGCCGTCGCGCCGGTCGGGGCCGAGAGCGGTGGCCGAGTGCCGTCGTACGTCGTCTGGCGGCTGTGCGACGAGCCGGCCGTGTGTCCCGGCCGGCCGTTCGCGCTGCCCGGCGCCGACCGGTCCGCCGGGGTGCTGGCGCACCTGGCCGAACCGCCCGACGCGCTCGCCGCGGCCTTGGCTGCAGCACCGGGCGGCCTCGCGCTGGCCGGCGCGCTGGGCGGCGTGGCCGGGGCCGACGAGCTCACGGCGGGCGACTGGCTCACGCTGCTCGACGACCTCGCCGAGGGCGCCGACGTGCCCCTGGACTGGGCGGTGGACTTCTGGCGCGCCGTGGTGCGCCTGGCGCGGAAGGGGGCAGGCACCGAGCTCGCCGACGTCGCGGTGCTGCCCGGCTGGGACGGACGTGGTGCCGTGGCGGTGGCAGCCGAGGCGCTCGCGGTGGCCGACCCCATGTGGCGGCGCCACCCCGAGGCGCTCCCGGTGCTCCCGGTGCCGTTCGGCGGGCCGGGCGCCCGGCCGGACCGGGCGCCGGCCGACCTGGTCGCCGACCTGCTCGACCTGGACGTGGCTGCCGACCGCGCGGCCGGTCGGGTGGTCGGCGCCGGCCGGGAGCGCCCGCTGCCGGACGCGCTGCGGGGCCTGGTCGCCGGGCTGCCGGACGTCCACCGGCACCACGACCGGCTGCTGGTCGACGGCCACGAGCAGGACTGGTGGGTCACGCAGGGTGTGCTGCACGCGACCGACGACGGTCTCGCCGAGGGCCTGGCGGCCGTGGCGGGGTGGGCGCACCGGCACCGCCTTGCCGCGGCGCTCGCCGGTGCGCGGCGCGACGACCTCTGGCTGGACCTGGCAGGCGAGGAGTGAGCCGGTCGGGCCACGGGGGTGGTGCCGGGCGCCTCAGCGGTCGCGGTGCCGACGCTCCCAGTCCAGGGCGAGGAAGCCCAGCGCGAACCCGGTGAGGCAGATCCACACCGCCCGCCCGGTCCCGGCGCCGGTGAGGGCGAGCGCGCCGACCACGGCAAGCGCCACGGCCCACAGCCCGATGCCGACCCAGAACACCCGGCGCAGGTCCACGCGCAGCGGGGCGATCCGGCTGGGCTGGAGGAACGCGCTCATGCGGCCAGGATACGGGTGCCTCCGGCTCGGCCACCGCGCCTCGACCCGACGGTTCGGCGTTCACCATCCGTACACCGACACATCTCCGACACACATCTCTGACACTCTCTGCGCCATGGCGCAGACCTCCACGTCGGCACCGGCGAAGCCCGCCGGGCGCATCGACTCCTACTTCAAGATCACCGAGCGCGGATCCACCGTCGGCACCGAGATCCGCGGTGGCCTGGTGACCTTCTTCACGATGGCGTACATCATCGTGCTCAACCCGATCATCCTCGGCGGGGCCGACTCCCTCGGGAACCCGCTGGCGGACGGGTCGACGATCGCGGCGACCACGGCTCTCGTGGCCGGTGTCATGACGATCATGATGGGTGTGGTGGCCAGGTTCCCGCTCGCGCTCGCGACCGGCCTGGGCATCAACGCGGTCGTCGCCTACTCGATCGCGACGACCGCGGGCTGGTCCTGGCAGGACGCGATGGGGATCGTGGTCATCGAGGGCGTCATCATCCTGCTGCTGGTCCTCACGGGGTTCCGACGCGCGGTGTTCAACGCCGTGCCGAAGTGGCTCAAGACGGCCATCAGTGTCGGCATCGGCCTGTTCATCGCCTTCATCGGCTTCGTCGACGCCGGCTTCGTCACGCCGGGCGCCGGCACGATCGTCGACCTCGGCCAGGGCGGCTCGCTCACCACGTGGCCGGTGCTCGTGTTCGTCATCGGCATCCTCATCACCGTGATCCTCATGGTGCGCAAGGTCCGTGGTGCGATCCTCATCGCGATCCTGAGCACGACGGCGATCGCGATCCTCGTCGAGCTCGTCGCCAACCTCGGCGGCTACCTCGGCGGCTCGGGCAACCCGGCGGGGTGGCGCTCGACCGTCCCGGCGTTCCCGGACGCCGTCGTCGCGACGCCCGACTTCTCGCTGCTGGGGCACTTCTCCGTGCTCGGTCCGTTCAAGCACTCGGCCATCCTGGCCGTCGTCCTGGTCTTCTCGCTGCTGCTCGCGGACTTCTTCGACACGATGGGCACGATGGTCGCGGTCGGCTCCGAGGCAGGCCTGATCGACAAGGACGGCAACCCGCCGAGCACCCAGCAGATCCTGGTGGTCGACTCCATCGGCGCCATCGCCGGAGGCGCGTCGGGCGTCTCCTCGAACACCTGCTACATCGAGTCCGCCTCGGGCGTCGGCGACGGCGCCCGGACCGGCCTGGCGTCGGTGGTCACCGGTGTGGCCTTCCTGCTGGCGACCTTCCTGTCGCCGCTCGTCGAGATCATCCCGGCCGAGGCGGCGGCGCCGGCACTGGTCATCGTCGGTTTCCTCATGGTGACCCAGGTGCTCGACATCGACTGGAAGTCCTGGGAGATCGCCATCCCGGCGTTCTTCACGATGGTGCTCATGCCGTTCACCTACTCGATCACGGTCGGCATCGGCGCGGGCGTCATCCTCTACGTCGTCCTGCAGGCCGTCGTCGGCAGGACGAAGAAGGTGCACCCGCTCATCTGGCTGATCGCTGCCCTGTTCGTCGTCTACTTCGTCCGAGGGCCCATCCAGGCGCTCGTCGGCTGACCCGCACGGCCCGGCGGCCCTCGGTCCTGCGACCGGGGGCCGCCGGGCGTCTTGGGCCCGGGCGCCTGTGCGAGGATCGCGGGCGACACGGCCTAGGCACGAAGGGTGGCATCGATGCGCGTCTCGGTGATCGGCTGCGGGTACCTCGGAGCGGTCCACGCCGCTGCGATGGCCAAGCTCGGGCACGAGGTGGTGGGTGTCGACGTCGACGCGGCGAAGGTCGCGACCTTGTCCGCAGGCGCCGCGCCGTTCTACGAGCCCGGTCTGCCCGACCTGCTCGCCGAGGTCGGGCCCACGGGGCGGCTGAGCTTCACGACGGACATCTCCGAGGCCGCCGGGTGCGACGTGCACTTCGTGTGCGTCGGCACGCCGCAGAAGCACGGGGAGTTCGGAGCGGACCTGCAGTACGTGGACGCCGCCGTCACGGCGCTCCTGCCCCACCTGGGCGCAGGTGCGGTGGTCGCGGGCAAGTCGACCGTCCCGGTCGGCACCGCGGAGGCGATCGCGCAGCGGGTGGCCGCCGCCGAGCCCGGGGCGACGGTGGTCTGGAACCCGGAGTTCCTGCGCGAGGGCTTCGCGGTCCAGGACACCCTGCACCCGGACCGGATCGTCATCGGTGCCCCCGACACCGAGGCGGGCGAGCGCGCCACGTCCGTGCTGTCCGAGGTCTACGGGACACCCATCGCGGAGGGGACGCCCGTCGTGCTCACCGACGTCGCGACCGCCCAGCTGGTCAAGGTGGCCGCGAACGCGTTCCTGGCCACCAAGATCTCGTTCATCAACGCGATGGCCGAGCTGTGCGAGGCCACCGGCGCGAACGTCGTCTCTCTGGCCGACGCGATCGGTCACGACGCGCGGATCGGGCGGCGGTTCCTCAACGCGGGCCTCGGGTTCGGCGGCGGGTGCCTGCCCAAGGACATCCGCGCGTTCATGGCGAGAGCCGGCGAGCTGGGCGCCGACCAGGCGCTGTCGTTCCTCAAGGAGGTCGACGCGATCAACATGCGGCGCCGGGTGCGGATGGTGGACCTCGCCCGCGACGTCTGCGACGGGTCGATCGTCGGGCGTCGGATCGCGGTGCTCGGGGCCGCCTTCAAGCCCGACTCGGACGACGTGCGCGACTCGCCGGCGCTCTCGGTGGCGGCGCAGATGGGCCTCCAGGGCGCGACGGTCGTGGTCACCGACCCCCAAGCGCTGGAGAACGCGCGCCGGGCGTGGCCGGAGCTGCACTACGCCGAGACCGCGCAGCAGGCCGTCGCGGACGCCGACGTGGTGATCCTTGCGACCGAGTGGTCCGAGTACCGCACGCTCGACCCGGCCGAGCTCGGCGCACTCGTGGCCCACCGCCGTATCGTCGACGGCCGCAACGTGCTGGACCCGGCCGCGTGGCGGGCCGCCGGCTGGACGTACCGCGCCCTCGGCCGCCCCTGAGCGACCCGACCCACCACCCGATTCGCGTCGCACCCCGCCGCTCGGGGAATGTCGCGGCTCGACCAGGTCGTTACCTTAGGTAATGACCTATGATACGGACATGCCCCACGCCACCGAGCCACGCGACGAGCCGGCACCGGCGACGACGGTGCCGGCGTCGGCCTGCCGCCCCGCCCCGCTGGCCGGCGACCTGCGGGTCGCGGTCACCCGCGCCACGCGCCGCCTGAGGCTCGAGCGCAGCAGCGAGCAGATCACCGACGCGCAGTACGCAGCGCTCGCCGCACTGGCCAACCGGGGGCCGATGACCACCACGGCCCTGGCGGAGGACCAGCACGTGCAGACCCCGCCGATGTCGCGCACAGTCGCAACGCTCGTCGATGCCGGTCTGGTCCGTCGGGACGAGGACCCCACCGACGGCCGCCAGACGGTGCTGTCGATCACCGACGCCGGCATGACCGAGGTCAAGGAGACCAGGCGGCGGCGCAACGCCTGGCTCGCCAAGCGGCTCGCCGAGCTCGACCCGGCCGATCGCGAGGTCCTGGCCCGCGCCGCGGTGCTCCTGGAGAGGATCGCAACGAGTTGAGCCCGACCTTCGCCTCACTGCGCTACCCGAACTATCGCCTGTGGTTCGCCGGCGCCCTGCTGTCCAACACCGGCACCTGGATGCAGCGCGTCGCGCAGGACTGGCTCGTCCTGACCCGGCTGACCGACGAGTCGGGCGTTGCGGTGGGGGTCGTCACCGCCCTGCAGTTCCTGCCGACGCTGCTGCTGTCCGCCTGGGCCGGCGTGCTCGCCGACAGGCTGCCGCGCCGCGCCCTGCTCATCGCCACCCAGCTGGCACAGGGTGCGCTCGCTCTCGGGCTCGGGGCGCTGGTGCTCAGTGGTCGTGCGGAGCTGTGGCACGTGTACGTCTTCGCGCTGCTGCTCGGCGTGGTGTCCGCGTTCGACGGACCGGTCCGGCAGATCTTCGTCGCCGAGCTCGTGCCCGCGGACAAGCTGCCGAACGCCGTCGGCCTGAACAGCGCGTCGTTCAACGCGGCGCGGCTGATCGGCCCCGGGCTGGCCGGGCTGCTCATCGCGTGGGTCGGCTCGGGCTGGGTGTTCGTGATCAACGGGGTGTCCTACGCCGCGACGATCCTGGCGCTCGTGGCGATGCGCGCCTCCGAGCTCCGGGCGCTGCCCCGGGCCGACGGAGCCAGGCGGGGCCAGCTGCGCGAGGGGCTGCGCTACGTGCGGGGCCGCTCGGACATCGTGGTCATCATGGTCGTGATGGGGGTGGTGTCCACCTTCGGGCTCAACTTCCAGCTCACCTCGGCGATGATGGCCCGCACCGTGTTCGGCAAGGGCGCGGGGGAGTACGGGATCCTCGGCTCGATCCTGGCGATCGGCTCGCTGTCCGGCGCGCTGCTGGCGGCCCGGCGCGAGCGTCCGCGGGTGCGGCTGGTGATCGGGGCCGCGCTGGCCTTCGGTGCCGCGATGAGTGTCCAGGCGCTGATGCCCACGTACGTGACCTACGCGGTGATGTGCATCCCGGTGGGTCTGGCGTCGCTGACCATGATGACCGCGGCGAACTCCGCGATCCAGGTGTCGACCGAGCCCCAGATGCGCGGTCGGGTGATGGCGCTGTACATGATGGTGTTCATCGGCGCGACGCCGATCGGGTCGCCACTGATCGGTTGGGTGGCCCAGACGTTCGGCGCCCGCTGGGCGGTCGGGATCGGTGGCGTCGCGACGATGCTGGTCGCCGCGGGCGCTGCGGTGTGGGCCGGCCGGGCCTGGCACCTGGAGGTGCGCTACCGCCTGCGCAGCCGGCCGCACCTGGAGGTCCGCTACCCCGAGCCCGACCCGGAGCGCGCCGCGCGGGAGCGCGCCGCGCTCGCGCTCGCGGACCAGCGGGCCAGGGACGACGCGTCGGCGGCCTGAGGCCCGGACGCCCGCGCCCGGCGCGGGACCATCCCTGCGCCGTGGCAGGATGACCGGGTGCCAGACGTGCCCGACCCGAGCGTCGACGGGCAGTCGTCCGACGGTGAGGTCGGGGCCCGGCCCGGTCGACGTCGGCTCTGGCTGCGGGTGCTCGGCGGTGCCGCGCTGCTCGTCGTGCTGGCCGGTGGCTGGCTCGGGTGGCGCGCCTGGCAGGTCTGGTCCGCGCTGGCCCCGGTCGAGCCGGCGCTCTCCGGGCTGCAGAGCAACCTCTCGCAGGTCGACCGCCAGGCCCTGACCGAGGCGACGGCGGGCCTGCCGGAGGCCGCGGCCCGCGCTCACGCCGCGACCTCGGACCCGGTGTGGCGGGCGGCGGAGCACCTTCCGTGGCTCGGGGCGCAGCTGCGGGCGGTGTCGGCGGTGACCGACGCGATCCGGACGGTCGCCGTGGACGTCGTACCGGTGCTCGACGACGTCGCCGGGACGCTCGACCCCGCGACCCTCGCACCCTCGGGAGGCCGGGTCGACGTCCAGGCGCTCGCCGCCGCGGCGCCGGGAGTGCATCGCGCTGCGACGGCGGCCTTCGGCGCACGTGACCGGGTCGACGCCGTCGACGCCGGCCCCTTGGTGTCCCAGCTCGCCGATCGTGTCGTGCGCGCACAGCGGGCGATGGACGAGCTCGCGGGCCTGCTGGGCACTGCGGACCACATCCTCGGCCTCGCGCCGGCCATGCTCGGCGCCGACGGGCCCCGCCAGTACCTCCTGCTCGTGGTGAACCCGGCCGAGCTGAGGGGCCTCGGGGGCATCGTGGGGTCCGTCGCGGTGCTGAACGTCGACGACGGCGCCATCACGCTGGGCGACTACGCATCGTCCCGGTCCTTCGGTTCGTTCGACTCGACCGTCGTGCCGCTCAGCGACGCCGAGCTCAGCCTCTACGGCGATCGGCTGGGCCGGTACCTCCAGGACGTGACGATGACCCCCGGCTTGCCGCGTGCCGCCGAGATCGCGGCCGCGATGTGGAAGGCGCGGACCGGGGACGCCGTCGACGGCGTCGTGACCATCGATCCCGTCGCGCTGGGCTACCTGCTGAATGCGGTCGGCGACGTGACGGTCGGCGACGTGACGCTGAACGCCGGCAACGCCGCCCGGACGCTGCTGCTGGACGCCTACCTGCGGTTCCCCGACGCGGATGCGAGCGACGCCTTCTTCGGCACGGCGGCGACCGCGGTGTTCCGAGCCCTGGTCGGGGGTGACGCCGACCCCAGAGCGCTGCTGGACGGTGTGCGCCGGGCGGTCGACGACCGGCGACTCGGTCTGTGGTCGGCCCACCCGGACGAGCAGGCCGTCATCGGCTCCTCGGGCGTCGGGCTGGAGTTCGGCCCGGACGCGGACCCCGAGGCCGCCGGCATCTTCCTCGACGATGGCACGAAGGCGAAGATCGACTACTTCCTCGACGTGACGACCAGTACCCGGCTCTCGTGCGACCGGGCGCCGGCGGTTGCGACCGTCACGGTGGACCTCGCGTCGAACACGCCCGACAACCTCGCGGAGCTGCCGCAGTACGTCACCGGCAAGCGCGCCGGGACCTCCCAGACCAACCTCACGATCTACAGCCCGGTGGGCGGCCGGATCCTCGGCGTCGAGGCAGACGGTGTGGCGCTGCCCTCGACGCGGACCAGCGCCGGGGGCCGCGAGGCGGTGGCGGTCACCGTCGTGCTGCCGCCCGGTGGCAGCCGGAGCGTGCTGGTGCACGTCGGTCTGCCGGCCGGGCAGACCTCGCTCGGCCTGCGGGTCTCGCCCACCGTCAGCACTCCCGGCCTCGTGCCCCCCACCTCGTGCGGGTCCGGCTGAGACCCAGCGGGCGCCGGTGACCCCCGACCGGGTGAAATTCGCCGTGACGACGGACGAGGCGCGGTCACGCGCTGGGCCTTTGGTCCAAGCGCGTGCCAAGATGGTCCTGAATGTCCGATTCGCGCCAGATTGTCGCGTTCCGGTGATCCGAGGAGGCCCCCATGAAGCGTCTGCTACGCCTGATCGCGGCAACCAGCCTGGCGCTGGGGAGCGCCGTCGCATTCTCCGGCGCAGCGAGTGCCGCCACCACGTGCGACGACGGCTCCGGCTACGGCTCGGGGGGCGTCTGCGGCATCTCGGCCGAGGTCAAGGCAGTCTGCACGGGTGACCTGCCGACCCTCGCCTACACGACGACGGGCGCGACCGGCACCACCGTGACGGTGACGTTCGTCAACCCGAACGGCACGAGCACGGTCTACACGAACCAGCCGCTGTCCGGCTCGGTGGTCTGGCCCGGGACCGTGGTGAACGACGGCAAGGTCACGGACTGGCCGGGCTGGACCAAGGGCTCCGACGGCACGTGGACCAAGGGTGACGCGTACGACTGGTCGCTTCACGACGTCCAGGTGATCATCTCCGACGGTGCCGACGCGTCGACGGTGGCGAGCTACCCGTCGGTCGGCTGCGCCCCGACCAACCCGGTGACCAACATCGAGTCCGAGACGCCCCCCACCTCGGTGCTCGCCTCGACCGGTGCCACGGTCGGCCCGCTGGTCGGCATCGCGGCCGCGCTCATCGTGATCGGCACCGGCGTCCTGCTGGTCTCCCGCCGTCGGCGGAACGTCTGACCCGATCCCGCGCCTCCTGATCGGCTGAGGGGCCCGCGCCGCACGGCGCGGGCCCCTTCGCCTGCTGGTGTCCGGGTGGGCGCCGTGGCGCGTCACGCGGCCGGACGCCGCGGCCGCACCGCCACGATGCACGCGGCTGCGACCACGGCAAGGAGCGGGATGAGGACGAAGGCGCGGTGCGGGCCCATCGCATCCGCTGCCGCGCCGAGCACGAACGGGGACAACCCGATCGCGGCCCCGACGCCCAGCAGAGCCCTGGCCTGGCCGAGGTCGGCCCGGTCCCCGGCGGCCTGGAGCAGCAACGAGACCGCCAGCGGGTAGTGCACGCCGTACCCGAGTCCGGCCAGCAGGAGCCCGGCGACGGCGACCCACGGCGAGGCCGTCAGCCACAGCACGAGCCAGCCGGCCACCGCCACCGCGTAGCCCACCAGCAGCAGCGTCTCGGCGGACACCCGGCGCGCGAGGACGCCGACCGCGAAGCGGGTGATCGTCATCCCGGTCAGGAGTGCGGCCACGGCGCTCGCGGCAAAGGCCTCGGGCGCCCCCGTCCCGTCGCGCACGACGTCCGAGGCCCAGAACGTGGTGGCGAACTCGATGGCGACGCCGGCGATCAAGGCGACCAGCAGGATCCGGTAGGTCCGCCCGAGCGTCTCGCGGTGCCCGGTGGGGGCGGCGGGCGGCGGCAGCCCCATCGCACCGGTCGCCGGCTGGCGAGCGACCAGCAGCATGCCGCCGACCGCGGCGACGATCGTGATCGCCAGGGCCGGTCGCCAGCCGAGCCCCGCGGCCACCGTCGCGCCCAGCACGAGCGGCGCGAGCAGGCCGACGGCCGTGCCGTACGCGTTCCCCTCGGTGACGGCGGCCGGTCCGGCCGGCCCGTGGTGGGCCAGCATGGCGGTCTGGGTCGCGGCGAGCGCGAGGTTTCCGCCCACCGCGGCGACCAGGCAGGCGGTGAGCGTGGCGGCCAGGCCCGGGCCGAGGACCAGCAGGACCACGCCGACGGCGGTGATCGCGAGCCCGACGAGCAGCTGCCGCTTGCGACCGAGCGTCCGGGCCGCCCGCTCGCTGACCAGCCCGGTGGCGACCGTGCCGACGGCCATGGCCGTGCCGTGCAGGCCGGCGACCGCTCGCGAGACACCGAGCTCTGCGGCCAGCAACGGCACCGTGGGGGAGAAGGAGTACAGGAACCAGCCCCACGTCACGAACGTCGAGTCGAGGGCGACCGTCAGCGAGTCACGCACCAGCCGACGGGCGTCGGCGTTCGGCAGGGCCGGCTCGGCTGCCGGCCGGTCGACCGGCACCGGGCCCATCAGGCGCCCAGGCGTTCGACCACGTGGTCGACGCACGCCGTCAGGGCCCGCACGTCCGCTGGTTCGACCGCTGGGAACATCGCGACCCGCAGCTGGTTGCGACCCAGCCGTCGGTAGGGCTCGACGTCCACCACTCCGTGGCGGCGCAGGATCCGCGCGACCGCGGCGGCGTCCACGCCGACCAGGTCGATCGTGCCGACCACCCGGCTGCGGGCCGCCGGGTCGGTGACGAACGGCGTGGCCCACTCGCGTTCGGCGGCCCAGCCGTACAGGTGCGCCGCCGACTCGGCGGTGCGGGCGGTCGCCCACGGCAGGCCGCCCTGCTCGAGCAGCCAGTCGACCTGCTCGGCGAGCATCACCAGGGTTGCGATCGCGGGGGTGTTGAGGGTCTGGTCCGCACGGGAGTTCTCGATCGCGACCGCGAGGGACAGCGACCGCGGAGTCCAGCGCTCCCCGGCGAGCCGCTGGGCGCGCTCCACGGCGGCCGGGGACAGCACCGTCAGCCACAGCCCGCCGTCCGAGGCGAACGACTTCTGCGGCGCGAAGTAGTAGGCGTCGGTCTGCGCGACGTCGACCGGCAGCCCACCGGCCCCCGAGGTGGCGTCCACGAGGACGAGCGCGTCGCCGCCGGGCCGCCGTACCGGGGCCATCACGCCGGTGGACGTCTCGTTGTGCGGCCACGCGTAGGTGTCCACCCCGTCGGCGGCCTCAGGGAGCACCAGGGACCCGGGCTCGGCGGTGCGCACCTGCGGGTCGTCGAGGAACGGTGCGCTCCGCACGGCGCCCGCGAACGACGCGCCGAACTCCCCGAAGGCGCACAGCTGGGCGGAGCGTTCGACGAGGCCGAACGTCGCGACGTCCCAGAAGACCGTTGAACCGCCGTTGCCCAGGACCACCTCGTAGCCGTCCGGCAGGTCGAACAGCTCGGCCAGCCCGGCCCGGACCCGCCCCACCAGGCCGCGCACCGGTGCCTGGCGGTGCGACGTGCCCAGCAGGGTGCGACCGACGGCGGCGAGCGCGTCGACCTGGGCCGGGCGGACCTTGGAGGGGCCCGAGCCGAACCTGCCGTCGCCCGGGAGCAGGTCGGGGGGGATGGTGACGGCGTCCGGTTCCACGGCGTCAGCCTAGGGCCGCGCGTCCGCGCTCCGGCCCCGTCCGGCGCGGCCCGGCCCCGGACCCGTAGCCTTGCCCCAGGCACGGGGACGGGAGGCCAAGGGCGTTGAGCGATCTCATCGACACCACCGAGATGTACCTGCGCACCATCTACGAGCTCGACGAGGAAGGCATCGTGCCGCTGCGCGCCCGGATCGCCGAGCGGCTCGGCCACTCGGGCCCCACCGTCTCCCAGACCGTGGCGCGCATGGAGCGGGACGGCCTGGTGGTGGTCTCCGGAGACCGGCACCTGGAGCTGACCGCCGAGGGGCGGGTGCGTGCCACCCGGGTGATGCGCAAGCACCGGCTCGCCGAGCGGCTGCTCACCGACGTGATCGGTCTGGAGTGGCCGATGGTGCACGACGAGGCCTGCCGCTGGGAGCACGTGATGAGCGAGCGCGTCGAGCGGCGCCTGATGGAGCTGCTCGACCACCCGCACCGCTCGCCGTACGGCAACCCGATCCCGGGCCTGGCGGAGCTGGGCGAGCACGGCGCTGCCGACACCTTCCTCGACGGCGTCGTGGCGGTGACCGAGCTGGCCGTCGGTGCGAGCGGCGTGGTGGCGCGGCTCGGCGAGCCGGTCCAGACCGACCCTGAGCTGCTCGCCCGCTTCCTGGCCACGGGGATCCTGCCGGACGCCGCTGTGCGGGTGCGGGCCGTGGGGGACGAGGTGGCGCTGGCCGCCGAGGGCTCGGACCTCGAGCTCGACCTGCCCGAAGAGGTCGCGCGGCACGTCTTCCTCCGGGTCGACTGAGCGCACTCGGAGGTGAAGGTGGGGCGTGCTGGTGGGCGCTCCGCCTTGTGTCATGGGATGTGCGTGGCGAACACCACACGCTCAGTCGTGACCGTAACGTGACATTTCCGTGATCCCTCAGGTAGCGTGCGTCGTGCGTGCCGGACCCTCCTCCGGATACGTCCTTGATCGGAGTTGCCGAGTCCTGCCGCCGATCAGGGTCCGCAGACCGCTGGCAGGAGCGGGGGAACCACGTTCGGGCGCCAGCACGGGCCCTTGGGGTGAAGCCGAAACGGGCGCTCAGGCGTTCGCCAGGCCGGGTGATCTCCCACCCGAACCCGACAGCTCACCCCGCAGGCACACGGAGAGGCAACGAGTGACCAGCACCCCCCAGCGGGCCAAGCACCGTGCGGCCCGTCGACCCCTGACCTCGCTGGACGACCTGGCCAGCGCCGCGACAGGGAGCATCGCCACCGTCAGCCGTCGAGGCGCGATCGTCGCCGCGGCAAGCGGCATGGTGATCTCCACGGCCCTCCCGGCCGCCGCAGCGCCGTCGGAGAACCGTGCCGACGCCGTGCCCTCGGTCGACACCACCGCCCTGACCGCTCCGGTGCGCGAGGCCTTGGCCACGTCACCGAGCGTCGCGGTCCCGCAGGACGTCGCGTGGAGCTTCGCCTCTCCGAAGATCGAGGTCAAGGAGAACCCGAAGCCTGTCGTGGTGCGGCGGACCGTCACGGCGGCGCGCTCGACCACCCGCGTCGCGGTCGCGAACAACCCGGTCCCGCAGAGCGTCAACGGCAACGCGGTCCTGGAGATCGCCGCGCGCTACGTCGGCGTCCCCTACGTGTACGGCGGCGCCAGCCCTGCCGGCTTCGACTGCTCCGGGTTCACCTCGTACGTCTACGGCCAGCTGGGCATCTCCCTGCCGCGGTCGTCCTCGGCACAGAGGAATGTCGGTCAGGTCGTCTCGCGTGCCGACGCCCTGCCCGGTGACCTGATCTGGTCGCCCGGCCACGTCGGGATCTACGCCGGCGGCAACATGCAGATCGACGCACCCCGGCCCGGCAAGACGATCCAGTTCCGCGCGATCTGGCAGTCGGCGCCGTTGTTCATCCGCGTCACAGGCTGATCCTCACCTCGTGACGAAGGCCCGGGCCCGACGGCCCGGGCCTTCGTGCTGTCCGCCCGGTCACCGCCCCGCGAGGCGCGAGCGGCGCGTGCCGCGCCCCACCGCGGGGGTCGGCGTCGCGTACCCTGGGCTCGCCAGACCCCCGACCCGCGCAGCCAGCCGGGTCCGACCGGGCGAAGGAGACCGCTGTGACGGTGATCGAGGAGACCGAGACCCCTCCCGCGGGGCTCGGCACCAGGCGACGCGTCCTGGTGCTGAACGCCAGCCGGGAGCCGCTGTGCGTCGTGAGCCTGAGCCGCGCGGTCTCCCTGGTGCTGGCCGGCAAGGCGGTCGTGCTGGAGTCCGACGGCAGCCGGCTGCGCTCGGAGTGGCTGTCCGTCCCGGCGCCTCAGGTCCTCGCGCTGACCCGGTACGTGCACGTGCCCTACCGCGGCGTCGTGCCTCCTACCCGGCGCACCGTGCTGCAGCGGGACGACCACCGCTGCGCCTACTGCTCGGGCCCGGCCGACACCGTCGACCACGTCCTGCCGCGCTCGCGGGGAGGGGCCCACGAGTGGACCAACGTCGTGGCGGCGTGCGCCCGGTGCAACCACCGCAAGGCCGACCACCTGCTGTCGGAGATCGGGTGGCACCTGCGGGTCGCGCCGAGGCCGCCGCGCCGAGCGGTCGTGCTCTCCGCGTTGACCAGGCCCCACCCGACCTGGATGGCCTATCTCGCGGCCTGACGGGCTGCGAGTCCTTCGCGGTCCGGGGCAGACTGGGGGTACCTCGGACGGGAGGCAGTGATGACCGACAGTGACGTCGTGCTCGTTGGGGTCGACGGTTCACCTGCGAGTCTCCACGCGGCGGACTGGGCGGCGGCGTACGCCCAGGTCCACGACCGGGCGATCCACCTGGTCTGTTCCTACACGGTGCCGTCGTTCGCGGCGGCCGGCCTGGACGGCGGCTACACGGCGGTCGACGACACGGTGCTCGCGCAGGGTGCGGCCGCCGTGCTCGAGGAGGCCGAGGCTCGCCTGGCGCCCACCGGGGTGCCGATCACGTCCGCGACGGCCAGCGGCGATGCCGCGGCGGTCCTGGTGGACCTGTCGCGCGGGGCGTCCCTGGCGGTGGTCGGCACGCGTGGGCGCGGCGGCTTCGCCGAGCGGCTGCTGGGAACGGTCTCCTCGGCGCTCCCGGCGCACGCGCACTGTCCGACCGTGGTGGTGCCCTACCGTGCCCCGGAGAACGCCGAGCACCCCGCACAGCGCGAGGCGCACCAGCACTGGCCGGTGACCCGCGAGGTGCTCCCGGTCCGGCGGATCGTGGTCGGTGTCGACGGGTCGCCGTCGGCCGAGATCGCCCTGGAGCGGGCGATCGTCGAGGCCGAGGCGTGGCACGCCGAGCTGACCGCGGTCGCGGCGGTCCCGGTGGGCACGGGCGCGGGGCTGCTCGCGTGGCTCCCGGCCGCGGTGGACCACGAGGCGGTCCTGCACGACGTCGCCGAGGGGCTTGACGTCGTGGTGGACCGGGCGCTGACCGACCATCCGGACCTGCAGGTGCGTCGGCACGTGCTGGACGGGGTGGGCTCGGCATTGCTGACGGAGTTCTCCACGGCGGTCGACCTGGTGGTGGTCGGGTCCCGCGGGCGCGGTGGGTTCGCCGGCCTGCTGCTCGGGTCCACGAGCCAGGCGGTGCTGCACCACTCGGCCTGCCCGGTCATGGTGGTGACCGCCAAGGCCCACGAGGACACCCCGGGCACATCGCACTGGTAACCCCACCACCCTCGTGATCAAGGAATTCGTGCTCGCTCGGCGGGCATGAATTCCTTGATCACGAGTGGTGGGGGCGGCGGACCAGAGGGCTCAGGATGACGCTCGAGCGGGTGCGGCGCACGAACGGCTCGGCCGCGATGCGCTCGACCACCTGCTCCAGGTGGCGCATGTCGCGCGCGCGGACCTCGAGCACGGCGTCGGCGTCGCCGGTGACCGACGACGCCGTGACCACCTCCGGGTAGGTCTCGAACGCGTCGCGCATCCGCGCCGGGCCGGTCTGCTCGACGCAGTGCACCTCGACGAACGCCTCGGTGCGCCAGCCGAGCGCAGACGGGTCCAGACGCACCGTGAAGGCGTCGATCACGCCGCGCTCCACGAGCCGGTCCACCCGGCGCTTGACCGCAGGGGCGGAGAGGCTGACTCTCGCGCCGATCCGCGCGTAGCTGGCCCGACCGTCCTCGACCAGCACGGCCAGGATCGCCGCGTCGAGCGGATCGAGGGGGCCGAAGACCTCGGCGCCGCGGATGGCCACGCGCCAAGCATGCCCGACCGCGGCGCGCGCGCCCGTCGGGCCGCGCCGCGGCGTGGCCGACCCGGCGTGGCCGACCCGGCGTGGCCGGCCGTCTCGACGGCCGCGCCGGGTCGGGGAATCACCGCCCGGCCGCAGCGCGCCTCACCTCAGCGCGTCGGCCAGGGCGTCCAGACCCTGGTCCAGGTCGGCCCGGGAGATGGTCAGCGGCGGTGCGACGCGCACCGTCGACCCGTGGGTGTCCTTCACGAGCACGCGACGGGCCAGCAGGGCCTCGGACAGCTCGCGCCCGGTACCCCACGCCGGGTCCACGTCCACGCCGGCCCACAGCCCGAGGCCGCGGGTGGCGACCAGCAGACCGTCGTCGACCATGGCGGCCAGGCGGGCGTGCAGGTGGTCGCCGAGCTCGCGCGCCATGGCCTGCGGCTCGCCGGTCTCCAGCAGATCGATGACCGCGAGGCCGACCGCGCAGGCGAGCGGGTTGCCGCCGAACGTCGAGCCGTGCGTGCCCGGGGTGAGCACGCCGAGCACGTCGGCCCGTCCGACCACCGCCGAGACCGGCACGATCCCGCCGCCGAGCGCCTTGCCCAGGGTGACCACGTCGGGTCGCACGCCGGCGCGCTCGCAGGCCAGGGTCGTGCCCGTGCGGCCCAGACCTGACTGGATCTCGTCGAGCACCAGGAGGGCGCCCGCGCTGTCGCACACCCCGCGCGCCGCCGCGAGGTAGCCGTCCGGCGGCACGATGACGCCGGCCTCGCCCTGCACCGGCTCGAGCAGCACCGCGACGGTGGTCTCGTCCACGGCGGCGGCCAGCGCGGCCGCGTCGCCGTAGGGCACCACCCGGAAGCCCGGGGTGTACGGCCCGAAGCCGCGCCGGGCGTCCTCGTCGGTGGAGAACGACACGATCGTGGTGGTCCGGCCGTGGAAGTTGCCCTCGGCGACGACGATCGTGGCCCGGTCCGCCGGGACGCCCTTGACCTCGTAGCCCCACTTGCGGGCGGCCTTGACGGCGGTCTCCACGGCCTCCGCTCCGGTGTTCATCGGCAGCACGAGGTCGGCGGGCAGCAGCGGCGCGAGCAGGCCGGCGAGCCGGTCGGCGAACACGTCGAGCAGGTCGTGGTCGAACGCCCGGGAGGTCAGGGTGAGCCGGTCGAGCTGCGCGTGTGCCGCGGCGACCAGCGCGGGGTGGCGGTGGCCGAAGTTGAGCGCCGAGTACCCGGCCAGCAGGTCCAGGTAGGCCGTTCCGGCCGCGTCGCGCACCCACGCGCCCTCGCCGGAGACCAGCCGGACGGGCAGCGGGTGGTAGTTGTGCGCCAGGTGCGAGGTGGCCACGGCGTCCTCCTGGCGGTCGGTGCGGATCTCCATGGTGGTCATGCGCGGACCTCCAGGGTGCAGCACTTCGCGCCCCCGCCGCCCTTGAGCAGCTCACTGGTGTCCACCGGGTGCGGCTCGAACCCCGCGGCGCGCAGCTGCTCGGCGAAGCCGACCGCCGCCGGGGCGATCACGACGCGGCGGCCGTCGGAGACCGCGTTGAGGCCCAGGTGCGACGCGTCGTCGGCGGAGACGCGGATCGCGTCGGGGTAGCGACGGGCCAGCTCGGCCCGGGACGCGGGGGAGAAGGCGTCGGGGTGGTAGGCGATCATCGGGTGCGCAGGGTCCTCGTCGAGCACGGCCAGCGCGGTGTCCAGGTGGTAGAAGCGCGGGTCCACCAGCTCCAGCGTGACCACCTCGCGCCCGGTGAACGCGGCCAGCTCGCGGTGCGCGGCGGGGTCGGTGCGGAACCCGGTGCCGGCCAGGACGACGTCGCCCATGACGAGCATGTCGCCCTCGCCCTCGTTGATCTCGGCGGCGGTCTGGGTGACGAAGCCCGCGTCGGCGAACCACTTCTGGTAGAGCGGGCCCTCGGGCTGGCGCTCGGGGTGGCGGAATCTCGCGGAGTAGACCAGGCCGTCGACGACGGTCGCGCCGTTGGCGGCGTAGACCATGTCCGGCAGGCCGGGGGCGGGGTCGATCAGCTCGACGGTGTGGCCCCAGGCCAGGTAGGTCTCGCGCAGCGTCTGCCACTGCCGCACGGCGAGCGAGGTGTCGGTGGCGACCTGGGTGTTCATCCAGGGGTTGATCTCGTAGGTGACCTCGAAGTGGGTCGGCCGGCACATGAGGTAGCGGCGGGGCGTGGAGGTGCGCGACATGTGCGTGGTTCCTTCGCGGGAGGGTCCGGCGAGCGACGGGCCAGCGACGCGGCCGCCGGCCGCCGACCGGACGGTGGGCGGGGAGCCGACGTTGGCTGTTCCCTGAGGCTAGGTCCGCGAAGGTCGCGCTGGCCCGGCGCGACGATGCGTGTCAGGTGGCGATCCGTTGCGCGATCGGGACTTCGTGCGGCGATTCGTTGCGGCGGGGTGCGTGGTGGCGTGCGTGGCGGGGTGCGTGGCGGGGTGCGGCGATGCGTGGCGGCCCCGCGGCGCCGGGCCCGTGGCGGGTGGGTCGCCGGCGGGTCAGCGCCCCTCGACCTCGCGCGCGGCGCGGCGGAGCACGGTGCGCAGCATGGCGGCGGTCAGCCGTGCGCCGACGGCGTCGGTGAGCACGGCCGGTACCCCGCGGACCCCGATCCGCTCGCTCCAGGTGACCTCGCACAGCGCCCCGCCCAGCGGCCGGACGGTGAGCTCCGCCCACCCGGTGAGCAGCGGGCCGAGCTTGACGAACCGCGCGGTTCCGGTGCGACGCCCCGCGGGGGCGTCGGCGGTCGCAAGGCGCATCCGGTCCGGCAGGCCGGGCGCGCCCCGGCGGGCGGCCGGGCCGGTGACGGCGGTGAACGTGCCGCCGGCGAGCAGGCGGCCGTCGTCGTCGGCCGGGCCGTGCACGTCGATCCTGGTCAGCGGCACCCAAGCGGCGTGCCTGCGGACGTCGGTGAGCGTCGCGAACGCCTGCGTCGCGGGGACCGCGAGCACGACGCGACGCACGGCGACTCCCGGGCAGCGAGGGTTCGGGTGGTGCGCGGTCTGGTGGTGGTGTCGGCGGGTCATCGCGGGTCAGGGTGGCACGCGCGGGCCCGGTCGGCGCGTCCTGGGGATCGAACCTGAACGACCGGGCGCCGCGGGGTAGCGTCGTGCCGTGGAGAAGCGCGTACTGGGACGGACCGGTCGAGAGGTGTCGGTGATCGGCCTGGGCTGCTGGCAGCTCGGTGCCGACTGGGGCGATGTCAGCGAGGACGCCGCGATGGCGATCCTCGACGCCGCGGTGGACTCCGGGGTGACGTTCCTGGACACCGCCGACGTCTACGGGGACGGGCGCAGCGAGCGTCTGATCGGGCGACTGCTCGGGCAGCGCGGGCCGGACTCGGGGCTCATGGTGGCGACCAAGCTCGGCCGTCGCGCTGCCCCGCACGTCGCGAGTGCGTACACCCTGGACCGGTTCCGGGTCTGGACGGACCGGTCGCGGGAGAACCTCGGCATGGACACCCTCGACCTGGTCCAGCTGCACTGCCCACCCACCGAGGTGTTCCGCCAGGACGAGGTCTACGACGCGCTGGACACGCTCGTCGACGAGGGCGTCATGAGGGCCTACGGGGTGAGCGTGGAGACCTCCGACGAGGCGCTGACCGCGATCGCCCGGCCCAACGTGGCCAGCGTGCAGATCGTCTTCAACATCTTCCGGCGCAAGCCGCTGGAGGAGGTCCTGCCGGCGGCGATCGAGGCAGGGGTCGGGATCATCGCGCGGGTGCCGCTGGCGTCCGGTCTGCTGTCCGGCAAGTTCGACGCGTCGACGACGTTCGCGGCCGACGACCACCGCTCCTACAACCGGCACGGCGAGGCGTTCGACGTGGGCGAGACGTTCGCCGGGGTGCCCTACGAGGTGGGCGTCGCCGCAGCCGCGGAGGTCGCGAAGCTGACCCCCGAGGGAGCGACGACCGCTCAGCTCGCGCTGCGGTGGATCGTCGACCAGCCGGGCGTCACCACGGTGATCCCAGGCGCGAGCCGGCCCGAGCAGGCGCGCGGGAACGCCGCAGCCGCGGGGTTGGCGCCGCTGGACGCGCAGACCCTGGCGTCGCTCGAGGCGATCTACGACGAGCGCATCCGGGAGCACGTGCACCGGCGCTGGTAGCAGGTCCCCGGGCGGAGGAGCCGCGGGTGGGGATCGGCGCGCGTCAGATTCGGTGCTCGATCGACTGGCCGGGCGCCACGACCGGCGCCTCGATCACCGGACGGACCTCGCCCGACGGCAGGTCGAGCACCTCGGGGAAGTGCGTCGGCGGCGGCCCGAACGCGCGCTGCGCGCCCTGGATCACCGTGCGGCCCAGCGACCGCGCCCCGGCGACACCGACCACCGCGCCGATCCCGAACGGCGTGAGTCGGCCCAGCGCCAGCGCGCCCTGCCGGGTGGCCTGCTTGCGCATGATCCGCCTGGCAAGCACGTGGTTGACCTGCTTGATGGTCGAGGTCGGCATGTTGACCAGCAGCGTCCGCGCCCAGCCCGCGGTGTTCAGCCCGGTCTTGGAGCTCACGGCGCGAGCGCCCTGCTCGCCGAGCACGGTGGCCATCAGCAGGGTCCGGCGCCGCGCGGTGTCGGTCACCTCGATGCCGTGCACGCTCGCGACGGCGAGGGAGTAGGCGGACGACGCCGCGAAGAACGTCGCGACCTCCGAGGTGGTCAGGGCCAGCGCGACGCCGGTGCCGACCGACGGGGCAGCTGCCACGGCCCCCACGGCGCCGCCCGAGGTCGCGACGGCGAGCAGGTACTCCTTGCCGAGCAGGTCGATCAGCCGGGCGGGTCCCGCGTACGGGTTGCGGGCGCGGAGCTTCATGACGTGCTCGTGGATCACCGCGGACGGGACCGCGACCGCCTTGTCGAGGAGCGCGTCGAGCAGCGTGAACCCGGTGACCGGGTCCGGGGCGTGCTGCGAGGGCGCCCCGTCCGGGGTCTCGGTGAGCTCGGCGTCGTGCTGGGCCCGGTGCCGGCGGGCAGGGCTCACGGCCGTCAGGTCGGTGGAGCCCCGGCGGGGCGCGCGGCGCAGCGGCATGGGGGAGATGGTCGCACGCGGTCGGATGGGGTGCACGGGGCGGGCGGGTTGTGCGCGCGGTGCGGGGGCGGGGAGCAGGGCGTCGTGCGGGGCGCGGGCAGGTTGTGTCCGGGGTAACCCGGCAGGGCCGAGGCCCGGCCGCCGGAGGCGGTTGTCCACAGCGTGAGCTCGCGTGCGGCCGCATGTCGGTAGCCCCGAGTAGACTTCGAACACCAGTTCGACAACCGCCGTGAGGACAGGGGCTACAGGTGTCGATCTCGCACGACCTCGCGCCGGTGCCCGGCGGACCGGAAGGTGCCTTCGGGACGCCCGACGGCGTGTTCGGCCGTGAAAGAGGCTGGTTGGTGGAGTGCCTGGCGGCTCTCCTCCCCGGTCCGGAGCTCGCCGCGGAGCTCGCGGCCGGGGACCCGGACCGTTCGTCGGACGAGGCGCTGCTCGAGGCGGTGGCGGCGTTCCGGCGTCAGGCGGCGTGGGCCGAGGCCGGCGCGGCGCGGGTCGCGGCGGTGTTGTCCCACCGACCGGCGATGAACCCCGAGTGGCCGGCGGTCGCGGGCAAGGTCTCCGTGACGGACGTGACCGCGGAGGAGCTCGCGCCCGCGCTGGGCTGCTCGCGGCAAGCCGCGCGCCGGCTGGTCCGCGACGGACGCGCGTACGAGGGTCCGCTGGCAGCCACCGGCGAAGCGCTGGCCCGTGGAGAGCTCGACGTACCCAGAGCCCGCGTGCTGGTCGACGCGCTGCACGACCAGCCCCTGCCGCTGGCCTGGGACGTGCAGGACCAGGTGCTCGCCGAACCGTCCGTGCGAACTGTGTCGCAGCTTCAGCGGGCCGTCGCGAAAGCGTTGGTGATCGCGGACCCGGGCGGCGCGACCGATCGCTGCCGCGCCGCCGCGGAGAAGCGCCGGGTGGACCGGCCCAGGCCGGCGCCCGACGGGATGGCCCGGTGGTCGGCCCTGCTGCCCGCGGCCGACGCGTTGAGGATGGACGCCGCGCTCGACGCGGCCGCACGCACCGGACGGGCCGCCGCCGACGCGCGCACCCTTGATCAACTGCGCGCGGACCTGCTCGCGGACCTGGTGCTCGCGCGCGTGCCCTCGTCACCGAGCGGCCGCTGCGGTACTGGCTCCGCTGCCGATACAGCGGCGCACCGCGGTGCCGCGCCGGCTGACGGCGCCCTCACGCCGCGGGCCGGTGACCGGGATGACCGGCCGCCGAGCGCTGGTGGCTCCGGCGACCTCGCGGCTGGCACTGGTGACCCCGGCGAGCGTCGGGGCCCGGTGCGCGCCCGGATCGACGTGCTCGTGCCGTGGGAGGTGCTCGCGGGCGTCTCCGAGGCGCCGGGGTTCCTTGCCGGCTACGGTCCGATCCCCGCGCCGGTGGCCCGCGAGCTCGCTACCGACGGCACCTGGCGGCGCATCCTCACCGATCCACCCGACGGCGCCGTGCTGGACGTGGGGCGCACCCGCTACCGACCACCGGCGCACCTTGCCGACCACGTCAGGGCCCGCGACCGCTGGTGCGTGCGGCCAGGGTGCTCGGCGCGCGCCGAGACCTGCGACCTCGATCACACCGCCGAGTGGGATCGCGACGAGGGGCGGACCGCTCACGACAACCTGGGTCCGCTCTGCGAGCGCGACCACCAGGTCAAGACCAACGGCGGAGCGCAGATGTACCAGCCGGAGCCCGGTGTCTTCTTCTGGCGGTCGCCGCTCGGGCGGCTCTATCGGGTCACGCCCGGCGAGGACGGCTACACGCGTGTCTGCGAGCCCGATCCCGGCCGGCCGCCGTTCTGAGGCCGGGCGCCGGTCGCCGTGACGTGCCGGACCGGTCGCCTCGGGCGGGGCGGCACCCGGTACGCTCGTGGTGCCGGTTCCACTTCAGGGTCCGGCGAGCGCCTGTAGCTCAGGGGATAGAGCACCGCTCTCCTAAAGCGGGTGTCGGCAGTTCGAATCTGCCCAGGCGCACAGAGTGTTTGTGCAGGTCAGGGTCGACGTCTCCGCAACCGCTGCGACCGGTTCGACCCCCACCACCCCCGCTGTGGGGTGCATATGGGTTGCAGCGCTCCTACGGCGCCCCGGTGGATCCCTCAGTGCTTGCGTCGGGCTCCCGTGCCACCTCGCCCGACTCGGCCTCGAGGTCGAGGGACGGCAGCTTCTCCATCGCTCGCTACCCAGGGCGCGTCCGAGAAGAGGTGCCCGTAGAGGTCCATCGTCATCGTCGCGGAGGCGTGTCCAAGGATCGCCTGGACCGGGTCGAGGCGCCCATCGTCGACGTCGGGCGCCTCCGACCCGGGTGAAGTCTCACGCGGTGCCGAGCGCCGGTTGAAGGTCGACCGGTCGTGGGGTGTTCGTTCGGCGCGCAATCAGCACCGTGCCGAGCCAGGCGAACCAGGCGATCTGGAGCAGTCCGAAGGCGTAGCTCGCCTCGGCCAGCGCCGGGACGGTGGAGGCCAGGCCGATGAGTCCGGTGGCCGCGCCGAACCAGGCGAGCGTGGTGGGCAGCGCTCGGCCACGGAGTGCGGTCCAGCCCACCAGCAGCATCCACAGGCCTCCGAGGGTCTCTCCGCCCGCGATCGCGGCGCCCCCGGCCACCACCGAGAACGCACCGACAACGCTGAGGATGGCCGTCAGCTCGACGGGCCAACGACGGCGCAGGAGCAGAGCAAGGCAGGCTGCCGAGCCCACGGCAATGTCGACCACGAGGGGGCCCTCCCCGAGACCCCCCGGGCGCTGCGACTCCCTGATGAACCCGGCGAGGCCGATGCAGACGGCCAGCAGAACGAGGCCGAGGTCGGCGGCCCGGTCACGTGCGAAGCGCTTCGTGCCCGGCGACGAGAGCGGCGTCGCTGCCACGGTGCCGTGGGTCGATCCGCTGACCATAGGCCCGACCGTACGCCCGGGCGAACGACCCCCGACATCGACCAAAGTCGACGGTCGCGACGGACATCGACCGCCTTCGTCGACCGGTTATCCATCTTCGGCCGTCGTGGCGGCCGGTTCCCGCGCGCGAGGCTCGGAATCGACCGGTCCCGCCGAGCGCAAGGGAGTCGCACCATGATGATCAACGATCTGCTGCCGACGCACGATGACCGAAGGTCGCTGCGATGGGGAGGGCTGGCCGGCATTCTGGGCGGCATCCTCCTCATCGTGACCTTCGTCATCGTCGGCGCACTCGTCGGCACGTTCGCCGGACCTGAGGCCGAGGTGGCGGCGTACCCCGCCGTCAGAGTGGCGCGGACATTCGAGAACGGCCTCTACCTCCTGGCGCTCGTCATGTGGGCCGTCCACCTCCTCGCCCTGTACCGAGCCCTACGCGCGACCAGTCCCGCGCCCGCGCTCTACGGGTCGGTCCTGGGGGTCCTCGGCATGGCCATACTGGCCGCCGGAGCCCTTCCGCACGTCGTGACCGCCCCGATCTCCGACCTCTACCACGCACCTGGGGTGACCCCGGACGAGCGTGTCGCCCTGGTGCTGGCGTGGCAGGCGAGCCAGAGCATCATCCTCTCGCTGCTTGTCGTCGGGCTCGTCATCGCGCCGATCGGACTCGTCCTCCTCGGGGTGGCCATGATTCAGACTCCGGCGTTCGGCGGAGTCGTCGGCCGGATGACCATCGGTCTCGGTGCGGTCGGGGCGGCGACAGCAGCTGTCCTCGTGGCCGTGCCCGAATCGCCGATCGCTGCAGTCGGGATCTTCGCGCTCATCGCGTTCCACCTAGTCCTCGGGTGGAGGGTGTTCCGCCTGCCAGCAAGCGGTGTGGTCGCGTAGATGGCCGGTCGAGCTCCGGCCGACGCTCGACGCCGCCTGCCGGGAGCTCCGCCAGGCAGGCGGCCGCGAGGGCACGATTCGGGCCGTAGTCGGCGTACGGTCAGCGACTCGTCTCAGACGGCGACTGCCCGCCGACAACGCGGACGGACGCGGGCGCACGCCCCGGGCTTCCCGGCCACGGGGCGTGCGCCCGGCTCTCTCGACGTCCCTCGGCCTCGTGGCCCGGGCCTCGCCGGCTCAGGCTGAGCGCTGGTAGCTGCGGAAGGCGCCGGTGGCCGCGACCACCAGGACCACACCCGCCGCGGCCAGGAGGCCGAGATGGCCGGCCACCGAGCTCCACTGCGGCTCTGGCGCCACGGCCCCCCGCCCGGCGACCACCGCCCACTCGAAGGGGTTGAACCTGGCCACCGTGGCGACCCAGCCCGGCGAGAGCGAGGTGTCCATGATCGCCGAGCTGAGGAACATCAGGGGGAAGGCGAGCATCTGGGAGACCCCGATCAGCGCGTTGTGCTGGCGGGTGGTCAGGGCGATCGCATCGGACAAGGCCCCGAACACCACGGTCAACAGCACCGCCGCCACCACCAGGAGGCTCAAGCCTGCCGCCCCCCCGCCGAACCTCACGCCGGCCGCCCAGGCCACCGCGAGCAGCACGAGGGTCTGAAGCACCGTCAGCACCGACTGGTAGACCAGCGTCGAGACGATCATCGCGCCGCGGCTGGTCGGAGAGGTGAGCAGCCGGTCCATCACCCCGCGCTCCATGTCCTGGATGAACCCGGTCCCCGTCCACGCAGCGCCGAACATCGCCATCATCATGACGATCCCCGGGGTGAGGAAGGTCAGGTAGTCGCCGCCGGTGAAGCCGGGGATCTGGGCGACGGACCGGAACAGCTGGCCGAACAGCAGCAACCAGATCAGTGGCTGGACCAGGTTCATCGCGAAGAATGCCGGGACCCGCACGAACGCGCGCAGGTGTCGTGCGGCCAACGACCCGGTGTGCACCAGCGCGCTCATGCGGCACGCTCCTGCGACGCCGCCATCGAACGACCGGTGTGCTTGAGGTACACGTCGTCCAGGCTGGGCCGCGCGACCGTGGCGGCTCCGACCGGCGCACCCGCCTGCTCGAGCGCTGCGATGAGCTGGGGCAGCACCGCCGCGCCTCGAGCGGCCCTGGCCCTGAGGGTCAGGCCGTCGAGACCGAGGTCAGTGAGCCCGGCCACCCTCCCAGCGGCCCGCAAGGCCTCTTCGCGGCCGGCCTCGTCGGCGAGCTCGACGACCAGCCCGTCGCCTGCCAGCTCGGACTTCAGGGCGTCCGAGGTGCCCCGGGCGACCACCCGCCCGTGGTCGACGATGACGATCTGGTCGGCGAGCCGGTCGGCCTCGTCGAGGTAGTGCGTGGTGAGCAGCACGGTCACGCCGTGCTCGTGGACGAGGCTGTCGATCTGGACCCAGAGCTCCGCTCGTGCCTCCGGGTCCAGGCCGGTGGTCGGCTCGTCGAGGAACAGGACCCGCGGTCGGTGCATCAGGCCGATCGCCACGTCGAGCTTGCGCACCATCCCGCCGGACCACGTGCTCACCCGGCGACGGGCCACCTCCACCAGCCCGAACGCCTCCAGCAGCTCCCCGGCCCTGACCCGGGTCTGCCCGGCGGGCAGCCCGTGCAGCCGGCCCGCCAGGACGAGGTTCTCCATACCGGTGTCCATCGGCTCGCTGACCGGACGCTGGGCAACCAGACCGATGGCCCTGCGGACCCGGTCCGGGTGGCGGACGACGTCGTGGCCGCACACGGTCGCGACGCCGTCATCCGCGCGGGACAGCGTGGACAGGATCCTCACGGTCGTCGACTTGCCCGCGCCGTTGGGGCCGAGCAGACCGACCACGGTGCCGGCCTCCGCGGTGAGGCTCAGCCCGTCCAGGGCAGCCACGCGGGGCTTGCCGCGCCCGCCGGGGTAGGTCTTGACCAGGCCCTGCGCATCCAGGGCGAGGGTGTCATGCATGAGTTCTCCTCGGTGTCGACGTACCCGGGGAGCCCCAGCACTAGGCTGGTCGAGGCCCCCGGGCGACTGGGCCCGCCTCTGCGGGACGTCCATCGGGCCGGGTGGCTCGGGCGTGCCAGCGCCCGGGCCACCGTCAGGTAGCGCTCCGCTCACCACCTCCAGCGTCGGACGGTGACTGCGTCGCCCACGTCGATCACGGTTCCCGGCGATCGGTCGGGAACTCCATCCGCGCGAGCAGCACCATCTCCACCAGCAGAGCGCCGACCAACGGCGTCCACGACCAGACCCAGCCGGCAGCGAGGCCCACCACCACCACCGCCGCCAGCGCGGCCAGCCACACGGCTCCCGAGTAGAGGCCGAATCGGGCGGCGGCCGCGGGGTCCTGGGAGAACCGGTCCTGGGGCCGTTGCGCCGCGTCGCGCACCCAGCCCTTGGTGCGGTTGGTCTGCGTGACGGCCAGCGTGACCAGGCCCGCGATCGCGCCCACTGCCAGCCCGACCGCTACTTCGAGGAACCCGAGGTAGGAGGTGTCTGCGGCGAACACCGCGCCCAGCGTGACCGCTAACGTGCCCGCCGCGGTGGCCGAGCCCCAACCGACCGCGCGTGCCATGGGCATCGGGTAGTGGACGGTCGTCTCCTGGCGGAGCGCGACCACAACGATCCCGCCGGCGAGCAGCGCGCAGGCGAGGCCCTTCAGAGCTGCGGATGCCGGTGAGGTCGCGACCACGCCCGTGGCGCCCAGCGCGACCAGGAGCGCTGCCGCGGCGAGCATCGCCGAGAGCACGACGAGGCCCACGACGGCCGCGGGGCGAGGGCGCGTGCGGTGCAGGGCGGCGAGGCGCTCGTGCGCCGCCCACAACCCGGGGTCCGGCGCCGTTGCGCCGGCGACCTCGGCGACGACCGCACGTAGGTCACCGACCTCCTGGACGGCGGTGCGCACCGCGTCGTCGGCCGGCCGCCCCAGGCTCTCCAGCTCGGCGACCCGCGCGATGAGGTTCGCCCGGATCTCCTCCTTGAGATCCTGGACCTCGGGGGTGAGCTCGACGCCGGCGAAGGCATGGTCGAGGATGCGGTGCACGCTCTGATCGCTCACGGTCACTCGCCTTCGTGGTCCAAGAGGTTGTCGATGATCTGTCTCGTGGTGCGCCAGTCGGCGACGTTGCGCCGGTAGACGGCGCGGCCGGCGTCGGTGATCCGGTAGTACTTCCTGCGCCCGCCCTGCGTCTCGTCGCCCCAGTAGGACTCGACAAGCCCGTCGCGCTCGAGGCGGCGGAAGCTCGCGTAGAGCGTGGCCTCCTTGATCTCGTACTCCCCGCCCGCGGCACTGCGGATCGCCTTGTGGACCTCGTAGCCGTACCGGTCGGCGCGGCGTAGGGCACCGAGCACGATGGTGTCGGTGTGCCCGCGCAGCAGGTCCGCCGAGAACGGGTCGGGCGAAGCGTTCGATGGCACGTTGAGTACTATAGCAGCGATAGTACTCAACGAGGAAGTCCGGCTATCACGTGTCGTTGCCGCCATGCCTCCCGGGCCACGAGCCGGTCGTGGAGCCGTACGTACGTCCCGCTGAGCCGCCGGCTCGTTCGCGTACGCACGTCACCGACCTCGACCACGACCGTCGCGGCCCGGGCGACCTCACCGGGACGCCGCAGTGTGCGGTTCGGCGTCGAGTGCGCCCCGAGCGGAGGCGGGCCCCCGGGCGGTACCCTGCGAGGGATCTGATGTCGCGCACGACCCCAGCCCGGCGCGGTGGAGCATCACCGAGACGTCCGTCGACGCGTCGCGCTCGACATGGGCACGGGCCGGGGCGGGTCAGATGCGTCTGCTGCGCGACGCTGCGATGCCGGGTCCGACCGCCTGTCCCGGGACGCCCGCCGCACGGCGCGGGGCGCCGGCGGCGGGCCGGCCCGCTGGAGAACGGTGCGGCGAGTCGCGCCGCAGTCGCGACGTGGCTGCACGGTAGGAGGAGATGTGGCAGCACCAGGCCGGCGACGGTCCGGTCGTGGGCAGTCGGGCGGCTCCCAGCGCACCAACGCCGGTGGCCAGCGCACCAACGCCGGTGGCCAGCGCGCGAGCGGCGGTTCCCGGCGCGGCGCCGTCGCCGGCGCTCAGCGACGCCGCAACCCGCGCCCCACCGAGGAGGGCATGCTCCCGGTCCTCGCGGAGGTCGCCCGTGAGGTCGACAGTGGCGTGCGCCGACCGCCGACCCGCCCGGCGGTGCGCACGAAGTTCCAGGTCGTGGCCCTGCTCGTGCGGGAAGAACGGGCTCGGGTCAAGGCCGATGGCGTCCTGACCGAGGCGCGGCGCACCCAGCAGCTCAAGCGGCTGGACGGGGTGGCGACCCTGCTGGCCAAGATCGCCGCCAGGGACACGTCGCTGCTCGAGCTGCTCGCGGAGGACGCCCGGGTGTCCGACGCGGCACGCGCCCTCAAGGCGACACTGATGCGCGCCGGCGGGTTGGAGCCGCCCGAGGAGCCGGAACCGACCGCGCCCCTCGCTCCCGCGCCGGGCAACGAGAAGCAGGTCGTGCCCCGGTCGGTGATCTCGCGCCAGCTGGCGAACCCGTTCCTCGCCCCGGACTTCGAGGCCGCTGCCGAGCGGACCGCCGCACGGCCCCGTCGGCTGGCCGGCTGGGAGCTGCTCGAACCGCTCTTCCGCTCTTTCGAGTACGCCGACGCCGGCGCGCCCTCCTGCATGGCCCTGCCGGAGGCCCGCAAGGTGCCGGTTCCCCACGGCCTGGAGCTGATGCCGCACCAGGCCCGCGTCGTGGAGGCCACGGCCCGCGGCCACCGCACCTTCCTGCTGGCCGACGAGCCCGGGCTCGGCAAGACCGCCCAGGCGCTGCTCGCCGCCCAGGTGGCCGACGCCTACCCGTTGCTGGTGGTGGTGCCCAACGTGGTGAAGGCGAACTGGGCGCACGAGGTCGGGATGTGGACGCCTCAGCGTCGCCCCACCGTGGTCCACGGCGACGGCGAGCGGGTCGACGCCTTCGCGGACGTCGTGATCGTGAACTACGAGCTGCTCGACCGGCACGTCGGCTGGCTCGGCGGGCTGGGCTTCCGCGGCATGGTCGTCGACGAGGCGCACTTCATCAAGAACAAGCGCTCGCAGCGCTCCCAGCACGTCCTTGCGCTCTCGGACCAGATCCGCGCCCGCACCGCCCGGCCGCTGATGATGGCGCTCACCGGCACGCCGCTGATCAACGACATCGAGGACTTCCGAGCGATCTGGCAGCTCCTCGGGTGGATCGACGACACCACGCCGCTGGGCGCGTTGATGACCGCGCTGGAGGACACCGGCCTCACCCCGGCCGACCCGGGGTTCTACGCCGCGGCCCGGGCCAGCGTGATCGACATGGGCATCGTGCGGCGCCGAAAGGTCGACGTGGCCGCCGACATCCCAGCCCGCCGGGTCGCGGACCTGCCGGTCGAGCTCGACGGCGCGGTCGGCCGCTCGATCCGCGCCGCCGAGGACGCCCTCGCCCGCCGCCTCGTCGGTCGCTACCGGTCCGCCCTGGAGGCGCGCGACGGCAGCGCCGTCGCTGACGGGATCGATCACGAGCTCGCGCGCCGGGTGGCGGCCGGGGAGCTCAAGGACTCGAGCTCGAAGGCCGGCGGCGAGAACGTGTTCACGATGGTCCGCCGGATCGGCCAGGCCAAGGCGGGGCCGGCCGCCGACTACGCCGCGCAGCTCGCCCGCAACGTCGGCAAGGTGGTGTTCTTCGCCAAGCACGTCGACGTCATGGACCAGGCCGAGCAGACCTTCGCCGACCGCGGCATCCGCTATGCCTCGATCCGCGGCGACCAGACGCCCAAGGCGCGTGAGAAGAACATCGCCGCCTTCACCGACGACCCCGACGTGTCGATCGCGGTGTGCTCCCTGTTGGCCGCGGGCGTGGGGTTGAACCTGCAGGTCGCCTCCAACCTGGTGCTGGCCGAGCTGTCCTGGACCGACGCCGAGCAGACCCAGGCCATCGACCGGATCCACCGGATCGGTCAGGCCGAGCCCGTCACCGCATGGCGGATCATCGCCGCGCAGACCATCGATGCGAAGATCGCCGAGCTGATCGACAGCAAGTCCGGGCTGGCCGCCCGGGCTCTGGACGGGGCGGGGGACGAGGACGGCTCGTCGTCCACGGACGTGCAGCTCGACGCCCTGGTGGCGCTGCTGGCCGACGCGCTCGCCGCCGGGGGCGTCGGCTGAGCCGACGCGCGCGGGTTCGTGCGCTCGGCACGCGGGCCGAACCGGGGAGACGATGAGGTCATGCAGGTCCAGCTGCTCTACTTCGGCGGCTGCCCGAGCTGGCAGATCACCGAACGCCGACTGCGCGAGGCGCTCGAAGCTGTGGGTGCGGACGCGGAGGTCGAGCGGGTCCTGGTCGAGACGCCCGAGCAGGCCGTGGCACGGGACTTCCACGGCTCGCCGTCGGTGCTGATCGACGGCGTCGACCCGTTCGCGCGACGCGGTGCGGGAGTCGGCCTGGCGTGCCGCCTCTACGCAACGCCCACCGGCCTCGAGGGCTCGCCCACCGTCGACCAGCTCGTCGAGGCGCTCGCCGGGAACGCGACCCGGTAGGACCCTCGAGCCGCACGGGGCGGGGTGCGCGGTCACGACCGATGCCGCGGCCGAGCGGGCTGACGCCCTCGGGTGTTGCGCGCGGGTCCGCCGGGTCCGGCCGGGTCCGCCCGGGTCAGGCCGTGCAGCACACCGGTCTCACCGATCGGGGCGCAGGTCGCAGGGCCGCGCGTGCGGCCCGCACGACCTCGGACGCCGTCCGGCGCCGGGGGCGTGGCGGTCCCTCGACGGCCCGTGCGCGGGCGGCCAGCTGATACGCGAGGCGCTGCTCGAGCTCGCGCTCGGCCTGGCGGTAGACGATCAGGTACAGGTCGGGGTGCATGGCATCCTCCGGGGCAGGGTGTCGGTGGTGTCCGGGTCGGTCGGTGGGATCGGTGCGGGCTCGTGTGGGCGGGGATCGGCGGCTGGCGCGGACTCGGCGCGTCAGCCCGCGACGGGCGTCGTGGCGCGGACGATCGCCGAGTGCAGCCCGTCGGCGACGGGGTGGGTGAACGTGACGGTCGCGTCCACGAACCCGGCCGCGGCCAGGTGCTCCAGGTACTCGCGGCGCGACAGCGCCCCGGCGATGCACCCGGCGTAGCTGCCCCGCTCGGCGCGGTCGTCGGGGGACAGGTGGTCCTCGGCGACCACGTCGGACACGCCGAGCCGTCCTCCCGGCACGAGCACGCGGAACGCCTCGCGCAGCACCGCCGGCTTGTCGACGGACAGGTTGATCACGCAGTTGGAGATCACCACGTCCACCGCGTCGTCGGGCAGCGGCAGGTCCTCGATCGTGCCCTCGTGGAACTCCACGTTGGTCGCGCCCGCGTCGGCGGCGTTGCGCCGGGCGAGGTCGAGCATCTCCGGGGTCATGTCCACCCCGTAGGCGAACCCGGTGGGCCCGACGCGTCGCGCTGACAGCAGCACGTCGATGCCGCCGCCGGAGCCGAGGTCGAGCACGCGCTCGCCCTCGGCCAGGTCGGCCACCAGCAACGGGTTGCCGCAGCCGAGGGAGGCCTGCACCGCCGCGACCGGGAGCGCGGCGATCTCGCCCTCGCCGTAGAACGAGGACCCGAACGACTCCTCGCCCGGCGTGCAGCAGTCGGTCGAGCAGCACGCCGCCGCCCGGGTCGCGGCCTCGGCATACCGGGCGCGCACCTGTGCCCGCAGCTGGTCCTGGGTCTGGGTCTCGGTCACGGCTACCTCCATTGATGGACGTCGATGGATGGAAACCGTGGCACTAACATCGACAGATGTCAATATGGATGAGTTTCGATGTATCATGGCTCCATGGTGACCAAGCTCCCGCTCCTCGACGCAGTCCCGGCCGGCGAGGCGTGCTGCGCCCCGCTGGTCCAGGAGACGCTCACCGCCGACCAGGCCGAGGTGCTCGCCGCCCGGATCAAGGCCCTGGCCGACCCGGCCCGTCTCCGTCTCGTCTCGCTGCTCGCCGCCGGCCCCGGCGGCGAGGCGTGCCAGTGCGACCTGACCGAGCCGCTCGGGCTGTCCCAGCCCACCGTCTCCCACCACCTCAAGGTGCTCCACCAGGCAGGGCTGGTGGCCCGGGAGAAGCGGTCGACCTGGGTCTACTACTCCGTGGTGCCCGAGGCGCTCTCCGCCATCGCCGACGTCCTGACCCCCGGTCGGTGACGTCGCGCGCGGCTCGACCGCGGAGAGCCCAGGGGTCCTCCGCGGGTCTCGTCAGGGGTTGCTCGCCGACCTGAGCACGGCGGGGAACATCCCACCCGAGGCGCTGTCCGGCGCGACATGGTCGCCGTGACCAGCGTGGTCACCCGGCTCGTCGTGCCCACCATCGCCCGGGTTCGCCGCCGTGCTCGTGGTGGGACGCGTGCTCGTGGTCTGCGTGGGGCGCGCGCTCGTTGGCCGTCTCGGTCATCGGTCCGTGGTCGTGGATGGCGCCCAGGACCTCCTGCGGACCCGGCCCGTCGGGACATCCTCGAAGCCTCCGAGCGCCGCTCGACGGCCCACGGCTCTCCCGGAGGCGAACCGCGAGCGTCCAGTCAGGTGTGCGTCGCAAGGGTGACCACCAGCACCGCGAACGCGGCCAGCGCCCCGAGACCGGCGCCGACCGCCGCAGGGACGACCTGCGACGACCGCCCCGTTTCGTACCACCTGACGCCGAGCAGCCCGAGGACCAGCGCGATGGCGGCGGCTGGGAGCGTGACGAACTCGGCGGCGCCCGGGATGACGACGCTCAGAGCGGCCGCGACGCCGGCTGCGAGGGCCCGTTGGCCGAGGCGTGCGCCCGTCGGTTCGACCCCAGGCTCCAGCGGAGTTCTCCTTGCCCTGACCGGGTGGGGGGACCAGCATGAGCGATCGGGCGGGCACGCACAAGACCTGGTGTCGTCCCGCCGCCGGGGCCGACGGCGTCGAGCAGACGAACGACCCGCAGGGTCCGCTAGGCGCTTGCCCGCGGGTTCTGCCGCGGTCGGCCTCGGCGCGGCAGTCGGCCGACGCCCGCAGGCAGACGCCCGGCGTCCTTGAGCGCTGTTCGGAGCAGCAGCTCTATCTGCGCGTTGGTGCTGCGCAGCTCGGCCCCGGCCCAGCGGGCGAGCGCGTCGTGGACCTGCGGGTCGATCCGGATGAGGACGTTCTTCCGTTCGGCCATGTGGGCGTGACCTCCGTCCCCCGGATGGGCTCGCGTCCGCGTGCGGCTCACCGCACAGGCGCTAACGTGATATCACAATTCGACACCGCTCGTCCCGTCGCAGGCCGTTGCCCAGGACGTCGATGCCACCGACCGGGCAGAGAGATCGCGCGATGGACCTGATCGAGACCGTCGGCTTGACGCGGCGATTCGGGCCGCTGGTCGCGGTCGACGACGTCTCGCTGACGGTGCACGCCGGAGAGGTGTTCGGCCTGCTGGGGCCCAACGGCGCCGGCAAGACCACGACGCTGCGCATGATCGCGGGGCTGATCGGCCCGACGAGCGGCACGGTCACCGTTGCGGGCGAGCGCGTCACGGACGGGCCCAAGCAGGCCCAGCGGGCCAGGCGGTTGGTGGGGGTGCTGCCCGAGGAGGTCGGGCTGTACGCGGACCTGCCGGTCGGCCGGACCCTGGAGCTGTTCGCCCGGCTGTACCGGGTTCCGCCCGCGCTCGCGGCCGAGCGGGTCGAGTCGCTGCTGGTCCGCCTGGGGCTGTGGGACCGGCGCGACGCTGCCGCGGCGACGCTGTCCAAGGGGCTCAAGCAGCGGCTGGGCCTGGCCCGTGCGCTCGTGCACGAGCCCCCCGTGGTGCTGCTGGATGAGCCCACCGCGAACCTGGACCCCGAGGCGGCCACCCTGGTACGCGACGTGCTCGGCGAGCTGCGCGCGGAGGGGCGGGCCGTGGTGCTCAACACCCACCGGCTCGAGGAGGCCGAGCGTGTCTGCGACCGCGTCGGCGTGCTGCGCGGGCACCTCGTTGCGGTGGGCGCGCCGGACGACCTGCGCCACCGCGCGGGGAGCGCGCAGGTGCGCATCGAGGTGGAGGCGTGGGAGCCGTCGTTCACCGGGATCGTGGAGGCCGCCGGGGGCGCGGTGGCGCGCGTCGAACGCGGGACCGCGTTGGTGGAGCTGTCCGGAGGTTTCGCCGGCACACCCGCCGTCGTGACCGCGCTCGCCCAGGCAGGCGCCGCGATCCGCGCGGTGGTCCCCGAGGTCGAGTCCCTCGAGGAGGCCTACTTCGGCCTGATGGGGGGCGCGGCATGAGCCTGTCCGACGTGCGTACGATCGCCGCCAAGGACCTGTGGGTCGCCCTGCACCGGCGGGCCACCGTGATGACCATCGTGCTGTTCCCGGCGATCGCGGCCCTCGGCCTCGGCTTCGTCGTGCACTACATCATGAGCAAGGCGGCGAGTCTCCCACCCGAGGCGCTGACCGGGCTGCTCGACTCGTTCCTGTTCTTCTCGGTGATCGGCGCTGCGACCATCCCCACCGGGATCGCCGCCTACTCCTTGGTCGGCGAGAAGGTCGAACGCAGCCTCGAGCCCCTGCTCGCCACGCCCGCCAGCGACGCCGACATCCTGCTCGGCAAGTTCGTCGCCGCATGGGTGCCGGCCGTCGTGGTCACCTGGCTGGGCATGGCGGCGTTCATGACCCTCGCGGACCTGGAGACCCGCACCGTCCTGGGCGGCGTCTACTTCCCCAACGGACCGGCAATGCTCACGATGCTCGTCGTGGTGCCGCTGGCCGCGGCGCTCAGCGTGGCGATCAGCGTGCTGGTCTCCGCCAGGGTGACCGACGTTCGCACGGCCCAGCAGGTCGGCGCGCTTCCCGCGCTACCGTTCGCGGCGCTGTACGTCACCAGCGAGGTGGGCGCGATCACGCTCGACACCACGACCATGCTGTGGGTCTGCGTCGCGCTCGTCGTCCTGGTCGCCGCGCTGATGTGGGCGGCACGGGCGACTTTCAACCGCGACGACATCCTCACGCGCTGGAGCTAGGCGAGCGTCGCATCCGACGTGCCGGTGTCACGGGCTGGCGCTGAGCAGCGCCGTGCCGTCGGCTGCGACGAGCTCGATGGAGTCGATCGACGAGACCGGCAGGTCGGTCGCGGCGGGCACCGTGATGGTGCGTCCTGGTACGGCCGCCCAGGTCGCGACCTGCTGGGTCGACCGGTCGGCGCCCACGACCACGAGCGCGTACGTCGCCGTTGGCCGGTAGCCGCCCTGGCGCCCGCCGGTCGATGACGGGTCGGTGGCGTAGGTGCAGGTCAGCTCGATCCTCGTGCCCCAGGCGACCTGCTCCAGCGCGACCGAGGCGGTGATCGCCGAGGGCGCGACGGTCCGCATGGCCACGACGCGGTCGGGGGCTGGCTCGTGCCGGGTCAGTGCGACGGGCGAAGCGGGGAGCACGAGGGCGAGCACGACCGCGGCGGCCGCCGCGAGCGCACCGGCAACGGTCGCGCGCCTCCGCCGCGCCTCGCGGCGCCGGACCGCCCACAGCGCGCCGGCCAGGACGGACTCGGGGACCTGCGCGACGGGCGTGCCGGGGACGGAGGCGGTCAGCGGGTCGGCGTCGGCGATGCGGTCGACCAGGTCGGGCGGCACCAGGTCCAGCAGCGCCGGAAGTGGACCGACCTCCTCGACGGCGGCGCGGCAGGCCGCGCACTCGCGCAGGTGCTGCTCGAAGGCGCTGCGCTCGGGCTCGTCGAGCGCGCCCAGCACGTAGGCCTCGGCGTCGATGCGCCACGGGTCGGTCACCGGGTCACCCCCTTCTCCTCCAGCGCCAGGCGCAGTGCGCGCAGCGCGTAGTGCGTGCGCGACTTCACCGTGCCGTCCGGGATGCCGAGGATGCGGGCCGCCTCCGCGACCGACAGGCCGCGGAAGTAGCAGAGCACGACGACCTGCCGGTGCTCGGGCGTGAGCCGGGCGAGCGCGTCGGCGACGATCCAGCCGTCGAGCACCTCGTCGGTCCAGGTGTCAGGTCCGGCCCCGGTCTCGGGCGGCTCGTCGGTGCTGATCTCGCGGCCCGCGCGCCACTGGTCGATCACCAGTCGCCGAGCCACGGTGAACAACCAGGATCGGACGGCCCCCGGCGGTCGGGTGAGCACCTCGGGGTGGCGCCAGGCGCGGATGAGGGTCTCCTGGACGACGTCCTCGGCGCGGGCCCGGTCTCCGCCGGTCAGGCGCAGGACGTACCCCCACAGGCCCCGTCCGTGCTCGGCGTGCAGGGCGACGAGCACGTCAGCGGTGCTCGTCGCCATGCCGCCACCTCCGCCCACCTACGTCACCCGTGGATCGGCGTGCCGTCGGCGTCGAGGACCCACCACACGTCGTTGACGCCCTCGCCGTTCACGTCGCCCGGCTTGGCGTCCTGCGCCCAGTAGTACAGCGGCCAGCCGTCGTACGTCACCTGGGTGGTGCCGTCGGTGCGCTCGACGGTGCCGAGCTTGCCGTCGTCGGCGCCGGCCCCCGCGGACGGCGGGCCCTCGGTGAGCAGCGGCGGCCAGGCCGAGGCGCACTGGTCGTAGCAGGTGCTCGGAGCGCCCTGGGTGTCCTTGTCGAACATGTACAGCGTCATGCCCGCCTGGTCCACCAGGACCTCTCCGAGCGACGTCGAGCCCACCTGGACGGCGGCGCCCGAGCCGGTGTCGGCCGAGGACTGGCTCGCACCGCCCGACGAGGACTCGGAGGAGGCAGTGCTGGCGGATGGGGCTCCCGCGTCCGAGCCGGCCTCGGCCGCGCACCCGCTCAGGACGAGCAGAGCCGCGCCTGCCACCGCCCATTGACGTGTCCTGCGCCAGGTTCGGGTCCCGCGTGCCTGGACCATCGAGATCCTCCCTTCGTCGACGTGCCGTTCGTGGGTGATACGGGCCGGCGGCCCGATCGGTTCACCGCGGGCCCGATCGGTTCGCGTCGGGTCCGCTCCTCAGGCGAGAGGTGAACCGTGGCGCGCAGCGGGCCGTAGTCCTCCCAGGGTGCCGACGACGGTCGCCGGGGCCCGTAAGGAGGTCGGGATGACCACGCTCACCCTCATCCGTTCGCTGACGTCGGCCTCGGTGATGCTCTCCGGGGTGGTCCACCTCGTGCTCTGGGCCCAGGGCATGAACGCGTTGTCGGTGGTCGGCCCTGCGTTCCTGGTCAACGCCGTGGTCGGCCTCGCGCTCGGGGTGGTCCTCCAGCTCTGGGACCACTGGCTCCCGCTCCTCGCGGCGGCGGCGTTCGGCGCCGCAACGCTGGGGGCGTTCGTGCTGTCCACGACGGTCGGCTTCTTCGGCGTGCACGAGCAGTGGCAGGGTGCCGCGGTCTGGCTCGCGGCGGTGTCCGAGGTGGTGGCGATCGCGCTCGGGCTGGCCGGGGCCTGGTGGTGGGCGCGGTCGGGGAGGCGCCAGGAGCTGGCGCCGACCGGCGTGGACCTCGGCTGAGCGGGACGTGAGCCGTCCAGCACGATGGGCCCCCGCCGGCGTCGGCGGGAGCCCATCTGTGGTGTCGCGGTCAGGCGTTCATGCCGCGGCCGTGGCCGCCGCCGTGCCCGCCCATGCCCTGCCCGCCCATGCCCTGCCCGCCGAGCCCGATCGGGTCGCCGGCCTGGTGGGCGGCGAGGATCGCGTCGGCCTCGGACTGGGTGAGGGTGCCTGCGTCGACCCGCTCGGCCAGCAGCTCCTCGAGCGCAGCGGTGCGCTCGGCCTGGCGGTCGGTGGCGTAGGACTCCAGCGCCGCGGTCACCTTGGCGACGTCGACGTCGAGCGCGTCGGCCAGGTAGGCGGCCTCGGCCGCGCGGCGCGCTGCCAGGTCGGCGTCGGACAGGTCGCGACCGCGCTCGGTCACGGGGTTCTCGGCGTGGTAGGCCACCAGGGCCGCGGACACGTCGTCCGCCGAGACGCCGAGCTTGTCGGCGAGATAGTCCGCGAGGGCGTTCGCGCCGAAGCGTCCGGCGGTGCCGTCGTTCGCCCAGCCCCGCATGCCCCCGCCGGCGCCGGTGCCGGTGCACCATGACGGGGTCGTGGTGTCGTCGGTCGTGGCCGCCGACGCGGCACCCGCCGTGCCCAGCGCCGCAGCGATGACGATCGCGCTACCGGCCACACCGGCGCCGATCTTGGTTCGCAGCCTCATCGTTCCTACCTCCATGGTTGTCGTCGAGCTCATTGGTTCGAGCCTCTCGGGTCAGGATGAGAGCGGGGCCGCGCCGGTGATGAAGCCTGTGTGAAGGCTCAAGGCGCGCCCGTCGGGGGGCGAGAAAGGTGCGGCGGGTCGACGTGCCCCGGTGCGAGGATCACCGGTGGGTCGACGTACCCACCGGGGTGCCGCGAAATGGGTATCGCGCCCGACGCCGGCGACCGGTCGGCGTCCTAGCGTCGGGTTGCATGGACATCGGCACAACCCAGCACATCCAGACCCTGATCATCGGCGCCGGCCAGGCCGGCCTGGCCACCGGCTACCACCTCGCCCGGCGTGGTCGGGAGCTCCTGATCATCGACGGCAACGACCGGGTCGGCGACAACTGGCGCAGCCACTACGACTCGCTCACGCTGTACTCGCCGGCACGGTTCGACGGCCTGCCGGGGATGGACTTCCCTGGCGACCCCTGGCACTTCCCCGCCAAGGACGAGGTCGCCGACTTCCTCGAGGCCTACGCCGTGGCGATGGACCTCCCGGTCCGGCTGAGTACCCGCGTGGACCGACTCGCTCCTCGCTGCGGTGGCGGGTTCACCGCGCACCTGGGGCCCGACCGTATCGACTGCGACACCGTGGTCATCGCCACAGGGACCTTCGGCCGCACCCCTCGCGTCCCCGACGTCGCGGCCTCGTTGAGCCCGCGGATCCGCCAGCTCCACTCCACCGAGTACAAGAACCCCGACCAGCTCCAGCCCGGGAGTGCTCTGGTCGTCGGAGCCTCCCACTCCGGATGCGACATCGCCTTCGAGCTGGCCGCGCAGCGACCCACGATCCTGACCGGTCCCGACCGCGGGAACATCCCTCTGGACTGGGACTCCGCTGCGGTCAAGGTCGCTTTCCCGGCCGTCGTCTTCATCTGGCGGCACGTGCTCACGCGGCGAACGCCGATAGGCCGCAAGGAGATGCGTAAGGTGCGCCACCAGGGGGCCCCGACCACCCGGGTGAAGGCACACCACCTTGCCGAGCGTGGCGTGGAGCGGATCGAGCGCAAGGTCACCGGTGCCACGTCCGAGGGGCGGCCGATGCTCGACGACGGGCGGGTGCTCGACGTCGCGAACGTCATCTGGGCCACCGGGTTCCGACCCGACTTCGGCTGGATCGAGGCGCCGGTCATGGGCGACGACGGCTGGCCGCGGGAGTACCGCGGGGTGGTCGACGACGTTCCAGGGCTGTACTTCTGCGGGCTGTCGTTCCAGTACGCCTTCGCCTCGATGGTGCTGCCCGGCGTGGGCCGGGACGCCGCACACATCGCCGACAGGATCGACCGACGCCTCCGGGGTCGGGCCGCCGCCTGAGCGCTGCCCACTCCGGAAACGGTGCGTCCCGCTCACCCCGGGCCGACCACGGGGCTCTCTCGCCGGCCGGGATCGCAGGCCGTGAGATCCGGATGCCACCGCGGTTACCCTCGAAGAGGCCGGGAGGTGACCGAGATGGGCGTCGTCGACGATCTCCACTCCGCCCGCGAGGCGTACGAGCGTCGCGAGTGGGTCGCCGCCTTCCGGGCACTGTCCGACCTGGGCGACCCGGCGTTGACGGCCGATGACTTCGCTGCGCTGGCGACCACCGCGTACCTGCTCGGCCATCACAACGACTGCGTCCAGGCGATGCAACGGGCGTACCAGGCGAGTCTCGAGGCAGGGGACACTCCGGCAGCGGTGCGGGCCGCCTACGGGATGACCGTCGTCCTGCGTCAGGCCGGTGAGTCGGCTGTGGCCAGCGGGTGGCACTCCCGGGCCGCCCGGCTCCTGGACGCGCTCGACGAGGATGTCGCCGAGCGCGGCTACCTGCACGACTCGGCGATGATGGGACACATCCTCGGCGGGGAGTTCGCCGAGGCGATCACCCTGGCACCGCGGATCACCGAGTACGGCCGCCGGTTCCACGAGCCCGACCTGCTCGCCCTGGGACTGCACGCCGAGGGGCGGCTGATGGTCTTCTCGGGCCGGGTCGCCGACGGCTTGGCGCGGATGGACGAGGCGCTGGCCGGAGTCATGGCCGGCGAGGTCACCCCGATCACCGCCGGGCGGATCTACTGCTCGACGATCGAGGCATGCCAGGAGGTCTGCGACTTCGGCCGGGCCGGACAGTGGACCCACGCGCTGACCACCTGGTGCGACGGCCAACCCGGGCTGGTCGCGTTCACCGGCCAGTGCGCGACCCACCGGGGCCAGCTGCTGCGGCTGCACGGGGCCTACCGGGATGCGGCGGAGGAGCTCGACCGCGCGGTTGACCGATACCTCGAAGCCGGCGGCGACCCGGCGCTGGCCCTGGCGTACTACGAGCGTGCGGAGACCTACCGGCTGTGCGGCGAGTACGCCGCCGCGGAGCGCGCCTACGACGAGGCCGCTGCGCACGGCCACCCGGCCCAGCCGGGCCGCGCCCTGCTCTGGCTGGGCCAGAACCGTCGCGCCGCCGCTGAGGCAGCGATCCACCGGCTGCTCGCCGAACGCGAGCACCCCGTGCACCGTTCGCAGATCCTGCCCGCCGCGGTCGAGATCCTGGCCGCGACGGGTGACACCGACGCGGCGGCCGTCCTGGCAGACGAGCTCGACGGGATCGCAGAGTCGTTCGGCTGCACCGCCCTCCAGGCCGCCGCACGGTATGGCGTTGCGACCGTCGCGCTGGCCAAGGGCGACCCGGGGCGGGCACTCGAGGCCTCTCGCCACGCGATGGAGACGTGGTCGCAGCTGGGCGCGCCCTACGAGGTGGCGCGCAGCCGGACCCTGGTCGGTCGGGCACTGCGCCACCTCGGCGACGAGGAGTCGGCGGTCGCCGAGCTGACCACCGCACGAGAGGTGTTCGCCGACCTCGGGGCCGCGCCCGCGCAGAGCCAGACCCTCGCTCTGCTTGGTGAAGGCGAGACACCCGGCGGGCTCAGCCCGCGCGAGGTCGAGGTGCTCCGCCTGGTCGCGGCCGGCAAGAGCAACCCCGACATCGCCGCACAGCTGGCGCTCTCCCACAAGACCGTCGCTCGGCACCTGTCCAACATCTTCACCAAGCTCGACGTCACGTCCCGCACGGCCGCGGCGGCCTACGCGTACGAGCATCACCTCGTGTGACCGACCCGCTGCTGCGAGACGACGCCTCACTCGACGAGCGACTGGGTGCCCAGCACGATCGCCAGGTCCAGGCGCTCGGCGTCCGCGGTGCCCGGCTCGGCCGTGTAGACCATGATCCGCAGGTCGTCGCCGGCGACGACGAGGGTGTCGCAGTCCAGTGCGATCGGGCCGACGGCCGGGTGCTGGACGACCTTGTGCCGGGACGGCTCCGCGGGTGCCGGCTCGGCCGCCGTCTGCCAGAGCTCGACGAACTGCCGGCTCGCGGCGCGCAGCTCGGCCAGGAGCCGGCGCAGGCGCGTGTCGTCCGGGTAGCGCGCCGCGGTCATGCGCAGGTCGGCGACGAGCCGGGCGACCTGCTCGGTGTGCTCCTGCGCGGTCTGCACGGTGCGAGATCCGCTGCCGACGACGTTGCGCCACACCCCGTTGCGGTCGTTCCCCCGCAGCGCGGACGTCTCACCCATGAGCGCGTCGTACGGCGCGTTCGCGGTCAGGAGGTTCCACGCGGCGTCGTAGACGACCGCCGGGCCACCGGCGAGGCGGTCGAGCAGGCGCTGAAGGCTCGGTGTGATCCGCGTCGGGATGACGCCGGGGCCGGGCGCGGACAGGCCCGCGAGCGTGAACAGCAGGTCGCGCTCGGCGTCGGACAGTCGCAGGCTGCGGGCGAGCGCCTCGACCACCTGGGCCGACGGCGAGGTCGCGCGCCCCTGCTCCAGGCGAGTCAGGTAGTCCACCGAGATGCGGCGAGCCCGGCCAGCTCCTCGCGGCGCAGGCCGGGAGCGCGGCGACGCCCGCCGATCGGCAGGCCGACGGCCTGGGGTGCGACGCGCTCGCGCCAGCGGCGCACCGCTCGGCCGAACTCCGAGTCCCTCATACGACCAGTGTGCGGGCCAGGGTACGGGCTGTCCTGGCCCTGCCGGTCCTACGACAACGGGACGACTGCCTGACCGTCCGCGTGCGGCCGACGATCGACCCATGACCACTGCACTCATCACCGGGGCGAACAAGGGCCTCGGCAAGGAGACCGCCCGGCTGCTCGTCGAGGCGGGCCACACCGTGTGGATCGGCGCCCGCGACGAGGCCCGCGGCCGTGCCACCGCCGACGAGCTCGGCGCCAGGTTCGTCCGGCTCGACGTCACCGACGACGCGTCCGTCGCCGCAGCCTTCGCCACGATCGCGTCCGCCGGCACCGGCCTGGACGTGCTCGTCAACAACGCCGGCATCGCCAGGCGCGCGAGCGGGGCGAGCATGACCGAGGCGCTCGACGGCCCCAGCGTCCTGGAGGTCTTCGACACGAACGCCGTCGGGGTCGTCCGGGTGACCGAGGCGGCGCTCCCGCTGCTGCGGCAGTCGGCGAACCCGGTCGTCGTGAACGTGTCGAGCGCGCTCGGCTCGTTCTGGGCGGCCCACGAGCCGTCCCGGCCGGCGTCGCACTTCGTCTCGATCGTCTACGGCGCGAGCAAGGCGGCGGTCTCGATGCTCACCGTCCAGTACGCGAACGCGCACCCAGGGATCAAGGTCAACGCGGTCGAGCCGGGGATCACCGCGACGGAGCTCGGCGGCGGCGATCCGGGCAGCCACCCGGGCCGCCCCGCCGCGCAGAGCGCACGGGTCGTGGCCAGGCTCGCGACGATCGGTCCCGACGGTCCCACCGGCACGTTCCAGGAGGACGACGGCGAGCTGGGCTGGTAGCGCCGCTGCGGGACCGGTCCGGGACGCCCTGGGTCCGCGACTCAGCCCGCTGCGCGCGTCTCGAGCCTCACCACGGCCGGCAGCGCGTCGGTCACCGGCGCGGGTCTGCCGTACAGGAAGCCCTGGGCTGTGCGGTAGCCCGCCGCCCGCAGGGTGGCGGCCTGGGCCTCGGTCTCCACGCCCTCGGCGATCGCCTCGAGCCCGAGGGCCTCGCTCAGGCCGAGCACCGCCCGCATCACCGCGTCGCACCGCGGGTCGCTGCCGAGCTGGGCGACGAACCGCTGGTCGAGCTTGACCAGGTCGAGGGGCAGCTCGGTGAACTGTGCGAGCCCCGCGTAGCCGGTGCCGACGTCGTCCATCGCGAGCCGCACGCCGCGGCGGCGCAGCTCGTCCAGACCGAGCAGGTGGACGCGCTCGAGGCGCGGCATCTTGGTCTCGGTGATCTCGAGCACGAGCTTGCCGGGGGGCAGGTCGCTCCCGTCGAGCGCGGCGAGCACCTCCTCGACGAAGTCGGGCTGCTCGAGCTGGTCGGCGGCGATGTTCACGTGGATCTCCGGAGCCTTCGGGCCGTGCGCCCGGTGCCAGGCGGCCCCGGCCCGGCACGCCTCGCGCAGCACCCATCGGCCGACCGGCACCATGAGGGTGCTCGACTCGAGGGCCGGCAGGAAGTCGGCGGGGGCGGTGAGGCCCCGCTCGGGGTGGCTCCAGCGCAGCAGCATCTCCACAGCGGTCACCGAGCCGGAGTCCAGCTCGACGATCGGCTGCGCATGGAGCGTGAACTGCTCCTCGCGCAGCGCCGTGCGAAGGTCGCGGAGCAGGCTCGCGGTGCCCTCGCCCGCACCCGTGTCGCGGTAGGCCCGGATCGTGTTCCGGCCGGCTCGCTTCGCCTCGTACATCGCCGCGTCGGCCCGGGCAAGGGCCGTCTCGGTGTCGGTGCCCGGCCTGACGAGCACCATGCCGATGCTCATGCCGACCGGGAAGGAGTCGGCACCGTCGTCAGCGATCGGGAGCTCGAACGCCTCCAGAAGGCGCGAGCCGATCTTCCGGAGCTCGGCGAGCGTCGAGACGCCGGGACAGACGACGGCGAACTCGTCGCCACCGACCCGCGCGAGCGTGTCCACGGGTCGGACCCGCATGTCGAGCCGGCTCGCGATCGCCTTGAGCGCGGCGTCGCCCGCCGGGTGCCCGAAGGTGTCGTTGACCTCCTTGAAGCCGTCGAGGTCGCAGAACAGCAGGCCCGCGACGCCCCCCGTCGCCGTCGCCTCCACCAGCCGGTCGCGCAGCAGCGCGCGGTTGGGCAGGCCGGTGAGGGGGTCGTGCAGGCTCTGTCGCAGCAGTGCGGCCTCGGCCCGGCGGCGCGCGGTGATGTCCTCCACGATGCACAGCACATAGGCCGCCGGGCCCCCGCCCGGGAGCGCGAACTCGACCAGTCGGGCGGAGGCCACGCCCCATCGCGTCTCGCCGTCGGCACCGATGAACCGCATCTCCGCGCGCAGCTGGGCCTCGGGGTCACGCAGGAGGCGGGTGAACCAGCGGCGTGACGTGCCGCGGTCCTCCGGGTGGACGAGGTCGTGCAGGGTGTGGTCGCGAAGCCGGTCGGCCGGGTGGCCGGTGAACGTCGACGCGGTCGCGTTCGCCTCCAGGATCGCCGCGCTGCGCTCGGTCGCGTCGAGGATCAGCATGGTGATCGGCGCGGTGCCGAACGCGAGCCGGAAGCGCTGCTCGGAGTCGGCCAGGCGGGCCTCGGCCGCGACCTGCTCGCTGACGTCCTGCGCGATGCACACGAAGCCGGTGCCGTCGCTGGTCGCCGAGATCGTCATCTCCGCGACCAGGCGCGTCCCGTCCGCGCGGACCAGCGTTCCCCGGCGCGGCGCACTCAGCCCGCGCCGTGCGAGCTCGGGCAGCAGGCCCTCGACCGGTGCGCCGATCTCGCGCGCGAGGTCGACCAGCTCCGCCGGCTCCCACAGGTCCACGAGCGGTCTGCCGATCATCGTGCCCGGCGGGTGGCCCAGGATCTGCGCCGCGCCGCCGTTGAACACGGTGATCGTCCCGGTGCCGTCGGCCCCGATGATGATCTGCAGCGAGGCGGCGTCCATGAGGTTCGAGAGGCGGTCCCTGGCCTCGCGGACCTCCCGCTCGGTCCGCCGCGTCCGGGTCACGTCCTGAACGGTGAGGACCGCTCCGCCACCGGTGGCGTCGTCGACGTCGCTGGGCACGGGCGTGACCGAGGCGCTCAGGTAGCGGGGGTCGTTGGCGGTGCGCTCGACGAGCTCGACGTCCGTCCGCCGCCCGCCGCCGAGGGCGCCCGCCAGCGACGTGTCGGGGATCGGACGGGACGACCCGTCCGGGCCAAGCCGGTCGAACCTGTGCACCCACCGGCCGTCCGGGGGATCGCCCAGCAGCCGCCGGGCCGCGGCGTTGCTGTGCACCGTCGACCCGTCCCGGCCGTAGACCACTATTGCGTGCGGCGTCGTCTCGACGATCGTGTTCAGCAGGTTGGCCTGGCGCTGGGTCTGGCGCTGCGCCTCCTCGGCCGCTTCCCGCGCGCTGTGCCGCTCCTCGTTGCGGAGCGCCAGCGAGAGCGTGATGGCGGAGGAGACACCCACGAGGGCCTGAGCGAGGAAGGCCGCCTCGTGCGGGTCGGGCACGGCGAGCGGGCCCAGGTCGAGCAGCGTGCACCACACGACCACCGCGCCGGAGACCAGGGTGTACACCCCGCCGGTGTCGGCGCCGTAGCGCTCGGCCACGACGATGCCCACCGGAAGGAGCAGGAAGGCCGCCGCCGCCGAGCTCACGGTGCCGAAGAACACCAGGTAGAGGCTCGACGCGGCCAGAACGGCGCCGGCCGCCTCGACCAGCTGTCGCGGTCGGCGGTCGCGCAGACGAGGACGGGCCGGGTCGCTGAGCACGAGTGCCGGGACGCCCACGACGAGGATCCCGATCGAGTTCCGCGCGATCCACTGGCCGATGGCCGGGGCCGGCGCGGCGTGGGCGACCGCGGCGAGGGCGGCCGCGGCGACCGGCGCTGCGAGTGCCGCGGCGACCAGGGCCGCGAACGCGCCGGCGATCAGGTCCGCAGGACCGCGCACCCGCAGCGGCTCGCGACCGAGCCGGCGCTGCACGGCGTAGGTGACCTGGCACCACACCACGGCCTGGAGCGCGTTGGCCACGCCGAGCGCGGCGCCGATCCAAGGGCCCGCTCCCGTCACGCCGTTGAGCACGCCGGCGAGCACCGCCAGCAGCACGCTCGCGACGGCTGTCTGCCGGTGGCCGCGCGCCCGCGCCACCCACAGCACCCCGATGCCCGCGGCGGGCCAGATCAGCGCCAGTCCGGTCTCGTCCATCCGGGTCGCACGGCCCACCAGCACCGCTGCCGTGAAGAGCGCGGCCATGGCGACGTGGTCCAGCCAGCGCCGCTGACCACCGGCGCCGCCCGGCGCGCGGGCCGGTGGGGCGTCGCTGGTTGCTCTCACTCCGGGACTATCGGCACGTCGCGCCCGCCCTGTGAGCCATGCGCGGTCCCGGAGGGGTCGAGCTCACGACACTGCGGCCCGCACGAGTGCGACGACCCGCTCCTCGACCGCGGGGGTCCACGCCGTCAGCGCGTACGAGACCGGCCACATGTCGCCGTCGTCGAGGTTCGCGTGCTCCTGGAAGCCGAGGGTCGCGTACCGGTACTTGAACTTCGCGGCGTCCTGGAAGAAGACCACGATCTTGCCGTCGGCGTTCGCGTAGGCGGGCATCCCGTACCAGGTCTTGGCCGACAGACCGGGTGCGTGCGCCGACACCAGCGCGTGCACGCGCTCGGCCAGCATGCGGTCCTGCGGGGTCATCTCGGCGATCTTGTCGACCACCGCCTGGAGGTCGTCGGCCCTCTTGGCGCCCTTCTTGCCCGCCGCGCGCAGCTCGGCGGCGTGCTCCTTCATCGCGGCGCGTTCCTCGTCGGTCCAGCCGTCGTCGGCCATCGTCGTCCTCCCGGTCGGTGGTCCCGCGGGCACGAGCCGTGCCGCGTCGCCTTCAGGCTAGGTGCGCATGGGACTGCGGCACTTCTCGGATCCTGACCGGTCGGGCGGCGTCCCGATCGATGCGCCGTGGGCCGGCGACAAGGGCGCTCGGTGGGCCGGGGCGCCCGGACCGTCTACAGCCGCAGCGCCACGGTGATCGACGACTCGATCTCCACGGGCCCGTGGGTCCGGACGGCAGCACTCGACGTGGTGGTCCCCGACGGCTCGGGTGCAGGCGCGGCGTCGCGGCGGGCCAGCATCGTGATCGTCACGACCAGGACGGCGATGCCGATGACGATGACGAACGGGGTCAGCCCGCGCGGCGGTTCGCCCGGCCTGGTCGGACCCCGGTCGGCCGGGGGCGTGGTGCTCACGGCACCACCGTATGGCGACCTCAGGGCGCGCGTGCTCCGTCCCGACGGTCGGGCGTGCACCACGAGGGCCTCGTTGCCCGGGGATCGGTGGCGCACGCCGTCCCGGGCGCGCAGGACGCTGCCCGACCCGAGGTCATACGTGCGCGTGCGCCCCCCACGGCCCGGTGTCGGTGTCGCCGGGCACCTGCGCCGCCGGGCAGGTGAAGGTGTGCTCTCCCGAGCCGACGGTGTGCACCGCGTCGTCCCCTGGCAGGACCACGTCGGCGGACGTGCCCGGGGGCACGACCACGTCGAGCCGGAACTCGTCGGCCAGCCGCCAGGCCACCTGTGCCAGGCCGTACGGCGTCTCGTGCGCGGTCCGTGCCCACGTCAGACCGCCGCCGGGGATCGGGGCCACCCGCAGCCGCCGGTACCCCGGAGCGGCCGGTGCCAGGCCACCGATCACGCGGTGCATCCAGTCGGTGATGGACGCGAACACCGGGTGGTTGAAGGAGAGCATGTCGCCCGGGTTGAGGGACCCGTCGGCGAGCAGCGAGTCCCAGCGCTCCCAGAACGTGGTCGCGCCCAGCCGCACGGCGTACCGCCACGACGGCACGCCCGTGTGGTTGAGCAAGCGGTAGGCAAGGTCGGCCCGGCCGGCGTCGACCAGCACATCCATCAGCGCGAACGTGCCGGGGTAGCCGGCCTGGAGCATCCCGCGGCGGCGCAGCAGGAGCACCAGACGCTCGAACGCGGCGGTGCGCTTGGCTGCCGGCAGTGCGCCGACGTGCAGGGCGAGGGCGTACGCGGTCTGCGAGTCGCCCGCGACCAGCCCCTCGTCCGTGACGTACACGCGGTCGACGTACGCCAGGAGCTCGGTGTGCAGCGCGGCCAGCTCGCGCCGGACGGCGTCGTTGCCGACGGTCCTGGCCGCGTCCATGGCCAGCGCGGCGCACCGCACCGCACCGAGCGCCATCACCACGTCGTACTCGGTCAGCCCGTTCTCGGGGTTGTCCGGCGGCGCGGTCGGGTCGAGCCAGTCGCCGAACTGGAACCCGGGCGTGGGGAAGCCTGCGAGCGTCTCCGCTCCCACGCACCGCGCCCAGGCGGCCATCGAGGGGAGCTGGCGGCGAAGTAGGTCGCGGTCGCCGAAGCGCTCGTACACCGCTGCGGGCGCCATGCACGCGGCGTCGCCGAACGCCGCGACCGGGTAGTCGCCGGGGAACGGCACGAGCTCGATCGCGGGCACCACCATGGTCGGGCTGCCGTTGGACCGCTGGTCGAGCGCGAGGTCCGCCAGCCAGGAGTCGTGGAAGCCGGAGGTGTCGTACAGGTACGCCGCGGCGCGCGCGACGTGCGCGGCGTCGCCGATCCAGCCGAGGCGCTCGTCGCGCAGCATGCAGTCGGTGGGCACGTCGAGCATGTTGTCGGCGATGCCCCACACGGCGTTCTCGTGCAGCCGGTCCAGCTCGGGGTCGGAGCACTCGAACCACCCGGTGCGCGCCAGGTCGTTGCGCACCATGCGCCCGGCCACCTCGTCGCGCACCACCACGCCGCCGGGGTCGTCGATCGCCGCGTAGCGGAACGAGCGGAACGTGAAGGTCGGCTCCCAGTCGAGCTCCCCGGACGAGCCGAGCGTCACCCGGTCGGTGTTCGCGGCGGTGCGCTGGGGCCGCAGGGCGAGCTCGCCCGCGTCGAGCACCTCCGCGAACCGCACCGTCACCACGGTGCCGGGGGCGCCGCGCAGCCGCAGCCGCACGTGCCCGGTGAGCACCTGACCGAAGTCGGCGATCGTGGCGCCCGACGGGCTGGTGAGCCACGCGCTCACCGGCATCGACGCGACCACCCGGATCGCCGGGAGCTGCGGGCCGACGAGCTCGGCGTCCGGCAGCTCGGCGAGGTCCACGGGCGCCCACGCCGCGTCGTCGAAGCCCGGCAGCTCCCAGCCGGCCGGCTCGTCGTCGGCCACGTAGGTCTCGCCGTCGTAGAACGAGGTGGCGGTGATGCCGCCGCGACCCGCCCGCCACGCGCCGTCGCTGGTCACGGTGCGTACGGTGCCGTCCGCGTGGGTCAGCTCGAGCTGCACCACGACCCCCGTGCGGTCGCCGTACAGGTGCCGCAGCCCGCCGCGCCACCAGCCGAGCCGGCCGGCGAACCAGCCGTCGGCGAGGCGGACCGCCAGGGCATTCGCACCGGTGCGCACCAGGTCCGTCACGTCGTGCACCTGGTAGCGCAGCCGGTGCCCGTAGCTGGTCCAGCCGGGGGCGAGGCGGTCCGGGCCTACCGGGACGCCGTTGAGGCGACATTCGTACACGCCCTGCGCGGTGGCGTAGAGCCGGGCGCCGACCACCTGCTCGGCGTCGAAGTCGCGCCGCAGGTACGTGCAGGCATCGTCCCCGGTGCGCGGCGGCTGCACGAGCCGCGCCACCCAGTCCTCGCGGGAGAGCAGGCCCGCCTCGACGCGCAGCGGAGCCGACCAGGCGCTCGCGCCGTCCGGACCCCAGACCCGCACGGAGACCTCGACCCGGTCGCGTGAGGCGAGCGGGTCGAACGGCCACGCCACGAGCACCTGCTCGGCGCCCTCGACCCGGTCCGCCTCGCGCCACGCCGCGCGCGCGTCGTCGCCTCCGGCCGCCCGGTCCGCGCCCGCTGCGCGCACCCGCACCTGGGACGCGGTCTGCACCCACCCGGGGTGGTCCGTGCCCACCTGCCAGGACAGCCGCGGCGCGGCGACGGCCACCACGCCGTCGGCGACGTGCTCGGCGCGGAGCCGGGTGACGGTCGGCATCAGCGGGCCGCGAAGACGGCCCTGGCCTGCTCGTACTTCTCGGCCAGCCGGGTGTAGACGGCGTCTTCGGCGGGGTCGCCCACGGCGAGGTCCGGGTGGGCCTTGCGCCACGCGAGGATCGTGAAGATCTCCCGCTCGAACGACCGCGTCGGGCGGAAGCCGGGCACGTAGCTGCGGATCTTGGTCGTGTCGTACACCTCGCTGTGCGACAGGTCGCCGTCCAGCAGGCCGGACCAGAACCAGTCCGGCTCGGCCAGCATGATGAGGTCCGTCGGGAGGTGCAGGATCCTGGGCTCGACCCCCATCGCGTGGCCGATCGCGAGATAGATCTGGTTCCAGCTGAGCACGTCGTCGCTGGTGATGTGGAACGCCTCGCCGAAGGCGCTGGGCCGTCCCAGCAGCCCGACCAGGCCGACGGCCAGGTCGGCCGCGTGGGTGTAGGTCCACAGCGACGTGCCGTCGCCGTGCACCACCACCGGGTCACCGCGCTCGATCCGGTCGATCACGGCCCAGCCGCCGGCCAGCGGGGCGATCGCCTCGTCGTAGGTGTGTGCGGGCCGGACGATGGTCACCGGGAAGCCCTGCTCGGCGAACGCGGCGAGGAAGGTCTTCTCCGCCTCGACCTTGTCGCGCATGTAGGCGTGCTCGGGGTTGTGGGCGTAGGTCGACTCGCTCACCGGACCCTTGGGCAGCGGGCGGTGGTACACCGACGCCGAGGAGATGTGCACGTAGTGACCGGTGCGGCCGGAGAACAACGCGATGTTCTGTGCCGCGTCGTGCGCGCCGTAGCACAGGAAGTTCACGACGGCGTCGAACCGCCGGTCGCCCAGCGCCGCCTCGACGCTCGCCGGGTCGGTGATGTCGCCGTGCAGCACCTCGACGGACTCGGGCAGGGGGCGCACCCGCGAGGACCGGCCGCGGTTGAGCACCGTGACGGTCATGCCCTGGGCCACGGCCTCCTTGACGCAGGAGCTGGAGATCGCGCCGGTGCCGCCGACGAACAGGACGCTGAAGTAGTCGCTCATCGTCGGCATCTCACTCACCCACCGGTCCGCCGGCGTACCAGTCGTCGAACCCGACCTCGACCACCGAGACCAGCAGGTCGTCGTGGCGAAGGCCGACCGCCTCCAGGTGCTTGACCAGGGCCGCGTACATCCGCTGCTTGGCGTCCGGCGGGAACATGTGGACCATCGTGATCCGGAGCCACACCAGGTCCCGGCGGTCGGCCCCGCCGAAGTCCGGGGAGAAGACGATCTCGCCCTCGTCGTGCGGCCGGAACACCTGGAACAGGTCGTCGGCCTGCATGTCGAGGCCCTCGATGAGCCCGGCGTGGATCGCCCGGGAGATGGCGGTGCCCTTCTCGGCGAACAGCTCGCGACGCAGGTCGACTTGGACGGTGGGCATGGATGACTCCTTACTTGAGGGCGCCGGCGGACAGGCCGCGCTCGAAGTTCTTCTGCATGAGGACGTAGGCGAGGATCGTCGGGATCGCGGTCATCACCGCGGCGGCGAGGATCTTCGTCTGGTCGTTGGAGTACTGACCGATGAAGAACTGGGGCAGCAGCGTCACCACCTGGTTGGAGCGGTCCTGGAGGAACACCAGGGGGAGCAGGTAGCTGTTCCACGCGTTGATCAGCGTCAGCACGACGATCGCTGAGGCGATCGGCCTGGTCAGCGGCAGGACCACGTGCCAGAACAGCTGGGGGACGTTCGCGCCGTCGATCCGGCCGGCGTCCAGCAGCTCGTTCGGCACGCCGTCGTAGAAGTTGCGCGCGAGCAGGATCGCGAACGGCAGCTGCAGCGCGGTCAGCGGCAGGATCACCGCGAACAACGTGTCGTACATCTGCAGCTTGGTGAACGTGACGAACAGCGGCGAGAGCAGGATGACCTCGGGCAGGGTGAGCGCCACGATCATCAGCCAGAAGTAGATCTCCTTGCCGCGGACGCGCAGCTTGGAGAAGCCGAACGCGGCGGTCATCGCGCCCACGTACACCAGGGCGATGACGGACAGCGACAGCAGGATCGAGTTCTTGAAGAACGTCGGGACCACGCCGGTCTGCCACACGACCACGAAGTTCTGGAAGCCGAGGCCCGCGAACGCGCCCTTGACCATCTCCACCAGGGGCAGCAGGAACGGCAGGGTCAGCAGGGCGAGCAGGAGCTGGAGCAGGATCCGCGAGCTGCGGTGTCGGACCTCGAACATCTACTCGCCCACCTTCCGGCGGTTGGCACGGCCGATGATGATGGCGCCCGCGATCGCCAGGACCAGCAGGACGATCGAGATCGAGGCCGCGTAGCCGATGTGGGCCTGGCGGATGCCCTGCCGGTAGATGTAGGTGCCCAGGAACTCCGTGGAGTGGTAGGGCCCGCCGGTGGTCACCAGGTAGGGCACGTCGAACGTCTTGAGCGCGCCGATGAAGCTGAGCATCGCCAGCGACACGGTGGTGCCGCGGCAGGCCGGCCAGACGATGTACCACAGGGTGCGCAGGTTGCCGGCCCGGTCCAGCCGCGCGGCCTCGATCACCTCGGGCTCGATCTGGCTCATCGCGGCGTAGTAGAGGATGAACCACAGCCCGGTCCACTGCCAGATCGTGATCATCATGATCACCGTGAGCGCGGTGCTGGCGTCCGCGAGCCAGGGGTGCGCCAGGCTGTCCAGCCCGACGGCCCGCAGGAGGTTGTTGACCATCCCGTCGTCGGCGAAGAACAGCCGGAAGACAGGTGCCATGGTGGCCGGGGCGAGCACGGTCGGGATGAAGATGATCACCTTGTGCAGCGTCGCGAGCCTGACCCTCGAGTGCATGATCGCGGCGAGCGTGAAGCCCAGGAACGTCTGGACCACGAACGTGACCACCCAGAACACGGCCGTGTGCCGCAGGGAGGCCCAGAACACCGGGTCGGCGAGCATGTCGGTGTAGTTGCCCAGCCCGACAGCGATCGCCGTGGGGGACAGCCCGTCCCACTCCAGGGTCGAGATGTAGACCGTGTAGCCCACCGAGTAGTAGATGAGCCCGGCCACGAAGATGAAGGCGGGCAGGATCCACGGCAGTCCGTTCAGCCTGTTCCTGCCCCGGGTGGCGGGGGAAGGACGGCGGAGCAGGCGGGTGCGCAGCGGCCCGGCGGCCGTCGTCGACCTCGTCGTCATCAGATGCCCTTCGTCACGGCGGGGGGTGGGGCGCAGCCACCGGCGGCTGCGCCCCACCGTGCTTCGCTCAGCCGACGCTGTCCTGCGCCTGCTGCAGCTCGGCGGTCGCCTGCTCCGGCGTGGCGTCACCGGCCGCGACCTTGGCGAGTGCGTCCATGAGCGCCTGGTTCATGTCGGCGTTGATGGTCGCGAACCGCGGTGCGTCGGTGACCGCGGAGGCCCGCTGGACCAGGTCCTTCATCGGGGCGGCCTGGGCGTCGGGGTTCACCAGCGTCACGTTGTCCCAGTTCGGGGTGACCGACTTCAGGGCCGGGATGAGGTTGAGGCTGTCGGCGATGACCTGCTGGCCCTTCTCCGACGTGCCCAACCAGACCGCGAACGTGGTCGCCGCGCCCTGGTTGGAGGAGTTCGCGCTCACGCCCTGGCCGTAGTCGACGTCACCGAACAGGCTCCCGGTGTTGCCGGTGCCCGCGATGTCCGGGAAGTCGATCGGGAGCATGGTGAACGGGTCGTCGGTCGAGCCGGCGGCCTCCATCGCGGACCGCATGACGTCGGGGATCAGGTACTGGGAGTACCAGGTGCCCATCATGACCATGGCGGCCTTCTGGGACATGAACTGGTTGTTCGCCTCGGGGTACTGCATCGTCCCGAGTGCGCCCGGCTGCATGATGCCCTCGTCGAACAGCTTCTTCCACAGGCCGAACGCCTCGACCAGGCCGGTGTCGGTCCACGGCACCTCGCCGCGGGTCGCCTTGACGAAGGTGCCGGGGGAGACGTTGTCGGCGATCGCGTGGATCGTGTCGATGTTGAACGCACCCTGGCCCGCCCCCTGCACGAAGCAGGTCACGCCGTTGGCCTCGAAGGTCTGGCAGACGTTCTTCCAGGAGTCCCAGTCGGTGGGGGCCTTGAGCCCGTACTTGTCGAACAGGTCCTGGTTGATCCAGATCGTGCCGGAGAACACCGCGCCGGCGGCGAGCGCCTTGAGCTGACCGTCCACGGTCAGCGCGTTGACGCCGGTCGGGGAGAGCTTGTCCTTCCAGTCCGAGCCGAGCGCCTGCTCCACGGCGGGGGTGAGGTCGATCGCGCTCCCGCCGAACACCGCGACGCCGCCGTTCGCCGAGCCCGCGGACATCTGGTAGACGTCCAGGCCCGTGTTGTTGCCGAGCGCCGGGCGGATCGCGGCGTCGTAGTCGTCGATCGAGGTCTGCTTCCAGGTGACCTTGATGTCCGGGTAGTCCTCGTTGAACGCGGCGATGTACTGCTCGTTGACGGGCGAGCCCGGCGTGTACCCCCACCAGACGATCTCGCCGGACGTCGCCATCTCGGCGCCGCCGCCGTCCGACGACGCCGACGTGCCGCCCCCGGAGGTGTCCGCACAGGCCGCCAGGGCGACCATCGCGAGCGCCGCCCCGGTCGCGACGGCCGCAGTCCTCGATCTTCCTGCTCTCGTTCGTAGCGACATCTGGCTAGCCCTCTCTGTTCTCCTCATCGAGACATGTCACGCGGCTGACCCGCGGTCGTGCGGAGGAACGGGTCCCGTGGGGCCGGCGCGGCCCGGGCTCGGTGCCGTCCTCGTCGATCGGCTACCGCAAGAAAGTTTCTGTTTCACTTTCTGCGATCGTTACGCTAGCCGACGCGTTTCGGCCGCGGCAAGGGCGATGCATAACGATGTGGTCTCGCCGCCGCCACGAGCCGGTCGTGCCGCGGGCCGAGCAGGAGGGGTCAGCCGCGCGGGGGCGCGGTGGACTCGCGTACCACCACCGAGGTGGCGAGCTCGACGCGCCTGGTGGGCGTCGTGCCGTCGCGGGAGAGGTCCACGACCATCCTGGTCGCCTCGCGGGCCATCGCGGCCAACGGCTGGTGCACGGTGGTGAGCTGGGGTGTGACCCACTGGCACAGCTCGACGTCGTCGAAGCCGACCACCGACAGGTCCTCCGGAAGGCGCAGGCCGCACCGGCGAGCGGCCTGGTAGACCCCGTACGCCTGTTCGTCCGAGCCGCTGATCACCGCGGTCGGCGGCTCCTCGGAGGCCAGCAGGTCGAGGCCGTGGGCCAGCCCCCCACCGACGAGCGAGTCGCCGTACCGCACCAGGGCGTCGTCGAAGGGGAGCCCGGCGCGCCGGAGCGCGGTGCGGTAGCCGTCGAGGCGGTCCTGGTGGCAGGACTGGTCGATCGGGCCGGTGATCATCGCGATCCGCCGGTGGCCCAGCGCGATGAGGTGGTCGGTGGCGTCCCGCGCGCCGGCCCAGTCGGTTGCGGCCACGGTGGCCATCGACGGGTCACCGGCGCCCACCGGGTCGACCAGGACGACCGGCATGTGGAGTCGGGCGAGCTCGTCGGCGGCCGCCGGCAGCAGGCGCGACACGACGAGGACGACGCCGTCGGACCCGCGTGCGGCCAGATGGTCCAGCCAGTCCGGGGTGCCCACCGGGCTCCCGTGCGTCGTGGTGACCACGAGGTCGACGCCCAGCCGCGCCGCCTCGTGCTGCGCGCCGCGCAGCAGGGCAGCCGCCCACTGGGTGTCGAGGCTGGAGATCACGAAGTCCACGAGCCCGCTGCGCCGACCGGTGCGCCGCCGTTGGTAGCCGTGCTCGGCCAGCAGGCGCTCGACCTGGCTGCGAGTGCTGGGTGAGACGCCCTTGCGTCCGTTGAGCACCTTGGACACCGTCGGCACCGAGACCCCGGCCTCGGCGGCGATCGCGGCGATCGTGACGCTCCGGTCTGCCACCGCCACCCGCTTCCCACGCGCCCGGCGACCGTTGACCACGCCCGCCACGATGCCTAGGATAGCCGTACGAAACTTGCGCGCGGAACTTTCCAACTCAATGGCGAGGAGTGCCGCGCCACCGATGTGCTGGGCTACCCGGAGGGCACGTGATGGGGCTGCTGGAGGGCCGGCTCGCGGTGATCACCGCGGGGACCGCAGGGATCGGGCGGGCGGTGGCGTCGCGGTTCGTGGCCGAGGGTGCCGACGTCGTCGTGACGTCGCCGTTCCAGGCCGAGCTCGACGAGACCGCCTCGGCGCTCGGGCCGCGGGTCACGGGGGTACGCGGGGACGCGAGCGAGGTCGCCGACCTCGACGCGCTCGCGCAGGCCCTGCGGGCGCTCGGCCGCCCGGTCGACGTGCTCGTCGTCAACGCCGGGAGGGACGTGCCCGCGACGGCGATCGTGGACATGACTCCCGAGGCGTTCGACGTCGTCGCCGACCTGAACTTCCGCGGTGCGTTCCTCACCACGCGGGCGGTGGTCCCGCTGATGCGCGACGGTGGGACGATCGTGCTGACCGCGTCGATCGCGGCGCACAACGGCGGCGCGGGGCACGCGGTGTACAACGCGAGCAAGGCCGCGGTGCGGTCGCTCGCGCGCACCCTGACCGCGGAGCTGCGCGACCGCCGGATCCGGGCCAACGCGGTGAGCCCGGGGCCGACGAGCACGCAGGGCTTCGCGGACTTCTTCGCCGGGGACACCGACGTCATCGCACAGGTCGCGGCGCAGATCCCGGTGGGCCGGATCGGGCGCCCGGAGGAGATCGCCGCCGCGGTGACGTTCCTGGCCGGCGACGAGTCCAGCTTCGTCGCGGGCGCCGAGCTGGTCGTCGACGGCGGGATGAGCCAGGTCTAGGCGACCCGCGCCGGCGGGAGCTGCTGCGCCGGTAGGGCCGCACGTCTCAGACCTGCCGTGAGGGGGCCGATGCTATGGCGTGAACCGTGCATGGCGGAGGTGCGCGCTGGGCGGCGTCGCCATGCTCGCCGGCTACCTGGCGCTTCCCGCGGGCCCGCCGCGGGACGTCGCGTACCTGCTCGTCGGCCTGTCGGCCGCGGTCGCGATCGCCGCCGGGGTCCGGCGACACCGTCCCGCGCGCCCCTGGGCCTGGGCCTGGATGGCCGCGGGACAGCTGTCCTGGGTCGTCGGTGACACGCTCTACTCCTGGTACGAGGACGTCCTCGGCACGTCACCGTTCCCGTCGCAGGCCGACCTGTACTACCTGGCCGGCTACGGGTTCGTCGTCGCGGGGCTGGCGGTGCTGGTCCGGGCCCGTCGGCGCGGTCGGGACCTTGCCGGGCTCGTCGACAGCGCGCTCATCACCGTGGCACTCGGCCTGCTCTCCTGGCTCACCCTCGCGGCACCGATCGCCCGCGCGGTCGACGAGCCCGTGCTCTCCAGGGCCATCGCGACCGCGTACCCGGCCGCCGACATCGTGCTGCTGGCCTTCCTCGTCCGGCTCCTGGTGGGTCCGGGGGCGCGCACCGTCGCGTTCCGGCTGCTCGCGACGGCCGTCGCATTGCTCCTGGTGGCGGACACCGCGTTCGCGGTGATCGACGCGACCACGGGCTACGACGGGGGGGCCCTGGACCTCCTGTGGCTGGCCTCGTACCTGCTCTGGGGCGCGGCGGCCCTGCACCCGTCGATGGCCGCGATCTCCGAGCCCGGCGACGAAGCCCCGGCACTGACCTCACGCCGGTTGGCGGCCCTGACCCTCGCGGTGCTCATCGCGCCGAGCGCGCTCGCGGTCGAGCTGGTCCTGGGCGGGCCGCTCGACGCCTGGCCGGTGGCGGGGTGCTCGGTCGTGCTGTTCGGGCTGGTCGCCGCGCGGATGTACCTGGCGGTTCGCGAGATCGAGGCGGCCGCGGCGGCCCGGGACCTCGCGCGCAGCCACCTGGCCCACCGGGCGGCGCACGACTCTCTGACCGAGCTGGCCAACCGGGCGTACGCGGTGGAGCTGACAGAGCTGGCGCTGAGCCGGGCACGCCGGTCCGGCTCACTGGTCGGGCTCCTCTTCATCGATCTCGACGACTTCAAGGCGATCAACGACACGTACGGGCACGCGGCCGGGGACGAGGTGCTCCGCGAGACCGCGCGCCGCATGCGCGACCGAGTCCGGGGCGGGGACACCGTCGGCCGGCTGGGCGGCGACGAGTTCGTGGTCCTGGTCGAGGGCCCGGCCGACGAGGAGGCGCTCGTCGACCTCGCCGAGCACCTGCTGGCGGCCGTGCGCCGTCCCATCGCGGTGGGTGAGCGCGAGGTCGCGGTGGGCGCGAGCATCGGGGTGGCTGTCACGGGAGGCCCCGGGGCGAGCGCCGGTGTGCTCCTCCACGAGGCCGACGCGGCGGCCTACCGTGCCAAGGCCAGGGGCAGGAACCGGGTCGAGATCTTCGACGAGCAGCTGCGTCGGGAGCACCACGCCCGGGTCCAGCTCGAGGCGGCGATCCGCACCGGCCTGGATCTGGGGGAGTTCCTCGTCCACTTCCAGCCCATCGTCGACGTCTCCTCGGGGGCGGCGGTCGGGGTCGAGGCGTTGCTGCGGTGGGACCGCCCGGGCCGCGGCATGGTCCCGCCGGACCGGTTCATCCCCACTGCGGAGATGTCCTCGCTGATCTGCGACCTGGACCGATGGGTGCTGCGTGAGGTGACCTCCCGGGCCGCAACCTGGCGCGGCCGCGGGGCGGACCTGTCCGTCGCCGTGAACCTCTCCGGGCGGCACCTGGCCGAACCCGACGTCGTCGCCGACGTCGCGGGCGCGCTCGCGGCATCGGGTCTGCCGGCCGGCCGCCTCGTGCTGGAGATCACCGAGACGGTCCTGGTGGACCAGCCGTCCGCCCTCGTGCGGCTGCGTGCCCTGCAGGAGCTCGGCGTCGGGATCAGCATCGACGACTTCGGCACCGGGTACACCTCGATCGCCCAGCTGCAGCACCTGGCGGCGAACACCCTCAAGATCGACCGGAGCCTGGTCTCCTCGCAGGACCCGGGTGCTGCCGCTCTCGTCCGGCTGGTCGTGGACGCCGGGCACGCGTTCGGCCTCGCGGTGGTCGGCGAGGGGGTCGAGACGGCCGAGCACCTCGAGGCGCTGCGGGCGAGCGGGTGCGACCTCGCGCAGGGCTACCTGTTCGCCCGCCCGCGGTCGGAGCGCGAGCTGTGGACGGACCTGCTGGCGGCTTCCGAGGCCGGTTGACCGCCCGACCCGGGCCCACCGCGCTGCCCGGTCAGCCGTTCGAGGCCCTGGCGAGCAGCACCTCCGCGACCGCGCTCGCCAGAGCCGGCTCGAGCTCGAGGGCCATGACCTCGGCCGCGCGCAGCGCCAGGGGCCGGTCGCGGGTGGCGACCTCGAGCACCCGGCTCTTGAGCTCGTACTCGACCTGCGCGCGGTCCAGCAGCGCGAACAGCCGGCCGCGCAGGTCGTCGGCGGCCGGCCGTGGGTCGGGCCCGAGGCGCACGGTCAGCGACGCCGCGACCGGGACCTCGGCCAAGCGGACCGACAGCCGCGTGGCCTCGCGCCGCACCTCGGGGACGACCTCGTCGCCCGCGACCGTCGCCGTCGGGTCCACGGCGCCGACGGCCGGGAACGTCACGGTCCACGTGCGCGCCGCAGGCAGGTGTCCGGTCGCGCCGTCCGGCGGCGTCACGGTGAACGTGCCCGAAGCCTGCTCGAAGGCCAGGCCGGTCCGGGACACCGCGCCGTCGCGCGCGCCGTCGTCCTCCACGAGCGTGAAGGTCCCGTCCGCGCCCACCACGACGAGCACCTCGAGGTGCTCGGGGTTCGCCGGGTCGTTGCCCGGGATCGCGGCGCCGTCGAGCGGCACGATCGCGCCGGCCGGCGCCAGCACCGGGATGGTCGACAGGTCGCGGTGGAGGTGGATCTCGCGGTCGCCGTCGTAGACCAGGTCGGTGAGCAGGTCCACCCAGGTGCCCGGCGGCAGCCACGCGGCCACCCGGCCCAGGCGCGTGCGGCGGTCGGCCGGCTCGGTGATCGCCGCGACCACCAGCTCGGTCCCGAACAGGTACTGGTTCGGTACCCGGTAGGCCTGCTCGACCTCAGGCCAGTGGTAGTACATCGGGAGCACCAGCGGGGTCCCGGCCGCGGCCCGGTGGTTCATGGTGTGCAAGTAGGGCACGAGCCGGTGGCGAAGCCTCAGGAAGGCGGTCATCACCGTTGCCGCCTCCGGTGCGAACGACCACGGCTCCTTGGTGGTGAACTCGTTGGCGCCGGAGTGCAGGCGCAGCAGGGGCGAGAACGTTCCGAGCTGGAGCCACCGGGTGGCGAGCTCGTCGTCCTTGGTGCCGAAGAAGTGCCCGCCGATGTCGTGGCTCCACCAGCCGTAGCCGATGTTGCTGGCCGTCGCGGTGAAGTGCGGCTGGAACGCCAGCGACGCCCAGGAGATCACCGTGTCGCCGGAGAACCCGACGGGGTAGCGGTGGCTGCCCGGGCCGGCGTAGCGCGAGAACGTCAGCGCCCGGCGCCCGTCGCGCGCGTTGTCCAGGTAGTGGAAGTGGTTGAGCATCCACAGCGGGTCGATCCCCGCGATCCGCGAGTGGGGACCGGACTGCCAGTCCAGCCACCAGAAGTCCACGCCGTCGGCCTCCAGGCCACGGTGCAGCACCTCGAAGTAGGCGGTGAGGAACTCCCGGTCGGTCACGTCGAACGAGATGGGCTCGCCGCTCGACGGGTCACGGCCCAGCGCCGCGGCCATCGCCGGGTAGGCGTCCTCGTAGGACCGCACGCCGTCGGCCGGGTGGACGTTGAGGGTCACCCGCAGGCCCTGCTCGTGCAGTCGGGCCAGCAGCGCCGCGGGGTCGCCGAACAGGTCCCGGTTCCACGTGTAGCCGGTCCAGCCGCTGCCGTGGATCGGGTCCACGTCCACCACGTGCCAGTCCATGTCGATGACGGCGACCGAGAAGGGCAGACCCTCAGCCCGGAACCGGGCCATCAGCGCCAGGTACTCGTCGGCGGTGTAGGCGTAGTACCGGCTCCACCAGTTGCCCAGCGCCCAGCGCGGCAGTACCGGCGTGGGCCCGGACACCGCGTACAGGGCCCGAACCGCGTCGCGGTAGTCGTGGCCGTAGGCGAACACGTACAGGTCCTGGCGCCCGGGCGGACGCGGGGCGACCCAACCCTCGTCGTCGAAGCAGAACGAGGCCGAGTCGTCGATCACGGCGTAGCCGGCGCGGGACGCCACGCCCGGCTCGAGCGGGATGGCGCCGTCGGCCTCGTCCAGGGTCCGCGCGGTGCCCCCGAGGTCGGCGGGCTCGGTGCCGAACCGCCAGACCGAGTGGTAGCTGCTCACGCCGCCGCTGACCGCCAGGCTCAGGCCGCTGGTGGTGAACGGGCCCTTGTCGTAGGTGAGCCGGAAGCGCGACGTGACCACCTCGAGGTGGTCCCCCCGGTCGTGCACCGCGAACTCGGGCACCGGCAGCGCGCGGTTGACCGCGAACGTGGACGCGCGGTCCTCGAACCGGCCGTCGGGGGAGTGCTCGAGGCGCACCAGGCCGTCGGTGAGCACGGTGATGCGGTAGCCGTCGCCGGACACGACGGCGCGGGGATCGGCGACCGGGTGGGAGTCGAGGCGGTACGTGGGCTTCACGGGTCCATCTCCTGGGTGCTCGGGCGCGACGAAGCGCCGACCACGCTAGACGGTGACGAAGGTCCCCGCGACGGACCGCCGGTCCCGCTATCGTTCAACCGTGGCTGAATCAATCAGGCTTGATATGAGTCCGCAGCGCCGCGCCGAGGAGCAGGCCACGTCGCTCGAGCTGCTCGCCGCGGCGTCGGACCCGGTGCGCTGGGCCGTGCTGGACAGGCTCGGAGACGGCACCCGGTGCGTGTGCGACCTGCGGGCCCTGGTCCCGGTCGCGCCGAACCTGCTCAGCTACCACCTGAAGGTGCTGCGCGACGCGGGCCTGGTGACCACGGCCCGGCGCGGGCGCTGGGTGGACTACACCCTGGCCCCGGACGCGCACGAGCGTCTCGCGGCCGCCCTGCCCACCGCGGCGCCGGTCCGGGCGGCGGCGGCCTCGTGACCCTTGCCGAGCGCGTCGGTGCCGGCAGCGCCACCAGGCGCTGGGTCGGCCTGGCCGGTGCCGTGGTGGTGTGGGTCACCGCGTACGAGCTCAACGTGCACCTGTGGGACTGGCTGGTGTTCGACCTCGCGGGCCTGGACCCGGACTCCCGGCTCGGCTCCGGGGTGCACTTCTTCTTCTACGACTCGGTGAAGATCGGGCTGCTGCTCACCGGGATCATCTTCGTGGTCACCGTGCTGCGGTCGTTCATGTCGGTCGAGCGCACCCGTGCCCTGCTGGGCGGCAGGCGCGAGGGCGTCGGCAACGTGATGGCCGCCGGGCTCGGCGTCGTGACGCCGTTCTGCTCGTGCTCGGCCGTGCCGGCGTTCATCGGCTTCGTCGCGGCCGGCGTGCCGATCGGCGTGACGATGAGCTTCCTGATCGCCTCCCCGATGGTCAACGAGGTCGCGATCGCCCTGCTGCTGGGCCTGTTCGGGATCGGCCCGACGCTGCTGTACGTGGGCGCGGGCCTGGTGGTCGCGATCGTCGGGGGCATGGTCCTGGGGCGGGTGCACGCCGAGCGGTGGGTCGAGCCTTTCGTGTTCGAGACCCGGCTGCGCGGCCAGGTGATCGACTCCACGATCGGGCTGACCTGGGCCGACCGGTTCCAGATGGGGCGCGAGGAGGTCGTGACCATCCTGCGCAAGATCTGGCCGTACCTGCTGGTCGGGATCGGTCTCGGCGCGGCGATCCACGGCTGGGCCCCCCAAGACCTGTTCGCCAGGTATGCCGGCGCCGGCAACCCGCTGGCCGTCCCGGTCGCCGTCCTGATCGGCGTCCCGCTGTACTCCAACGCCGCCGGCATCCTGCCGCTGGTCGAGGCGCTGCACGACAAGGGCCTGCCGATGGGCACCCTGCTGGCCTTCATGATGGCCGTCGTCGCCCTCTCGCTGCCCGAGATGATCCTGCTGCGCCGGGTGCTCAAGCCCCGCCTGATCGCCACGTTCATCGCAGTCGTCGCCGCCGGCATCCTCGCCGTCGGCTACCTGTTCAACGCCGTCCTGGCGTGACCGCCACCGAAGGGAACACCGAAGTGAACATCAAGATCCTTGGCTCGGGCTGCGCGAACTGCGTCAACCTCGAGCGCGTGACCCGTGAGGCCGTGGCCGAGCTGGGCCTGGACGCGGAGTTCGAGAAGGTCACCGAGTACGCCGACATCGCCTCCTACGGAATCATGCGCACCCCGGGCCTGGTCGTCGACGACCAGGTGCTGCTCTCCGGCCGCGTCCCCACCGCAGCGCAGGTCCGAGACCTGCTCGCGCCGCTAGCACCTGTCGCCGGCTGAGCCGGCGCTCGACACCCGCCTCACCCCGTCGTCCCTCCACCGCGTCACAGAGAGCTGAGCACCCCGTGTCCGAGCACGTCGACCTGAGCCGTCCACCGGCCCCCGCCCCGCCCCCGCCCCCGCCCCCGCCCCCGCCCCGAGCGTCGTGCGCCGGCTGCGGGACCTGCACCCGGGCTGGCTGGCCGCCGTGATGGGAACGGCGATCCTCGCGGTCGCCACCGATGCGAACCCGGGCGGCGCAACGGGTCTGGTGTCGACCGGGCACGTGGTCGGTGCGGTGCTCGCGGTGGTCGCCTACGCGATCGGGTCGGTGCTGCTGGTCGCCTACGCGCTCCGCTGGGTCCGGCACACGGACGCGGCGCTCGCGGACCTGCGCCACCCGGTGCTGGGCGGGCTGCACGCGACCCTGCCCGGCGCGATCCTGGTGCTGGCCGTGATGACCGCCGCGCTGGGCGGGCGCCTGATGCCGGCCGGTGCGGTGACCGCGACGGTCGCAGTGATGGCCGTGGTGGGCACGGTCCTGGCCCTGGTGTTCGGGGTGGCGTTCGGCTACGCGCTGTTCACCGGCGACGCTCCGGCGGGTGCGGCCAACGGCGGGTGGTTCATCCCGCCGGTGGTCACCGTGATCGTGCCGATGGCTCTGACCCCGCTCATGCCGCACGTGGGTGCCGGCCTGGCCAGGCTGCTGCTCTTCGCGGGCTACGCCTTCCTCGGTCTGGGCTTCATCCTGTTCCTGCTCGTGCTCGGCATGCTCCACGACCGGCTGGTCCTGCACCCGCTCCCGCCGGCCCAGCTGGCACCGTCCCTGTGGATCGCGCTCGGCCCGATCGGCGTCAGCGCGCTCGTGCCGATGAACCTCGCCCGGGCCGGGCAGGCCGTGTTCGCCGCGGATGCCCAGGTCGTGGCCGCCGTGAGCCGGGTCTTCGCCACGGCGGTCTGGGGCTTCGGGCTGTGGTGGCTGGCGATCGTCGTCGCGCTGCTCGTGCGCTACCTGCGTACCGGGCCGGTCCCCTTCCACCTGGGCTGGTGGGGGTTCGTCTTCCCGCTCGGCGCCTACACGGTGGCCACCCTCACCCTCGCCCGGGCGTGGCAGGTGCCCGCGGTCGACGCGCTCGGTGCGCTCCTGTACCTCGGTCTGGCCGCTGCGTGGGTCGTGGCCGCCACCAGGACGATCGCCTCGATCCGCTCGGGGCAGGTCTGGCGGCGCTGAGCGCGCCGCCGGGCGCTGCGCGACCTGCGAACGCGGCCACCGCCCCGGCCACCTAGGGTGGAACACATGGTTGCCTACCGACGTCTGGGCCGATCGGGCCTGAAGATCACCGAGATCACCTACGGAAACTGGCTGACCCACGGGTCGCAGGTCGAGAACGAGACCGCGGCGGCGTGCGTGCGTGCGGCGCTGGATGCCGGGATCACCACGTTCGACACCGCGGACGTCTACGCGAACACCCGGGCGGAGAGCGTGCTCGGCGAGGCGCTCGCAGGTGAGCGACGGGCGAGCCTGGAGATCTTCACCAAGGTGTTCTGGCCCACCGGACCCAGGGGTGCCAACGACCGCGGCCTGTCCCGCAAGCACATCCTGGAGTCCATCGACGGGTCGCTCGAGCGTCTGCGGACCGACTACGTGGACCTGTACCAGGCGCACCGGTTCGACCACGTGACGCCGCTGGAGGAGACCATGCAGGCCTTCGCCGACGTGGTCCGCCAGGGCAAGGCGCTGTACATCGGCGTGAGCGAGTGGACCGCCGACCAGATCCGGGTCGGCAAGAGCCTGGCCGACGAGCTGCACGTGCCGCTGGTCTCGAACCAGCCGCAGTACTCGATGCTGTGGCGGGTGATCGAGGGCGAGGTCGTCCCGGCGTCCGCGGAGCTCGGACTGTCCCAGGTGGTGTGGTCGCCGATCGCCCAGGGCGTGCTCACCGGCAAGTACCTGCCGGACGCCCCGCCCCCCGCCGGGTCGCGCGCCACGGACGACAAGGGCGGCGCGCAGATGATCGGGCGCTTCCTGTCGGACACCGAGGTGCTTCGGCGGGTGCAGGACCTGCGGCCCGTGGCGGACGAGCTCGGCCTGTCGATGGCACAGCTGGCGATCGCCTGGGTGCTCCAGAACGGCAACGTCGCGGCGGCCATCATCGGTGCCTCGCGCCCCGAGCAGGTCGCGGAGAACGTCAAGGCCTCGGGCGTCACGATCCCTGCCGAGCTCATGGCGCGCATCGACGAGGTGCTCGGCGACGTCGTCGTGACCGATCCCACCGAGACGCGCAAGAGCTCTCCCGCCGAGGTCTGACGGGCTCGGAAGCGGGCGACCCGGCTCAGACCGCGCCGACCGCGTCGGCGGCGGTGTCGGCCGCTACCTCGACCCGGTCGCGGCCGGACGCCTTGGCCCGGTAGAGCGCCACGTCGGCCTCGTGCAGCAACCGGCCGATCGGGTCGCTGACCTCGCCCAGGGAGGCGACGGCGACGCCGACGCTCACGGTGACGTGCACGGTGGTCCCGTCCCTCAGCCGCAGGGGCGCGCGGTCCACGGTCGTCCGGAGTCGCTCGGCGGCCGCGCCGGCCGCGCGGGCGTCCTGACCGGGCAGCACGGCGACGAACTCCTCGCCGCCGTAGCGGATCAGCAGGTCGTCGGCCCGCAGCGCCCGTCGACAGGTCGCCGCGACGTGGGTCAGGAGGCGGTCACCGACGAGGTGGCCGAAGGCGTCGTTGACCGCCTTGAAGTGGTCGAGGTCGATCATCGCGACGGCGACCGGTGCCGTGCCATCGCCCGGGCCGAGGTGCTCGGCGAGCGCCTGCAGGCCCGCACGCCGGTTGAGCAGGCCGGTCAGCTCGTCGACCCTGGACTGCGCGGCGAGCCGCTCGTGAGCCAGGGCGTTGGACAGCGACAGCGCGAGGGTGGCCGCGAACACCTCGACCAGGCGGCGGTGGCCCGCGTCCCGGGAGCGATCGGGGAGCACCAGCACGCCGAGCGGTACATCGGGCGCTGTCAGCGGGGTGCAGCACCACCCGAGCCGGGCGACGTCCGCCTCGGCGCGCCGGGCCGCGTCCGGGCCGTTCAGGTAGCCCTCGCAGGCGTTCAGCAGCTCCGCCGGCACCGGTCCGTCGGTGAAGACACGCCGGTCGCCGTCGGTGGAGACCACCAGGGCAGCGCCGGTCACGTCGGACCGGGCGCGCAGCACCCCGAGCCCGGTCCGGCACAGGTCGTCGGCGTCCAGCCCGCTGGTGACGGCGCGCGCGACGGCGGCGAGGTCCCGCTGCGCGGCGTGGGCCCTGCCGAAGCCATCGACCAGGGCGTTGAAGTCCGCGGCGACGGCGCCGATCTCGTCGGCGGAGTCCACGGCGACGTGGCAGCCGTCGCCGCACAGCTCGACGCTGCCGGACGCCACCGAGTCGTCGATCGAGCTCCGGACGGTCCGCATGGCCCCGGCGAGGCGGGCGAGGCGGCTACCGATCACCAGCCGCGCGAGCAGGGCGTTGGCGGCTGCGACGAGCAGCCCTGCCACGATGCACAGCAGCCGGGTCCGGCCGGACATCGCGACGTCCGGTGCGAATCCCGTGGCCACCAGGACGTACGGGAAGCCGAGCCCGACGGCCGAGCCGATGACGGCGCTGTACAGCAGGACGTCAGCGGTGGCGCTGCCGGTCAGCACCGGCAGCTGCCATCGCGTCGCACGTCGTTGCGCGGCCATGTCGCATCCTCAAGGGACGATAGGTCATCGATGATATCGGCGATACACGTGCGGGTATGAGCGACTCGCGGGGCCGGGTGCGGGTGACCAGCGATGCTGGGCGCGCCGGGGACGCCGGGTGCGCCGCCCGCCTCCCCGGCCCGCACATGGCACGCTGGGCACGCGACGATGCTCGATGACCCGACGAGGAGCGCGATGACCAGCGGCGACGGCGACCTGGTGGTCGCGCTCGACCTCTCCACGACGGCCGCCAAGGCCGTGGTGCTCGACGCGGCGGGGGTGTCCCACGGGGAGGCCGCGCTGCCGCTCGTCACGTCCCAGCCGCACCCGGCGTGGCACGAGCAGGACGCCGCGCAGTGGTGGAGCGCGGCACGCGGCGCGATCGCCGGGGCGGTCGAGCAGGTCGAGGCCGCCCGGATCGGTGCGGTGTGCGTGACCCACCAGCGCGAGTCGTTCGTGTGCCTGGGATCGGACGGCACCCCGCTGCGTCCGGCGATCCTGTGGGTGGACGGCCGCGCCGGGGCGGAGATCGCGGAGCTCGGCACCGCACAGGTCCACCGGCTCTCCGGCAAGCCACCGGACACCACGCCCGCGCTCTACAAGCTCGCGTGGCTGTCGCGGCACGAGCCCGACGTCCTTGCGCGGGCCGCCATGGTGGGGGACGTTCAGGCGTACCTCGCCCGGCGGCTCACTGGACGGTGGGCGACCTCGCTGGCCGCGGCGGACACCCTCGGCCTGGTCGACCTCGCGCGGGGGGTGTGGTCCGGCGAGCTGGCACGACTCGCGGGCGTGCGACTCGAGCAGCTGCCCGAGCTGGTGCCCACCGGCGAGCTGATCGGCCCGGTCACTCCGGCTGCGGCCGCGGAGCTCGGCCTGCCGGGGCCGGTGCCGCTGGTCGCCGGGCTGGGCGACGGTCAGTCGGCGGGGTTGGCGCTGCGTGCCGACCGGCCCGGCACCGCGTACCTCAACCTGGGTACGTCGATGGTGCTCGGCGTGCGGGCGGACGGCTACCTGGCCGACCCGGCGTTCCGGACCCTGGCCGGCATGGCGCCGGACAGCTTCACGCTGGAGACCGTGCTCAACGCCGCGGCCTACCTCGCGGGCTGGTGCCGGCGCGAGCTCGGCGACCCGACGCTGGACGACGGGGGCTCGCTGGGCTGGTTCGAGGCCGCTGCGGCGCGGGTGCCGGCGGGCAGCGAGGGCCTGCTCACGCTGCCGTACTGGAACGCCGCGCAGACGCCGTACTGGGACCCCAGCGCCCGTGGCGCGACGGTCGGGTGGCACGGTCGGCACACCAGGGCCCACGCGTACCGCTCGGTGCTCGAGGGGGTCGCGTTCGAGCTGCGCCTGCACCTGGAGAACCTCGAGCGGGCCACGGGGCAGCCCGTGCGGACCATCCGGGCCGTGGGCGGTGGCGCGCGGAGCGAGCTATGGGTCGGGATCGTCACCGGGGTCACCCAGCGGCCGGTCGAGGTGTGCTCCGCGGGCGAGGTGAGTGCGGCAGGCGCCGGTCTGCTCGCCCACGCCTGGCTCGCCGGCCACCCCGGGCACGTGACCGCCGCGCCCCCGCCCGGGCACGAGGTCGCGCCCGACCCCGCGGTCGCCGAGACCTACGGCCGGCTGTTCGAGGTCTACCGCGGCCTCTACCCGGCCCTGGCGGGAACGTTCGCCTCGCTCGCCTCGACCTGACCGCGGGCCGCCCGCCCTCGTCGCCGCCCGGCGACGGCAAGCGCGACGCCCTCCACCCGCGCGGCCGGTTCGCCGGCCCCCGCACCCGGACGGCGCGCTCCCCCGGAACCGGCCATGCGCGCGGCGCGTCGGGAGCAGCATGGGGGCATGGTCCGGCGGTCGGCGGTGTCGGTGGTGCTCGCGGCCTGCGTGGGGGCACTGGTCGCGTGCACGGCGCCGGCCCCCGCCACGGACCCCGGTACCTCGGGCAAATCGGCCGCGGTGCAGGCCCCGTGGACCCCGCCCGAGCCCGGGCTCTACGGGCTCGACACGGCGACCGCTCCGGCGACCGTCGTGGTGCTCGTCCCGGGCGGCGGGTGGGCGTCCGCCGATCCCGCGGGCCTGGTCCCGTTGGCCGGGTGGCTGGCCGAGCGTGGCGCGGTGGTGGCCACGACGACCTATCGGACCGCCGCGGAGCAGGCCTACTTCCCGACGCCTGCCCAGGACGTGGCCTGCGCCATGGCGCGCACCGTCGCACTGGCCCGCGAGGCCGGGGTCCAGGTCGACGAGGTCGTGCTCGTCGGGCACTCGGCGGGAGCGCAGCTGGCCGCCCTCGTCGGGCTGACCGGCACGAGGTTCGCGGAAGGCTGCCCGGACGACGCGGTGGCCGCCGATCGCGTCGTGGGCCTGGCCGGGCCGTACGACGTCGTCGCGGCCGCCCAGTTCGCGACCAACCTGTTCGGGCCGGGTCTGCCCGACCCGGCCGACTGGGCGCCCGGCAATCCCATGGCGTACGCGGACGAGCGCCCGGACCTGCCCGTGCTCCTGGTGCACGGCCGCCAGGACACGACGGTCCCACTGTCGTTCACGGCGGACTTCGCCCGGAGCCTCGAGGCCGGCGGGCACGACGTCTCGACGGCGTACCTCGACGGCGTGGACCACCACTCGGTGTACCGGGCCGACGTCGCCGGTCCGGTGATCGCTGAGTGGCTCGGCCTCACGCCCTGAGCGCGGCGGACACCGCAGCGGCCAGCGGCTCGAGGTCGGCCGGCTCGCTGTAGACGTGGGTCGCCACCCGCAGCGTCGTGGTGCCGTCGGGGGCTGACCCGGTCCAGGCGCGGACCCCCGCGTCGTCCAGGGCGTGGCGCAGGCCGCCGAGGTCGACCCCGTCGGCGAGGAAGGCCCGCAGCCGCGGGGATCGCAGTGGTGCGTCCGCCGTGGGCCTCAGGCCGAGTTCGGTGAGCCCGGCGTCGAGGTGGGCCGCGACCTGCGCCGCGTCGTCCAGCTCTCCGGCGCGGCGCCACCCACGATGCTCGTCGAGCGCGTCGGACAGGCCGAGCGCGGGCACCGGGTCCCAGGTGCCGCGCCAGGCGAACCGCTCGACCAGGTCGTCGCTGTCCCACGTGAGGGACACGGCTGCCGGCCGCACCACCGCGAGCAGGCGTGGGGCGAGCCACAGGAAGCCGACCGGGCGCGGCACTGGCAGCCACTTGTGCACCGAGCCGAACACGGCGTCCGCGCCCAGCGTCGAGACGTCGAGCGGCACGTGGCCCACGACGTGGGCGGCGTCGACCACGAACGCCGCCCCGCGGTCCCGGCACAGCGCCGCCACCTCCGCCACCGGCAGGGCGGCAGAGGTCGACGACGTGATCGCGCTCATCACCACCACGCTGGTGGCCGGATGAGCGGCGTCGACGGCCGCGACCGCCCCGTCGTGGGTCGCGGGCAGGGGGAGCCGGACGACGTCGAGGGTCGCGCCGGCGCGCTCGCAGGCCACCGCCCAGGCGCGGATCACCGACGGGTACTCGACGTCCAGCAGAAGCACGTGGCCGCCAGGGGCGAGCGGCAGCGACGTGGCCAGCGCCGCGTTCGCCTCGGTGGAACCGGCCGTGAGGGTGGTCGAGCGCGGGCCTGCGCCGATCTCGCGTGCGAGGCAATCGGCCTGGTCACGCAGCCCGGCCACCAGAGTCGGACCGAGCGCGGTGGCGGTGTCGCGCTCGATCGTGCGCCGCTGGGCCTCGGCGCGGCGCAGCGCGGTGCGGGTCGGGACGCCGAACGAGGCGTGGTTGAGCTGGGTGAGCCAGGCGTCGAGCTCGAAGTCCTCGCGGCGCGGGTTCACCGCCCCATGATCGCGCGCTGGACGGTGCCGCGCTCACGCCCTCCGACGACGCAGCGTGCGGGACCAACATCACTGCCGGGTCAGGGCGTCGGGACTACGGTGGACGAGTCACGGCGGTGGGGCTCGCCGCAACCGCGGCGCAGGTGCCGCCAACAGTCCCTGGTCCCGGCCCGAGCGGCCGGAGGTCGCCGTGACCCTCCCCGCTCGGCGCCTCGACCGACGTCGTATGCGCGCGACCCACGGTGGGCCGGCGTCAGGGAGGAGCTGTCATGGGTGTGTCGGACACGGCCTTCGTCGTCACCGCGCTGCGGGCGCTGGAGATCCTGGATTCGCGAGGTAACCCGACGCTGCGCGTCGACGTCACGCTCGACAACGGCGCTTCGGCCACCGCCGGCGTGCCGTCGGGCGCCTCGACCGGCTCACGCGAGGCAGTGGAGCTGCGCGACGGCGACAAGGCGCGGTACGCCGGCAAGGGCGTGCTGACCGCGGTCGGCAACGTCAACGGCGAGCTCGCCGATCTTGCGCGGTCCAAGCGCTGGGCGTCCCTCGCCGAGCTGGACGCAGCGATGGGCGAGGCGGACGGCACGCCCAACAAGGCGCGCCTGGGCGCGAACGCGATCGTCGGGGTGTCGATGGCGGTGGCCAGGGCCGCGGCCGCCGGTGCCCCGCTGTACGAGTACCTCCGTCCCGAGGGCGTCACCCCACGCCTCCCCGTCCCGCACTTCAACGTTCTCAACGGGGGAGCGCACGCGGCGAACGCGCTGGACTTCCAGGAGTTCATGGTCGCGCCGGTCGGCGCCCCGACGTTGACCGAGGCGGTCCGCGCCGGTGCCGATGTGTACCGGGCGTTGCGCGGGCTGCTGTCCGAGGCCGGGCTCGCCACCGGCCTGGGTGACGAGGGCGGGTTCGCCCCGGAGGTCGCCCAGCCGGAGGAGGTGCTCGCCCTGCTCGTCCGCGCGATCGAGAAGGCCGGCTACCCGACCGGGCGGTCGGGCGTCGCGATCGCGCTCGACCCCGCGGCGAGCGAGTTCTACCGCGACGGGGCGTATCACGTCGCCGGCGAGGCGCTGTCGAGCGCGGACATGGCCGAGCGGTACGCCGCGATGGTCGAGAAGTACCCGGTGTGGTCCATCGAGGACGGTCTCGCCGAGGGCGACTGGGAGGGCTGGGCCGCGCTCACCGAGCGGATGGGTGCCTCGACGCAGCTCGTCGGTGACGACATCTTCGTCACCAACCCGGCGATCATCGCCGAGGCGATCGAGCGCAAGGTTGCCAACTCCGCGCTCATCAAGCTCAACCAGATCGGCTCGGTCACCGAGACCCTCGAGGCGATGCGGCTGTGCCGCGAGGCGGGCTACACCCAGATGGTGTCGCACCGTTCGGGCGAGACCGAGGACTCGTTCATCGCCGACCTCGCCGTCGCCACCGGTTGCGGTCAGCTCAAGACCGGGGCTCCGGCCCGAGGGGAGCGGGTCGCCAAGTACAACCGCCTCATGGAGATCGACGCGGCGACGGACCTGCCCTACGGGCTGGGCTGAGGAGCGCGCCGGGCCCCGAGCCCGGGGGCGCGGCGGGCCGGACGCGTTGCGCGCCGGCCCGCCGCGGCTACCCTGGCAGGGAGGCGATGGAACCCGCCCGGGTCATGGTGCCCGAACTGCTTCCCGGCTGATGGCTCCTGTCGAGGACAGGAGCCTGCATGACTCTCACCGACCAGCGCGCCCCCGCCCGTGAACCCACGGCGGCGGACCGCGCCGCGAGCCTGCTGTGGCCGCACGGCCCCGAGCTCGCCTGGGACCTGGACGACGACACCTGGCACGACCTCGGGCTGGCCACGCTGGTCGACGGCGCGCCCGAGGGGTCGGACCGTGCGCGTCTCGGCGGCGTCTGGCGGCGGGTGCCCGCGGACCGGGCCACGGTGACTCACCGGCAGGACGTCGCGGTCGACCTCGAGCGTCCGCCGATCGCCGACGCCGTGGGCCGGTTCATTGCGGATGCTGACCGGGCCCGCGCGCAGCTGGCGCTCGCCGCCCAGGTCCGCCACCCACCGCAGCAGCAGGCCCGGGTGCTGGCGGCGGTCACCGTGCGCGGCCGAGCCGTCGAGAGACTCGCGGAGGCCCTACGAGCGGCCGCACCCGCCTCCGCGGGACTGCTGGCGGTGCTCGCTCACCTCGAGCAACGGCTGGCCGAGCCGGCCGAGCGGGGCCGGCGTGCGCGGGCCGAGGCGCTCACGGCGGAGCTCGCCGAGCTCCGGTACGTGCTGCGGGTGGTCGGGGACCGAGTGGGGGTGTCCGCGGACGCCGGTCAGCTCGACGCCACGGCGCCGATCGCCGAGACCTTCGAGCGCTTCCGGCAGCGCGAGCCGGGCACGCGCGCCTCGCAGGGCGGCGGCACGGCGTGGCTCAGCCACGTGGAGGAGGCGGTGATCGACCGGGTCGCGGTGCTGCACCCGGAGCTGTTCGGGCGCCTGGCCGCGTTCGCCGCGACGGACCTGGTGTACGACCCGGTGATCGAGCGGTTCGACGACGAGGTCCGGTCGTTCTTCGCCTACCGCGCGCTCGTCGCGCCGCTGCGGGTGGCCGGGCTCCCGCTGTGCCGGCCGGTGCTGGACACCTCGGGCCGGGTGGAGGCGCGGGGCACGTACGACCTGGCGCTCGCCGATCGGCTGGTCGCCGCGGGCGACGGGGTGGTGCCCAACGACCTCACGCTGGACCCGGGGGAGCGCGTGGTCGTGGTGACCGGGCCCAACCAGGGCGGCAAGACGACGCTCGCCCGGACGGTCGGTCAGCTGCACGTGCTCGCGGCGCTCGGCCTCGAGGTGCCTGGTGGCCGAGTCCGACTGGCGGTGCCGGACACGGTCCGTACGGTGTTCGGCCGGCAGGAGGAGGTCGCTGACCGGCGCTCGGCCCTCGAGGACGACCTGGTGCGCACCGCGCGGGTCCTGAACGGCTGTACGGCGCGCAGCGTGGTGATCGCCAACGAGCTGTTCAGCTCGACCGCGCCGCGCGACGCCGCGGTGCTGGGCGAGCGCGTGCTGCGCCGCGTACTGGCCGCCGGGTCGCTGGGCGTGTACGTGACGTTCCTGGACGAGCTCGCCCGGCTGGACCCCGCCGTGGTCTCGATGACCAGCACCGTCGACCCCGACGATCCCGCGGTGCGCACCTTCCGGGTGGTCCGCGCGCCGGCCGACGGCCGGGCCTACGCGATCGCGCTGGCCGCCCGGTACGGGCTGACCCGCGACCAGGTGCTCGAGCGGATCCGAGACGCGGGGCGTGACGGATGAGGCCGCGCCTGCTCGACCCCGCCGCCGACCTCGACCTGGACCGGCCCGAGCCACCGTGGGCGGCCGACCTGGTGGCCGACCTCGGGCTGGACCCGGTGCTGGACGCGATGGCCGCCGGCGACCGCCTGGTGCGCGCCGTCGGGCGTGCGGTGCTGCTCGCGCCGGCGCCACCGGTCCCGGTGGTGCGCCACCGCCACGACGTGCTGGCCGACTGCCTGCGCACACCCCAGGTGGTCCGCGGTCTGTACGTGGACCTGGGCGCCCTGCTCGACGCCGCCCGACGGGTGCACGGAAGCTTCCTGCGCAGCCCGGCCCATCGGCTCCGACGTTCGCGCCAGATCCTCGAGCTGTGCCTGCCGGTGCTGCGCGACGTGCGGGACCGGACCGTCGCGCAGCGGGACGTGTGGCGCTCCGGCGGCCTGGGAGCGCTGGCCGCGACCCTCGCCGCCGAGCTGGACGAGGAGTTCTTCGACTCCGTCGGCGAGCACCTGAAGCTGCTCGCCGACCCGACGACGGTGCTGCGGGCCGGGTTCGGGCCCGGGCTGCAGGGCGTGGGTCACGCCCTGGTGCTCCCCGCCGAGGACCGCCGCAGCTGGATCGCGCGGCTCGCGGCCCCGCACCCCGGCGAGCTGGTCTACCGCGTCCCCGACCGGGACGAGGCCGGCGCGCGGGCTCTGGCCGAGCTGCGCGACCGGGGTCTGGCCTCCGTCGCGGATGCGGTGGGCGAGGCGGCCGAGCACGTCCTGGACTTCTGCCGCGCGCTGCGCAATGAGCTGGCGTTCTACGTCGGGGCGCTGGCGCTCGCGGACCGGCTCGGGCCTGCGGGCGTGCCGCTGTGCGTGCCGGACGTCGCCGATGGAGACGCGGCGGCGGCGATGCGGCTGGACGACCTGCGCGACGTCGCCCTCGCGCTCGTCGGGGTCGCCGACGTGGTGGGCAACGACCTCGAGGCGCGCGACGCGCGGCTCGTCCTGATCACGGGCGCGAACCGGGGCGGCAAGTCGACCTTCCTGCGGGCGCTCGGCCAGGCCCAGCTCATGGGTCAGGCGGGGACGCTGGTCGCCGCCCGGCAGGCCGCGCTGCCGCGCGCCCGGCACGTGGTCAGCCACTTTCGGCGAGGGGAGGACGAGGGGCTGCGCTCGGGCAAGCTCACCGAGGAGCTGGCCCGGATGTCTGCGCTGGTCGACCACCTCGGCCGGGGGGACCTGGTGCTGGCCAACGAGTCCTTCGCGAGCACCGACGAGCGCGAAGGCGCCGAGATCGCCCGCCAGGTGCTGGAACCGCTGCTGGACGCGGGGGTGCGGGTCGCGCTCGTCACGCACCTCACCGACCTTGCGCTCGGCTGGTCCGAGGCGCCGCCCGCTGCGACCGTGTACCTGCGCGCCGACCCGCCCTCGACCGCGCAGCAACCCTTCCGGCTGCGCCCCGGGCGACCTGAGTCGACCAGCCACGGGGTCGAGCTCGCCGACCGACTCCTGCCGGCCGACTGACGCGGGCCGAGTGCGGTCAGGCGCTCTCGACCCGGTTGCGGCCGCTGCGCTTGGCCCGGTACATCGCGGTGTCGGCGGCGGTGAACAGGTCGTCGAACGTCGTCGGGCCGGTGGCCGTCGCGGTGCCGACGCTCACGGTGACCCGGCCGTCGGGCACCGCGACGGGCCAGGTCAGCCCCTCGACCCGGACGCGGACCCGCTCGGCCACGGTCGCGGCGGTCTGGCGGTCGGCCCCGGGCAGCACCAGTGCGAACTCCTCGCCGCCGTACCGCGCGGCGAGGTCGCCGGACCGGACCGCTGCCGCGAGCGTCGTGCCCAGGCGCTCGAGCACGCGGTCGCCGGTGGCGTGCGAGCACTCGTCGTTGACCCGCTTGAAGTGGTCGACGTCGATGAGGCACACCGAGAAGGGCTGCTGCGACGCGCAGTGCCCGGCGACGACGGCCTCCAGCGACCGACGGTTCGCGAGCTTGGTCAGCGCGTCGTGGCCGGCCTCCCAGGTGAGCTTCGCGTTGCGCTCCTCGAGCTCGCGCGCCCTGCGGCGCTCGCGGTCGGCCGAGGCCAGCGCCTCGTCGGCGTCGAGCCGTGCGGCGAGCAGGGCGCTGCGTCGTTCGGCGAGACTCTCCAGGCGCTCGGCGGACAGGTCGCGCTGGCGGTGCCAGACGTCCAGGGCCGCGCCGAGGTCGCCCGCGGCCTCGAGAGTGACCGCGAGGATCTCGAGCAGCTCCACGCGGTCCGCGAGCCGTTCGCTGGGCACTGCGACGGCCAGCCCGTGCTCGGCCTCGACGCTGGCCTCAGCCAGCAGACCGCGTCGCGACAGCCAGGTCGCGCGCAGGTGGTGCACGGCCAGCTGCTGGGTGGGGGACGGGAAGCGCGCGAGCATCGCCGACAAGGACTCCAGGGCCGCGCCGAGCGCGGCGTCGTCGCCGATCGCGGCGAGCGACGTGGCCACGGCGAGCCTGGCGTCGACGGCGAGGGCGCTCAGGCCCGCGGCGTCGGCCTCCTCGACGGCGAGCCGGGCCGCAGCCAGCGCGCGACGGGCGGCTGCGACCGCGCCCCTGACGTTGGTCCGGGCGATCTGCTTGCTGGTGGTCACGTAGGTCATCGCCAGGGCCACCTGCGCCGCCGCCGCCCCGTCCGGGTCGTGCGCGGTGACCGAGAGCCGCCGGGCCTCGGCCAGGGCGCCGGCGGCACGGGCGGCGAACGACGGGTAGGCGGCGTACGTGCGACCGAGCACCGTCAGCGCCTCGGCCGTGGCGGCGTCGTCGCCGGCCCGGCGGCACAGCTCCACGGCCTCGCGCAGCAGGTCGATCGCCTGCTCGTCGTCGTCGACGGCGTGGTGCACCAGGCCCCGGCACTCCAGGGAGCGCGCCTGCCAGACCCAGCTCTCGAGCTCGGTCGCGATCGACGCGGTGCGGTCACAGGCGGCGAGCGCACCGGCGTCGTCGCCGCGCAGCCGGCGCGCCGTGGCGACGTAGTGGTGGGCCACCATCTCCGCGAGGCGATCCTCGCGCTCGGTGGCCTCCAGCGCGGCTCGCTGGGCGGCGTCCAGGCAACCCGCGAGGTTGGTGTGCAGCGACGCCTCGAGCTCGGCGACCAGTGCGTCGGCGTCGGGCGACTGGGCGCGTGCGGCGGCCGGGACCTCGGCGGTTCGGGCCGCCGCAGCCCGGTCGTCGACTACCGTCATTGCCGGCCGGTCCTCTCGTCGCCGGGTGCGCCCTCGCGCCGGTCGCGTGCTGTCGAGCACCTGATCGGCAGGGGCCACGAGCTCGTGAGCAGCCTTGACGGGATGGACCGGTCCCAGGGATGAGAGGGCGGACGATGGGCACCACGACACCAGGCGATGAGGACTACCTCGCCGCGCAGCGTGCGGACCTGCTGCGCTTCATGACCGGGGCGGTTCGTCCGGAGGGGTTCGGGTGGCTCGACGAGCGCGGCGCGGTCGACCGGACCCGGCCGGTCGAGCTGTGGATCACCTGCCGGATGACGCACGTCGCGGCGCTCGGTGCGCTGGCCGGTGAGCCGCCGGCCCAGGGCGGACCCGACGGTCCGGCCCTGCGCGGCCTGGTGGACCACGGGGTCGCGGCGCTGCGCGGCCCGCTGCACGACGACGAGCACGGCGGGTGGTTCGCGGCGGTGGGCCCGGGGGGACGGGCGCTGACCGCGAAGCAGGCCTACGGGCACGCGTTCGTGGTGCTCGCGGCCTCGTCGGCGGTGGTGGCCGGCGCCGCCGGCGCGGACGCTCTGCTGGCCGAGGCGCTCGAGGTGGCCGGCACTCGGTTCTGGGACGAGCAGGCCGGCCTGTCGCTCGAGGAGTGGGACCGGGCCTGGACGGCCCTGGACACCTACCGCGGGGTCAACGCGAACATGCACACCGTCGAGGCCTACCTGGCCGCCGGAGACGTCACCGGTGACCCGGTGTGGCACGAGCGGGCCGGGCGGATCGCCGCGCACGTGGTCGCCTGGGCGCGCGGCAACGACTGGCGCATCCCGGAGCACTTCGACGCGCACTGGACCCCGATGCTCGACCACCACCGTGATCAGCCGGCGCACCCGTTCCGGCCGTACGGCGCCACGGTCGGCCACGGGCTGGAATGGGCTCGGCTGCTGCTGGCGGTCGACGCGTCGCTCGGTGCGGGCCGGATCGCGGGACTGGCCGAGGCGGCCGCGGCGCTGTACGACCGCGCGGTAGCCGACGGCTGGGCCGCCGACGGCGCCGACGGTTTCGTCTACACCACCGACTGGGACGGCACCCCGGTGGTGCGCGAGCGGATGCACTGGGTGCTGGCCGAGGCGCTGAATACCGCCATCGCGCTGCACCGCCTCACCGGCGAGCAGCGGTACGTCGACGACGCCGCGGGCTGGTGGGCGTACGCCGACACCTACCTGGTCGACCACGAGCTCGGCTCGTGGCACCACGAGCTCGACGCGCAGAACCGGCCCGCGGGCACGGTCTGGCCGGGCAAGCCCGACGTCTACCACGCCTACCAGGCGGCCCTCATGCCGACGGTCCCCTTGGTGCCGTCCTTCGCCGCCGCCCTGGCCCGCCGAGCCTGAGCGGCATGAGCCGAACATGAGCAGCCGGCGGTGGTGGGAGCCGAGCGGTGGCGGCGGCCCACGCGGCCAAGCGCGTCGGGACTTCGATCGGCGTTCGTATTGTGGACGGCCCCGCACGGATCGGTGTCTGAGCGCCTCCTCGCCGCGTGGGGTGCCGGGACCGCCCCGGCGAAGCGCGCCGGCCCGGGCGCTCCTCGGCGTGACCGCGCACTTCGGAGCGCGCCGCTCGTCACGACTCGATCGCACGGGGGCCAAGGGCCATCGCGCCACCCCCAAGATCGCAGGGCGGCAGTCCACTCGATGGTGACCACCGATCCCACCGAACGGACGAACTCAGGTCGGAGTGACCACGAGCTCACCGGGGGCGGTCAGGTCGACCGTCGCGGTGCGGCCGTCGACGGTGAGGCGGTACGTGCCGCGGAAGCCCTCGACCCCGACGCGCCCGGCCTCGTCGCTGACCACTGTGGTGGGCGCCAGCCACCACGCGCCCTTGACCAGGCCGCGCAGCGCGTCGTACGAGGGCTTCGGCGTGCCGTCCGCGCGCACCAGGCCGGCCGGCGCCCCGAGCCACGACCCGTCGTCGGACAGGCCCCAGTAGGTGATCGCCTCCACCGCCGGGTGCTCGACGAGCGTGGTGTAGTGCGTGACCATCTCCGTGGCCTGGCGCTCCTCGCCCTGCGGAGTCGAGGGCCAGCTGTCCACCTGGTAGTCGTTGAGGTCGACGATCTCCGGCGGCATGAGGTGGCCGGAGACCAGCGTGGTCTCGCTGAACTGCAGCGGGAGTCCGAACCGGGAGAACCGCTCGAGGACGTCCAGGGTCTTGTCGACGCCCCACCAGCCCTGGTGCATGTGGCTCTGCAGCCCGATCACGTCGATCTGCACTCCGGCGTCCAGGCACTCGGCGATCAGACGCTCGTACTCCGCCGACATGTTGAAGTCGTTGAGCACGAGCGTCCTCGCGCCGGCCTCCCGGGCGGTGTCGAACGCGAGCCGGACGGTCTCCACCCGGCCCAGGCGCTGGGCGAGCGGAGTGATCGCGTTCACCTCGGCGGTGAAGACCGGCATGATCACCGCCTCGTTGATCGCGTCCCACACGTCCACCACGTCGGCGAAGTCGGTGACCTCGCGACGGATCCTGGCCCGGACCACCGACTCGACCTCGGCGGTCGGCACGTCCAGCAGCCACCGCGGGGCGAGCGTGTGCCACAGCAGCGGGTGCCCCTTGACCGTGACGCCGTGCTCACCGAACCACTGCGCGGTCCGGTGCAGCCGCCGGGTGTCGGGGTGGCCGCGCTCCGGCTCGAAGCCGCGCCAGTAGAACGGCAGGGTCGCGACGTTGTACAGGTCGAACCACAGCTCGGCGAGGCGCTCGGCCTGCTCGGTGCGCGCACCGCCGAACACCCGTGCGCCGTCCGTCGTCTCGCCGTTCGCCAGCTCGATGAAGTCGAAGCCGATGTTGCCGAACCCGAAGGCGTGCCGGACCTGCTCCACCCGGACCTCCCGGCCGACGAGCAGCGTGCCGTCGGGAGCGGTCAGGGTCACGGTCGCGGCGGCGGCGCGGTGGCGGACGGCGGCGGGGACGTCGGTGGACGCGATCTGCATGGGCGTTCCTTCCAGGCTCGGGGGAGGTCGTCGTGGATCCCGGTGACGGGTCAGGCGAAGGGGGCGTCGAGCCAGACGCGGCGCGGCGGGAGCAGGGCCTCGAGCTCGTCCCACAGCGCCTCGGGTACCGGCGCGGCGGCTGCCGCGAGAGTGCTCGCCACCCGGCTCGGGCGGCTCATCCCGACCACCGTGGTGGCGAACCGGGGATCGCGCAGGGAGAGCTGGAGTGCGGCGGTGGCCAGGTCCGTGCCGTGCCGGGCGCAGACCGCGCGCATCCGTTCGACCGCGCCGAGCACCTCGGGAGGTGCCGGCCGGTAGCCGTAGGTCGCGCCGGGCGCCACGGTGGGCGCGGCGAGCATGCCTCCGCCGTAGACCGCGGCGTTGATCAGGCCGAGACCCTGCTCCTCGGCCCGGGCGAGCAGGTCGCCGGCGCTGCGGTCCAGCAGCGTCCAGCGGTTGTGCACCAGCAGCGCGTCGAACACGCCGAGCGCGAGGTACCGGGCGATCTCCTGCACTCGCCCGCCGGCCAGGCCGATCGCCCCGACCACGCCGGACTCCTTGAGCCCGACGAGCGCGTCCACCGCGCCGCCGGGGGCGGTGAGCACGTGGAAGTCGTGGAACTCCGGGTCGTGCAGGTGCACCAGCGGCAGGTGGTCCAGGCCGAGACGCGCGCGGGACTCGTCCACGGACGCGCGGACGCGGTCGCCCGAGTAGTCGCGCCCCCTGGCGTCGACCTTGGTGATGACAGTCACGTCCGTCGGCAGGCCGCCGAAGGTCGCGATCGCCGCGCCGATCCGCCGCTCGGACTCCCCGTCGGAGTAGCCGTTGGAGGTGTCGATCGTCCGGATCTCGCTGCGCAGCACGGCGGTCACGGTGTCGGTGCCCTCGGCTGCGGAGACCTCGTGGCCGTAGAGCCCGGGCATGCTGCCGAGTGGGCTCCCGCCCGCGGCCACCGCGGACACCGTCAGGCCCGTCCGACCGAGCGGTCGAAGCCAGGGCAGCAGGGTGCCGTCCGCCCCGTGGACCGCGGGGCCCGTCACGCCGACTCCTCGGCGGTGACGGCCGCGGAGTGGGCGGCCGTGCGGGGCGGGGCGGTCGACGCGCGCAGCACCACCGAGGTGGCCAGCTCCACCCGCGGGTTCGGCCGCACTCCGCCGCGGGAGAGCTCGATGACCATCCGGGTGGCCTCCCGGGCCATGGCCGCCAGCGGCTGGCGCACGGTGGTCAGCTGTGGGGAGATCCACTGGCACAGCTCGACGTCGTCGTTGCCGACCACCGACAGGTCCTCGGGGATCTGCAGGCCGCGGTCGCGTGCGGCCAGGTACACGCCGTAGGCCTGCTCGTCGGAGCCGGAGATGATCGCGGTCGGCGGGTCCGGCAGGGCCAGCAGCTCGGCGCCCAGGCGATGCCCGCCGCCGACCAGCGAGTCGCCGTGCCGCACCAGGTCGGGGTCCAGGCGCACGCCGTTGCGCCGCAGCGCGGCCTGGTAGCCGTCCAGCCGGTCGCGGTGGCAGACCTGCTGGATGGGGCCGGTGATGAAGCCGATCCGCCGGTGGCCGAGGCCCAGCAGGTGGTCGGCCGCGTCGCGGCCACCGGCCCAGTCGGTGGCGGCCACGGTGGCGAAGGGCTGTGCTCCGGTGCCGACCGGGTCGACCAGCACGACCGGGACGTGCAGGCGCTCGAGCTGTTCTCGCCCGGCGGGCAGCAGCTCGGAGACCACGAGCACGATCCCGTCCGACCCGCGCGCGGCCAGGTGCTCGACCCAGTCCGGGGTGCCGATCGGCCGGCCGTCGGTGGTGGTGACCACGAGGTCGGCCCCCTGCCGGGAGGCCTCGGCCTGGGCCCCGCGCAGCAGCGTGGTGGCCCACTGCGTCTGGAGGCTGGAGATCACGAAGTCGATGAGACCGCTGCCGCGCACCGGCCGTCCGCGCCGCTCGTAGCCGCGCTCCTCGAGCAGCGTCTCGATGACGCGGCGGGTCTCGGCCGAGACGCCCTTGCGGCCGTTGAGCACTCGGGAGACGGTGGGTACCGACACCCCGGCCGCGGCCGCGATCTCGGCGATCGTGACGCCCCTGCTCGCCATGGCGGTTCCTCCAGTCCGTCGGCCGTTGACGCTCCCCGCGTGCAGCCCTATCGTAAGGGCCAGCGAAAGTTCCGGAGAAACTTTCGACCACTCTTCGAGACGGCGCGGCGCAGCGCCCAGCGGCCCGCGGCGCTCGCCTCCTGACCGATCGAGCGAGAGGCTCCCCGAATGACATCGACCGAGGACCGCGTCGACGCCCGCGACGTCGAGCGCCGGGTGGCAGACCTGCTGGCGAGCCTGAGCCTGGAGGAGAAGCTCGCCCAGCTCGTCGGCATGTGGGCCGACGCGGGCAGCGGCTTCGAGGTCGCGCCGATGCAGGACGCGATGCTCGACGAGCCGGTCGCGTTCGAGGAGTTCGCCCGGCACGGCGTCGGCCAGATCACCCGGTTCTACGGCACGGCGCCGGTCGACCCGGCCGGCGCCGCGCGGCTGCTGCGCGAGCGTCAGCGATGGCTGGTCGAGCACACCCGGCCCGGGATCGCCGCGCTGGTCCACGAGGAGTGCCTCACCGGCCTCGCGGCGTGGCAGGCCACCACCTTCCCGGCTCCGCTGTCCTGGGGCGCGTCGTTCGACCCGGCGCTCGTGGAGGAGATCGGCCGCGCGATCGGCACGACGATGGCCTCCCTCGGCGTGCACCAGGGGCTGGCACCCGTGCTCGACGTGGTCCGCGACGCCCGGTGGGGCCGGGTCGAGGAGTGCATCGCGGAGGACCCGTACGTGGTGGGGACCGTCGCGAGCAGCTACGTGCGCGGCCTGCAGTCGGCAGGGATCGTGGCGACGCTCAAGCACTTCGTCGGCTACTCGAACTCGCGGGCGGGTCGAAACCTCGCCCCCGTGCACGCCGGCCCCCGCGAGCTCGCCGACGTGCTGCTCGTGCCGTTCGAGATGGCCGTGCTGGACGCCGGGGTCGGCTCGGTCATGCACTCCTACGCCGAGATCGACGGGCTGCCCGTCGCGGCCGACCGGGGCCTGCTCACCGGGGTGCTGCGCGACCGGTGGGGGTTCGACGGCGTCGTGGTGGCGGACTACTTCGGGATCGCGTTCCTCGCGTCCCTGCACGGCGTGGCCGCCGACCTCGCCGACGCGGCCGGGCAGGCGTTGCGTGCGGGCGTGGACGTCGAGCTGCCGACCGGCAACGCCTACCTCGGGCCGCTGGCCGCCGCGGTGCGCTCCGGGGACGTGCCGCTCGAGCTCGTGGACCGCGCCGTGACCCGGGTGCTGCGCCAGAAGGCCGCGCTCGGGCTGCTCGACGAGACGTTCGAGGGCGAGGCCCCCGACCCGGGCACCCTCGACCCGGCGGAGCACCGCGCGCTCGCGGGCCGGCTCGCCGAGGAGGCCGTGATCCTGCTCTCCAACGACGGCGCGCTCCCCCTGGCGCGCACCGGCCGGATCGCCGTGATCGGCCCCAACGCGGACCGTGCCACGGCGCTGTTCGGGTGCTACTCGTTCGCCAACCACGTGCTGGACCAGTTCCCGGAGGTGCCGCTGGGACTGGAGGTGCCCACCGTCCTCGAGGCGCTGCGCCGCGAGCTCCCGGGCGCGCAGGTCGAGCACGTCGAGGGCTGCGGCGTCGCCGACCCGGACCGCTCGGGCTTCGGGGCCGCCGAGCGTGCCGCGGCCGCGGCCGACGTGGCCGTGCTCGTGGTCGGCGACCGTGCGGGGCTGTTCGGCCGGGGCACCTCGGGCGAGGGCTGCGACGCCGACTCGCTCGAGCTCCCGGGCGTGCAGCGCGAGCTCGTCGAGCGCGTGCTGGCCACCGGCACCCCCGTGGTCCTGGTGGCCGTGACGGGCCGGCCGTACGCGCTGGACTGGGCGTTCGAGCATTGCGCGGCGGTGGTCCAGGCGTTCTTCCCGGGCGAGGAGGGAGCCGCGGCCGTCGCGGGAGTGCTCAGCGGCCGGGTGAACCCGTCGGGCCGCCTGCCGGTGAGCATGCCGCGCTCGGCCGGATCCCAGCCGTACTCGTACCTGCACCCCCCGCTGGGCGGGCCGTCCTCGGTGTCCGACCTCGACAACGAACCGGCGCGACCCTTCGGCTTCGGGCTGTCGTACACCACGTTCACCCGCAGTGACCTGCGGGTCCGGGCCGCACAGGTCCCGACCGACGGGTCGGTCGAGGTCACCGTGCGGGTGGCCAACACCGGCGAGCGGGCCGGGGCCGACGTGGTCCAGCTCTACGCGCACGACCCGGTCGCGTCGATCACCCGGCCGGTGGCCCAGCTCCTCGGCTACGCGCGCGTCGTCCTCGAGCCCGGCGAGCAGGCGACGGTGGGCTTCTCGGTGCCGACCACGCGGCTGGCGTTCAGCGGTCGCGACCTGGTGCGCGCCGTCGAGCCGGGCGTGGTCGAGCTGTGGGTCGGACCGTCGTGCGCGGAGCGCGAGACGCAGACCACCGTCGACCTGGTCGGCGCCCCGCACCCGGTCACGGTCGCCGACCCGCGCTGGGTGACGGTCGACGTGGGACCGGCCGGATCCCCGCACCGCGGGGGCTGAGCCCGATGGGACCGCCGACCATCCACGACGTCGCCCGCCTGGCAGGGGTGTCGATCGCCACGGTCTCCAAGGTGATCAACCACCGCCCAGGGGTAGGGGTCGCGACATCCGAGCGCGTGCTGGCAGCGGTCGAGAGCCTCGGGTACGAGCCGAGCATCGTCGCCCAGCGGATGCGGGGCGGGGGCAGCGGAGTGGTCGGCGTGGTCGCGGCGGGGCTCGACGCTTGGGCCGGCGAGGTGCTCAAGGGCGTCTCGGCTGCCGCGGCCGGGACCGGTTACGGGACGCTCGTCGCGGTCGGCGACGGCACGGCGAACGCCTGGGCGTGGGAGCGGCGCACCCTCGCGCGCCTGCGGGGGCACATGATCGACGGGGCGATCCTGGTCGCGCCGACCGGTGGCCCGCTGGTGCGCGACCTGCCGGTGGTCGTCGTCGCCCCGCGCGGGCGCGGCTCCGACCGCCCGGAGGGCCCGCCGGTGCGCTCGCCGCTCACCCTGGTCTCCGACCGCCCCGCCGAGGCCGGTGCCGAAGCCCTGCGGCTGCTGCTGGCCCAGGTGCGGCTGGTGGACCGGCACCCCCCGGAGCGCACGCCCCTGCGACGGATGCCACGCGCGTCGGCGGGCTGAGCGTCAATGCTCAGCGCGGGCTGCTCGCCGGGCGTCGTCGACGGCGGTGGGAGCCGGCTGTGGCGGCAGCCGACGCGGCGAAGCGTGTTGGAGGGTCGGATCGCCGCCCGCAGTGCGGACGGCCCCGCACGGATCGGTGTCTGGGCGCCTCTTCGCCGCGTGGGGCGCCGGGACTACGTCGGCGAAGTGCGCCTCCCCGAGCGGTGATCGGCAGATCCGGATGCGACGGCGGAGGATTCGTAGCGGCGTCCGTGACGGAACATCCGCGGATGAGGGGCCCTCACGCTCATCGGCCGCGCGTCTCGGAACGACTCACTCCGCACCTCGGTCGCACCGGCGCGCTGCCATCGATCCGGGTGATGGATGCGATCGGATTCACCTGTTGGACGCGATGACCCCTGGCCGGGAGCATGGGGCACACCGGTACGGTGGCGAGTCGCCGTGCCCGAACTCGGGAGGACACCCATGGAGTACCGCCAGCTCGGCCGGTCCGGTCTGCGCGTCTCGACCTTCACGCTCGGCACGATGGGCTACGGCGGCACCGGGTGGGCGGCGATGGTGGGCCAGATCGGGGTCGAGGGCGTCCGCGACCAGCTCGCAGTGGCGCGCGACCGCGGGATCAACCTCGTCGACACCGCCGACGTCTACTCGTCCGGCATGTCCGAGGAGCTGCTCGGCGAGGCCCTCGGCACGTCGCGGGACGACTTCCTGCTGGCCACCAAGTGCCGGATGCCGATGGGCGAGGGCCCCAACGACGCTGGCCTGTCGCGCCACCACGTGCTGCGCTCGGCCGAGGCGAGCCTGCGTCGCCTGCGCACGGACCACATCGACCTGTACCAGGTCCACGAGTGGGACGGGCAGACGCCGCTGGAGGAGACCCTGTCCGCGCTGGACGACCTCGTCAGGTCCGGGAAGGTGCGGTACATCGGCGTCTCCAACTACGCCGCCTGGCAGCTGATGAAGGCCCTCGGGGTGTCCGACGCGCGCGGGTACGAGCGCTTCGTGAGCCAGCAGATCCACTACTCGATGCACTCCCGCCACGTCGAGGACGAGCTGGTCCCGGTGTCGATCGACCAGGGCCTGGGCATCTTGGTGTGGAGCCCGCTCGCCGGCGGCCTGCTCTCCGGCAAGTACCGCCGCGGGGTCGAGCCGCCGGCCGGGTCGCGGCACCTGACGGCGTGGGACGAGCCGCCCGTTCCCGACGAGAACAGGCTCTACGACATCATCGAGACCGCCGTCGCGGTCGGCGCCGACCACGGTGTCTCGGCTGCCCAGGTGTCGCTCGCCTGGACGCTGGCGCAGCCGGCGGTGACGTCGCTGATCGTGGGCGCACGCACGGTCGAGCAGCTCCAGGACAGCCTCGGCGCGGCGGACCTGGTGCTGAGCGACGACGAGCTCGCCCGGCTCGACGCGGCCAGCCGCGAGCCGATGCGCTACCCGTTCTGGCACCAGGCCAAGACCTCGTCCGACCGGCTCGGCCCGGCCGACGTGGTCCAGCGGCGCGGCTGACGACGATCAGAGGACCGGGCCCTCGCCCGCCCCGGTGGCGGTCAGGGCCGCTGAGATCTCGGCGCGGTCGGCCTCGGTGAGGTCGAGCGAGGCGGCGGGCAGCCACCCGTCGACCTGCTCGGGGGACCGGGCGCCCACGATCGCGCCGGAGACGCCGGGCACGGTCAGCGTCCACGCGGCGGCCACCGGGCCGACGCCCACGCCGTGGCGCTCGGCGACCGGTCGCAGCGCGTCGACCAGGGCCAGGTTGCGGGCCAGCCCGTCGCCGGAGAAGTCGGGGTTGCGCGAGCGCCAGTCCTCGGCGCCCAGGGCCGCGGCACGCTGCGCGGTGAACGCTCCGGTGAGCAGCCCGGAGGCCATCGGCGAGTAGACGATGACACCGGTCCCGTGCGCCGCGGCCCACGGGATGACGTCGCCGGCCGCCTCCCGGTGCAGCAGGTTGAGGGGCGGCTGGAGGGTGCCGACGTGCGCGATCGCCTCGGCCGCGTCGAGCTGGGCCACCGTGTGGTTGGACAGGCCGATCGCGCGCACCTTTCCCTCGTCGACGAGCGCCTGGAACAACGGCCAGTAGTCCTCGATGCCGCAGTCGTCCGCCGGCCAGTGCATCTGGTAGAGGTCGATCCGCTCGACGCCGAGCAGCCGAAGCGACTGCTCGACCTCGCCGCGCAGGCTCGCCGCGTCGCCCACCCGCCGGGGCTCGAGGGTCGGGTCGCCGGCCACCGGGCGCAGGCCGCCCTTGGTGAACACGTATGGCCGGTCGGCCTCGGGCAGATCGGCCAGGGCGCGGGCGACGACCTCCTCGGAGTGGCCGTAGCCGTAGGCGCCCGCGGTGTCGATCCACGTCACGCCCTGCTCCACGGCGTGCCGGATCGCCGCGACCGACGCCGCGTCGTCCTGCTCGCCCCAGGCGTAGCGCCACCCGCCGCCGCCGATCGCCCACGCTCCGAACCCGACGCGGGTGATCTCCATCCCGGTCCGGCCGAGCGCGGTGGTGGGCAGCGGGGTGGGGGCAGGCATGGTGACTCTTCTCATCCGGGGATCGGGCCGCGGCTACTATGCACTGCGGGCTGATCAATCGGTCCAACAGGTGGGATCGATGACACTGATCGATACAGGCGATGGGAGTTCGTCGTGGAGCTGCGCCAGCTCGAGCACTTCGTCGCGGTGGCCAACGAGCGGCACTTCACCCGTGCCGCCGAGCTGCTGCAGATCTCCCAGTCGGGTCTGTCCGCCTCGATCCGGGCACTGGAGGACGAGCTCGGCGCGTCGCTGTTCGTCCGCAGCACCCGCCGGGTCGAGCTGACCGCCGCCGGTGCCGCGCTCCTCGAGGAGTCCCACCGGACCCTGGCCAGCGCCGCCGCGGCCCGCGATGCGGTGCGTGCGGTGCGCGGTGTGGTGGGCGGCACCCTGTCGGTGGGCTCCGAGCAGTGCCTCGGGGTGATCGACGTGCCGCGCGAGCTCGCCGCGTTCCGGGCCGAGCACCCCGGGGTGGCGATCCGGCTCGGCTATGCGGGCTCGGCGGCGCTGCTCGCCGACGTGGCCGGTGGTCGCCTGGACCTGGCGGTGCTCGCGGTGTGCTCGACGCTGCCCGCCGGTGTGGTGCTCCACCCGTTGGCCGAGCGCCGCCTGGTGCTGCTGTGCCCGCCCGACCACCCGCTGGCCGGCCGTTCGGGTGTCCGACCCGGCGACGTGGCCGGCGAGACCTTCGTCGGGTTCCGCCCGGACTGGGCGGCACGCGCGCTGACCGACCGGGCGTTCGCCGCGGCGGGCCTGACGCACCGGGTCGAGCTCGAGGTCAACGACGTGCACTCGATGCTCGACCTGGTCGAGGCGGGCCTGGGGCTGGCCGTGGTGCCCGAGCCGATCGCCGCGAAGCGACCCGAGCGGCTGGTGGCGGTGCCGCTCGAGGGCGACGTACCGCCGTGGGAGGTGGCCGTCGCGGTGCCGGCCTCGCCGAGCCCGGCCGCCGCGGTGCTGCTGGAGCGGCTCGAGCCGCTGCGCGAGCCCGCCGGCAAGGGCTGAGACGGGCCGGCCGTCGCCGCGGCGTCCCTGCGGCGGCTCAGCGACCGGTCGTCGTCGCGGCGGTTCGTGCCGCGCCTTCGGGCTGCGGGTCGAGCAGCTGCTCGAGGAGCGTGAGCAGCTCCTCACGGCGGTGCGGTTCCAGCCGGGCGGTCGGGGAGCTCGCCGCGACCGCCGCGCCCACCCGGTCGCGCATGGCCGTGCCGGCCTCGGTGAGCTCCAGCAGCTTGACCCGGCGGTCGTGCCCGACCACGCGGCGGACCAGGCCCCGCTCCTCGAGCCGGTCGGCGATCCCGGTGATGTGCGACGGGTCGCACGCCAGATGATCGGCGAGGTCGCGCATCGGCTCGGGCGCGCCCAGCGCCAGGAGCGTCCGGGCCAACGGGACCGGCAGCCCGAGGGACTCCACCGACTCCGCGAACGACGCCTTGATCTGCTCGCCGACCAGGACGAGTGTGCGCGCCAGTCGCCGCGACACCGCCTGTGCGCTCTGCGCCTCCGTCACTCGGGTAGATTACCGCACTCAGTCAACAGTAGACTCAGTCAAGTAAACCCGTCCGAGGCGGAGCGCCGCCCGAAGGAGGCCTGTCCATGAGCCAGCCCAGCCAGGGCGCAGGCGCGTTCCCCGACCCGGAGGACGTCGCCCGCAACAAGCGGCAGTTCGCGTGGACCTTCGTCGGCCTCATGCTCGCGATGCTGCTCGCGGCACTGGACCAGACCATCGTGGCGACCGCGCTGCCGACCATCGTCGGCGAGCTCAACGGCCTGGAGCACCTGTCGTGGGTCGTGACTGCGTATCTGCTCGCCAGCACGATCGGGCTGCCGATCTACGGCAAGATCGGCGACCTGTTCGGTCGCAAGCCGATCTTCCTGTTCGCGATCGCCGTGTTCCTGGTCGGGTCGGCGCTGTCAGGCGCCGCCCAGAGCATGGGCGAGCTCATCGCGTTCCGGGCGCTGCAGGGCATCGGCGGTGGCGGGCTCATGATCGGCGCCCAGGCCATCGTGGGCGACATCATCCCGCCCCGGCAGCGCGGTCGGTACGCCGGCCTGATGGGCAGCGTCTTCGGCCTCGCCTCGATCGCCGGGCCCCTGATCGGGGGGTACCTGACGGACAACATCGGCTGGCGCTGGGTCTTCTACATCAACCTGCCGCTCGGGCTCGCCGCCTTCGCCACGGTGCTGGTGACCCTGCACCTGCACAAGCCGACCGGCACGCGCCCACGGCTGGACTACGCCGGCACGGGGCTGCTCGCGCTGTTCTCCTCGGCCGCCGTGCTGCTCACGAGCTGGGCCGGGACGACCTACGACTGGGGGAGCCCGCAGATCCTCCTGCTGGCCGCGGGGATCGTCGTGACGGGCGTCGTCTTCGTGCAGGTGGAGCGTCGCGCCGATCACCCGATCATCCCGCTCGAGCTGTTCCGCGAGCGCAACTTCGTCTTCCCCGCCGCGGCCGGCGTGACCATCGGCATCGGCATGTTCGCCACGGTGGCCTACCTGCCGACCTACCTGCAGATGGTCGAGCAGGTGAACGCGACGACGTCGGGCTTGATGATGATCCCGATGGTCGTCGGCATGCTCACCACCTCCATCGTCACCGGACGGCTGATCACCCGCACCGGGCGGTACCGGGTCTACCCGGTGGTCGGTGCGGCTGTTGCGGGCGTCGGTCTGGCGCTCCTGTCGCAGATCGGGGTCGGCACCTCGTACTGGATGCTGGCCCTGGCCATGCTGGTGCTGGGCCTCGGGGTCGGCGGCGCGATGCAGAACCTCACGCTGATCGTGCAGAACAGCGTCCCGCACGCCGTGCTGGGCGCCGCGACGTCCGCGCAGAACTACTTCCGGCAGATCGGCGCTTCCCTCGGCATCGCCGTGTTCGGCTCGATCTTCGTCACGCGGCTGACGGCCCAGGTGGCCGGCGGGCCGCTGGGCGGGCACCCGATCGGAGCCGGAGGCGGGGTGAGCTCGCTGACCCCGCAGGTGCTCGCCGGCCTGCCGGCGCCGGTGCAGTCGGCCATCGCCGAGGCCTTCGCCACGGCACTGCCGCCGATCTACCTCTATGCGGTGCCGATCATGCTCGCCGGCGCCGTGCTGGCGCTGTTCATCCAGGCGAGGCCGCTGTCGGACACCGCTCCTGGCGTGGCCAGGCGGGCGGAGCCGGTCGACGCCGCCGTGTGAGACCGGCCCGCTCGCACGGGCGCGCCGACCTCGGGGCGCCTTCGAACGGTGCCGACGTGATCGAACTGCCGGACGTTCGAACCCGCCGGTATGTTCGGATGCGAACTCGGTGCGGGCCACGTGGTGCGAGAGCACTCGCCGCGGGGGTGCGGCCGTAGGCTGACGGCGGGCGGCGCAGCCCGACGTGGTAGGCAGGCGTCGAGGCCGCCCGGCGAGGCGGCCGCCGGCCGCGGGAGGGACCGATCGATGCCGACGCACCACGTGCCGCAGCCCAGCCCGGACCGGATGGTGCCGGCCGCCGGGCACCCGCTCGTCCTCGCCCTCGAGCCCGACCAGCCCGAGCTCGTCGCCCTCACGGCGGCGATGTGGGCCGACGCGGCCGGGGCGTCGGCGCTCTACTGCGCCTACGTCGACCAGGGCCGCTACGTCGCCGAGGAGTACGCCGACGGCACCGTCCTGCACGTGCCGATCGACCCCGACGGCATGGACGACCAGTGGCAGGAGCGCCAGCAGACCTACGTCCAGCACCTCACCGACGTGCTCGGCTCCGCGGTGCCGTGGGTGTTCAGGTACCTCGCCGGGCGCCCCGACCGGGCGCTGACCCACCTCGCGCGCGCCGTGGACGCCTCTGCCTTCGTGGTCGGCACCCAGGCGCCCGGGCCCGGCTCGCGGATGCGCGAGTTCCTGGACGGATCGCTCGCCGTGCGCCTCAGCCACCACCAGCACCGGCCCGTCCTGATCGTTCCGCTCGAGGTCATCGACTGGCGCGCGAGCCACTGGAGCTGACCCCCGAGGTCGGTGGGTCCGGACGGGTGACGGGGGTTTGACGAGGACGGTCGTAGCGAGCACACTGATCTCAGACAGTGCGCGTCGCCTGCCCCCTGCGCGGCGCGCACTGTCGTATGTCCGGGCCCGTCCGCTGACCCCGCGCCCAGGCGCCCGTTTCGTGGCCCGCTCGACGGCCAGTCGGGCCACCCGTCGGCGCGCCGACCGCGCCACCCTTCCTCCCCGCCGTAGCGTGCTGGCGTGATGCCCGTGCAGCGCTCCGACCGGGGGACGGTCGACTCCGGCCGCAGCTCGCCCCCGGTCTCGGCCGTGACCACCGCCGACCTGGTCGCCGCCGCGGTGCGCGGCTGGCGCGACGCCCTGCTGGACGCTGCCGGCGAGTCGGCGTTGTCCGACGTCGAGCGGCTCGGAGAGGCGCAGCTCGACCTGTCCGCGGCCCACCCCTCCGGGATCGCCCAGCTGTTCGCCGGCCGGCCGACCCGGCTGTCGAACCTGGTGCGGGAGGGTGCTGCGCTGGCCCAGGCCCGCCGTCGCGCCCGGGCGGTCGGCGCCCTCGCCGAGGACCACGCCCTGCGCTCGGGGCTGGCGACCGCCTTCCTCGCGATCGGCGTGGCCGGCTGGACCGAGTCCGGCGACGACCCCGAGCCCGACCCCTTGGACGCGCTCGCGTCCGGGGTGGGGGACACGATCCCGCGGGCCGTCGACGACGACACCGTGCCGCGCGAGGGTGGCACGCAGCCGGCCGAGCGCCGCCGGCTGCGGGCGCCGGTGCTGCTGCGTCCCGTGTCGGTCACGCCCCGCGGCCGGGGCGAGGCCGACTACGACCTCGTCCTCGAGCCGTCGCTGGAGATCAATCCGTTGCTCGCGGCGGCGCTGCGCCGCCGGGGTGCGCTGCTCGACCCCACCTCGCTGGCCCGCGGTGCGTTCACCGCCCAGGGCTTCGACCCGCGCCCGGCCCTCGAGCGTCTGGGCTCGCTCGGCGTGGCCGTGCTGGACGACTTCGAGCTGACCGACCGGGTCGTGGTGGGCACGTTCATGCACCCCGAGCAGATGCTGGTCGACGACCTCGAGCAGCTCGCGCCGGCGCTCCCCGGGCACGAGGTGATCGCGGCGCTGTGCGGCGACCAGCGCGCTGCCGCAGCGCTCGCCCACCCGCTCCCGCCCGCGTTGCGTGGTGACCGCGGGCTGGACCAGGAGCGCGGCGTCGGCGACCTGGACCCGGCCCAGGCCTACGTGCTGGACGCGATGGCGGCCGGCCACCACCTGCTGGTCGACGCCCCGGCCGGATCCGACGTGCCGGGCACCCTGGCCGCGGTGATCGCGGACGCGGCAGCCGCGGGCCGCCGGGTGCTCTACGTCGCCGGGCATCGGCGGGCCGCGACCGCGGTGACGGGCCGGCTCGGCGACCTGGGGCTCGGCGACCTGGTACTGGACGTGGCGCCGGACTCGGGCTGGCGCGGCGAGGTGGCCCGCCGGCTGCTCGGCGCCATGACGATCGAGCCCGTGCTGGTGGACGGCGCGAAGGTCGAGATCGTCGACCGCGAGCTGCTGGACCGCAGGTCGCGCCTGGCGGGCTACGTCGAGGCGCTGCACACTGTTCGCGAGCCGTGGGGGTGCTCGGCCTACGACGCGCTCCAGGCGCTGGCCCGCCTCACCGCACAGCGCCCGAGCCCGCGCACCACGGTGCGTCTGACCGCGCCGGTCGCCGAGTCGCTCACCGCCGAACGCCGGGCCCAGGCCGCGGCCGACCTGGTCACCGTCGCCGGGCTGGGCGCCTTCACGGCGAGCACCGCTACCACCGCGTGGTTCGGCGCGGACCTGCCCACGGCCGACCGTGCCGGCGCCGCCCTGGACCGGGTCGAGCGGCTGCGCGACGCGCTGCCCCGCATGCGGGACACGAGCGCGGAGGTCGCCGAGGCCACCGGCCTGGTCCCGGCGTCGACCCCGGCGCAGTGGACCGAGCAGCTGCGGATGCTCGGCGGGGTGCGCCAGGTGCTCGACGTGTTCCAGCCCATCGCTTTCGAGCGCTCGGCCGCGGACATGATCGCGGCGACGGCCACCAAGCAGTGGCGTGCGGAGCACGGCGTGGAGATGGTCGCCCGGGTGCGCCGCAGGCTGCGCCGCCAGGCCAAGGACCTGCTACGGCCCGGGCGCCCGGTGGCGGACCTGCACGCCGCGCTGGTCGAGCTGCACGCCCAGCGGGAGATCTGGCAGGCGCACTGCCCGGCCGGCGGCTGGCCTCGCCTGCCCTCGGGCCTCGCGGCCATCGAGCGCGACCACCGCTCGGTGAGCCAGGACCTCGCGGCCCTGGCCGGGGTCCTCGACGGCACCGCCGTCGGGGGCGACCTCGAGGGGCTCGACTGGGCCAGGCTCGCCGAGCGGCTCGACCGCTTGCACGCCGACGCCGGCGCCCTCGCGGCGCTCCCGGAACGCACCGCGCTGCTGCGCGACCTGGCCAAGCGCGGGCTGGGCGACCTCCTCGCGGACCTGGCCGCGCGGCGGGTCGCGGCCGGCGTGGTCGGGGCGGAGCTCGACCTGGCGTGGTGGAGCACCGCGTTCGAGGAGATCCTGCGCCAGGACCCCGCGATGGCGGCCCACGACGGTGGGTCGCTGTCCCGGCTGGTCGCGGAGTTCCGCACCCTCGACCGTCGTCACCTGTCCGACCGCGCCCTGCTTCACGTTGCTGGCTCGCGGGAGTCGCTGCGCCAGCGGCTGCACCGCTGCGACGAGCAGACCCAGGCCCTGTTCGGCGAGATCGTCGAGGACCGCTTCACCAGCCTGCGCCAGGCCGTCGATCGCTACCCCGACGTCACGCGGCACCTGCGCCCCTGCCTGGTGGTGGGGCCGATGCTCGTGCCGCACGTGCTGCCGCCGACCCGCACCGAGGACCTGCTGATCCTCGACGCGGCCGGCCACCTGCCCACCGAGCTCGTCGTGGGGGCGCTGGCCCGCGCCCGTCAGGTGGTCGTGGTCGCGGACACCCGGTGCGCGACGGGCAGCGCGGTGCACGCCCTGGCAGAGGTCCTCCCGACCGTGACGCTGAGCTCGGACGCGGTCCCGCGCCATCCCCGGTTGACGGCCTTCCTGGCCGAGCACGGGTACGGCGGGGCGCTGACCGCGACACCGCTGCCGGCCACCGCTGGACTGCTGCGCCTGGACCTGGTCGACGGCACGGGCATGCCGGGGCGGGACGGCGCGGTCACCTCGACCGCGGCCGAGGTGGACCACGTGGTCGCATCGGTGGTCGAGCACGCCGTGACCCGGCCGACCGAGTCGCTCGCGGTGGTCGCACTCACCACCGAGCACGCCGACCGCGTGCGCGAGGCCGTGCTGGCGGAGGTCCGCGCGGACCCGGCGCTCGGTGGGTTCTTCGCACCCGAGGCGCGCGAGCCGTTCGTGGTCGTCGACCTGGCGGCCACCGAGGCGTTGCGCCGCGACGCGGTGCTGCTCACGGTGGGCTTCGGACGCACCCCGCACGGGCGGGTGCTGCACCGGTTCGGCCGGCTCGGCGAGCCGGGCGGCGAACACCGGCTGCTCGAGGCGCTCGGCGCGGCGCGCCGTCGCCTGGTCGTGGTGTCCAGCTTCGCGGGCTCCGACCTGGACCCCGAGCGACTGACGTCGCCGGGCCCGGTCCTGCTGCGTGATCTGCTGACCATGGTCGGCGAGCCCGACGGCGCCGCCGGCGAGCCCGCCGCCCCGGATGGCTCCGACCGACTGGTGCTGGACCTGGCGGAGCGGCTGTGGCGCCTCGGTCTGATCGTGGCGGTCGAGCACGGCACCCCCGGCGGCCCCACGGTGCCCCTGGCCGTCGGGCACCCGGACCTGCCGGAGGAGCTGCTCGTCGCGGTGCTCACCGACGACGACGCCTACCTGGGCGAGCCGAGCGTGCGGGTGCGCGACCGTCAGGTGGCCGAGCGGCTCGAGCGGCTGGGTTGGAGCGTCGTCCAGGTCTGGTCGGCCGCGGCATTCGGCGATCCGCAGGCCGAGGCGGACGCGATCGCACAGGTCGTCGTCGAGGCGTACGCGGCACGGGCCGCCCGCCCGGCCGCGGCCGCACCGCGGCGCGCGGAGGGCGGAGCCGGGAAGCCGTCGCCCGCGCGCGGTACGTCCGCGCCCGAGCCCGCAGGCGAGGACGCCGCGCCAGCGGCGGACGACGCCGCGGACCTTCCTGCGCCGGACGGCGCCGGGCGGGACGCGACCGAGGAGGTCGCACCGGAGGGCGGCACGCCCGAGCAGGGCGTGCTCGAGGTGCCTGAGGTCGAGGTGTCCGAACCGCGTCCCCTGCGCCCGGACGTCTCCGCCGGCCTGCCGGTCGGGGCGTACACCGACGACCAGCTCGACGACCTGGCGGCCTGGTTGCTCACCGGGGACGTCGAGCGCGAGGAGTCCCGGCTCGCCGCCGCCCTGCGCGCCGAGCTCGGCTTCAAGCGCCGCGGCAGCCGGATCGACGCCGTGGTGGGCGCCGCGGCGCGGCGGGCCCTGGGCGGACGGTGACCGAGGAGCCGCCGGACCGCCCGCCGCGGCCCGCGGAGCGGGCGCGGGACGAGCCCTCGCCCGGCCGCGACGCGGCTGCGCAGCGTCGGCGACGGCACCGCCGCGCGGTGGGCGGCACCGCACGCACCGAGGCCCCCGAGCCGCGCGCGCCCAAGGACGACGCCGACACCGAGGCCGGCTGGGGCGGGCGACCGGAGGACGACGACGACGAGCGCATCCTGCGGGAGAAGCCCCCGCACTGGTGAACGCGGCCGGGCCGGTGGCTACTTCTTGAGCAGGTCGCGGATCTCGGTCAGCAGCACGACGTCCTCGGCCGGTGCGGCAGGTGCGGGTTCCTCGCCCTTGGCACGGCGCTCGGCGAGGGCGTTCATCGGTACGACGATGAGGAAGTAGATCGCCACGGCGACCGCCAGGAAGTCGACGAGGGCCTGCAGCACGAGCCCGATCGAGAAGGTCGCGTTGTTGACCTGGAACGTCCACACGGCGGCAAGGTTGGGCTGACCGAAGATCGCGGCGACGAGCGGCGTGATGATCCCCTCGACGATCGCCGTGACGACCTTGGCGAACGCCGCGCCGATGACGAAGGCGACCGCGAGGTCGACGACGTTGCCGCGCATGATGAAGTCCTTGAAACCCTTGATCACTGGTGCCTCCAGGTGGTCGGCGTCGAGAGCCTGCGGACGCTCCGATCGGGTGAACGGACCTCGGGATCATTCCACGAGCGCGGCGCCCAGCCGGCAGACGGTCCGGACCCCGGAGAGCTCGCCGACCTCCGCCCGCGTCATCGCGACCAGGACCGGCCCGAACCCACCGGTGGCCGTCGGCTCGGCCGCCTGGACCACCAAGGCGCGTCGCGCGAGCGCGTCCGGGTACTCGGGGCAGCCCACTGCCAGGACGTCGACCCGGTCCCCGGCGACCAGCACGGCCGCCTCGTCGAGCTCGAGCGGGACCACGACGGCGCCCGCCGGCGGGTCGAGCGTGAACCGGTCGCCGGCCAGCAGCTCCGGCACGAGCGGCAGACCGGCCGGGACCGCCACCGCCAGCGCCCGGCCGACCACGGCGGCAGGGTCGGTCGGGGCGCCCGCGGGGGCCGGGTCCAGTGGCACGGCGCGCAGGTCGTCGCCGGTCAGCACGTCGCCGGCGGCCAGGTCGCCGGCGGCCACCAGGACTGCGGGCGCCGGGGCGTCCGGGGCGACCGTGTGCGCCACCGCGAGGACGAGCAGGGCAAGGAGCGCCATGGCGACCAGCGGTCTGGCGCGCCAGGCCCACACGCGCAGGGTCAGCAGCAGGGGCACGCGGGGAGCCTTGCGGACCGTCCGGCGACGGGGCTTCGAGGACCGCCTCCGCGGGGGACGGGGCGGCTCGGGCGCGGCCTGTGGATCAGCCGGCCGCGGCGGCCGGGGCGCTGCCGCGCGAGGACCCTGACGAGGCCGCGCCGCCCGACGACCCGGCCGCCGCGGCCGAGCCCGACCGCGACCCGTCGGTCGACGAGGAACCCTCCGAGCCCGCGCCGGCTGCGGCGCCCGACGAGGAACCCTCCGACGTCGAGTCGCCGGTCGCCGCCTTCGAGCCCGACCGGGCGGCCCCACCGGGCCGTTTGCTCTCGTTGCGCGCGTCGGTGCGGTAGAAGCCCGACCCCTTGAACACGACGCCGACATTGCCGAACAGCTTGCGCAACCCCCCGCCACACTGGGGGCAGTCCGTCAGCGCCTCGTCGGTGAAGGCCTGCTGGGCGTCGAAGCGGTGTCCGCACTCGGTGCAGGCGTAGGAGTAGGTGGGCACTGTCGTCCTCCGGTCGGTCAGATCCGCCGTTAGTCTCGCACCGTGTCCCGACGACGTGCGTCCCGTGTCCTCGCCGTGGTCGCCGGTCTCGTCGTGGTCGCCATGGTCGCGCTCGCCGGGGTCGGCCTCGTCCTGGTCCGCAGGCCGCTGCCCAGCCACGGCGGCACCGCGACCCTGCTCGGCCTGAGCGCCGAGGTGTCCGTGCTCCGCGACGCGCGCGGTGTCCCGACGATCTACGCCGACACCCCGGCGGACCTGTTCCGTGCCCAGGGCTACGTCGATGCGCAGGACAGGTTCTTCCTCATGGACCTGCGCCGGCACGTCGCATCGGGTCGGCTCGCCGAGCTGGTCGGCGACGACGAGCGCGCGATCGCCTCGGACAAGGTGGTGCGCACCCTCGGCTGGCGCCGGGTGGCCTCGGCGGAGTGGGCCCAGCTCGACGACGCGACGCGCGAGTACCTCCAGGCCTACGCGGACGGCGTGAACGCCTACCTGGCGAACCGCGACCTGGACAGCCTCGCCGTCGAGTACACCCTCCTGGGCACCCGGATCGACCTGTCCGCGCCCGAGCCGTGGGACCCGGTGGACTCGCTGGTCTGGCTCAAGGCGATGGCCTGGGACCTGCGCGCGAACGACCGTGACGAGCTGGCCCGCGTGCAGGTGTACGCCGCGGTGCGCGACGTCGCGATGACCGACCAGCTGTTCCCCCGGACCGCGGCCAGCCCCCCGATCGTGGGCGGCGACGTGGAGGCGTCGGCCGCCGACGCGAGGATCGACCTGGGTCCCGGAGCCGCCGAGGCCGCGCGGCTGGCCGACGAGGCGCTGTCGATGGTGCCGCACCTGGTCGGCGAGGGCGACGGGATCGGGTCGAACTCCTGGGCGGTGTCGGGCGAGCACACCGCCAGCGGCGCCCCGATCCTCGCCAACGACCCGCACCTGGACCTGTCGGCCCCCGGGGTGTGGTCCCAGGTCGGGCTGCGCTGCGCCACCGTGAGCGCCGCCTGCCCGTTCGACGTCACCGGGTTCTCGCTCGCCGGCTTCCCTGGGGTGATCATCGGGCACAACGCGTCGCTGGCCTGGGGCCTGACCAACATGGGCGCCGACACCTCGGACTTCTTCCTCGAACGCCTCGACACCTCGGCGCACACGTACCTGCGCGACGGCGAGCAGATCGCGATCCAGAGCCGCACCGAGACGATCCAGGTCGCCGGCGGCGAGCCGATCGACCTCGAGGTGCGCTCCACGGTGCACGGACCGATCGTCTCCGACGTCCTGGACCCGCTGGTCGGCGCCCCGGTCGAACCGGGTGGGTTCGGATCGCCCGCGGTGGCGCTGTCATGGACCGGCATGGAACCGGGGCGCACCGCCGAGGCGGTGTTCGCGATGGACACGGCCGCCGACGCCGCCGACGTCGCTGCCGCGGCCTCGAGGTTCGAGGTCCCGGCGCAGAACATCGTCTTCGCCACTGTCGACGGCCACATCGGCTACCAGGCCCCGGGCCGGATCCCGATCCGGCGGGTGATCACCGACGGCCCGGTGCCCTCGGACGGGTCGTGGCCGCGGCCTGGCTGGGACTCGCGGTACGACTGGCAGGGCTGGGTCGACCCGGCCGACCTGCCCGCCGAGCTCGACCCCCCGGAAGGCTTCATCGTCGCCGCGAACCAGGTGGTGTCCGGCGCCGACGAGCCCTTCCTCACCCACGACTGGGACTACGGCTACCGCGCGGCGCGGATCCGGCAGGTCCTCACCGAGCAGATCGCCGCCGGGAAGCCGATCGACGTCGCCTCGACGCAGGAGCTGCAGACCGACACCCGCACCGCGCTGGACGACACCCTGGTGCCCGCCCTGCTCGCGGTGCCGGTGGACGATGCGTTCACCCGCAAGGCCGTCGACCTGCTGCGGGGCTGGGACGGGCGGATGACCGCGGACTCCGCGGCCGCGGCCTACCTCGCAGCGGTGTGGTCCGCCCTGCTCGCGGACACCTTCGACGACGACCTGCCCGAGGCCCAGTGGCCCGACGGCGGCGACCGGTGGTACGCGGTCGTCGACTCGCTGCTCGCCGAGCCCGACAGCCCGTGGTGGGACGACCGGACGACGGTGAACGTGGTCGAGAGCCGCGACGAGGTCCTGTCCCGCGCGCTGTCGCAGGCCAGGCTCCGGCTCACGGTCCAGCTCGGCAAGGACCCGACGGCGTGGCAGTGGGGGCGCCTGCACCGTGTCGCGCTCGAGCACCCCGTGCTCGGCGGCGGGTCGGCGCCGTGGCCGATCACGATGCTGGTCGACCCGACGCCGGTCGCGGTGGGCGGCGGGAGCTCCATCGTGGACGCGACGGCCTGGGACGCGGCGTCGGGCTCCTACGACGCGGTGTCCGGCCCGTCGATGCGGATGGTGTGCGACCTGTCCGACTGGGACGCGTCCACGTGGGTCGACGCGACCGGTACCTCGGGTCACCCCGGCTCACGGCACTACACCGACCAGCTCTCCGCGTGGGCGCACGGCCGCCAGTTCGCCTGGCCGTTCGGCAGGGACGCGGTCGACTCGGCGACCCGGGCGCGGCTCACGCTGCGGCCGGCCGGGTAGCCGGGACGTCGGCTGCCGCCGCGGGGGCTCACTCCACGGGACGCAGCTCGCGCATCCGGGTGGTGGTCACCACGGCGTGCACGAGCCGGTCGTGCGGCTCGACCGGCAGGGGTCGCTCGTCGGCGTCGTAGATCTCCTCGCCGAACACCATCGCGATCACCGCCACGCCGGGGCGGACGTGCTCCAGGACCCGGTCGTACCAGCCGCCGCCGTGGCCCAGGCGGTGCCCGGCGGTGTCGACCGCGAGCGCGGGCACCACGACGGCGTCCGCCTGGGCGAGCGCATCGGCGTCCATGCCGGGCCCGGGCGGCTCCGGCGGACGACCGGGAGCGCGGAGCTCGAGCTCGTCGGTGCTGGTCAGCAGGGCCCACTGGCGGGCCAACCCCGCGCCGAGCACCGGCAGCAGCACGCGCGTACCGCGGCGAGCCAGCCGGTCCAGCAGCGGCGTCGTGCCCGGCTCGGCCGCGCGCGCGGCGTAGGCGGCGACGGTCGCAGCGGCGCGCAGCTCCGGGAGGTCGCCGACCACCTGGGCGAAGTCGTGTGCGGCCCGCTCCAGCTCGCGCGGCGAGCGCTTCGCACGTTCGGCGAGGATCGCCCGGCGCAGCTGTTCCTTGACCACCGGGAGCTCGTCGCCCGACCCGAAGGGCAGATAGGGCTGGGCGATGGCGCTCATGCCGCCATCCTTGCAAACCTCGACGGCGAGGGTGACGAGCCGCGCGGCGCGTCCACCGGGCCGAGGCGACGGGGCGCCCGCCTCCGGCTAGCCTGCCGGGCATGGCCATCAGAAAAGCCGTGATCCCAGCCGCCGGTCTGGGCACCCGCTTCCTGCCCGCGACCAAGTCGACTCCCAAGGAGATGCTCCCGGTGGTCGACAAGCCCGCCATCCAGTACGTCGTGGAGGAGGCGGTCGCCTCCGGCCTCGACGACGTGCTCATGATCACCGGGCGGTCCAAGCGGACGCTGGCGGACCACTTCGACTCGGTGCCGGAGCTCGAGGACGCGCTCGAGGCCAAGGGCGACACCGAACGGCTCGCCGCGGTGCGGGCGTCCACCGACCTGGCCACCGTGCACTTCGTCCGGCAGGGCAAGCCCCGTGGGCTCGGCCACGCGGTGCTGTGCGCCAAGCAGCACGTCGGCCACGAGGCGTTCGCGGTGCTGCTCGGGGACGACCTGATCGACCCGCGTGACCCGCTGCTGACCGTGATGCTCGACCTGCAGAGCAGGGTCGGCGGCTCGGTGGTCGCGCTCCTGGAGGTGCCGCCCGAGCAGACCTCGATGTACGGCTGTGCGGTGGTGGCCGACGGCCCCGCGAGCGACCAGCCGCGGATCATCGGCATGGTGGAGAAGCCCGACCCGGCCGACGCGCCGAGCAACCTCGCGATCATCGGCCGCTACGTGCTGCACCCGGCGGTGTTCGACGTCCTGGAGCGCACCGAGCCGGGCCGCGGTGGCGAGATCCAGCTCACCGACGCCCTGTCGACGCTGGCGGGGATGGCCCCGCAGGACGGCGGCGGCGTGCACGGCGTGGTGTTCCGTGGCCGCCGCTACGACACCGGTGATCGGCTGGACTACCTCAAGGCGCAGGTCCGCATCGCGGTGGACCGCCCCGACCTGGGGCCGGACCTGGCCGCCTGGCTCAAGGAGTACGTCGCGACGCTGCCGTGACGACACCATGAGAACCGTCGCCGACCACCTCGCCGCCGTGCTGGACGCCGCACGTCCGGTGCCTGCGCTCGACGCGGTGCTGGCGGACGCGGCCGGCTGCGTGCTCGCCGAGGACGTGGTGGCCGGCCACGACGTGCCGCTCTTCGCGGTCGCGGCGTGCGACGGGTACGCGGTGCGCACGGCCGACGTCGGGCTGCCCGGGCCGGGCCCGGCGCCCGAGGTGGTGCTGCCCGTGGTGGAGGACGTCCAGGTGGCGGCACCCGAGCCGCTGCGCCTGGTCCCGGGGGCCGCCGCCCTGGTCGCGGCCGGCGCCCCGGTGCCGGCGGGCGCGGACGCGGTCGTGCCGCTGGACCGGACCGACCGCGGCCGTGCCCGCGTCGTGGTGCGGGGCGGCGCCGAGCCCGGCGACCACCTGCGCCCGGCCGGCGCCGACGTCCCGGTCGGGTCGACGGTGCTCACCGTCGGGACGCGGCTCGGCGCGCGGCACCTGTCGGTGGCCGCGGCGGTGGGGCGCAGCCGGTTGCGCGTACACCCACGCCCGCGCGTGGTGGTCCTCACGGTGGGCGACGAGCTCGTGGAGCCGGGCCGCCCTGCGAGACCCGGGATGCGTCCGGACGCCAACGGCCACGCCCTGGTCGCGGCCGCGCGCGACGCCGGGGCGTCCGCGGTGCGGGTGGGCCCGGTGCCCGACGAGCGCGGTGGCCTGCGCGAGGCGATCGCGGACCAGCTCGTCAGGGCCGACCTCGTGCTCCTCACCGGAGGGCTGAGCCCGGGGCCGTGGGACACCGTGACCGATGTGCTCGCGCCGCTGGGCACCGTGCGCTTCGACCACGTCGCGATGACGCCGGGCGACCGCCAGGGCTTCGGCACCGTCCAGGTCGCCGACGCGACGACCGACCTGGTGCACCCGGGCGGGCTCGGCGCCGGCGGTGTGGGTGTCCCGATCTTCGCGCTGCCCGGCCACCCGGTGTCCGCGATGGTGTCCTACGAGGTGTTCGTGCGGCCCGCGCTGCGCGCGATGGGCGGCCACGCGGGCGTCTACCGACCCTCGGTGCGCGCCGCGGTGGCCCGGCCGCTGCTGTCGCCGGCCGGCCTGCGGCACTTCGTGCCGGCGCGACTGACCGGGTCGCCCGCGGACGGGTACCTGGTCGACCCGGTCGGCGACCCGTCGAAGGTGTCGCTGGCTCAGCTCGCGGGCGCGAACGCCCTGATGGTGGTCGGCGAGGACACCACCCGCGTGCGGGCCGGCGACTCGCTCGCGTGCCTGGTGCTGGAGAGCTGATGGCGCACGGGTGGCCGGCGGTGCTCCGCGAGGGCGACGTGGTGCTCCGGCCGTTGCGGCGTTCGGACGCGCGGGCGTGGCTCGAGGTGCGGGCCCGCAACGCCGACTGGCTCGCCCCGTGGGAGGCGACCGCGCCGGTGCCGCCGCGCGGCCCGGCGCCGACTTTCGGCCAGTACGTGCGGATGCTGCAGCGTCAGGCGCGTCGGGGGGACTCGTTGCCGTTCGCCGTCGAGTACCGCGGAGAGCTGGTCGGCCAGCTCACCGTGTCCGCGATCACGCGGGGCTCGGCGATGTCCGGGTCGATCGGCTACTGGGTGAGCCGGGACGTGGCCGGCCGCGGCATCATGCCGACGGCCGTGGCGCTGGTGGTCGACCACTGCTTCGGGCCGGTCGGCCTGCATCGCCTGGAGGTCGCGATCCGGCCGGAGAACGCCGCCAGCCTGCGCGTCGTGGCCAAGCTGGGCCTGCGCGAGGAGGGCGTGCGCGAGCGGTTCCTGCACATCCAGGGCGACTGGCGCGACCATCGGACGTTCGCCGTGACGGTCGACGAGGTGCCCGGCGGGCTGATGGCGCGATGGCGGGCTCGGCGCAGTGGTTCCGACACGCCGCCCCCGGTGCGGTGAGCGGCTGACCCGCTCGCCTACCGTCTGGGTGTGGGGATGGAGCAGGCCGGGCTCGTGCTCGCCGCGGTGACCGGTCTGTGGATCGTCTACCTGGTCCCGCAGCTGCTCAGGCACCGCCGCCAGCTGGCCGAGGCCAGGGTGGACGACCGGTTCTCCGAGCACCTGCGGGTGCTCCGGGTCGCCGAACCCGTCCCCGCGCCGACGGGCACGCACGTGCCGTCGCAGGGCCGGGTGCAGCTGCACCCGCGAGGAGGGGACCGCGCGATGGACCGACCGCAGTCCGTGGCAGACCGGGTCAGCGCCGACGCCGTGCGCCTGACCGCGGACGAGCACGCCGCGCGAGCCCGAGCGCTGGACCGCAGAGCCGCCGGTGCGCGCCGTCGCGCGCGGCTGGTCGCCGCCCTCCTGCTCCTGACGGTCGCCGCCTGGGTGGCGGTGCCGGCCGCCACGCTGCCGGCCACGGTCGCCGCTGCGGCCACGGTGCTGCTCGCCGGTGTGCTGGTGGCCGGCCGCCGCGCCGTGCTGGCCGGCCGGCGGGCCGATGCGGCGTGGGCCGAGGGGGCCGCCCGACGGGCTGCCCGCCCGATGCCGCGCGGGCGTCGCACTCCGCTCGCGGTGGGCCGCGCGGTCCACGCCTCCGAGGCGATCACCGAGATCATGGCGAAGGTGCCGGTGGGCCCGACCCGGGCCGCCGCGCAGAGCGTGCTGGCCACCGGTGAGGTCCCGGTGGTCGCGGCCGAGCCCGTGCCGGCCGACGCGTCCGGCTCGGCCGGGGCCCGCGAGGCGGACGCACCGGCCGCCGAGGCGAGCACCTCGGCCGAGGACGCCGCGTGGGTCCCGGTCCCGGTGCCCCCGCCGACCTACGTGCTCAAGCCCGAGGCGCGTCGTGGGGAGCCGCGCCCGCTGACCGGCCCGCAGCCGTCCGTGCCCGTCCCGGTGGCCACCGGGGACGAGTCGGAGGAACGCCCCACCACGGGCGGTCTCGCGCTCGACGCGATCCTGGCGCGCCGGCGCGCCGCCGGGGAGTAGCCCGGCCCTGCTGCGCCGAGCACCGCGCGGCACGTCGTTGTTATAGTTCTTCTATAACAGCGAGGTCGAAGAGGTGGGGCAGTGGAAGACCGCAGCAGCATCGTCGTCCGGGCCGTGTGGGTCGCTCTCGTCGTGCCGGTGGTGCTCACCCTCGTCGCGGTGGTCCTCCAGCTCACCTGGCTCGGGCAGCTGCCCGACCCGGTCGCGATCCACTGGGGTACGTCGGGCGTCCCGAACGGCTTCGCAGCGGCGTGGGTCGTGCCGGCGATGACCGTGGCGACCGGCCTGCTGCTTCCGGGCATCATGGCGGCGGTCACGATCCCGGCGCTCCGCCGTGGGGCCCAGGGGGCGACCTTCCGGTTCCTCGCTGCGACCGCGGCCGGCATGGCGGCGATGACAGCGGTGATCTCGACGTGGTCGGTGGCCGTGCAGCGTGGGCTGAGCGACGCCGCGTCCGCGCCCAGCGTCATGCCGGCGATGGTCGTGGGCCTCGCAGCCTTGCTCGTGGTCGGTCTGCTCGGCTGGTTCGTCCAGCCGGTGCAGCACCAGGTCGTGCCCGGCGCCGCGGTGGCCGCGCCGTTGCCGGTCCGGGCCGGCGAGCGCGTCATGTGGACGAGGACCGCGACGGCGGCGCGTTGGCTCGCCGCCCTCCTCCTGGCTGTCACGGCGCTCAACACGACCCTCGCGGTGGTCTTCTGGTTCACCTCGCCGCAGACCGTTCCGATCGTCGCGGGGACGGCGCTGCTGGTCCTCCTGGCGTTCGTGTCCTCCGCCTCTTTCACGGTGCGGGTGGATCGCGACGGTCTCACGGTGACCTCGGCCCTCGGCGTGCCGCGCTTCCGGGTGCCGCTGGACGACATCGTCTCCGCGGGGACCGGGGACACCGTCGGGTTCGGCGAGTTCGGCGGCTACGGGGTCCGGACGGCGAGCCACGGCACCGGCGTGATCCTGCGCAACGGCGAGGCGCTGCGGGTCACGCGGAGCAGCGGCCGCCAGTTCGTGGTTACGGTCGACGACGCAGCACTGGGCGCCTCGGTGCTCCAGGGCCTGGTGGCCCAACGACGTGCGGGCGCGGCGTGAGGGCCACGCGGTGCTGATCCGGGTCGACCCGGCCAGTGACGTCGCCCTGTTCGCCCAGGTCGCGGCCTCGGTGCGCACCGAGATGGCGACGGGTCGGCTGCGCCCGGGGGACCGGCTGCCCACAGCGCGTGACGTCGCCGAGTCCCTGGGCGTCAACCTGCACACCGTGCTGCGCGCCTACCAGGACCTGCGCGGCGAGGGCCTGGTGGACCTGCGGCGCGGACGCGGCGCCGTGGTGACCGACCGGGCGGCGGCGCTCGCCGACCTGCACGCCGAGATCCGCGCGCTGGGCGAGCGTGCCAGGGGGTTGGGCATGTCGCCGGACACCCTCGCCTCGCTGGTCCGCGAGAGCATCGACGGCTGAGCGCCGGGCCCGTCGGGCACCACCGGCCCTGGTGTGAGCCCGTCGCGCCGCGGTGGTAATCTGTCCGCGCACTTCGGGGCTGTGGCGCAGTTGGTAGCGCGTCTCGTTCGCAATGAGAAGGTCAGGGGTTCGAATCCCCTCAGCTCCACCACGGGTGAAGGGGCCGGCCGCGACAGCGGTCGGCCCCTCCACCCGTTCTGACGTCGTCGGGGGTACGCCGTGGCGGCTCAGACCCAGCTGGGCATCCACATGTGCAGCTGCCAGAACCAGAACGGCACCACCATGGCCGTCCAGATCGGGTAGAAGAACGCCGTCACGAGCACGATCAGCGCGCCGGCCGCCCCGACGGTCACCCGCCGCCACCGCTGCGCGTCGCGGAAGCCCGCATCGGGTTCGTCCAGTCCGAGGAACCGCGCCGCCGCCCAGGTCAGGGTCAGCGCGACGAACGGCAGCATGACGATCGCGTAGAACGTGAAGATGGTGCGCTCGGGGAACATGAACCACGGCAGCCACCCGGCGGCGAGGCCGGTGAGCGTCGCGGCGAAGATCGCGTCGCGCCGCTTGATGATCCAGTAGATCGCGGCGACCACCGCTATGCAGCCGAGCCACCAGATCAGCGGGTTGCCCAGCGACGTGATCGCCTGCGAGCACCGGTTCGAGCCGCACGCCTGCTGGGCCGGCTCGGGCGTCTCGTAGAAGAACGACGTCGGCCGCCACTGGATCATCCAGGTGAACGCCTTGGCCGCGTAGTCGTGGGGAGTGGTCAGGTGGGTGTGGAAGTCCCACATCTGGGCGTGGTAGTGGACCCACGAGCGCAGCGTGTCGGGCAGCCAGGTCACGCCCTGGCCCGGGTTCCGCTCGGCCCAGGTGTGCAGGTAGGAGCTCGGCGAGGAGAACCACCGGAACCAGCTCGCGACGTATGTCACGCCGGCGACCAGCACGAGCGAGACGAAGGCCGGCACCGAGTCGCGCAGCAATGTGCCCACCGCCCAGCGCGGCACGCCGGCCCGGCGCCGGGCCATCGCGTCCCAGCCCACCGAGAGCAGCCCGAACGCCGCCACGAACCAGATGCCCGACCACTTGATCCCGCACGACAGGCCGAGCAGCACTCCGGCGGTCAGCCGCCAGCCGCGCAGGCCCAGGTGCGGGCCGAACGGGCCCCACTTCACCTGTGGGCCGAGCCGTTCGAGGCGTTCGGCGGTGCGGTCGCGGTCGATCAGCAGCGCGGCGAAGGCCGCCGTCACCGTCAGCGCGAGGAAGCCGTCCAGGAGGCCGGTCCGCGACTGCACGATCGCCAGCCCGTCGAGGGCGACCAGCAGCCCGGCGACCGCGCCGAGCGCGTCCGAGCGCATCAGGCGCCGTCCGACGCGGGTCACCACGAGCACCAGCAGGATCCCCGCGATCGCAGCCGAGATGCGCCAGCCCACCGGGTTCTGGACCCCGACGAACCACTCGCCGATCGCGATGAACCACTTGCCGACCTGCGGGTGCACCACGTATGACGCCTGTGTCGAGTAGATGTCGACGTGGCCCGCCTCGAACTGGGGGTTGGGCTCGTCCGGCCACACGGCGGGGTAGCCGAGCCTGAGCAAGGTCCAGGCGTCCTTGACGTAGTACGTCTCGTCGAAGACCAGCTTCGGGGGACGGCCCAGGCCCGGCAGTCGCAGCAGCGCGGCGAGGAGCGTGACCCCCGCCGCGATCAACCAGCCGCGCAGCCGATGGGCACGGAGATCGGCTACTCGCACGGGCCTCAGGGTAAGGGGTTCGCGCTGTGCCCGTACGCTGGCCGCGTGAGCCCCGTCGTCCTGGCAGCGACCCCGATCGGGAACGCCCAGGACGCGTCCCCGCGGCTGCGCGAGCTGCTCGAGCAGGCCGACGTGGTCGCCGCCGAGGACACCCGCCGGCTCGCGGACCTGGCCCGTCGGCTGGGGGTCCGGGTCGCCGGGCGGGTGGTGAGCCACCACGAGCACAACGAGGCCGGCCGGGTCGAGGAGCTGCTCGAGGTGGTGCGGGCCGGGGGCACCGTGGCCGTGGTCTCGGATGCGGGCATGCCGACCGTCTCCGATCCTGGGTTGGTGCTGGTGCGCGCGGCGGTCGACGCGGGCCTGCCGGTGACCGCGCTGCCGGGTCCCAGCGCGGTGCTCACCGCGCTGGCGGTGTCGGGGCTTGCGACCGACCGGTTCTGCTTCGAGGGGTTCGTGCCGCGTCGGCCCGCGGCCCGGGACGCGGCGCTGGCCGCGCTCGCCGACGAGCGGCGCACCGTGGTCGTGTTCGAGGCGCCGCACCGGCTCGCGGCGACGCTCGAGGCGATGGCGAGGTCGTTCGGCTCCGAGCGCCCCGCCGCCGTGTGCCGGGAGCTGACCAAGACCCACGAGGAGGTCCGCCGCGGCCCGCTCGCCGAGCTCGCCGGGTGGGCGGCCGAGGCCCGGCCGCGGGGTGAGATCGTCGTGGTGGTGGGCGGGGCGCCGGTGAGTGCGCCGCGCATCGCCGACCTGGTCGGCGAGGTGCTGGCCCGCGCGGACGCGGGCGAGCGGCTCAAGGACGTGGTCGCCGAGGTCGGCGAGGCGGCGGGGGTCGCCAAGCGCGACCTGTACGCCGCGGCGCTCGCCGTCCGGCGGCGCTGAGCGCCTGAGTCCACCGCCCCGCGGCCCCACCGACGCAAGCGTTCCGCCGACGGCGGATCAGCCCTTGGCAGCGGCGGACCCCGACCGGCCCGGAGCCGAGGCACGCTCGCCGCATGGACGACACACCCCGCCCCCGCGGCCTGGACGACGACCTGGCCACCCGACTCCTGCACCAGCGCATCGTGGTGCTCGGCACCGAGCTCGACGAGGCCGCCGGCAACCGCCTGTGCGCGCAGCTCCTGCTGCTCTCCGCCGAGGACCCCCGCCGCGAGATCAGCCTCTGGATCAACTCGCCGGGCGGCTCGGTGCCCGCGATGCTGGCGATCCACGACGTCATCGGTCTCATCCCCAACGACGTGAGCACGCTCGCGATGGGATGGGCGGCCAGCGCTGGGCAGTTCCTGCTCTCCGCCGGGACCCCGGGCAAGCGCTACGCGCTGGAGCACTCGCGCGTGCTGCTGCACCAGGGCTCTGCGGGTATCGGCGGCACGGCCGTGGATGTCGAGCTCCAGGCCGACGACCTGCGCCACACCCGCGACACGGTGCTCAGGCTCATCGCCGCGCACACCGGGCAGCCGCTCGAGCGGGTGGCGGAGGACTCGCTGCGCGACCGCTGGTTCACCGCGCGCGAGGCGCTGGACTACGGGTTCGTCGACCACGTGCTGACCGACCTGTCCGACGTGCGGCCCGGGGCCGGCCACGCAGGTTTCGGAGCGGTCCGGTGAGCGCGTACACCGTGCCCTACGTCACCGAGCGTCGGGCCGGCGGCGTCGAGCGGGTCACCGACGTGTTCAGCTGGCTGCTGTCCGAGCGCGTGGTGTACCTGGGCACGGAGATCGACGACGGGGTGTCCAACGTCGTGGTCGCCCAGCTGCTGCACCTGGAGTCCGCGGACCCGGACGCGCCGATCGACCTGTACCTCAACTCCCCGGGCGGGTCGACCTCGGCGATGCTCGCGATCTACGACGCGATGCAGTACATCCGTCCCGCGGTGTCCACGACGTGCGTCGGCCAGGCCGCCGGCCCGGCGGCCGTGCTGCTGGCCGGCGGGGCGCCTGGGCGGCGCGGGGTGCTCCCGCACGCCCGGGTCCTGCTCCACCAGCCCTCGGCTCAGGGGCGAGGCGCGATCCCCGACCTCATCCTCGCCGCCGACGAGGTGGTACGGGTGCGCGGGCAGCTCGAGGAGGTCCTCGCGGCGCACACCGGCAAGGACGTCGCGACGCTGCGCCGGGACACCGACCGTGACCTCGTGCTGCCGGCGGAGGCCGCGATCGCCTACGGCCTGGCGGACCACGTGGTGAGCGATCGGGGTGCCGCCGTCCCGGCCCGCCGGTGAGGCGGGCTCAGGCCGCCAGGCAGCGCGCGTCGCCGGACGGGGCTGCGACCTCGCGCGCCAGGTCGCGCGCCAGGTCGACCAGGCTCATCCCCAGCGCCCCGGTGACCGCGGCGAGCACCTCCGACGACGGCTCCTTGCGTCCCCGCTCGACCTCCGAGAGGTACTGCGGCGACACGCCGGCCGCCTGGGCGACATCCACGAGCCGCAGCGCCGCGTCGAGCCGGGCGGTGCGCAGCAGGTGCCCGATCGACCGGCGCCACGCCCGCGCCCCGGACCGGCGGTCGCGCTCGGCCGGCTGCGGCGCCGACGGTGCGGTGCGGGCCGGGCGCGCCCCGCGCGGCCCGTGACCGGCGGCGGCGCGGCGCTCTGCCAGGGAGATGACGGTGGCGTCCATGGGCCGACGCTGCCACGCGGGTCGCTGCACGCGCCCGGCGATCCGCTCAGGGCAGAACGCCGGCGTGCTCACAGCGACGTCGAGGGGACCAGCGTCGCGCCCGCCGTGGCCATCTGCTCCCGGGCGGCGACGCCCAGCTCCTCGCTGACCGGGACGGTCAGGTCGGTGAGCACCCGCGCGCCGAAACCCTGGCGCAGCGCGTCCAGCGTCGTCTGCAGCACGCAGTGCGACTCGGCGATGCCGACCACGTCCACGTCGGTGACCCCCGCCTCGGTGAGCGCGGTGGCCAGGTCCCGGCCGTCGGCAGTGGTGCCCTCGAACCCCGAGTACGCCGCCTCGTGGGCACCCTTGCGCACCGCGACGTCCGCGGACAGGAAGGCCAGCGCCGGGTGCAGGTCGGCGTTCGGCGTCCCGGCCAGGCCGTGCGGCGGCCAGGTGTCGACGAAGTCGGGCTCGTCGGGCGGGGTCGCGAAGTGGTGCCCCGGGTCGATGTGCCAGTCCTGGGTCGTGGCCACGAGCGTGTAGCGGTCGCGGTGCGCCGCGGCGTAGGCGGCGATCGCCTCGGCGACCGCGTCGCCCCCCGCAACCGGCAGCTCGCCGCCCTCGCAGAAGGTGGGCTGGACGTCGACGACGAGCAGGGCGCGTGACATGTCGCCAGCCTAGGCACGTCGTGCCCGGCGCGCGGGCCGGGCGGGAACGACGACCTGCCGCGCTCGCGTCCGGCCTTGGCGGCGGTCAGACTGGTGCGGAGGGGGGGCGAGATGAGCACACGGGTACGGGGCACGCTGGCGGTGGCGGCCGGCGCGGGCCTGGCGCTGAGCGCGTGCGCGCCCGAGCCCGTCGCGCCCAGCCCGACGTCGGCCACGAGCTCGTCCGGCGCGGGCTCGACCGGTGCCGCGTCCCCGACGCCCGGCCGGGGTGACGCGTACCCGGCGGGCCCCGACCTGGCCGCCGCGACCGCGACGCCGACCGACGTGCTCACCGACCTGGGCGCGCCGTGGGACCTCGCGTTCCTGCCGTCCGGCGCGGTGCTGGTCACGCTGCGCGACCGGGCGCAGGTGCTCATGGTCACCGCGGACGGCACCGTCACGGTGAGTGGCCCGGGCGCCGACGAGCTCGCCTCGGACACGACGGCCGACGGTGAGGCAGGGCTGCTCGGCGTCGAGGTCTCGCCGGCCTTCGCGACCGATCACCTCGTCTACCTGTACCGGACCACCGCGACGGACAACCGCGTGGTCCGGGCCGAGCTCGCCGCGGACGGCACGCTCGGGTCGCTCGACGTGGTGCTCGACGGCATCCCGCGCAGCTCGTTCCACGACGGCGGACGGCTCGCGTTCGGTCCGGACGGCTACCTGTACGTCACGACCGGCGACGCCGGCGAGCGCCCGCTCGCCCAGGACACCGGCTCCCTCGCCGGCAAGATCCTGCGCGTGACGCCGGACGGTGACCCCGCTCCGGGCAACCCCGTCGAGGGCAACCCGATGTGGTCCTACGGCCACCGGAACGTCCAGGGCGTGGGCTGGGACCCGTCCGGGCGGATGTACGCCGGCGAGTTCGGCCAGGACACCGCCGACGAGCTCAACATCATCGAGCCCGGCGCCAACTACGGCTGGCCGACGGTCGAGGGCGTGGGGAAGGCCGCGGGCCTGGTCGACCCGGTCGTGACCTGGCCGACCGACGACGCCTCGCCCAGCGGCATCGCGGTGACCGCCGACGCCGTCTACCTCGCGGCGCTGCGCGGCGAGCGGCTGTGGCAGGTTCCGGCGCGCGACGGGGTCCTGGGCGCGCCGCGGGTCGTCCTCGACGGGCTCGGACGGTTGCGCGACGTCGAGCTGGGCCCCGACGGGGCGCTGTGGATCGTCACCAACAACACGGACGGGCGCGGCACGCCGCGCGCCGGTGACGACCGCGTCCTGCGGCTCGCCGTGCCGTGATCGACCTAGACTCCGGGGCCATGGCGGCGGGCGGGGTGCAGGTCGTGGACCGCTCCTCCGCGCGGCTGCACAGCGTCGAGGACGCGGCCGGCGCGGCCCTGGCCGCCCTCGGCATCGTCGTCGTCCTGCTGCTCGCGGTGTACGCCCATGCCACGACCTCGGGCGTGGCCCAGGACGTGCAGGGCATCGACGCGCTGCTGGGCCGCCTGCTCGTGGTGCCGGTCGCGGTGCTGGCCGGCGTGGTCGCCGTCGCGGTGCCCGTCACGGTGCTGCTGGACCTGGCCGTGCGGCGCTCGGGGCGGCTCGTGCTGGAGGCCGTGATCGGCGGCCTGGGCGGCATGGCGCTGGCGGCGGTGCTGGCGGCCCTGATCGGCTGGATCGGCACCGCCGCGCTGGTTCGGGGTCTCAGCCTGCCGGGCGGCACGTCGATCTCCATCCCGTTGGAGTGGGCCACCATCGCGGGCCTGCTGACCGTGGCCGGACCGCGCTCGGTGCGGCGCACGGTCGCGTGGTCGCAGAACGTGGTCGGCGTGACGATCGGCCTCGAGCTGGTGGCGGGCCGGGTGTCACTGCCCGGCGTGCTGGTCGCGGTGCTGCTCGGGCGGCTCGCCGGGTGCCTCGTGCGGCTCGTCGCCGGGGTGCCGACGGAGCGGGCCTACGGCGCGGCGCTGGTCGAGGGGCTGCGCCGGGTGGGGATCGCGCCGCGGCGGCTGGTCCGCCGGCCCGGTGAGGGCGCGAGGAGCTACCTGGTCGAGACCGCCGACGGAGAGCTCGCGCTGCGGGTGCTCGACGGCGACCGCCAGGTGCTCGGCGTGGCCACCCGGCTCTGGCGGTCCCTGCGGCTGCGCGGGATCGAGGGTCGCGCGTGGCTGTCACTGCGACAGGCCGCCGAACGCGCCGCGGTCGTCTCGCACGCGGCGCGCGTGGCCGGGGTGCGCACGCCGTTGCTGCTCGCGGTCGGTCAGTCCCGCGACTCGATGCTGCTGGTCTCCGAGCCGGCGCCGGCCCGCTGCCTGGCCGACGCCGACAGCGACGACCTGCTGGCCGACGCCTGGCGCCAGCTGGCGGCCGCGCACCGGGCGGGCCTCGCGCACCGCGCGATCGACGCCGACGCGGTCCGGGTCGACGACGAGGGGCACGCCTGGCTGCTGGGCTGGGACGACGGTGACCTCGCGGTGCCGGACCTGACGCGCCGGATCGACGAGGCCCAGATGCTCACGGTCCAGGCCCTCGTCGTCGGGGTGCCGCGCGCGCTGACCGCGGCCCGCAGAGTGCTGCCCGCACAGGAGCTGTCCGCCATCGCGCCGCTCCTGCAGCCGGTGGTCATGCCGCGGGCCACCCGCGCCGCGCTGCGTGAGGAGACCGAGCTGCTCGGCCACCTGCGCGAGGCGCTCGCCGAGGACCTCGGGGAGTCCGAGGTGGAACCGCTCAAGCTGACCCGGTTCTCACTCGGCACGCTGCTGACCGTCGTGCTGCCGGTGGTCGCGCTGGTCGTGATCCTCGCCAAGTTCAACGTCGACCAGGTGGTCGCCGCGGTGGAGAGCAGTGACTGGCGGTGGGCGCTGGTCTCGTTCGGGCTGGGCATCGCGACCTTCGTCGGCGCCGCGCTGACGGTGCAGGCGTTCTCCCCGGTCAAGCTCCCGCTGTGGCGCGTCACGCTGGTCCAGGCCGGGGGCGCGTTCCTGGCCCTCGCCGCCCCGGCGCACCTGGGCGCGGGCGCGCTCAACGTGCGGATGATGGTGCGGCGCGGGGTCACCGCCTCGCTGGCGGTCGCCACCGTCGCACTGGTGCAGATCTCGCAGTTCCTGGTCACCCTCGTGCTGCTCATCGCGCTGTCGGTGGCGTCCGGCTCGGCCGCGGCGACGGCGCTGCTGCCCACCGGCGGGACGCTCGAGCTCATCGCGGCCGCGGTGCTGGTGGTCGCGGTGCTCGGCCTGATCGCGCCGCTGCGGCGCTGGGCCTTGTCGAAGATCATGCCGATGCTCGAGCAGGTCTGGCCGCGGCTGATCGACGTGCTGGGCGAGCCCGGCCGGGTGGTCGTGGCGCTCGTCGGCAACGCGATCCTCACCGTGGGCTGGGTCCTGGCGTTCGACGCGGCGCTCGCGGCGTTCGGCGTGCACCTGTCGCTCATCCAGGCCGCGGTCATCTACTTCGCCGGGAACTTGGCCGGCTCGGCGGTCCCCACCCCCGGCGGCCTCGGCGGGATCGAGCTCGCGCTCATCGGGCTGCTCTCTGCCGCGGGGGTGAACGCCGGCGTCGCGGCCAGCGCCGTGCTGCTGTTCCGGGTCGCCACCTACTGGCTGCAGATCCCGATCGGCTGGGCTGCGATGCGCCTGCTGCACCGCAGCGGCGAGCTGTAGCCGGCGCCTCCTGCCCCGGCCTCCGCGCTCGCGCGGCAGCCCACGCGGCGGGGCCGTCCCCGACGCCGACCGGCATCCGGATCCCGGACGGCTGCACCTCACACCCGCCCTGGCATCGGAGTGCCGAGCGGCCGGCGCGGATCAGGTGACGGGTGGGGTCGGTGTGGCTGCTGAGCAGTCACTCCTGCTTGAGCACTCCCGCCCGTCACGCGATCCGCGTGGGCTGCTCAGCGCGGCCCCGCGCTGATCCTGGTCGTGACCGCCTCACACCCGTGGGCAGCGCTGGCCACAGGTCCTGGCGGAGCGGCGCGATCCACATCCGCGCAGGTCCGCCGTCGCGGCGGAGCGCCGCGGCGCCACCCTACGACGGTGATCGATCGGCTCGAGGCTTGTGGCGGGTTCGCACGGACCCGGGATGTGGCGGCCACATCGACCGACCGGCGGCAGCTTGCCGAAGCAGTCGGCGCGGGAGTGGTGGTGCGGGTCGCTCGGGGCGTGGTCGCCCTGCCCGGGGCGGAGGAACCGGCGATCGCGCTGGCGCACGGAGGGGCCCTGACGTGCGTATCGGCGCTGGACCGGTACGGCTTGCCGCTGTTGAACCGTCCCGCGGCGCCACACGTGGCCGTGCCCGCCTCACGCGGGATCGCGCATGACGTCGTCCAGCACTGGACGACGTGTCCGATCGGCGCGGGGGTGGTCCCGCTGCCGCTCGCGCTCGCACAGGCCCGCGAGTGCCTTCCGACGGACGAGTGGGTCGCCGCCGCCGATGCCGCGGTGCAACGGGGGCTCGACGCCGCCGACCTCCGTGCCCACCGACCGCACCGCGGGCGGCTGGCCTTCGACGCGGCGGTGCGTGCGATCGACGGGCGGAGCCAGTCCCTGCCGGAGAGCCTGCTCCGGGTGGCTCTGCGCGACGCCGGGTTGCCGGTCGAGCCTCAGGTGTTCTTGCGCGGGGTGGGGTACGTCGACCTGCTCGTGGCGGGCGTCGTGGTCGAGGTGGACGGATTCGCGTACCACAGCGGGCGACGCGAGTACCGCGAGGACCGCCGGCGGGACCGCGCCGTGCACCGTCTCGGCATGAGCGTGCTGCGCTACCCGTACGAGGAGGTCGTCCATCGTCGCGCCATGGTCGTCGCGGAGATCGCGGAGGCCGTCGATCGCTCGCGTGGACGACGTGCGACCGGCGCCGCCCAGGCTGTCGGGAGCGAGCAGCCCACGCGGATCATGTGACGCGTGTGCGCCGCGGGGCCGATGAGACGCCTCAGGAGCCTCAGGCTCCCCTGCTGTCACGTGATCCGCGCCGGCTGCTCACCGGCCGGCGACTCGCCGCCGCGTGGGCCGCCGGTCGGTGTGGCGAGCCCGGGGGCGGGCCGTCGGTCGGCGGGCCACCGTCGCTGTGCTCACTAGGATCGTGGCCCATGGCCCACATCCTCTCCGCGGTCGCCTGGCCCTACGCCAACGGACCGCGCCACATCGGTCACGTCGCGGGGTTCGGCGTCCCCTCCGACGTGTTCTCCCGGTACATGCGGATGGCGGGCCACGACGTGCTCATGGTGTCCGGCACCGACGAGCACGGCACCCCGATCCTGGTCCAGGCGGACAAGGAGGGCGTGAGCGCCAAGGACCTGGCCGACCGGAACAACGCGATCATCGTCAAGGACCTCGTCGACCTCGGGCTGTCCTACGACCTGTTCACCCGTACCACCACCGGCAACCACTACCGCACGGTGCAGGAGCTGTTCACCACGGTGCACGGCAACGGGTACATGGTCGAGCGCACCACCCAGGCGGCGATCAGCCCCTCGACGGGCCGGACCCTGCCGGACCGTTACATCGAGGGCACCTGCCCGATCTGCCGCTACCCGGAGGCCCGCGGCGATCAGTGCGACAACTGCGGCAACCAGCTGGACCCGACCGACCTCATCGAGCCGCGCAGCAGGATCAACGGTGAGGCGCCCGAGTTCGTCGAGACCCGGCACTTCTTCCTGGACCTGCCCGCGCTCGCCGACGCGCTCGGCGCCTGGCTCGACGAGCGCGAGGCCACCGGCCTGTGGCGCCCGAACGTCATCAAGTTCAGCCAGAACATCCTGGAGGACATCAGGCCGCGCGCGATGACCCGGGACATCGACTGGGGCATCCCGATCCCGCTGGAGGGTTGGCGCGAGCAGCGCGCCAAGCGCCTGTACGTCTGGTTCGACGCGGTGATCGGCTACCTGTCGGCGAGCATCGAGTGGGCCCGGAGGCTCGGCGAGCCGGACCGCTGGCGCGAGTGGTGGAACGACCCCGAGTCGCTGTCCTACTACTTCATGGGCAAGGACAACATCGTCTTCCACTCCCAGATCTGGCCCGCCGAGCTCCTCGCGTACAACGGCGAGGGTGAGCGCGGCGGTGAGCCGGGGGAGTACGGCCGGCTGAACCTGCCCACCGAGGTGGTGTCCAGCGAGTTCATGACGATGGAGTCCAAGCAGCTCTCGACCTCGCGCGGTCACGTGATCCTGGTCGGCGACATGCTCGCCCGCTACCAGCCCGACGCGCTGCGCTACTTCATCTGCGCGGCCGGCCCGGAGACCTCCGACGCCGACTTCACCTGGGCGGAGTTCGTCCAACGCACGAACTCCGAGCTGGTCGCGGGATGGGGGAACCTGGTCAACCGCACGGCGACGATGATCGCCAAGAGCTTCGGCGAGATCCCGGAGGCGGGTCCCCTGGAGCCGGTCGACGACGCGGTGCTCGCCGCCGTGCGCGAGGGCTTCGACACGGTCGGCGGTCTGATCGGCAGGCACCGGCAGCGGGCCGCGATCGCCGAGGCGATGCGCATCGTCGGCGAGGTGAACAAGTACCTGACGGTCACCGAGCCCTACAAGATGAAGGACCCCGCGCAGCGCGAGCGGCTGGCCACCGTGCTGCACGTCGCGGCGCAGTGCGTGTCGGACTGCAACACCCTGCTCGCGCCGTTCCTGCCGCACTCGGCCAACCGCGTGCACCAGGTGCTCGGCGGCCCCGGGGAGTTCATGCCGATGCCGCGGATCGACCGGGTGACCGAGCTCGACCCCGGCGACGGCGCGGGTCTGGACACCTACCCGGTGATCACCGGCGACTACTCCGCCACGCCGGCGTGGGAGTCCCGCCCGGTGGTGCCCGGCACCCCGGTCGCCAAGCCGACGCCGGTGTTCACCAAGCTCGACCCCGCGGTGGTCGACGAGGAGCTGGGCCGGCTGCACGGCACCGGCGCCTGAGCCGTGGGTCGCAAGCGCCGCGACCGCTCCTGGCCACCGGGCCCCGAGCCGCTGCCGCGGCCGCTGGTCGACAACCACGCGCACCTGGACCACGTCCTGGAGGTGGCTGACGGGTTCGGCTGGCGGGAGCGCTCGCCGGACGGGCCCGGCGAGGCGTGGCTGGACCGTGAGCCCACCGTCGCCGACCATCTGGTCCGCGCCGCGCAGGTGGGCGTGGACCGGGTGGTGCAGATCGGCTGCGACCTGCCCTCGGTCGCCTGGACCGACGCGCTGCTGCGCGGCCCGGACCTGCCCGGCGCCCGCGTGCTCGGCGGCCTTGCGATCCACCCCAACGAGGCGGTCCTGCACGCCGGGGTCCGCGAGATCGCGCCGGACGGTCTGGACCCTGCCCCGCACCCGCACCACGCCACGCCGCTGGACGAGGCGATCGCCGAGGTCGCGCGGGTCGCTGCGGCCAACCCCCGGGTGCGCGTGATCGGCGAGACCGGGCTGGACCACTTCCGGGCCGGCGAGCTGGGCCGCGCGGTCCAGCGTGAGGCGTTCCGCGCGCACGTCGCACTGGCCAAGGAGCTGGGCCTGGTGCTGCAGATCCATGACCGCGACGCGCACGACGAGGTGGTCGAGGTGCTGCTCGCCGACGGTGCGCCCGAGCGCACCGTCTTCCACTGCTACTCCGGCGACGGCGCGCTCGCCGACGTGTGTGCCGAGCACGGCTGGTTCCTGTCGTTCGCCGGGCCGGTCGGCTACCCCGCCTCGGCCGACCTGCGCGACGCGCTGCACCGCACCCCGCCCGGACGGATCCTGCTCGAGACCGACGCGCCCTACCTGCCGCCGCACCCGCACCGCGGTCGCCCGAACGGGCCGTACCTGGTGGCTCTCACCGCGGTCCAGGTCGCAGCCGAGCTGGGCCGCGACCTGGCGGACCTGTGCGACCTCGTCTCGCGTACCAGCGAGGAGCTGTACGGGCCCTGGTGAACTCTCGCGGTGGGGTGAACGTCCTGCTCAGAGCGGTAGAAGCGCCCGTTTCGCCCTGGTTCGCCGGGGCGGGTGGCGAACCCGCGTCGCCGACCGACTACCGCGACCGTGTCCATTCCGTTACCGTCGTGAGGTCCTGCACCCTCACGATCGGACCCCGAGTGCCCGAGGCGAGTACGCGACAGCCGCGCCGGCTGCCCGGCCGGTACCGCCTGGCCGCCCAGGCGGGCGTCCTGGCGCTCGTGGTGGCGGGGACCACGGGGTTCGCCGCGCTGCACAAGCAGGTCGTCGTCGAGGTCGACGGCAAGGCCCACACCGTGACCGTCTTCGGCCGCACCGTCGGCGACGTGCTGGCCGCCCAGCAGGTCGAGGTGGGCGCCAAGGACGTGGTGATCCCGTCCGTCGACCAGCCGGTCGACGGCGGCGCGACGATCGTGGTCGCGCACAGCCGCGAGCTCCAGCTCGAGGTCGACGGTCAGCAACGCACGCTGTGGACCACGGCACGCACCGTCGGCGACGTGGTCGACGAGCTCGGGCTGCGCAGCTCGCGCGCCTCCGCGTCGCGCTCGGAGACGGTGGGCCGCGGCGTGCTGCGCCTGTCGACGCCCAAGGACGTCCGGGTCGCGATCGACGGCGCCACCAAGGACGTCCACACCACGGCCTCGACCGTGCGCGAGGTCCTGGCCGAGGCGGGCGTCGTGCTCGGTGACCACGACCTGGTGTCCGTCCCGCTCGACGCCGCCGCGGTGGACGGCCTCGTGGTGATGGTCACCCGGGTCACCACCCAGGTCGGCTCGCGGACCGTGACGGTGCCGTTCCAGACGGTCGAGAAGGAAGACTCGTCGATCCTGCGGGGTAACCGGGTGGTGGCCTCGAAAGGCTCCGACGGACGCGAGGTGGAGACCTACGAGGCCTACCTCGTCGACGGTGTCGAGATCGGCCGTACCGTCCTGACGCACTCGGTGCTCGCCCAGCCGGTCGACCGGGTGGTCAAGGTGGGGACCCAGGACCTGCCGCAGGTCGCCGCGGTCGCCCCGGGCACGGCGCGGGCGATCGGCCTGGAGATGGTCCTGGCCCGCGGATGGGACCAGCAGCAGTACGCCTGCCTGGACTCGTTGTGGACCCGGGAGAGCAACTGGCGGGTCAACGCCCAGAACTCCTCGACGGGCGCCTACGGCATCCCGCAGGCCCTGCCCGGCTCGAAGATGGCCTCGGCCGGCGCGGACTGGCAGACCAACCCCGCGACCCAGATCGCCTGGGGGCTGGGCTACGTCGCGGGCCGGTACGGGACGCCGTGCGGGGCGTGGGCGCACTTCACCTCGAGCGGCTGGTACTGACGCGTCGGGAGGCCCGGCCCGCCCGACCCACGGGTGGAAGCCGCGCCGGTTCGGGCGGTTTGCGCCGAGCCCCCGCGCGATCTGCACACGTCCGACACACCTCGGCTTGACAGCACAGGTCACGATCCGGTTACGGTCGACCCTGTCATCCCATGGGTGACGGACCATCGCGCAGCGCGGTGGTGTGACGGCCGGATCAGGGAGTCCGGACCAGCCCCGGGCCCAGGAGGCCCGCCCCCCAGAACTGCCGGCTGGGCGCCAGTGCGCGCACCTCTCCCTGTGCCCGGGTCGAACGACGACAGGACCCACGTGCGCTTCTCCCTCCGACGCGCCCACGCGCAGACCACCCCCCTCCCCGACGGCACCCCCGAGGCCACCGCCGAGGCCCCCTCCGACACCCCGCCCTTCCGTCGTCGGCGCCGCCTTCCCGTGGTGCTCGCCACTACCGGCGCGCTCGTGCTGGCCGGCACCGGCGTCGCGGTCGCCCAGGCCCACAAGGTGGTGACCCTGGACGTCGACGGCACCGTCACCCAGGTCTCGACCTTCGCCGGCACGGTCTCCGGACTGCTCGGTGACCAGGACCTGCAGCTCGACCCGCACGACTCGCTGACCCCGGTCGGCCCCACCCCGCTGGCCGACGGTGCGACCGTCGTGGTGCGTCACGCCCACCAGCTGGAGGTCAGCGTCGACGGCGCGAGCACCAAGGTGTGGTCGACGGCGTTGTCCGCCTCGGACGCGCTCGGAGTGCTCGAGGCCCGCGGTGCCGACGTCGCGCTGCTGCCGTCGAGGTCCCAGGGCCGGGTCGCGCTCCCGGTGCGCCTGGCCGCGAGCGGCTCGGTCGACGTGGTCGCCGACGGCACGACCACCACGGTGCCCGCCACCACCGGCCTGTCCGCGGCCCTCGCGGTCGCGGGCGTGACGGTGAACGCCGACGACCGCGTCCAGGTGCACCTGGCCGACGGACGCCTGACCGTCCAGGTCCAGCGCGTCGTCGTGAAGGACGTCACGGACGTCGTCGCGGTGGACTTCGCCACCCAGACCCGCAAGACGTCCAGCCTGTACACCGGGCAGAAGCGCACCGTGCAGTCCGGCGTGCCCGGTGAGCGGACCGTGGTCTCCCGCGTCACGACCGTCGACGGCGTGGAGGAGTCCCGCACGACCCTCAGCGACACGGTGACCAAGCAGCCGGTGGACGCGATGGTCGAGGTGGGCACGAAGGCTCGCCCCGCGCCCGCCGCCTCGAGCCCGGTGGGCGGTGACGTGTGGGCCGCGCTGGCCCGGTGCGAGTCCGGCGGCAACCCGCAGGCGGTGTCCTCGAACGGCCTGTACTACGGCCTGTACCAGTTCTCGGTGGGCACCTGGCGCGCGATGGGCGGTTCCGGCCTGCCCACCCAGGCGTCGGCCGCCGAGCAGACCGCGCGCGCCCAGGCCCTGCAGGCCCGTTCGGGCTGGGGTCAGTGGCCCGCCTGCTCGGCCAAGCTCGGCCTGCGCTGAGACCGTTCCGGAGGCCCGGTGCCGCTGCGGCGGGCCGGGCCTCCGGCGTCGGTGGCGCTAGGTTCGCACCCATGACCGACCCCCTGCTCGGCCCGAGCCAGATCCGCCGGCTCGCGGACCGTCTCGGCGTGCGTCCCACCAAGGCGCTCGGGCAGAACTTCGTCGTCGACCCGGGGACCGTACGCCGGATCGTGCGCGTGGCCCGGGTCGTGCCCGGCGAGCGGGTGGTCGAGGTCGGGCCCGGTCTCGGGTCGCTGACCCTCGGCCTGCTGGAGGCCGGCGCCGAGGTGGTCGCCGTCGAGATCGACCCCGTGCTGGCCGGTCAGCTTCCCGCGACGGTGGCCGAGCGACTGCCGGACGCCACGGGCCGGCTCACGGTCGTGGGTGCGGACGCCCTGCGGGTCACCGAGCTGCCCGGACCGCCTCCGACGGCCCTGGTGGCCAACCTGCCGTACAACGTCGCCGTGCCGGTGCTCCTGGCTTTCCTGGAGCGTTTCGGCTCGCTGGAGCGGGCGCTGGTGATGGTGCAGGCGGAGGTGGCCGCCCGGCTCGTGGCGCCGCCCGGCTCGCGTACCTACGGGATCCCGTCGGTCAAGGCCGCGTGGTTCGCCGACGCGCGACCGGCCGGCAGCGTCGGCCGGGCGGCGTTCTGGCCGGTGCCGCGGGTGGACTCCGCGCTGGTCGCGCTCGAGCGCCGCGACCCGCCCCCCGGGGACCGTGAGCAGGTGTTCGCCGTGATCGACGCCGCCTTCGCCCAGCGCCGCAAGATGCTGCGCTCGGCGCTGGCGGGAGTGGCGGGCTCGAGCGCGGTCGCTGCCGAGGCCCTGGCCCGGGCAGGGGTCGAGCCCACAGCGCGCGGCGAACGGCTCACTGCGGTGCAGTTCTCGGCGGTCGCGCGAGCCCTGGCCGAGGCGGGCGTCGTGGTGCCCGGCAGGCGGACACCCACGTGAGCACCGCCCCGGGCGACGTGCCAGAGTGGTGCGTGTGAGCGCACCCGATGCCGTGGTCGTCCGGGCGCCGGGGAAGTTGAACCTCAGCCTCGGCGTCGGCCCTCGGCAGCCCGACGGCTACCACCGGCTGGCCACGGTGTTCCAGGCGGTGTCGGTCTACGAGGAGGTCACCGCGACCCCGGCCGAAGGGCTCGGGGTCAGCGTCGAGGGGCCCGACGCGGCGCGCGTCCCGACAGACGACTCGAACCTCGCGTGCCGGGCGGCCCGGCTGGTCGCCGACGAGGTGGGTCTGGAGCCCCTCGTGCACCTGCGGGTCCGCAAGAGCGTGCCGGTGGCCGGCGGTATGGCGGGCGGGTCGGCCGACGGCGCCGCGGCGCTGCTGGCCTGTGACGCGCTGTGGGGCACGGGCCTCAGCCGCGACCGGATGCTCGAGCTCGCCGCCGAGCTCGGGGCCGATGTGCCCTTCATCCTGCTCGGGCACACCGCCGTGGGCACCCGGCGCGGGGATCTGCTGAGCCCGGCGCTGAGCCGCGGCCGCTATCACTGGGCGCTGGCCACGCGGCGCACCGGCCTGTCCACCCCCCGGGTCTTCGAGCGGTTCGACGAGCTCGCCGACCCCGACCTGGCCGACCCCGAGCCGGACCGCGACCTGCTGACCGCGCTGCGGGCGGCGGACCTGGACGCCGTGGGCCGCTGCCTGGGCAACGACCTGCAGGCAGCGGCGATGGAGCTGGCCCCGGAGCTGGGCCGCACCGTCGAGGCCGCGGCCCGGGCGGGCGCGCTGGGTGTGGTGATCACCGGCTCGGGGCCGACCGTGGCGGCGCTGGCCCGCAGCCGTCGGCACTCGATGGAGCTCGCCGCGGCGATGCGCGCGGCGGGTCAGGCCGACGACACGCTGACCGCGGTGGGGCCGGTCGCCGGGGCTCGCGTGCTGTGAGCCACCTGCTCGGGCTCGACGGCGTCGGTCTGGCGGTGGGCACCCGGACCCTGCTCGACGACGTCTCGCTGGGGCTGGACGACGGGGACCGGGTGGGTGTGCTCGGCCCCAACGGCGCGGGCAAGTCGACGCTGCTCCGGCTGGTCGCGCGGCGGCAGTCCCCGGATGCCGGGCGGGTCACGCACGTCGGCGGGCTGACGGTCGGGCTGCTCGACCAGCGCGACCCGGACGCCACCGGGACCGCACTCGACCTGGTGCACGGCCCGGCGGAAGAGCACACCTGGGCCTCCGACGCGGCCGTGCGTGAGGTGCACGACGGCCTCCTGGCGGACGTGGACCTGTCGGCTCCGGTCGCGACCCTGTCCGGCGGGCAGCGGCGCCGGGTCGCGCTCGCCGCGCTGCTGGTGGCACGTCCGGACGTGCTGCTGCTGGACGAGCCGACCAACCACCTCGACGTCGAGGGGGTCGCCTGGCTCGCCGAGCACCTGGTGCGGCGGTTCTCCGGCAGCGGCGCCCTGGTGGTGGTCACGCACGACCGCTGGTTCCTGGATGCGGTGTGCACGCGGACCTGGGAGGTCGTGGGGGACGGCCGGGTCAGCCCGCTGGACGGCGGCTACGCCGCCTGGGTGCTGGCCAGGGCCGAGCGGTCACGCACGGCGCAGGTCACGGCTGCCAGGCGCGCCAACGCGCTCCGCAAGGAGCTCGCGTGGCTGCGCCGTGGTGCACCGGCCCGGACCAGCAAGCCGCGCTTCCGGCTGGACGCCGCCGCCGCCCTGATCGCCGACGAGCCGCCCCCGCGCGACTCCCTGGAGCTGACCCGGCTCGCGACCGCGCGACAGGGCAAGGACGTCCTGGACCTCGAGGACGCCACCGTCGGCTACCCGGGGACGCCGCCGCTGCTGGCGGACGTGACCTGGCGGCTGGGCCCGGGGGAGCGGTGGGGCGTCGTCGGGGTCAACGGCGCCGGAAAGACCTCGTTGCTGCGCGTCCTGGACGGTTCGCTGCCGGTGCTGGCCGGCCGGCTGAAGCGGGGCAAGACCGCCGTGGTCGCGACCCTGTCGCAGGACGTCGCCGAGCTCGACACGCTGGGCGACCTTCGCGCGGTCGAGGTGGTCGAGCGAGAGCGGCGCCGCACCACTGTCGGTGGGGCCGAGCTCACCGCCGCCCAGCTGGTCGAGCGCCTGGGCTTCACGCGGGACCGCGCGCACACGCCGGTGCGCGACCTGTCCGGCGGCGAGCGCCGGCGTCTGGCGCTGCTGCGGCTCCTGGTGGGCGAGCCCAACGTGCTGCTGCTCGACGAGCCCACCAACGACCTGGACACCGACACCCTGACCGCCGTGGAGGACCTGCTGGACGGCTGGCCCGGCACGCTGGTGGTCGTCTCGCACGACAGGTACCTGCTCGAGAGGGTCTGCGATCGGCAGGTCGCGCTGCTCGGCGACGGCACCCTGCGGGACCTGCCCGGCGGGGTCGAGGAGTACCTGGAGCGCCGCGCGGCGGCCCGGGCGGACCGGGGTCCGGGCGGCCCCGGCGGGGGCTCGGCCGACCCCGACGACGGCCGTGGCGCCGGGCCGCCCGCGGACGGGGCCGCCGCGCGTCGGACTCCGGCCCAGGTGCGCCAGGCGCGCAAGGACCTCGCGCGGGTCGAGCGTCGCCTGGAGCGGCTCGGCGCCGAGGTCGACCGGCTGCACGGGGCCATGGCCGCGCAGGCGTCCGACCATCAGGCCCTGCAGCGCCTGGGCGCCGAGCTCCGCGCCGCCGAGACCGAGCGGGCCGTGCTCGAGGACGAGTGGCTCGCCGCGGCCGAGCTCGCCGACTGATCGTCGGCGGCGCGTCGCCGGGCCGGGCTCAGGCGTCGAACGGCGCGACGAGCACCCGCAGCAGGTCGGCGAGCCGGCCGCGCTCCGGTCCGGGCAGGGCGGCGAGGAGCGCGCGCTCGACGTCGAGCAGGTCGGCCAGCGCGGCGTCGACCGCGACCCGCCCCGGCTCGGTCAACCGGACGAGCACGCCCCGCCGGTCGGCGGGTGCGGGCCGTCGCACCACGAGCCCTCTGGCCTCGAGCCGGTCGATCCGGTTGGTCATGGTGCCGCTGGTGACCAGGGTCTGGGTGACGAGCGCGCCGGGCGAGAGCTCGTAGGGCCCACCGGCCCGGCGCAGCGCGGAGAGCACGTCGAACTCCCACTGCTCCAGGCCGTGCGCGCTGAACGCCCGTCCCCGGGCCAGGTCCAGGTGGCGGGCCAGCCGACTGATCCGGGACAGCACCGCCAGCGGCGCCACGTCGAGGTCGGGGCGCTCGCGCCGCCACGCGTCGATGATCCGGTCGACCTCGTCCGTCACGACCCGTGCCCCGCGGTGCCGCGCAGCTCCGGCTTGCGCTGCAGACCGGCCAGCCCGTTCCAGGCCAGGTTCACCAGGTGCGCGGCGACCTCGGCCTTCTTGGGCTTGCGCACGTCGAGCCAGTACTGCCCGGTCAGCGCCACCATTCCGACCAGCATCTGGGCGTAGATCGGGGCGGTGCGCGGGTCCAGCCCGCGGCGGGTGAACTGGTCGGCGAGCAGGTGCTCGACCTGCATGGCGACGTCGCCGATCAGGCTGGAGAACGTGCCGGTCGACTGGGTGACCGGCGAGTCGCGTACCAGGATCCGGAACCCGTCGGTGGAGGACTCGATGTAGTCCAGCAGTGCGAGCGCTGTGCGCTCGACGAGCACCTGCGGGTGCCCGCCGGCCTCGAGCGCCCCGGTCAGCGCCCCGGTCAGCGCCTGGATCTCGCGGTCGACGACCACCGCGTAGATGCCCTCCTTGCCACCGAAGTGCTCGTACACCACGGGCTTGGAGACGCCGGCGCGGGCCGCGATCTCCTCCACGCTGGTCTGGTCGAACCCCTTCTCGCCGAACAGCTGGCGCGACACGTCGAGGAGCTGTGCCCGGCGCTGCGCCGCGGTCATACGGGCGCGCGGGGTCCGGGCTGGGGTGGTCACGGGCCCATCATGCCGTGCCTCCCGTGGCGCTGCTGGCAGACTGGCCCGGCGCGCGCGCGGCGCGGTCCGCCCTGGTGTAATGGCAGCACGCAGGCCTTTGGAGCCTTGCGGTCCAGGTTCGAGTCCTGGGGGCGGAGCAGCAGGTGGGTGCAGGCCGCGGTCTCGGAGCCGGTGAGCCGACGGTAGAGTGGCCGCGGCCGTTCTCGCTGGTGAACCGACGGGAGTCCTGGTGACCGCTGTCCACCCCGCCGCCGTCGTCGTCCTCGCTGCGGGTGAAGGCACCCGCATGCGGTCGGCCACACCCAAGGTGCTGCACACGCTGGCCGGGCGCTCGATGCTCGGCCACGCGATCACCGCTGCCTCAGGTCTCCAGCCCGAGCGTCTGGCCGTGGTGGTGCGCCACGGACGCGACCAGGTCGCGGCGCACGCGCTCGAGCTCGCGCCGGGCGTGCTGATCGCCGACCAGGACGACGTTCCCGGGACCGGCCGCGCCGTGCAGTGCGCGATGTCGTCCCTCGACGCCGCTGCCGCTGCCGCTGCGGCGATGGCAGGTGAGGGCGGTGCCGCGCAGGTCGTCGGCCCGGTGCTGGTGATGGCCGGGGACGTGCCGATGCTGGACGCGGAGACGCTGGCCGAGCTGCTCGACGCGCACGTGTCCGACGGCAACGCGGTGACCGTGCTCACCACGCGCGTGACGGACCCGACCGGCTACGGCCGCGTGCTGCGCGAGCCGGGGACCGGTGACGTGGTGCGCATCGTGGAGCACCGTGACGCCACCGAGGCCGAGCGCGCCGTCGACGAGATCAACTCCTCGGTGTACGTCTTCGACGCGGACGTGCTGCGGAAGGGGCTGGCCCGGCTCGGTCGCGACAACGCGCAGGGCGAGGTCTACCTCACCGACGTCGTCGCGCTGGCCAGGGCGGACGGCGGCGCGGTGCGCGCGCTCGCCGTGGACGACCCGATGCTGGTCGAAGGGGTCAACGACCGCGTCGCGCTGGCTCGGCTGGCCGCCGAGATGAACCGCCGGATGCTCGTCGAGTGGATGCTCGCCGGCGTGACCGTCGCGGACCCCGCCACCACCTGGGTGGATGTGGACGTGGAGCTCGAGCCGGACGTCACGCTGCTGCCCGGCACCCAGCTGCTCGGCAGCACCCAGGTAGCCGCCGGCGCGGTCGTGGGACCGGACACCACGCTGCGCGACGTCGTCGTCGAGGCCGGTGCGCAGGTCGTGCGCAGCCACGGCACCGGCGCGCGGATCGGCGCGGGCGCGGTGGTCGGACCGTTCTCCTACCTTCGGCCGGGCACCGACCTCGGCCCCGACGGCAAGATCGGCGCGTACGTCGAGACCAAGTCCGCCACGATCGGCGCGCACTCCAAGGTGCCGCACCTGTCCTACGTCGGCGACGCCACGATCGGCGAGTACTCGAACGTCGGCGCGGGCACGATCTTCGTCAACTACGACGGCGTCACCAAGCACCACTCGACGGTCGGCGACCACGTCCGGATCGGCTCGGACAACGCATTGGTGGCGCCGGTCGAGATCGGCGACGGGGCCTACACGGGCGCGGGCTCGGTGATCCGCCGCGACGTGCCGCCCGGAGCGCTCGGGCTCAACACCGCACCGCAGCGGACGATCGACGGCTGGGTCCTGCGCCGCCGCGAGAACAGCCCCTCGGCGCACGCCGCGCGCCTCGCGCTCGGCGAGCACGCGGACGACCCGCCTGCCCTCTCGCCGCAGGCGATGGCCGAGCTGCGCTCCCACGCCGCCTCGGGCGACCCCCAGGCCGCGACCACGGACGAAGGGCAGCCTCGGGCATGACCGGGATCATCTCGACCGACGGCGAGCGGCGCCTCGTCCTCATCTCCGGACGGGCGCACCCGCAGCTGGCCGACGACGTGGCCCGCGAGCTCGGGGTCGAGCTGGTGCCCACCACGGCCTACGACTTCGCCAACGGCGAGATCTACGTGCGCTTCGGGGAGAGCGTGCGCGGCGCGGACGCCTTCGTGCTGCAGAGTCACACCTCGCCGATCAACCAGTGGATCATGGAGCAGCTGATCATGGTCGACGCGCTCAAGCGGGCGTCGGCCAAGACGATCACGGTGATCGTGCCGTTCTACGGCTACTCCCGGCAGGACAAGAAGCACCGCGGCCGCGAGCCGATCTCGGCGCGGCTGATGGCCGACCTGTTCCGCACCGCCGGTGCCGACCGGCTGATGAGCGTCGACATGCACTCGGCCCAGACCCAGGGCTTCTTCGACGGCCCCGTGGATCACCTGTGGGCGATGCCGTTGCTGGTCGACTACGTGCGCACCCGGGTGGACCCGACGAACGTCGCCGTGGTCTCGCCTGACGCCGGCCGGATCCGGGTCGCCGAGCAGTGGGCGGCGAAGTTCGGCGGCTGCCCGCTGGCGTTCATCCACAAGACGCGCGACATCACGCGGCCCAACCGTGCGGTGGCCAACCGAGTGGTCGGCGACGTCGAGGGGCGCACCGCGATCCTCACCGACGACCTGATCGACACCGGTGGCACCATCGCCGAGGCCGTGCGGGTGTGCCTGGCCGCCGGCGCGAAGGACGTCATCGTCGCGGCGACGCACGGGGTGCTCTCCGAGCCCGCGGCCCAGCGCCTGGCCGGCTCCGGCGCCCGCGAGGTCGTGGTCACCGACACCCTGCCGATCGAGGAGGACAAGGGCTTCGAGCAGCTCACCGTGCTGTCGATCGCACCGCTGATCGCGCGGGCCGTCCGCGAGGTCTTCGACGACGGGTCGGTGACCTCGCTGTTCGACGGAGCGTCGTGATGGCCGACCCCGTCGGGGTCACCACCACGGGCACCGGCCGGGTCGCGGTGCAGCCCGACGTCGTCGTGGCGCGCCTGGCCGCGCAGGTCACCGGCCCGCAGGCGGCCGCCGCCCATCACGCGGCCGCGCGAGCGTCGCGAGGCATCGTGGACGCCCTGCTCGCGCACGGTGTCGCGCGGTCCGACCTGCGCACGACCACGTCGAGCTGGACCGACCGGGGCGAGGAGGTCACCGAGGGACGCCGCAGCGTGACCCGGTTGCCGCGCACCACCGTGACCATGGTCGTCGAGGCCCGGCTGCGGGACCTGGCCGACGCGGGGGAGGCCATCGACGCGGCCCTCGTGGCCGGCGGCGAGCCGGCGAGCCTGGAGAGCACCTCGTGGCAGGTCTCGGACTCCGGGGCCGCGAGGGTCGAGGCCCGAGCCGCGGCGTTCGCCGAGGCGGTCGGCGCGGCGCGCCAGCTCGCCGAGCTCGCCGGCCGCTCGCTGGGCCCGGTGCTCGAGGTCAGCGAGACCGGTCCGGCCGATCCGGGGCCGGTGCGGGCGCGGGCGATGGCCGCCGCGTCCGTCCCGCTCGAGGGCGGGGAGCAGGAGGTCGTCGTCGAGCTCGTGGTGCGCCACGGCTGGGCCGGCGCGTACGACGACCCGGCGGGCAGCCGCTAGACTGCTGCGGTTGCCTCGGCGAGGGAGGGCGGACGACGCGAGTCGGCCGAACCTCGGTTCTCGGATCGACCTCCGTGATCGACGCGGTGCGCCTGGTGCGCGCGCCCGCCGTCCCGCGCCGAGGCCCACCGCTCGTCGCCGGGTGACCCCCGCCATACCGAAAGGCCCCGCCGTGTCCGACACCAAGCTCCCCGCCGCCATCCGCACCGAGTTCGGCAAGGGCGCCGCGCGCCGGCTGCGCCGCGCCGACCAGATCCCGGCCGTGCTCTACGGCCACGGCGTGGCCCCGCAGCACATCGCCCTGCCGGGCCACGAGACGATGCTCGCGCTCAAGCACTCCAACGCCCTGTTCACCCTCGACATCGAGGGCACCGAGGCGCTCGCCATCGCCAAGGACGTCCAGCGGGACCCGGTGCGCCAGGTCATCGAGCACGTCGACCTGCTCGCGGTCCGCAAGGGCGAGAAGGTCACCGTCGAGGTCGCCGTGCACGTGGTCGGCGAGTCCGAGCCCGGAACCATCCACATGGTCGACGCACAGACCGTGACCCTCGAGGCCGAGGCGACCCACCTGCCCGAGGCCGTCGTGGTCTCGATCGATGGCATGGCCGCGGGCACCCAGGTGCGCGGTGCGGACCTGGTGATGCCCGAGGGCTCGGTCTTCCTGGGTGACCCGGAGTCGAGCATCGTGACCATCGCGGTGCCGCGCGCCGAGGTCGAGGAGACCGAGGAGGCCGAGGAGGGCATCGAGCTGCCGGTCGGCGAGGCGGCCGAGGTCACCGAGGAGACCACCGACGAGGCCTGAGCGCGCGCTCACCGCCCTGCGGCGGTGGCGCCGCCGGGGCGCGGACGACGGGACGGGCATGGCGGACCCCTGGCTCGTGGTCGGGCTCGGCAACCCCGGGCCCGGCTACGCCGGCAACCGGCACAACGTCGGCCAGATGGTCACGAGCGAGCTCGCCCGGCGGGCCGGGGTGGCGTTCGGCAACGACCGCTCCCGGGCGCAGGTGGCCGACGTGCGACTGGGCACGCTGCCTGGCGGCGTCCCGGGACCGCGAGCGTTGCTCGCCCAGCCCACCTCGTACATGAACGTCTCGGGTGGCCCGGTCGCGGCGCTGGTGCGTTACCACCGGGTGCCGGCGGACCGGCTCGTCGTGGTCCACGACGAGCTCGACCTGCCGTTCGCCGCGGTTCGGCTGAAGCTGGGCGGTGGCGAGGGCGGCCACAACGGCCTGCGCAGCATCAGCTCGGCGCTCGGCACCAAGGACTACCTGCGGGTGCGGGTCGGCATCGGCCGGCCACCCGGACGCAAGGACCCCGCGGACTTCGTGCTGTCGGACTTCTCGAGCGTCGAGAAGAAGGAGCTGCCCTGGCTCGTGGACGCCGCGGCCGACGCGGTGGAGATGCTCGTGGCCCAGGGTCTGGCCGCGGCGCAGCAGCGGTTCCACTCGCCGGACGTCTGAGGCGCGCCGGTGGTCCCGGCGCCCACCGTCGTGCTGCTCCCCGGTGTGCGGGTGCCGCTCGACCTTGCGGGCCCGTGGCTGCCGGGTGGCTCACAGATGGACCACAGGTCACGTTTGGGACACGGTACGAGGGGCGTCCCGACCGAACGGGTGAAATCGGACAATCGGGATGTTTCAACCCCTTGGTCGCGCGGTAGCCTCGCGGTGTCGTCAGTCCACAGAGGTGGTCCCCCAGTGACGCTCTCCCTTGATCACGAGCTCGAACCGTCTTTTGCCGACCGCCGACGCGTCGCCGTGGCGCCGCGGCGTTCCTGGGCCTCGCCCGAACCCGTGGAGGTCCGTCCGACGGCGCACAACGACGCCGGTGCACGTGCCCGGCGATGGGCGGTGGTCGGTCCTCGGCTCCAGCGCCGTGCCGTGGCTGCCGACGCGGTGATCGCCCTCGCGGTCGGCACCGGGTTCCTCGTGGCGGTCTACTCCTGGCAGTGGCAGGTCGTGACGACGGCGCTGCTCGGCGCGGCGGGCTTCGTCGCCCTGGTGGCCGCGTTCAACGGATACGACCTGCGCCGGCTCGGCGACGGGCCGGAGGAGTTCCAGTCCGTGCTCCGGGCGGGCACCGTCGGTGCCGGCATCCTGATGGGCGCCTCGTACGTGACGCAGGTCGCCGTCCCGCGCCCGCTCGTCCTCGCCGGAGTCCCCACGCTCGTGGTCGTCGCGGCCGTCGGGCGGTACGTCCTGCGCCACCTGGTCCACAAGGAGCGCAGCGCGGGCGGCGCGATGAAACGGACGCTGGTCGTCGGCGAGGCGGCCGACGTCTCGCGGATCACCGGTGAGCTCGCCGGCGCGAGCTATCACGGGTACCGGGTCGAGGCCGTCTGCCTGCCCAGCCTGGACGGCCCGTCGGCGATCCTCGGCCATCCCGTCGTCGGAGCCGTGGCCGACGCCGCTCAGGTCGTCGCGGATCGCGCGATCGACGTGGTCGTCGTGGCGGGACCGACGCTGTCCGGCGAGGCTCTGCGTCGGCTCTCGTGGGCGCTGGACCGGGTGGGGGCGCAGCTCGTCGTCGTCCCCGACCTGGTCGAGGTCACCGGGCCGCGCATCACGCTGCGCCCTGCCGCCGGGCTCTCGCTCCTCGAGGTCGAAGTTGCGGCGCCCCGACGCCGACTGGTCGCCAAGACGCTCATGGACCGCTTCGTGGGTGCCGGGCTGCTGCTGATGGCCTCGCCGCTGATCCTGGTCTCGGCGCTGGCCGTGCGGCTGACGTCGCCCGGTCCGGCGTTCTACAGCCAGACCCGCGTGGGCGTCGACGGCGCACGGTTCCGGATGTGGAAGCTGCGGAGCATGTACGTCGACGCCGACAAGCGTCGCGTGAAGCTCACCGAGCAGAGCGACGGGAACGGCGTGCTGTTCAAGATGCGCAACGACCCCAGGGTCACCCCGGTCGGCCGCGTCCTGCGGCGCTACTCCCTGGACGAGCTGCCCCAGCTCTACAACGTGTTCCGCGGGGACATGTCGCTGGTCGGGCCACGGCCGCCGCTCGGCGAGGAGGTCGCCAAGTACGCCGACCCGGTCCGGCGGCGCCTGCGGGTGCGGCCCGGCCTGACGGGTCTGTGGCAGGTCTCGGGGCGATCCGACCTCAGCTGGGAGGAGTCGGTGCGGCTCGACCTGCGGTACGTCGACAACTGGTCGGTGACGATGGACCTGCTGATCCTCTGGAAGACGGCCAGGGCCGTGTTCGCGGGATCGGGCGCGTACTAGCAGCGCTGGTGCGCCGGGGTGGCCCGGGCCTTCGAGGCCCGGGCCACCGCCACGCCCGGTGCCGTCCGCCCGTGCCCGGTCACTGCCCGTCGTCGACGAGGCGCAATGTGGCTCTCCCGTGCATGCCCGACCAACCCCACTGTCTCGTGTCGCGGTGCCGCCGTCGGTTCAGCGTGCCAGGAGGCTGACCCCGGTGGACTGCGGGTCGCGCCACCACGTTCAGAGCCCACGGGTTCAGTGGACGACTTGCGGTGACCACGCTTCGGGGATGAACAGCCGTGGCTTCGCATCGCCCTCGGTCCCGAGGGCCCACACGTCGGTGACGCCGGGCGCATCCTCGCGTGGCAGCCCGTAGAGCACCGTGTTGTTGTCGAGCCAGGCGATCTGGTCGTCGAAGCTCCGGCTCTCGCCGGCGAGCACGCGCTGCTCGCCGGTCGCCAGGTCCAGGATCCCGATCGACCAGTGCACCGGCGAGTCGGAGGTCTGGACCTTGAACGCGAGCCGGGTGCCGTCCGGCGACAGTGACGGGCACGCGCCGTCGTCGATCGCGGTGACGGTCTTGGCGTCGAGGTCGCCGCGCACGAGCCAGGTGTGCCCCATCGAGGCGGATTGCGCCGTCGCGTAGAACGTGGTGCCGTCGACGAAGGTCACGCCCCACAGGTTGCGGTCCACCGGGGCCACGGCCTTGCCGTCCACGATCAGGCTGAACTCCTCGAGGTCCCACGCCGCGCCGGTGCTCAGGTCGTGGACCATCGTCTGGGTGACGAAGCCGGTCGTCGCGTAGGAGTGCCCCGTCACGAACGCCGTCGTCGCCACCATCCGGCCGTCGGGCGACAGGCGGGTGCGCGACGGCACGCCGGGCAGCGGCCAGGTCGTGGTGGTGGTCCAGTCCGCGCCGAGGAGCAGGGCCTCGTACGTCGTGGCCACCCCGGCATTGGTGCGCAGGCAGGTGGCCTCGCCGCGGACCGCAGCCACCCGGTCGCACTGGATGTCGGTGTACGTCCGCGGGCCGGAAGGGTCGTCCAGCGGGACCAGCGCCAGCGAGCCGTAGGCGTCGTCGGGCGCGGTGGAGCGGAACGCCACGTAGGGCCGCGCGGTGACGTCCGCGAGGGCCGGTCCCGTGGTATGGGTCGCCGTGGGGGCGGCGGTGCTGCTGCGATAGGCGTCGAGCAGGTAGGCGCCCGCGCCGGCCAGGACGACCACGACGATCGCCACCAGGGCCCAGACCCGCGCCGAGGGGCGCCTCATCCGCCCACCACGAGGGCGCCGGTGATCACGAGCTCAGTGCCGCCCCCGGTGCGGGGCCGGAGGGTGAGCACCACCACGTCGCGGCCACGGAGGTACTGCGCCGCCTCGGAGCCCGGTGCGGCGTCGACATCGGCGGTCAGGTAGCCGAGAGTGGTCATCCGCGTGGTGTAGTCCGTGCGGACCTTGTCCGGCTCGCCGTCCTCGGTCGCGCTCAGCCCGACCTGGACGTGATCGCCCTGGGACGTGATGGAGCTCGAGACCACGGTCGCGTGTGCCGGGACCGGGACGAGGTCGGAGGGGAACCCCGAGACCAGCTCGCCGTGGGCGCTGGCCGACGTCGGGGCCCGGGTCAGGTGCGGGACGTCCAGGCCGAGGGATGGCTTCGGCTCCGGGGTGGTCTCGGGGAGGACCTCCGAGGCCACGCCGTCCTCGCTGCTTCCGGTCGTCGTGCCGGATGGCGACGGGGTGGCGCCCGCGGAGCTCGGTGAGCCGTCCGTCGTGGCGTCTGACGCCGTGCCGCCGGGCGCGCCCAGGCCGCCGGGGGCGGACGTGCCGCCGGTCGTGCCCTGACCGTCGGATGGCGTGGCCGTCTCATCGGCGGCGCCCGCTGTGCAGCCCGCAAGCAGCGCGGCCGCCGCGAGCGCTGCGACAGGGCCTCGCGCGACGCGGGCCGCGCGGTCGAGACGTCGATTCAACGGGGCCTCCTCGGGGGTGCTCGTCGCGGCCGGTCGCGGACGCGGTCGGACAAAACGGACCTCGAGCGACCTCACGGTACCTCGGTGGTCGACAGGGCTTCGGCGGGCGTCCGCGATTTCACCCGTCCGCACCGGGCGACGGGTGCCCCGAGCCGCGGCCGCGTCCTCATGCCCCGGGGACCACCTGCGGCGACCACGCCTGGGGGATGAGGAGCGCGGGCCGCGAGCCGGGGGCGACACCGAGCGACCAGACGTCGGTGACACCCGGCTCGTCGGTGCGCGGCAGGCCGTACAGGATGGTGTCGTCGTCGAGCCAGGCGACCTGGTCGTCGACGTTGGCCGTCTCACCGTCGAGCACCTGGTGCTCGCCGGAGCCGAGGTCGAGCACGGCGAAGGACCAGACGTTCGGCGAGGACGAGGTCTGCACCATGTAGGCCAGGCGGGTGCCGTCCGGCGAGAGTGACGGGCACATCCCGCCGTCGAGCACGGTGGTGAGCGTGCGCTGCGAGACGCTGCCACGCACGAGCCAGGTGTGGCCCATCGAGACCGACTGCGCGGTCGCGTAGAACGTGTCCTCGTCGCCGGCGAACGTGACGCTCCAGTAGTTCCGGTCCACCGGAGAGACGCGCGCGCCGTCGACCACGAGGGTGTAGTCCTCCAGGTCGTCGGCCGCCCCCGTCGTGAGGTCGTGGACGATGGTCTGGGTCGTGATCGTGCCCACCGCGTCGCAGTGGCCGGCGACCAGCGCCGTCGTGGCGACCAGGGTGCCGCCGGGCGAGACGCGCGTCCGGTTGGGCAGCCCGGTGAGCGGGAACGTGTCGGTGGTCCGCCAGTCGGCGTCGAGCAGGACCGCCTCGTAGCTCGTCGCGAACCCGCCGGCCGATCTGAGGCACGAGACGCGGCCGGCGTCCGCGGCGATCAGGTCGCACTCGATCCCGGTGAAGGCACGGGATCCGGACGGGTCGTCCGCCGCGACCGCGGCGAGCTGTCCGAACCGGTCGCCGGGCGCGGTCGAGCGGAACAGGATGTGCGGCCCGGCCGTCACGGCGGCGAGGTCGTCCTCGCCGACCGCGACGCTCACGGCCGGCGTCGCGGTGCTGCGCAGGTACTCCGACACGGCGTACGCGCCGGTGAGCGCGATCCCCAGCACGACCACGGCAACCAGCGTCCAGATCCGTCCGCGGCTGGTGCTCACCGCGCCTCCGGGCTGTCGTCCAGCGCGGCCGGCTGGTCGTGGTCGTGGTCGTGGTCGAGCTCCTCGTCGTCGTCCTCGTCGAGCGCGACGGGCTCGTTGTCCAGGCCGCGCACGGCCGCGAGCGCGACGGGCACCGCGACGGCGAGCAGGACGGCGACCACCAGCATCGCCGGCACCCGGCCGATGCCGAACCAGAGGATCCCGAACGCCGATGCGGAGATCATCCGCGCGACCGCGACGACGGTCTGCGCCGTCCCGATCGCCGTGCCTCGCGACGCGGTCTCGCTCAGCTGCCCGGTGACGGCGGCCAGCACGCCGTCGGTGGCTGCGTAGAACACGCCGAGCAGCACCAGCGTGACGACGGTCGTCCATGCGGAGCCGAGGACCACGGCCGCGCTGAGGTAGGCGGCCACCAGCGCGACGTGCCCGAGGACGAGCACGCGTGCCCGACCCCAGCGGTCGGCGACGCGGCCCATCGGCACGGCGAGCAGCATGTACGCGAGGTTGGTGCCGACGTACAGCAGCGGGAACCACTTGGTGGCGAAGCCGTCGCGGGCCTGCAGCGACAGGTACACGAAGCCGTCACCCACGGTCAGCAGCGCGAGCCCGCCCGCGGCGAGCAGGACCCGGCGCATCCTGGGTGCGGCCAGGGTCCGCCACGCGAACGGGCGACCGGCGGGCGCGATCCCCGGGATGCCGCAGCTGCAGCCCTTGCAGGCCGGCAGCCCGCGCTTCTCCCTGGTCCGGTGCTTCTCGAGCCACGCGGCGCGCCGTGGCCGCAGGTCCGGGACCAGGAGGCCCAGCACGGCGACCCCGATGATCGCGAAGGCCAGCGAGACGGCGAACACGGTGTGGTAGCCGTCAGGGATGACCCAGAGCACGGCGAACGCGATCAGCGGCCCGATCGCCGCGCCGAGGGTGTCCAGCGTGCGGTGCACGCCGAACGAGCGACCGAGCGTGCGCGGGTCGGACGAGGCCGTGATCATCGCGTCGCGTGGCGCGGTGCGGATGCCCTTGCCGATCCGGTCGATCGCCGTGACCGACAGCACGCTCACGAAACCACCGGCCAGCAGCAGTGCGCCGCGCGCCACCGCCGAGAGGCCGTAGCCGACGAACGCGACCCACTTGGGGTGGTCGCCGCGGTCCGCCGCCCAGCCGCCCGCGATCCGGACCAGTGCGCTCGCGCCCTGCATGACGCCGTCGATGAAGCCGAACGCGATCGTCGTCAGCCCGAGCGAGGCCGTCACGTAGAGCGGCAGGACGGCCGCCACCGACTCCGAGGAGATGTCGGTGAGCAGGCTCACCACGCCCAGCGTCACCACGACCGAGGAGACTCGCCTGCGGGTGCGTGACCGGGTGCCCTGCTGCGCCGTGCCGACGTCCGCGCTCATTGCGGTGCCTCGGTCCCGCGGGGGGTGTCCCGCCGTACGCGAGGGGCGCGATAGGTCACGCGGACTCCTGATGCGCGTCGGGGTGGGTGCCTGGACCAGGCCGTCTCGACGCTACCTGCCGTCCCCTGCCGCGCGTAGCCGTTCTGCGGTCGAATTCGGACAATTCACCCGCCTGGACGCCACCGCCCCGACCGGGCCGCCTGATCGGGCGACGGGTCACGCGAGCGCCCGGTCGACCTCCGACTCGAGGTGGCGGGCGATCTCCAGGGCAGCGGTCGCGGCCGGTGACGGGGCGTTGAGCACGTGCACCTGGCGGCTCACGGCCTGGACCAGGAAGTCGTCGACCATCCCACCGTCCCGGCGCAGGGCCTGGGCTCGCACGCCGGCCGGCGCCGGAACGAGGTGCTCGGCGCCGATTCCCGGTACGAGCCGCGCGAGCGAGCGCGCGAACGCCCGTCGGGACACCGAGCGCACCATCTCGGCCGCGCCGGGGCCGACGTTGCGGACCCCAAGGCGCCACAGCCCGGGCCAGGCGAGCGCATCGGCGAGGTCGCGCACCGACACGTCCCGCCAGCGGTAACCCTCGCGCGCCAGGGCAAGCACGGCGTTGGGCCCGGCGTGCACGCCCCCCTCGATCATCCGGGTCAGGTGCACGCCGAGGAACGGGAAGCGGGGGTCGGGCACGGGGTAGATGAGGTTGCGCACCCAGCCCGCCGGTTCGCCGGAGAGCTCGAAGTACTCGCCCCTGAACGGCACGATCCGGGCCTCCGGCTCGACGCCGCACGCGCGCGCCACCCGGTCGGCCTGCAGTCCCGCGCAGCCCACCAGCGCGTCCGCGGCGAGGTCCTCGACCTCGGGTGTGGTCAGCCGCAGGCGCACCTGGCGGCCCACCGTGGTGGCGGCGACGAACGAGGTGCCCAGCCGCACCTCGCCCCCGGCGTCCCGGACCTGGTCCGCGAGCGCCTCGCACACGCCGCGGTAGTCGACGATGCCGGTTGACTCCACGCGCAACGCCCCGACGCACGCGACGTGCGGCTCGTACCCTGCCGCCTCCTCGGGCCCGATCAGGCGCGCGGGGACGCCGTTGGCCAGGGCGCGCTCGGCGAGCGCCCGGAGCCGGGGGAGCTCCTCGGCGGACGTGGCGACGACGAGCTTGCCGCACCTTTCGACGCGGACGCCGTGCGCCTGTGCGAAGGCCACCATGCTCTCCGCGCCCGTCGAGGCCATGCGGGCCTTGTGGCTGCCCGGCGCGTAGTAGAGGCCGGAGTGGATCACCCCGGAGTTGCGCCCGGTCTGGTGCGCGGCGAGCGAGGGCTCCTTGTCGACCACCGTGACCTCGTCGCCCCGCTGCGCGAGTCGCGCCGCGGTCGCGAGTCCGACGATGCCTGCCCCGACGACGACGACGCGTGCCACTGGACCTCCTTGCTGGCCGTTGTCGACAGTCTGCTGCATCGGCGGTGCCGGCCGGTGCCGAACCGTCGGGCGGTCACCGTCGGCGGGTGCTCCTAGGCTGGTGCCGCCCGTGGGTACGTCCACGGCGTCGTACACCGAAGGGCCCATGAACCTCTCCGGACTGCTCCCCGTCCTGGCGGCCGACGCCGCCGTCGCGCGGGTCCGTGCTGCCGCGTCCGCGGCGCCCGCGGCCCGTGATCCCGAGCTCGACGTCGTCCTGCCGCCCGGCCTGCGGGCCGTGCTCCTTGCGAGCCTGCTGGACGGTGGCCCGAGCCCGCTCGTCGTGGTGGTCGCGACCGGCCGGGAGGCCGAGGAGCTCGCCGCCGCGCTGCAGGCCTACGCCCCCAGCACGCCGACGCGGTCGCCGTCCTGCCGTCGTGGGAGACGCTCCCGCACGAGCGTCTCTCGCCCCGCAGCGACACCGTGGCGCGTCGGCTGGCCGTGTTCCGCCGGCTCGCCCACCCTGACCCCGAGGGCCCCGGTGGCCCGCTGAGGGTGGTCGTGGTGTCGATCCGGGCGCTCCTCCAGCCGGTGGTCGCCGGCCTGGGCGAGCTCGCCCCGGTCGCGCTGCGCACTGGTCAGGATGCCGACCTCGAGTCCGTCGTCCAGGCGCTGGTGGACGCGGCCTACACGCGCACCGACATGGTCGAGCGGCGCGGCGAGTTCGCCGTGCGCGGCGGGATCCTCGACGTGTTCCCGCCCACCGACGACCATCCGCTGCGGATCGAGTTCTGGGGTGACTCCGTCGAGGAGATCCGGTGGTTCGCGGTCGCCGACCAGCGCAGCCTCGAGGTGGCGCCCGACGGGCTGTGGGCACCGCCGTGCCGCGAGATCCTGCTGACCGACGAGGTCCGCGACCGCGCCGCCTCGCTGGCCGAGGAGCTGCCCGGGGTCGCCGACATGCTCGACCAAGCTCGCCGCCGGGATCGCCGTCGAGGGCATGGAGTCGCTCGCACCGGTGCTGGTCGACCGCATGGTCCCGGTGCTCGAGCTGGTCGGCGACACCGCGCTCGTGGTGGTCGCGGATCCCGAGCGGGTCAGGCGCAGGGCCCACGACCTGCAGGCCACCACGAGCGAGTTCCTCGCGGCCGCCTGGAGCGCCGCGGTCGCCGGCGCCAGCACGCCGGTCGACCTGTCGGCCGCGTCGTTCGCGAGCTACGCGGACACCCGCGAGCTGGCCCTGTCGCGCCGGCTCGGGTGGTGGACGATGAGCGTCTTCACCGCCGCGCCGGCAGACGAGCGGCCCGACGACGACGCCGGGCCGGTGGCGCCCGGCGTCGCGGACCCGGCCGACGAGCCCGGGGCGGGCAGGGGCGGCTCCCTCGTCGTCGGGCTCGCGAGGTGCACGGCTACCACGGCGACATGGCCAGGGCGGTCGCGGACCTGCGCGACCTCCAGCAGCAGGCCTGGCGCCTCGTGCTGGTCACCGAGGGCCACGGCCCCGCGGCCCGGATGGTCGAGCAGCTCGGGGCCGCGGAGGTCCCGGCCCGGCTCGCCGCCGAGGTGGCCGAGCCGCCCGAGCCCGGGGTGGTCACGGTCACGGCGGCACCGGTGTCCAGCGGCTTCGTCGCGCCCGACCTGCGGGTGGCGCTGCTCACCGAGTCCGACCTGACCGGCCGTGCGGGCACCTCGACCCGCGACATGCGCACCATGCCGTCGCGCCGGCGGCGCACGGTCGACCCGCTCGCGCTGCGTCCCGGCGACTTCGTGGTGCACGAGCAGCACGGCGTCGGCCGGTTCGTCGAGCTCACCGCCCGGACGATCGGGTCCGGGCGGGCGGTCGGCACCCGCGAGTACCTGGTGATCGAGTACGCGCCGTCCAAGCGTGGCCAGCCAGGCGACCGCCTGTGGGTGCCCACCGACCAGCTCGACCAGGTCACGCGCTACGTCGGCGGCGAGTCTCCGGCCCTGAACCGGATGGGCGGGTCGGACTGGGCCAAGACCAAGGGCCGCGCCCGCAAGGCGGTCAAGGAGATCGCCGCCGAGCTGATCCGGCTGTACTCGGCGCGGATGGCGACGCCCGGGTTCGCCTTCGGCCCGGACACCCCGTGGCAGCGCGAGCTCGAGGACGCGTTCGCCTTCGTGGAGACCCCCGACCAGCTCGTCACCATCGACGAGGTCAAGGCCGACATGGCCAAGCCGTACCCGATGGACCGACTGGTGTGCGGCGACGTCGGCTACGGCAAGGCCGAGATCGCGGTCCGCGCGGCCTTCAAGGCCGTGCAGGACGGCAAGCAGGTCGCGGTCCTGGTCCCGACCACGCTGCTGGTCCAGCAGCACCTCGACACGTTCGGCGAGCGCTACACGCCGTTCCCGGTGACGGTCAAGGCGCTGTCCCGGTTCCGTCCGACGCCGAGGCCAAGGAGGTCGTCGAGGGCCTCGCCGACGGCAGCGTCGACGTGGTGATCGGCACGCACCGTCTGCTGACCGGCCAGGTGCGCTTCAAGGACCTCGGGCTCGTCGTGATCGACGAGGAGCAGCGCTTCGGCGTCGAGCACAAGGAGACCCTGAAGGCGCTGCGCACCGACGTGGACGTGCTCGCGATGAGCGCGACGCCCATCCCGCGCACCCTGGAGATGGCGGTGACCGGGATCCGGGAGATGTCGACGCTGGCCACCCCGCCGGAGGAGCGGCACCCGGTGCTCACCTTCGTCGGCGCCTACGACGAGAAGCAGGTCGCGGCGGCGATCCGGCGCGAGCTGCTGCGCGAGGGCCAGGTGTTCTACGTGCACAACAAGGTCGCCTCGATCGACAAGGCCGCCGCGCGGCTGGCAGAGCTGGTGCCCGAGGCCCGGATCGCCACCGCGCACGGCAAGATGGGCGAGCACCACCTCGAGCGCGTCATCGTCGACTTCTGGGAGAAGCGGTCCGACGTGCTGGTCACCACGACGATCGTCGAGACCGGCCTGGACATCTCCAATGCCAACACCTTGATCCTGGAGCGCGCGGACCTGCTGGGGCTGTCGCAGCTGCACCAGCTGCGCGGCAGGGTCGGCCGGGGCCGGGACCGTGCCTACGCGTACTTCATGTACCCGCCCGAGCGGCCGCTGACGGAGACGGCGCACGACCGGTTCCAGACCATTGCCGCGAACACCGACCTCGGCTCGGGGATGGCCGTGGCGATGAAGGACCTGGAGATCCGCGGTGCGGGCAACCTGCTGGGCGGGGAGCAGTCCGGTCACATCGCCGGGGTGGGCTTCGACCTGTACGTCCGGATGGTGGCGACGCGGTGGCGGCGTTCCGCGGCGAGCAGGACACCACGCCTGCCGAGGTCACCCTCGAGCTGCCCGTCGACGCGCACCTGCCGACCGACTACATCGAGCACGAGCGGTTGCGCCTGGAGGCCTACCGCAAGGTCGCCGACGCCACGACCGCCGAGGCGCTGGAGGAGGTGCGGGCCGAGCTCACCGACCGGTACGGCACGCCGCCGACGCCGGTCGAGGCGCTGCTGGAGGTCGCCACGTTCCGGAACCTCGCACGGCGCTCCGGGCTGACGGACGTCACCGCGCAGGGCAGGTTCATCCGGCTCGCACCGGTGGAGCTCCAGTCCGCCTCGCTGCGCCTGCGGCGGCTGCACCCGGGGTCGGTGCTCAAGCCGCGATCCGGACCGTCCTGGTGCCGTTCCCGACCACCGCGAGGGTCGGGCGGGCGGCCGCTGGCCGGGTCCGAGCTGCTCGCGTGGCTGACCGGTCTCGTCGAGCAGGTGCTGGTGAGGCAGGCCGCGTGAAGGACGCTATCGTCGTCCGGGGCCGTTCGCGCCCACGAGGAGGGACGATGTCGAGGACCGCGATCCGGATGCTCGTCGGAGCGTTGCTGGCCGTGACCGTGCTCGCCGGCTGCTCGGTCCAGCCCGGCGCCGCGGCGGTGTCGACGGCCGCTCGATCTCCCAGGACGAGCTCGCTCGAACCCACACCGAGCTCGGCCCGCGTTCCAGAACCCCACCGCGGCCCAGTTGCTCACGGTGCTCATCATCGAGCCGGTCATCGTCAAGGCGGCCAAGGACAACAGCGTCGGCGT
>CAWALY010000003.1:0-197821 GCA_963783005.1 uncultured Actinomycetota bacterium
CGGGTTGTGGGTTCGATCCCCACGGGGCCCACGTTTGCGCAGGTCAACGCGATGTTGATCACTTGTCGGAACCCGAGGGAGCCGCGGACGAAGATCCGCGGGTTGGTCGTCGGCTCCGCGGGCGCCGTGACGATGGTTCCGCTGGTCAGAGCCCTCGCTCGCAGCGGGCTTCTCCGTCGTCGGGACGACATCAGTGCCCTTGTGGCAGCCATCTGGCAGCCTTGTTGCCTGGCCGACGCTGCGCTCGACCTCCGAGTGTGCGCCCTCTGGACGCGGCTGCTGCCGCGGGGGATCGGCAGCCTTGAGCCGCTGGGATCGGTAGCGCGGGCGGCGACGGAGGTCGCTGAGGCCGTCGGCGGGGTCGCGGTCGGAGACTCGTGGTAGGCACTGTCTCGTGCTGACGTTCGCTGACCTTGCGGAGCTGACCGATCCGGGGACCCTCGGGCGCGGGCGCGCCTATGCGCGTCAGGGCCGGGTCGAGGTGCTGGAGCGCCGGCGCGGGGAGCTGCGGGCCGAGGTGGTCGGTAGCGAGACGTACCACGTGCGGATCGGCGAGGAGTCGTGGTGGTGCGACTGCCCGGTCGGGGCGAGCGGGGCGTTGTGCAAGCACTGTGTTGCCGTGGTCGTGATCGCAGAGGAGGAAGACGACGAGGACGACACAGCCGGGCCCGAGGCAGCGCCCGACCCCGCGGAGGCGTGGTTGGCGGGGCTGGATGCCGACGACCTGCGGGGCCTCCTGCACGAAGCGGTCTCCGAGATCCCCGGGGTGGCGGAGCTGGTCAGCCGCGCCTACATCGCGAGCACGGATGACCTGACAGCGTTGCGGTCCGAGGTCGAGGACACCCTCAAGCCGCGTCGCCGGTTCTACGAGTATGGCCAGGCCAACCGCTACGCCTCGGAGGCCGAGCCACTGCTGCAGCTGCTGGCAGACCGCGCGGAGCGCCCGTCGGCCGAGCTGCTCGAGGTCGTCGAACGCGCGGTCGCCTTGACGGTGAGAACCATCCTGCGGTCGGACGACTCCTCGGGCGCGCAGGGTGACCAGATCCACCGACTGCTCGACCTGCATGCGGAGGTCGCCACGGGCATCGCCGGTTCGCTCGCGCCCAAGCAGCGCCGCCGCCTGGCGCAGTGGCTGCACCGGTTCGCCTTCTCCGACCAGCAGGACTTCTTCGAGGTCGACGTCGACCGGTACGCCGACGCGCTGCGCGACGACGGCGTGGCCGGGTACCGGCGGCTGGTCGATGCCTCTGCCCACACCGCGGGCGAGCACGCCTTCTCCGTGCGCTACGCCCGGGGCCGGCTCGCCATCCTCGACCGCGACCCGGACCGGATCGTTTCCGTGATCGGTGAGGGCTTGCGCACGCAGTACCACGTGCTGCGGGTGGTCGAGGCCCTCGACGAGGCCGGCCTGCCCGACCTCGCCGTCCGGTACGCCGAGCGCGGGCTCGGCCTGGCGCACAGCCCGCACGCGGCCGCGCTCGTCCAGCGGCTGGTCGACGACGCGACCGCCCACGGCGACAGCGACCGCGTCCTGACCTTGCGCCGGGACGCCTTCGGCCGTGACCCGTCCTGGCGCACGCTCGCTGACCTCCGCGAGGCCGCCGAGGCCGCCGGCACATGGCAGGCGGAGGCGGCGGCCGCCGAGCAGCGGCTGGCCGAGACTCGCCCGTGGGACTGGATCGGCGTGCTGCTGGGCGCCGGACGCGACGAGGAGGCGTGGACGTTCGCCGTGGCCCACCCGGACGCGGCCGGCGGGCAGTGGGAGACACTCTGCGCCCGGCGGGCCCGGACTTCCCCGGCCGAGACCGTCCCGCACTATCAGCGCCTGGTCACCGAGGCCCTCACCACGACCGGACGAGGCAGCTACGTGACCGCCGCACGGTTGCTCGTGCGCCTGCGGTCGGTGTGCACGGCTGCGGGCACGCCCGAGGCGTTCGCGGAGTTCATGGCCGCCACCGCCGAGGCCAACCGGCGGCGCCCGACCTGCATCGACGAGCTCGTCCGGGCAGGCCTGATCAGGCGCGACGGCAGCGTCGTCGACGCCTGACCGCGATCGCAGGCCCGCCGCCGCTCCGCAGTCAGACTCTGGTCGGCTTTACTATGTATCTCCGTAGTATGCTCCACCATAGTTTGAGAGGAGGTCGAGGATGTCCGACTTCGTAGGGCGGGGCGTGGAGCTCGAACGGCTCACTGGCCTGATCGCCGACATCGACACGCGCGCACGATCCGGCCGAACCCACGACGTGGGCACTGCGGTCCTGCTGCGCGGTCGCCGCCGGGTGGGCAAGAGTCGGCTGGTGTCCGAGCTCATCGCCCGCGTCGGTCACCCCTCGGTCTACTTCCAGGCGGCGCGCGGCGCCGATCCGGCGACCGAGCTGGCCGCGCTCATGGCCGCCGCGGCGGCCTCCGACCTGCCCGAGGCATGGCTCGCCGAGTCTGCGAGACCCACCACCCTGACCGAGGCGCTGCGCATCATCGACCGACTGCTACCCACCGACCGCCCGTCGATCGTCGTGATCGACGAGGCACCCTGGCTGCTCGACGCCATCCCGGGAGGCGCCGGCGAGCTCCAACGCGTGTGGGATCACGACCTGTCCCGCAAGCCCGTCCTGCTTCTCCTGCTCGGGTCGGACCTGGCGATGATGGAGGCCCTCGACCACCACGACGCACCGTTCCACGGCCGCGCGACCCCGATGGTCTTGGACGTGCTGTCCCCCCGCGACGTCGCCCGCATGACGGGGACCACCGGGATCGAGGCATTCGACGCGTGGCTGATCACGGGCGGGCTACCGACCGTGACCCGCGCCTGGGCGAAGGGAACGTCCCGCGAGGAGTTCCTGCGGGCGCAGCTCTCGGACGCCATCACCCCACTCGTGGTCTCCGGGCAGCGCATCGTGGACAGCGAGTTCCCCGCCACCGCGTCGGCCCGCGCCGTGCTCGGCGCGATCGGCGGCAAGGGCGAGCGGACCTTCACCTCGATCGCCCAGTCCACGGGCTCCAAGCCGATGAATGCCGCCACCCTCACCGACGCGCTGGAAGTCCTGTCCGCCAAGCGCGTCGCCATCGCCGACGAGCCGCTGTCCACCAGGCCCGACCCGAAGAACCGTCGCTGGCGCGTGGCCGACCCCGCTCTGAGGTTCTGGCTGCGCTACGTCGAACCGTCGCTCGACGACATCGACCGCGGTCGCGGCGACCTCGGTCTCCAGCGCGTCAACGACGACTACCCCACCTGGCGGGGCCGGGCGATCGAGCCCGTCGTGCGCGATGCCCTCGAACGGCTCCTGCCCGACGACCGGTGGCCCGAGGTGCGGGCCGTCGGCGGGTGGTGGCCACGGAACAACGTGCCCGAGATCGACCTGGTCGGCGCGAACAGCCGGCCCGCGGACACGTACGCGTTCGTGGGGACCATCAAGTGGCGCCCCCACAGCAAGGTCACGACCGCCGAGCTCACCAAGCTCGCCGCTGACGCGACGAAGATCCCCGACCTCGGATCCGCCACCCCACTGGTTGCGGTCTGCCCCGCCGGCGCGGTCGCCGACGACCGCCTCGCGCAGGTGTGGACCGCCGACGACCTGCTCCACGCCTGGAAGTAGGGCGCGGCATTCCGCCCGCGGACGAGAAGTAGAATGAGAAGACATCTCAAGAGCGGTTCTCCCTGGACCATTCGAGAGCGGATCGACGAGCATTCGAGCGGCAGCCATCTGGCAGCCATCTAGCGCCGTACAGAGCCACGCCCAACCGTGCGTGGCCGACACCCAGAGGGCCTCTGACCAGCACAGACGGCATCCGACCACAATCACCCGATACCGATTCTCGGGTCTTTCCGCGGGTTGTGGGTTCGATCCCCGACTGTTAATCTGCAGGTTGTGGGTTCGATCCCCACGGGGCCCACGTTTGCGCAGGTCAACGCGATGTTGATCACTTGTCGGAACCCGAGGGAGCCGCGGACGAAGATCCGCGGGTTGGTCGTCGGCTCCGCGGGCGCCGTGACGATGGTTCCGCTGGTCAGAGCCCTCGCTCGCAGCGGGCTTCTCCGTCGTCGGGACGACGATAGTGCCCTTGTGGCAGCCATCTGGCAGCCTTGTTGCCTGGCCGACGCTGCGCTCGACCTCCGAGTGTGCGCCCTCTGGACGCGGCTGCTGCCGCGGGGGATCGGCAGCCTTGAGCCGCTGGGATCGGTAGCGCGGGCGGCGACGGAGGTCGCCGAGGCCGTCGGCGGGGTCGCGGTTGGAGACTCGTGGTAGGCACTGTCTCGTGCTGACGTTCGCTGACCTTGCGGAGCTGACCGATCCGGGGACCCTCGGGCGCGGGCGCGCCTATGCGCGTCAGGGCCGGGTCGAGGTGCTGGAGCGCCGGCGCGGGGAGCTGCGGGCCGAGGTGGTCGGTAGCGAGACGTACCACGTGCGGATCGGCGAGGAGTCGTGGCGGTGCGACTGCCCGGTCGGGGCGAGCGGGGCGTTGTGCAAGCACTGTGTTGCCGTGGTCGTGATCGCAGAGGAGGAAGACGACGAGGACGACACAGCCGGGCCCGAGGCAGCGCCCGACCCCGCGGAGGCGTGGTTGGCGGGGCTGGATGCCGACGACCTGCGGGGCCTCCTGCACGAAGCGGTCTCCGAGATCCCCGGGGTGGCGGAGCTGGTCAGCCGCGCCTACATCGCGAGCACGGATGACCTGACAGCGTTGCGGTCCGAGGTCGAGGACACCCTCAAGCCGCGTCGCCGGTTCTACGAGTATGGCCAGGCCAACCGCTACGCCTCGGAGGCCGAGCCACTGCTGCAGCTGCTGGCAGACCGCGCGGAGCGCCCGTCGGCCGAGCTGCTCGAGGTCGTCGAACGCGCGGTCGCCTTGACGGTGAGAACCATCCTGCGGTCGGACGACTCCTCGGGCGCGCAAGGTGACCAGATCCACCGACTGCTCGACCTGCATGCGGAGGTCGCCACGGGCATCGCCGGTTCGCTCGCGCCCAAGCAGCGCCGCCGCCTGGCGCAGTGGCTGCACCGGTTCGCCTTCTCCGACCAGCAGGACTTCTTCGAGGTCGACGTCGACCGGTACGCCGACGCGCTGCGCGACGACGGCGTGGCCGGGTACCGGCGGCTGGTCGATGCCTCTGCCCGCACCGCGGGCGAGCACGCCTTCTCCGTGCGCTACGCCCGGGGCCGGCTCGCCATCCTCGACCGCGACCCGGACCGGATCGTTTCCGTGATCGGTGAGGGCTTGCGCACGCAGTACCACGTGCTGCGGGTGGTCGAGGCCCTCGACGAGGCCGGCCTGCCCGACCTCGCCGTCCGGTACGCCGAGCGCGGGCTCGGCCTGGCGCACAGCCCGCACGCGGCCGCGCTCGTCCAGCGGCTGGTCGACGACGCGACCGCCCACGGCGCCAGTGACCGCGTCCTGACCTTGCGCCGGGACGCCTTCGGCCGTGACCCGTCCTGGCGCACGCTCGCTGACCTGCGCGAGGCCGCCGAGGCCGCCGGCACATGGCAGGCGGAGTCGGCGGCCGCCGAGCAGCGGCTGGCCGAGACTCGCCCGTGGGACTGGATCGGCGTGCTGCTGGGCGCCGGACGCGACGAGGAGGCGTGGACGTTCGCCGTGGACCACCCGGACGCGGCCGGCGGGCAGTGGGAGACACTCTGCGCCCGGCGGGCCCGGACTTCCCCGGCCGAGACCGTCCCGCACTATCAGCGCCTGGTGACCGAGGCCCTCACCACGACCGGACGAGGCAGCTACGTGACCGCGGCACGGTTGCTCGTGCGCCTGCGGTCGGCGTGCACGGCTGCGGGCACGCCCGAGGCGTTCGCGGAGTTCATGGCCGCCACCGCCGAGGCCAACCGGCGGCGCCCGACCTGCATCGACGAGTTCGTCCGGGCAGGCCTGATCAGGCGTGACGGCAGCGTCGTCGACGCCTGACCGCGATCGCAGGCCCGCCGCCACTCCGCAGGCAGACTCTGGTCGGCTTTACTATGTATCTCCGTAGTATGCTCCACCATAGTTTGAGAGGAGGTCGAGGATGTCCGACTTCGTAGGGCGGGGCGTGGAGCTCGAACGGCTCACTGGCCTGATCGCCGACATCGACACGCGCGCACGATCCGGCCGAACCCACGACGTGGGCACTGCGGTCCTGCTGCGCGGTCGCCGCCGGGTGGGCAAGAGTCGGCTGGTGTCCGAGCTCATCGCCCGCGTCGGTCACCCCACGGTCTACTTCCAGGCGGCGCGCGGCGCCGATCCGGCGACTGAGCTGGCCGCTCTCATGGCCGCCGCGGCGGCCTCCGACCTGCCCGAGGCATGGCTCGCCGAGTCTGCGAGACCCACCACCCTGACCGAGGCGCTGCGTATCATCGACCGACTGCTACCCACCGACCGCCCGTCGATCGTCGTGATCGACGAGGCACCCTGGCTGCTCGACGCCATCCCGGGAGGCGCCGGCGAGCTCCAACGCGTGTGGGATCACGACCTGTCCCGCAAGCCCGTCCTGCTTCTCCTGCTCGGGTCGGACCTGGCGATGATGGAGGCCCTCGACCACCACGACGCACCCTTCCACGGCCGCGCGACCCCGATGGTCTTGGACGTGCTGTCCCCCCGCGACGTCGCCCGCATGACGGGGACCAACGGGATCGAGGCATTCGACGCGTGGCTGATCACGGGCGGGCTACCGACCGTGACCCGCGCCTGGGCCAAGGGAACGTCGCGCGAGGAGTTCCTGCGGGCACAGCTCTCGGACGCCATCACCCCACTCGTGGTCTCCGGGCAGCGAATAGTGGACAGCGAGTTCCCCGCCACCGCGTCGGCCCGCGCCGTGCTCGGCGCGATCGGCGGCAAGGGCGAGCGGACCTTCACCTCGATCGCCCAGTCCACGGGCTCCAAGCCGATGAATGCCGCCACCCTCACCGACGCGCTGGAAGTCCTGTCTGCCAAGCGCGTCGCCATCGCCGACGAGCCGCTGTCCACCAGGCCCGACCCGAAGAACCGTCGCTGGCGCGTGGCCGACCCTGCTCTGAGGTTCTGGCTGCGCTACGTCGAACCGTCGCTCGACGACATCGACCGCGGTCGCGGCGACCTCGGTCTCCAGCGCGTCAACGACGACTACCCCACCTGGCGCGGCCGGGCGATCGAGCCCGTCGTGCGCGATGCCCTCGAACGGCTCCTGCCCGACGACCGGTGGCCCGAGGTGCGGGCCGTCGGCGGGTGGTGGCCACGGAACAACGTGCCCGAGATCGACCTGGTCGGCGCGAACAGCCGGCCCGCGGACACGTACGCGTTCGTGGGGACCATCAAGTGGCGCCCCCACACCAAGGTCACGACCGCCGAGCTCACCAAGCTCGCCGCTGACGCGACGAAGATCCCCAACCTCGGATCCGCCACCCCACTGGTTGCGGTCTGCCCCGCCGGCGCGGTCGCGGACGACCGCCTCGCGCAGCTGTGGACTGCCGACGACCTGCTCCACGCCTGGGAGTAGGGCGCGGCATTCCGCCCGCGGACGAGAAGTAGAATGAAAGACATCTCAAGAGCGATTCTCCCTGGACCATTCGAGGGCGGATCAACAGCATTCGAGCGGCAGCCATCTGGCAGCCATCTAGCGCCGTACAGAGCCACGCCCAACCGTGCGTGGCCGACACCTAGTGCAGCGTGTCTAAAGTGACTTTAGGGTTGGGTTTCGGGATCATGGGGTATGGCGAACAGACCTGCCCCGGCGTTGGTGTTGCGTGAGGGCGATCGGGACGAGCTGGAGCGGTGGACGCGGGCGCAGACGATCGGCGCTGGTGCGGCCAGGCGTGCGCGGATCGTGCTGCTGGCCGCCGACGGGATGGCGAACGCGAGGATCGCCGAGGCGGTCGCGGTGAGCGTGCCGACGGTATTGCTGTGGCGCGACCGGTACCAGGCCAAGGGTCTGGCCGGCCTGGGCGACGAGCCGCGGCCGGGGCGCCCGCGCACGGTCGACCATGCCGCGATCGTGTCGGCGACCCTGAAGCCTCCGCCGAAGAAGCTGGGGGTCACGCACTGGTCGTGCCGGCTGCTGGCCGACCGGCTGGGGGTCAGCGCGGCGACGGTGGCCCGGGCGTGGCGGGCCTATGGGGTCCAGCCTTGGCGGGCCGAGTCGTTCCGGTTCTCCACCGACCCCGAGCTCGTTGGCAAGGTCACCGATGTCGTCGGCCTCTACCTGGCCCCGCCGGACCACGGGGTCGTGCTGTGTGTGGACGAGAAGTCCCAGATCCAGGCCCTGGACCGCACCGCCCCGGTGCTGCCGATGCAGCCGCACCTGATCGAGCGTCGCTCGGCCGACTACGTGCGTCACGGCACGACGACGCTGTTCGCCGCTCTGGAGATCGCGACCGGTCAGGTCACCGCGGCTCTCAAGCCCCGCCACCGACGCCAGGAGTTCCTGGCGTTCTTGCGCCAGGTCGCTCGCGCCTACCCCGGCCGCGAGTTGCACCTGGTGATGGACAACTACGCCGCGCACAAGACCCCCGAGGTCAAGGCGTGGCTCGAGGCGAACCCACGGGTCGCGGTCCACTTCACCCCGACCCACGCCTCCTGGATGAACCTCGTCGAGGTCTGGTTCGGCATCATCGAGCGCCAGGCCATCCACCGCGGCACCTTCGCCTCGGTCAAGGACCTCAACGCCAAGATCCGCGCGTTCATCGACGGCTGGAACGACCGCGCCCACCCCTTCATCTGGACCAAGACCGCCGACGACGTCCTCAAGAAAGCCAACCCCAAGAAGACTTCAAAGACGGACCACTAGAGGCCTCTGACCAGCACAGACGGCATCCGACCACAATCACCCGACACCGATTCTCGGGTCTTCCGCGGGTTGTGGGTTCGATCCCCACGGGGCCCACCGTGACCTGCGGTTTCGTCTCGGCCGATGACCCCGGCGAACCAGAAACGAACCAAGAACGAACCACTTACTCCCGCCGAGCCAGGTCAGCGAGGGCCGCGGCGTGGTCGGCGGCGGTGACGGCGCGGCGCCCGAGGTAGTGGTCCAGGGTGGTCGAGGGGCGGGCGTGGCCGAGCTGGTCGGCAATGTGCCGGATGCCGAAACCTTGATCGTCCAGCTGGGAGGCGACGGTCTTGCGGAAGGTGTGGCTGGTCACCCAGGGGTAGCCGATCCGGTCCAGGGCGGCGCGCAGGTCGGCCTGGGTGTTGGACGGGTCGCGCAGCTGGCCGGTCGGTGAGCAGAAGATCACGCCTGCGGGTCCGGTCGGGCGGCCGGTCGCTCGGCGGTGGCGCAGGGTGTCGATGACGGGTGCAGGTAGGGCGAGGATCCGCTGGGACGCGGCGGTCTTGGTGCGCGGCTGGATCCGCAGGCCGACACCGGGGATGCGGATGACGGTGGCGTTGATGTGCACCGTGCCGGCGTGAAGGTCCACGATGGCCTCGCGCACGGCGGTGGCCTCACCGATGCGCACCCCGGTGCCGAGCATGAACTGGACCAGGTCGGGCAGGTCGAGCCGGACCGCCCGCGGATCGGCGGCCAGGCGAGTCTGCAGGTCGACGGCCTCGGCCCGGGTCAGGGCGCGCGCCGGGCGGTGCTCACAGGGGATCGGTCGGGAGTCGCGGACCGGGTTGCGGCCGATCGCTTGATGGCGCACGGCTTCGTTGCACAGGCTGGACAGGGCACGGCGTGCGGCGCGGGCCGGCTGGGGGCCCTTGGTGGCCTGGACCAGGCTCAGGGCGTGGTCGATGACCGCGGGGGTGAGCTCGCCCAGGCAGACCTGACCCAACGCGGGCTGGACGTACAGGCGGGCCGCGGCCTGGCGCCGTTGGGCATGACGGTGGCGTCCACCGAGTGGGGCAAGGCGCTGGGGCAGGGCCTGTACGAGCTGCGCATCCGCCGCTCCCTGCATGCGATCCGCACCTGGGGAGTGTCCGATCCGCCACCGGCGTCGAACGCGCAGGACAGGGAGCCGGTGCTGCTGCGGGTCTTCTTCAGCGTGCACGGCAACCGGGTCGTGCTGCTGTTCCAGGCCTACGACAAGGGCGGTGACCCGTCGGACAAGCGGCAGCGCAAGGAGATCTCCGAGGCGCGCAGGCACCTGCGGGCGTGGCGGTCTTCACGTTGATCATTCATGTGTCAAAGCACATACTGGGGTGACCGCGCCGAGGAGGTGAACGATCATGGCTACCCGCTCCTACGACGACTTCGCCGCCCAGATGAAGGCCGGCTGGAGCCCCGACGTGCACGACGTGCACGACACGTTCGCCGCCCAGCTGGACGCCGAGGTCGCCGAACGCATCCGACTCGGCAAGCAGATCGCCGCCCTACGTCGATCCCGCCGCCTGACCCAGGGCAAGCTCGCCGTTCTGTCCTCGGTGCGCCAACCGGAGATCTCCCGCATCGAGCGCGGCGTGGGCAACCCGACCGCCGACACCCTGACCAAGCTCGCCGCGGCGATGGGCGCCCACCTCGCGCTGGTCAGCGGAGAACCCCCCGCGGTCGACCAGGAGCCCGCTGTCAGCGCGTGACAGCATGGCGCCGTGGCGCGCACCTGGTTGTCCATCACCGTGGAGCTGGTCGAGGGCCGCGGGGAGACGTTCTGGCCCCGACCTGGTCGGGTCTTCGCCGCCGCACGCTCCCACACCTTCAGCCAACTCGCCGACGCGATCGACGACGCGTTCGCCCGGTGGGACCGCGCGCACCTGATGACCTTCGAGCTCGCCGACGGCACGCGCCTGGAGCGCCCGGACCCCACCTGGGACGAGCCCGAGGCCGAGGACGCCACCCGCACCCGGCTGTCCCGACTGCGCCCGGGCGAGCAGTTCGCGTACGAGTTCGACTTCGGCGATTCCTGGACCCACCTGTGCGCCGTCGGCCCGCACCGCATCGACCCGCTCGAGGAGCTCGGGATCACGCCCGACCAGCCCATGCCGTACTGGGGCTGGGGCACCCTACCCGACCAGTACGGACGCCGTTGGGCCGACGACGACAGTGACGGCACGCCACCGCCCGACCCGGGCGTGGAGTCGCTGCCGCCCCTGCGGCCCTGGTGGGGACCCCGGCGCCGCGGCTGACCCGGTCCGGCCGTCCCTTGTGTGCCACTGACCTGCCGCGTGAGACGCGATGACGACCCGTGACCCGACATGGAGCGAACCCCCAGGTCAGAGATGCAATCTCGTGGCGTCTCGTTGCCGCCGGTGACACTGCGCCGGGAACTCCGCGGGTTGTGGGTTCGATCCCCACGGGGCCCACGTGACCTGAAGTTTCGCTCCGCGGGCGGGTGTCCGCCCGATCCGCGACGAGATGGAACGACGCGTCCTGGCTCTCCTCGACGAGCTCGGCGTCCCCATCGCCGTGTGACCGACGGCCCAGACGACGCGACGCGAGACCGGTACCAGCCGCCCGCCGCCGCTCACCCGTGAGCACCGGCCGCCCGGATTTCTGGGGCCTCACGTCACTCACGCGGTTGCGAGGTCCCAGACCATCTTCGCCGCCACCACCCACAGCACGACTGCGATGAGGCGTTTGAGCTGGCCGCTGGTGACCCGGGTGGTCATCAGCCGCGACCCGACCAGCGACCCGACGGCCGCGGCCACGACGCTGACCACGATCAACGTCCCGTCCAGCGCGCCGACGGAGACCCGCCCGAGGAACCCCGACAGCGAGGAGAACACCACCGCGAAGCTGGTGGTCCCGGCGGCCTTCTTCGGGTCCAGGCCCATCGTGTGCAAGGACGGCAGGATGACGTTCCCGCCGCCCACGCCCAGCAGCCCGCCCAGGAACCCCGCCCCACTGCCGACGACGGCCCCCGCACCGATCTGCGCGGCCCGGCTGGGCTCACCGGTCACGGCCGGGCGCTGGTAGAACAGCATCATCGCGCCGGCGAAGACCAGGAACGCGGCGAGCAGCCACAGCAGAACGGTGGTGTCCACGTGCGGGGCGACGCGTGCCCCGATCGGTGCGGCGACCACGGCCGCAATGGTGATCGGGATCCCGAGGGCGAGGTTGACCAGCCGCGCGCGCCAGTAGGTGATGCTGGCGAAGGACAGGCTGACAGCGTTGAGCAGCAGCGCCGTGGACGCGGCGACCGGCAGCGGCACCCCGAGCCAGTAGAACAGCGGCACGAACAAGAACGCGGCACCGAGCCCGGCCATCGCCATCACCCCGGACAGCACCACGACGATGACCGCGATCACGGCATAGAGCATCAGCGGACCGCCCTCAGGCGGGGTATCCGGCGCAGTCCACGCACATCTGTTCCCCGTTCGCCACGCGCAGGTACGGTTCGGCGACCAGCTGTCCGCACCCCGGGCACACGGCGAACCGGATGACCTCGGGGACGGGCACCCATCCGGCCGGCTCGACGGGCCCGACGGTGAGCACGTCGGCGGCGGGTGCGTCCCATACGAGGTTGACCAGCTCCCACTGCTCGGCCTCGGGGATCTCGCTGGCCGGGATCCCGGCGCCGCGCTTGCGCATGAACGCCGAGTCACGGATCTGCGGCTGCAGCGTGGGCCTGTAGGCCACCTGCACGCGACGGTCGGATGCAGTATCGACAAGGGTCAGCGCCAGCTTGCCCTTGCCGGACTTGGTGATGTTGCCCTTGCCGAACGTGCAGGCGGTGGTGACCTGCACTCCGTCGGCGAAGCACATCGCCCCGTGGTGGTCGCCGATGTCGACCACGGCGTGCAGCGACTTGCCACCGCTGGCCGGCACCCCCAGGGCGTCCAGCGCCGCCTGGGCGACCCGCACCCCTGCAGTGCTGGCCCAGCACCGGTGCCCGTGGAACGCGAACAGCCGGTCGAGCAGCTCAGTACTCATCACAGGTTCCTTCCATCGAGAGGGGCAGCAGCCGGTCAGCGCCGCCAGATCTGACCCGAACGCGTCGAGGCGATCGTCCTGGTTGCGGCCACCAGCCAGGCGACGGCCAGACCACGGCCAGGGCGATGTCCAGGCAGACCAGTGTCCGGGCCTGCGGCGTCAGGGCGCCGCCCTCCTTCGGCATCGCGAACGCACCACCGTGGGTGGCACGGGCGGGCTGGTCGGTCTGGGTGGTCATGACCGCTCCGCGGCGCTCGTGTGCCTCGCACGGAGGCGGGGGTCGCGGCAGCGGGCACCGGCGCCATCTCGGTCTCGACTCCGCGTGCACCGACCCGGTCATCCCGGCACCTGCTCGGCCAGCCGGTGCCCGGCGAAGTAGCCCCGCAGGCGCGGGGCCAGCTTGACGTAGCCGACCATCAGCACCACCTGGAAGATCGGCATCGTCGCGGCCGGGACCGCGACCAGGGGTGAGAACGCGGTCGCCGCGATCGCGATCGCAGTGCCGTTGTTCTTGCCCGCCGAGGCGAACACCACGGCCATGTGCTCCTCGTAGCTCATCCCGATCCGCCGGTCGAGCCAGGTCGCCACCGCAAGGGTTGCGACCATGAACACGGCGTTCGGCACCAGCAGCAGCAGGACCGTGGCCCAGCGGTCCCAGATCATCGCCGCCTTGGCGAAGAAGATCAGGAAGATGATCAGGCTCATCGCCATCATCGACGCGGCCGAGAACACCGGCTGCAGCCCGGCGAGCCGGGCCCTGCCGCCGAATCGCACCAGGAGCGCTCGGGTGGCCCACCCGGCCAGCATCGGTGCGAGCAGGACCGTCAGGATCGAGGAGACCATGGTCGACATCGGCAGCGGCATCGAGTAGCCGGCAGCGAACAGCGCCATCCATGCCGGAACCGCGATGATCGCCACGACGAAGCTGATCCCCACGATCACCGTCGCGAGCTCGACGTCACCCTTGGCCAGCCCGGTGTAGGCGATCGCCATCGACGAGCACGGCACGACCATCACGAGCAGGAACCCGATCGCCAGCAACGGGTCGTGCAGCAACCAGGTCGCCAACAGGTACCCGATCGCCGGAGCCCACACGAAGTTGAACACCAGCGCGACCACCAGGCCCCGCACGTTGCGACCGGCCTTGGCCATCTCCTCGAACCGCAGGTTGACCATCATCGGGTAGATCACCAGGAACACGGCCACCGTCGTGGTGGTGCTCAGGGCGCCGGTGTGCCCAGAGCTCCACCCGCGCATCGGGTAGCCCGCCACCATCCCGAGAGCGATCGCACCCAGCGCGTACGCCAGCAGCCACCGGCTCAGGTGCTGCTGGGTCCGCACCGCCCGGCCCGGGGACACGCGTCCGCCACCGGCGCCCGACCCGCCGCTCACGAGGCCACCGACCCGATCAGCCGTGCCAGCTCCGCAGCCTTCGGCACCCGCCCGACCAGCACCACCTGCTCGTCGACCACCAGGGCCGGGGACGACATCACCCCGTACCCGGCGATCGTCGGGTAGTCCTCCACCTTGACCACCGTCGCCTCCACCACGCCCCGCTCCACCAGCTCACGCACCATCCGGTCAAGAGCCACACACTTGGGACACCCGGGCCCCAGCACCTTGATCACCATCACGTCTCCTCCTGGTCCGGCGGCGGTCAGCCGGCCAGGATCTGGACGACCTTCACAGCGGTCATCACCACGATCAGGACGCCGAACGCCCGCTTCAGGCTCGCCCCGGACACGAAACGGCTGGTCAGCCGGGCACCGAGGAACGCGCCCGCGGCGCCCACGACGACCAGGACCGCAGCGAGCCCGAGGTCAAGATCTGCGGTGCCCAGGTGCGGCACCAGAGCCGTGAAGGACGGCAGGGTCACCGCCACCGCCGTCACCGCAGCGGCCACCTTGGGCTGGAAGCCCACCACGATCAGAGCCGGCATGAGCAAGAACCCCGGTCCAACGCCGAGCAGGCCGGCCAGGATCGAGATCGGCACCGTCAGCGCGAGCGCCACGCCCAGGCGCGGCTTCACCTCGACGTCGTCGGCCGGGCCCGAGCGGAACAGGCGCCACGCGAGATACACCACCGCCACCAGGTACAGGCCCCACAACCACGTCGGGGAGGCGCCCTGCGCCAACCACGACCCCACCGGTGCCCCCGCCGCGGCCACGGCCGTGAGCAACAGCGCCGGACGCCACGCCACCAGACCGCTGCGCGCGAACCCAGCCGCGGCGAACATCGCCGTGACCCCGTTCAGCAAGAGACTCAACGGCTGGACCTGGTGGACCAGGTCCGGCAGGAAGAACCCCAGGAAGGGGACAGCGGCGAACGCCACGCCCAGCCCCACCATGCCCGAGGCGATCGAGAGGACCAGCAGGCCCACCACCAGCACGACGACGGTCGAGGTATCCATGATCCCTTCCCAACGGCGAGCGGAACTCAGATCAGGCGTGCCGGTGCGAGCGAGCGGCGCCGCGTCGAGCTCCTCGCAGCGACCCGCTCGGTCACGCTCACGACGCGACTGCCCGTCGCAGGGGCGCGGTCGGCAGCGCCGCCGACAACCGCTCGGCGGCGTCGGAGGCCAACGTGTAGTCGATCCACCGCCCACGCCGCGCCGTGGTCACCAGGCCGGCGTCACGAAGGACCTTCAGGTGGTAGCTGAGCAGGTTCGACGCGACCGGCACGTGCGCCTGCAGGTCGCACACGCACTGCGTCCCGTCGGTCAGCCGGTCGAGCACCGCCCACCGCACCGGGTCCGCGGCGGCCGCGAGCAGCTCGAGCGCCGCCGCCTCGGTCGCCGCGCGCCGCTGCGGGCTCATTTCAAGTGCAATTGATTCAGTCACGCCTGAACAGTAGACGATCGCGCCGCCCGCCCGCTCGGGACGAACGTCACCGCATGGCGGGCCGGGACGGGGGTCGTCGGAGTCCTAGCGGCCGCGCACCGAGGGCTTCGTCGCGGACCGCGGAGTTGACGATCGAGCTGCGGGAGGACGACGACGGGTTCTGTGCGTTCGCGTCCTCGGCGGCCCGGCTAGACCCACAGCCGCAGGCGGTGCTGGACGCCCCCATCACCCACATCCTGGCGCCGCTGGGCATGGCGGTGGCGTCCACCGAGTGGGGCAAGGCCTGCACGAGCTGCACACTCGCCGGCCGCTGCACGCGATCCGCACCTGGCGTCAATCCGACCATCCACCTGCGGCGAGCGCGCAGGAGAGGGAGCCGGAGCTGCTGCGGGTGTTCTTCACCGTGCACGGCAACCGGGTCGTGCTGTTGTTCCAGGTCTACGACGAGGGTGGCGACCCGTCGCAGAAGCGGCAGCGCACGGAGATCACCGAGGCCCGCAGGCACCTGCGAGCGTGTCGGTCCTCACGTTGACCGGTCATGTGTCAAAGCACATAGTGGGGCGCGACTCTCGTGGCGAGCGAGAGTCGGGGTAGCCGGGCGGTCCGCGACACGTCCGCGGGGTCGCCACGTTCCTCAGTAGCTGCCCTGACCAGGCGCGCGACGTCGTCCGCGCTGGCCATCGACCCTGATGCCACCATGGCTTCGGCCATCGGCGCGATGACGCACCCGGGGGACGAGAGCCGGGACGCGCGCGGCATATCGCCTGTAGGCCGGGCCGATCTCGTGGCCGAGGTCCCGCTCCTCAAGTCGGACACCGACGGCGATGTAGAGACTGGCTGCGCTCGCAAAGACGATGTGGCCGACGCTCATCCGCGGCGTGCACCAGAAGGCCACGAGCAGGCCGGCCATCATCGGGTGCCGGACAAGACCGTACAAGCCGTTCTGGACGAATCGCGGCGGCGCCCCGGTACCCGGCGGGTTGCGCCATCCCGCCTGGCGCAGGCCGGTGAACTCGAGGTGGTCCACGACGAACGTCGAGACCAGAGCCAGCGCCCAACCGCCCGCACAGACCGTCCAGAGGGCGAATGCCGCCGGCCCGTCGACCTCCCAGACCCACCCGGCCACCGGGTGCCACAGGGTGAGCAGGAGGACCAGACAGACGACGGTCGCCACGACGAACACGGCCCGTTGGAGCTCACGAGGGACCCAGCGGCGCAGCGCCCTCTTCACCGGGCTGCGGGCCATGACCGAGTGCTGGACGGCGAACAGCAGCACCAGCCCGACGTCGATGGCCACCGAGGGGCCCGGAGCGGACCTGATCGGAGCGTCCACCGTCGTGGGGACAGCGACCCCGGCGAGGAACGCGACGGTCCACACGACGACGAGAGCGAAGCCGGCGTACGCCACGGCGGACAGGGTCAAGTGAACGGGGCGGCGTGTCATGCCTCTCACGCTCGTCGCCGGCCCATCCGAGCGCAGCCGTGGAACTACCTCAGTTGACCCCACGGGCCGAGTACCAGGCGGCGATCTGCGCGCGCGACCGGAACCCGAGCCGGAGCCGGATCCGCTCCACGTGCGACTCGGCGGACCGCTCGGTGATACCCAGCCGGGCGGCGATCTCGCGATTCGTCATCCCCCGGCTGACGAGCGCGGCGACCTCGGACTGCCTCGCGGTCAGCTGGACCGGGGAGCGCTCGCGGAGCGCCCGCAACCCGAGGAAGCGCCGGACCTGGCGCACGACGGCGGACGTGTCGCCGATCGACGGCAGGTGCGACCGGCCCGGGAGCTCGACGAACCGCGCCGAGGGGATGGCGGCCGCGAGCGCTCGTCCCTGCTCCACGGGCGCCGCCCTGTCGTGGTCACGATGAAGGACCAGCGTGGGGGCCGCGACGGTCGGCGCGACCTCGCGCAGGTCGACGGCGTACGCGAGCGACAACAGGGAGACGGCCGCCTGCGCGGAGGAGGACTCACGCTGATACTGCGCGAACGCCTGCCGGGTCACGGTGTCCGCGTCGGGCGCGTAGATGTCGGCCAGCAGGTCCGACCCGAGGCCCCACTGCGTCTCGATGAGCCCCATGACGTGCTCACGCCCCGCCGGATCACCGATCGCCGACCCGTCGACCCAGCCGCCGTAGAGCACGAGCCGTGCCACGGTCTCGGGATGCCGCGATGCCCAGCGAACGGCGAGCACCGCACCCAGGGAAGTCCCCATCAGATCGAAGCGGCTCACGCCGACCGCGGCGACCACCGCGCGTAGGGCCTCCAGCTCGAGCTCCCACGTGTAGGGCCCCGGGTGGGGGTCCGACATCCCGCAGCCGGGACGGTCGTACCTGACCAGCGTGCGGCCTCGGGACAGCGACTCGTGGAACGCGCGCTCGGCCGGGATGGCCCAACCCAGCTCGAGATGGCTCAACCAGCCGGGGACCAGGACGAGCAGCGGGCCGGCGCCGGTCAGGGCGTACGCGACCCCGCCCCCGCCAGGGAGCCGCGCCGTGCCGAGGCGCTGCTGCACCGCTGATCACCACCCGTGCTCCGGCACCGTGTCCACACAACCAGGAGGTGTCGGAGTCCTCGACCCTAACCCTGGACCGACAGGTTGGGCTCCTGGGTCGGGCCGGTCGATCACGGTGCGCCTCCCGCGTTCTCGTGGGCCACCACAGGGAGAGCGAGGAGTGCGCGCCGGGTGCCCCGCCCTGGAGCCCGGCTCCGGAGGCAGGCCTTTCACCCTCGGAGCTGAGCGACGAGCCCGGCCGCCTGGTCCGGGCCCGGTCGCGGCCAGGCCCGGGTAGGCGTAGACCGGAGAGTCCAGGTGGGCATCGTCGCCCTCCCCGAGGCGATTCCTGGAGGATTCCATGAAGGCACTCGTGTATCACGGTCCGGGCAACAAGAGCTGGGATGAGGTGCCCGACCCCGTCCTGATCGCACCGACGGACGCGATCGTGCAGGTCGACACCACCACGATCTGCGGGACCGATCTGCACATCCTCAAGGGCGACGTGCCCGCGGTCACGCCCGGCAGGGTCCTCGGGCACGAGGCTGTCGGCACCGTGCTCGAGGTCGGCGGGTCGGTCACCAACGTGGCCGTGGGCGACCGGGTCATCGTGTCGTGCGTCAGCTCGTGCGGGACATGCACCTACTGCCGCAGCGGCAACCCGTCGCACTGCCTCGCCGACGAAGGCGCCTCCGGCATCGGGTGGATCCTCGGGCACCTCATCGACGGCACGCAGGCCGAGAAGGTCCGGATCCCGTTCGCGGACACGTCGCTGTACGCGCTCCCGGACGGCGTTTCTGACGCCGCGGCGGTCCTGCTGTCGGACATCTTGCCGACGGGCTTCGAGATCGGTGTCCGGTACGGGCGCGTCAAGCCCGGCGACACGGTGGCGGTGGTCGGCGCGGGACCGGTCGGGCTCGCGGTGATCGCGACCGCCGGGCTGTACGGGGCCGCGCAGATCATCTCGATCGACCTGGACCCGAGCCGCCTCGCGCTCGCGCAGCAGGTCGGCGCCACACACGCGATCAACTCCGGCGACGCCGACTGGAAGGACCAGGTGCTCGCTCTGACCGACGGGTACGGGGTGGACGTCGCGGTCGAGGCCGTGGGCATCCCCGCGACGTTCGACATGTGCACCCGCCTGGTACGACCAGGCGGGTCGATCGCGAACGTCGGGGTGCACGGCAAGTCCGTCGAGCTCGAGCTGGACCGACTGTGGATCCAGAACATCACGATCAGCATGGGCCTGGTGAACACGACCACGTTGGGGATGCTTCTCAAGCTCGTGGCGCAAGGAAAGCTACCGGTCGAGAAGTTCGTCACGCACCGTTTCGCACTCACCGACCTCATGTCCGCGTACGAGACCTTCGGGAATGCGGCGCAGACGAAGGCCTTGAAGGTCCTCGTCAGCCGCTGAGGCCGGCGGCAAGGAGTCCGCGGCGTCCCGACACCCGGTGAACGACTCAGGAGCGGAGAGACCCGCTGCCGTCACCGCGTCCGGCGCTGTCGACCCGTCGACGTGCTCGAAACGAGCGCCCCCACCGACCCCACCGGTGGCCGCGAGCAGCCAGCTCCGCGTCGCGCGCCACATCGGCCAGGTCGCGCACCGGCACCTCGACGGCGATCTCGGCGCCGAGGTGCGCCCCGAGCTGGAGGTGGAGGTTGTCGCCGCTCCAGAAGCGCCCGGGGTCGTACCACCCGGGGCGGCGGCCCGCGGGCAGCAGACCCATGGCCTGGTACGTGACGGCGACGATCTCGGAGCAGTAGGCGGACTCGGTCTCGCGGACCCGGCCCGCGTGCTCCGGCGCGCGCCCGACCAGCCACCCCTTGGCGATCTGGGGGGCGGACGGGAACGGCGTCCCGTCGAGGCGGGCCACCGTTCGCAGCGCATCGTTCTCCATCTCACGGTCCACGGAACCGTCGAGCTGGCGCAACCACACCCGCTGGCCGTAGCGGTTCGCCCAGGTGAGGACGGCGCCGCGGAGGTCGTGCAGCTGGGCACCGCCGTGGCGGGTGCCGGACCACACGTCGACCAACGACCGGCCGAGCTCCGCGTGCCACAACAGGGGCGGTAGGTCCTCGATGACGACCGCCATGCCCACGTGGTTCACCGGGCTGTTGGTGGTCACCTGGATGGTGCGGTCCGCGAGGGTGCGCCCCCGGAACAGCCAGACGTCTCCCGTCCTGGTCTGCCTGACCGCCCGGTCCAGGCTGATCCGCGACAGGGGCACGATCGGTAGCGTAGGCGGGTGCGGTGGTGGAAGGTGCTCGGAGTCGCGGCGTTCATCGGCGTGGCGGCGACGGGGGTGCTCATCGAGCGCGCCGAGGCGAACCGCCCCGACTACCTGCCGGAGGAGGTCAGCGAGCGACTTCACGCGCGCGCCGCCGAGGCCCGGCGACCCGAACCCGGCGGGACCAAGACCCCCGACGCCCGACACTGAGCCGGCGTCTGGTCGGGCACGGGCTCCGGGTGGGCGTACCGTGAGCCACATCAGACGCGGCGCCAGCATCACGCCACGTGCTGCGACGGAGGGAACCCCGATGGCGTCGAAGAACAAGGGTGGCCGCGAGGCCCGCAAGCCCAAGCAGGAGAAGAAGCCGAAGGTTCACGGGGCAACCGGTGCCGTGACCGACCTGGGCGTCAACCGCCCGAAGGCGTCGCCCACCAAGTGACCCGTCACCGCCCCGTAGCAGCGGAGGGCGGCGGTCGGCGGCATCCGACCGGGTTGCCGTGGGCCGGACGCCGCGGTACGACGGAACGCGTGGGCCACCCCGGGGTGGCCGCGGGCTGTTGGCGTCGGACGGAGCCGCCATGGATGAACACGATCCTCGCGCACCGTGGCAGGGCGACCGGTACGCCTCGGCCTCCGGGCACCACCGGGCGGCCGACGAGTGGTTCCTCGACCGCCACCGCCCCTCGCCGTCCGACATCGTGGTCGATCTCGGGTGCGGCACCGGGGAGTTCACCGCGCAGCTCGCGGAACTCGTCCCGCAGGGCCGCGTCGTCGGCATCGACAGCGACCCGTCCATGCTCGCGCGCGCTCGCAGGCACGAAGACGGGAACCTGAGCTTCGTCGAGGGCGCGGCCGAGAAGGTCGACGAGCTCGTCGACGCGGGATCGGTCGACCTCGTCGTCAGTCGCGCGATGCTGCACTGGCTGGCCCCGGCCGCCCGCCCGCGATTCTTCGCAGCGGTGCTCCGCGTGCTGCGGCCTGGCGGGGTGCTCCACGCCGAGGGCGCCGGCACCGGCAACATCCGGGTGATCAACGCGCTCCTGACCGACCTGGCCGAACGGCACCACATCCCGCCCCCACCCCCGTTCCCGGACACCGGTGCGGTGTTCGAGGAGGTAGAGCTGGCGGGCTTCGACGTACCTCGCGGCGGCGTGCAGGCCGTGGCCCAACGGCGCGGGTTCAGCGCGGAGCAGCTGGCGGCGCTGCTCCGCAGCCAGGCCGTCCTTGTGCTCACCAGGCACGTCGATACAGACGTCGCGGCCATCATCGAGCGGGAGGCGCTCCAGGAGATGGACCGGCTCCGCCGGCACGACGGGACGTTCGACCAGACGTTCGTCCGCCTCGACGTGCTGGCCCGGCGCCCCGGGGTCGACTCGAGCCCTCGGCCGACAGGTCGGTGAGCAGCCCGACCGGGCCCCACATGGCAGCTCACCCGACGCTGGGGCAGGATCAGCACCGTGTCCCAGGCGATCCGCGAGCTGGCGATGTTCCCCCTCGGCTCGGTGCTGCTCCCGGGGATGCCGCTGCCGCTGCGGGTCTTCGAGCCCCGCTACGTGGCGCTGCTGTCGACGGTGCTCGGCGAGCCGGACCGCGAGTTCGGGGTGGTGCTGATCGAGCGCGGCTCGGAGGTCGGTGGCGGCGACGCCCGCTTCGGGGTCGGCACCGTGGCCGGCATCGAGACGGTCGAGATCGGCGAGGGGTCGATCCTGCTCGTCGCGCGCGGTACCGCACGGGTCGAGGTCGTCGACTGGCTGGACGACGACCCGTTCCCGCGGGCGCGGGTCCGTGAGCTCGCGCCACTGGTGATCGGACCGGCCGACCTCGAGGCGCTGGTCGACGCCGAGCGCGTCGTACGCGAGACCCTCACGCGGCTGAGCGAGTTCGTCGAGCTGCGTTGGCCGGCGGACATCGCGCTCTCCGAGGATCCGGCCGAGCGCCTGTGGCAGCTCGTCGGGATCGCGCCGATCGGAGCGCTGGACCAACAGGCACTGCTGCTCTCGAGCACCGTCGAGGAGCTCATCGCCCGCCTGGTGGAGGAGACGCGCGCGGCCGGGGAGAGCATCGCGGCGGGCTGGACCGACGACCTGGACGAGGACGGCCCGGAATGATCTCGCGGGCACCCGGTCCTGCTCAGGCGGGTCCGCGCGCGTTCGGCGTCAGGACAGGCTGAACGGCGGGTACTTGTCGGTGATGAGCAGCGTCGCGTACGCGGACACGCGCAGGGCCCATCGGCCGACACCGACGACGTAGTCGAACAACCCACGCGGATAGCGGCCGGTGAACAGGATCGCGAACCACGCGACGATCACCGCGAAGACCGCACCGACGGCCAGGAGGGCGAGGACGAAGGCGTGCGGGATCACGAGGATCCACTTCACCAGCGGGAGCACAGGGTTCAGGTCCCGACGGGCGTCGGGGTAGTCGAGCTCGAGGTGGACCGACTGCTGGTCCTCGGTCGACGGGTAGCGGTCGGTGAGCAACGCGCCGTAGGCGCCGACGCGGGCCCCGAAGCGCTGGAGCTCCAGGGCGAAGTCGAACCACCAGCGCGGGTATCGCTGCCGGAACAGGATCATCAGCAAGGTCGCGACGAACAGGCCGCCCGCGATGCCGCCGCCGCTGCGCGAGGCGCGTGAGATCACCTCGCCGGTGTCGCTCAGGACCGTCACGGTCGACGTGGCCGTCGCGGACAGGGCGCTGAGGACGACGCCGATCGGGATGATCCACAGGAGTCGGAAGAAGGAGCTCACCCGGTCGAGACTCTCGGGGTACTCGACGGTCAGACGAGCCGGGTAGTCGGCGGGGTGATCGGGAGGGTAGTGCTCGGGCGTGGTGTCCACCGCAGTCTCCATCGCGGGAAGGGTCTGGAAGGGCCCGCTGGCCCGCACCTCACACCGAAGCGCCTCCAGGGGCGGTTGGCAAGGTCCCTCCGGACGGACGTCCGCACACGTCGAGGTCGGCGTAGCGTGAGTGCGGTCGGCCACGTGGCCTCGTCCCACGTCCGGAACGACTCACCGCGCGGCCGCAGTCCCGGAAGGAGACGGGCATGGGGCTGGTGGCAGGCAAGGTTGCGATCGTCACGGGTGCCGCCGCTGGGATCGGGCGGGCGTCCGCGGTGGCGTTCGCCCGCGAGGGCGCACGCGTGGTCGTCGTGGACGACGAGGTCGAGGGCGGTGAGAAGACCGTCGCGATGATCGAGGAAGCCGGCGGGAACGCCATGTTCGTCCGCTGCGACGTCGCCTCCGCCGACGACGTCGAGGAGGCGATCGCGAAGACCGTGAGCGAGTACGGCCGGCTCGACTGCGCCCACAACAACGCGGGCATCGAGGGTCCGATCGCCCTGACCGCCGAGTACGAGGAGCACGAGTGGGACCGCCTGATCGACGTCAACCTCAAGGGGGTGTGGCTGTGCATGAAGCATGAGATCCCGCGCATGCTCTTCAGGGGCGGTGGTGCGATCGTCAACACTGCGTCGTTCGCGGGAGTCGTCGGCGTCGAAGGGCTGCCCTCCTACAGCGCCTCGAAGTTCGGGGTGAACGGGATCACGAAGGTCACGGCCCTGGAGTACGCCTCGATGGGCATCCGCGTGAACTCGGTGTGCCCCGGCCCGATCCAGACCTCGATGATCGACCGGCTCGTCGAGACGAACCCCGACGCGGTGGCCGAGCTCCTCGCGAGCGCGCCGATGGGCCGCCTGGGCCGTCCGGAGGAGATCGCCGAGGCGGCCGTCTGGCTCTGCTCGGACCGCGCCTCGTTCGTGAACGGGCACGCCATGGTGGTCGACGGGGCCTTCACGGCGCGGTAGGGCACCGCGGCCGGGGCCGTCGCGGCATCGGCCCCCGAGGGGCGGACCCGCGCCCCGGAGTACGTTGGCGAGGGTCGAAAGGGGTGCGTCATGAGACTCATGCGCGACCACGAAGCCCCGGCCGGACGGCGACGGAGCCTCGGGAGAAGGACGACCACAGCACTCTCGGCGATCGGGCTGATGCTCGGGAGCCTGGCCCTCGGGCTCGGCCTGGCCGGGCCCGCGAGCGCTGCCACCACCTCGAGCTTCCCGACGACCATGGCCGACTGCCGGCACGGCGGCTGGGCCGACGTCACCGGGATCGAGTTCCGCAACCAGGGCCAGTGCATCGCCTGGGTGCAGCACACGATCGTGCGCGAGCACTGCCTGCCCGGCGCTCTCGCCGACTTCGCCGGGACCGGCCCGACCTATGCGGCCCAGCTCGGCATCCCGCTCGGCGAGTTCCTCGCGGCGGTGTGCCGCGGCCAGGACTTCCCGGTCAGCAACGCCTGGTACGCCGTGAACGACCCGGCCGGGACGGACTTGCTCAGCCTCGCCTCGGGCAACACCACGGCGTTCGTCACCCAACCGGGGCACATCTACTGGATCGAGGTGCAGGGCGCCTGGCACAACGGCGCGGTGCGCCAGGCCGACGCGAGCTACATCTCCGACGACGACTGGCTGACCTGGACCGACGGCCCCGCGTTCGACCCGCTGAACCTCCAGACGCAGATCAACGACACGTTCGTGGACTGGGGCCCCTTCAGCGCGACCCACAGCTACAGCTACTGGATCATGGGCGACGGGAACCCGATCAACATGCGGGTGTTCGACGGCGACCCGGCCACCGGCATCCCGAACCCCGCGTGGTACGCCGACAACACCGGCCCGGTGGGCGGCTCCGCGATGCCGGCGATCGTCTTCGAGTACGCGCTGCCGAGCACGTAGCCGGGACGACCGGGCCCGGTGCGGGGAAGGGCGGCCCCCGCACCGGGCGGCATCCGGGTCACCGGCTCCCCGCGCGCGCTACGGTCGAGGGACATACCCACTCGACCGGGAGGACGACATGCCCACCATCGCCATCGTCGGAGCCGGACCGGGCCTCGGAGCCGCGGTCGCGCGGCGGTTCGGCGCCGAGGGCTTCGCCGTCGCGCTCATCTCGCGTGACCAGGCGAAGCTGGACGCGTTGGCCACCGAGCTGCGCGCCACCGGCGTCACCGCTCGCGGATACTCGGCCGACGTGCGCGACGGTGCCTCGCTCGAGACCGCTCTCGCGCGGGCCGCGGCCGAGCTCGGGCCGATCACGGTGCTCCAGTACAGCCCGCTGCCGTCCCGCGACTACCTCAAGCCGGTGCTCGACCTGACCCCGGACCTGGCGCTCGAGGCACTTCGTTTCTCGGCGCTCGGGCTCGTGCACGCCGCGCGTGCGGTGCTGCCGGCGATGCGCGAGGCCGGTGACGGCTCGATCATCCTCATCAACGGCGGGACGTCCGTGAAGGCGCGGGCAGGTTTCGCGGGCACGTCCGTCGCGTTCCCCGCCGAGAGCGCGTACGGCGAGATGCTCCACGACGCGCTCGCCGACGAGGGCGTGCGGGTCGTCCAGCTGGTCATCCCGGGCAGCATCCCCAAGCTCCAGCTCGAGCACGGGATCGACGACGTCGCCGAGCGGATCTGGCAGCTGCACGTCACCCCGGGAGAGTTCCGGACGATGCTCATCGCGCTCGAGGACGGCCGGGAGTAGACGGCGGGCGTAGGGGGCGGGCCCGGGGGGCGGGGCGCCACGCCCCCTACGCCGCGACCGCGTAAAGGATCAGACCTGAGCCGGTGATGACGACGTTGAGCACGCCGTGCGCCACGACGGGACCGACGAGGCTCCGGCTGCGCCAGTAGAGCACGCCGTAGACGATCCCGAAGATCAGCAGCGTCGCTTGCTGGTAGGCGTTGATGTGCGTGATGGTCAGCGTCGACCAGTCGACGCCGCGTCGGCGGCCGCGAACGACACCGTGTCGACGAGCTTCGCGGCGACGACCCTTGCCAGGACCAGCGCCAGGACCCGCCAGAGGCCGGCGGCGTGCCTTGAGGGCGACGTGACGGGGGCCTGGTCAGTGACCACTCTGGGCGTCCCACGACACCCGGCGCCGCCACAGCTCCGAGGCCGCGAGCTCGGCGACGCCGACCCCGAGAAAGACCCACTGGACCGGGGACGTCAGGCCGATCAGGGGCAGCTGCGCCGCGACCCACACGGCCAGAGCCCCGCCGACGGCGGCCCCCGCCAACGGGGCGCGTCGGTGGCGGCGCAGCCCGAGCACCAGGGCGACGGCGTGGGGAAGCCCCACCAGGCCGCCCAGCGCGAGCGCGGGCAGCACGGGGCCGTTCACGATCGCCAGTGCGTCGTGCAGCTGGTCCACCAGCGGGCTGAACGCCCCGGACAGGAAGCCCTGGACGCCGGCGGCCGCGCCCAGCACCGTCACCGCCTGGAGCGCGATCGTGGTGATGCCCGCCGCAGGGATCGCGACCTTCGTCGCGGCGGGTGGGCGCGAGGCGTCGATGCTCATGGCGTCACGATCGCGATCGCGGCGGAGGCGCGCCAGAGACGAACGGCCCAGCCAGACCCACCCACCGGCCGGGGCGGCGCCCTGGCTCATCCCGGGACCGGCGCCCGCAGCGGCCCCCGCCCGATCGTGGCGGCCGCCGCCACCGCGCCCGACGCCGCGAGCGCACCGGCCATCGCCATCGCGGGGCCGAACCCGCGCGCGAGCGACGCGGCGTCCTCGAGGCCTTGGCCCGACAGCCCGGCGGCGCCCGGGAGGCCCGCGACCACCAGGAGCGCCGCGAGCCGCGCGGTCGCGTTGTTGATGCCCGACGCCGCGCCCGAGTGCCGCTCGGGGACCGACGACAGCGCGGTCGATGTCACCGGCGCGACGGTCACCCCGAGGCCGATCCCGAGCACCAGGACCCCCGGGAGCACGGAGGTCGGCACGGAGCTGTCCGGTCGCAGACGGGACAGGAGCAGTGCGCCGGCGGCGATCAGCGACGGCCCGACGACGAGAGGCACCCGCGGCCCCCACCGCTCGGCGGCCGCACCCATCGCCGGGGAAAGCACCAGCACGGCCAGGGTGATCGGTAGCGTCGCGGCGCCGGCGACCAGCGCGCTGCGGCCGAGCGCGACCTGAAGGAACACGACGAGCAGGAACGACACCCCGCCGAGCGCGCCGTAGACGGCGAAGGTCACGAGGTTCGCCGCCGCGAACCGACGGATCGTGAACAGGGACATCGGCACCATCGGGACGGCGGTCCGCAGCTCGCGGATCACGAACCCGGCGAGCGCGATGACCGCTCCGGCACCGATCGCCGCCGGGAGCCACGCGTCGCCGTGCCGCGGGTCGATGAGGACGTAGGTCAGCCCCCCGAGGCCGACCACCGCCAGGAAGGCACCGGGGAGGTCCAGCCCGGGCACCGCGTCGGGGTCCCGGGACTCCGGGACGTGCCGGACGGCGACGAGCAGCACGACCACGCCGATGGGGACGTTGAGCGCGAAGACGGCACGCCACGAGCCCGCATCGACCAGCAGGCCACCGAGCAGCGGCCCGGCGGCGGCACCCACTGCGGACAGACCCGCCCAGGCGCCGATCGCGCGCGAGCGGTCGCTGGGGCGGAACGTCGCCTCGATGATCGCCAGGCTGCCCGGCGTCACCAGGGCGGCTCCGACCCCTTGGAGGAGTCTCGCCGCGATCAGGATCGGGACGGTCGGCGCGAGCGCGCACGCGATCGAGGCCAGCGTGAACCACGCGGTGCCGATCATGAAGACCCGCCGCCGGCCGAAGCGGTCGGCGTAGGCGCCGCCGATGAGGATGAACGAGGACAGCGTCAGCAGATAGCCGGTGAGCACACCCTGCAACCCCGAGGTCCCGGCGCCGAGGTCCGCCGCGATCGCCGGCAGGGCGACGTTGACCACCGTCGCGTCCAGGAATCCCAGGGCGGAGCCCAGCACGGTGATCGCGATCACCCAGCGGCCGGCCCCTGAGCGGTAGGCGAGCTCGCTCATCGTCGGCCTCCCGCGCATCTTGTGATGCAGATCACACGGAGAGTACCGTGACAAAGCCGGCCGGACGATGGCCGCCCGGCCCGCCGAGGAGGCAGCGATGCTCGCGGATCACGACGCCATGGCAACTCTGGCCGTCAAGGACCTGGACGCCGCACGGGCCTACTACGAAGGGACGCTCGGGTTCGCTCCCGCAGGTGATTCGCCCGGCGGCGCCCTCTACTCCGCCGGAAGCACCCGCTTCCTCGTCTACGTCTCCGCATTCGCCGGGACCAGCCGCTCGACCGCGATCTCGTTCGAGATCCCCGCCGACCGCTTCGACGCCGAGATCGCGGACCTGCGCGCCCGGGGCGTGACCTTCGACGAGTTCGAGGCCGACGGCCTCGAGTGGGACGACGGCGTCGCGACCATGGGTGAGGGACGCACCGCCTGGTTCAGCGACCCGGACGGGAACATCCTCAACGTCCAGACCTCCGTGGGCTCGGCCTGAGCGCCGTCCCATGACCGGTGCCACCACCAGGGCGGGCAACCGGATCGGCGTGTGGATGTACCGCAGGTCCGACGGCCGTCTGGCGAGCGGGCGCCACGTGCTCCCGGCTACGACCCGAGGTCGTCCAGCGCGCCCTGCACCCGCGCACTCGCGTCGTCGGCGTACGTCTTCAGGCTCTCGACACCGGTCACCTCGGGGATCAGGTCCGGGTCGAAGACGTGCACCCGCGCGGTGTCCGGGCCGGTCGCCCGGACCACGACGCTGCACGGCAGCAGCACCCCGATCCGCGGGTCCGCCGCCAGCGCCCCCTCGGCCAACGCCGGGTTGCACGCGCCGAGGATCACGTAGGGCCCGATCTCGGCCCCACGCTTGGCGCGCAGGGTCGCCTCCATGTCGATCTCGGTCAGGATGCCGAAGCCCTGGGTGGCCAACGCCTCCCTGGTGCGCGCCAGCGCGTCGGCGAAGGGAAGGTGGACGTCCACGGTCCGCTCGAACTGCATGGTGGGACTCCTCGCTGCTCGGTACGGCACCTGCCCGGAGCGTCCGGCCCGTGGACCGGACGCCCTTCGTGTCTACCACCGCCTCGCGCGCCGCGCGGCGGCTTCAGCCGACCAGGTCCCGCAGCTCAGCCATCGTCTCCGCGAAGCGGCCCGGCTCGTCGAGGTGCGGGGTGTGCCCGGAGTGGTCGAAGGTGAGGAGCCGCTTGGACGGCGCCTCGAGCTGCGCGAACCACTCGCGGGCGAGCACGTCGCGGCCCTGCGCCTCGTGCACGCCCTGCACCAGCAGCACGGGCACCTCGAGGCGCGGCACGTCGCGGCGGAAGTCGAGGCCCAGCAGCTGGGGGTACAGCGTCGCAAAGGTCTCGAACACGCCGGCGACGGACCGCAGCTGCTCGGTGAGGGTGTACTCGCCGACGAAGACGCTGACCGGGTACGACGCGCGCCAGTCGTGGTCCGGACCCGGCTGGAAGTCGCTCCACTCGGGGTTCGAGGACAGGGCGACCGGGTAGGCGAGGGCGTCGTCGTAGGGCGGCGGTCCCACCGAGAGCAGGTCGGCCGCGAAGTCGAGGTCCCCGGAGCGGGCCGCGTACGCCAGCGACTCGGCGTACATGAGCCGGTCGGTCTCGGCCTGGCTGACCATCTGCCCGGCACCGACGTAGGCGGTCACCAGGTCCGGACGCTGCTGGGCGACGAGCACCCCGAGGGTCGTGCCCCACGAGCTGCCGACCAGGTACACACCGTCCTCGTCGAACCGGTCGCACAGGTACTCGGCGACCTCGATGCCGTCGGCGACCATCCGGTCAAGGGTCATCGTGGCGACGGGCTCGAGCTGGTCGGCCGAGCGGCCGGTGCCGCGTTGGTCCCAGGTCGCCACCACGAAGTCCTGCTCCAGCGCCTCACCCGAGTAACGCATCGACCCGACGGCCGTGCCGCCCGGGCCACCCTCGAGGAACAGCAGGACGGGCGCGTCGGCGTCCGCGCCGCGGATCATCAGCGACTGGTCGTGCCCCCCGATCGGGACCGTGACCAGCTCCGCGACGCTCCCGGTGAGCGGACGCCCGTCGGGGCCGAGGATCGCCTCGGTGCTCGCCGGACGGACCAGCGCCGCGGCGGTCACCGCGACCACCAGCACGCCGACGCCCAGCCCCGTCCGGCCGATCACACGGGCCGCCGCCCGCCGCACCGCATGCCCGGACCGGCGCCGCGCCCAGGCGGCCCCGCACCACGCGGCGACCACCAGCGGGACGCCCATCACGAGCGTGTCGAAGCCGCGGCCCGCGATCATGGCACCGATCGCGTACACGGAGTCGAACCGGACGGCGTCGACGGTCGGCCCGTCGACCCCGAGCCGTACCAGCTCGAACGCGCCGACCCAGCCCAGCAGCGCGGTGGGCGCTGCCCAGCGGCTCGCCGTCCAGGCGCCGGCGCCTGCACCGACGGCGACCGCGACCAGCAGGGCCGCCACGGACTGCCCCGTGGTCATCGGGCCGCGCGGCATGACGGCCGCGAGCGCCAGGGCGGAGAGCAGGGCGAGCACGGCGACCAGGCCCAGGCGGGTCGATCGCCGGGTCCACGGGTGCCGGGCGCCGGGCGACCGTTCGTCGGCCGGGCGGAGTGCGGGGTTCATCAGAGGCTCGGTACGGGTCATCTCAGGCTCCTGGAGTGTGGCGGGCGGTGGCGCGGACAGCGATGGCGACCCCGACGGCCAGGGCGACCAGCCCGGCCAGGCTCGGCCAGGTGAGGGCGCGGACGGTCCCGACGGCGAGGTCCGGACCGACAGCCAGCGTCCCGTCGAAGGTGGCGCTCCCCACGCGGTAGGTCCCCGCAGTGGGCGCAGTGAACGTGGCCACTGCCGTCCCCACGACGCCGTCGGACCCGGGCACGTCGTACCGCAGGTCGCCGCGGTACGGCACGAGCGGGATCGCCACGCCGTCCGGCCCGGTGACGGTGATCTGGGACGGCTCGAGGGAGCCGGCCGGCTCGGCGAAGACCACCCTGGTGGCCTTCTCGTCGAGCTGGACCTGTCCCTCTCCCGGCGTGGCGATGCGCTCGAAGCCGGCCGGTCGGTGCACCTCGGCCAGCAGCGCGAGGCTCGCCCAGGCGCCGGCTCCGAGCAGCCCGACGAGGGCGATGAGACCCGCGAGCAGGTAGGCCCGTCGTGGGCCGGTGGATCGGGGCGAGCCCGCCGTGGGGCGGGCCGGTCCGGGGGTGGACATGGGGGTCCTCTCGTCGAGCTGGACGGAACGTGTCCAGACTCGCGTCGGCCGCGTTCCGCCGTCATCGGGCGCGCGGCCGAACCTGCGGACCTCCGTAGGTACCGGGTGCCGGCCGCGTCTCCGTCTGCAGACGGAGGCACCGTTGGGTCCGAGGACCGATGAGGTCGGGGTGACAGGCTGACTAGCCTCGACCTCATGGGAGCCCGATGGGCACGGCTGCGCGCCCTCGACGCCGAGCGGCCGTGGCTGCTCGACGCGGTGCTCGCCGCCCTGCTGTTCACCGGTGCGGTGCTTGCCGCCGTGCTGGGCACGGCGACGCGTGAGCCGGACGCCGGCTACGTCGCCCTGGTCGCGCTGAGCGCCGCTCCCTACGTGCTCCGCCGCCGCGTGCCGCTCGCCGTGCTGGTCGCCGCATCCGTCCCGGTCGTGGCGCTGCTCGCGCTCGGCTACACCTCAGCGGTGATCGGTTCCGGGCTGTTCCTCGCGGCGTACTCGGTCGCGGCCTGGTCCGGCGCCCGGGCGACGGCCGCCGCGGCGGGCTACGTCGTGGCGGTCCTCACCGCGGTGGCCCTCGTCGGACGGCTCGGCTTCGGCGAGCTCGCCACCAACGTGGCGCTCTTCGTGGGCGCCTTCGCGCTGGGCCGGGCCATCAACGACCGGCGCCGGACCGTCGAGCTCCTCGCCGACCGCGCCGAGCTGGCCGAGCGGGCCAGGGTGGAGGAGGCCCGCCGCGCCGTCGCCGACGAGCGCCTGCACATCGCCCAGGAGCTGCACGACGTCATCGGTCACACCCTCGGTGTGATCGCGGTGCAGTCCCAGGTGGGGGCTCGCGTGATCGACGCGGACCCGGCGGAGGCCAAGCAGTGCCTGGTCTCGGTCTCCGAGCGCAGCCGCGGCGCGCTCGCCGAGATCCGGCGGATCCTGGCCGGGCTGCGCGCCGACGACGCCTCGGGCTACGCCCCGCCGCCCGGCCTGGACGCGCTGGGCGACCTGGCGGCCGACGTCACCGCGGCCGGGGTGCCGGTGGAGCTGCGGGTCGAGGACGCGGAGAATGTCCCGGTCGCGCTCGGGCTCACCGCCTACCGGGTGGTCCAGGAGTCGCTCACCAACGTCCTCAAGCACGCCGGGCCCGCACGGGCGACCGTCACGCTCCGGCGCGAGGACGGAGTCCTGCTCGTCGAGGTGGTCGACGACGGCCGGGGGACCCGCGGCGCCGGCGCCGAGCCGCCTGCTGCCGGGCACGGCCAGCTGGGCATGGCAGAGCGCGTCGCGGTGTGGGGCGGCACTCTCGCCACCGGACCGCAGGCCGGGGGCGGGTACCGCGTCGCGGCGCGACTCCCCCTGGGGAGCGGCGCATGATCCGGGTCGCCGTGGTCGACGACGAGGCTCTGGTCCGCCGCGGGCTGAGCGTGCTGGTCAAGGCGGAGCCGGACCTCGAGGTCGTCGGCGAGGCCTCCGACGGGCTCGACGCGGTCGCACTGGTCCGCCGGGAGCGGCCCGACGTCGTGCTGATGGACATCCGTATGCCGCGCTCCGACGGCCTCGCGGCCACCCGCGCGCTGGCCGCCGACCCCGTCACGGCCGGCACCCGGGTGCTGGTCCTCACCACGTTCGACCTCGACGAGCACGTGTTCGCCGCCCTGCGCGCCGGTGCCAGCGGCTTCCTGCCCAAGGACACCGCACCCGAGGACCTGCTGGCCGCGATCCGGGTGGTCGCCGCCGGCGAGGCGCTGCTCGCACCGTCGGTCACCCGCCGGTTGATCGAGGAGTTCGTCCGGCGTGCGCCCCGCGAGCCGCGCCGCCACGCGTCGGGACTCGACGCACTGACGGAGCGCGAGCTTGAGGTGTGGCGCGCCGTGGCCGCCGGGCGGTCCAACCAGGAGATCGCCGCCGACCTCGTGGTCGGCTACGCGACGGTCAAGACGCACGTCAGCTCCCTGCTCATGAAGCTGGGCTGCCGGGACCGGGCGCAGCTGGTGGTGCTCGCCTACGAGAGCGGCGTCGTGGTGCCCGGAGGGAGCTGAGCGGCCCGGAGCGTGACGGCGGCGATACCGTCGACGGATGGCCGGTGCGCCGTGGTGGTTCCTCGACGTCGACGGGGTGCTCAACGCCTTCCCGCCGCCGACCGCCGCGGTCCTGGCACGTGACGGCAGCGCGTGGACCTACCGCTCCACGCCGGTCGCGACCGAGGTGGGCCTGTTCACGGTCAGCGTCGCCGACGAGCTGCTCGGCCGTCTTCACCACCTGCACCGGGCCGGCCGCGCGGCTGTGGTCTGGTGCACGACGTGGGGCGAGGACGCCGCCGCGAGCCTGGCTCCTAGGCTCGGCCTGCCGCAGTGGCCGGTGGCGCCCTACCCCACCGACCTGCGCTGCTCGCCGCTGCCGGGCTGGTCGTCGGCGCCGTGGTGGAAGGTCGAGGCCGTCTCCCGGTGGCTCGACCGGGCCCCCCGCCCGTACGTGTTCACCGACGACGACCTGACCCCGGATGCGGCCGACGAGCTCCGCGCCCGCCACCCGGACCTGCCCGGCCTGCTGCTGCGGCCGAGGACCTGCCCGGGGCTCACGCCGGAGCAGCTCGACGAGGTCGAGGAGTTCCTGGTCGCGCACGGCGCCGAGGAAGGCTGAACGGGTTCGCTCGCGGGCGGCGCCCGGTGACCGCGGGCGGCGGAGTCCTCAGACACGGCCCGGCCGGCCGAAGGTATGGCGTGGGGACAGACGCGATCAGCGGCCTGCCCGGGCTCCACCGGGTGCACGTGGGCCGCCAGCCGATCGTCGATGTCGCGCGGGCGGTCGTGGGATACGAGCTGCTGTTCCGCGGCCACGCCGAGGCCACGACGTCCGGCGCGGAGTCCGGCGTCGACCCCGGCGACGCGGCCACGACGGCCGTCATCCTGGCGACGTTCACCTCCTTCGGGCTGCGTCAGCTCGTGGGCGATGGGCTCGCCTTCGTCAACCTGACGCGGCCGTTCTTCGTCTCGGACGAGGCGGTCCCGTTCACACCCGGCGGCACGGTCCTGGAGGTCCTGGAGACGTTCCCGGTCGACGACGAGGTGGCGGCCGGTGTCCGGAGGCTGCGCGACGCCGGGTTCGCGGTCGCGCTGGACGACTTCCTGTGGGAGCAGTCCGACCGGATCCGGCTGCTCGACGACGTCACCCACGTCAAGATCAACATCTCGCAGCTCCCTGCGCGCGGGCTCGTCGACACGGTCACGCGGCTGCGCCGCCACGACCTCACGCTCGTCGCGGAGCGCATCGAGACCGCAGCGGACCTGCGCCGGTGCACCGACCTGGGCTTCGAGCTGTTCCAGGGCTACCACTTGCTGCGGCCGGAGACGATGAGCACGACGGCGCTGTCGCCGAGCGCGGTCTCGGCGCTCGAGGTGCTGTCCCTGCTCGCCGACCCCGACCTGTCCATCGAGGAGCTCGAGCAGGTCGTCTGCCACGACGCGGCGCTGAGCGTCCGTGTCCTGCAGGCCGCCAACGCGGCCGCCTCGGGTTCGCGACGCCGCTTCTCCTCCATCCGCGAGGCCCTGGTCATGCTCGGCACCCAGCGCCTGAAGTCATGGGTGATGCTGATGGTCGCCGCGGACGCCGGCGGGACCGGCGCGGCCCGGCTCGTCGACGCCGTGATCCGCGCGAGGGCCTGCGAGCTGCTCGCCGCGGAGGCCGAGGTGCGGCCGGACGTGGCCTTCACCGCCGGACTCGTCAGCAGGCTCGACGTGGTCCTCGGGATCCCCTTCGACGTGATGCTGGAGCGGCTCGGGCTCTCCGGCGAGCTGCGCGACGCCCTGGTCGACGGCTCGGGCCCGCTGGGCGCACTGCTGAGCGCCGTCGAGGGCTACCTCGACTCCCCGGAGTCCCCGTGCTGCGGCGACGAGCCGCGCCGGATGGCCGAGGCCCACGTCCAGGCCATCGCCTGGGCCACCGGGGCCCTCGCCGGGGCCTGAGACGCCGAGGGCGACGGGTGCCCGGACCCCAGGGGAGGGCCCAGGCACCCGCGCCGTCTCGACGACGCGTGTGCGGTCGGCTACAGGCCGACCGCCACCAGGGTGCCGTCGCCGAACGCGTCGATGGTCGCGTAGAGCGTCGATCCCCTCACGTCCACGTCGGCGGCCGCCGCGGCCGGGAGGAAGATCGATGCGGTGCTCGACCCGGCCGGGACCTTGAACACCCCGTCGCCGAACAGGGAGGCGACGTACAGGTTGCCGGACCCGTCGAACGCGATCCCGGTGGGGGTCAGCAGACCCTCGACCCACGCCGTGACGGCGCCACCGACCGGGTCGATCCGGAAGACGGCACCCCGCGCGCCGAGCACCGGGCTCTCCGGGCCGCCAGGCAGCGAGGACACGTACACCGCGCCGTCCGGACCGATCGCCACGTCGGTCGGCACCGGCTCGAACGCGTACGTCAGCCCGGCGCAGGACGGCACACCGATCGCCCCGGCCTGGTCGCCGGAGAGCTGGATCGGGCGCGGCGGGAGCACCGCGAGGGTGGCGATGTGGCCGGTCTTGAGGTTCACGGTCAGCACCGCGTTGGCGCCGGCATCGGCGACGTAGGCCGTCGTCCCGCTGACCGCGAGCGCGTACGGGTGCGAGTCCAGGACACCGGTGTACGACGCCGGCGCGCCGAGGGCGTCGAGCTCGGCGACGCAGGCCGGGTTGGCCGCGGCCTCGGCCGACGACAGGCCGTACTGCTCCGCGCCGTCGGGGTCGTTGGCGGTCTCGTAGGCACCGAGCTGGTCGGTGACGGTGGTCACGTTCCCCCGGCTGTCGATCGCCTTGAGCGCACCTGCGAGCGGGCGGGGGTCATCGGGGCCGGCGCCCTGGCTCTCGAGCAGGTAGGTGGTCGAACCCTGGTGGTCGACCCCGGCGACGTCCCAGCCGGGGTTCGAGTACAGCGGCGTGGTGCCGTGGTCGACCACCGACAGCACACCGGCGAACTCCTCGGACACGGTCACGGACCTGCCCGGCCCGACGGACAGGTGGAGCGGCCCGACGAGCCCGTCCGCAAGGACGACGGGGGAGGCGGGTGGTGGCGCAGCGACCGCCGCTCCGGCGGGGACGACGACCAGGACGAGTGCAGCGGCAAGCACGGGGATCTTCATCGATCGCTCCTAGTGGGAGAGCTGCGGCCCGGGGATGTGGGCCTCGCCCCCTGCGGTCCGAAATTAGCACCGGCCCCGCCCGTGCAAAAGAGCCGAGCGCGTCGCGGCGCAGGTCGCAGCACGGTCACGGACGGATTACTCCTTGGTGCCGCCGTGACTATCCGCTACGTTGGCGAGTGACGTCGACGGGGCCTCGGCCTCGTCCCCACTCCCCGGGCCGCCGGTCACGCGACGGCCCCCTCGGCGGCGCTCCGGGCTCCGCCCTCCCGGCCCCGGGCCGCCCTCTGTCCCACGCGATCACGGGGTCACCATGACCGACGTCGCCACCGGATTCCTCCAGGCCGTCGAGGCATTCCTCAACTCCCGCCTCGGCGGCATGACCACCACGACGTGGCACGACACGGGCCCGTTCCTGGACTCGATCGTCACGTTCGACTCACCGGCGCGCAAGACGTCTTTCGCGAAGCTCAAGACGGACATCAAGGCGATGGAGCCGGTCTTCGACGAGATCGGCAAGAAGATCAAGAAGCAGACCGAGCTGATCGCGACGATGGTCAGCGAGTCCGCCACCGACCTCACGTCCGACGATTTCGACGTCGACGTCGCTGCGCGCGTGGCGATCCGGATCGGGATGGCACTGGCCGCGGCCGACGAGGCCTACGACCTGATCGCCACCGAGCTCGCCAAGGACGCCGGCGGCACCGTCGACGAGAACATCCGGACCGGCCTCATGGGCCTGTGGGACCCGTGGGCGCAGCCGTTCAAGAACCTCGGGGCGGATGCCGCGAACCGCCTCAACCAGCTGGGCAGGCTCGTGGGCTTCGACGACCTGCTCGGCGACCTGAGCAAGGTCATCGTGCTCGACCGCGAGGGGGGCGGCTTCAAGCTCGTCGCCAAGCTCGCCAGGTCCGGGTCCGTCGAGCTCGGCGCGCTCACCCTCGACCAGGTCTCCTTCGAGGCGTTCCTGCAGTTCAGCGACCGCGAGGTGGCGAACCCCACCGAGGAGGAGAAGAAGTCCCTCGTCCGGCGTGGCGACAAGTACTTCATCGGGGACGTCGCGATCCTCGGCCTACGCCTGAGGACCCTGCTCGAGCCGGGCCTGACGTCCGACCCGCTGCTCGCCAAGGTCATGCCGGGCTCCAAGGAGCCGCAGACCACGACCATCACCGCCATCTCACTGGACACCGCCCAGGGCTTCTACCTGGGCGACGGTCGGGCCAACGAGCGGGTCGTGCTGCCCGTCCGGTTCTCCTTCCCGGGTGTCGAGCTGCGCGAGATGGCATTCGGGCTGGTCCGCAACCCCGCCCGCGAGGTCACCGCGTTCGAGATCACGACGTCGATCGCCGCGACGCTCGGCGACGCGGTCGGGATGCAGGTGGTCGGCTCCGGGTTCGTGGTCACCCCGACGGGCGAGGTCGAGCACCAGGCGATGTTCGACCTGCCGGTCTCCCCGCGCTGGCCGGACGCCATCGGGCTGCGGATCAAGGCCGGACCGATCACCGGCGGCGGCTTCATCCAGCGCGTCGAGCGGACCTACAAGGTCGACGGCAAGGACGTGAAGCGGATCGAGTTCGGCGGCGTGCTGCAGCTGCAGATCCTCAGCTTCGGGGTCTCGGCGATCGTCATCCTGTCGCCCGACCCGTTCTCCCTCGTGCTGGTCATCGGCGTGCGCTTCCCGGTGCCCATCGACGTCGGCCTGGGCTTCACCCTCAACGGCATCGGCGGCATCCTCGCCGTGGACCGCGGGCTCTCCCTGCCCGCCCTCCGGTCGGGCATGAAGGAGCACATCCTCGACAAGATGCTGTTCCCGGACAACCCGGTCGCCGAGGCGCCGAAGCTGCTGGACAAGGTCGCCAACGTCTTCCCGCCGCGGGACGGCGGCTTCGTGGTGGGCCCGATCGTCGAGCTCGGCTGGGGTTCTCAGACCAAGTTCGTCGAGATGAAGCTCGGCGTGGTCCTGGCGCTGCCCGACCCGATGATCGTGGTGCTCGGATCGCTGCGGGTGCGTGCGGTGACCAAGGAGACACCCGTCACCGACATCAGGGCCGACCTGTTCGTGGCCGTCACCCCGGAGTACCTGCTGCTGTTCGCCAGCATGCGGGACTCGACGATCGGCGGGTACAAGGTCGAGGGCGACCTTGGTCTGTACATCCAGTGGTCGGGCGGCGGCGCGTTCGAGTTCTCCGTGGGTGGATTCCACCCCGAGTACGAGAAGCTCACCGGGTCCAAGCCGAAGCTCGGCCAGATGGACCGGCTGTCCATCGACCTCTCGCCGGCCAAGCGGCTCTCCTTCGTGATCAAGGGCTACTTCGCGATCACGGCCGGCTCGGTGCAGATCGGGGTCGACGGCCGGTTCAAGGCCGACTTCGTGGTGATCGTGGCCAAGGCCTGGATCACCCTGGACATGATCTTCATCTGGGCGCCGCGGTTCGCCTTCAAGGTCTCGATCGAGGTCGGCGCCGAGGTCGAGCTGCTCGGCTTCACGTTCTGCTCGGTGATGTTCCGCGGCTCCTTGTCCGGCACCCGGCCGTTCTCGCTGGGCGGCCACATCAAGGTCGACGTGTGGTTCCTGCCGACCTTCGACAAGGACCTCGGGCCGATCACCTGGGGCGACGCCGCCGCCCCCGCCCTGCCGGCCGTGGACCCCCTCGCGGTCGCCGCCAAGGCCCTTCGCGAAGAGGACGCCTGGCAGGCCCCACTGCCCGGCCACGCCGCCCAGCTGGTCACGCTCGCCCAGGTCGACGACGTCCCCGGACGGATCGCGCACCCGATGGCGGCCCTCGAGGTCTCCCAGACCCAGGTGCCGCTCGGCATCGCGATCACCCACATCGGCTCCGCACCCGTGAAGGCCGGCATGGTCACCCTGGGCACGCCGTTCTCGACGGCAGGCGACGCGGCGGCCGTCAGCGAGCTGCGCACGCCGTTCCCACCCGGGCAGTTCTTCGACCTGGAGGGCGAGAAGCTGCTCGCGCGCTCCGGGTTCGAGGAGCTCCAGGGCGGCTGCCGGATCGCCGCCGCGACCACCCCGAAGATCGGCGTCGGCCACACCGCGCAGGTCGCCTACCGGACCTACGTGCGCAACCCGGACGACCGCCGCCGCGGTGACCTGCGCCTCGACCTGAGCTTCGCCGCCTACGGGGCCGCCTACGTCGCGGCCAGCAACGTCGGCCGCGCCAGGGTCGCCACGGCCAACCCCTACCTCGTCCCGGCACCGTCGCCGATCGAGGTCGCCCGGCCCGGGACGTCGGTGCTCGCCGACGCCCTCACCGGCGAGGTCCTGGCCGGGCTCGGGACGATGAGCGGCACCGAGGCCGCCGCGGTCAGCGACGCGATCGGGGCCGCCGGGCTCGCCGTGACCCACACCGTCGCGAAGGGATGAGCCATGAGCCAGGCCGAGGAGATCGCCGCGCAGGTCGTCCAACCGCTCAGCGGCACCGCGGCCCACGTGGTCGCGGACGCCTTCCGCCTGGTCGTCGCGCCGGAGGAGAGCTACGACGAGAGCGAGGTGGCGATCGAGAAGCTCGAGTTCGCCTCGTTCGCGGTCGGCGGCCTCGCGGCGGCGGCCCGGACACCCGCCGCGGGCGAGGTCAGGTCCAGCTCCCACGTGGAGCTCCCGCTGGCGGACGACGCCGGCGGCACCGACTCCGCCGGTCTCACCGTCACGCTGTTCGGCCCTGGCGACGTACGCGGGATCGACCCCAGGCAGATCGTCCGGCGGTACCCCGCGCCCGGTACCCGGACCGCGGAGGAGACGGTGCTCGCCCACCTGGAGTTCGACCGGCCCGAGATGCCGTGGGCCTTCAGCGCCGCACCCGCACAGGGCGCGCTGCGACCCTGGCTCACGCTGGTCGTGGTCGAGCGGGCGGCCGTCGAGTGGGAGCCGGCGACCGGTCTGCTTCCCGTGCTGCGCGTCCCGCTCGACCAGCTGCCACCGCTGGTTCACGCCCACCTGTGGGCACACGCCCAGGCCCCGCAGGTCGCCGGGCCGGCGCGCCTCGAGGTCCGGCTGTCCCCCGAGTACGCCCCGGTCAACCTCTCCCGGGTCGTCTCCCCACGGGTGCTCACGCAGGACACCGACTACCTGGCGGCCCTCGTCCCCACCACCGACGCGGGCGCCAGGGGCGGCCTCGGGCTGACCGGCGGCACGCTCGACCCGGCGTGGACCAGCTCGTCGGACGACCCGGTGCGCCTGCCGGTCTACGACAGCTGGGAGTTCCGCACCGGGCCGGACGGGGACTTCGCCACCCTCGCCCTGCGCCTGGACGGGGTGGTCGCTCCGTACGAGGTGGGGCGCCGTCTCGTCGACACCAGCGAACCCGGTGCACCGCTCGGCTCGCTGCCGGCCGGGTCGCCCGGCGCCACGCAGGTGCTGCGCTGCGCCCTGTTCTCACCCAGCCCGCCGCCCACCCCGGAGCTCCAGGCGGCCGAGACCGCGACCTGGCCGTCGGCCATGGTGGACGACCTGCACCACGAGCTGGACCTGCCGGCCCAGATCGAGGGCACGCAGCAGCGCACCGGCGGCATCCCGGACCTGCCGATCCTCGGACCCCGGATCTACGCCGCCCTGCACCGCGGCAGCGGCGTGGTCAGCGGGCAGGACTGGTTCGCCCAGCTCAACCTGGCGCCCACGACCCGCGTCGTCGCGGGGCTCGGTACCCGGGTGGTGCAGCGTGACCAGGAGCAGCTCATGCAGTCCGCCTGGGCACAGCTCGGCGAGGTCCAGAAGGCCAACCGCGCGATCCTGCTGGCCCAGCTCGCGGAGCTGCTCGCCCACCGGATGCACACGCGGCTGCGCGGGCTGCACGACGGGCGCCTGCTCCAGCTCGCCGCACCGCTGGCCGCGCGCGTCTCGCTGACCCCGGGCCACACCCTGGCGGCCGACGTCGCCGGCAGCGCCACCCCGCTCGCCGCGGTGTCCGGCGCGTTCCGGCGGGTCACCCGGCCCGGCGGCCCGCTGGTGGGCCGCGCGAACGACGCCAGCCGGCTGCGCGCCGGGAACCTCGTCGGGGTCGACGGCACCCGCGACTTCACCAGGACCTACCGGAACCCCGACGGCGTCGGCGCGCTCAGCCCCGCGGCGATCGCCGGGCTGGACGCCTCCCGCGTCGCGAGCGCCATCGGCGTCCCGGCGGCGAAGGTCGGCGACACGCTTACGGCGGCCGGCACCCGGATGCGCGCCGGGCTCGCCAGCTACCTCACGAACCCCAGCGCCTGGGGCGCACCGGACGCCGGCTTCGACCTCGGTGCGAGCCTGGCCGAGCAGTGGAGCGCCCGGCTCCGGCGCGAGCCGTCGATCCCTGCCCTCAAGGCCGTCCGGGCCCAGCGGACCGCGCCGCTCGCCGCGGAGCTGGCGACCGCCTCCCCGGTCTCCGACCCCAGGGTGCGCGCGGACCTGGAGCGCACGGCCCTGTCCCTCAACAACATCGTGGTGAGCGGGCTCGCGGGGACCGGCGGGGGCCGACCCGCGCCTGGCGGGGGCGCGGTGCTGCGGAACAATCCGATCGGCCTCGGCGTCGGCCGGATCCCCGCACGACGGGTCGTCGTGCCGCCGCCGGCCGGTGCGGGCCGGCTGACCGTGCCGCGCGTCCCGGGCCTGACCAGGATCGACCCGAGCGGGCTGCAACGGCTCACCACCCGCACCCGTCCCGAGGAACGGACCAAGGCGCTGCGCCACCTCGCCGGGCTCGCGGCCGTCCGCCTGACGCCCGTCATCGACCGGGCGACCTCCCTGCCCGTGGACACCCTGCGCGCGCAGATGACCACGCTCGTCGACCCGGGCGGCGTCCTCACGATCGACAAGGTCGCTCGCCGGGACCGGCTCGGGCTCGACGGCCTGACCGCAGCCCTGCGACCGTCCGTCACCGTACGCGCGGCGCTCGACGGCCGGCTGCGGCTGTCCGGGCAGGTCGCGGCCCGGTGGGCCGCCCAGCCCGTCATCACGCCGATCATGGCCGCGCCGCACTTCGACCGGCCGATGTACCAGGCGCTGAACGCCTACAGCACCGACTGGCTGGTGCCGGGCCTCGGGTTGCTGCCGGCCGACGACTTCGTGACCGTGCTGTCCACGAACAGCGAGTTCATGGAGGCGTTCCTCGTCGGGCTCTCGGACGAGATGGGCCGCGAGCTGCTGTGGCGGCAGTACCCGACCGACCGGCGGGGCACCTACTTCCGCCGATTCTGGGACGCGCAGGCCGACGAGCTCACCCAGCAGATCCACGCGTTCTCCCGCACCCCGCTGTCCACCCACGTCTCGGTCGGTGGCACGGGGGGCAACGGGCCGCGCGCCGTGATCGTGGTCAAGAGCGAGCTGGTGCGCCGCTACCCGGACCTCATCGTCCAGGCCGTGCGCAACCAGGGCACGGTCGCCGACCCGGTGTTCGAGAAGGTCGGTTCACCGCAGCAGACCGCCGAGCAGCTCTTCGCGGCCCACCTGGAGCCCGACATCGCGCTGATCGGCGTCGACCTGTCCATCGCCGAGCTCGACCAGCCCGAGTGGTGGATCGTCATCGCCGAGCACCCCACCGCGACGCGCTTCGACCGTCCGCGCGACGCGGACCTGCCCGCGGGCCAGAAGTTCCTCACCGTCCCGTCCGCCTCGGACGGCGCCGGCTTCGCGACGACGCGTCTGCACCGGCCGGTCCGGGTCGCCTTCCAGGCCACGGACCTCATCGTGACGGGAGCCTGAGCATGCCTGTCGAGACCCCGAGAGAGCTGCTCACGGCGCGCAACCGCGCAGCCACGCTCATCGAACGCCGCGCGAGAGTGGTCGCCCGCCCGGCGGACCGCGCGCGGCGCGCCGAGATCGCCCGGATCGACAGCGAGCTCGGTGCCCTGATCGGTGAGCTCCGTCCGCGGGTCGACCCGTGCGACGCGTCGCCCGCCGTGCCCCTGGTGCTGCTGCCGGTCCGGGTCGAGACCAAGCTGGCCGGCGACGGCCGCACGCTGAGGGTGCGGATCACGCCGGACGAGATCCACCTGGACACCCTCGGGCGCTCGGTCACCGACGCCGAGGCGTCGGCCGGTCAGGCGTACTGGACCACCCTGTGGTCCGACCCCGAGTCGGTCACCGCCTGGCCCGACCTGCTCGACGCGGTCGGCGTGCGCCGCGCCGGCTGGGTCGCCCGGGCCGCCGCCCCGACCAACCCCGCCGACCGTGGCGCAGCACCCCCGCAGTTCCCCGATGCCCCGACCGAGGTGGCGCACGGCGAGGTCGCACGCTGCCTGCCCGACCAGTTCGTGGTGCGGGTCTACCCGGCCGACGAGGCGCCGATCACCGTGGTGGGCCGCCCGGTCGCCCCGGACGTCGCGGTCTCGCCCCTGGCCTTCGGCGAGGACGAGCTCGCGGCCGCCGGCGACCTCACCGTGCCGGCCGGAGCCGAGTGGACCGTCGACTTCGCCCAGGCCGTCGCCGTCGGACTGGGCGTCGAGGTCACGCTTCCGCCGCAGACCCGGGTCGTGACGAAGGTGGTCGTGGTCGGGACCAGACGCTCGGTCTCGGAGGAGCGCAACGCCGCCGAGCTCGCCGACCTGCTCACCAGCCACCGGTACACCGACGGGTTCGACCTGCTCGCGGCCGGCACCCCGACGAACAACGCCGACGCGGCGCGGTCCCCGTACCAGCCCACCAGCGCCGCCCCGGCACCCGCGCTCGCGACCCCGGCGCCCTCCGCCGACGCCACTGCCCTTGCAGCACTGCTGGGCGTCCACGCGACCGACGTCGAGGCCCTGCTCGACGCCGACGCACCCCGCGCCTCGCTCGACGCGGCGCAGCAGGCGGCCAACACCGCGCTCTGGTACGCGACCTGGGGCCCGGTGCTCACGCGGATCGACGACGCCGAGGTCCCCGGGGTCACGCCGTCGTCGATCGAGTCGGCCCGACGGGTGCACCGCGACGCGGTGCGCGGCGCCGGCCACGCGCCGACCGTGCGGATCGGCGCCCAGCCGTACGGCGTGCTGCCGGTGACGGACCTGTCCGCCTGGCGTCCGCGGTCCGGCGAGCTCACCGCGAGCCTCGTGCCCCTGGTGCGGCGCGCGCTGACCCGGTGGGCGGCGCGGGCCGCCGCGCTGCCCCGCGTCCGGCCCGGTGACGACGTCTCCGACGACGACCTGCTCGACATCCTCGGCACCGGCCCGGTGTCCACCGGCGTGCGCGCCCGGCCCGCGGTGGACGGCCCGGAGCTCGACCGGCTGGCCGCCGTGACCGGCGCCGACCCCGACCGGGTGCTCGCCGAGCTCCAGCTGGGGCGAGCGGTCCTCGCGCAGTACTCGGTCCAGGCCGCGACCTGGGTGCGGCCGCCGTCGCTGCACGACCAGAGCCGCAGGATCGCCCTGCCCCTGGTCTCCGCACGCGACGCAGAGGTGGTCGACGCGATCCTGACCGGCACGACCCCGCAGGTCGACAGCGTCCTGCAGGCCCTGCTCGACGTCGCCTGGGACGAGGCGAAGGCCGCCGGGCTGCGAGCCGCACCGGAGCGGTTCGTCTCCCCGCTGCTCGGCCTGGTCCAGCTCGACGCCGAGGCCACCGCGCTCGTCCGGCAGGCCGCGTCCGCCACGGCGGCCGCCGCGCGGCCCGAGCATGCCTTCGCGCTGGCCGAGGAGCTGCGAGCCCAGGTGCACGTCGCGGGCCGGCCCGACGGCCAGATCAGCCTCTCCGCCGTCGAGCCGGTGCCCGAGGCCCGCACGTCCCTGGCCCAGGTCGCCCTCGACCTCGGTGACACCGACGAGGCGCGCTGGCTCGGTCACCAGGCTCTCGCCGGGTTGCTCGACGCGTTCGCCACGCGCGGCGAGGTGGCCGCGGCGATGCGGGCGCTCGGCGCCGTTCCGCTCGAGGAGCGCCGCATCGCCGTCGCCTCGGCCCTGGACGTCGCCTCGCACCGGGTGGACGCCTGGGCGACCGCGATCGCCGCGACCCGGACCGTGCCGGGCGCGGGCGCGAGCACCGTCGGCGCGTTCGGGTACGTCGAGGACGTCCGGCTCGGGGCTGCGGGGCGCGAGCCGCAGGGCTGGCTGCACGCCCCCAGCACGTCGCACGCGGTCGCCGCCGGGGTCCTGGCCAGCGCGCACCGTTCCCGGATCGGCGCCAAGGACGGCGCGGAGCCGTTCGCGATCGACCTGTCCAGCCGGCGGGGCGCCGAGCTGCGCCGGGTGCTCGAGGGGATCGACGCCGGGCAGCCGATCGGTGCGCTGGTCGGCTACCAGATCGAGCGGGCCCTGACCGGGTCGGCCGGCCGGTTCCAGCTCACCCTGCGCGAGCTCGCCCCGCTGACCCCCGACGAGCTGGACAACGACCTCGCCGAGGCCGACCGGACCACCAGGGTCGCGGCGGCGGCCGTCGTCGACGGGGTGGCGCTGCTGCGCGAGTTCCCGGTCGACGGCCTCGACGACCCCCAGCCCGCGCTGCGGCACAGGCTGGACCAGCGGCCCGAGAACGCCTTCATCGAGCAGTGGGACGCGGTCACCGACGCGGAGTGGTCCACCGTGGTGGCGGCCCTGCGTGGTGCGGCGCAGACCCTGGACGCGGTGGCGGACGCCCTGCTCAGCGAGTCGGTGCTGCAGTACGTCGGCGGCAACGCGGCGCGCGCCTCGGCCGCGCTGGACGCGATGGGCTCCGGCGGCGGGGTCGACCCCGACCTCGGCGTCCTCGGGGTGCGCCAGTCGGGGCGGACGCTCACTCACGGCGTCCTGGCGGTGATGCCCGTGGACGCGACCGGCTGGTCGACCACCCGACCCCGGGCCGTCGCCGAGCCACGGCTGGAGGCGTGGGCGGCCCGCCGGCTGGGCGCACCGTCGGCCATCGTGGTCAGCGACGGCCCTGCCGGGCGGCACACCCTGGACGAGTCCGGGTTCGCCGCCCTGGACCTCGTGTTCGCCGACGACGTGGCGGCCCTCGACCGTGACCTCCGCTCGGCGATCCCCGCGATGGGAGCCGACCCGCTCGCGGACTCCCCGGCCGACGACTGGCCGCCGGGCTCGATCTCGATCGTGGCCGCCGCCACCCTCGCCGGGTCGCTGCGTGCGATCGCGGCCGGCGCCGCACCGCTGGACCCCGGCTCCCTGACCCGCCCGGGCGTGCCCGCCCAGCGGACCGTGGACACCGACGAGCTGCTGGCGCGGTGCGACGCGCTGCTCGGCGCACTGGGCGACGCGCTCGACGCCGGCGAGGCGGCGGTCGCCGCGGTCGACCCGAGCACCCGGACCGTCGCCGAGGCCGACGTGGCCGCGGTGCGGGGCGCGGTCGCGGGGCTGGCCGCCTTCGGGGTGCCCCTCGTCCCGGACCCGGCGGTGCCCACCGACGTCGGCTGGGCGTGGGGTGCGTGGCAGGCCGCCACCGCACGGCTGGAGCACGCCCACCGCGTGCTCGAGGACATCCGGGCCCCGCACGACCCGCCCCGGACGCCGACCGAGGTCGTGGACGCAGCGACGTCGATCGCCGAGGGCATCCTGGGCGACGGCTTCCGGATGCTGCCCCTGCTGGTGCCCTCCGGCGGCGCGGACGACCTGGTCGAGGCGCTGACCTCACCGCTGTTCCCCGCTCCCCCGGCGGCGGCCGTGAACGCGTTCGTGCGGGACCACGCGACGGTCCGCGCCGGGGTGGGCCGGTTGGCAGAGGCCCAGCTCGTCGGCCGGGCTCTGGGCCGGCCGGTCGCGCTGGGCGTCGTCCAGCTCACCGAGCGGGACGGCACCGTCGGCGCTCCCGGCACCGCGCGCTGGTTGGCCGGGCCGCTCCCGGACGACGCACCGTGGCCCGAGCACAGCGCCACGCACCTGCTGACCGAGCTCACCGCACCGGCGAACGCCTACACCGGGCGGATCGCGGGGATCAGCCTGGACGGCTGGTCCGAGCACCTCCCGTTCCAGCCCGACGCCCGAGCGTTCGCCGAGGGTGCGGTGGACAGCCCGCTGCGGGCTGCCCGCGCGACGACCGGGCTCGCGGTGCATGCCGCCCAGGCCTCGGCGCGTGCGCCCCAGGCGATCCTCTCGGCGGTCTCGCCGGACGGGCAGCGGTGGACCACCGACTCCGTCGTCCGGGCGGTCCTGAGCGCCGTCGATCTCGCCAAGGCGCGGATGGTGACGCTGGAGTCGGTGCCGGGGGACGCCGCGATCCTGCCGGCGATCTACGTCGCGAGCCCCTGGCTCCAGGTCCGCAAGGGCCTCGTCTTCAGCGACCTCGCCAAGGTGCGCTGGCAGCAGGTGCCCTACCCGTTCCTGTCGGAGGTGGAGTGATGGCCGTCGACCCGCTCTCCCTGGTCACGTCCCAGGTGGACGCGCGCCTGGCACCGATCGCCGCGCTGCTGCAGGTCGCCGACCCGCCCGCGATGGTCCGCCTCGAGCCCGACTCGACCACCGGCGACCCGGCCCCCGGCGCCGAGGCCCGGCTCGCCGACCCCGCCTGGATGCTCGGCCGGCAGTGGCAGCTCGGCGAGCTGACCGGCGAGGACGCCGGGTCGGTGGTGTCCGTCACCGTGCGCTCACGGGCGCTGCCGATCACGGCCTGGGCACCTCTGGACGGCGCGTCCGCCAACCCCGCCGGGGCCGACTGGCGGCCGTGGCACACCGGTGCGCTGCTCGAGGAGCTCGTCCAGGACGTCCCGGCCCTCGAGCTGGGCGCGGGCCTGCGGCAGCGCGCCGAGGCAGGGGCCCAGCTGCTCGACCTGCTCGTCGACGCCGGGGAGCACGCGCTCGCCGCCTCGTTGACCGCCACCCATCGCCTCACGCTCCCGCCCGACCCCGCCTCGCCGGAGGCCCCGGTGCCCGGCGAGAGCGACGAGGAGCGCGCGGCGCGCGAGGCCCGGGTTGCGGCCAGGGACGCCCTGGACCCGCAGGCCAAGCGCCTGCTGCGGGTGCTCGCGGGGGCGGTGCCCGACGGCCTGGCCGTGGCCACCGAGCTCGCGGCGGGCGACCCGCCGTGGCTCGACGAGGCGGTCGACCGCGACGCTGCGCGCGGGGCCCTGGCCGCCTGGCGGTCCTGGCTGACCGGCGCGCCGGACTCCGGTGGCGCGTGGTCCACCGAGCGGCTCGAGTACCGCTTCGCGCTGCGCTTCGGCGACGGCGCCGACGCGGTCGTCCTGCGCGGCACGCAGTTCGGCTCGGCCCAGGTGCGCTGGAGCGACCTGGAGTGGGTCGAGGGCGCGCACGGCGCATCGCCCGACGGAGCCCCGCCCGGCGCCCCGGTGGAGACCTCGCTGACCATGCTCGCCACCCCGCTGCGCTTCCCCGGCATGCCCGCGGACCGGTACTGGCAGCTCGAGGACGGCCGCGTCGACCTCGGGGCGATCGAGGCCGAGGCGACGGACCTGGCCCGGCTCTGTCTCGCCGAGTTCGCGATGACGTCGGGCGACGACTGGCTGGGCGTGCCCGTGGACGGCTTGCTCGGCGCGGTCAACCAGGTGGTCGCGGTGGAGCTCGCCGACGACTTCGGCGAGTCGGCGCAGGTCCCGGAGCTGCCCGACCCCGGTTTCGCGATGTTCCAGGTGGCGGCGGCCTCGGGACACCTGCTGCCCGGGGTGGTGCTCCCGCCGGTCGCGGCCGGGGCACTGGTCGGGCCGGCGGTCGAGGAGGTGCTCTTCCTGCGCGACGAGATGGCCAACATGGTCTGGGCGGTCGAGCAGACCGTCCAGGGCCGCAGCGGGGACCCCCGACCACGGGGCAGCGAGCCGCAGCCCGAGCCCGACCCGTGGCCGCAGGACCTCAGCCCCGAGGAGCGCGTCTACCGGCTCCAGACCGCGGTCCCGGCGCACTGGATCCCACTGGTGCCGGTGGCCATGACCCCGGGGCGGCTGAGCCTGCGCAAGGGCGCACTGCTGCGCGACGGCGAGCCGGTCCTCCCCGCAGGGGTGACCCTGGCTCCGACGCCGCTGACCTTCCCGGGCGAGGAGCTGCCCCGCGAGGGCGTGCACCTGCGTGCCGTGCCGGTGCTCGCGCGGCGGGCCGACGGCAGCTACGCGCGGTGGGCGGCCTACCGCGTGCGGACCGGTCGTGGCGAGGCGAGCAGCAGGCTGGCCTGGGACTCGGCTCTCGCCGTGACCGACATGCGTCGGGTCTAGGCCCCGTTCGCCTGCGCCCACAGCGGCGCGACGCCCGGCTCCAGGATGCGCGCGTCCGGTAGCTCGTCGAGCCCCGTCTCGGCGCCGCCCGGCGTGTACACGACCACCAGCCGCAGCGGACGCCAGATCGTGTTGTACGTCGAGTGGAGCACGTTGGCCGGGATGTACACCGCGTCGCCCTCACGGATCGCGAAGGGCTCGCCGTCCTCGCCCACGGTCTGCACGCCCTCGCCGGAGATCACGTAGATGACCTCCTGCTCGTGGGGGTGCACGTGGGGGGCGTGACCCTTGCCGGGGTAGACGATCACCTCACCGGTGGTCAGGTCGGCACCCGCATCCAGGTGCGGGGTCACGAGCCACTTGATGGTGCCCCAGTCGAACGTGCGGGTCGCGACCTCCTCGGGCCGGCGAACGGTCGGGAGCGTGGTCATGTCGAGCCTCCTCGGTCAGGTGCCAACCCGACCAGGCTGCGACACGGCGGGGCATGACGCCAGGCCGCCTGCCGCGAAGTGGCCCGGCACGAGGGTGCGCTACTCGCAGGCCCGGTCCAGCGGCTGCCAGCTCTGGTCGAGCCACACCGTGGGCGCCTGGCCCGAGGGACCCGCGGCGAGGCAGAAGGTCTCCGTGCTCGACGAGACGAGGGTCACGTCCACGTCGGCGTCGGGCTGCCAACCGGACCGCACCAGGGCCCCGGGGTCGACCGTGTACCCACCGTGGACGTCGTGGAAGGCCTCCTGGGCCGCGCCCGCGGCGCCGACAGCCTCACTGATCTCCTGCGCGGACGTCGAGGGCGCCGGGGAGGCGCCGGACTGCCACAGGTCGACACCGGCCACGGCGGCCGCGAGGGCGCCGGTCAGCGCGGTCGTGGCCAGCAGGTGCCGCCGGGCACGGTGCGCGTGCTGCACGCGGACGTCGCCGGCGCTCGTCGGCCGGTGGTGCTGCGGCGTGCGAGGCGCGGGGACGCCGACGACGGGCGCGCCGAGGTCGACGGTGGGGTGGGTGGTCTGGGCCACGCTCCCCCCTCTCCTCGGCTGCTACCGGAGAGATCGACCGCACTACACCCCCGCTTGAGCAGTCTGCGGGTCACGACACGCGGTGGCGTGCCCGCACCACACGTCCGGCCCACACCACGGAGCCGCCCGCGGGGTCGGGTGAAATCCACGCGGCGTCTGGCATCCCGGTCACAGGCCCGGTCAGACTGTCCAGGTCGCCCGCACCCCCCACGAAGCAGGCGGCGCGGGCCCCCCGAACGCGAGCGCACCGTCGCGAGCCCGCCGAACGGAACGAGGTGACGTGGACCGACTCGCCGGCCCCGCCGGCCCGCGGGACGACCTTGCCACCCTCGCGCGCAAGGCCGTGGCCGTGGGGATCGCCTTCTGCGCCCCCGTGCTGCTGGTGATCTGGCTGGCCAACAGTGGCCAGGACCCCTGGATCCGCTGGGGGTACCCGCCCCTGAGCGTCGCACTCGTCGTCTTCGCCTGGGTCCTGCTGCGGCGGCCACGGTGGGCAGGTCGGGCTGCGATCGTCACGCTCGTGGCGCTCGAGCTGTGGTGGCTCGCGCTGATCGTCGGCCGCACGGCGGGGGCGCCCGACGCGATGAGCGCCTGGACCTCGCTGGCCCCGACCCCGATGCTGGACGTGGTGGTGTGCCTGGTCGTCGGGTTCTTGTTCCAGCGCACCCGCACCGCCCTGGTCCACGGCGGCACCTACGCGGTGGCGGTGACCGCGACGCTCACCTCGTCGATGGCGCGGGTCCCGGGCGGAGAGGCCTACGTCGGCCCGGCGCTGCGGTACAGCGTCTACCTCGCCGTGGTCCTCATGCTGCTCCTGGTGCTCTCGCTCGCCAAGGAGCGGGTCGCCGCGGCGTTGGCCGACGCCGCCAGGGCCGACGCGGCAGCCTCGCGGATGCGCGACATGGCCTACCTGGACGAGCTCACCGGGATCGCCAACCGGCGCCGGCTGATGGAGGAGCTGAGGCACCAGGCGGCCCGCGTCACAGCCGACCGCCCGGTCTCGGTCGTCTACTTCGACCTGGATCGCTTCAAGCAGCTCAACGACACCCGCGGGCACGGGCTCGGCGACCAGGTGCTGCGGCAGGTCGCCGAGGTGGCCGACCGGCTGGTCCGCGACGGCGACCTGCTGGCTCGGCTGGGAGGCGAGGAGTTCGTGGTCGTCACGCCGGACACCGACCGTCGCCGCGCGGCTCAGCTCGCCGAGCGGCTGCGCGAGGCTCTGCCGGTCGAGCTCTCCGTGACGGTGGGGGCCGCGGTCACCGCCAGCTTCGGCGTGACCGAGCTGCGAGCGGGCGAGGACGCCGCTTCGGTGCTGCGGCGGGTCGACACGCTCATGTACCGGGCGAAGGCCGACGGCCGGGACCGGGTGTGCGTCGACCAGCCGTCGGGGACGAGGTCGGGGCGCTGGGCTGGTGGCTCGCGCGGGCCGGCGGCCGGCTAGCGAGGGTCGAGCTCCCGCGCCTCGGCGCCGCGCTGTGAGGGGACCTGCCCGGCGAAGCGCCGGGGTGACAGGTCGACCTGGTCGGCCGCGGTAGGCCTTCCGAGCAGGTAGCCCTGGCCGAACCGGCAGCCCAGTGCGCGCAGCGCGGCGAGCTGGGCGGGCCGCTCGATCCCCTCGGCGATCGTCGTCGCGCCGATCGCCTCCGCCATGTCCACGATCGCCCGGACGAGGCCCCGGGTCCTGTCGTCCTGGTCGACCTCGTCGACGAACACCTTGTCGATCTTGACGATGTCGATCGGGAACTCGGCGAGGTACGCGAGCGAGGACTGCCCGGTGCCGAAGTCGTCCAGGGCGATGCTCAGGCCCATCTCGCGGGCGGCCTCGACCGTCGCGAGCGCGGCCTGCGGGTCGGCGATGATCGCTGTCTCGGTGATCTCCAGGCAGAGGGTCCGTGGATCGAGGGGCGAGGCCGCCACCACCGCCGCCAGCTCGGCCGGGAAGGCCGGGTCGCTCAGCTGGGCGGCGGACACGTTGATCGCCATGGAGGGCGCCGCGGCGCGTCCGGCCGCCCACTGCTCGGCCTGCCGCACCGCGAGGCCCAGCACGCGGCTGCCCACCACGCCGATGACGCCCGTGCGCTCGGCAAGCGGGATGAACTCGCCCGGCGGGACCGAGCGGCCTGAGGCGTCGGTCCAACGGCACAGCGCCTCCACGCCCAGCACCCGCCCGTCGGCCAGGTCGACGACCGGCTGGAAGTGAGCGGTCACGTGCCCGGACGCCACCGCGCCGCGCAGGGCCCGGGCGAATGCCCGGTCGCGCAGCACCAGCTCCGGCGGCCGGGGCTGCAGGCGGGCGAACCACGCCACGACCACCCCGACGACGACGAGCAGCGTCATCCGGACCACCCACTCGCCCACCGGTTGACCGTCGGGTCCCGCCACGTCGATCACCCCGGCCACCGGCATCAGCGGCCCCACCGCAAGCCCGACGAGCACCGCCAACGTCGCCGCCGCACCTCGCCCGACGAAGGCGGCCAGGTACACGATCGGCAGGTAGTACAGGTGCACCAGGCCGTTGGGCGCGCCGTCGCGCCCGGTCCGCCAGACGAGGACAGTGATGCCCGCGGCGACGGTGGCTACGGCGGCGACGGCGAGCAGGGTCGGCCAGCCACCGGCGGCGAAGGCACCTTCGGGCCAGCGCGAGCGTGCGACCGGACGGGCCGAGTTCGGCGGCATCGGGCTCCCTGATCGGTCGTGCCTCGTGGGCATCGTCCCCATCGGCAGGTCGCGGCGATCTCGAAGGTGTCCGCGGGGGCCGGGTGCGCGACGACGACGCCGACCGCTGGTCCGGACCTGCGGACGGGCGCGTCACTCCACGGGGTCGCGCACGATCGGGCAGGTCATGCAGTGCCCGCCGCCGCGCCCGCGCCCGAGCTCGGCCCCCACGATGGGCAGCACCTCGACACCGGCCTGGCGCAGCAGGGTGTTGGTGTGCACGTTGCGGTCGTAGGCCATCACCACGCCGGGCGAGAGGGCCAGGAGGTTGGCCCCCGAGTCCCACTGGGTGCGTTCGCGGACGTAGACGTTGCCGCCGGTCTCCACGACGCGGAGCCGGTCCAGCCCGAGGGCCCCGGCCACGGTGTCGAGGAACGTCCCCGGCTCCTTGCGCAGCTCCACCCCGCCCGGCCGGTCGGAGGGGTAGTAGGAGAACGCCTCGATGCCGTGGACGATGTCGGGGTAAAGGAGCACGAGGTCGCGGTCGGCGAACGTGAGCACCGTGTCCAGGTGCATGGTGGCGCGCATCTTGGGCAGGGCCGCGACGATCACCCGGTCCACGACGTCGTTGTCGAACAGCGCCTTGGCGAGCTGGCCGATGCCCTGGCGTGAGGTCCGCTCACCCATCCCCACGAGCAGCGTGCGGTGGCCGATCGGCATCACGTCGCCGCCCTCGAGGGTGGCCAGACCCCAGTCGTGGGTCGGGTCGCCCCACCACTCGGTGACCCTTCCGGCGAACCGGGGGTGGTAGCGGTAGATCGACGTCGTGAGGATCGTCTCCTCGCGGCGCGCCGGCCAGTAGAGCGGGTTCAGGCTGACGCCGTCGTGGATCCAGCAGGTCGTGTCGCGGGTGTAGAGCATGTTGGGCAGCGGAGGGAGGAGGTACTCGTTGGTCCCGGTGGCGTCGGTGACCAGGCGGAGCATGTCGCCGCCGAGCTGATCGGGGAACTCGTCGGTGGACAGGCCGCCGATCAGGGTCTCGGCGAGCTCCCGTTCCGGCAGGCCGTCGAGGTAGCCGCGCACCTCGTCGACCAGACCCACGCCGACGCGGTTCGGCACCACCTGGTGGTCCAGGATCCACGACTTCGCCTCGGGCACCGCGACCGTCTCGGTGAGCAGGTCATGCATCTCCAGCACCTCGACGCCCCGGTCGCGCATCGTCGCCACGAAGTCGGCGTGGTCCCGCTTGGCGTTCTCCACCCACATGACGTCGTCGAAGAGCAGGTCGTTGCAGTTGGTCGGAGTCAGACGCTCATGCGACCGGCCGGGCGCGCAGACCATCACGGTGCGCAGCTGCCCGACCTCGGAGTGGACACCGGGCAGATCGCCCATCGCACGTCCTCGGGTCTCGACCGGACCTGGCGCGTCGACTGTAGCGGGTGGGGGTTGGAGGGTGTCTGTCGAATCGGGCCCGCAGGGGTTGTGGATAGCCCTGTCGCGAACCTGACTGTAGATATCGTCGCAGGTCAGAGCGATGTTGATGTTGACGCGGCAACGTCTCGCGAGTAGTCTCGAACGCGTGTTCGATCACCTCGCGACCGTGGCCACGCAGGGCGCGTGCTCCGCGCCGCGGGCGGGGAGCGGGCGTGACGACGCGGTGCAGAGCGGGCGTGACGACGCGGTGCAGAGCGGGCGTGACGACGCGGTGCAGAGCGGGCGTGACGACGCGGTGCGCGCCGAGATCGCCGACGTCGCGGCTCGCCTCGCGGCGCTCGACGACAGGGCCGTCGACGTCACGGCGTGGACCGCACCCGAGCGCACCGCGGCGATCCGGGACCTGGACCGGGCGGCGGCGCTGGTCACCGCGGTGCGCGGGCGGCTGCTGCTCGCCGAGAAGAGGGCCGAGACGTCCGTGCGTCCCGGGGACCGGGACTTCGAGGCGGCCCGGGCGCGGCTGACACGGACCGGTCTGGGTGAGGCGCGGCGCGAGGTGCGCCAGGCCGAGGCCATGGACGCGATGCCCGCGGTCGCGGAGGCAGTGCGGGACGGACGGATGCCGCTTGCGCACCTCGATGCGCTGGCGCGCGCCGCGTCGGGCGCCTCGGAGGCCGCGGCCGCCCGGCTCGACTCGGCGGAGGTCCAGCGCGAGCTCGTGGCGCTCGCCGGGCGCCAGCCGCTGCGGGAGTTCGCGGCGAGCGCCGCGCGCCTCGTCGCCGAGGCGGATCCGGCGAGCCTCGAGCACGGCGCGGCAGCCCAGCACCGCGCCCGCTTCTTCGTCATGTCGCACCAGCCGGACGGCACGTTCCTGCGCGGGCGGCTCGACCGCCTCGCCGGCGAGGCGCTCCGGGTGGCGCTGGCCGCCACCGGCCAGGTTCCTGACGGTGAGCGGGACAAGCAGCAGGCCGACGCCGACGCGCTGGTCGCACTCGCCGAGCGCGCGCTCGCGGGCATGGCAGGGGTCAGGGCCCGCGGAACGCGGCGGGCACGCACCACGGGTGGCCGAGAGCCGCGCGCCACGGGCGAGCCGGAGCAGCGCAACACCGATGGCCCCGAGCCGCGCGCCGCCGCCGATGCCGAGCAGGACGTTGCCGACGCTCGCGTGTCGGGCGCCGCCGGCCGCCCCACCGTGTCCCTGCTGGTCCCGGCCGAGACGTTCGTCGAGCTACGCGAGCACGCCGCGCGCGCCGAGCTGATGGGTTCCGCCGCCGACGGCGCGAGCCAGTGGCGACCGGTCGTGCCGGCGACCCTCGAGGACGGCACGCCGGTGGCCATGTCCCAGCTCGCGCGCACCCTGTGCGACTGCGAGATCGGGCGGATCGTCATCGGCGCCGACGGGCTGCCCATGGACCTGGGGCGCACGGCGCGGCTCTACACCGGGGCCCAGCGCCGCGCGGTGATCGTGCGAGACCGACACTGCGCCTGGAACGGTTGCGAGGTGCCGGCCGCCTTCTGCGAGGTGCATCACATCCGCTGGTGGGACCGCGACCACGGCCCGACGTCCGTCGAGAACGGGGTCCTGCTCTGCAGCCACCACCACGGCGTCATGCATCGGCTCGACCTCATGGCCGAACGGCTGACCGGCGCGGCCGCACGGGCGGGAGCTTCGGGACCGGCCGGGATGCCTGCGCCGGACGGGGCGCATGGGAAAGCCCGCGGTGCGCCCCGGGCTCGCGAGGGCGAGCGACGTGGTGCACCCGCGGAGCCGGTCCGCTACCGGTTCCGACGGCGGCGTGACGGCGTGGCGGTCAACGCGCCGCCCGCGGGGACTCTTGCGGGCGTCGCGTGAGGGAATCACCCGTTCTCGGCCTGGAACATCCAGCGCTGCTTCTCGAGCTCCGCGACGATCCCGATGAGCAGGTCCTGGGTCACCGGGTCGGCCTTCTCGGTCTCGTCGACCTGCTCGCGCAACCGGGCGATGACGGCGCTGAGCTGCGCGACGAACCACCCGATCACGTCGTCGTCGGACACCCAGCCCACCGGGTGCTCGGCGATCACCGACTGCTCGGCGACCGTCACGGCCCTGCCGTCCGGGGGCACCCCGATCGCCGCGGCCCGCTCGGCGACGGTGTCGGAGAAGTCGCGGGCCGCCGCCACCACCTCGTCGAGCTGGAGGTGCACGCTGCGGAAGCGCGGGCCGACCACGTTCCAGTGCGCCTGCTTGGCCACCAGCGACAGGTCGACCAGGTCGGTCAGGACCGCCTGGAGCGCCGCTCCCGCGATCCGCTGCTCGCCCTCGCCCAGGGTTCCCTTGATCTCCACGTCGTCCTCCTCGAACAGGTGAGTGATCACCTACGACGGTACGTCGCCGACCGGCACCACGCTGGGCGTACGCTCCCCGGTCACGTCCGTGTGAACAGCGCTGCGGCCCGCGCGTTGTTCCTGGTCATCGGCCGCGCCGAGGGCCATAGTGGGCCACGACCGGACACCCGGCCGCCGGAGGGGGAGAGTCGCGGGCGCCGCACCTGGGGCCCAGGCGCTCGGCGCGACCACGACCCACCGAGGGGCGATGCGACGCACCAGCTGGCTGACGTCTCCGACGCCGCCCAGGACCCTGCGCGACCGGGCGCTCGCTCGGACTGTCACGCTGCACCCGTGGCTCGCCGGGGCGGCGACCGTGGCAGGCCTGGCGGCGTGCTGGGCGCTGGCGTGGGTCACCGGCGGCTCGCAGCGGGCCTTCACCCACGCGTTCTACGTGCCGATCGTGTTCGCCGCCGTCCGGTTCGGGCTCCGCGGGACGCTCCTGACCAGCCTCAGCGCCGCGGTCCTGGCCGGGCCGCTCATGCCGCTCGACACCGCGTCCCATGAGCTCCAGGACCCCGCGGGCTGGCTCACCCGAGCGGTGATGTTCTTCGCGGTCGGCACGCTGGTGACCTTCACCCTCGAGGCTCGGCGGCGCGCCGCCGAGCGCCAGCTCGCCCGCGACGTGCGCGAGACACTCGGGCCGCTGGCCGCCCGACCGGTGGACAGTGCGCTGGTCCCGCACGTCGAGATGGTGCTCGAGACCAGCCGGTTCCACACGGTCTTCCAACCGATATACGCGCTGAGCACCGGCCGGCTGCTCGGCGTGGAGGCCCTGACGCGCGTCGACGTCGCGCCCTACCGGTCCCCGGACCAGTGGTTCGCCGCTGCACGCGAGATCGGTCGCGGCGTCGACCTGGAGATCGCCGCGGTGCGCACCGCCATCGAGACCGCGACCCTCCTTCCCGATGGCGTCGAGCTCGCCGTGAACGCCTCTCCCGCGACTCTGGCGGACCCACGGCTGCTCGAGATCCTCTCCCGGGTCGCACGCCCGACCGTCGTCGAGATCACCGAGCACAGCGGGATCGAGGACTACGAGGCGCTCGGCCCACGGATCGAGGCCCTGCGCAGCGCGGGCGTGCGGATCGCGGTCGACGACGCGGGTGCCGGGGTCGCGAGCCTCCAGCACATCGTCCAGCTCGCGCCGCACGTCATCAAGCTCGACATCTCGCTGGTGCAGGGCGTCGCGGCCAGCCCTCTGCGCCGCGCACTGGCAGGCTCGTTGATCGAGTTCGCGGAACAGACCGGCGCCCAGCTTCTGGTCGAGGGCATCGAGGACGCCGAGGACCTCGCCGTCTGGACCTCGCTCGGCGCCCACGCGGCCCAGGGATTCCTCATCGGGCGGCCCTCGGCGCTCCCCGTCCCCGAGATCTCGATGGCGATCGCGCACGGCGGCGCGGGCGGGCGGGTGGGACGACGAGCCTGAGCGGGGCCAAGACCATGACCGGACCGGTCCGAGCCGGCTGCGGTCGCGGTCGGGCCGGGAGCCACAGTCGGCTCGTGCGGGAAGGCACGTCAGGCCCGTGGCGCGGGGCCGATGGCACGTCAGGCCCGTGGCGGAAGGCGCCGTCGGGCTCGGACGGCTGCCGTAACCTCCTCGGGTGAGTACCCCGGAGTGGGCGCCACAGCGCCGGATCACCCCCGAGCTCGCGTCGGCGGAGATCGCCCGCCAGTTCCCCGAGCTCGCCGGCCTGCCGGTCCGGGCGTTCGACTCCGGCTGGGACAACGCGGTGCTGGCCGTGGGCGACCGCTGGCTCTTCCGATTCGTGCACCGCGAGATCGCGGTCGACGGCTCGCGTCGCGAGCTCGCCGTGCTCGGCTCGGTGGGCGAGCTCCCGCTCCCGGTGCCGCGGCCGAGGTTCGTCGGCCGGCCGTCCCGCGACGTGCCGTGGCCCTTCTGGGGGGCGGCGGCGCTGCCGGGCATCGGCCTTGCCGAGTCCGGCCTGCCGGTCGGGTGCCGCGGGACCGTCGCCGCGGAGCTGGGCGGCTTCCTGCATGCGCTGCACGACCCCGCGCGGCTCGGCGAGGTCGGTGATCTTCCCGTCGACCCGATCGGCCGGGGCGACCCCACGCGCCAGGCGGCGCGGGCTGAACGCCGCCTGGCGGCCATGGCGGCCGCGGGGTCCGACGACGTCCGGGACCGTGCGGCCGAGCTCCTTGCGCGGTCCGGCCCACTGCGCCGGGCCGCGGCCGGGCTGGCTCCCGGTGAGGGGCGCGTGCTCGTGCACGGCGACCTCCACGCCCGGCACGTCCTGGTGGACGGCGAGCGCCCGTCCGGGGTCATCGACTGGGGCGACACGGCGATCGCCGACCCCGCGGTCGACCTCATGGTCGCCTGGGCGTCCTTCGCCCCGGCCGAACGCGAGATCTTCTGGTCGGCCTACGGCCCGACCGGCGCCGACCGACGGCTGCGGGCCCGGGTCACCGCGCTGAACGTGTGCGCGGGTCTCGCCGCCCAGGCCGCTGCCGACGGCCGGCGGCGTGTGCTCGCCGAGGCGCTGGCCGGGGCCGAGCGCGCCTGCGACGACCCGACCTGATCAGGCGCGCAGCGAGCGCACGTCGGGGCGGCAGCGCGTCAGCCCTGCGGCGCGAGCACGAACCCGGTACCGCCCTCGGCAGGAGCGGCGTCGAGCTGCTGGTCGGCGAGGAGTGTTGCGGTGGTGGGCTCGACGAAGACCCGTGCACCGTCGGCCTCGATGAGCTCGTCGCCGTCCACCGGCTCGGGGACGAGCGAGAGGTCGAACGTGCCCTGCTGGGTCGACTCTGCGATCCGCATCCCGCCCGCTTCGGGCAGGCCGGCGCGCTCGGTGAGGTCGTGGACCGCGTGGCGGGCGTTGTCGGTGAGGGTGAGCATGATCTCTCCTTGGCTGGGGACGGCGCGCCCGGTGTGGCGTCGCCGTGTGGCGCGCTCGGTGCGGCGCGCCGATCGGCACGCCTGGCGCGCCTCGGTGTCCCACCACGGTTACCCGGGAGCGCCGCGAGGACAACCGCACGGTCGCGACCGTCCGCCCAGCGGACCCGGTCCGTGTCACTGATCGGACGCGGTTGCCTCTCACTGGGTGTGTCCTACTGCGCAGGTTCGCGCTGTCGGCTGTTGGGTGGCTACTTGGGCGTGTGGACCTCGATGGTGCCCAGGGTCGCCAGGGGGCAGGGGATCGGGTCCCCGCCGTAGCACGACCAGGCAGGTGCCAGGATCCTGGTTCCGGGCTCGGTCGGTGTCCAGGTGCCCGACGATCGGCCGTTCCAGAGGCCGGTGAAGGCCGGCCCGCTGCCGGGCTGGGGTGGGTCGGAGATCATCAGGCGCCCTCCGTCAGCGCACTCGCCGATGAACCGGATGGTGACGGCCTGCCCGACCTGTGCGGTGATCGTCACGCTGGCCCCGTTGGCGAGTGGGAGCGGCGACCTCCCGGGGACGGAGTACTCCACGGTTGGAGCCGTCGAGCAGATGCCCGGGGTCGGGGTTGTGCTCGGTGGGCCGGCCACGGTGGACGACTGCGGCCAGCCGAGCGTGCCGGCCGCCACCCCGAGGAGCCCGACGACGGTGAGGGTCGCTGCGCCGAGGGCCCCGCGCCGGCGCCACAGCCGACGCCGACCTCGGGCCCGGACCGCGTCCGCATCCAGCGACATGGCCGGGGCGGGCGTGTCGGCGCGGGCGCGGAGCTCGCGGATCACGTCCTGGTCACTCGGTGCGCTCATGACCCTCCCCTCGATCGCCCTGGCCGAGCTCGGCACGGTCGCCCAGGACGCCCCGCAACCGGGCAAGGGCGCGCGATGCGGTGGACTTCACCGTTCCGGCGGTCACGCCCAGGTCCGCCGCGACCTGCTCGTCGGAGAGGTCGAGCAGGTAGCGCAGCACCACGACCCGTCGCTGCCGGGGGGTCAGCACCGCCAGCAACGCGCCCAGCTCGTCGCGGTCGCCGATCCGCCCGTCCGCCTCGACGGCGGCCTCGGGAAGCCGGTCCGGTGCCACCAGCACCTCACGTCGTCCTCGCCGCCAGGCATCGGTGCGCAGGTTGATCAGAACCCGCCGGGTGTAGGCCATCGGGTCCCGACGGGCGCGCGCCCAGGCCCCGTAGGTGCGTTCCAGGGCCTGCTGGGCGAGCTCCTCGGCCCGATGCGGGTCCCCCAGCAGCAGCCACGCCAGGCGCAGCAGGTCCGCCTGAGCCGAGACCATGAACGCGCTGAACTCGGGGTCTCGCCCGGCCTGCAGGTCGGGCACGGGCCTGACCTCGACCTCCTCGTGATGCGAGGCGCCGCCGCGGGGCCCGTCGGCCTCCGGCTGAGCTCGCATCGTCCTCACACCCCTACAACGCACCACCACGGAGCCAGGTTGTCTCCGCGGTCGGACCCATCACCAGGATCATCGGGCACCGCGCTGCAGCTGGGCATCTGGACGACTACGCGGCCGCGCGCCCGGCCACGTAGTCCTGGGCATCGGAGTCCGCAAGCCGTCGCAGGGTGGTGGCGATGCAGGCGACCTGGAGCCAGCCGGTTGCCGAGTCGGTGGTGTTCTCGAAGGACTTCGCGAGGCGGCGGGCCCGTCCCAACCGGCCGTGGGAGACCTCGACGCGCCAGGCGTGGCGGATGGGCCGGAAGACCGGCTGCTTGTCGTCCCACCCGACCCGGCGCACCTCCAGGCCGCGTCGCCGGCCCATCGTGCGTGCCGCGGCCGCCGTGACCCCGCGGTCGACCATGACTGCCTCGAGCCGTTCGGCTGCGCCCTGGTCGGCCAGGTGGTCCAGCATCAGCTCGGTGGTCCGGTTCTCGTGGGTGGAGGCGGGCACCACCAGGGCGCCCACCGGCAGGCCAGTCACGTCCACGGCCACCACACGCTTGGCGCCCTTCGTGCGCCCGTAGGGCACGCCTCGGTCGTGGAACGTGGAACCGCCATTGGAGGAACCGCGGGCAAGATGGGTGTCGATGACGACCATCGACGCCGACTCCTCAGCGCGCCCGGCGGCGGTGCGGGCCGCCCGGTGCAGCACGGTCAGGGCCCGCGCCCAGGTGCCGTTGCGCGACCACCGGCGGAACTGCGACCACACCCGCGTCCAGGGCCCGAAGCACTCGGGCAGGAACCGCCACTGGCAGCCGGTGTGGGAGATGTACAACATCGCATCGACCACCCGCCGCAGGTCCGGACCATGCTTGGGCCCGCGCTTGCCGGGCGCGTTGAACACCGGCTCGAGCAGCAACCACTGCTCGTCACTCAGATCACTCGCGTAGGACACGCGCCGCACCGTGCCCTCCGGCACCACCACGGCACTAACCGCAAACAGAACACACCCAGTCAGAGCGACGGTGTGGTCGGGGCGCCGGGGCGGCTAGGGCACGCGGCGCCCCTCGGGCGGATGCCCCTCCTCGGGCGGACGCTGCTCCTCGGACGGGCGCTGCTCCTGGGGCGGACGCTGCTCGTCGGGGGGAAGTCGCTCCTCGGACGTGCGCTCCTCCTCGGTCCGACGCTGCTCCTGAGACGGGCGCCCCTCCTCGGGGGGACGTCGCTCCTCGGATGGACGTCGCTCCTCGGATGGACGCCGCTCCTCGGGCGGACGCCCCTCCTCGGGCGGACGCCGCTCCTGGGCCGGACGCGGCTCCTGGGATGGGCGCTGCTCTTGGGATGGGCGCTGCTCTTGGGATGGGCGCTGCTCTTGGGATGGGCGCTGCTCTTGGGATGGGCGCCGCTGCTCGGACGGACGTCGTTCCTCGGGCGGGCGCAGGCCCTCGGCGTGGAGCTCTCGCTCGGCGATCACCGCCTCGCCGGGGCCGGTGAACGCCTTGGACCGCTCGATGGCGGACAGGCTCCCGGTGAACAACCCGGTGTCCCGCCCGCCGTCGACGAGCACCGTCTCCTCGACGGTGGGCCGGCGGCGCCGGGTGGTGGGCAGGTCAGCGGTCGGGGTCGGCTCGCCGCCTTCCGACGAAGCGGGTGGCGAGGACTCCCACCGGGTGCGCGGCAGCGCCTCGGGGTGCTCGCGCTGCAGCCACGCGACCAGCCCCTCGCGCACTGCGCAGCGCAGGTCCCACAGCGTGGGGGCGTCGGCCGCCGACGCGAGCGCCCGCACCCTGACCCGACCGTCGACGGCATCGGTCACCTGGAGCACGCCCACCCGGTGGTCCCACAGCTCGCTGGCCTGGAGCAGTCGCATCAGCTCGGCGCGCATCCGGCCCACCGGCACGGCCCAGTCCACGTCGAGCTCGACGGTGCCCAGCAGGTCGGCGGCGCGTCGGGTCCAGTTCTCGAACGGGGTCGTGGCGAAGTATGTCGACGGCAGGATGAGCCGGCGGTCGTCCCACACGTGCACCACGACGTAGGTCATGGTGATCTCCTCGATCCGGCCCCAGACGCCGTCCACCACGACGACGTCGTCGAGCCGGATCGCGTCGGTGAAGGCGAGCTGCATGCCCGCGAACACGTTGGACAGCGAGGTCTGCGCCGCGAGCCCGGCGATCACCGAGATCAGGCCTGCCGAGGCCAGCAGCCCGGCGCCCACCGTCCGCGCCTCCTTGAACGTCATCAGAGCGCCGGCGATCGCCGCGACCACCAGGATCAGGACGGTCAGCCGGCGCGCGACGCTGATCTGGGTGCGCACCCGGCGAGCGTGGCGGTCGTCGCCACCCTCGACCCGGTAGCGGGCCAGCGCGGCGTCCTCACCGACGAACGCCAGCGCCCCGATCAGCCACGCCCCGGCGAGGATGAGGGCGATCTGCAGGGTGTGCTGGACCCAGGTCATCCACCCCGGCAAGGGGTCCGGGGTCGCGATGCGCAGCGCGATCCAGACCAGCACGACCACCAGCACGGTGCGCAGCGGCCGCCGCGCGCGGCGGGCGAGGTTGTCGGCGAGCCAGGTGCGGCGTCCGGCGGCCCTGGTGACCGCGGCGAGCACCTCCGCGAGCACGAGGGCGACGATGAGGGCGATGGCCACGCCCAGGACGACCGCGACGCCGCTGGTCACGGCCTGGGAGACGTCGGCTGCGAGGTGTAGCACCGCCCCAGGCTAGGCCCGGCGCGCCCAACCGGCGGGGCCGTGCCGTCCGACGACCGCCCGACCGACCGCCTGGGCCGTGCCATCCGACGGTCCCGCCCGACCGGCGGGCCGCACCGGGCCGTCGCCCGCACGCCACCGCGGGCGGCGCGACCAATCCGTACCGGCTGTTGGAAATTGTTTGATTATGCAGGATTCTGTCGAGTAGGATCACGACATGACGTGGATGGTCACCGGCGGCGCCGGCTACATCGGGTCCCATGTGGTGCACGCCTTCCTCGACGCGGGGATCGACGTGGTCGTGGTCGACGACCTGTCGAGCGGGCACCCCGAGTTCGTCCCCGCGCAGGTGCCGTTCGCCAAGGGCACCGTCCTGGACGAGGCGCTGCTCACCGCGACGCTGCGCGAGCACGCCTGCGAGGGCGTGGTGCACCTGGCCGGCTTCAAGTACGCCGGGGTCAGCGTCCACCGGCCTCTGCACACCTACGCCGAGAACGTCTCGGGCACCCTGTCGCTGCTGAGGGCGATGGCCGAGGCGGATGTCGCCAACATCGTCTTCTCCTCCTCCGCCGCGGTCTACGGCACGCCGGACGTCGACCTGGTGACCGAGGACACCCCGACAGCGCCCGAGTCGCCCTACGGCGAGTCGAAGCTGGTGTGCGAGTGGATGATCCGCGACCAGGCGCTCGCGACGGCGACCGGACCCACACCGCTACGGCACACCTCGCTGCGCTACTTCAACGTCGTCGGGTCCGGTCCGGACCACCTGTACGACTCCAGCCCCCACAACCTGTTCCCCCTGGTGCTCGACGCGCTCGTCGCAGGTCGGACGCCGAAGGTGTTCGGCACCGACTACGCCACGCCGGACGGGTCGTGCGTGCGGGACTACATCCACGTGGCGGACCTGGCCGCCAGCCACGTGGCCGCGGCCCGCGCCCTTGCGGCCGGCCGTGACCTGGCCCCGGTCTACAACCTCGGCAGCGGTACCGGCTCATCGGTGCTGGAGATCATGACCGCGATGGCGGAGGGCACGGGCATCGCGTTCAGCCCGGAGCTCGCACCGCGGCGTCCCGGCGACCCGGCGCGGATCGTGGCGTCCGGCGACCTGGCGGCGGCCGACCTGGGGTGGACCATGACCCGCGACCTCGCCGACATGGTCACCAGCGCCTGGCGTGCGAGGCAGGTCGCCGAAGGCCTGCTGCGCCCCGAGCGCTGAGCCGCTCGCCAGACCCCGCGCGGCAGGTCGGGGCGCCCGGCCGAACCGGCCCAGGCCGCGCCGACCCTGCCCAGGCCGTGCAGGGTCGATCCAGACCGTGCCGGGCCGATCCGGGCCACCGGTCCGGTCCTGGGCTACCGCGCCGCCGGAGCGACCTGCTGGAGCTCGGCGAGCCGGCCGGCGGCCTGCTCGAGGACGCGCTCGCTGCCCGCGTAGACACCGGACGGCCGCGGCCAGTGCAGCACCACGTCGGTGAACCCGAGCGCCGCCGCCCGCTCCACGCCCTCGACCAGCACGTCCAACGACGCCAGGGAGAACACCGGCGCACCGTCGATGCTGAGGTAGCGGTCCACCTCCCCCGGCACCCGGCCGGCCTCGCGGGCCGCTCGGTCGAACCGCTCGACGAGCCCGGCGAGCCCGGACCACCAGCGTTCCTGGTCCGCGACCGCCCCACCCTCGCCCAGACCCGCGAGCGCGGGCCCGTACGTGCCCCAACCCTGCCCGTACCGGGCCGCGACGCGCATCGCCCGCGGACCGTTGGCGGCGACCACGAACGGCACCCTGGGCTGCTGGACGCAGCCCGGCAGCATGCGTGCGCCCCTGGCCCGGTACCACTCGCCGTCGTGGTCGGTGACCGGCTGGCTGAGCAACCGGTCCATGAGCTGGCAGAACTCGGCGAACCGGTCGGCGCGCTCGCCCGCGGTGACGGCAGTACCGAGCACCTCCGCGTCGAACCCCGTCCCGCCGGCGCCCAGACCCAGCAGCAGCCGCCCGCCGCTGACGTCGTCCAGACCCATCACGTCCTTGGCGAACGGCACCGGGTGGCGGAAGTTCGGCGAGGCGACCCACGTGCCCAACCGGATCCGCTCGGTGACCACGGCCGCCGCGGTCAGCAGCGGCACGGTGGCCAACCACGGCCCGTCCGCGAGCGAGCGCCAGGCCAGGTGGTCGTAGGTCCAGGCGTGGTCGAAGCCCCACTCCTCGGCCGCGCGCCAGCGGCGCTCCGCCGCCGACCACCGGTCCTCCGGCAGCAGCACGATCCCGATCCGCATCCGGTTGCCTCTCGTGTTCAGTCCCAGCCGAGCTCGTGCAGGCGATCGTCGTCGATCCCGAAGTGGTGCGCGACCTCGTGCAGGACGGTGACCGCGACCTCCTCGACGACGTCCTCGGCGCTGTCGCAGATCGCCAGGGTCGGCAGCCGGAACACCGTGATGCGGTCGGGCAGGGAGCCCGCTGCCCACCAGGCGTCCCGCTCGGTGAGGGCGACCCCCTCGTACAGCCCCAGCAGGTCCTGCTCCTCACCGTCGGGCGGGAGGTCCTCGACCAGCACCACGACGTTGTCCATCATGGCCACGAGGTCCTCGGGCAGCAGGTCGAGGGCATCGCGCACGGCATCCTCGAACGCCGACCGGGACATCTCGACCACGGCCCCATCCTGCCTCCCGGGGGCCTCCCGGAGGGCTTCGACGGGGCCGCCTTTGGAGATCGTGGGCGGAGCCCGTATGATTCCCGAGGTTCTGGGCGTGTCGACGTCCCGGGCGCCCTACCCGGCCCCCATCGTCTAGCGGCCTAGGACCCCGCCCTTTCACGGCGGTAGCACGGGTTCGAATCCCGTTGGGGGTACGAACCACCTGGACCTTGTCCACACAAGGCCCCGTAGCGCAGTTGGTTAGCGCGCCGCCCTGTCACGGCGGAGGTCGCGGGTTCAAGTCCCGTCGGGGTCGCTCGTCGGTCCGGTCACGAGCCGGACCGTGGCTCGGCCACTTAGCTCAGTTGGTAGAGCGTTCGACTGAAAATCGAAAGGTCGGCAGTTCGACCCTGCCAGTGGCCACCACCATCGCCCCGCCCGCGACTCGCGGAGCGGGGCGTCGTGGTCCATGGCTCGGGTGCGGCACGCGGCGGCCTGCGGGACGGGTGCGGGTCGGGCAGGCGCCGGCCCTGGTGGCGGTGCACGGGCGCATCCGCACGAAGGGCATGCATCCGAGGCCCCGTACATGGACAATGATCGGAACCGGCGCGCTGGCCCGTCGTCGTCGGCGTTTGCCCAGGACGCACCCGTAGCGCTGCGGAAGGACGTGGTGACGTGAACGGCCGTTCCGAGACCAAGCCGTCGATCGGCGAGCTGGTCTCCCTCCTGTCGGAGAAGACCTCCCAGCTGGTCAAGGACGAGATCCGGCTGGCCAAGGCCGAGATGGCCGACAAGGCCAAGCACGCCGGGGCCGGGATCGGTCTGTTCGTCGGCGCGGGGCTCTTCGCGTTCTTCGCGCTGGCGACGCTCATCGCGTGCGCCGTGCTGGGCCTGTCCCACGCCGTGCCGGCCTGGCTCGCCGCGCTGATCGTCGCGGTCGTGCTGCTGCTGATCGCCGCCGTGCTCGGCGCCGTGGGCAAGAAGATGCTGGACGGGGCGTCCGGCCCCGTGCAGGCGACCGAGAGCATCAAGGCGGACGTGGCGGCCGTGAAGGAGGGACTGGGCCATGAGCGCAGCTGAGGACATCCAGGCCGACATCGTCCGCACCCGCGCGGAGCTCCAGGCCACGGTCGACGAGCTCGCCGAGCGGCTCGACCCCAAGGCGAACGTGCTGCGCGCCCTGGACGAGGCCAGGGTCGCGATCGACGACGTGCGCCGGCGTGTCACCCGCGAGGAACGCGGCCCGGACGACCCCGAGCCCACCACCACCGGCTGGGTCGTGCTCGGTGCCGGAGCGGCAGCCGCCGCCGCGATCGTCGCAGGCGTGGCGCGCAAGCTGTAGTCAGCCCGCCGCCCACAGGTGCTGGGCGGCGTAGCCCCGCCACGGCCGCCAGCGCTCAGCCGCCCGCAACGCGGCGGCCGGGTCCAGGTCGCCCAGCCGGCGGCGCAGCACCAGGTCGTGCGCGGGGAACGCGTCGAGGTCGCGCAGGGCACGCAGCGCCACGTAGTCCGCGGTCCACGGCCCGATGCCCGGCAGTGCCAGCAGCGCCCGCCGTGCCGCCGCCACGTCAGCGCCCGGCGTCAGGTCCAGCCCGTCGGCGAGGGCCGCGGCCAGGCCCACCAGGGTCCGCGCCCGCGCCTGCGTGAGCCCGATCGCACGGACGGCCGCCGCCCCCGCGCCCGCGATCGTCGCGGGCTCCGGGAACACCCGCAGGCCGCCCGGTCCGGGTTCGCCGAGCAGCTCGGCGAGACGGCCGCCCAGGGTGCGGGCCGCGGCCACGCTCACCTGCTGCCCGAGCACCGCGCGGAGCGCGAGCTCGGCCGGGTCGACAGTGCCGGGCACCCGCAGGTCGGGTCGCGCGCGCCACAGCGGCCCGATCGTCGGGTCGTCGGCGAGCGCCACCTCGGCGGCCGCGTGGTCCGTGTCCAGACCCACCCACCGGCGCACCGCCGCCATCGCGCCGTCGGGCGCGGCCAGGACGGCGACCGGTCCGGTACGCGACACCGTCGCCATCACCCAGCCGCCCTCGGTCGGCACCGGGCGCCGCACCCGGTCGGGAGCGGCATCCTCGACCCCCGGGATCGCGCGCGCCGCGACGAACGCCCACCACGCGGGGTCCACGCGCGGCGGCGCGCCGTGGCTCACGAGCGGGGAAGCCTCAGGCGCCGGCGGCCCTGCGCGGCCCGGAGCCCTGCGACGCCGTCCGCGTGCCGGTGTCCCGCGACACGGTCGACCCGCGGGGCCGCGTGTCCGGCGAGGCCGCCGAGCCGCGCGACGTCGCGTCCGCCTCGGAGCCGGCCCGCGGCCCCGGCACCCCCATCAGAGCGAGTACCTCAGACTCCAGGAAGCGCCGGTGCCCGCCGAGCGTCCGGATCGCGGAGAGCTTGCCCGCGCGGGCCCAACGGGTCACCGTCTTCGGGTCCACGCGGAACAGCGCCGCGACCTCGGCAGGGGTCAGGAGGGGTTCGTGCTCTCGCGACGGTGTCTCCATGTCCACCCCTCTCGTCCTGGTGGCGGCGTCATCCGGAGGTGAGCGCAGAATCGTTACCGGTTCGTGACCACGGTACCCTCTCCCGGTCGGGTGCGCGCCGCCACCGGTCACGTTGCGGGCCGAACGTCCCTGGCGGGCCTGCGACAGGCCCGTCCGCGGGGCCGGTCGCAGGAATGGTGCGAGACCCTGTAGCGTTAGCCCAGGAACCAGCACTCCGGGGCCGCACCTGCGAGGTGCCGCCCCGCTGCCATGTGATGAGGGGGTCGATCGCCATGGGGCGCGGCCGTCAGAAGGCGAAGCAGACCAAGGTCGCTCGCGAGCTCAAGTACTCGATCTATGAGCCCAACTACAAGGCTCTCGAGCAGGAGCTGACCTCCCAGCAGCGCCACGACGCCGAGAGCGGTGCCGACGGCTACGGCGACTGGGCCGACGACGAGGACGACGACCGGGACGCGTGAGGCTCAGGCCCGGTAGCTGCCGGTGAGCCGGACCGCCCCTCCGGCGACCCCCTTCGTGCCGCGGACCCGCGCTGCGGCGTCCCCCTCCGCCCCCGTCTCCTCGGCGACCTCCCCGAGCACCCACGGCGACATCCCGGCTGCCGCGAGCAGCCGCAACGCGTCGTCGACCGCCTCCGGCGGCAGCACCGCGACCATCCCGACACCGAGGTTGAGGGTGCCCTCGAGGTCGGTCCACGGCACCTGACCGAGCCGGCGCACCAGGTCGAACACCGGCGGCACCCGCCAGCCGGACCGGTCCACCGTGGCGAGCAGACCCTCGGGCAGCACGCGGGCCAGGTTCGCCGCGAGCCCGCCGCCGGTGACGTGGCTCAGCGCGTGCAGCGGCACGGCGCCGGCCAGGTCCAGGCAGGCCCTGGTGTACAGCCGCGTGGGGGTGAGCAGCTCCTCGCCCAGGGTCCGGCCGAGCTCGGGCACGTCCCGCTCGAGCGACCAGCCCGCGACCTCGATCACGCGGCGCACCAAGGAGTACCCGTTGGAGTGCAGGCCGGAGGAGGCCATCGCGACCAGCACGTCGCCCTTGCGCACCCGGTCAGGGCCCAGCAGCGCGTCGGCCTCGACCACCCCGGTGGCGGCACCTGCCACGTCGTACTCGTCGGGGCCCAGCAGGCCGGGGTGCTCGGCTGTCTCGCCGCCCACCAGGGCAGTGCCGGTCAGCGCGCACGCCTCGGCGATGCCCCGGACGATCGCGGCGATCCGCTCGGGAACCACCCGACCGCACGCGATGTAGTCGGTCATCACCAACGGCCGGGCGCCGACCACCACGATGTCGTCGACCACCATCCCCACCAGGTCGTGGCCGATCGTGTCGTGCACGTCCATGGCCTGCGCGATCGCCACCTTGGTGCCGACGCCGTCGGTGGAGGTGGCCAGCAGCGGCCGCCGGTAGCCGCGCAGCTCGCTGGCGTCGAACAGGCCGGCGAAACCGCCGACCCCGCCCAGCACCTGCGGGCCGTGCGTAGCGCGCACGGCGTCCTTCATCAGGTCGACCGCGCGGTCGCCCGCCGCGGTGTCGACCCCGGCGGAGGCGTAGGTGATCGGCTCGCTCACGGCTGCTCCAGGGCGGTGCCACCGCCGACGCCGCCCACCAACGTCGCCAGGCCGTCATCGCCGAGCAGCGGCTGGTCGACCAGAGCCGCGCCCAGCCGCTCGGCCGGGGGCAGCGGGATCGGGTAGTCACCGGTGAAGCACGCCGTGCACAGCCGGGTCGCGGGCTGGCCGGACGCTCCGATCATGCCCTCCAGCGAGATGTAGCCCAGCGAGTCCGCGCCGATCGAACGCCCGACCTCCTCGGCGCCCAGCCCGGTCGCGATGAGCTCGGCGCGGGTGGCGAAGTCGATGCCGTAGAAGCAGGGCCAGCGCACCGGCGGCGAGGAGATCCGCACGTGCACCTCCGCGGCGCCCGCCTCGCGCAGCATCCGGACCAGGGCGCGTTGGGTGTTCCCGCGCACGATGGAGTCGTCGACCACCACCAGGCGCTTGCCGCGGATCACCTCGCGCAGCGGGTTGAGCTTGAGCCGGATGCCCAGCTGGCGCAGGGTCTGCGAGGGTTGGATGAACGTGCGGCCCACGTAGGCGTTCTTCACCAGGCCCTGGGCGTAGGGGATCCCCGACTCGTCGGCGTACCCGATCGCCGCGGGCGTGCCGGATTCCGGCACGGGGATGACCAGGTCCGCCTCGGCGGGGTGCTCGCGGGCCAGCGCGCGACCCATCGCGACGCGGGCCGAGTGCACCGAGCGGCCGTTGATGGTGGTGTCCGGCCGGGCCAGGTACACGTACTCGAACACGCACCCGGTGGGCTGGGCGGCCGCGAACCGCGAGCTGCGCAAACCGTCCGAGTCGATCGCGATGAGCTCGCCCGGCTCGACCTCGCGCACCACGGACGCGCCGACGATGTCCAGGGCCGCCGTCTCGCTGGCCACCACCCAGCCCCGCTCCAGGCGGCCGAGCACCAGCGGGCGCACGCCGTGCGGGTCGCGCGCGGCGTACAGGGTGTGCTCGTCCATGAAGACCAGGGAGAACGCACCGCGCAGCCGAGGCAGCACCTCGAGCGCGGTCGCCTCGAGGGTGTGGTCGGGGTCGCCGGCGAGCAGCGCGGTGATGAGCGCCGTGTCGGTGGTGTTGCCCCGGGCCAGCTCGCCGCGGCGGCGCGAGCCGTACCGCTCGGCGACCAGGTCGATGAGCTCGGCGGTGTTGGTGAGGTTGCCGTTGTGGCCCAGCGCGACGGTGCCGCCGGCGGTGGGCCCGAGGGTCGGCTGGGCGTTCTCCCAGACCGAGGCACCGGTGGTCGAGTACCGGGCGTGGCCGATCGCCAGGTGGCCGTGCAGGGCGCCCAGCGCCGTCTCGTCGAAGACCTGCGAGACCAGGCCCATGTCCTTGTAGACCAGCAGCTGCTCGCCGGTGGAGGTCGCGATGCCGGCCGACTCCTGCCCGCGGTGCTGCAGGGCGTACAGGCCGAAGTAGGTGAGCTTGGCGACCTCCTCGCCCGGAGCCCAGACCCCGAAGACGCCACAGGCGTCCTGGGGGCCCTTCTCGCCGGGGAGCAGGTCGTGGGTCAGTCGTCCGTCAGGCCGCGCCACGCGCACATCGTCGCACACGGCCCTTGGCGCAGCGCCGGCGCGCCCGCCCCTCGAACGCCGCGCGCCGGGTGCCCTGACGCCGCCCTCGCGCCCAGCCCGGCGGGGCCCGCTGCTCGATCTGCGGGCCCCGCCGGGCGCGGTCACCGCGGGCTCAGTCGGCGAGCGCGCAGACGTGCCCGTCCAGCGCGAAGCCGGTCGGGTCGCCGGGACCGCTGAGGCCGGACAGGCCGATCGCGGCGAAGGCCACGCCGTCGTCGATCACCGTGGTGTGCTTCTTGCCCGTGACGCTCACCTGGTCCCCGCTCTGGCGGAGCTTGACGCCGAGGCCGGCGAGGTACCGGTCGCCGTCGGCGGTCCAGGTCAGCTCCCAACCGTCTGCCAGCGGCTCGGTGACGTGCAGCCGCACGCGGGCCGTGAAGGTGCGGTGCGCACCGACCGCCTGGTACTCGACGGTGCAGTACGCCGGGACGCTGACGCCGACCAGGATCGGGTCGTGGTCCGAGGCGCGGTACACGCTCGCCGGGTCGGGGTAGGCGCCGTAGTACCCGCGGGCCGACCACTCCGAGGCGTTGATGTCCCACACGTGGGCGCCGGTGAGCCGCTCGGCGAGCGCCGGGCTGGCCAGCACGTGGTCGAGCGAGCCGCGCTCACCGTCGTACGTGTACGTGTACTCGCCTGCCGCGAGGGTGGGCACGACGTCGGTGTACCCGGCGTCGAGGAAGACCTGGACCGGGTCCTCGTGGGCGTAGGAGTTGAGGTCGCCCATGACCGCCACCGAGTCCACCCCGGTGTCCGCCATCAGCCGGTCGGCGAGGTCGCGCACGGCGGTGGCCTGCTCGACGCGCTCGGCGTTGAACAGCCCCTGGCCGTCGGCGGGCTCGGTGCCGTCACCGCTCTTGGACTTGAAGTGGTTGGCGATCACGACGAACTCCCCACCGCCGCCCTCGACGGGGTCGAACTCCTGGGCGATCGGCTCGCGCGCGATGTCCCAGACCGTCTCGTCGACGTCGGTGGTCGCCGCCCCGACCGGGGTGACGGCCGCGGGCTTGTAGATGATCGCGTTCATGATCACGTCGGTCGCCGGCGCACCGTCGCCGTAGAGCGCGGCCGGGGTGGGCACGTACGCCCAGGTCCCCACGCCGGCGGCCGCGTTCAGGCCGTCGACCAGGTCGGCGAGCGCCGCGTCGGGCGTGCCGGAGCCGAAGTGGATCGCGTTCTCGATCTCCTGCAGGGCAACCACGTCGGCGCCCAGGGCGTTGATCGCCGCGACGATCTTGGCCTTCTGGATGTCGAACTCGGCCTGGTTCACGGCGCCACGGGCGAGCGGGTCGTCCGCACTGAACGTCGTGAAGTAGTTGAACACGTTGAACGTGGCGAGGTGCAGGTCGCCGCCCACCTCGCCGGGCGCGGCGGGCCGCGGGTCCAGCGCCGTGAAGGACGCCTTCTGGGCCGCCGGCGTCGAGGCGTCGATCGGCACGGTCGGCTGAAGACGCCACTCGTCGTAGCCGTAGGACAGCACGTAGGTCAGGTCGCCCGAGTCGAGCTGGTCGCCCACGCGGACCACGTGGTCGGCCGTCAGGTAGGGCTGGGTCGCAGTGCTGACCTGCTGGCTCTTGCCGTCGTCCAGCAGCAGGCGGCGTGCGGCGTTGCTCGCAGCCACCGCGTCGGCGTCGGCGCCCGGCCGGAACTGCTCGGTGTTCTTGACCAGCGGCTCCAGGCCGGCCGAGAGCCAGACCGTGCCGTACCGGTCGACCTCGTGCAGCGAGGCGACCAGGTAGTCGTCGGTCGGGTCGACCACCATGCCCTCGTACTGCTCGCGATCGGCGCCGATCACGGTGTCCGGCAGCGGGACGGGCTGCGGCAGCGTGCCCGGACCGGTCACCACGACGCCGGTGCCCGAGCTGGACGCGCTGATCTCCGTGAGGCCGAAGTACTCGGTCACCTTGCCGGTCACCTGGACCGCGTCGCCGACGACGGCGTCGGTGGTGCGGTTGCCGAGGAAGACGAACACGCCGTCGCTGGCCCCGGGCGTGGCGTCGGTGGTGCCGCCCGAGCCCTCGGTCTGGACGTAGATGCCGCGGTACCCGCCGGTGCGGTGGTCGGCCGTCACGACCCCGTCGACGACGACGGTGTCGCCGACCATCGGGCTCGCGTCACCGGTGCCCTGCACCTGCGCGATCGTGACCGTGGCCTCCGCAGCCTGGGCCGGTACGACGAGTGCCGCGGTGAGCGTCATCGCCCCCACGGCCGCTGTGACGAGGCGTCCGGAACGCCTGTGCACGTGTGTGATCACCAGATCCCCCTCCTGCCCGGGTGCGGGTTCCGCGTCCGAGCGGACACAGCGAGGACCGGTCGGTCCCCGCCCGCTGCACGCTAGCCCGGTCGGGTGATCGCAAACAGAGGACGACCCGAGCCGTCACGCGGGATTCGCCGGGCGTCGGCGCCCGCATCCACCACCCGTGCAGCGCGGTGGCATCGGGTTGTCGAGCTCGGTCAGGCTGAGCGGCTGGGTCAGCCTGCAGCACGCCGGCAGGCCCCTAGAAACCGATCGCCCGGGCCTGCGATGATTCCGGCCACAGGCGCGCTCCACCCTTCGGGCGCCACTGCCGACTGGACGGGCCATCATGCACGAGCACTTCCACCCCCAGGGCAAGATGCCGTCGCGCGCGACGGTGGAAGCGCAACGAGCGGCACGGGCGGCGCTGCCCTTCGACGACGAGCGGGACTTCGAGGAGGCTCGACGCGGCTTCCTCGCGGCTCCGGAGTACCGACAGATCATGGCCGAGGCCGGGCACGTCGCTTGGGACCTCGGCAGCTACGACTTCCTCCTCCAGGGCGAGGACTTCGACAGCATCCATCCCTCCTTGCAGCGCCAAGCCGTGCTCAACATGGAGTACGGCCTGTTCGAGGTGGTGCCGGACCGGATCTACCAGGTCCGCGGTTTCGACCTGGCCAACATCAGCTTCATCAGGTCGGACAGCGGCTGGATCGTCTTCGACCCACTCACGGCCAAGGAGACCGCCGCTGCCGCCCTGGCGCTGGTCACCGAGCACCTCGGGGCCAGGCCCGTGGTCGCGGTGGTGTACTCCCACTCCCACGGGGACCACTTCGGGGGCGCCCACGGCGTCGTCGACGCGGCCGACGTGGCCAGCGGCAAGATTCCCGTCATCGCCCCCGTCGGTTTCCTGGAGCACGCCGTCGCCGAGAACGTCTACGCCGGCACCGCGATGAACCGGCGGATGTTCTACCAGTACGGCTCGCTGCTGGATCGGAGCCCGTTCGGGCACGTGGACCAGGCGATCGGCAAGGGCGTGGCGGCCGGCACCGCCGGCCTCATCGCACCGACCGTCGAGATCGTCGACGACGTCGAGGAGCTCACGGTGGACGGCGTCCGGATGGTGTTCCAGAACACGCCGGGCACGGAGGCGCCGGCGGAGATGAACACGTGGTTCCCCGAGTGGAACGCCTTCTGGGCCGCGGAGAACATCGTCGCCACGATCCACAACATCTACACCCTCCGTGGAGCCCTCGTCCGTGACGCCCTCGAGTGGTCTCGCCAGATCAACAAGGCGCTGTACCTGTTCGGGCACCAGGCGGAGGTGATGTTCTCCTCGCACTCCTGGCCTCGATGGGGCAACGGGCGGATCCAGGAGGTCATGCGGACCCAGAGGGACGCGTACGCGCACCTGAACAACGGGGTCCTGCACCTGGCGAACCAGGGGGTCACGATCAACGAGATCCACAACGTCTACCGCGTGCCGGACAGCCTCGCTCGGCAGTGGGCCGCTCGCAGCTACCACGGTTCCGTCGCCCACAACTCACGTGCGGTCGTGAACCGGTACCTCGGCTACTGGGACGGGAACCCGACCACCCTGATGCCGTTGTCGCCCTCGGACTCCGCACCCCTGTACGTCGAGATGATGGGTGGCGCGGAGCCGATCCTCGAGCGTGGCCGGAGCCTGCTGGACCGCGGGGACTACCTCCTGGCGACCGAGATCCTCGACAAGCTGGTCCATGCCGAGCCCGACAACGCGGCGGCACGTGAGCTGCTCGCCGACGCCTTCGAGCAGATCGGCTACCAGCAGGAGAGCCCGAGCGTGCGCAACAGCTTCCTCGCCGCCGCGCTGGAGCTGCGCTCCGGCATCCCGTCCGGCGCCGCTCCCTCCAGCACCGGACCGGACCTGGTGCGGGCGCTCTCCACCAGTCAGTTCCTTGACTTCCTGGGGATCAGGCTGGACCCCGAGCGGGCACAAGGGCTGGCCTTCTCCGTCAACCTCACGACCCCGGACACCGGTGAGCGGTTCGTCGTCGAGCTGAGCAACAGCACCCTCACCAACCTGCCGGGGTTCACGGCGGACGACCCGGACCTCAGCCTCGTGGTCAACCGCTCCGACCTGGAGCTTGCGATGACCGGGGCGGCGCCCCTGCAGCAGCAGATTGCCGACGGCACCGTGCGCTACGAGGGCGACCTGGGCGTCCTGCAGACCCTCGCCGGGCTCCTCGTCCACTTCGAGGTCGGGTTCGAGATCCTGCCGGGCACCCGACGCGACGCACCCGTCCCCCCGCCGTCCGACCCGTTCGTCCAAGACCCGCTCGGTGACACCTCCGGAGGTTAGGCCCCCAACCGGCGGACGGGCAGTGCGGATCAGCGACGGGACTCCATGAGCACCGCGACGAGGCCGCCCAGGACGGCGCCCACCGTCACCAGACCGAGGCCCACCAGCAGCACCGCGGTCAGCCCACCCGGCTCGTCCGGCCGGTACGTCGCCAGGCCCAGCCCGAGCGTGACGAGCAGGCCCACCGCCGCGCCGACGGCGATGAACGCGCGGTAGCGCGGGGCACGCCGCAGCACGCCCGGTACGGCGACCCGCTCGAGCTCGGCCAGGTCCGGAGCCTCACCCGGGGTGGTCGCGTCACCGCCCGCGCCCTCAGCGGGCCGGCGTGACGGCTCGCGCGAGGCGTCGTCGGGGCTCATAGGCGTCACCCTACGCAGGACGGCCGTCCCCGCCGCGCCAGGGCACGGGAGGGACGGCCGTCGTCGATCGCTGCGGGGCGGGCCCGCCCGATCGCACGCTAGACGCGCCGCGGGGCGCGCAGCCCGGGTTGCGCGCCGCGGGGCGCGCACCCCGGGTTCGACGGATCTGTTCAGGGACCGACCGCGAGTGTTCGCCCCTCGGTCACCCGGCGTCAGCGACGACGCGCGGCCTGCAGGGGAAGGAAGGCGCCGAGGTCGGCCCGCTCGCCCGAGGCGTCGACCCTGCCGTCGGCGACCGCGTCGGCCCAGGCGACCCGACCGGTCACCAGGCCGAGCCAGGTCGCAGGGTCCGTCTCGACCACCGACGGCGGCGTTCCCCGGGTGTGCCGCGGGCCCGGCACCGCCTGCACGGCGCCGTCCGGCGGAACCCGGACCTCGACAGCGTGGCCCGGCGCGAGGTCGGCGAGCTCCTCGAGGCTGAACCGCACGGCGGCACGCACCACGTCCCGCGGACAGCCGCCCGGGTCGTCGGCCCAGGCGTGCAGCGCGGCACGCCCCTGCGTGGGGTCGGTGCGGCGGCGCGGCGGCATCAGCCGAAGCGCGCCGGCAGGGTCTCGTGCGCGGCCCGGTCGAGCTCGGCGAGCGGCACCTCGAAGTGCCCCTCGACCGCCAGCACCGGCCCGCGGACGTGCTCGGGGGCGTCCGGATCGGCGACGTCGTCGGTCACGCCGATCCGCAGCGCGGGCACGCCGCGCGCGGTGCACAGGTCGACGAACCGGACCTCCTCGGTGCGCGGGACCGCGACCACGGCCCGGGCGGTGGACTCGGCGAACAGCGCCTCGAACGGCGTGACGCCGTCGCGGGCGCACAGCTCGCCCAGCGAGACCCGTGCACCGGTCCCGTAGCGCAGGCACGCCTCGGCCAGCGCGACCGCCAGGCCGCCCTCGGACAGGTCGTGCGCGGCGTCCACCAGGGTGTCGCGCGCGGCGTTGACCAGGACACCGGCCAGCGACCGCTCGGCCGCCAGGTCGACCGCGGGCGGCAGACCGCCCAGGTGGGAGTGCACCACGTCGGCCCAGGCGGAGCCGTCCAGCTCGCCGCGCGTGGTGCCGAGCAGGTAGATCGCCTGCCCCGGTGCCCGCCAGCCCGACGGGGTGACCCGTCGAACGTCGTCGACCACGCCCAGCACACCCACCACAGGCGTCGGGTGGATCGAGGCGTCGGCCCCGCCCGGCTCACCGCTGGTGTTGTACAGCGAGACGTTCCCGCCGGTCACCGGCACGGCCAGGTCCCGGCACGCGTCGGCCAGGCCGGTGACCACCTGGACCAGCTGCCACATCGAGTCCGGGTGCTCGGGCGTGCCGATGTTGAGGCAGTCGGTGACGGCCATCGGCCGGGCACCCACGGTGGCGACGTTGCGGTAGGCCTCGGCCAGGGCGAGCCGGGCACCGGCGTACGGGTCGAGCTTGGCGTACCGCCCGTTGGCGTCGGTGGACAGCGCCACCCCCAGGCCGGTCGACTCGTCGACGCGCACCACTCCCGCGTCGTCGGGCTGGGCCAGCGCGGTGTTGCCCTGCACGAACCGGTCGTACTGGTCGGTGACCCACGCCTTGGAGGCCAGGTTGGGCGAGGCCAGCAGGGTGAGCAGCGTCGAGCGCAGGTCCGCGCCGGTGACCGGCCGGGTGTACCGGGCACGGCCTCGCTCGTCCGAGATGGAGTCCGCCTGGAGGTCGTCCTGCCACGACGGGCGCCCGTACGGGCGGTCGTAGACCGGGCTGTCGACAGCGACGGTGCGCGGCTCGACGTCCACGATCCGGTGGCCGTGGTGGTCGATGGTCAGCCGTCCGGTGTCGGTGACCTCACCGATCACCGCCGTCTCCACGTCCCACTTGGCGGTGATCGCGGAGAACTCCTCGAGGCGGTCCGGCCGGACGATCGCCATCATCCGCTCCTGGGACTCCGACATGAGGATCTCCCCGGCCGTCAGGGTCGGGTCGCGCAGCAGGACGTTCTCCAGGTCGACGTGCATGCCGCCGTCACCGGCGGAGGCCATCTCGCTGGTGGCGCACGAGATCCCGGCGGCACCCAGGTCCTGGATGCCCTCGACCACGCCGGCGGCATACAGCTCCAGGCAGCACTCGATGAGCACCTTCTCCATGAAGGGGTCGCCCACCTGCACGCTCGGTCGCTTGGACGGCTTGGAGTCGTCGAAGGTCTCGCTGGCCAGGATCGAGGCTCCGCCGATCCCGTCGCCGCCGGTACGCGCGCCGAACAGGACGACCTTGTTGCCCACCCCGCGTGCCGCGGCGGTCTGCAGCTCGTCGTGCCGCAGCACGCCCAGGCACAGCGCGTTGACCAGGGGGTTGCCCTGGTAGGAGGGGTCGAACACGACCTCGCCGCCGATGTTCGGCAGGCCCAGGCAGTTGCCGTACCCGCCGACGCCGGACACCACGCCGTGCACGACGCGCTCGGTGTCCGGGTGGTCGATCGCGCCGAACCGGAGCTGGTCCATCACCGCGACCGGGCGCGCGCCCATCGCCATGATGTCGCGGACGATCCCGCCGACCCCGGTGGCCGCACCCTGGTAGGGCTCGACGAAGCTCGGGTGGTTGTGCGACTCGACCTTGAACGTGACCGCCCAGCCGTCGCCGATGTCGACCACGCCCGCGTTCTCGCCCATCCCCGCCAGCAGGTGCTCGCGCATCTGGTCGGTGGTCTTGGCACCGAACTGGCGCAGGTGCAGCTTGGAGGACTTGTACGAGCAGTGCTCGGACCACATCACCGAGTACATCGCCAGCTCGGCAGCGGTCGGCCGGCGACCGAGCAGCTCGACGATGCGCTCGTACTCGTCGGCCTTCAGGCCCAGCTCGGCCCAGGGCATCGCGAGGTCGGGGGTCGACGCGGCGTCCTCGACGGTGTCCGGCAGGTGCTCGGCGGGCTCAGGGCTGGGCATGGACAGGTGGTCCCCCACGTCGCGGTGGCGCTGACGGAGGTCAGGCTACCCGCGCGCGCGCCATGGACGGCGCGGCGTCCCGAACGCACCGCCCGGCCGCCGCGACCAGCGCCGGCCCGCCCCGAGAAGGCGACGCGACTTCTCCGTTCTGCGGTCTCCTGCGCGCCCTCCGGCTCTACCCTCATGGCATGGTCGACGACGCCCACGGGCACGGTCACGCTGCGCACCCTGAACCCGCCGAGCACGGCGGTCACGCCGCTAAGCGCAAGCGGTTCCCGAAGGACCTGTACGAACAAGAGCTGTTCCGGCTCCAGGCCGAGCTCGTCTCGCTCCAGGAGTGGGTCCGCGCCGAGGGCAAGCGCGTCGTGGTGATCTTCGAGGGCCGCGATGCCGCTGGCAAGGGTTCCACGATCAAGCGGGTCACGCAGTACCTCAATCCGCGCATCGCGCGGATCGCCGCGCTGCCCACCCCGTCGGACCGCGAGCGCACCCAGTGGTACTTCCAGCGCTACGCCGCGCACCTTCCTGCGGCCGGGGAGATCACCCTGTTCGACAGGTCCTGGTACAACCGCGCGGGCGTCGAGCGCGTCATGGGGTACTGCACCGCCGACGAGTATCACCGGTTCCTGCACCAGTGCCCGATCTTCGAGCGGATGCTGGTCGAGGACGGGATCATCCTGCGCAAGTACTGGTTCAGCGTGTCCGACGCGGAGCAGGAGGCGCGGTTCCGGTCCCGCCTGGAGGACCCGATGCGGCAGTGGAAGCTGTCGGTCACCGACCTGGACTCGATCAGCCGCTGGGAGGAGTACTCCCGCGCCAAGGACCAGATGCTCGTGCACACCGACATCCCCGAGGCGCCGTGGTGGGTGGTCGACAGCGACGACAAGCGCGTCTCGCGGCTGAACATGATCCACCACCTCGTGTCGAGCATCGACTACGACGAGGTCGTTCGGGTCCCGCTGGAGCTCCCGCGCCGGCCCGCGTCGACCGGGTACCAGCGGCCGCCGCGCGACTCCCAGCGCTACGTGCCCGACCACGCCGCCGACCTGCTCGCCTGAGCGACCAACGTCTCTGGCCCCTGGGAGCAATCGCGGCTAGACACGGTGCCCAGGGGCGGGCGACGCCCCGCGGGGAGGTGGGACCGTGGAGGTGCTCGCGCTCGAGCGTGACGCGGCCGGCGAACCGACGGCCGGGAACGCCGGGGACGCCTCGGCCCTGCTCCGGGCCGAGGCGCTGCGGGTGTGGGAGCTCACCCAGGACGGCGTGGTGCGCCGGACCTGGTTCCGCGCCGACCGGCACGCGGCGGTGCTGCTCCTGGAGGTGACGGGCGTCGCGGCGGCGCGGGACGTGCTCGCGACCCTGCCACTGGTCGCCGCCGGGCTGATCGACTTCGACCTGGTGCCGCTGCGCGCGTACCCGGGACTGGCGCGGCTCTGGGACGACGGGGCGTAGCGGCCGGCGCCCAGCATGGTGTGGGTGGACGAGGTCGGGCGGGTCAGCCGGCGGCGGGCACGGTGCGGCCGGCGGCCCAGGACCGCAGCGCGGCGATCCGCTCGGCCATCACCACCGACAGCGGCCGGGTCGCCTGGATCTCGGCCAGCACGTGGGCCGCGCTCAGGTCGCCGCCGTCGGCGTGCGCGGCGTAGCGCGCCGAGACCACGGCGTGCTCGAGCTCTGCACCGGAGTAGCCGGGCGAGGCCGCGACCAGGGCGTCGAGCTCCGGCTCGCCCAGCTCCAGGCCGCGGCGGGCGGCGTGCACCCTCAGGATGTGCCGCCGAGCGGGCCCGTCGGGCAGGTCGACGAAGAACAGCTCGTCGAACCGGCCCTTGCGCACCAGCTCGGGCGGCAGTGCGGTGACGTCGTTGGCCGTCGCGACGACGAACGCAGCCGAGCGGCGCTCGGAGAGCCAGGTCAGCAGCGTGCCGAGCACCCGGCGCACCGCACCCGAGTCGTCGTCGGCCATCGCCTTCTCGACCTCGTCGACCCACACCACGCACGGCGCCAGGACGTCGGCGGTGGCCAGGGTCTCGCGCAGGATCCGCTCGGACTCGCCGACGTACTTGTTGTGCACCGCCGCGAGGTCCAGGTGCAGCAGCGGCACACCGAACACCCCGGCGGCGGCCTTGGCGGCCATCGACTTGCCGCAGCCCTGCACGCCGACCAGCAGCACGCCGCGCGGCGGCTCGAGGCCCATCCCGCTGCCGTCGAACGCGGCGCGGCGCAGCCGGAGCCAGCGCACCAGGGCCGCCATCCCGCCGAGGTCGTCCGCGTCCGGCACGTCGTGCTCGTAGCGGAGCACGCCGCCGTGGTTGAGCAGCGCGTACTTGGCCTCCATGACGGCCGGCAGGTCCTCGGCCAGCAGGGCGCCGTCGGCCACCGCGCCGCGGGCCAGCCGCTCGGCCTCGCCCACCGACAGCCCGCCGAGGTTCTCCACCAGCAGCTCGCGGGCCCGGGGGTCCACCAGCACCTGCTGCCCGGCGCGCCGCTCGGCCTCGGCCACCGCACGGTCCACCGCCGCGGCGCGCTCGGTGCGGTCGGGCACGGCCACCTGGAGCCGGGCGACCAGGTGGTCCAGCTCGGCGGGCACCTCGACCGCGTGGCTGACCAGCACCACCGTGCGCGGCACCCGCCCGTAGCCGAGCGCGACGTCCTTGAGCAGACGCACGTGCATCGGCTCGGTCAGGTACGGGTGGAAGTCGACCAGGACGTAGACGCCGCCCAGGTCGGTGGTCCGGATGGTCCGCAGCACCTCGCCCGGGTCGGCGTTGAACGACTGGGGCGGCCCCAGCCGTACGTCGGCGCGCGAGAGCCCCTCGGTCACGGTCCACCGGAACACCGGGAGGTTGCCCGCGCCGCGTGCCGCGGAGAGCACCACGCCCATCGCCCGGGCCTCGTCACGGGTCTCCATCACGACGATCGGCACGCGCGAGCCGAGGAGGGCGGACAGGTCCGCCTCGGACCGCAGGAGACTCAACGCGACGCTCCGTCCACGTGCGGAACCCTATCGGCGGGCGGCAGCGGCGTCGGGGCCGCGCGGCGCGAGCCGGTCGTGTCGGGCCCGTCAGGACGCGGCGCCCACCCGGGCCACCAGCCCGACCGGCGCCCCACGCGGCGAGCGCCACCGCGGATGCGCTCCCCTGCGGGGCGGTCCGCCATCCGGACGCCCCCGGGCATCGATCGAGGCTTCGCCGCGTGGGCCGCCTGCCGCTCGGAGCTCTGCCGCGTGGGCCACCCGCCGCTCGCCGCCGAGCCCCCTGGCGACGGCCGGACCGCCACCCCACACTGTGACGATGGACCTGCCGGTACTCCCGCCCGTGCGCCCGATGCTCGCCAAGGCCGCCCCGGACATCCCGCCGGGCCAGCACTACGAGCCCAAGTGGGACGGCTTCCGCGCGATCGTCTTCCGCGACGGGGACGAGGTGGAGATCGGCTCGCGAACCACCAAGCCGATCACCCGGTACTTCCCCGAGGTCGTCGCAGCCGTGCTCGCTGAGCTGCCGGGCCGGTGCGTGGTCGACGGCGAGATCGTCATCGCGACACCGGACGTGACGGCACTGGACTTCGAGGCGCTGCTGCAGCGCATCCACCCGGCCGACTCCCGCGTCCAGCTGCTGGCCCGGCAGACGCCGGCGGTGCTGGTCGCGTTCGACCTGCTCGCCCTTGACGACGCCGACCTCACCGGACTGCCGTACGCCGAGCGCCGTGCCCGCCTGGAGGCCGCCGTGCCGGGCGCCGGCCCCGGCGTCTACCGCACACCCATGACCACCGACCTGGACGAGGCCCGGCGCTGGTTCGAGGTGTTCGAGGGCGCGGGCCTGGACGGCGTGGTCGCCAAGCGCGCCGACCTGACCTACCAGCCCGACAAGCGCGTGATGTCCAAGATCAAGCACGAGCGGACCGCCGACTGCGTGGTCGCCGGGTACCGGGCGCACAAGACCGACGACGCGGCGATCGGGTCCCTGCTGCTGGGCCTGTACGACGACGCCGGCCGGCTCGCCTCGGTGGGCGTGACCTCGAGCTTCCCGATGGCCGTGCGCCGCGAGCTGTTCGCCGAGCTCCAGCCCCTGGTGACCGACCCGGACACCCACCCGTGGGCGGCGGCCGCGCAGGACGCCGGTGCGCGCACCCCGACGGAGGCCGCGGGCTCACGCTGGAACGCGGGCAAGGACCTTTCGTTCACCCCGCTGCGGCCCGAGCGTGTGGTCGAGGTCAAGTACGACCACATGGAGGGGCCCCGCTTCCGCCACACCACGCAGCTGATCCGCTGGCGCCCGGACCGGGAACCCGAGTCGTGCACCTACGCCCAGCTCGAGCACCCGGTGCGCTTCGACCTCGGCGAGATCCTCGCGACCTGACGCCACGCCCCCGCCCCTCCTCGCGCGCTTGGAACCCGATCGGCCAGATGCCGACCGATCGAGTTCCGATCTTGGGGTGAGGGAGGGGATGGGTGGGGTGTCGGCGGCCCGGGCCGTCAGGCCCTGGAGCGCTCGGGCTTGGGCTCGGGGCGCGGGGCCGAGCCGCTCGCCCGCTGCTCGCGGAAGTAGGCCCGCGCCTCGTCCTGGCGCTCGGCCTCCGCACCCGACGCGATCGACGCCCGGACCAGCTCCGGGCCGTACCCGAAGGCGTCCACCAGGTCCTGGGCGTGCGGACGCAGCCGCTCGAGCAGCCGGTCGACGTAGGAGCTCACCACCCGGGCCCGCCCGGCCGACAGCCGGCCGTGGATGAGGTACCAGGCCAGGTTCCGCTCGATCAGGGTCAGACCGAACAGGTCGCGCAGCCAGGTCAGCACCCGCCGGGTGCCGTCGTCGTCGACCTTGGCCAGGCCCGCGGTGAACGCCTCCCACTGGAGCAGGTCGGCGTGGGCGCGCGCGGCCTCGACCATCTGGTGCTGGTGCGCGTCGAGCAGCCGCGCGGCCTCGGCGCGGGACGCCTTGCCCGCCGGTCGTAGCGCACCGGCGAGCTCGGCGACCATCGTCTCCACGCGGTCGGTGAGCAGCTCGCGCTGGGCCTCGGTCGACCGCATCTGCCCCGCCGACCGCCGCACGTCGCCACCGTCGGCGAGGGTCTGGACCACCCGGGTCAGCGGGGTGCGGTGCAGCGCGACGTCCGCCGCCCGCTCGGCGACCAGTCGCGCCATGGTGCCCGCGTCGATGTGCGCGAGGTCCTTGGCCACGTCGGACAGCAGGCGCTTGGCCACCAGCTGCAGCAGCACGGTGTTGTCGCCCTCGAACGTGACGTAGACGTCCAGGTCGTCGCGCAGCGAGGTGAGCCGGTTCTCGGTGAGGTAACCGGCGCCGCCGCAGGCCTCGCGCGCGGCCTGCAGGGTGTCCATCGCGTGCCAGGACGAGGCGGGCTTGAGCGCCGCGGCGATGGTCTCCAGGTCCTGACGGTCGGTGTCGGAGTCGGCCCGGCCGGAGAACACGTCGTCGAACGTGGCCAGCAGGCGCTCGTGGGCGAACGCCTGGGCGTAGGTCTGAGCAAGGCGAGGCAGCAGCCGGCGCTGGTGCTCCTGACGGTCGAGGAGCACGACCTCGTCGGTGTCCGTGGCGCCGGTGAACTGCCGACGCTGGTTGCCGTACGTGACCGCGATCACCAGCGCCAGCTTGCTCGCGTTCACGGCCGCGCCGTCCAGCGAGACCCGGCCCTGGACCAGGGTGGACAGCATCGTGAAGAACCGGCGGCCGGGGCTGGAGATCGGCGAGGTGTACGTGCCGTCCTCGGCGACGTCGCCGTAGCGGTTGAGCAGGTTCGTCCTCGGCACCCGGACGTGGTCGAAGTGCAGCCGGCCGTTGTCGATGCCGTTGAGGCCGCCCTTGAGCCCGTCGTCCTCGCCGCCGACGCCGGGCAGGAACTCCCCGGTCTGCGGGTCGCGGATCGGCACGTAGAGCGCGTGCACGCCGTGGTTGACCGGCGCCTCGCCGGGCGCGGAGGTGATGAGCTGGGCGAACACCACGGCAGCACGCCCGTGCAGCGCCGCGTTGCCGAGGTAGTCCTTCCAGGCCCCGCGGAACGGGGTGTGGAGCACGAACTCCTGGGTGTCCGGGTCGTAGGTGGCGGTGGTCGCGATCGACGCCACGTCCGAGCCGTGGCCCGTCTCGGTCATCGCGAACACCCCGGGCACGTCAAGGGTCATCGCGCCGGGCAGCAGCCGGGCGTGGTGGTCGCCGGTGCCCAGGTGCAGGATCGCCGAGGCGAACAAGCCCCACTGCACGCCCGACTTGATCTGCAGCGACGGGTCCGCGGCGACGAGCTCCTCGAACCGGGCGAGCGACCCCCCGTGGTCGTCGGCGCCGCCGAGCGCGGTCGGGAAGGCGCGCAGCACCTCGCCCTCTGACACCAGCAGCCGCAGCTGGCCCAGGATGCGCTCGCGGTGCTCGGCGAGGGACAGGCCCTCGACCTTGTGGAAGCGGGGGTCGGCGAGCAGCGCGCGGGTCGCCTTGCGCAGGTCGCCCCAGCGGCCCAGCAGCACGTGCTCGAGCGCGGCGACGTCGACGGTCGGCTCGGGAGCCGTGGCGACCGGGCGGGGTGAGGTGACGGTGGTCATGACTGCTCCTCGTGGGCGGGGAGGCCCGGGCGCTGCGGTGCTGCCCCGGGCAGGGAACGGGTGAGGGCGCTCACGGGCCCGGTCCACAACCAGGCCGTGACACGTTCGGCGAGCTCGGCGCGCTCCGGGGCGTCGCCGTCGCCGCGGTGCGCCAGCCACCACTCGCCGGCACCGCGCACGAAGCCGACGGCCCCGCTACCCCACAGGTCGGCCATCGCGGCCGATTCACCGGCGTCGGCACCGGCCACCAGGCGGGCGAACGGCTGCGCCACGAGCATCGCGACGGCGTCCATGAAGTGCCCGAGCGGGGCCGAGGCGTTCTCGCTGACCGGGCGGGTGACGAACCAGTAGACGTTGGGCGAGCCCTCGATCATCGCGAGGTAGGCGTCGATCATCGCGCGCAGCGCGTCCCGCGGCGTCGCGGCCTTGCGGCCGGCGGCGTCGAGGGCGGCGTTGAGATCTTCGACCACCGCGGCACCGACGGCGGCCTGGAGCCCGGGCTTGTCCACGAAGTACCGGTAGACGATCGACTTGGACGTGCCGGCGGACTGGGCGATCTCCTCCATCGAGGCGTCCGCGCCCAGGTGATGGACCGCGCGCCGGGCGGCGCGGACCAGCTCCGAGCGGCGCGCGGAGCGGTGCTCGGCCCAGCGGGTGGAGCGCCCGTCAGGCGCAGACGCGTCGATACCCCGGGGAGCATCCCCGGGGCGGGACGAGGGCGTCGGCGTCGATCGACTCACGGTACCGACGGTATCAAGTACTTTGGGTTCCGGGCATCCCAGGATGCGATGGGAGCGGTCCCATCCCACGACTGCAACCGCTTGCAATTGTTATCGAAACGTGGCCGGACTGCCTTGCCGATGCCCCGGCACAGGGCGATGATCGGAAACGTTCACCCCCGGGCGGCGTTGCCCGCGTCGGGACGACGAGGTCAGACGAGGAGAGAACATGAGGTCAATGGGTCGCCGGCGCGTAATGCTCGCCGGCTCCGCCGTGGCCGCGGCAGGTCTGCTGCTCACGGCTTGTTCGAGCGGCACCAGCACTCCCAGCGACAGCGGCTCGACGAGCGCGGGGAGCGCCTCGGTGGCCGCCGGGTGCGAGCCCTACGCCGACTACATGGGCCATGACGGGACGACGGTGACGATCTTCGCCTCGATCCTCAGCCCGGAGTCCGACTCGCTCGAGGCGTCGTGGGCCGACTTCAGCAAGTGCACCGGCATCACGATCCAGTACGAGGGCTCCAACGAGTTCGAGTCCCAGCTGCCGGTCCGGGTCCAGGGCGGTCAGGCACCTGACCTGGCGATGATCCCGCAGCCCGGCCTCGTGGCGCGGATGGCCCCGAACGCCGTGCCGGCCCCGCAGGCCGTGGCCGACAACGTCGACAAGTACTGGGCAGCCGGCTGGAAGGACTACGCCACGGTCGACGGCAAGTTCTACGGCGCGCCCCTGAGCGCGAACGCCAAGTCGATGGTCTGGTACTCGCCGAAGATGTTCTCCGACAAGGGCTACACCGTCCCGGAGACCTGGGACGACATGATGAAGCTGTCGGACACCATCGCCAACAACGGTGACGGCATCAAGCCGTGGTGCGGCGGCATCGGTTCTGGCACCGCCACCGGCTGGCCGGCCACCGACTGGCTCGAGGAGATCGTCATGCGGTCCGCCGGGCCGGACGTCTACGACCAGTGGGTCAGCCACGACGTGAAGTTCGACTCCCCCGAGATCACCGACGCGATGGGCATCCTCGAGAAGTGGATGAAGAACCCCGCCTACGTCAACGGTGGCCACGGTGACGTCGCCTCCATCGCGACGACGACCTTCCAGGACGCCGGTCTGCCGATCCTCCAGGGCCAGTGCTACATGCTGCAGCAGGCGTCGTTCTACGCCGCCCAGTGGCCCGAGGGCACCAAGGTCGGTCCGGACGGCGACGTGTGGGCCTTCTACCTGCCGCGTCATGAACGACAAGTTCGGCAAGCCGGTCGAGGGTGGCGGCGAGTTCGACGTCGCGTTCTCCGACCGTCCCGAGGTCCAGGCCGTGCAGACCTACCTGTCGACCCCGGAGTGGGCGACGAGCCGGATCAAGCAGGCCAGCGGCTGGGTGTCGGCGAACAACGGTGTGGACCCGTCGGTCTACTCCGCGCCGGTCGACAAGTTCTCGGCCGAGATGCTGACCGACCCGAAGGCAACGTTCAAGTTCGACGCGTCCGACCTGATGCCGTCCGCGGTCGGCTCCGGTGCCGAGTGGACCCAGTTCACCAACTGGTTCGCCGGCAGCACGGACACCGCCGCGATGCTGAAGGCGATCGACGCAGCCTGGCCGACCAGCTGATCGGCTGACGGCCTAGCGACACGACGCCCGGGCCCGGTTCGCCGGGTCCGGGCGTCTGTGCTAGTGCTATACACGACACCAGCCTCACCGGGGTGCAGCGCGGCGCCCCGGGCTCCTAAGGAGGGACGCGTGTCAGACCCCATCAGCTCCCCAGTGCCCACCCCCGGAGGGTTGCCGTGAGCCACAGCCAGACCACGCTGCCGACGGGCAGCGAAGCCCCGTCCCGACCCCCCTCAATGTCCGCGCGAGATGCCCGCAGGAACCGACAGGCCCTCCTGCTGACGCTCATCGCGCTCGGCGTGATCGTCGTGCTGTCCGTGCTGGGCGCGACCGGTGTCCTCTCGATACCGGTCTTCACCCAGCCCGACGGCCTTGCCGCCGCATCACTGTGGAAGCTCAGCGGCGGGGCGCTGGCGATCCTCGTGGTCGCCGCCGTGCTGATGGTCGTGTTCTTCATCGCCGGGCAGGCCTCCGGGTGGGTGTCACGGCCGGTCGGCATCGTGGTGTTCCTCGGCCCGGCCGCGCTGTTCATGCTCGTCGGCCTGGTCATCCCGGCGATCCGGACCTTGCTGCTCAGCTTCTACGATGCGGCCGGGAAGACCGCGGTCGGTGCGGACAACTACACCTGGGCGTTCACCAACCCGACGATGCGCGTGGTGCTCATCAACACGGTGCTCTGGATCGTCCTCGCACCGACCTTCGCGACCGCGTTCGGTCTGGTCCTCGCGCTGCTCTCGGACCGGATGCGGGCGCGCAGCGAGAAGGTCACGAAGTCGTTGATCTTCCTGCCGATGGCGATCTCGTTCGTCGGCGCGAGCGTGATCTGGAAGTTCGTCTACCAGTACAACGAACCCAACCAGCCACAGATCGGCCTGCTCTCGCAGATCGCGATCTGGCTCGGCTGGAAGAACCCGCCGAACTGGTTGCTCAACACGCCGCTGAACACCTTCATGCTCATCGTGATCATGATCTGGGTCCAGACCGGTTTCGCCATGGTGGTGCTGTCCGCGGCCATCAAGGCGATCCCCAACGACGTCCTCGAGGCCGCCGCGCTCGACGGCGCGACCGGCTGGCAGATGTTCGTGCGCGTCACCATCCCGATGATCCGCGGCACGCTCATCGTGGTCTTCACCACGATTCTCATAGCGGTGCTGAAGATCTTCGACATCGTCGCCACGATGACGGGCGGAAACTTCAACACCAGCGTGCTCTCCTACGAGATGTACCGCCAGACCTTCGTCCAGGGCGACCAGGGACACGGCTCAGCGCTCGCGGTCATCCTGTTCGTCGGCGTCGTGCCGGTGCTCATCTACAACATCGTTCAGCTGCGGAAGGAGCGTGCGACCCGATGAGTACCGTCGAAGGTCAGCAGACCCTCAAGGTCAATGCGCCACCCGTCACCTCCGACACCGGCACCAAGGTCCGCGCGACCCTCAGCAGCCGACTTGCGTCGCTCCTCGTCGTGCTGCTCACCGTGGTGTGGACCGTGCCGACGTTCGGGCTCCTCATCACGTCGCTGCGGCCCCAGGGCGACGTCGGGTCTTCGGGTTGGTGGACGGTCTTCACCAACCCGAGCTTCACGCTGGAGAACTACCAGACGGTGCTGTTCTCCGGCGGCTACAACGTCCAGGGCGGGTTGATCCCGTACTTCGTCAACTCCCTCACGGTGTCGATCCCGGGCACGCTGTTCCCGCTCGCGCTGGCCACCATGGCGGCGTACGCCCTGGCGTGGATCCCGTTCAAGGGCAGCAACGCGCTGTTCTTCTTCGTGTTCGGCCTGCAGGTCGTGCCTATCCAGCTCGCCCTGGTGCCGCTGCTGCGGTTCCTCAACACCGGTGTGCACATCGGGTCCGTGCCGATCTTCCCCGCCCTGGGGGTGACCGGGCACTTCGCGTCACTGTGGATCACGCACACGATGTTCGCGATGCCGCTGGCGATCTTCCTGCTGCACAACTTCATGGTCCAGCTGCCGCGGGACCTGATGGAGGCGGCGAGGGTCGACGGTGCCAACGCGTTCCTCATCTTCCGCAGGATCGTGCTGCCGCTGACCGCCCCGTCGATCGCCTCGTTCGCGATCTTCCAGTTCCTGTGGGTGTGGAACGACCTGCTGGTCTCGCTGACGTTCGTCGGCGCAGGCAAGGACACCGTCTCGCCGCTGACGACGCGTCTGCAGGCGCTGGTCGGCAACTTCGGCTCGCACTGGGAGCTGCTCGCGCCGTCGGCCTTCGTGGCGATCATCGTGCCGTTGATCGTGTTCTTCGCGCTCCAGAGGTACTTCGTCCGAGGGTTGCTCGCCGGCTCGGTCAAGGGTTGACCCGAGCGGGGCGAGCCCGCACAGCAGACCCGGAGGGGCGTCGCACCGCGCGGCGCCCCTCCGGCGCGTCGGGAGCCGGCGGTGCCGCACGGCTTGCCGCATCGTCCCCACTGGACTCCCTGTGCGGTACCACGAGTATCAGGTACTGTGGGTCGCAGGCATTATCAGGTGGCAATCCCGGGGTCCAGAGTCGGACGTCCCGGCACAGGGAGGTTCCATGGCCGCAGCCCAGCGACGCCCCGTCGTCGTCGGAGGAAATCGCACGCCGTTCGCCCGCGCCGGCGGCGCGTACGCACGGGCGTCGAACCGCGACCTGCTCACCGCGGCACTCGACGGCCTGGTGGCACGGTTCGGGCTCGCCGGGGAGCGCCTCGGGGAGGTGGCCGCGGGCGCAGTGCTCAAGCACAGCAAGGACTTCAACCTCACCCGGGAGTCGGTGCTCGGCTCCGCGCTGGCGAACGACACCCCGGCCTACGACGTGCAGATGGCCTGCGCGACCGGCATGGAGACGGTGATGTCGCTGTCGGACAAGATCCGCCTGGGCCGGGTGGACGTCGCGGTGGCCGGTGGCGTGGACTCCGCGTCGGATGCACCCATCGTGGTGTCCGAGCCGATGCGCGCCGCCCTGCTCGAGCTGAACCGCGCGAGGACCACCTCGGCCAAGCTCAAGGCTCTGGCGAAGATCCGGCCGGCGTACCTCAAGCCGGTCGCGCCGGACGTCGCCGAGCCGCGCACCGGGCTGTCGATGGGTGAGCACCAGGCCCTGACCACCGCCGAGTGGGGGATCTCGCGCGAGGATCAGGACGCGCTCGCGCTGGCCAGCCACCAGCGCCTCGCCGCCGCGTACGAGGACGGGTTCTTCGACGACCTCATCACGCCGTACCGCGGCCTGACGCGCGACGCGAACCTGCGGCCGGACACGTCGATGGCCAAGCTCGCCGCGCTCAAGCCGGTGTTCGGCAAGCGCCTGGACACCCCCGCGACGATGACCGCCGGCAACTCCACGCCCCTGACCGACGGCGCGGCGACCGTGCTGCTGGCCGACCAGGCGTGGGCCGCGGCGCGCGGGCTCCCGGCGCTGGCGGAGGTGGTCGACGCCGAGGCCGGCGCGGTGGACTTCGTGCACGGCAAGGACGGGCTGCTCATGGCGCCGGCGTTCGCGGTGCCGCGACTGCTGGCCCGGCACGGCATGAAGCTCGGCGACTTCGAGATCGTCGAGATCCACGAGGCGTTCGCCGCGACCGTGCTCGCCACGCTCAAGGCCTGGGAGGACGAGGACTTCGGCCGCGAGCGGCTGGGCCTGGACGGCGCGTTCGGGTCCCTGGACCGCGACCGGCTCAACGTGCACGGCTCGTCGCTGGCCGCCGGACACCCGTTCGCCGCGACCGGCGGGCGGATCGTGGCGACCGCGGCCAAGGAGCTCGCGCGCCGCGGGTCCGGGGCGCGCGGTCTGGTGTCCGTGTGCGCCGCCGGCGGGCAGGGCGTCGTGGCGATCCTGGAGGCGGTGTGAGCGACAGGTACCTCGAGCTGGTCAACTCCGGGACCACCGGGCAGATCGCCAAGAAGCTCGGCCTGCCACGCCCCGCCCGGCTTCGCCGGCACCGGCCCGGCGACCCGTTGCTCCGCGGCCCGGTCCTGGTGCTCGCGGATGCCCATGCCGGCGACGACGCCGACGCGCTCGCCGCGGCACTCCTCGGCTGGGACCTGGACGTGCGACGCGACCCCGAGGAGGACACCAGGTGGGGCGCCGTCGTCGTCGCGCTGACCGGCGTGGGCTCCCCGACCGACCTGTCTGCGCCGATGCTCGCGGTGGGCTCGGTGCTCAAGAAGCTGGTGAGCGGCGGCCGCGTCGTGACCCTGTCACGCACCGCGACCGGCGACCTGTCCCCCGAGGTCGCCGCCGCTCGGCACGGCGTGGAGGGCGCGCTGCGCTCACTCGCCAAGGAGCTGCGTGGCGGGGCGACCGGCAACGGCATCCAGCTCGCGGACGCGGTCGAGGTCGCCGACCCGTCGGCGCTCGCCGCACTGCGCTTCTTCCTGTCGGCGAGGTCGGCCTTCGTCGACGGCCAGCTGCTGACGGTCGGCGGGCCGGGCCACGCGTCCCGCAGGCCCGACGCGGACGACCGAGCCACCGTCGAGCTCCCACTGGCAGGCAAGGTCGCCCTGGTGACCGGCGCGGCGCGCGGCATCGGCGCGGACATCGCCCGGACCCTGGCGCGCGACGGCGCACGTCTGCTGCTGGTCGACGTGCCCGCCGCCGGACAAGGGCTGACCGAGGTCGCCATCGAGGTCGGCGGCACCGCACTGCAGCTCGACCTGACCGACCCCGAGGCGCCACAGCGCCTCATCGACCTCGTGCGCGCCCGGTACGGCCGCCTGGACGTCGTCGTGCACAACGCCGGGATCACACGCGACAAGCTGCTGGCCAACATGACGGCCGACCGGTGGGACTCGGTGATCCAGGTGAACGTCATGGCCCCGCTGCGCCTGACTCCGACTCTGGCCGAGGCAGGCGTGCTCGCGCTCAACGCACGCGTGGTGTGCCTGGCGTCGACCAGCGGCATCGCCGGCAACCGCGGCCAGACCAACTACGCCGCCTCCAAGGCCGGCGTGATCGGCATGGTCCGCGCGCAGGCCCGCATGTTCGGGCCGGAGGCGACCGTCAACGCCGTCGCCCCCGGGTTCATCGAGACCGAGATGACCGCCCGCATCCCGGCCGCGACCCGTCAGATCGCCCGGCGGCTGAACTCCCTGCAGCAGGGCGGCCTACCGGTCGACGTCGCCGAGGCGATCGCGTTCCTGGCCTCGCCGGACGCCGGTGGGATCACCGGTCAGGTCCTGCGCGTCTGCGGGCAGAACATGGTGGGCGCGTGAGCGGGGCGGGCTCGGGCGGGGCCGGGCCGGCCGGGTCGGCGACCGTGCAGCTCGCCGAGGTCCCGGCGCTGGGCGCCTCGCTGCGCCGCGGCGTGCGGGCCTCAGCCACCGCCGCGGTCCGGCGCGACCGGAGCCTGACGCCGTTCGACCTGCCGGACGTCCGGCTGGCCGCGAACGGGCTGACGGTGGACCCGGTGCGCCTGACCGACTACCAGCACCTGGTGGGCGCTACCGCGTCCGACGACCTGCCCGCCGGGTTCGTGCACGTGCTCGCGTTCCCGCTGACCACTGCGCTCATGGTGCGCGACGAGTTCCCGCTGCCACTGCTGGGGATGGTGCACCTGGCGAACACGGTCACCCAGCACCGCCCGGTGCGGCTGGACGAGGCGCTCGACGTCGAGGTGCACGCCGAGCGGCTCGCCGCCCACCACCGCGGGGTGAGCGTCGACCTGGTCGCCGAGGTGGCCGTGGCCGGCGAACCGGTGTGGCGCGGGGTCTCGACGTACCTGGCCAAGGGCTACTCGCTGGCCGGGGAGTCCGCCGAGCGCGGCGACCGGCCCGAGTGGCACACGCCGGCCCCGACCGGCGTGTGGCGGCTGCCCGCCGACCTCGGGCGCCGCTACGCGGCAGTGTCCGGCGACCACAACCCGATCCACACCCAGGTGCTCGCGGCGAAGGCGTTCGGCTTCCCGCGCACCATCGCGCACGGCATGTACACCGCCGCGCGGGCGCTCGCCGAGATCGGCGAACCCCGCGCGTTCACCTGGACCGCGGAGTTCTTCGCCCCGCTGACGCTGCCCGGCACCGCCTCGGTGCGGGTGGACAAGGACGGCGACGCCGGGACGCTGGACGCGTGGGGAAAGCGCCACCACCTGCACGTCGAGGTCACCGCGGGCTGAGTGCGTCTCGTCGGTGCGGCTGGGGAGACAGCGAGGTTCGGGTCGGCCCTGACAACGGCCTCGACCACGGCGTGCCGACCGACCCGAGAAGCTCCGCTCGAACCTGCACCGATCGGTCCAGGCGCCTGGATGAGTGGCGTCGGTCCGGTGAGGTCGCAGGTTCGGCGCGAGACCGCAGGTTCGGGACTGTGACCTCACACCGGAACTGCGACCTCACTCGATCTGTGACCACCTGATCAGACCGAGGAGACGCAATCACCCCGGGCTGAGCTCGTCCGGCCGGCTCACGTCCACCACCACCTCGTTGCGGCGCAGGAACCACGGCGTGAGCGGTGGGTCGAACCGGGCGAACCTCGCGGCGCCCACCGGGACGAACCCGGCCGAGGCAACCGCAGCCTCGAGCGCGGCCAGGCGATGCCGGTAGGTGGACTCCGCCCACCGCCCCGAGTAGCGGACCGCCGCCGCCAGACGCTCCGGCACCGCCCGGATGTGCACCCGCGGATCGGCCGGGACCGGTGCGGTGTCGGCCGTCATCGTCGCCGGGAGCACGAAGGCCAGGACGTACTCACCGGCGCCCGACGCGGTCTGGACCACCGGCGCCGTCATCGCGATCTTCTCTGCGCGCGCGACCTCCTGGACCACGGGAGCGGTCATCGCGACCGAGCGCGCCGCGTCGTTCCGCCCGCTGATGTAGCCGAAGAGCGGGCCGAAGGCCCGGTTGCCGACCGTCTCGAACGACCCACGGACCCTGATCTCCGCCACCGCGTGCGCGGGGTAGCGCCGGAGCTCGAACGCGGGGTAGCGCTCCACCACGTCGTAGCGCTGCTGCTCGGTCACGGCCTCGACGGTACGCACACCCGGTCCGGAGCGCCTGCCCAGTCCTCGCCGAGACTCGGCGCCTGCCACGCTCGGCCCTAGGGTCGTCCCATGGTGGACGCGGTCAGGCCCGGAGATGCCGGCTCAGCGGACCACGAGACGTTCACGGGCACGCTCGAGGTCGAGGGGGACTACGAGCTGCTGTCCTTCGACGGCCTCGACCTGTCCGGGCAGGACGGCCGCGAGAGCCGGTTCGTGGAGTGCGCGCTGACCGGCTGCACCCTCGACGAGACCAGGCTGGACGAGTCGCACCTGGTCGAGACCACGATCACCGCGGCCCGGGGCACCACGGTGCACCTGCGCGACGGCTCGTGGCGTCAGGTCACCTGGACCGACTGCCGGCTCGGCGCGCTGCTGGCCACCGGCGCCCGGCTGGACGGTGTGACCGTCCGCGGCGGCAAGATCGACTTCCTCGCGCTGGCCGGCGCGACCGTGCACGAGCTGCGCCTGGAGGGCGTGTGGATCGGCGAGCTCGGACTGGGCGGGGCGACCGTCCGGCGACTGACGCTGGTGGGCTGCCGGGTGGACCGCATCGACGCCGCAGGAGCCACGCTGCGCGAGTGCGACCTGCGCGGCGGCGAGATCGCGGTGGTCGACGGGATCGCCGGCCTGGCGGGCGCCACCATCAGCGAGGACCAGGCGGTGACGCTCGCCCCGCTGCTCGCCGCGGCGTTGCGGATCAGGGTGCAGTAGGGGCGGTCACCACCCGGCGGCTGCCAGCACCCGCGATGCGGCCTCGTCGGGGTCGCCGACGGCGTCCACCACCGCGTCGTCGAGCGCCAGCCGGTCGAGGATCCGCTCGAGCTCGACGGTCCGCCCGAGCTCCCAGTCGACGCGCTCCCGCGCCCGCGCCGCGATCCGCACGAGCCGCTCCGGCTTGGGCACGCGCAGCCGCACCACCCGCACGTCAGCACCGTCGAACGCGCGCTCGTACTCCTCGCGGTCGCTCGGGTCCTCGACCACCCGTGGCAGCACCACGTGGCGCAGCCCGCGCGCGCGGTACAGCGGCGCGAGGCGTGCGAGCGCGTCGAAGGCCAGGCGCTGGTGGTACGGGTCGTCGTCCGGCGTCGGCCTGGCATCGGTGAGCTCGTCGACGTCGAGCACGACGCTGGCGATCCCACGGTCGAGCAGGAGGTCCCCGACCCGGTCGGCGACGGTGGTCTTGCCCGCACCGACGGTGCCGTTGACCACCAGCACCCGCACGACGTCCGCCGGGTCGAGCCACCGGCCGTAGCAGACCGACGTGGGTTCCTCGGCGTAGATGCCGAAGTTGGGGATCCGGCGGTACCCCGCCGAGCGGTACAGCCCGACGGCCGCGGTCTGTCGCAGCCCGGTCTCCAGGATCAGCCGCCGCAGCCCGCGCGCGACGGCCGCCTCCTCCAGACCGGCGAGCACCAGTCGCGACAGCCCCCGGCCACGCCACGGCGGGCGCACGTACATCCGCTTGAGCTCGCCGGTGCCGGGCGGGAGGTGCTCCCCGACGCGCAACGAACCCGTCGCCACCGGCTCACCGCCGACGCGGACCAGCACGGTGTGCACCATCTCGTCGGGCGGGAGGTCCGGCTCGATGTCCTCGGTGCCGTCGTACAGCTCGGCGAGCCCGGCCTGCTGCTCGGCCCGGAGCGCCGCGGCGTCCGGGTCCCCCCAGGGAGCCTCGACGACGTGCACGTCTTCCATGATCACGCCCTCCAGGTGGGCACGAATTCCTTGATCACACCCCTGGGGCGGGCACGAATTCCTTGATCACGAGGGGTGGGGTGGGTCAGGTGTGGAGGAGGGTGGTGAGGGCGCTGGTGAAGAAGCGCAGGCCGTCGGTTCCCGTGCGGGGGCCGTCGGGGCCGTCCGGGCCGAAGCCGGGCTCGACGGCGTGCTCGGGGTGCGGCATGAGCCCGACGACGTTGCCGGCCGCGTTCGTGATCCCGGCGATGTCGCGGCGCGAGCCGTTGGGGTTCCAGCCGACGTAGCGGAACACCACCCGACCCTCGCCCTCGAGCTCGTCGAGCGTCGACTCGTCGGCGACGAACTGGCCGTCCTGGTTCTTCAGCGGGACGGTGATCTGCTCGCCGCGGGTGAACTCGTGGGTCCACGCGGTGTCGACGTTCTCCACCCGCAGGGTCTGCTCGCGGCAGACGAACGTGCGGTGGTCGTTCTTGATCATCGCGCCCGGGAGCAGGTGGGCCTCGGCCAGGATCTGGAAACCGTTGCAGATCCCCAGCACCGGCATGCCGCCGCGCGCGGCCTCGACCACGGACTGCATCACCGGCGCGAAGCGGCTGATCGCCCCGGCCCGCAGGTAGTCCCCGTAGGAGAACCCGCCGGGCAGCACCACGGCGTCCACCGCGTGCAGGTCCTCGTCGGCGTGCCACAGCGAGACGGGCGTGGCCCCGGCGAGCCGCACGGCGCGAGCGGCGTCGCGGTCGTCCAGGGTGCCGGGGAAGGTCACGACGCCGATCCGTGCGTCGGCGGCGGGCCGCGCGGAGGGCGGCGGCGGCGCGGCGACGTGGCTCACGCGTCGGCTCCCTCGTCGGCCCCCTCGGGCATCTCCGCGACCCGGACGACGTCCTCGATCACCGGGTTGGACAGCAGCGTGACCGCGGCCTCGCGGACGTTGGCGAGGACCTCGTCGGTCACCGGGCCGTCGACCGTCAGCTCGAACCGGCGGCCCTGCCGCACGCCCGTGAAACCGGTGAAGCCGAGCCGCGGCAGCGCCGAGGCGACGGCCTTGCCCTGCGGGTCGAGGATCTCCGGCTTGGGCATCACATCGACGACGACTCGTCCCACGGGTGCTCCCTGAGGTGGCGGGGCTGCGCTCGGAGCGGCGCGCTGGACGGTGGCCAGCGTACCGACCGCGCGGCGCGCCACGGGCCGATCGCCCGCCGCGTGGACCGCGCCGCGTCAGGTCGCGACCGGCGGCCAGGGCGGCTCGCACCGCTGCGGGCCGAGCACGACCTGGCCGGGGACATAGGGACCGTCCCACCGCCGCACCCGGCGGACCGGGCGGTCGAGCGGTGAGGCGTTGTCGTGGCGCGCCGCCCAGGTCAGGGCGGTCCAGGCGAGCTGGGCGCCACCGGGTGTGCGCCAGCCGACTGCCGCGCCGTGCCGGCGCAGCGCGACCGCGATCGGCAGCCCGAGCGCGACGACCATCGCGACGACCGGACCGAACAGCAAGGGTGTCCGGCCGGTGGCCTCGGCCCACGCGTCGAGCGACACGACCAGCGCAACGCCGACGACGCCGACGTCCGCCCACCGGCCGGGGACGCGCACCTCGCGGTCCGGCTGGTCGGGCAGGTGCGCCACCCGGTCGCCGAGCACCCTTCGCACCCGCACCGCGACCAGCAGGGCCGCCGCGGCGAGCACGGCGGCGGCGCCGGCCAGCGCCCAGCGGGTCGGACCCACCGAGGCGACACCGAACTGGAAGTTCGCCGGGTACGCGAGCCCCGGGACGGGGACCACGGCGGGCATCGTGGGCGCGGCCAGCAGCGCGAGCACCGCCGCGAGCCCGCACACCGCGAGGGTCGCGACGAGCCGCGACGACGCCCAGCGGGCCGCCACCCTGGGCCGCGGCACACCCATCGCCACGTAGGTGCCGGGGAACAGCGGCTCGCCGGGATCGGCCACGAGGTGCTTCTCGCGCGCCATCCGCCGACCACGGCGGCTCTGCACGGCCGCCATGACCGCGGTCGCGACGAGCCACGGGACCACGAACGACAGCGACGGCGCGCCCACGACGCGCGAGAACAGGACGAGGATGACAGCCAGGACAAGGGCGTTCCCCTGCCGCAGCGCGTACCAGCACCCGTCGATGTCGTCCGCGATCCAGCCGCGATACTCCCGTGGGAGTCGAAGGTCGAGGACGCGGTACCCCAGCCACCGGTGCGGCAGCGGCCGCCCGCGCCAGCGCACCGCCCACCCGGCCAGCAGCAGCCCGAGCGCCGACCGCACCCCGACCCGCGTCGCCCCCGGCTCCGCCAGGTCGGCCAGCACGCCGAGCACCTCGTCGGCGCGCTCGCGGCGCCACCGGCGCGGGTAGGCGCGCAGCCAGAACCTGGCGCTGCGCTCGAACTGCTCGGTCATGTCAGGACGCCCTCTGCGCGGAGGCCGACGCCGGCCTCACGCCCACGCATCACGCCTCCCCGAGCGCCGGTCCGCCGAGCACGCGCCGTGCCCGCACGGTCAAGGCCGCGAGCCGTGCGGTCTCCGAGGCTGCCGCGGCGCCGCCCTGGGGGGTCTGGCGGTAGTAGCGGCGCAGCCGCCCGTCGACGACCTCCTCGCCCGCGTCCTCGATCAGGCCCGCCGACCCCAACCGGTCCAGCAGCCCGTAGAGCGTGCCCGCGCCGAGCCGGACGTCGCCGGCGGAGAGTTCGAGCACCTCCTGGACGATCGCGTACCCGTGCCGGGGCCGGTCCGCCAGCGCGAGCAGCACGAGGTAGGCCTGCTCGGTCATCCGGAATCCAGCCATACACGATATATATCGCGCTGCGACCTATCGCACAAGAGACGTCAGGGCACCACCACCGTCATCCGCGGGTGGCGCGCCGTCCCCACCTCCGCGAGCGCCGCCGGCGCCTCGTCGAGCCCGACGACGCGGCCCAGCAGCCGCGCGGGGTCCAGCTCCCCCGACGCCACGCGGGCGAGCATCGCCGGGTACTCGTGCGCCGCCATGCCGTGGCTGCCGTAGACCTCGAGCTCCCACGCGACGATGCGGTCCATGGGCAGGGCGGTGAACGCCTGTTCCGCGAGCAGCAGGCCCACCTGGACGTGCCGCCCGCGCCGGCGCAGCCCCAGCACCGAGGCCACCGCCGCGTCAGGATGGCCGAGCGCGTCGAGCGACGCCGCGACAGGCCCGTCGGCGGCATCGACCACCTGCGCGGCGACCTCATCCGGCGTGAGCCCGGTCGGGTCGACCGTCACGATCGCACCCAGCTCGCACGCCGCGGCCCGCGCCGCCGGGCTCGGGTCCACGGCGACCACCCGCGCCCCGGCGGCCGCAGCGATCATCACCGCCGACAGGCCGACGCCGCCGCAACCGTGCACCGCGACCGCCTCGCCGGCCTCGACCCGCGCGTGCACGCCGAGCGCGCGGTAGGCCGTGGCGAACCGGCAGCCCAGGGAGGCCGCGACCGGCGGCGTCATGCCCTCGGGGACGGCCACCAGGTTGACATCGGCGTGCCGCAGCGCGACGAGCTCGGCGAACGAGCCCCAGTGCGTGAAACCCGGCTGGGTCTGCTGCTCGCACACCTGGTGCTCGCCGGCCCGGCACGCGGGGCACCGGCCGCACGCGCACACGAACGGCACCGTCACCTGGTCCCCGACCCGCCAGTGCCGCACCGCACGCCCCGCGGCGACCACCGTCCCGGCCAGCTCGTGGCCCGGCACGTGCGGCAGGCCGACGTCGGGGTCGTGCCCCTGCCACGCGTGCCAGTCGCTGCGGCACACGCCGGTCGCCGCCACCCGGACCACGACGCCGTCGTCCGGGCACTGCGGGTCGGGCAGGTCCGCCACCCGCGGCGGCTCGCCGAACGCCTCGATCAGCACCCCCCGCATCGGCGCCTCACACCCTCAGCAGAACCTTGATCGCCCGGCGCTCGTCCATCGCCGTGTAGCCCTCGGGGGCCCGCTCGAGCGGGAGCTCGAGGTCGAAGACCGGCGACGGGTCGAGGGACCCGCCCAGCACGTCGGCCATCAGCTCGGGCAGGTAGGCCCGCGCCGGTGCGACCCCGCCGGCGATCGTCACGTTGCGCCGAAAGATCCGGCCGAGCGCGAGCCCCTCGGTGACCCCGTTCGGCACGCCGACGTAGCCGATCCGGCCGCCGTCCTTGACGATCCCCAGCGCGGTGTCCCACGAGCCCTGCATGCCCACGCACTCCATGACGTGCGGCACCCCGAGCCCGTCGGTCGCCGCGCGGACCCGCTCCACCGCGGCGTCCCCACGGACCTCGACGACGTCCGTGGCGCCGAACGAGCGCCCGATCGCGGCGCGGTCCGGGTGGCTGGACAGCAGGGTGATCCGCTCGGCGCCGAGCCGGTGCGCCGCGAGCACCCCGCACAGTCCCACGGCCCCGTCGCCGACCACCGCCACGTGCGAGCCGGGCCCCACCCCGGCACCGACCGCCGCGTGGTGGCCGGTCGCCATCACGTCCGAGAGCGTCAGCAGCGCCGGCAGCCGCGGGTCGTCGACGCCGACCGGCGCCGCGACCAGGGTCCCGTCGGCGTACGGCACGCGAACCATCTCGCCCTGGCCGGCCCCGGCCTCCGGAGGGGTGCCGTAGAACCCGCCGTGCAGGCAGGAGGTCTGCAGGCCGTGGAGGCAGAACTCGCACTCGCCGCAGCTGTACTTGAACGGGGCGATCACCAGGTCGCCGACCCGCAGGGTGCGCACGTCGGCGCCGACCTGCTCGACCACGCCGAGGAACTCGTGCCCGATCCGGCTGGGCTCGTCCGGCGGGGTCGTCCGACGGTAGGGCCACAGGTCCGACCCGCAGATGCAGGACAGCGTGACGCGTACGAGCGCATCGGTCGGTTCGGTCAGGACGGGCTCGGGGACGGTCTCGACGCGCACGTCGCGCTCCCCGTGGTGCAGCACAGCTCTCATGGCACCATCCTGGCCTGCCGCCGGTACCCGGCGCGCGCGGTCCGGGCCGTTCAGCGACGACGACGCCTGCGCGCCGAGCTGCCCGCCGGTCCGCCGCCGAAGATCATCGACAGGCCGATGAGATAGCCGAAGTCGTACCAGCCGCCGTTGTTGTGCACCTCGTAGATGCCGACGTTGCTGTTGAACAGCGACACGATGAACGCGAACGGGGCGATGAAGCCCTGCCACAGGCCCCACCAGAATCCCACCGGGCCGCGCGTGGCACCGGCAGTGCCCACGAGGTCGTTGCCGCTCGCCGCGCAGGCGGCCAGCAGCACCAGGAGCGCGGCTCCCACAAGGGCCGCGCGGATCGCTCGTGAGGTGCGTGGTTCCATGGCCCCGATCGTGGCGCAGCCCCGACGCCCATGGGGCCTGTTTGTCGGCGCCGTCTCGCGAGCTGAGAGGGCGACAGCGCAGGTCGGACGTCCCTACAGGGCGCGGTGCGTCCAGCGGCCGGCCAGGAGGGTCGCGGCGACCGGCATGGTGCGCAGCACGCCGGGGTCGCCGAGCGGGTCCGCGTCCAGCACCGCCAGGTCGGCCGGCTGCCCGGGCGCGACGCGGGAGCGCACCGACGCGGCGAGCGCGACGGCGGCCGGCAGCGCCTGCTCGGGGTGCCACGGCTCGCGGCCGTCGCGCGTGCGGGTGACCGCTGCGGAGATCGCGAACCACGGCTCCATCGGGGCCACCGGCGCGTCCGAGCCCAGCATCAGCCGCACCCCGGCCTCGTGCAGCGTCCGGAAGGGGTAGCACCGGTCGGCCCGGTCGGCCCAGGTCGCGTCGATCGCGTCGCGGTCGTCGAGCAGGTGCTCGGGCTGCACGCTGGCCGCCACGCCCGACGCGGCGAACCGTGGGACGTCGGCCAGGTCGAGCAGCTGGGCGTGCTCGATCGAGCCCTGCGCCCCGGTCCGCTCGAAGACGTCGAGCACGGCGGCGTTCGCTGCGTCGCCGATCGCGTGGATCGCCGCGTGCACACCGTGCCGCGCGGCCGCGGCCATCAGCGGCTCGAGCTCGGCGACGGGGACGTTGAGCACACCGGTGGTGGGCGTGCCGTCCGGCCCCGGGTACGGGTCGTGGCAGTAGGCGGTGCGGGTGTTGAGCGACCCGTCGGAGATGACCTTCAGCGGTCCCTGGGTCAGCAGCCCGTCGGTGCCCGGGATCACGTCGCCGGTGGCCAGCTCGCGGGCCAGGACGCCGTCCAGGTGGTCGCGCCAGACCCCTGCCGAGACCCGCAGGGCGCGCTGCCCCGCGGCGATCCGGCGCTGCCAGCTCCTCAGGTTGTCGGCGAGGTCCACGTCCATCACGCCCACCAGGCCGCGGGCCGCCGCGGCCCGCGTCGCCTCGTCGACCCAGGCGTCCAGCGTCGGCTCCTCGGGCTCCAACCGGCCGACCGACGCGAACCACGGCGCCTCGCGCACCACCCCGGACGGCACCCCGACGACGGCCGCCGCGACCGTGGACACCCACCCGCTGTGCAGGTCGCCGCACACCAGCACCACGCCCACGTCGGGGCGACCGGCCCGCGCCGCGGCGTCGTCCAGCACCGCGGCGGTCGGCGCGTGCGCCCACAGCACGTCGCGGTAGCCGTAGCCCACCAGCAACCCACCGGCCGGTGGGGGCTCGGCCCGCAGCCGAGCGACGACCAGCGCGGCCGCCTCGTCGGGCGAGCCGGCGGCCGAGACGTCCAGCCGGCGTCGGACGGTCGCCCACTGGCCGACGTGCGCGTGGGCGTCCCACAGGCCCGGCACCAGCCAACGACCGGCGAGGTCCACGACCTCCTCGCCGCGCATCGGGTCGAGGCTCGGCTCGAGCGCGCGGATCCGCCCGTCGACCACACGCACGTCCATGAGCTCGCCGGGGACCGGCGCGGACGGCGCGTCCAGCGGCACCACCCGGGCGCCACGCAGCAGGAGGTTCACGTCGGCAGCGTAGAGGCCGTGCGCACCGCCCCGCGCGACCCCGCGCACCACGGCTCAGGCGCCGAGCGAGGACGTCACCGCCGACTGCGGTGTCCTCTGGACCTGGCGCGGCACCTGCTGGCGAGCCCCGAGCGCGGTCCCGAGCACGGCGCCGGCCTCGGCGCCGGGAACGGCCTTGCCGTACAGCCAGCCCTGGGCGTTCGTGCAGCCCATCGACCGCAGCAGGCGCTCCTGCGCCTGGGTCTCCACGCACTCGGCGACCACCTCGAGCCCGAGCGCCCGGCCCAGCTCGAGGATCACCGTGACCAGCTCGGCGAGCTGTGGGTCGGACTCCATGCCACGCACGAACCCGCCGTCGATCTTGAGCACGTCGACCGCGAACTCCCGCAGGGTGTGCAACGAGGACTGCCCCGTGCCGAAGTCGTCGATCGACAGCCGCACGCCCAGCGCGCGCAGGTCGCTCATCACCCGGCGAGCCGCGTCGACGTCGGTGAGCATGACGGTCTCGGTGATCTCCAGCACCAGGTTCGACGGCGACAGGCCGTGCCGGCGCAGCATGCGCGCGACGCCCTCGGCCAGCCCGGGGTTCCAGAACTCCCGGTGGGAGACGTTGACCGCGACGCTGGCCTCACGACCCCCGGCCTTCCAGGCGGCGACCTGGGCACCGACCTGGTCCAGGACCCACGCACCGAGCTCGACGATCCCCGGCCCGGACTCGAGCACCGGCAGGAAGGCGCCGGGCAGCAGCAGCCCCCGCACGGGGTGCTGCCAGCGCACCAGGGCCTCGTAGTGCGTCACCGGGGAGCCGTCCAGCGGCACGATCGGCTGGTAGTACACGACGAACTGCTGCTCGGCCAGCGCGATCCGCAGCTCGTTCAACAGCCGGAGGCGCTCGCCGGCCTCGGCGTGCATGGTCTGGTCGAAGAAGGAGATCGACCCGCGCTCGACGGCCTTGGCGTGGTACATCGCGGCGTCGGCCTCCCGGAGCATCGCCTCCGCGTCGCGCGCCGTGCCGTCGGAGGTGGTGATCCCCGCGCTCGCGGTGACGCTCACCTCCTGGCCCTCGATGATCAGCGGCTCGGCGACACGTTGCTGGATGCGCTGCGCGACGGCGGCCAGGTCGTTGGCCTCGGGGTCCACGAGCAGCAGGGCGAACTCGTCGCCGCCGAACCGTGCGGCGGTGTCGGCCGAGCGGATCGCGTCCCTGAGCCGGTGCGCGACCACCCGGAGCAGCTCGTCGCCGTGCAGGTGCCCCAATGAGTCGTTGACCAGCTTGAAGCCGTCCAGGTCCAGGAACAGCACGGCGCAGCTCCGGCCGGGCCGACGCTGGATCTGGCGCAGCACCGAGGTGAGACGGTCCAGGAAGAGCCGGCGGTTGGGCAGACCCGTGACGTGGTCGTACAGTGCGGCCTCGCGCAGCTGCTCCTCGAGCGCGCGCCGGTGGTGCACGTCCGAGACCGAGCACACCAGCCGCGACACCGGTGCGGTGCCCTCCGCAGTGCCCACCGCGGTCATCTGCACCCAGCGCGGGTCGCCGTGGCGCTGGGCGCGGAACTCGATCCGCACCGGCTCGTCGCGCCGGGACAGCGCCTGTCCCAGCGCCGCGGAGACGACCGCCTGGTCGTCGCCGTGCACCCAGGACAGGTCGTCGATCGCCGGGCCCTCGCCGGGCTCGAGCGCGAGCAGCTCGCGGGCCCGTTCGCTGATCCAGGGGTGGCCGGTCACCAGGTCCCACTCCCACAGCCCGTCGTTCGAGGCGCGCGCCGCGTCCGCGTAGCGCTTCTCGCTGTCACCGAGGGCGCGCTGCAGGCTCTGCGCGTCCAGCGCGGCGCCCAGCAGCGCCGCCCAGTGGTGGTAGGTCTCGCGGGTGACGGCGAGGTCGACACCGCCCTCGATCGCCAGCAGGCCCCAGCTCCGCTCCGGGGTGCCGACCGGCAGGGTCACGCAGACCCGCCCGGCCGACAGGTCCGCGGCCTCGACGAGCTCGCGCGGCGGGAAGGACCGCACGTCCATCGCCGTGCCGATCAGCGCCCCCCATCGCTCGTCGTGGCCGTGCACTCCCACCACCTTCAGGCGCCCGTCGGACGGGTCGCCGACCCAGAGGCCGAGCACCCCGAAGGTCGATGCGGTCGGCGCCAGCCAGGTGAGCGAGCGCGGGTCCCCGCACCCGGTGCCCAGCAGCGCGGCGTCGACCGCGGCCTGGCCGTCGATCCCCCGGGCGAACGCCCCCGCCTCCGCCACGGCGCAGGCCTGCTCCACGCGCCGGGCGACGCTGTCCAGCGCGTCCGCGCGGCCGTCCGCACCCCTGGAGCGGACGTACGTGGTCAGCCGGCGCATCACGGTGCGCAGCGCGTACGGCGACAGCTCCCCCCGCGCCAGCCCCATGAGCAGCTCAGCGGCCTCGGGCGCCTCCGACTCGGCGGACACCGCCGCGAGCGCGTCCGCCGCGTCCAGCACCGCGAGCGCGCGCTCGCGCAGGGCGCCGAGGTCCACGACCGACGGGCTCACGAGCAGCGGGACCAGGCCCGCCACCACGTCGTCGATGGGCAGGGCGTCGGTGACGCCTTCGGCCCTGGCGACGTCGCACCCGCAGCTGTCGCGCCGCACGAGCTGTGCGGCGGCCCGGTACACCCGGGGCTCGACCTCCTGCCCGGCTGCCAGGTCGAGCGCCAGGCGGGCCGCGACGGTCCCGACGTCCTGGAAGGACTGCTGGACGGTGGCCAGGGCCGGGGAGGTGTACCCCGCCGCGTCGACCCCGTCGTAGCTCACCAGCGCGATGTCCTGCGGCACCCGCACACCGGCCTCGGTGAGCGCCTCGAGGACGCCGATCGCGTTCGCGTCCGTGCCCACCACGAGCGCCGACGGGGGCTCATCGGCGGCGAGCAGCCGGCGCGCGGCCTCTGCTCCGGCGCGGGCGTCGAAGGCGAAGGCCTCGACGACGTGCTCCTCGCGCACCGCGAGCCCGTGGTGCGCCATCCGGCCGAGGAAGGCGCCCAGCCGTTCGGTGACGTCGGGCACCTCGAGCTCACCGATGAAGCCGATCCTGGTGTGGCCGTGCTCGACCAGGTGGTCCGTCGCCGCCTCGACGCCGCGCACGTTGTCCGGCAGCGCGACGGGTACCGAGATCGACTCCGGGCACTCGCCCACCACGACCACGGGGATGCTGTCGTCGACCATGCCGGCGAGGTAGCTCTCCGGCACGGCCCCGATCAGGGCGATCACCGCGTCGGCACGGTCCCTCGCGAGCGGCAGCTCGTGGTCCAGGCGGGCGCTGGGCACCTCGCCGCCGATCTTCGGGTCGTCGGTGAGGACGACCAGCGCCCGACCGCCCGCGATCGCTACCTCGCGCGTGATCCCTGCGATGAGCGCCCCGTAGAAGTGGCCCCCGCTGGACGGGGTCAGCACGAGCACGCTGCATCCACGCACCAGCGCGCCTCCTCCGTGAGACCGGTACTCCCTGCCATGTCCTTCGGTTCATCGATCAGGGAGTTGAGGCATCGGGCCGATCGGTCCCGCGCCAGGCGGCACCGTCACCCGATCGGCCGAGCCTGGGCCCGGCGCCGACCCGCTGCCGGACGGGCGCAGCGGTCAGGCGAGGTCCAGCGAACGCCCGGTGAGCAGGCGGAACGCCTCCAGGTACCGGTCCCGGGTCCGGGCCACGACCTCGTCGGGAAGCGGCGGCGGAGGCGTGTCGGACGCCCGGTCCCAGCCGGACGCGGGCGAGGTCAGCCAGTCGCGGACGAACTGCTTGTCGAAGCTGGGCTGGGGGTGCCCGGGCTCCCATGCCTGCGCCGGCCAGAAGCGCGAGGAGTCGGGCGTGAGCACCTCGTCGCCGAGCACCAGGGCGCCGGCGTCCGGCCCGTCGAAAGGCCGGCCGAACTCCAGCTTGGTGTCGGCCAGGATCACTCCGCGCCCGCGGGCGACCTGCTCGGCGCGCGAGTAGACCGCCAGCGTGAGGTCGCGGACCGCCGCCGCGTCGGCCGGCCCGATGGTGGCGGCGACACGCTCGAAGCTGACGTTCTCGTCGTGCTCGCCCAGCTCCGCCTTGGTCGCCGGGGTGAAGATCGCCTCCGGCAGCCGCGAGCCGTCCGTCAGCCCGTCCGGCAGCCGGACCCCGCAGACCGCACCGCCGCTGCGGTACTCGACCAGACCGGACCCGGCGAGGTAGCCCCGCGCGACGCACTCGACCGGCACCATCGTCATCCGGCGGCACACCATGGCGCGGCCGGCGACCGCCGCAGGTACGCCGTGCGGCCCGGGTTCGGCGGTGACCAGGTGGTGCGGCAGCAGGTCGTCCAGCAGGTCGAACCACCACAGGCTCAGCTGTGTGAGGACCACGCCCTTGCCGGGCACCGTGGTGGACAGCACATGGTCGTAGGCGCTGATCCGGTCGCTGGCCACCACCAGCACCACGTCACCCTTCGGGTGTGGCGCCGAAGGGACGTACAGGTCGCGGACCTTCCCCGAGTAGGTGTGCGTCCAGCCGGGCAGCTCCGGCGCGGCGCCGGTCACCGCAGGTCGCCCTCGTCCAGCACTGCCGGGTGCAGATCGCCGTCGTCGTCGTCGGGGTCCGCGGCCAGCGGGAGGTCCGGCGGCTCGGGCATCCGCGCGGCGATGTCGGTGCGGTGGTGCGAGCCACGCAGGGCGACCACCTCGACACCGGCGTACGCGCGCTCGCGAGCCGCGTCGAGGTCAGCCCCCAGGCCCACCACGGACAGCACCCGGCCCCCGGCGGAGACCAGGGCGCCGTCGCTGCTGCGCGCGGTCCCGGCGTGCAGCACGTGGACCCCTGGGAGCGCCTCGGCGTCGGCTACCCCCTCGATCTCGTCCCCGGCCCGGACGGTGCCCGGGTAGCCGTGGGCGGCGATCACGACGGTGACCGCAGCCTCGTCCCGCCAGCGCAGCGGACCGACGCCGCCGAGCTCCCCGGTCGCCGCGGCGAGCAGCAGCTCGGCCAGCGGGGTGGCCAGCCGGGCGAGCACGACCTGGGTCTCCGGGTCGCCGAACCGCGCGTTGAACTCGACCACTCGCACGCCCCGCGTGGTCAGCGCGAGGCCGCAGTACAGCACCCCGACGAAGGGCGCCCCCCGCCGGCGCATCTCGTCCAGCGTCGGGCGAGCGACCCGGGTCACGACCTCGGCCACCAGGTCCGCAGGGGCCCACGGCAACGGCGAGTAGGCCCCCATCCCGCCGGTGTTGGGTCCCTCGTCGCCGTCCAGTGCGCGCTTGAAGTCCTGGGCCGGTGCGAGCGGGACCACGTCCTCGCCGTCGCACAGGCAGAACAGCGACACCTCGGGCCCGTCCAGGTACTCCTCGACCACGACGGCGGGCCGGTCGCCGGCGGCGGCCCGGCGCTCCAGGCAGGACAGGCCGTGCGCGAGCGCGGCGTCGCGGTCCTCGGTGACCACGACGCCCTTGCCGGCCGCGAGCCCGTCGTCCTTGACCACGTACGGCGCTCCGAAGGAGTCCAGCGCCTCGGCCAGCTCCGCCTCGGTGGTGCACACGTGGGCCATCGCGGTGGGCACCGCGGCCGCGGCCATGACCTCCTTGGCGAACGACTTCGAGCCCTCCAGCGCGGCGGCCTGCGCGCTCGGCCCGAAGCACGGGATGCCGGCGCCGCGCACCGCGTCGGCGACCCCGGCGACCAGGGGGGCCTCGGGGCCCACGACCACGAGGTCGGCCGCGAGCTCGCGGGCCAGCGTGGCGACCTCGTCACCGTCGGTGGCGGTCACCGTGTGCAGGGTGGCGAGCGCCGCGATCCCGGGGTTCCCGGGCGCGGCGTGCAGCTCGTGCTCACCGCCCAGGTCCAGCGCGCGGACGATGGCGTGCTCGCGCGCGCCGGAACCGATGACGAGGATCCTCACGGGGCGCCAGCCTAGCCGCGCCCCTCGCCGCCGTCGGCCGGCTCCGCCCCCGACGTCGGGCCGTCGGAGTCCGCAACAGGGAACGCGTCGACGTGCACCCGGACGACCCGACGGCCCGCGACGTCGCCGGCCTCGCGGTGCGCCCTTGCCGCGTGGAGGTGGCGCTCGAGCACCTCGCCGAGCTCTGTGCTCATCGCGTCGAGCTCCTCGGCGGTCATCAGGGCCCTGCCGTCGACGTTCACCGACACGTCACGCCACTCGGGGGCCTCGGTGGGCATGCGCTCCAGCCAGCGACGCACCTGCTCACCCCGCAGGGCGTCGCGCGCCGTGACCAGCCCGACCAGCGCGTCGCGCACCGCGTCGTCGGCGAAGTCGTCGGCGTCGAGCGTGAAGCCGACCGGGCGCCACCACCGCTCGCGCCCACCGGTGTGCTCCGGGTCGTCCTCGACGAACCCGTGCTTGGCGAGCTGGCGCAGGTGGTAGCTGGTCTGGCCGGTCGACTCGCCGGTGGCACGGGCGAGCTGGGTCGCGGTGGCCGGGCCGTGGTCGACCAGGTACTCGAACATCGCGATGCGCAGCGGGTGCACGAAGGCCTTGAGCGCCTCGGGTCCCGGACGGGGACGGCTTGCGTCGGGCATGATTCCAGAGATACCTTTGCAGAGACTTCTTTGCAAGGAGATCTTTGCGGATCTCGAGACCCAGCCTAGTGAGGTTCACATGAGCACAGCCGTCGCCGACGCGAAGACCCGCCAGGCCCGCGAGCCGCTCGGCCGCCGCTTCCACGCCCTGCTGGCCTCCACGAGCCTGGCGAACCTCGCCGACGGCATCGTCCAGATCGGCGTGCCGCTGTACGCCGTCACCCTGACCCGGTCCCCGGTGCTGATCTCGATGCTGGCCGCCGCGGCCTGGGTGCCGTGGCTCCTCCTGGGCCTGCTGGGCGGCGCCGCCGTCGACCGCGGCGACCGCAAGCGGATGCAGGTGGCCGCCCTGCTCGTGCGCGCCGCCCTGCTGGCGGTCGGCGCAGCGCTGATCGCGACCGGCCACGCGAGCATCGTCGTCCTCATCGCGCTCACGGCGCTGTACGGCGTGACCGACGTCGTGGTCGACCTCGCGGAGAACGCGCTGGTCCCCGACGTCGCGCCGCGCAGCCGCCTGCAGGCCGCCAACGGTCGGGTCATGGCTGCCCAGCTGGTCGGGGCGACGTTCGTCGGTGCACCGATCGCCGGCTGGCTGCTCGGCGTCGACCCGGCCGCGATGCTGGTCGTCCCCGCCACGCTGGCGGTCGGCGCGGCCGTGGTGCTGGCGCTCGGCGTCGTCGGGCGCTACCGCCACTCCGCGCCCGACCAGCCCGGCTCGCCGACGTCGACGCTCGCGCGGGTCCGCGAGGGCCTCTCGGTGCTCTGGCACCACCCGGCGCTGCGGCCGCTGACCATCGCGGGCGCGGTGTTCAACATGGCGTCGACCGGCTACTCCGCGCTCCTCGTGCTGTGGGCCGTCGGCGCCGGGTCGGCGGTCGGCCTCACCGCCCAGCAGTACGCCTGGGTCGGCGTGGCGATGGCCGCAGGCGCGATCATCGGCTCGGTGGCCACCGAGGCCCTGGTCAGCCGGGTCCCCGAGCTGCGCGTGATGCTGGTCGGGTGGGTGGTTGCCGCCACCACGCTCGCGGTCCCCGTCCTCTGGCCGACCCCCGCCGCGATGTTCGGCGCCGTCGCGATCACGGGGCTGACGGCCTCGTCGGTCAACGTGATCAGCCAGTCTGTGCGCCAGCGCCTGGTGCCCGCCGGCACCCTGGGACGGGTCACCGGGGCGTCGCGGACACTCGGCTACGGCCTCATGCCGCTTGGCGCGATGGCCTCGGGCGTCGCCGCCGAGCACTGGGGCCTGGCACCGGTGATGCTCGTTGCCGCCGGTCTGACCGTGCTCATCCCGATCGTGCTGGCCACCCACGTGCGCTCGTCGATGCTGACCGTCCCCATCCCCTGACCCGTCGGCGCCCCGCCCGGCTCAGCCGGACGGAGCCGCATCCACGCGCTCCTCGAGGCCGCCGAGCAGCTCCAGGGCCTCGTCCGCCCAGGCGATCGCCGCGCGCGCGGAGTGCTCGCCCGCCGAGAGGGTGAGCAACGCGTACGGCCGGTGCCCGTCGGCCGGTTCGGCCTCGGCGCGGGCCCGCTGCTCCGCCAGACGCTCCAGAGCGGCCACGGCCCGCTCCCGGTGGTCTCGAACCAACGCCGCGCACTCGACCGGCCCGAGCACATGCCCGAAGAACAGCCTCAGCAGCGTCCCGTTTCGGGCCGGGGCCGGCACCACCGGCGTGCGCAGCAGCTCGGCGAGCCGGTCCCGGCCCGCGCCGGTCAGCACGAACTCCGACGACCCTCGCCGCCCGCCCGCGACCCGCTCGACGTGCCCGTCCTCCTCGAGCCGCGCGAGCGCCGGGTAGATCTGCCCGAAGCTCTCGCTCCAGAACTGCCCGAGCACCTCGCCGATCGCCTCGCGCACCGCGTACCCGCTCATCGGGCCCACACTCAGCGCACCGAGAACCGCGAGGTCCGTCTGCCTGACCCTTGCCATCGGCACGACCTTCCTGTTAGATATATCTGCCAGATACCCTAGCGGATGGAGAGCGGTCATGGACACACCCGGGATCGGCCGCGCGGCGGGACTCGTCGGCGGGGTCACAGCGGCCGGGCTCGCGGCCTTCCAGGCGGCACTCGCGCTCGGCGCCCCGTGGGGCGAGGGGGCGTGGGGCGGCGGGCAGGCCGAGCCGGGCGCCGGGTTGCGCGCCGCAAGCGCGGTGGCCGCCGGGATCTGGGTCGGCGCGGCGGCGACCGTCGCGCGCCGAGGGGGCCTGCGCACGTGGGCACCGGTCCCGGACCGCTGGCTGGGCAGGGCCACCGGGATCGTCGCCGGCTACGCCGGGCTCGGGACACTGCTGAACCTGATCTCGCGCAGCGACCTGGAGCGAGCCGTCATGACCCCGGTCGCCCTGCTGATCGCCGTCGCGTTCGGCACGGCCGCGCGTTGGGGCACCGGAACCGCAGCGGTCACCACCGATCCCCGTGAGCCCCTCGCCGCGGCCCGCTGACCGCCGTCAGTCGAGCAGGTCGTACCGGGCGATCGTCGCCTCGCGGCCCGGGCCCACGCCGATGGCCGACACCCGCACGCCGCTCAGCTCCTCCAGCGCGAGCACGTAGCGCTGGGCGTTGACGGGAAGCTCGTCGAACGCCCGGCACTGCGAGATGTCCTCCCACCAGCCGTCCAGCTCGGTGTAGATCGGCTTCGCGTGGTGGAAGAGCGTCTGGTCGGTCGGCATCTCCTCGTGGCGCACGCCGTCCACGTCGTACGCCACGCAGACCGGCACCTTCTCGCGCCCGGTGAGCACGTCCAGCTTGGTGATGACCAGGTCCGTCAGGCCGTTGACGCGCGACGCGTAGCGCGCCACCACCGCGTCGTACCAGCCGCAGCGGCGCGGCCGGCCGGTGGTGGTGCCGTACTCCCCGCCGGTCTTGCGCAGCCACTCCCCGTCGTCGTCGAACAGCTCGGTGGGGAACGGGCCCTCGCCCACCCTTGTCACGTACGCCTTCGCCACGCCGACCACCCGGTCGATGCGGGTGGGGCCGACCCCCGACCCGGTGCAGGCGCCGCCCGCGGTCGCCGAGGACGAGGTCACGAACGGATACGTGCCGTGGTCGATGTCGAGCATCGTCGCCTGACCGGCCTCGAAGAGCACGGTCTCGCCGCGGTCCAGGGCCTGGTTGAGCACCACCGACGCATCGACCACCATCGGGCGCAGCCGGTCGGCGTGCTGCAGCAGCTCGTCGACCGTCTCCTCGACGGTGATCGCGCGCCGGTTGTAGACCTTGACCAGCAGGTGGTTCTTCTGGTCGAGGGCGCCCTCGACCTTCTGGGTGAGGATGTGCTCGTCGAACAGGTCCCACACCCGCAGGCCGACGCGACTGATCTTGTCCGCGTACGCCGGGCCGATCCCCCGGCCAGTCGTGCCGATCCGGCGCTTGCCGAGGAACCGTTCGGTCACCTTGTCGACGGTGCGGTGGTACGGGGCGATCAGGTGCGCGCTGCCCGACACCAGCAGACGTGAGGCGTCCACGCCGCGCGCGGTGATCGCGTCGAGCTCGCGGAACAGCACCTCGAGGTCCACCACGACGCCGTTGCCGATCACCGGCGTCACGCCCGGCGTCAGGATGCCCGACGGCAGCAGGTGCAGCGCGTACTTCTCGCCGCCGATGACGACGGTGTGCCCCGCGTTGTTCCCGCCGTTGAACTTCACGACGTAGTCCACCCGGGAGCCGAGCTGGTCGGTGGCCTTGCCCTTGCCCTCGTCGCCCCACTGGGCGCCGAGCACGACGACGGCTGGCATGTGTCCTCGATCCCTGTCCACGAGCGACCGTCGACGTCCCGGCGGCCGCACCGAGGCTACCGGCTCGGGTCCCGACGGTGCCCGGACGCCCGCTCGCCGGGCGGCTTCGGGGGCGGTGCGCTCGCCGTGCGGCACCCCCGGACCGAAAGTACAGTCGGCGCGACCACCCGAACGGAGTGACCATGCTCGAGATCGCGATGTCGCCCACGGCGACCACGCTGACGATCTCGGGCGACCTCGACCTCGCCGAACGTGATCAGTTCCCCGAGGTGGCGGCCCGGGTCACCGGGCTGCGCCGCCAGCTCCTGGTGATCGACATGTGCCGGGTGACGTTCCTGGACTCCACCGGCGCCGCGTTCCTCATCTCGCTGGCCGACTCCGCGCGCAGGCGAGGTGGGGCGGCCGTGCTGCGCGGCTCCTCGGACCGGGACCTGTTCGTGCTCGAGGTGTGCGGCGCGCTGGCGATGTTCCGGGTCGACGGCGAGCACCGCTGCGCGGCACCGGAGCACGACACCCGGGACTGACGTCGCCCGGCGGCCGGCTCACACGCCGGTCGGCGGCGGCGCGGGGTCCACCAGAGCCCAGACCACCTTGCCTTGCGCGGTCGGCTCCCAGCCCCACCGGGCCAGGCGCTCAACGATCCGCATGCCGTACCCACCGACCCGGCCCTCGTGTCCGTCGACACTGACCGGCGGCGCGGGGTTGGCGTCCTCGACCTCGATCCGCAGCGCGCCACCCACGTCGAACAACCGGAGCACCAGGTGGCCCCAGCCGTGCAGCACCGCGTTGGCCACGAGCTCGGAGACCACCAGCTCCGCGCTCTGCCCACCCGGGATCCCCCAGGCCTCGCAGGCCCGCAGGACCGCGTGCCTGGCCCGGGAGATCGACCCGGGCTCGCTGGGCAGCGACCACCGCCGGCGGCGCCCGCCCTCGTCGACGGCGGCGGGGGCCGACGGGTCGGGCACCCGGACCACGACCACCGCCACGTCGTCCTCCGGCGAGTCGCCCAGCCGGGTCAGCAGCTCCTCGCCGACACCGGCCGCGTCCAGCCCGCCGAGCGGCCCGGCCAGGTCGAGCAGTGCCTGGAGACCCTCGCGCAGCGTCCGGTCACGTCGCTCGATGAGCCCGTCGGTGAACAGCACGAGGAGGTCGCCCGGCCCCAGGTCACGGGACTCGCTGGTGCGGCCGCCCGAACCGAACCCGATCATCGGCCCCGCGGCGCCGGTGAGGGTCTCGGCCCGTCCGTCGCGCACGAGCACCGCAGGCAGGTGGCCGCCGCGGGACCAGAGCAGCCGCCAACCCGACCCTGCCCGGGTCATCGAGGCCAGCACCAGGCTCGCCGGCCGGGCCAGCCGGACCCCGCCGACGTGCTGGTCGACCCGGTCCAGGACCGCGCCGGGCGCCGTCTCGTCGTGCGCGTAGGCCCGGACCACCGACCGCAGCTGGCCCATCACGGCGGCTGCCTCGACGTCGTGCCCCACGACGTCGCCGATCACCAGCACCACGTGGTCGGGGGAGACCTCGAGCACGTCGTACCAGTCACCGCCGACCTGCGCGTGGCCCGAGCTCGGCGCGTAGTACGTCCACACGTCCAGACCCCGGATCTCGGCCTGCTCGGGCAGCATCGCGCGCTGGAGCGTCTCGGCCAGCCGGTGCTCGCGCGCGTACAGCCGGACGTTGTCCGCGGCGAGCCCCACCCGGCGCACCACCAGGTACAGCACCGTGAGGTCGTGCTCGGAGTACCCGGCCAGGCCGACGCCGTGGCGGGGCGCGGTCGCCAGGACGCCCTGCACCAGGCGGCGCCCGGCGACCGGGTGCACCACGACGGCCTCCACCGGCGGACGGCGCCCGCGCAGCGGCTCCAGGAGGTGGTCCACGAGGTGCTGGGTGGTCGTCCCGAGCCCGGTGGCGTCCAGCCGGACCTCGACGGGCTCGCGGCTGACGCCGTCCAGCAGGTCCTGCACCGGGTCCGGCGCGACGCCGGCGCGCCGGCGTCGGGACGTCCCCTCGGTGCGCGCGCCGGCGTCGATCCCCGAGGTGGCCCGCAGCACCCCGTCGTCGACGAAGAACCCCGCCCAGCCCACCACCTCGAGCTCGAGCATCGACGCGATCTCGCGCAGCACGTGCGGGTCGTCCAGGTCGGCGAGCAGGTCGGACACCCGCGACACCAGCGCGAGACCCGCGCGAGCCTGTCGCTCCTCCCGGATCGACGCGTCCTGGGCGTCCGCGCGCTCGACCTGGTCGGTCACGTCCACCGAGATGCCCACCCAGTGCGTGACGCGGCCGTCGGCGTCCGGTACCGGTGACACCGAGACCTGGTTCCAGAACCCCGAGCCGTCCTTGCGGTAGTTGAGCACCGTGATGGTGCACGGCTCGCCGCGCTTGACCGACTCGGCCAGGCGCCGGGTCACCGCGTGATCCGTCCCGGGGCCGTGCAACAGGTTGGGGTCGCGGCCGATCGCCTCCTGCAACGTCCAGCCGGTGGTGCGGGTGAAGGCATCGTTGACCCAGACGATCGGCGAGTCGGCGGCACCTGCTTCGGTGATCACCACCGAGACGCCGGTCGCGTGGATCGCCCGGTCACGAATCTCCGCGATTCGCCCGCTCCCCGCGCCGTTCTTGACCATTCCCACCGCCGATCGTCTACCGTTCCCCGCAGACCCCCGACGCGACCCCGCCGGCAGGGGCGACGAAGGGTAGGGACGTGCGAGACGGTAACAGCAGCGGGCCCGGCCGGCCCGGCAGCGGCGCGGATCGCCCGGACCCGGCCGAGCCGGCATCCGTGCACGTCATCGTCGAGAACGGCCGCACCCGGATCGTCCTGTCCGGCGAGATCGACGCCGACCTCGCGGGGGACCTCGCGGACGCGACGGCCGACGCCGAGGCGGCCGGCCTGCCGATCGACATCGACGCCCAGCACGTCACGTTCATGGACTCCTCGGGGATCGCGTTCCTGGCCCGGGTCGCGACCCGGGTGCAGCAGCCGGTCCGGGTGCTGCGGGCACCGGAGTCGGTGCGCTTCCTGCTCCAGGTCACCCGGATCCACGAGCTGCTCGAGGTGGTACCCGGCGCGCCGACCGACGACGAGGAGCTGCTCGTAGGCGACCTGACCGACGTCGACGAGCTGCCCACGATCGGCCCACGCGACCACCCCGAGCCCCCGGACGTCATCGCCTGACAGACGTGACGAGGCCCCGCGCCGGCCACAGCCGGGCGGGGCCTGGTCACGTCGTGGGCCGGCCCACGACGGTGGTCACATCTTGGTGCCGGCCGACCGCAGCTGCTGGCAGGCCTCGACGACGCGGGCGGCCATGCCGGCCTCGGCGGCCTTGCCCCACGCGCGGGGGTCGTAGGCCTTCTTGTTGCCGACCTCGCCGTCGATCCGCAGCACGCCGTCGTAGTTCTTGAACATGTGGTCCACGACGGGCCGCGTGAAGGCGTACTGGGTGTCGGTGTCGACGTTCATCTTGATCACGCCGTTGTCGACGGCCTCGGCGATCTCCGCGGCGGTCGAGCCCGAGCCGCCGTGGAACACCAGGTCGAACGGCATGTCCTTGCCGATCTCGGCGCCGACGACGTCCTGGATCTCCTTGAGGATCGCCGGACGAAGCTTGACCGCACCCGGCTTGTACACGCCGTGCACGTTGCCGAAGGTCAGGGCCGTCAGGTAGCGGCCGTTCTCGCCGGTACCCAGCGCCCTGACGGTCTTCAGGCCGTCCTCGGGGGTGGTGTACAGCTTCTCGTTGATCTCCGCGGTGTGGCCGTCCTCCTCGCCACCGACGACGCCGATCTCGATCTCGAGGATGGTGCGGGCGGCCTGGGAGAGCTCGAGGAGCTCCTCGGCGATCACCAGGTTGGGCTCGATCGCGATCGTCGAGCCGTCGAACATGTGGGACTGGAAGACCGGGTTCTCACCGCGCTTGACCTGCTCGGCCTCGTAGGCGAGCAGCGGCCGCACCCAGGACTCGAGGTTGGCCTCCACGCAGTGGTCGGTGTGCAGGACGATGTTCACCGGGTAGTTCTTGGCGACCTCGGTGGCGTACGCGGCCAGGGCGAGCGACCCGGCGACGCGGTCCTTGATGGTCGAGCCGGACGCGTACTCGCCGCCGCCGACCGAGACCTGGATGATGCCGTCGCTCTCGGCCTCGGCGAAGCCCTGGATCGCCGCGGTGACCGTCTGCGAGGACGTGATGTTGATCGCCGGGTAGGCGAAGGACCCGGCCTTGGCCCGGTCGAGCATCTCGGCGTAGACCTCAGGGGTGGCGATGGGCATGAAGGCTCCTGGGAGTGCGTGACGTTGGCGTGCCCATCGTGGCACGAAAGTGCCCAGGCCCACGGGGACCTCTCGCCCGTCGGGCACCGGCCTCCGGCTCGTGGTCCGCTGGCGGGCTCCGCGGTCAGCCGGCGAACCCGTCCGTGGCCGTGATCAGTGCGTCCAGGATGCCGGGCTCGTCGAACGAGTGCCCTGCGTCGGGCACGATCACCAGCTCTGCGCTCGGCAGCGCGCGGTGCAGGTCCCACGCCGTGGTGACCGGCGTGCACGTGTCGTACCGCCCCTGGACGATCACCGTCGGGATGTCCGCCAGCCGCGACGCGTTCGCGATGAGCTGCCCGTCCTCCATCCACCCCCCGTGCACGAAGAAGTGGTTCTCGATCCTGGCGAACGCGAGCGCGTGCCTGGGCTCCTGCATCTGCGTGATCAGCTCGGGGCGCGGCCGCAGGGTGACCGTCGAGGCCTCCCAGGTGGTCCAGGCCACGCCGGCCGGCAGGTGCACGGCCGGGTCGGGGTCGAACAGGGCCCGGTGGTAGGCCTTCATCATCGAACGGCGCTCGTCGGGCGCGATCAGCGCGACGAAGTCCTCCCACAGGTCCGGGAAGATCGCCGCCGCGCCGCCCTCGTAGTACCAGTCCAGCTCGAGCCGGCGCAGCGTGAAGACGCCCCGCAGCACCAGCTCGGTCACCCGCTCCGGGTGGGACTGCGCGTACGCGAGCGCGAGCGTCGATCCCCACGAGCCGCCGAACACCTGCCAGCGTTCGACGCCCAGGTGGGTGCGCACCGCCTCGAGGTCGGCGACCAGGTGCCACGTGGTGTTGGCGGACAGGTCCGCGTCCGGGTCGGCCGCGTGCGGCGTCGACCGGCCGCACATCCGCTGGTCGAGCAGCACGATGCGGTAGCGCGCCGGGTCGAACAGCCTGCGGTGCTTGGGGTCCGAGCCGCCTCCCGGGCCGCCGTGCAGGAACACCACGGGCTTGCCGTCGGGGTTGCCGGACGTCTCCCAGTAGACCTGGTGCCCGTCGCCGACGTCGAGCATGCCGGAGTCGTAGGGCTCGACCGCGGGGTACAGGGTGCGCACGGGCGCCGACCCTACCCCGGACGCGGACCGCCCGGACCGCCGGTCCGGCGCCTGCCGGTCAGGCGTGACGCTGCGCCCAGGCGAACATCGCGATCGCGGCGGCGGCGCCGAGGTTGAGCGAGCGCGTCGAACCGTGCTGGGTGATGTGCACCACCGAGTCGGCGCCCGCGAGCGCCGCCGCGGACAGCCCGGCGGACTCGGTGCCGAACAGCAGCACGCACTCCCGCGGCAGCGGGTGGGTCTCGATCGGCACCGATCCCGGCACGTTGTCCACCGCGACGACCGGCAACCCCTCGCGGGCCGCCCAGGCGAGCAGCCCGGCGACGTCGGCGTGGTGGTGGACGTGCAGGTAGCGGTCGGTGACCATCGCGCCGCGCCGGTTCCAGCGTCGTCGGCCCACCACGTGCACCCCTGCGACGTTGTAGGCGTTCGCGGTGCGCACCAACGACCCGACGTTCAGGTCGTGCTCGACATTCTCGAACGCGACGTGCAGAGGGTGGCGCCGGGTGTCCAGGTCGGCCACGACGGCCTCGACCGTCCAGTACCGGTATCGGTCCACCACGTTGCGCCGGTCGCCGTGGGCGAGCAGCTCGGGGTCGTAGCGCGGGTCGGGCGGGGCGTCGGGGGCGTCGGGCGCGCCATCGGGCCCCGGCAGGCGCGGCCAGGCCTGCGGACCGCCCGGCCACGGACCGACACCCACCACCCGCTCAGCTGAGCCGTCGTCGTCCACGCCACCATCCTGACGGGTCCGCGGCCCGGTCCCGAGCCGGTCAGCGCAGCTCGACGTGCAGGGCCTCCGCGGCCGCGACGGCGCGAGCACGGGCCTGCGCCTCGTCGGCACCGCGGGCCAGGGTCACCGCGACCCGGCGCCGGCCGCGCACCTCCGGCTTGCCGAACAGCCGGACCTGGGCGGTGGGCACCTCGAGCGCCTGCGCGACACCGGTGAACTCCGGCACGCCGTGGCCCTCGGCCAGCACCGCGCAGGACGCGGCGGCGCCCTGCCCCTCACCTGCACCCAGGCGCAGCACCTCGCCGACCGGGAGGCCGAGCACCGCGCGGGCGTGCAGCGCGAACTCCGAAAGGTCCTGGGACACCAGGGTGACCAGCCCGGTGTCGTGCGGCCGCGGGGAGACCTCGGAGAACAGCACGTCGTCGCCCACCACGAAGAGCTCCACGCCGAACAGGCCCCAGCCGCCCAGCGCGTCGGTGACCGCGCGGGCCACCTCCTGGGCCTTGGCCAGCACGCCGTCGGGCAGCGCTGCCGGCTGCCAGGACTCCCGGTAGTCCCCGTCGACCTGGACGTGTCCGATCGGGTCGCAGAACGTGGTCCCCCCGGCGTGCCGCACGGTGAGCAACGTGATCTCCGAGTCGAAGGGCACGAACGCCTCGACGATCACGCGCACCGACGCGTCCGGGTCCGCGGCCACCCGGCCGCCGGTGCGGGCGTGCCGCCAGGCGGCCTCGAGCTGGTCGGCGGTGCGCACCACGGTCTGACCTTTGCCGGACGAGCTCATGACCGGCTTGACCACGCACGGCAGCCGCAGGGCGCTCGCCGCCGCGTGCAGCTCCTCGCGGCTGTCGGCGAACCGGTACGGCGAGGTGGGCAGGCCGAGCTCCTCGGCCGCGAGCCGCCGGATGCCCTCGCGGTCCATGGTCAGCCGGGTCGCGCGGGCGGTGGGCACCACGCGCACGCCGGTGGCCTCGACCTCGGCGAGCACGTCGGTGGCGATCGCCTCGACCTCGGGGATCACCAGGTGCGGGCGCTCGGCGGCGACCACCCGTCGCAGGTCCTGCGGGTCGAGCATGTTCACGACGTGCGACCGGTGCGCCACCTGCATCGCCGGGGCGTGGGCGTACCGGTCGGCGACCACCACCTCCACGCCGAGTCGCTGGAGCTCGATCGCGACCTCCTTGCCCAGCTCGCCGCCGCCCAGCAGCAGGGCGCGCGTCGCACCCGGGCTCAGCGGTGTGCCGATCCGGCCCGCGCTCACCGCGAGGCCCGCCACGCCTGGAGCGCCTTGAGGCGCGACGAGGTGTGCAGCAGCGAGCCCTCGTACAGCCGCGCACCGACCAGCACGAACGCGACGCCCGTGGCCAGCACGATCACCGCGGAGACCACGGGCTCCCACGGCGCGGCGTTGCCCAGCACCACCCGCGCCGGCATGAGCAGCGGCGCGGTGAAGGGCACGTAGGACAGCACGCGCTGCACCGGACCGGAGTCCATCGTGAACAGCGCGGCGAAGAACGGCACGATCACCAGCACCTGCATCACCACGGTGGTCGCCTGCAGGTCCTCGATCCGCGAGGCCAGCGAACCCGCCACGGCCCACAGGCAGGCCAGCATCACGAAGCCGAGCAGGAAGAACGCCACGAACCACCCGGACGCGCCGAGCACCTGCCGGACCACCTCGCCCTGGCCGGCCAGCGTCGCACCGGCCAGCCCGGCGCCCAGGATCACCACGATCTGGCCGAGCGCCATCACCGTGTTGCCGAGCACCTTGCCCGCGAGCAGCCAGCGCACCGGGAGCGCCGCGACCAGCAGCTCGATGACCCGGGACTGCTTCTCCTCGACCACGCTCTGGGCGATCGACATCCCGAAGGTCAGCACCGACAGGTAGAACAGGAACGCGAACACCAGCACGAGCAGCTCGGGGGGCACCGCGCCGGTCGGCCGGGCTTCGAGGAGCCGGGTGGAGGGCATGACGGGCCCGGTCAGCGCCGCGACCTGCTCGGCGGACAGCCCGGCCTCGGCGGCCGCCTGCTTGACCTGCAGCTCGCTGGACGCCGCACGCAGCAGCACGTCGAGCTCGGCGGGCACCGACTGGGCGGCGATCACGGTGAGCCCGGTGGGGTCCTCGCCCACGATGGCGGCCGCCACGTCACCGTCCCGGACCAGCTGCTCCACGTCACGGCCCGGCTCGACCTCGACGGAGGTGACGTCCGCGGCGGGCAGCCCGCCTTCGCCGAACACCGCGAGCACCGGTGGCAGGGCCGTGCCGGAGTCCTGCGCGTCGTGGCCGAGCTGAGTGGCCAGGTCCACCACGTCCACCGCCGCCGCACCCTGGACGGCCACCCTGATGCTCGGCACCCGCTGCTGGATGAGCACCGGGATGAGGGTGGCGGCGGTGACCAGCACGAGCATGAACACGGTGGAGCCGATGAAGGCCTTGTCCCGCAGCTTCACCGACACCTCGCGGCCGGCGATCACCCGGATCGCGCCCCAGGCGGACATCGTCCCGTTCACCGGACCACCTCCCGGAAGATCTCGGCGAGCGTCGGGCGCACCACCGCGAACTCACGCAGCACGCCGTGCGCCTGGGCCGCGGCGAGCAGAGCCTGGTCGTCGGCGGTGTCGGCGAGCTCGACGACGACGGTGTCGTCGGTCGCGTCGACCACCGTCGCGCCGGCGACGCCCGACACCAGCTCGGCCGCCGGGCGCGGGCCCTGCACCCGCACCCGGTAGCGCCGGCCGCCGCGCCGGGTCCGCACCTCGTCGGCCGGCCCGGCAGTGACCACCCGGCCGTCGTCGATGATGACCACGTCGTCGCACAGCTGCTCGACCAGCTCGAGCTGGTGGGAGCTGAACAGCACGGGCACCCCCGCCGCGGCGCGGGCGCGCAGCAGCTCGCCCATCGCGTCGATCGCCAGGGGGTCCAGGCCGGAGAACGGCTCGTCGAGCACCAGCAGCACCGGCTCGTGCAGCAGCGCGGCGGCGACCTGCACACGCTGCTGGTTGCCCAGGGAGAGCGTCTGGAGCAGGTCGTGGCTGCGCTCGTCGAGGCCGAGCTGGTCGAGCAGCGCCGTCGCGCGTCGCGTCGCGGCTGCGCGGGACATGCCGTGCACGCGACCCAGGTGCACGAGCTGGTCGAGCACCCGCATCCGCGGGTACAGCCCGCGCTCCTCCGGCATGTAGCCGAAGGTCCGGCGCAGCACACGGGTGAGCGGCCGGCCGTCCAGCAGCACCTCGCCCGAGGTCGGCGCGAGCACCCCCATGACGATCCGCATCGCCGTGGTCTTGCCGGCCCCGTTCGCGCCGACGAAGCCGGTCGTCCGGCCCGGGCGCACCGTGAACGAGACCTCGTCCAGAGCACGCCGCCCGTCGTACACCCGCGTCACGCGCTCGAGCGCGAGCACCATCGGCCTCCCTCGGGTCGTCTCCGCCGCTCGACCCTATCCAGCGCGGGGCACCTGCGGGGAGCAGTCCCGACGCCGCACGCCGCGCCGTTCACCGGACCGTCACAGCCCACTCCCCGGAAGCGTGCAGCCGCGTGCGTAGGCTTGGCCGGTGATCACCACCCTGCTGGCCGGTGCGGCCATGTCCCCCGTGGCGACCCTCGGGCCGAGCTGGCTCGACCCCCAGACCCTGATCGAACGGTTCGGTGCGTACGCGCTGATCGGCGTGGTGATCGTCGTCTTCATCGAGACCGGGCTGTTCTTCCCGCTCCTGCCCGGCGACTCGTTGCTGTTCACCGCCGGTGCGCTGGTGGCCCAGGACGAGCTGCACTTCCCGCTGTGGCTGCTGTGCCTCATGGTCGCGCTCGCCGCGTTCGCCGGCGACCAGAACGCCTACTGGATCGGTCGACGGGTCGGTCCGCGGCTGTTCAACCGTCCCGACTCGCGGTTCTTCAAGCGCGAGCACATCGAGGAGACCCACCGCTACTTCGAGAGGTACGGCGGTGCGACGGTGATCATCGCGCGGTTCATCCCGATCGTGCGGACCTACTCAGCCGCCTCGGCGGGGATCGGCCGCATGCACTACCCCAAGTTCGCCGCGTTCGACCTGGTCGGCGCGGTGCTGTGGGGGTGCGGCGTGACACTGCTCGGCTACTCGCTGGGAACCATCCCGTTCGTCAAGGCGAACATCGAGCTGCTGCTGGTCGGGATCATCGCGCTGTCCCTGGTGCCGGTCGCGATCGCCGCGCTGCGGGCGCGCCGCCAGCGTGCCGCGGTCGAGGCGCTCGCGGCGCAGGCGCACCACGCCGAGAGCGAGCCGGAGGCGGGGACCGGACGATGACCGACCGCCAGATCCGCTCGTGGCTGACCGACATGGACGGCGTGCTGGTGCACGAGGGAACCGCGCTGCCGGGGGCGGCGGAGTTCGTGGCGGCGCTGCGCGAGGCGGGACGCCCGTTCCTGGTCCTGACCAACAACTCCATCTACACCCCGCGCGACCTGCGGGCTCGGCTCGTGGCGGCCGGGCTGGAGGTGCCGGAGGAGGCGATCTGGACCTCTGCGCTGGCCACCGCGACGTTCCTGGCGGAGCAGCGACCCGGTGGCTCGGCCTTTGCGATCGGCGAGGCAGGCCTGACCACCGCGCTGCACGAGTCCGGGTACACGCTCACCGACACCGACCCGGACTACGTGGTGCTGGGCGAGACGCGCACGTACTCGTTCGAGGCGCTGACCAAGGCGATCCGGCTGATCCAGGCCGGGGCGAAGTTCATCGCGACCAACCCCGACGTTTCGGGCCCCAGCTCCGACGGCGACGTGCCCGCCACCGGCGCCGTGGCCGCGATGATCAGCGCCGCGAGCGGGCGCGAGCCGTACTACGTCGGCAAGCCGAACCCGATGATGTTCCGCTCCGCCCTCAACCGGATCGAGGCGCACTCCGAGACCACGGCGATGGTCGGCGACCGGATGGACACCGACATCGTCGCCGGCATGGAGGCCGGCCTTCAGACGTTCCTGGTGCTCTCCGGCTCGACCAAGCGCTCGGACCTGGACCGTTACCCCTTCCACCCCGGCCGGGTGGCGGACTCGATCGCCGACCTCGTGGAGCTGGTCCGGCGGTGAGCGCGGGGCCCGCGCCCCGGCCGGGCGCGCGCGGGGAGGTCGCCGCGCCGGCCCGGCGACCTCAACGGAAACGCTCACCCGGCTGGACGCCCCGGCAGCACGGCGCGTGGGCGATGCTCGTCGTGCCGCTGGTGGTGGGCGTCGGGCACGCCGGGCCGCAGCCGTGGCACGGCCTGCTCGCCGCCGCGTGGCTGGTGGGCTACCTCGCGTTCTCGGCCACTGCGCTGCTGCTCAAGGCACGCGGCCGGGCCCGCTACCGCCGCCCGGCCCTGGTGTACGGCTTGGCGGCCGTGGTGCTCGGGGTCGCGTTGCTGGCGGTCCGGCCGACGCTCGCGTGGTGGGCCGTGGCCTACGCCCCGCTGCTCGGCGTGGCCATGGTCGCCGCCTGGCGGCGGGCCGAGCGCTCGTGGCTGAATGACGCGGCCACCGTGACCGCGGCCTGTCTGCTCGCCGCGGTCGCGCACACCCCGGCGTCGGTGCCGGCGCCACCCTCGCCCGCCGCCCTGGTGGGCGGCTCGGTGGGGGCGTGGCAGGTGGTCGGGGTGCTGGCGCTGTACTTCCTCGGCACCGTGGCGCTACGTCAAGACGATGATCCGCGAGCGCGGCCGACCCGGGGTGCTGGCCGTCTCGCTCGGGTGGCACGTCCTGGCCGCCGCCGCAGTACCGGTCGTGCTGCTGGCCGAGGGCACCGGCCGTCTCGAGCCGTGGGTGGTCGCGCCGGTGACCGGCCTGTTCGTCCTCCTCGCGGCTCGCGCCGCGCTGGTCCCGCGCCGCTGGCCGCACGCCACCCCGATGGCGATCGGCCTCGGCGAGATCGCCGCGAGCGCAACCCTCGCGCTCCTCCTCCTCGCCGCCTCCTGACCCCCGGGCCCCGCGCGCCCCCAGCGCCCGCGGCCCAGCCGCCGAGTTCGGTGGCAGGCGCCGAGTTCGGTGGTTGCGACCACCGAACTCGAGCCCCGACCACCGACCTCGCGGATGCAGGTGCGGGGCGTTCGCCGGGCGGTAGCTCAGGCGCCGAAGTCGACCTGCGGGGCCCGACGGACCTCGGGGTCGGTGACCTCGAAGTACTCGGCGCGGGTGAAGGCGAACATGCCGGCGATGACGTTGGCCGGGAAGCTCTCGACCTTGGTGTTCAGCGCCCGCACGTTCGCGTTGTAGAACCGTCGACCGGCGGCGATCCGGTCCTCGGTGGTGGCCAGCTCGGTCTGGAGCTGGGAGAAGTTCTCGCTCGCCCGCAGCACCGGGTAGTTCTCGGCGACCGCGAACAGCCGTCCGAGCGCCGAGGTCAGCGCGTTCTCCTGGGCGGCCTGCTCGGCCACGCCGGAACCGGGCGCGGCGGCGAGCGCGCGGGCCTTGGTGACCTCGTCGAACACCCCGCGCTCGTGCGCGGCGTAGCCCTTGACCGTCTCGACCAGGTTGGGGATCAGGTCGTGTCGTCGGTGCAGCTCGACGTCGATCTGGCGCCAGGACTCCTGCACCAGGTTCCGCAGCCGGACGAAGCCGTTGTAGGTGCCCACCGCCCACAGGCCCAGGATCACGACGATGACGAGCAGGACGATGAGGACGATGCCTAGGGGTTCCATGTCTCTCCGAGGTCGGTGCGGATCGATGCTGGATCGTAGCCGTGGTCGAGCCAGACGTACCGGGGGATCCCCTCGACCAGCGGCCCGCATGACGCCCAGGCGCGGAGGCGAGCCGGTCCCGGTCGGGCAGACCCTGGCTCCAGCACAGCACGTCGGTGCCCTCGATGCGCAGCTGCAGCCCGGTGGCGTCCGGCGCGGACGAGCCGCTCGAGCATCCGAGGGTGCAGCACGTCGTGGGCGAACTTGGGGTCGCGCGCCTCGACCCGCCAGGCGCGGTTGAAGTCCTCGGACTCGAACTCAAGGTCCTGCCCGCCGAACGCCGTCGCGATCCGCGCGCCCAGACCCTGCGGGGTGAGCTGGAGCCCGGGCAGCCAGGTGGGCATCGTCATCGCGCAGACCCAGTAGTGGTGGGTCGTGCGGTTCTTGCCCGACCCCGTCGTGTACCGGTACGCGAAGGACATCGCAGGGAAGCGGTCCGAACGCCCCGGCCACCAGCTCGCTGACCCGCCGCGAGCTGCCCACCCCGAACGGCGAGCGCTGCCACCGGTGCACCAGGCTCGGGTCCGTGCCGTAGTAGGTCCAGCCGATCTTGGCCGCCCACTCCTTGAGCGCCTTCTCGCGCGCCTGGGCGTACCACCAGCCGAACACCAGCGAGCCGAGCACCAGCACGACCATCACGGCGAACATCAGCCCGCCGCTGCCGCCGGAGCCGCTCATCGTCCCGCCCATGGTCATCAGGCCGCCGACGACCACCGCCACGACGGGCAGGGCGGCGGCGAGTCGACGATCAGGCACGCAGGGGACATCGGCACGCATCCCCGCGACCCTGAGCGCCCCGACGCGATCGCGCGGTTCGCACGCGAACGAGTGCGCGCGCTCGAACCGATGGAGGTTCGAGCGCGCGCACGTGTTCGCACCTGCGCGCCGTCAGGGCCGCGTGCGAAACGCCGTCAGGCCCGGGGGGTGGCGCGGCGGAGCAGGAGGTAGCCGACGGCGGCGCAGAGCGCGGTGACCGGCAGCGTCCAGGTGACGATGAGCGCGGGCTCGTGGGTCGACAGGTACCGGCCCAGCGGCACCCAGGACTCGGTCACGCCCATCAGCCACGCCGCCCCGATCACCAGGAGGGCGGCGATGAAGAAGAACGTGTAGAGCCCCACGGCCTTCCACCGCACCCAGACCGCGGCGGCGACCGTCCCGATCATCGCGAACAGCAGGCCCACGACCGCGTTGAGGTACCAGAGCTGCCACGCGGGCAGGTCGGCCAGGAACCACGGCGCGAAGAACCTGCCACCCATGCCCCACCCGTCCGTGATGCGCTCGACCTGGGCGAGGACGGCGATGCCCGCCGCGTACATCGCGGCGAGGAACGCCAGGTAGACGACGGTGCCGAGGTAGTAGTCCCGGCGGGTCATGCCGAGGCCCAGCGCGAACCGGAACGTCAAGCTCATCGCCTGGACGGCCACCACCAGGAGGAAGACCAGCACCCAGGTGACGCCACCGTTGTAGTCGAAGGCGTCGGCATCCAGGTTCTGGGTACCGCCGGCAGCGATCGTGACGGTGTACCAGATGGCAAGGTTCAGGCCGAACACCGCAGCGAACACGAGCCACGGCGTGATGAGGGTGGGCCAGGGGTTGGCCGCGTGCAGCCGGATCGCGTTCCACACCCGACGGTTCAGTGGCGCTGCCGGCACTGCGGCGGGAAGGGCGACGACGGTCACGATGCCTCCTGACGGGCGGAGCCGCGGGTGCGGCCGATGACGAGCTGTTGCAGGGAGACGGGCCCGACCTCGAGCCCGGCCGCCGCGGCGGCGGCACGCTCGGCGGGGGTGAGCCCGGACACGGTGACCGAGGCGAACGCGCCCACGACGTCGGTCTGGAGCACGTCGCGGCCACGCGCGAAGTGCTCGACCTCCGCCCGCCGGCCGGACACCGTGGTGGCCGAGCCACGCAGGTCCTCGGCGGCGGCGTCGATGATGAGGTGGCCCTCGTCGATCACCAGGACGTGCTCGAGCAGGTCCGCCACCTCGTCGATCAGGTGGCTGGAGAGGATGACCGTGCGCGGGTGCTCGGCGTAGTCCGCGAGCAGACGGTCGTAGAACGCCTGGCGCGCGACCGCGTCCAGGCCGGCGTACGGCTCGTCGAAGATCGTCAGCTCGGCGCGCGACGCGATGCCGACCACGACGCCGATCGCCGAGGCCTGGCCGCGGGACATCTTCTTCATCCGGCGATCCAGCGGCACCCGGAACTCCGCGACGAGGTCGCGGGCGAGGTCCTCGTCCCAGTGCGGGAACACCCACGACGCGACGCGCAGCACGTGCTCGCCCTTGAACCCGTCGGGGTACGTCTGGGACTCCTTGATGAAGCACGTGCGGCTCAGGACGGCGGCGTTCTCCAGCGGCGGCTGACCGAACAGCCGGATCGCGCCGGAGGTGACGAACTCCTGTCCGGTGATGAGCTGCATGAGGGTGGTCTTGCCGGCGCCGTTGCGGCCCAGCAGGCCCGTGATGGCGTGCTCTCGCACGACGAACGAGACGTCGTCCACGGCTGCCAGCGAGCCGAAACGCTTGGTGAGGTCCGAGACCTCGACGATGGCGGTCATCGACCGGCCTCCTTCTGAGTCAGATGCGCGCGTGCATCGGCAGCGGTCGCGGAACCCGCCTCCCGGCGGATCATCTCCGCGAGCTCGCCGGGGTCGATGGCGAGCTTCGCGGCCTCGGCGACGAGCGGGCGCACGAACTGCTCGCTGAACACCTCACGGCGCTGGGCGAGCAGCCGGGCCCGCGCCCCGTCCGCGACGAACATCCCGATCCCGCGCTGCTTGTACAGCAGGCCCGCGTCGACCACACGCGTGACGCCCTTGAGCGCGGTGGCCGGGTTGATGCGGTGGAACGCGGCGAGCTCGTTGATCGACGCCACCTGGGCTCCCTCCGGCATGGTGCCGTCGATGATCTGGTTCTCGATCAGCTCGGCGACCTGGAGGAAGATCGGGCGCTCGTCGTCCATCGGCCCTCCTGGTTGTTGGGTTATCTACTGATGTAACTAACCAACCAGGTGCGCGCCCCGCTGTCAAGAGCTCTGCGGTGACCGCGGGCCGGGCCACGGCGCCGAGGGCAAGGCCCCGACCGGGGGCCAGGCCCCGGCCCCCGGCGGGATCAGGCAGGCGTCAGGCCAGGCCGAGGTCGGCCAGGCCGTACAGGTGCAGGTAGGGCAGGCCCTCGGCCTCGATGCGCTCGCGGGCCCCCGTCGCCCGGTCGACGATCACGGCGACCGCGACGACCTCGGCCCCGGCCTCGCGCAGCGCCTCGACCGCGGTCATCACCGAACCGCCCGTGGTCGAGGTGTCCTCGACGGCGACCACCCGGCGGCCCGCGACGTCCGGGCCCTCGATGCGGCGCTGCATGCCGTGCGCCTTGCCCTCCTTGCGCACCACGAACGCGTCCAGGTCCATGCCCCGCGACGCCGCGGCGTGCAGCAGGGCGCCGGCCACCGGGTCCGCGCCCAGGGTCAGGCCGCCGACCGCGTCGATCTCACCGGGCCCGAACCCCTGCTCCTCGAGCAGGTCCAGCATGAGGTGGCCGATCAGGGGCGCTGCGCGGTGGTGCAGCGTGACCCGGCGCAGGTCGACGTAGTAGTCGGCCACCTTGCCCGACGCGAGGGTCACCCGACCGTGCACGACGGCGAGCTCGGAGATCAGGGCGCGCAGCTGCTCGCGAGGGGTGGCCATGCGCTCAGGCTAGCGGCGCAGACCCGGGTGCCGACTCGCCGCCCCCGCCTGCGCGGAACCCGGCGCGTGCTCGGCTCTGACCGGCGCGCGCACGGTCGCCCCGGCTCAGTCCTCGGGGTCGCTCGACGGCGTCACGTGCATCGCCGGCGAGTCCGAGAACCGCCGGATCGCCGCGCGCGGCAGCAGCCGCGCCACCTCGGAGATCACCCCGTACCGCAGGCTCGGGGTGGAGATCACCGCGCCGCGCCGCACGTCGGCCAGGGCCGCGGCGACCACGGTGTCGGCGTTGAGCCAGGCGATGTCCGGGTACCGGCTGCGGTCCACCCCGGCGCGCTCGTGGAACTCGGTGTGGGTGAGCCCCGGGCACAGCGCAGTGGCGGTCACGCCGGTGCCACGCAGCTCGGTGGCCAGGCCCTCGGTGAACACCCGGACCCACGCCTTGTGCGCCGAGTACGTGCCTGCCGTGGTGAGCGCCGCCACCGACGACACGTTGAGGATCGCCCCGCGGCCCCGCGCGACCATGGCGGTCGCCGCCTCGTGCGAGAGCACCATCACCGCGCGGACCATCACGTCCAGCGCCTTCTCCTGGAAGTCGAGGTCCGAGCCCAGGAACGAGTCGCCGGTGCTGAACCCGGCGTTGTTGACCAGCAGGCCGACGGGGCGTTCGGCCTGTCGCAGCCGCTGGGCGACCCGCTCGACGTCCGCGCGCGCGGACAGGTCGGCCGGCAGCACCTCGGCGCGCACGCCTGCCGCGGCGTTGAGCTGCCCTGCCAGGCGCTCCAGCCGGGAGACGTCCCGGGCAACGAGCACCACGTCGTGGCGCGCGGTCGCCAGCTGCCAGGCGAACTCCAGCCCGAGCCCCGCGCTGGCTCCGGTGACGAGTGCGGTACCCATGGCGCAAGCGTACGGTGCTCGGGCCCGGGACCGCGGGTGGACCGTCGGGCGGTCCGGGTAGCGTTCGGCTCATGCGCATCGCGACGTGGAACATCAACTCGGTCCGGGCCCGCGCCGAGCGCGCGGTCGCGTGGCTCGAGCGCACCGGGACCGACGTGCTCGCGCTCCAGGAGACCAAGACGGCCGACGCGACGTTCCCCTACAGCGTGTTCGAGGCGGCCGGCTACGAGGTCGTGCACACCGGCCTCAACCAGTGGAACGGCGTCGCGATCGCCTCGCGGGTGGGTCTCGACCACGTCGAGACGAGTTTCCCGGGTCAGCCCGGCTACGGCGACGACGAAGCGACCGAGGCTCGGGCGATCGGCGCGACCTGCGCCGGGGTGCGGGTGTGGAGCCTGTACGTGCCGCACGGGCGCTCACCCGACAACCCGCACTACGCCTACAAGCTGCGCTGGCTCGACCAGCTCCGCACCGTGGCGGCCGGATGGGTGCGGGACGACCCCGCCGCGCAGATCGCGCTGGTCGGCGACTGGAACGTCATCCCGCTGGACTCCGACGTGTACGACGTCGCCGACTTCGAGGGGCACACGCACGTCACGCCGGCCGAGCGCGACGCCTTCTTCGCCTTCGAGCGGGCCGGCTACACCGAGGTCTCACGCGTGCACGTCCCGGCGGAGCACACCTACACGTACTGGGACTACCAGCAGCTCGCCTTCCCCAAGAACCGCGGGCTGCGCATCGACTTCGCCTACGTCAGCGCACCGCTCGCCGAGCGGGTCACCGGAGTGACGATCGACCGCGACGAGCGCAAGGGCAAGGGCCCGTCGGACCACGTCCCCGTGGTGCTGGACCTGGAGGACCGATGAGCGAGGAGCCGCGCCCGCAGGACGCGGACGCGCCGGCGACCGGCGAGCCCGACCAGCCACCGGCGGCGCCTCCCGCCACGCAGGAGTGGGCCTCACCCGGCTGGTCACCGCCCGCTCAGGCGCGGCAGTCGGCTGCGCCGGCCCCTGCGCCGCAGGCCGGACCCGGCCAGCCGCCGTCCGCGCCGCCACCCGCGCAGCCCGGCTACCCCGCGCAGACCCCGCCCCCGGGCTACCCGCCGCAGTACGGCCAGACCCCGCCCCCGGGCTACCCGCCGCAGTACGGCCAGAACCCGCCCTCGGGCTACCCGCCGCAGTACGGCCAGACCCCGCCCCCGGGCTACCCGCCGCAGTACGGCCGAACCCCGCAGCCCGGGCGCCCGCAGCCCGGCGAAGGGTGGTACCCGCAGCAGGCGCACTACGCCCCCGGCTGGCAGGCTCCGGTCGGACCGCCACCGGCGACGGGGCGCCGCGGCACCCGGATCGCCCTCGGCGTGATCGCCGGGATCGCCGCGGTCACCCTCGTCGTCGGCGGCGTCGTCGGCGGGCGCTACTGGCTCGAGACCCGTCCGCTCGGCGAGGTCACCAAGCCGATGACCGTGCACGCCGGGCGGCTGGACACCGGGCACTGCCTGGCGTCCCTGCCGGCCGACGGCACGGTGCGCTCGGTGCGCGTGGTGCCGTGCAGCGACCCGCACGCGGCCGAGGTCGTCGGCGCCCGGCCGCTGTCGGGCGCGTCGTGGCCCGGCGCCCAGCAGGTCACCACCGAGCTCGAGAAGTGGTGCGAGATGGACACCGCCGAGCAGCAGCTCGGGCTCCGGCCGGTGGTCTGGGCGCCCACGGAGCAGGGCTGGAACCAGGGCGACCGCACAGGTCTGTGCCTGGCCTGGCTGCCGAGCGGAACGATGCGGGGGTCCTTCACCGCGAACGAGCAGGTCACGGTGCCCTGACCCGGGTCGACCCCGCGGGCGTCGTCCGCTACCGGTTGCGCCCGGAGTGGTGCGGCACCGACGCGGTGATGACGGTGCCGTCGGCGCGCAGCGTGCCGCGCAGCGCGATCGCCTCCGGCACCCCGCCGATCCGCGGCCCCTGGTCCGACAGCGCGACAGTGACCGGATGGACGGACGTCACGGTGACCCGCCGGCCCAGGACGGCCACGGTGATCTCCTCGCCCTCCTCCACCGCGAGGTCCATGGTCTCCTGGCGGACCGTGACCTTCAGGCGGGTGCCGCGCAACGTCACCCGGAAGGTCAGCGAGGGCCACGTCATCGGCAGCCGCGGCGCGAAGGTCAGCTCCTCGCCGTGGTGGCGCATCCCGCCGAAGCCGTGGACGAGCGCGCTCCAGATCCCCCCCGCGGATGCGACGTGCACCCCGTCGGCGGTGTTGTCGTGCAGGTCGGCCAGGTCGACGAAGAGCGCGTCGTAGAAGTAGCGCAACGCGAGCTCGTGGTACCCGACCTCGGCGGCGATGATCGACTGGACCACGCCGGACAGCGTCGAGTCGCCGGTGGTGATCGCGTCGTAGTAGTCGAAGTCCGCGCGCTTCTGCTCGAGCGTGAAGTGCTCGCCCTGGAGGAACAGCGCGAGCACCACATCGGCCTGCTTGAGCACCTGGAAGCGGTAGATCACCAGCGGGTGGTAGTGCAGCAGCAGCGGCAGCCGCTCCGGCGGTGTGCTCGGCAGGTCCCAGACCTCGCGCTCGAGGAACAGCGAGTCCTGCGGGTGGATGCCCAGGCGCTCGTCGAACGGTATCGCCATGGCGTCCGCCGAGCGGCGCCACTCGAGCACCTCGTCGGCCGTGAGACCGAGCCGCTGGACCATCCGCTCGTAGTGCACCGGCCACCGCGCGGCGACCTCGCCCACCGCGTCGGCGGCGCGCCACAGGTTGAACCGCGCCATGACGTTGGTGAACAGGTTGTCGTTGACGACGGTGGTGTACTCGTCCGGGCCCGTGACGCCGTGGATGTGGAACGAGTCCTCGCCGTTGCCCCGCCAGAAGCCCAGGTCCGCCCACATCCGGGCGGTCTCGACCAGCACGTCGATGCCCTCGCGTGCGAGGAACTCCTCGTCCCCGGTGGCCTTGACGTAGGTGCTCAGGGCGAAGGAGATGTCGGCATTGATGTGGTACTGCGCGGTGCCGGCGGCGTAGTACGCCGACGCCTCCTCGCCGTTGATGGTGCGCCACGGGTACAGCGCGCCCCTGGTGGTGAGCTCGGCGGCCCGTCGCCGGGCGGCCGACAGCATGGTGCGGCGGAAGCGCAGCGCGTTCCTGGCGTAGCTGGGCGACGTGTACACGAGGTAGGGCACCACGTAGATCTCGGTGTCCCAGAAGTAGTGCCCTCCGTAGCCGGAGCCGGTCACCCCCTTGGCCGCGATGCCCTGTCCCTCGGCGCGCGCTGCGGCCTGCGCGAGCTGGTACAGGCACCAGCGGATGGCCTGCTGGAGCTCGGGCTGGTCCTCGATCTCGACGTCGGAGCGCGCCCAGTAGTCGCCCAGCCAGCCCTGCTGGTCGATGAGCTGCTGGTCCACGCCCTCGGCGCGCACCCGGTCCAGGGTGCGGCGGACCCGGGTGATCAGCTCGGCGGGCGACTCGCTGCGCGAGGTGTGGTAGCTGACCACCTTGCTCACCAGGATCGGCATGCCCGGCTCGGCGTGCACCCGGAACACGTGCCGGGACAGGTCCGGGGTGACCTCGTACTTGATCTCGTAGGCGTTGCCGGTCTCGATGAGGTGGTCGGCCCCGACGGCGAGCGTCATGCCGGAGTTCTCGCATCGGTACCCGAGCAGCACCCGCTCCTCGTCGCCCCAGTGCACCTCGGGCTGAAGCACCCGGCCGGTGAACTCCTCGGCGCGTCGGGGGTCGCGGACGCCGTCGCCGTCACCGGTCTCGTGGTACGCCTCGCCGTTGGCCCGGTTGACCACCTTGGCGGCGACCGTGATGGGCACCTGCTGGTCCAGCGCCGTGACCTCGTAGGTGAGGACGGCGAGGTGGCGCTGGGCGAAGGACACCATCCGCCGGGTGCGCACCAGCACGCGGTTCCCGCTCGGGGTGCGCCACAGCAGCTCGCGACGGAGCACCCCCTCGGAGAAGTCCAGGGTGCGCTGGTAGGACATCAGGTCCGCGACCGACAGGACCATGGGCTCGTCGTCGACGTACAGCTCGAAGACCGTCGCGTCCGGCGCGCTGACGATGGTCTGGCCCACCTGCGCGAACCCGTAGGCCTGCTCGGCATGCCGGATGCGCCACGTCTCGTGCACGCCGTTGAGGAACGTGCCGTGGTGCGCGGCGTCGCGACCCTCCTCGTAGGTGCCACGGATGCCCAGGTACCCGTTGCCGACCGCGAACAGCGTCTCGGTGGTGCCCAGGTCCTCGTCGCTGAAGAACTCCTCGGTCAGGCGCCACTCGTCGACCGGGAAACGCGTCCGGTCCAGGTAGCCGGGCAGCGAGCCGCCCGCGGCGTGCGCTCCCCGGTGTCTCACATCAGCTCCGCGAGGTCGGCGACCACCAGGTCGGCACCGGCGTGCCGCAGGGCGTCCGGGCCCACGCCGCGGTCCACGCCGATGACGAGCCCGAACCCGCCCGCCCGGCCGGCCGCGGCCCCGGACACCGCGTCCTCGACCACCACGGCCCGCTCGACGGGCACGCCGAGGTCGCGCGCGGCCTGGACGTAGGTGTCCGGCCGAGGCTTGCCCGGCAGCTGCTCCGCGGCCGCGCGAACGCCGTCGACCACCACGTCGAAGCGGTCGGCGAGGCCCGCGGCGGCCAGCACCGTCCGGGTGTTGCGGGAGCTGGACACCACCGCGACCTTGGTGCCGCCCGCGATCAGCGCGTCGAGCCAGGCCACCGAGCCCGGATAGGGCTGGACGCCGTCGGTCGCCAGGATCCGGTTGACCTCGGCGTCCTTGAGGTTGCCGAGGCCGCACACGGTGGGCACGCCGGGCTCGTCCGACGGGTCGCCCTCGGGCAGCCGCACGTCACGGGACGCGAGGCACTCGCGGACCCCCTCGTAGCGGGGCCGGCCGTCGACGTGTGCGAAGTAGTCCTCGTCGGTGTACGGCGGAGTGATGCCGTGCGCGGCGAAGTACCCGGTGAACAGCTCGCGCCACGCCCTCTTGTGGATCTCGACCGTCGGGGTGAGGACGCCGTCGAGGTCGAACAGCACGGCGTCGTAGCGGTCGACGTCGAAGGGGGCGTCGGGTCGGTCCGCCTGGGGGGAGTCGGCCATTCCCCGACGCTAGCGCGCGGCCGAGACCGTGCCCAGGGTGAAGACCGGCCTGTCGCGCAACGGTGACCGACGCGCGCCCTGGCGGCTCAGCCCCAGGCGCCTCCCCCGGCGTTCAGGCGACGCTGAGCACCAGTCCACCCGCGTCGGCGTCGGCGTTGACGTCCACCTCGACAGTGGAGCCGTCGGGCACCCCGCCGGACAGCAGCATGGTCGCGAGGCGGTCGCCGATCTCGCGCTGCACCAGCCGGCGCATCGGCCGGGCGCCGTAGGCCGGGTCGTACCCCTCGATCGCCAGCCACTCCCGCGCGGCGTCGGTGACGTCGAGCACCAGGCGCCGGTCGGCCAGGCGACCGGCCAGGTGCCGCAGCTGCAGGTCGACGATCTGCCCCAGCTCGGCCAGCGACAGGGCGTCGAACAGCACGATGTCGTCGAGCCGGTTCAGGAACTCCGGCTTGAACGCCGCGCGCACCGCCGCCATCACCGCGTCGCGCTTGGCCGCGTCGTCCATCGTCGGGTCCACCAGGAACTGCGACCCGAGGTTCGACGTGAGCACCAGGATGACGTTGCGGAAGTCCACCGTGCGGCCCTGGCCGTCGGTGAGCCGACCGTCGTCGAGCACCTGGAGCAGGATGTCGAACACCTCGGAGTGGGCCTTCTCGATCTCGTCGAGGAGAATCACCGCGTAGGGCCGACGCCGCACGGCCTCGGTGAGCTGGCCGCCCTCCTCGTACCCGACGTACCCCGGAGGTGCGCCGACCAGCCGCGCGACGGTGTGCTTCTCGGAGTACTCCGACATGTCGATCCGCACCATGGCGCGCTCGTCGTCGAACAGGAAGTCGGCCAGCGACTTGGCCAGCTCGGTCTTGCCGACCCCGGTCGGCCCGAGGAACAGGAAGGAGCCGGTGGGCCGGTCCGGGTCGGAGATGCCGGCCCGCGCGCGGCGCACCGCGTCGGACACCGTCTGCACGGCCTTGGCCTGGCCGATCAGGCGCGCGCCGATGACCTCCTCCATCCGCAGCAGCTTGGCGGTCTCGCCCTCGAGCAGACGCCCGGTGGGGATGCCGGTCCAGGCGGAGACGACCTCGGCGATCTCGTCCGGGCCGACCTTCTCGGCGATCATCGGCGCCTCGGCGGGGCCCTCCGCGCCGTTACCCGGGCGCTCGCGCGCGTCCTGCTCGGCCTCGGCCTGCGCGATCTCGTGCTCGACGGTCGGGATCTCGCCGTTCTGCAGGCGCGCAGCGGTCTCGTAGTCGCCCTCGCGGTAGGCCTTCTCGAACGCGGTGCGCAGCTCGTCCAGGCGCACGCGCAGGTCGCCGAGCCGGTTGGATCCGGCCTTCTCCGACTCCCACCGCGCGGTGAGCGCCGCGAGCTCCTCGCGCCGGTCCGCGAGCTCGGCGCGCAGCCGCTCGAGCCGGTCGTGCGACGCGTCGTCCGCGTCGGACAGCGACTCCGAGAGGTAGGACTCCTCCATCTCCAGCCGGGTGACCGCGCGCCGGAGGGCGTCGATCTCCACGGGAGAGGAGTCCAGCTCCATGCGCAGCCGGGACGCGGCCTCGTCGACCAGGTCGATCGCCTTGTCCGGCAGCTGGCGGCCGGTGATGTACCGGTCGGACAGCGTCGCGGCGGCGACCAGGGCGGCGTCGGAGATCGTCACCTTGTGGTGCGCCTCGTACTTGGGCGCGATGCCACGCAGGATCGCGACGGTGTCCTCCACGCTCGGCTCGCCGACGAAGACCTGCTGGAACCGGCGTTCGAGGGCGGGATCCTTCTCGATCCGCTCGCGGAACTCGTCCAGCGTGGTCGCGCCGACCAGCCGCAGCTCGCCACGGGCCAGCATCGGCTTGAGCATGTTGCCCGCGTCCATGCTGCCCTCGGCCGCGCCGGCGCCCACCACGGTGTGCAGCTCGTCGATGAACGTCACGACCTGCCCGTCGGAGTCCTTGATCTCGGTCAGGACGGCCTTGAGCCGCTCCTCGAACTCACCGCGGTACTTCGCGCCGGCGACCATCGAGGCCAGGTCCAGGGCGATCAGGCGCTTGTCGCGCAGCGAGTCCGGCACGTCGCCGTCCACGATCCGCTGGGCCAGGCCCTCGACGACGGCGGTCTTGCCGACCCCGGGCTCGCCGATCAGGACCGGGTTGTTCTTGGTCCGGCGGGACAGCACCTGGACCACCCGGCGGATCTCCGCGTCGCGCCCGATCACCGGGTCGAGCCGGCCCTCGCGCGCGGCCGCCGTGAGGTCGACGCCGTACTGCTCGAGGGCCTTGAAGGTGCCCTCGGGGTCGGCGGACGTCACCCGCCCCGAGCCCCTGACGCCCGGGAGCGCGGCCGCCAGGGCGTCGCGGGTGGCACCCGCTGAGCGCAGGGCCTCGCCCGCCGCGGACTGCCCCGCGGCGATCCCGAGCAGCAGGTGCTCGGTGGAGACGTACTCGTCGCCCAGGGCCTGGGCCTCGGTGCCGGCCGCGGCCAGCACGGCGCTCATCGCGCGCGAGACGCTCGGCTGGACGGTCGCCCCGGTCGTCGATGGCATCGCCGCCGTCGCCGCGGCGAGCGCGCGGGTCAGCGCGGCGCGGTCGGCGCCGACGGCGTCCAGCAGCCCGTTGGCCACTCCGCCGCTCTGGTCGAGCAGCGCCGCGAGGACGTGCTCGGGCTCCAGCTGCGGGTTCCCCGCGGACGTGGCGGCCTGGAGCGCCGCGGCGAGCGCCTCGGACGACTTGGTCGTGAACTTCGGGTCCATCTGGTGGGTGCCTCCTGTGAGGGTTCTGCCCGGGCAACGCGATGCGAAGTTGAGTCTATTCCGCTCAACTCTGGCGGACCACCGCGCCCCGGCGCACTCGCACGGTGCCCGCACGTGCCGGACCGGTGTCGCCTCGGTAACGATCGACATTCACCCGCGAAAGCCCCTCACGCACTGCTGGGGGCACCGGCAGGATGTCCGTCATGACGCGCCACCAGACTTCTCCTCGCCGCACCGTCAGGTGGGCCCGCGGCTTCGCCATCGTCGCCGCGGCCGCACTGACGCTGACCGGCTGCATGAAGATCCAGACCGACCTCACCCTGAATCCTGACAACACGGGCTCGATGTCCATGATCATGGCGATCTCGGACGAGTTCGCCAGCCAGACGGGCATGGACCCGCAGGAGATGTGGGACTCGATGTCCGGGGACATGGCGTCCGACGCCCCCGAGGGCGCCGACCAGCAGCCCTACGCCGAGGACGGCTACACGGGTGTGAAGTACACACTCGCGGAGGCGCCGATCGACCAGCTGTCCACCCAGGACATGACGATCGAGCGGGTCGGTGACAACTACGTGTTCACCGGCACCATGGACCTCACGGACGAGACCACCGACACCACGGACACCACCGACCCGATGACGCAGGCGATGATGGACACGTTCATCGTCGCGGTCTCGGTCACGTTCCCCGGCGCGGTCAGCGAGCACAACGGCGAGCTCGACGGCAACACGGTCACCTGGTCCCCGAAGCTCGGCGAGCTCGCTGAGATGAGCGCGACCGGGTCGGCGATCGCAGGCGGTGGGGCGACCACGCCCACCACCGAGCCGAGCGACGAGGCGACGGCCACCGACGAGCCCGCGGATGTCACCGAGCCGACCGACGAGGCGACCGACGACGTGACCGCGTCCGACGAGGGATCGGCGTCCTCGGGCTTCCCGTGGTGGTTGCTCGGCGTGGTCGCCGCGGTGCTCGTCGCCGCCGTGGTCGGGATCGTGCTGCTGGCCAACCGCGGTCGCAAGGAGCCCAGCCCGGCCGCCGCGTTCGCCGGTGGCCCCGAGGGCCAGCCGCAGTGGCAGGGCCAGCCCGGCCAGCCGCCGCAGTGGCAGGGCCAGCCCGGCCAGCAGCAGCCCCCGCAGTGGCAGGGCCAGCCGACCCAGCAGATGCCGCCTGCGCCGCAGACCCCGCCTCCGCCGCAGTGGCAGCAGCCGCAGACCCCGCCGCCGCCGCAGACCCCGCCGGCCCAGGGTCAGCCCCCGGCCCAGGACTGGCAGGGTCCGCCGACGGAGCAGATCCCGCCCCAGGAACCGCCGGCCGACGGCCAGCAGCCGGGCCAGAACCCGCCCGCCTGATCGGATCGGACCGCGCCCGACGCCACGTGCGTCGGGCGCGGTCGTGTGCGGGCCGGTGCGCGCTGGCATGATCGGGGTGCGGCCTGTGCCCGGCCGCACCTCGGAGAAGGAGCTCCAATGGTCATCATCGTCGGGTACACACCGACGCCGGCGGGCGAGGCCGCGATCGACCACGCGGTCGCCGAGGCCCACCATCACGGCGACGACCTGCTCGTCGTCAACGTCTCGGGCCACAGCGACCCGCCCAAAGAGACCTTCGCCACGGACACCGAGATCAAGGACCTGGAGGGCCGGCTGCGCGCGGAGGGCGTGCGGTTCACGATCCGCCAGCTGGTCCGGGGCCACGCGCCGGCCGAGGAGATCCTCGCCCTCGAGAAGGACCAGAACGTGCGCGGCATCGTCATCGGGATCCGGCACCGCTCACCGGTCGGCAAGCTGATCCTCGGATCGACCGCCCAGCGGATCCTGCTCGATGCCACCAGCCCGGTGATCTCCGTCAAGGCTCCGCGCTGACATGTGGCGCCAGGACGTGCTGGGCGAGGGCTGGCAGGCTCGCGACCTGGTGCTGCCCCCGGACGCCTACGGCGAGGCCGTCGTCACGTTGGTGCGACCGGTGCCGGACGGCACCGCCCGGCGCGGCGCCGCGCTGTACGTGCCGGGCTTCGTCGACTACTTCTTCCACCCGCACCTGGCGACGCTCTGGCGCTCGCTGGGGCGCGACTTCTACGCGATCGACCCGCGCGGCTACGGCCGGTCGATCCGGCCGGGCCGTCCACCCAACGTCGTCGAGGACCTGGCCGTCCACGCCGAGGACCTGGACGCCGCGGTCCGTGAGATCCGCGCCGACCACGACGAGGTCGTCGTGATGGGCCACTCGACCGGTGGCCTGATCGCAGCGATGTGGGCCGACGCCCGCGCGGCCCGCCCGGCCGGGCCGCTGGCCGACGCGCTCGTGCTCAACAGCCCCTGGCTGGAGCTGAACCGGGGCTGGTTCGACCGCGAGGTCACCACGCGCGCGATCAAGGTCGCGGCCCGCTTCGCACCCGACCTGGTGGTCGCGCACCTCGACCGGTTCTACGGCGAGTGGCTCCACACCGACGGCGGGTGGAGCTACGACCAGGCGTGGAAGCCGGACGAGGGATTCGGCGTGCGGGCCAGGTGGCTGTCCTCGGTGCGTCGTGCGCAGGGCGCGGTCGCGGCCGGCCTGGCCGTCGACGTGCCGGTGCTGGTGTGCACCTCGGACGCGTCGGGTCCGTTCGACCGCTGGCACGACGCGCTCGACCGCACCGACTCGGTGCTCTCGGTCGAGCAGATGACCCGGCTCGCGCCCCGGCTCGGCCCGGACGTGACGGTGGTCCAGGTGCCCGGCGGCGTGCACGACCTCGCGCTGTCCCCCGAGCCGGCCCGTACTGCCTACCTCGACGCCGTCCGGTCGTGGGTCACCGAACGCCTGGGCGCGGGCGGGTGACGCCGGACCCGCAAGAGGTCGCCGCACGCTTCGAGCACGTCCACGGGCAGCGTGGCGGCCCGGTACGCACGTTCCACCCGCGCCGCAGCGTCCTGGGACCGGAGCGCACCCGTGCGCTGGCCGACCTGTGGCCGCGCTACGGGTTCTCCGTCCACGACGAGCGCCTGGGCACCGGTCCCACGGACGCCGCGGGGCGACTGGACAGCGCTGCGCTGTTCGGCCGCCGAGCGCCCGTGGTGCTGGAGATCGGCTCCGGGATGGGCGAGGCCACGATGGCGATGGCCGCGGCGGACCCGGCGCGCGACTACCTCGCCGTCGAAGCGCACCTGCCGGGGGTGGCGAACCTGCTCGTCCTGCTCGCCAGGTCGGGGCTGACGAACGTGCGGATCGCGCACGGCGACGGCCTCACCCTGGCCGCCCGCCTCGCCCCCGACAGCCTCGACGCCGTGCACCTGTTCTTCCCCGACCCCTGGCCCAAGGCCCGGCACCACAAGCGGCGCATCGTCGAGCCCGAACGCGTGGCCCTGCTGCGCTCCCGGCTGCGGGTGGGCGGGACACTGCACTGCGCGACGGACTGGGAGCCGTACGCGCAGGTGATGCTCGAGGTGGTCGGTGCCGACCCGGGGCTGGACAACCCGCATCGCGGACCCGCACCGCGCCCCGCGGACCGCCCGGTCACCGCGTTCGAGCGCCGCGGGCTGGCCGCCGGGCGCCGGGTCACCGACGTCGTGGCGGTGCGCGCTCGCTGAGGCGCCTGCGCGACGTCGAGCCGCTGTGGCAGGGCGGAGGTCGCTCCGGGTGAAACCGTTGGACCGTGCGGGTGATGTCCGACCGCCGGCCGTCCGACCGCGACGAAACGGACATATCGTCGTGCCGTGACCCCCCACACGATGTCCCCCGCCGAGGCCGCCGAGGCGCTCGAGCGCGCCCGGCTCGAGGTGCTTCGCCAGGGCACCTGGGACGGCCTGCGCGACTCCGAGCGGGCCAAGCGGATCGAGGTCGCGATCGAGGCGCTCGAGCGCAGCGGCGTCAGCACGGAGATGGTGGCCCTCGCCGAGCGTGCGACCGCGGGCGAGGCCGCCGCGAACCGCGCCATCACCCGGGCCGAGCATGCCGAGGCCCGTGCGGCTGAGGCCGCGGCCCGCGCCGAAGCCGGCGCCGCCGAGGCCGAGGCTCGGATCGAGGCGCTCACCGCGGAGGCCGCGGCCCGGATCCAGGCGCACACCGCCGAGGCAGAGGCCCGCGTCGCCGAAGCGGAGGCCCGCGCCGAGACCGGGTCGCCGAGGCGAGGCCCGCGCCGAGACCCGGGTCGCAGAGGCCGAGGCCCGTACCGAGGCCGCCGAGGCCCGAGTCGCCGACGCAGTGAGCCGCGTCGCAGAGGCCGAGGGTCGCGCCGAGGCCGCCCAGCAGCGCTCCGCGCAGGCCGAGGCCCGCGCCGAGGCGCACGCCGCCGAGGCGGAGGCTGCCCTGGCCGCGCTGGCCACCGAGCGCCACGGGTCGGGCGAACGACCGACGAGCACCGCGTCCGTCGCCCAGCCCGAGACCCACCGTCGCAAGCGCACCCCGTGGGGCGCACGACCGACGCCGCACGAGCTACCCACCGGCTGATCCCACATCCCTCGCGACCCGCCGGTTCCCGCCGGGCGCGGGCACGTCCCTCAGGCCTCGACGACCTCGCCGCCCTGGACCTTCACCGCGACCGCCGGCAGCGGCGTGCTGGCCGGCCCCCGGAGCACCGCACCGGTGCCGGCGGCGAACACCGAGCCGTGGCACGGGCAGTCCAGCTCGCCCCCGTTGGGCACCACCTGGCACCCGGCGTGCGTGCAGATGGCGCTGAACGCGACGACGTCGCCCGACGTGGGCTGGGCGACCACGATCGCACTGCCGGACGAGGTGGTCGCCAGGACGGCCCCGCCGACCGGGACGTCGGACACGGCGACGAGCGGCGCTCCGGGCGAGGCCGCGCCGCCCGAGCCACCCGAGGACGCGGGCGCACAGGCCGCGACGACGCCAACGGCGCCCAGGGTCGCGGTCCCGGCAAGGAAGGTGCGGCGGTCGATCATCGAGGCTCCCCACGGTGCGGTGATGGTCGTCACCATCGTGCCCCGCAGGGCTGGAAACGTCCTGGGAAACCTCACGCGTTCGCGCGGCCGGTCTCGACGCCAGGATCGGCCGGTGCGTGGCGGGCGCGGGGGCTGCGGGTCGAATTCAACCGCGCCGGGACCGTCATGATCGGGGCGCCGGCGACTCTCTTCAGGTATGACGGACGACGCAACGCTCCTGGTGGCCGGGCAGGCCCCGTTCCCCTGCGTCGCCCGCCCCTCGACCAGGTTCGTCCACCTCGACGGTCCGTGCCGGTGCTTCTGCGGCGGCCCGCCGCCGGAGTTCCCGACCGCCGAGCAGCCCACGGCGGCGCAGACCCAGCCGTCCGACTCCCACCTCTCACCGGCGGCCTGAGGCCGCGCGACGGGCGCGAACCGCTACTGCGCCGGGGGCTGGTCGCCGTGCGGCTCGGTGAACGGGTCGGGCCGCGTCGAGAGGCTGCCGGGCCCGATGCGCTTGACCGTGTGGCCCGTGTCGCTCTCGTGCACGTCGGCCGCGTTCCAGGCCGAGCTGCCGCTCACCTGCCAGTCGCAGTCCTGGCAGATCGCGGTGCGCTGAGAGAGGGCCATACCCCGATCCTCACCCGAGACGGGGGTGCCGCGCCAGGCCCCGGGCCGGGACGGCGCAGATCCGAGGTGCGCAAGCCGGACCTCTCGGCCGGCCGACGCGCCCGGGCACGAGACACGGTGGACGGGAATGTTCCGGCCCGTCGGAGCCTTGACGTGCCTGTGGCCGGCCCGGTCCAGATCCCCCGGGCCTCACTCTCAGCCGCTACGAGCGGCCACGCGCCGAGAGGCGACTGCCGGGCCGGTCACCCGAGTACGACCCGATCGCTTCCACGTCGTGGATGCGCATCTCGATGTACGGGTAGGCGCCCTCCGGCGCGTGCCACCACGCCGATCCGAGGGTCGGTACCCGGCCGGAGCCGAGCTCGGCGGGCTCGCCCACCGGCGTGGACCAGGTCAGCCGATCGCTGCGCGAGCCGTCGATCCGGGACCGGTCCTCGGACACGAAGTCGACCAGGTCGCCGGCGTCGTCGAAGACCAGGACCGCGGACACCCCGTGCCCACCGCAGGCGAACCGGGCGCGGACCCGGCGGTCGTCCACCGGCTCCCAGTCCACCGGGAGGCCTACCAGCGCCCAGGGCGCCAGCACGCACACGTCGTTGAGCACGGTCACCGTCTCGGCACGGCCGAGCTCAGGGCCGGACGCGCTCGCGACGCCGACCGCCGAGCAAGCCGCCACGCTCATCGTCGCTTCGCCGTCGGTGTACACGTGCAGGACGTCGACCGGGAGCCCGAGCATCGTGGCGTCCATCCGGAACCAGCGGCTGACGTGCGCACCGACGGTGTTGACCTGCTCGCCGACGAATGCCATCCACGGTGCACCCGGCGTGCTGCGGATCCGGCCGCTGAGCACCGCGCGGAACGCCGCGGCCCGCGGGCGCCCCACCGCGCCCACGCGGCGCAGGTACGCGGCGACCAGCGGCGGCAGGGGCGCGAGGTCGGCCTCGGTGATCGCCTCCGCCGGGGCCGAGGCTTCCGCGATCACGTCGGACTGGTGCCGCCGGTAGCGCGCACGGCGGCTGCGCGGACCCTCGGCGAGCCAACCGTGCACGACCGCCGCCGCCAGCACCGCGTTCGCGACGGTACCGGCGGCCGCGGCGGGCCAGGCCGTGAGGATCGCGGCCTGTGAGAGCACCAGGGCCGGCGCCCCGAGGTACCACCAGCGGCGGCGGCCCGTGACGAGCCCGACACCGGCGACGGTCACCGCGAGCGCAGCGAGCAGCCACAGCACCCTTCCCGCCGTACCGGAGTCGGGGATCGGCGTCTGCGCGGCCTGCGGCCAGACCCCGAGGAGGTGCACGAGACCGTGCCCCACCACCACGAGGCCGACCAGCACGCGCACCAGGTCGCCGGCTCGACGGGGGCGGCGCGGGACCGGGGTCATCGCGGGCCGTCCTGGGTGTGCAGGTGCTCGACCCAGCGCCCGACCAGGGCCGCGAGCGTGGCGACCTCGTCGGCGCTGAAGCAGGCGAACAGGTCGTCGAGCACCGCCTGCTGGTCGGCGACGGCATCGGGCTCGTCGAAGACGGCCACCCGCTCGGTGAGGGCGAGGCGGGTCGCGCGGGCGTCCGCCGGGTCGGCGTCCAGGGTCAGGTAGCCGCGCACGGCCAGCTGGCCGGCGATCTGCTTGACGTTCTGGCGCGAGGTACCGAACACCGCGGCGGCCTCGCTCAGGGTCGGCGAGACGCCGGGGAACCCGTGGGCGAGCACTCCGAGCAGCAGCCACTGCCGACTCGTGAGGCCGAGCGGCGCGAGGACCTCGTCCACCCGACGGGTGAGCTGCTGGAACAGCACGAACACCCGGCCGAACAGCTCCTCACGGGGCTGCTGCGGCGGCAGCTCCCCTGGCGTGCCCGGGGACGCCGGGTGGGACGATCGGTCCATTCTCGGTTCTGACATATACGTAATGTATTACCTACACAGACCCCGCCGGAGGGACCTCCGGCCCGGACCCGCACCGGAGGCACCGTGACCCAGCCGGACGCACCGCAGCACGAGGGCGCCGCGAGCCCGCCGGCCGACACCTGGCGTGCCCTGCTCGCCGCGACCGAGCGCGCCGAACCCTTCGCGCCCAGCGACGGCCCGTTCTGGGACGACCCGTGGATCGGCCGGCAGCTGCTCGCCGCGCACCTGGACGAGCGGACCCTCGCGGCGAGCCGGCCGGCCGCGACCCGCGAGCGCACCGTGGCGCACCTCGTCGCACAGGATCTGGCCGGGCCGGGCGTCGACGTGCTCGACCTGGGCTGCGGGCCGGGACTGCTGGCCGCGGGGCTGGCCCGCGCTGGCTGCCGGGTCACCGGCGTCGACCTCAACGAGCACTCGCTGGCCTATGCGCGGGCCGCCGCCCGCGACCAGGGCCTTGCCATCACCTACCTGCGCCAGGACTTCCGCACGCTCGACGCCGTCTCGCGCTACGACCTCGCCCTGCAGTCCTACGGGGAGCTCTCCACGTTCGACGACGCGACCCGCGACGCGATCCTCGCCCGGGTGCACGCCGCGCTGCGCCCGGGCGGCGCGCTGGTGTTCGACGTTTCGACGCCCGAGTGCCATCCGGACCAGCCCCCGACCTGGTACCGCACGGAGGGTGGCTTCTGGCGCGCGGGTCCGCACCTGGAGCTCGAGGCACGGGTGCGCTACCCCGACGACGTGGTGTGCGATCGGCACGTCGTGATCGACGCCGGCGGCGTGACCACGTACCGGATGTGGTTCCACGACTACACGCCCGAGACGCTCTCGCCCGTGCTCGAGCGCGCCGGCTTCGCGGTCGAGGCGCTCTGGGGCGGGCTCGACGGCGGTGACCCGGGCGACGACCCCGGCTGGTTCGCGGTGCTCGCCCGGCGGGTCTGATCAGGCAGGGTCGAGCGCTTCGAGCACCGAGGCGACCGTGACGTCCGGCGAGTCGGCGACGCGGACCACGACGCCGTCCTCGTCCGGCTCGAGCGGTTCGAGGGTGTCCAGCTGCGACCCGAGCAGGGACACCGGCATGAAGTGCCCGCGACGCGCCTCCAGCCGCCGTTCGAGCACCGGCTCCGGGACGTCCAGCTGTACGAACCGGACCCTTCCCGGGCCCTCGCGCAGCCGGTCGCGGTACGCCCGGCGCAGCGCCGAGCACGCCACCACCGTCGGCTCGCCGGCCCCGTCCCTCGCGGTGATCCAGTCGCGGATCGCCGCGAGCCACGGCGCCCGGTCGGCGTCGGTCAAAGGGCGCCCGGCGGCCATCGCGGCGACGTTCGCGGGCGGGTGGAAGTCGTCGCCCTCCGCCATCGGCCGGCCGAGCCGCTGGGCGAGCAGGACCGCCACCGTCGACTTGCCCGAACCGGACACGCCCATGATCACCAGGTGCTGCACGCCGCCCATCGCAGCGCCCCGTCCGGCCGCACGCAAGTGGGGGACCTCGTCGATCTCACCCAGCCGGTTCCGAACCGGGCCGCAGGTCCCCGTCACCGCGGGGTCCGCGCGCGAGCCGCACTAGGGTGGCGCCCGTGACCTCAGCCGTCGTCGTCGTCGCCTCGGACCGGTGCGCGAGCGGGCTCACCGAGGACCGTTCCGGGCCGATCGCCGTCGGCGCGCTGCGCGCCGCGGGGTACCGGACCCCGGACCCCGTGGTGGTGCCCGACGGCGTGACCAGCGTCGGCGGCGCGATCTCGGCGGCGCTCGAGGCCGGCGCACGCGTCGTGGTCACCAGCGGCGGGACAGGGGTCTCGCCGCGCGACCGGACGCCGGAGGCGACCCGCCCGCTGATCGAGCTGGAGCTGCCCGGCCTCGCCGAGGCGATCCGCCGGTCGGGCGGCCCGGCCACCGCCGTCCTGTCCCGCGGGCTGGCGGGCGTGACGGAACGAGGGGCGGTCGTGGTCAACCTGCCCGGCAGCACCGGAGGGGTGCGCGACGGGCTCGGGGTGCTGCTGCCGCTGCTGCCGCACCTGCTCGACCAGATCGCCGGCGGCGACCACCGGGCCTAGCGGGACACCGAGCGGCGTCCTCAGCGCTCGAGGTCGACCGTCAGCAGGTCCTCGCCCACCACGACCTCGCCGTCGAACCCGTGCACGGCCTCACGCCATCTCGCCGAGGGAACCGACGCGGGCACCAGGTGAGTCAGGACGAGGGTGCGCACGCCCGCGGCCTGCGCGATCGCTCCGACCTGGTCCGACGGGGTGTGCTTGGCCATCACCGTGGCGGCGGCGCGCTCCTGGCGCTCGGTCAGCGGCCGCGGGCCGAACTGCCACTCGGCGTACCGCGCCGCGATCACCTCGTGGACCAGGACGTCGGCACCCTGCGCCAGGCGGACGAGGTTCGGCGAGGGCGAGGTGTCGCCGGAGAAGACCACCGACCCCTCGGCCGTGTCGAACCGGTAGCCCAGCGAGGGCAGCATCTCGCCGTGGTCGACGAGCGTCGCGGTGACGCGCACGTCGTCGTGCTCCGCGACGAGCCACGGCTCGACCGACGGCACACCCCCGGACAGGGAGGTGCCGGCCGGCGGCAGGACGTCGTGCGCCGCGACCAGGCCGGCGGGCTCGGGCCGGTGGGACGCGGAGACCCGGTCGTCGAAGTCCGCCGCGAACGCGTCGACAAGGCGGTCGACGAAGCCCGTCGTCCCCAGGTCGGCGCCGACCCGGCGCTCGTCCGGCCCCGGGGCGGGCACCCCCGGGAGCGCGTCGCGCGGCCCCGGTCCGTAGATGTCGACCGGGCCGTCCTCCGGCCAGCCCTGGACGTACCCGCAGTGCAGCAGGTTGACCAGGTCCATCGTGTGGTCGGAGTGCAGGTGGGTCAGGTACACCGCGCGGAGCGGGCTCAGGGCGTGCGCCGGGCCCAGCCGGCCCACGTCGGCGAACGTCAGCTGACGCGTGACGCCCTGCCCTGCGTCGACCAGGTGCACCCGGCCGCCGACCACCAGGGCCGAGGCGATCCCGCTGCGCGCCACCGCACCCGCGCCGCGCACCGGGTACGTCGCCGCACCGCCCGCCGTGCCGAGCAGCACCAGCCGCGTGCCTCCACGTGCCGACATCCGACTCCTCAGGGTTCGGGGAACGGCTCACGGGTGCGGGCCGCGGCCACCGCCCGAGGCTATCCGCGCGCGAACGCCCCCGCTGACCACGGCAGGCGTGCTCAGGCCGGCCCGAAGTCGGCGTCGGTCAGCACCTTCTGGCCCTCCGGGGACAGCACGAGGTCGACGAAGGCCTGCGCCGCGGCCCGGTTCCGGGCGTCGGCGAGGACGGCGATCGGGTAGTCGTTGACCGCCGCGGACGCCTCCGGGAACTCGATGCCCTGCACCGTGTCGCCCGCCGCCGCGACGTCGGTCCGGTACACCAGGGCAGCGTCGACCTCGCCGAGGACGACGGCGGTGAGCGTCGCGGTCACGTTCGGCTCGTAGGTGTCCGGCGCCGGGGTCAGGCCCGCCGCCTGGAACGCCTTGACGGCGGCCGCACCGCAGGGCACCTCCGGTGCACACAGCGCGACCGTCAGGTCCGGGTTCGCCAGGTCGGCGAGACCGGTGACGCCCGCCGGGTTGCCGGGCGGCACCGCGATCTCCAGCGAGTTGTGGGCGAACAGCACCGGGGCCTCGGTGACCTCCGTCGCGGTCTGCATGGTCGTGGTGCTCGCGGCGGCGAAGACATCCGCGGGCGCGCCCGCCAGGGCCTGCTGGGCCAGGGTCGAGGACGCTCCGAAGCTGAAGGTCACCGTCAGGTTCGGGTGCTGGGCCATCATCAGGTCGCCCAGCTCGGTGAAGGTGTTCTGCAGGGAGGCCGCGGCCAGCACGACGAGCTCACCGGACAGATCCTTGCCCGCGGAGGTCGCCTCGCTCGCGGTGCCCGGGGCGCCCGACAGGGCTCCCGGGCTCGCGTCGGCCGAGGGGCTCGCCGAGCAGCCCGCGAGCAGGAGGCAGGCCAGGGTGAGCGGGGCGAGGCGTCGGATCGCTCTCATGCGGCCCTCCCTCGGGGTCCGCCCGGCTGCCGGAGTGCAGCGGCGCAGGCCCGGGGAGGCCGTCCGCACGATCGACCATCGATCATCCGATGGGCCCGAGACAGCACCCGGCCCGACGGGTCCGTCGGGCGGCGCGGCGGCGCTCCGACCGCAGGGGCGGGCCGGGTCGGCCGAGCGACTGCAGGGCGTCCGTGCATAGCGTCGGTGTGCCAATCATTAACAATGCAGATGCGGATCCTATATGGGTCCATATCCTTGCATGTGCACTCCGTCAGCGTCCATCAATCCGCAGATGCGAGGTCCAGGAAGCCTCCGGCGAGGCGCGTCACCACGCCTGGTACTTGCGGGCTCACGGGGCCCGGGCCGTACGCTGGTCCGCGTGACGACGGTGACGCGCGCGTCGGGACCGGGCCTTGCGCCCGCCTCCGACCTGCCCGCACACGACGCGCCGGAGGGCTGCGTCAGCCATCAAATCGATGATTCACGACGAGTACCGGCCGCCCATGAGGTCGTCGTCGCGGGCGTCACGGACCGGCCGATCGACGCCGAGGCCCACGCCCGGCTCGTCGTGCGCGACACGGCCGGCGCCGTCATCACCTTCGCCGGCGTGATCCGCGACCACGACCGCGGGTCGGCGGTGTCGTGGCTCGAGTACACCGCCCACCCGTCGGCCGACGCCCTCATGCGCGAGATCGCCGAGGAGATCTCGACGGGCTTCGACGTGGACGCCGTGGCGGTGACACACCGGATCGGGCGTCTCGAGGTCGGCGACTGCGCGCTGGCCGCCGCGGTCTCCTCCGCCCACCGCGCCGAGGCGTTCGCCGCGACCTCCGCCCTCGTGGAGCAGGTCAAGAAGCGCCTGCCGGTGTGGAAGCGTCAGGTCCTCACCGACGGCACCGCGCAGTGGGTCAACAGCCCCTGACCGTCGTCCCGGTACGCCCGGTCACCCGCCGGCGAACGGCGGGAGCACGTCGATCGTGCCGCCCGCCTCGAGCACACGCGTGCGGTCCCGGTCCACGGTCCCGTCCACCAGCACGCTGCACGCGGCGACCACCCGGCCCAGCCGCTCGCCGCGCTCGGCCACCGCGCGGGCCAGCAGCTCGCCCGTGGTGGTGGCGCGGTCGAGCTCGACGACCTCCTCGGCACGGCCCGCGGCCTCGCCGGCCGCCGCGAACCACCGGACCCTCACCTGTGCCGCCATCTCACCCTCCGATCGCGCTCATCAGCCGGTCCGGCGGGACGGGAAGCCCGCTGCCGATCCCGGACTCGGGCTTGCCCGCCACCGCAGCGGCCCAGAGCCGGACGAGCTCGGCGTCGTCCGCCCCGGCCCGCATCGGGGTGCGCAGGTCGGTCTCGGTGGCCGCGAACAGACAGTGTCGCACGTGGCCCTCGGCGGTCAGCCGCACGCGGTCGCACGCCCCGCAGAACGGCCGGCTGACCGAGGCGATCACCCCGACCTCGGCGTCGGTGCCGGCAACCCGCCACATCTCGGCGGGGGCCGAGCCGCGCCGCTGCGCGGGTACCGGGACCAGCTCGACCTCCGCGGCGAGCCGGTCGAGGATCTCCTGTGCGGTGACCAGCCGCGTCCGGTCCCACTCGTCGGCCGGCCCGAGCGGCATCTGCTCGATGAACCGCAGCCGGTAGCCCTCGGCCACCGCCCATCGCAGCAGCGGGACGGCCTCGTCGTCGTTGACCCCGCGGATCAGCACGGTGTTGACCTTGATCGGCGTCAGGCCCGCACGTCGCGCCGCCGCCAGCCCGGCCAGCACGTCGGGCAGTCGGTCGCGCCGGGTGAGCGCCGCGTAACGCTCGCGGCCGAGGGTGTCCAGCGAGACGTTCACCCGGTCCAGGCCCGCCGCCGCGAGTGCGTCGGCCTTGCGCGCCAGGCTCACGCCATTGGTGGTCAGAGCGACCCGCGGCCGCGAGCCGTCCCCGGTCCGCATCCCGGCGATCTGCGACACGATCCGCTCCAGACCGCGGCGTAGCAGCGGCTCGCCCCCGGTCAGGCGCACCCGCCGCACCCCGAGGCGCTCGACGGCGATCCGGACGAGCCGCAGCACCTCGTCGTCGGTGAGCACCTCGTCGGTGGGCAGCCACGCCACACCCTCGGCCGGCAGGCAGTACCGGCACCGCAGGGTGCACCGGTCCGTCAGTGAGACCCGCAGGGTGCGGGCCACCCGGCCGAAGGAGTCCGCGAGCACGCTCGGACCGCCGTGGGTCGTCATGGCCGCCTACTCTCGGTGCCATGAGCGACGAGCCCAGGCTGACCCACGTCGACGAGTACGGCGCGGCGCGCATGGTCGACGTGGCGGACAAGCAGGTCACGGTCCGCACAGCGACCGCGGCCGGGCGGGTCCTCGTGGCCCCGCACGTGCCGGCACTGCTGCGCGAGGGTGGGCTGCCCAAGGGCGACGCGCTCGCGGTGGCCCGGATCGCCGGGATCGCGGCGGCCAAGCGCACCCCCGACCTCGTGCCGCTGTGCCACCCGATCGCCATCCACGGCGTGGTGGTGGACCTCGAGGTGACCGACGATGCGGTCGAGATCACCGCGACCGTGCGGACCGCGGACCGCACGGGCGTGGAGATGGAGGCGCTGACCAGCGTCGCCGTGGCCGGTCTGGCGCTGATCGACATGGTGAAGGCGGTCGACCGCTCGGCCATGCTGACCGACGTGCGCGTGGTCGCCAAGTCCGGCGGCCGGTCCGGGACCTGGCGCCGCCCGGAGGGCGATCCGGGCGAGAGGTGAGGGCTCGGAGCAGCCTTCATCGATGATCGACCGGAGAATCGCGCCTTGACCCGGATCGGGCCTCCTACCTGCACGCACGCGTACTCCACACTCCCGGCCGAGGTCACCCGGCGCCACCTTGACGCCACGTCGCGGCCGTCACTAGTGTAAATCATCGATAATCCGTCTCAGCCGGCGCCGATGCCGGGGAAGGAGTGACGGTGCCGTGATCACGCGCTACGTCCTCGAGGACGCGGAGTCCGTCGAGCTCCCTGGACGCACGTTCCACACCTACTTCGGGCCGTGGAACAGCGACGCCGAGCACCTGTCGATCGGGCTCTCGGTGTACCCGGCCGGCTCCTGCCCGGAGGGCCATACCCACCCGGCCGAGGAGGAGACGATCTTCTGCGTCAAGGGCCGCGGCCGCATCGTCTCCCCCGACGCCACGGCGGAGATGACGCCCGGCGTGCTGGTCCACGTACCCCCCGGCACGTTCCACGCGACCGAGTCCGACGGGCCCGGGGACCTGGAGCTGCTGTGCGTCTTCACGCCGTCGGTGCGCGCGGGCTCGTACGAGAAGGAGAGCTGACATGCCGCGACCCGACCTCTCCTTCGACGACGCGGAGATCGCCGAGCTGGAGGAGACCGCCCGCCAGGTCCGCATCTCGGTGATCGAGGCGATCAACGTCTCCAAGGCCGGTCACCTGGGCGGGCCGCTGTCCGCGGCGGACATCCTCACCGCGCTGTACTTCAAGGTGATGCGGGTCCGGCCCGAGGAGCCCACCTGGCCCGACCGCGACCGCTTCGTGCTCTCCAAGGGCCACTCGGCGATCGGGCTGTACGCGACGATGGCCCACCGCGGCTACCTGCCGGTGGACGAGCTCCTGACGTTCGACGCCGTGCACTCGCGCCTGCAGGGCCACCCCGAGATGACCCGGCTCCCGGGCATCGACATGTCCACCGGCTCGCTCGGCATGGGCATCTCGGCCGCGATGGGCATGGCGCTCGGCGGCCGCCTGCAGGGCAAGGACTTCCTGGCTTTCGCGATGCTCGGCGACGGCGAGTGCCAGGAGGGCGAGGTCTGGGAGGCCGCGATGTCGGCCAGCCGCCACCGCCTGGACAACCTCCTTGTGATCGTCGACGAGAACCGGCTCCAGCAGTTCGGCTGGCTCATCGACCGCCACGACTCCACCCGCCTGGTCGAGCCGCCGCACACCCCCGGCCAGCTCGCCGAGAAGTGGCGGGCGTTCGGCTGGCGCGTGCTGGGGATGGACGGGCACGACATGCGCGACATCCTGCGCACCCTGGGCGACGCGGTTGAGTCCCGCCACGGCGCCGGCCCGACCGTGATCATCGCCCGGACGGTCAAGGGCAAGGGCGTGTCGTACATGGAGAACGACTACACGTGGCACAGCAAGCCGCTGAGCCCGGAGAACTACGCGACGGCCCTCGCCGATCTCGGCGCCGGGACCGGGGCGGTGAGGCAGGGATGATGACGCTCCCCATGGGCCTGGCCCAGCGCGAGGTGTTCGGACGGGTGGTCACGGCGCTCGCCGACGACGACCCGCGGATCGTGGTCGTCGACGGTGACGTCGCCAGCTCGACCAAGGCCGACATCTTCGAGAAGGCGCACCCGGACAGGTTCCTCGAGATGGGCATCGCCGAGCAGAACATGCTCGGCGTCGCCGCCGGCCTGGCCACCACCGGGCTCATCCCGTTCGTGTCGACCTTCGTCGCGTTCGCCGTGGTGCGGCCGCTGGACCAGGTGCGCGTGCTCATCGCGCAGACCGGCGCCAACGTCAAGATCACGCCCAGCTACGCGGGCCTGTTCACCGGGTCGACCGGGATGAGCCACATCATCGTCGACGACCTGGCGATCATGCGCGACATGCCGGGCATGGTCGTCATCGCCCCGGCGGACGACGTCGAGGCCGAGGGCGCGCTGCGCTGGGCCGCCCGGTACGACGGACCGGTGTACGTCCGGCTGGTGCGCGACGTCACCGCGCGGATCTTCGAGCCGGGCCGCCCGTTCGAGATCGGCAAGGTCGCTGTGCTGCGCGAGGGCGCGGACGTGTCGCTGCTGTCCACCGGCACGCAGACGCCGCGTGTCCTGCAGGCCGCGGACCTGCTCGCCGAGCAGGGCGTCGACGCCCGGGTGGTGCACGTCCCGACGCTCAAGCCGCTGGACGTGGACGGCATCGTGGACGCCGCGTCCACCGGCCGGGTCGTCACCGTCGAGGAGCACTCGGTGCTCGGTGGGCTCGGCGGCGCGGTCGCAGAGGTGCTCTCCGAGCACCGCCCGACGAGGCTGGACCGGCTCGGCTTCCAGGACGTCTACCCCGAGTCCGGGACCAACGACGACCTGCTCGACCTGTACGGCCTGACGCCCGAGCGGGTGGCCGAGCAGGTGGCCGACCGCCTCAGGCGATGAGCGCGCCGCCCGCCTCGGCGGCAGCCTTGGCCGCCTCCGCCTCGACGGCCGCCTTGATCTCGGCGGGCGGCTCGTCCTCGCCGCGGTGAGAGATGCTGGCCTCCAGGCGCGCCCGCGCGAGCGCGAAGTGCTGACGCATCGCCTCCGTCGCGCCCTCGACGTCGCCGGCCAGCAGCGTGTTGAGGATCGGCGGGTGCAGGCCGACGGTCCAGTTCGGGTCCGCACCGGGGCTGATCAGGGTGATGTACGCGCGCGTGCTCGGCTGCAGGTTGTGCCACAGCCGCAGGAGCTCGGCGTTGTCCGACGCCTTGATGATCTCCTCGTGGAAAGCCGTGTCCGCGATCGACAGCCGCATCATGTCGCCCTCGGCGGCGGCGTGGTACATGTCCCCCATCCGCGCCGTGAGGGACGAGAAGTCCGCGCCCCGGGACGCGGCGAAACGGATCGCGAGCACCTCGAGCTCGGCGCGCACCGAGTAGGCGTCCAGGAGCTCCTTGGCGGTCTGACGGTGCACCCGCGCCCCGCTGAACGGCAGGATGTCGACCATGCCGAGGGCCTCGAGCGACTTCAGCGCCTCACGGACCGGGGCCTGGCTGACGCCGAGCTCCCGCGCGACCTGGACCTCGACGATGCGGGCGTCGGGCAGCAGCTCACCGGCGATGATCCGCTTGAGCAGGATCTCCTTCACCTGCTCCCAGAGCGGCCCTGCCGAGCGGCTGACCATCCGCGCACCTCTCTCCCGAGCCGTTGGTCCAGTCTACTGAGAAGGCCGTGCCCACCTGCCCGAATGCCACGGGCAGGTCGCGGGCGACAGTACACGGGCGGGACCGGGAGACGTGTCGGATGATCGATCATCGAGCAGTACCGCTGCCGAGAAGGGACTGAGGATGGCGCACGCATCGCCCACCAGGACGGTCCAGGAGCACCTCGACGAGATCCTGGCGCTGGTGAGCCCCCTGTCGGCCGTGACGCTGCCGCTGGCCCAGTGCCTGGGCCTGACCCTCCACGAGGGCCTCACCGCCCGGCTCCCGGCTCCCCCGTTCACCAACTCCTCGATGGACGGGTTCGCCGTTCGCGCCGCGGACGTCGCCGGCGCGTCTGCCGAGCGGCCGGTGGAGCTGCCGGTCACCGGCGACCAGCCGGCCGGTCCGGCCGCGGCGTCGGCGCTGGCACCGGGTACCGCGATCCGGATCATGACCGGTGCGCCGCTGCCCGACGGCGCCGACGCGGTGGTGCCGGTCGAGCAGACCGACCAGCCGCGCGGCGCCGCGCCGCTGCCGGCAGCCGTGCGCGTCGGTGAGCCCGTCGTCGCCGGCGCCCACGTGCGCCGCCGCGGAGAGGGCGTACCGGTCGGCGCCGCAGTGATGCCCGCCGGGACCCGGCTCGGACCCGCCGCGCTCGCCGCCGCGGGGGCGGTCGGCTACGGCGAGCTGTCAGTGGTGCGCAGGCCGCGGCTCGCAGTGGTCTCGACCGGCGACGAGCTGGCGGCTCCCGGCGAGGCGCTCGGCGGCGGCACCATCCCGGACTCCAACCTCGCGATGCTGGTCGCGCTCGCCGTCGAGTGGGGCGCCGACGTGCCGCTCGCCGAGCGGGTCGGCGACGACCCGGACGCGCTGCGCGCCGTGCTCGCCCGCGCAGCCGAGGTCGCCGACCTGGTGGTGACGTGCGGCGGGATCTCCGCCGGGGCGTTCGAGGTGGTGCGCCAGGCGCTGGAGTCACCGGCGGTGCGGTTCGTCCAGGTCGCGATGCAGCCCGGAAAGCCCCAGGGCCTGGGCGTGCTGCCCGGGGGCCCGCACGGCCCCGTGCCGGTGATCGCGCTGCCGGGCAACCCGGTCAGCTCGTTCGTCGGGTTCCGGGTGCTCGTCCGGCCCGCGCTGGCGGCGCTCGCCGGCCGCGACCCGCTCGGCGAGACGCTCACGGTCGAGGTCAGGGCCGCCGAGCCGTGGCGCTCGCCCACCGGCCGCCGGCAGTATGCGCCGGTGCGCCTCGAGGCCCCGCAGCGGACCGGCGAGCCGTTCCTCGCCCGGCCCACCCACCGGCTCGGCTCCGCGTCGCACCTGGTCGGTTCGCTGCACCTGGCCCACGCGCTGGCGGTGGTCCCGGCCGAGGTGACCCGGGTCGAGGCCGGTCAGGCGCTGCACGCGATCCCGCTCCCCCCGTGGGCGCCCGAGCTCCCCGAGCAGGTGGCCCCCGTCACGCGCTGAACGCGAGCGGCCGCCCTTCCCGTGGGCGGCACGCGCTAGCCTCCCCGGAACGGCGGGCGCCGCCCGGCCGCGATGGGAGGTAGGCCGTGCCGCGACACCGGATCTTCAGCATGAGCCTGGCGAGCGTCTACCCGCACTACGTCACGAAGGCCGAGCGCAAGGGCCACACCAAGGTCGAGGTCGACCGGGTGATCTGCTGGCTCACGGGGTACGACGCGACCGGGCTGGAACGGGCGCTGACCCGCGAGGTGGACCTCGAGACGTTCTTCGCGCAGGCGCCCGCGATGAACCCGAACGCCGCCCTCATCACCGGCGTGATCTGCGGGGTCCGGGTCGAGGAGATCGAGGACCCGCTGATGCAGCAGATCCGGTACATGGACAAGCTGGTCGACGAGGTGGCCCGCGGCAAGCGGATGACCTCGATCCTGCGCGGCAGCACACCGGAGGGCGCCACCGCCTAGGACGACCGCCGGACCAGGGCGTCGGTCAGCACCTCGGCGTTCTCGCGCAGCCACTGCTCCCGACGCAGGATCCGCTCGCCGCCGCCGTCGTTCCACATCCGTGCCCAGCCGCCGCCGAGCCGCTCTGCCCGCTCCTTCATCCGGGGCCACGTGCGCTGCGCGGTCAGGACGGACGTGGGCACGACGTGGGGCCGCAGCTCGGCGTCGAGGCCGTAGGCGTCGACCAGGAGCCGGCCACGACGTGCCGGGTCCACGGTGCACATCGCGGTCTCCCGGTCGTCGGCCGGCATCCAGGCGCCCCACCACATCAGCAGGTTCACCACCTCGTCCACCCGCGAGGCGGGCCGGACCAGGTCGAAGTCGATGCCGGGATCGCCGCCTACCGGGCGCTGCGCCGCCGAGCCAGAGCGCCGGCCGGCCGCCGCGGATCGCCGCCGAGCGGTGGGGGACGGGCGGGTGGCGTCGGGCGCAGGCACGCCCGCCGGACGGGCGCAGCGGCCAGGGCGCCGACGAGCTGGCGCAGCGGGCCGGCCCGCCCTGGTGGGGCGTGGCCGGCCCGCTGGGTGCCCGCGAATGGGCGAAGGTCCGCGCGACGGGTCAGGCCGTCGCCGCGGCCTCGGCGACCGGGGCCGCCTCCGGGACGTCCTTGACGCCGTTGAGCCAGATGTTGATCCAGCCGATCAGGATGCCGGCGAAGCAGGACACGATCGCGACCAGCGTCGCGCCGATCAGCAGGACGTAGCCGTTGGTCGAGTGACCGACCCACGCGGCGCCCTGGCCGGTGAAGATCGACCCGAGGGTCAGCGCGATGCCCTGGAAGTACGCCAGGGAGCCACCCTGGAGCACCGAGAAGAACTTCATCCACCAGACGAACACGCAGAACCCGATGAAGTACGCGACCAGGATCGCGACGTCGCCCGGGACCACGAGCTGGACGCTGCCGAACAGGTCGATCAGCAGCGTCGCGAACGCCTGGACCATCAGGGCGACCGCGGCACCGGTGAGGAACGCCGGCGCGAGGGTCCTCGCGCCCTTGAGCGTCCCGCCGAATGCGAAGTACTCCGCCCAGACCGCGAACACGATCCACAGGGGGAGGCTGAACTCCTTCAGCCAGAGGCCGAGCGGGAGGGCGATCACCACGGTGATCGCGACCGCCAGCCACAGGGGCATGCGTTCCTTCTTCTCCATTGGACCCAGAACTCCTTTGTTCGACGCGGGCGTCGGTGCCCGCTGTGGGGGATGTCGGGGAGAGTGCTCAGGCGTCGCCTGAGCGCACCGAGAAATCATCGATGATCGCTGGGATCGGCCTCACCCCCGGGTGGATTCGTCATGTCGCTCCGCTCGCCGGGGCTCAGTGCCCGGCCGCCGGGCGCCGTAGCGCCTCAGGCGTGTCCATGTCCCGGCCCTCGGCCAGGTCGCCGCACTCCACCGTGAGCGCGTCGTGCTCGGCGAGGTAGTGGTTCGCGCCCCGCTCCCCGCCCGCCTGGGCCGCCACCGCGTCCCAATGGTCACGGCCGAGGACCACGGGGTGACCGGGTCGGCCGTCGTACGTCGCGCGGACCAGGGCGTCGGCGCGCCCCTCCGCTCGGTCGAGCACCCGGCGCACGGCTGCGGCGGGCACGTCGGGCAGGTCGACGAGGTGGACCACCACCAGGTCGGACCCGGAGGCGTGCTCGGCGGCCGCACGCAGCCCGGCGGTCAGGGAGGCGCCCATCCCGTCCTGCCAGCGCTCGGCCACCACGGTGGCGACCCTCGCAGGCAGTGCGGCGGCGGCCTCGGTGGCCTGCGCCCCCAGCACGACGAGCACGTCCGCGCACCCGCCGTCGGCCAGCACCTGCGCCGCGCGCTCGACCCATGTGCCGCCGTCCTCGGTGGCCACCAGCGCCTTGGGCGTGCCCATCCGGCGACCGGCGCCGGCGGCCAGGAGCAGCCCGAGCGGCCCGCCGGTCACGGCGACTCCCGATGGATGCGGCCGGTGGTGCCACGCAGCTCCTGCCCGCTGCCGCCGGCGCGAACCGCGACCACCTCCGCGATCACCGAGATCGCGGTCTCCTCAGGGGTCGTCGCCCCGAGGTCGAGGCCGATCGGCGCGCGCAGCCGCGCGATCTCGTCCTCGCCCAGGCCCTCGCGGCGCAGCGCCTCGACCCGCTTGGCGTGCGTGCGCCGCGACCCCAGCGCGCCCACGTAGCCGGCTGGACTGCGCAGCGCCGCGACCAGCAGCGGGATCTCGAACTTGGGGTCGTGGACCAGCGAGCAGATCACCGCCCGGGCATCCACCGCCGTCCCGGCCAGGTACCGGTGCGGCCAGTCGACGACGACCTCGTCGGCGTCGGGGAACCGCTCGGCGGTCGCGAACGCCGAGCGCGCATCGCACAGCGTGACCCGGTAGCCGACCAGCCGACCGGCGGCCACGAGCGGCGCGGCGAAGGAGCCGGCACCGAAGATCAGCATGCGCGGCGCCGGCACCGCGACCTGCACCACCGCGCTCACCGGCTCCGCCGCCGGGTCGTCGGCCGCGCCGACACCCCCTACGGTCACGGCCCCGCTGCGCCCGCGCCCGACCAGCTCGCGAGCCTGCCCGGCCAGGGCCGAGTCCAGGGCCGCATCCCCCGTGGTGCCGCGCACCTCGCCCGGCCCGACGGCCAGGTGGCGCCCGCGCAGCGCCTCCGGCGAGACCACCGTGACCAGCGCGCACCCCACCTCGTCGCGCTCGAGCCCGCGCAGCAGGTCCACCAGGTCCGCGGCCGGTCCGGGCGACACGACGACCTCGATCTCGCCGCCGCACGCCAGGCCTACCGACATGGCCGTCTCGTCGCTGACGCCGTAGTGCGTGACCACGGCCCGACCAGCGGCCAGGACGTCCTCGGCGGTGAGCACCGCGTCGCCGTCCACGCACCCGGCGGAGATGTTGCCCACGATCGAGCCGTCGGCGTGGACCACCATCGAGGACCCGACCGGGCGCGGCGACGAGCGCATCGTGCGCGTCACCGTCACGAGCGCGCACGGAGCCGGCGACCCGAGGGCCTCCAGGGTCTCGCGCACTGGCCCATCCCTTCCCGTCCGGACCGCCCGCGGCGGTGTCTCGAGTGTGGCGGGTCACGACCGGCCCGCCGTGCAGACCCGGGGGGCCCGGCGTCCACGCGTGGGGTGTGGACGCCGGGGCCTCCCGGGCCGGTCATCTCCTCAGCGGCCTACTCCTTGGCCGCCTTGGCCTGCTCCCAGCGTGCCTGGAACAGCGCGTACACCGCGTCCGCGAACTCGGGGTCGTTGATGTTCGCATCCATCTGCACGACCTCGACGTCCGGGTCGAGGGTCTCCAGCAGCGGGTCGAACATCGGGTGGAGGTCCAGGCCCTCCCACGGGCTGCCCTCACGCGCGTAGTTGCAGGTCGCCTTCCACGGGATCGCCACGGCCTTCGGCCCCGGCGCCCGGTTCACGTGGTCGGCCACGTACTCGCCGAGCTTGGCCATCTCGTCCTCGGTCGCCCGCAGCGAGCTGACGTTCGGGTTGTGCTCGATGACGTACCGCTCCGGGACGTTGAACTCCGGCGGGATCGTGGTGAGCGCACCGAAGTTGAACGCCTCGAGCGCGCCGGGTGCCACGACAACCGGGATCCCGGTGCGGATCGCGGCCTCCATGCGCTCGATGCCCGGGTCGAACAGACCCTTGTGCCAGTGGTTGAGGATCTCTGGCAGCGAGTAGTCGATCAGGCCGTCGATCACCCCGCTGTCGATGAGGGCCTCCATGCCCGCACCCTCGCCCACGGCATGGAAGATGATGACCTCGAAGCCGTCCCGCTCCAGCTGCTCGCGGACCCGCATGACGCCGGGCGTGGTGACGCCCCACATCGTCATCGCGACGAGCGGCTTGCTCCCGCTGGCCTGGCTCTGGGCGTAGCCGTAGCCCTTGGCCATGCCCGCGATGGCGTGCGCGGCGTTGCCGAGCACCAGCAGCGAGATCCGGTTCAGACCTGCGATGTCGGTCACGGCGTTCGCCATGATCAGGTCGGACGGGCCGACGTACGGCTTGGTGTTGCCCGAGCCCATCGTCGACACGATCATCTTCGGGAAGCCGATCGGCAGCCCGCGGAAGGCGGGGCTGAGCAGGTCGGTCCCACCGGTGCCGCCCATGCCGAAGACCGCGTCGATACGGCCCTCGTCGTAGAGCTTCTGGAGCACGACGCCCAGACCACGGCCCATCGACAGGACCGCCTTGGTCCGGCCCTCGGCGCCTTCCTTGCGCTCGGCGAACTCGGCCAGGTCGACGCCCGCCGCGGCGGCCACCTCGCTCGAGGGGATGTCCGGCGTGAAGTACGGCTCGCCGATCACCCCGCAGTCGACCATCAGGACGTCGACGCCCTGGTTCTCGATGCACTCCTTGACGTACTTGTACTCGACGCCCTTGGTGTCGAGGGTGCCGGCAAGACAGACGGTCGGATTCCTGGTCACGCAACTCCTCCTTCGCTACGACGGTGCCGAGGCACCGTCTCCACTGCGCTGTGGGCGGTATGTGCGGCTCGACGGCGCGACCGGATCACGCCGTGGCGTGCCGCGGCGTGGCCGAGCGGTCGACGGACCGGTGGTGCGTACGGCTCAGGCGATGGCGCCCTCCGCCGCGGCTCGGGTCGCTCTCCAGATGCGCTCGGCGGTGAGCGGGAGGTCGGTGATCTTGACCCCCGCCGCCGCCGTGACGGCCGCCCCCAGGGCGGCCCCCGTGCACAGGATCGGGCCTTCGCTCATGCCCTTGGAGCCGTACGGGCCCGGCCCGTCGTGGTTCTCGACGGCGCCCGTGAGAAGCTCCAGCGGCACGTCCTTGTAGGTGGGGACCCGGTAGTCGATCGCGCTCGGGTTGAGCAGTCGACCGTGCTCGTCGAAGACGAGCTGCTCCATGTCGGCCTGGCCGATCCCCATGATCGCGCCGCCCTCCTCCTGGGCGGTGACCTGGATGGGGTTGAGCTCGGTACCCACGTCACTGACCGACACGTGGCGGGTGATGACGAACTGACCCGTGCCGGCGTCGAGCTCCACCTCCGTGATCGAGCAGTTGAACTCGTAGAACGACGCGTCGCCGCCCAGCGGGTGGCCCTTGCGCCCCTCGAGCCGGCACGTGCCCTGCCCGAGGACCTCGCCGCGCAGCGCGCCGAGCCCGATCCGGGCCGCCTCGTCCAGCGCCACGGCGCCCTCGGCGGTGAGCAGCGCGCCCGGCTCGTCGTCAAGCTCGCCGGGTTCCACGCCGACCCGCTCGGCGTACAGCTCGCGCACCTGCCGGCGCACGTCCCGGCAGGCCCGGAGCACCGCGGTGCCCATGAACACCGTCGAGCGGCTCGCGGAGGTCTGCAGGTCGAACGGCACCAGGTCGGTGTCGCCGCTGATCACGGTGACCTTCTCCAACGGGACCCCGAGCTCGTCCGCAACCGTCTGGGCCCAGATGGTCCTGGCCCCCTGGCCCATGTCGGACGTGCCCGCGTAGACGATCGCGCTGCCGTCGTACAGCAGGCGCACCAGGCTCTGGGACAGCCCGGACGTCGCGCTGGACTTGATGCCCACCGCGATGCCGCGGCCCCGGTTCGGGGGCAGCGGGTCGTCCCAGCCGGCCAGCTCCATGGCCTTCACGACGCTCTGCTTCCACTCGCCGTCGGCCTTGCCGGCGAACTCGCCCTGGACGAACTCCTCGCCGTTCTCGACCAGGTTGCGCAGCCGGACGCGCGCCGGGTCCAGGCCGAGGCGTCGGGCGCCGTCGGTGATCTGGGACTCGGTCGCCCAGCTGATCTGCGGGGCGCCGTAGCCGCGCATGGCCGTGCTGACCGGGGTGTTGGTCAGCACCGCGCGCGCCTCGATCCGGCATGCGGGCAGGCGGTAGGGACCGCCGCCCACGTAGCTGCCCTTGGTCATCACGCGCGGGGCGACGTCCGCGTAGGCACCGATCTGGTAGTCGATCACCACGTGGTGGAAAAGGATGTCGCCCTCGGCCGAGAAGCCCGTCCTGGCGTGCACCTTCGCGCCGGCCCGGCGGATCGCCGTGGTCGTCTCGGCCAGGTTCAGCGTGAGGCGCACCGTCCGGTCGAGCTTGAGGGCGAGGAACGCCATGAGCGGCTCGTACTTGGGGATCTGCTTGCCACCGAAGCCGCCTCCGGGGTCGGGCGCGATGACGTGGACCTTGGTCAGCGTCTTGCCGACCAGCCCGGCGACGATCCGCTGCATGAGGTAGGGGTGCTGCACAGGGGTGTAGACGGTGAGCCCGCCCCCGTCCGTGGGCTCCACGATCACCGCGAGCGGCTCGATCGGGAACTGGGTCATCATCGGGTAGGTGTAGGAGTCCTCGACCACCAGGGCCGCCTTGGCCTCCTGCTCGGCGAGGTCGCCCCAGGCGATCGTCTGCCCCTCGATGACGTTGCTCTCCCGCAGCGCGTCCCCGGCCCGCTTGGTCGGGTCGCTCGGATCCTGCACGAGGTGGGCGCCAGGGGCCAGCGCGGCCTCGAGCGTGTAGACGCCTGGCAGCTCGCGGTAGTCCACCTGCACGGCCCGCGCGGCCGCGTCGGCCTGCTCCTGGGTCAGGGCGGCGACGGCCGCGACCGGCTCGCCGTAGAAGTTGACCCGCCCGTCGGCCATCACCGGACGGTCCTTGTGCGAGACGCCGAACCGCGGCATCGGGCTGGGCAGGTCGGCCGCGGTCAGCACACCGACCACGCCGGGCATGGCCTCGGCCTCGGCGGTGTCGATGCCGAGGATGTCGGCGCAGCCCACCGGGATCGTGACGATCGCGACCTGGAGGGCCTCGGGGAACTCCAGGTCGGCGACGTACTTCTGCGCGCCGCTGGCCCGCTCGAGCCCGCCGTAGCGCTTGGTCCTGGTGCCGACGTTCCCGTCCGGCCGCAGGGTTCCGACCTCCTGTGACCTCAGTGCGTCACCCACGGGTACTCACCCTCTTCTCCGCGGTCCGGCGGACCGCCTCGACGATCCGGTTGTAGCTGGCGCAGCGGCACAGGTTCCCGGACAGCGCGTCCCGGATCTCCTCGACGCTGGGGTCCGGGTTGTGGGACAGCAGGTACTCGGCGGACATCACCTGGCCGGGGATGCAGAACCCGCACTGCACGGCGCCGTGCTCCAGGAACGCCTGCTGCAGGTCGGTCCCGCCGTCGACGGAGACGCCCTCGATGGTGACGACCTCGTGGCCGTCGACCTCGGCGGCGAGCACCAGGCAGGAGTTGACCGCGTGGCCGTCGAGCATGACGGTGCACGCCCCGCACTCACCCTCGGTGCAGCTGCTCTTGGTGCCGGTCAGGCCCAGCTCCGAGCGCAGCGCGTCGAGCAGGGTGCGGTGGCCCGGCACGGTGAAGGTGCGGGTCTCGCCGTTGATCGTCGCGGTCACGGTCACCAGCGACTCGGTACCGACGCTCATGCCTGGGTCCTCCTCGTCGAGTCGAGTGCTGCCCGGAGCGTGCGGGCGGCCAGCTCACGCACCATCGCCGTCCGGTAGTCGGCGCCCGCGCGGATGTCCGAGATCGGCGTGGCCACGGTGAGCACCTCGTCGAGCAGGGGGTCGAGCGCCGCGCGGTCGCTGAGGTCGGTCGCGGCAGGCAGGTCGACCAGCAGCGGGGTGGGCGCCACCGCGCCGAGCCCGAGCTGGACCCGGCCGTCGCCGTGCACGGCGGCCGCGACGCTCACGGTCGCCAGATCGACGCCCCAGCGTCGGGTCAGCCGCTGGAAGGCGCTGCCCGTGCCCGGTACCGGGCGGGAGAGCTCGACGGCGGTGACGAGCTCGCCGCGACCGCACGTCGTGACCCGCGGGGCCACGAAGAACTCCGAGATCGGGACCACGCGCTCACCGTCGGCCGAGGCGATCCGCACCCGCGCGCCGTGCACGAGCAGCGCGGGGGCCGTGTCGCTCGCCGGCGAGGCGTTGCAGATGTTGCCGACCAGGGTGGCGCGGTTGCGGATCGCCACCGAGCCGACCTCGGCGGCGGCCTGCACGAGCGCCGGGTACCACGCGGCGACCGTCGGGTTCGCCACGAGGTCGGCCATCGTCACGGTCAGGCCGATCCGCACCCCGCTGTCCGTGACGGCGAGCGGCTCGCCGTCGGCGAGACCCTTGAGGTCCACCACGACGCCCGGTGCGCTGTCGAGCCGATCGCCCAGCCCCACCAGGAGGTCGGTGCCTCCCAGCAGGGCCTTGGCCTCGATGTCCTGGCGCCCCAGCACCTCCAGGGCGTCGGCCACGGCGTGTGCCTTGTAGTACGTCACCATCGACGTAGACCTTTCCTCGAGCGACTGTCACGAGCCGCCCGGCGCCTGCCCCTCCGGCGTCGGTCGGTGCTGTCAGGGATGAACGATGATCTTGATCGCACCGCTGGTGCGGTCGTTGAAGGTGTCGAGCGCCTGCTGGTAGTCCGTCAGCGCGAAGTGGTGCGTGATGAGCTCGCCGACCCGCACCCGGCCGTCGGCCACGAACGGCATGACCCGCCGCATCTCGCCCGCCGACGCACGCGAACCGACCAGCTCGAGCTCGTCGAGCACGAGCGGCTGCACGTTCAGGGACACCGCCTCGGTGGGGATGCCGACCATGGCGCACCGCCCGCCGCGCCGCAGCATGGCCATCGCCCACTGCAGCGTCTCGGGCACGCCGGCGCACTCGAGCACGACGTCCGCGCCGAGCCCGTCGGTGAGCGTCGCGCACCGCGGCGACCGGGTCGCCGTCCTTGGTGTCGACGGTCTCGAAGCCCATCTCGGCGGCCTTCGCGAGCCGGTAGCCGCGCCCGACCACGACGACCCGGGCCGCGCCGCAGACCAGCGCGCTGTCGGCGGCGAGCAGGCCCACCGAGCCGGCGCCGGTGACGACCACGGTGTCACCGGGCTGGATGTTGCCGCGCCGGGCCACGTGCAGGGCGATGCTCGCCGGGTCGACCACCGCGCCCTCGTCGAACGAGATCGAGTCGGGCAGCTTGAAGATGCACTTGACGTTGTGCACCGCGTAGGTGGCGTCGACGCCCTGGTAGCTGTGGCCGTACTGCTTGTGCAGCCCCGGCTTGCCGTAGTTCTCGCAGAGGTTGTACCGGCCCTCGACGCACTTCTGGCACACGCCGCACGCGTTGTGGCTCGTGCCGGCCACCCGGTCACCGATCTTCCAGCCGAGCCTGGCCGCGCCCTCGCCGAGCGCCACGATCTCGCCGGCCCACTCGTGGCCCGGGGTGAACGGGAACGCGGGCGGCCAGAAGCCCGGGTAGTCGCCGTGGATCAGGTGGGCGTCGGTGCCGCAGATCGACACCGAGCGCACCCGCGCCAGGACCTCGTTCGGGCCCGGCTCGGGCACCGGGATCTGCTGGATCTCGAGCACCGAGGGCTCGAGGACCACCAGGGCTTCCATCGTCTCTTTCATGCCTGCGTCTCTCCTGTTCGGGATGTCAGTAGATGGCGACCGGGTCGACCATCGAGCCCGTCGCCCCGCGGATCTTCAGCGGGAGCGCGACGAAGCAGAACTCGTAGACCTTGCGGCGCGCGATCTCCTCCAGGTCGACGCTCTCGAGGATGTAGACGCCGTTCTCGATGAGCAACGCGGTGTGCACGGGCTGCGGGTTGCCCTCCGGGCCGGGGTCCGGGGCGGGTTGGACCTCGAACGTCTCGGTGTCCGACCCGGCCGCGACCACGCCCTTCTCGAGCAACCAGCGGGCCACCGAGAGGTCCGGGCCGGCGGTGCGGTGCGCCGCGAGCTGCTCGGCGTCCGGCCACCAGCTCAGGTACCCGGTGCGGAACAGCACCACGTCCCAGGGCCGCACCTCGACGCCCTCGGCGGCGAGGACCTCGCGCACCTCGTCGACGCCGACAGGCTCGCCGGCCTCGAGCGACTGCACGCCGCGGTGGCCCGGCACGTCCACCAGGACCCCGCGGGTGAAGAACGGCGGCAGATGGGACGCGTCGCCGACCATCGGCCCGAAGTCGCTCAGGTGCTCGTCGGGGTTGCCACCGCCGTACCAGTGCATGTCCTCGCCGATCGTCATGTGGGCGAGGGCGTCGACGTGCGCGCCGGAGTGAGACGAGGCCATCACGTACTCAGCCATGTACCCGAGCCCGACGCCGTTGACCGGGCCCCACGGCGTGGCACCGGTGGCCCGGATGCCCCGCGGGGTGCGGTAGTTGAGCACCTGGAACGGGGGATGACCGGGGAACAGCGGCATGCCGGGGAACCGCACGCCGGCGAGCGACACCACGGTCCCGGTGCGGATCATCGAGGCGGCCTTCACGACCTGGTCGGCCGGGAAGTCGGCCATCCGGCCGAGCTCGTCGTAGGCGCTCATCGGTTCATCTCCTGCAGCGTGGTGGTCGTGCGCGGGCCGAGTCTGGGCCGACGTGCCCAGATCGGTCCTAAGCGTCATAGGTCTTGTCGAACTCGTCGAGCAGGACCTGCGGCGTCGCCGCACGGATGAAGAAGAACGGCCGGGTGCAGAACGACTGCAGGAAGTCGGCCCTGGCCTGCCGGCGCTCGTCGGTGTCGACCACGGGCATCGGGTGCCCGGGCGCGAGGAGCTCGTTGGTGAGCAGGTAGTTCTGCAGCGAGTGCAGTGCCTGGAACTGCTTCTCGAAGGGGATGAGCTCGGTGGTGCTCGGGTCGAAGTTGCCGTCGATCGCCGGTACCAGCACCACGTCGATCTCGGCCGGCTCGTCGGTGATCTCCCAGGTGGGCATGGCCCCCCAGAACTTCTCGACGCCCTTGTTGGGGGCCGCCTTGTCGGCACGCTCGGTGCCCTCGGTGCGCTTGACGAGGAACGGCTCCACCGAGCCCTTGACCACCACGCCCTGCTCGTCGATCACGGAGGTCTCGGAGGCGACCTGGACGCCGCCACGGACGCCGGCCTCGATCAGCGCCATGGACTTGCCGTGGTTCGACTCGCCGCCGAGGATCAGGACCGTCTTGCCGCGGTAGCTGACCGCCGCGGAGTGGAACGGGTGCAGACCGATCTCCTCCATCCGCAGGGTCAGCATCGTGACGATCGCCTTCTGCAGCGGACCGGCCGGCCAGTCGCCCGTGAACGTCATGGTGTGCCCGTCGTAGCTCACGCCCTTCTCACCGTCCATCTGCCAGACGATGTCGGGGGCGTCCACGGTGATCTCGGGGGAGATGACCACCTCGGCGAGCCGGTAGTTGAGGAAGGTCAGGTCGTCGAGCACGTGATCGCGCGACCGGCTGCCGTAGACGTCCACGCGCAGCGGCGCTCCGCACGCCGAGAACTGCTCCCTCAGCTGCAGCTTGCTGGTCATCCGAGTGTCCCTTCCTGGTTCACGGGCACCGTGCGCGGCAGCTCTTGTCTGCTGCGCCGCAGATCATCGATAATTCACTGTAGTGTACGGCCGTGAGGCGTTGTCAAGGAGTTCGCGAGGAGGTGGTGCGCCCGGGCATCACCGGAGGCTACGGCCCTCGACCCTCGGCCGGTCGGGAGCGGTCCCGCCGCCTTCGGGCCATCGGAAATAGCGTCTGACCTGTGATGGGATGATCTTCGGCGAGAGGCGCCGACCGCGAGAGGGCCAACGACTGCCCCTTGTCCGGACCACTCGGAGCGACGCCGGAAGCAGGTCGGCACACCTACCTATGAACAATCGATGAACTGACGTCGAGACGCCCTCGAAGCCCCGCTCGATGGCCCGGAGCATCGTCGATCCGCACGGCGGTCCGGGCGGATGAGCAGCACAGACACATCGAAGGAGACAGCCGTGAGCACCATCCCCACCATCCCGCACTGGATCGACGGCAAGCCGTACGTCGGCGCCGAGGACGTGGTCGTCCCCGTCGACAACCCCGCGACCGGCGAGGTCGTCGCCCAGGTGGCCTCGGCCACCCCGGCCGAGGTCGAGACCGCGATCGCGAGCGCGGCGGCGGCGTTCGAGGTCTGGTCGCAGTACTCGCTCGCCAAGCGCACCGCCGTGATGTTCCGTTTCCGCGAGCTGCTGGTCGAGCACACCGACGAGCTCGCCGAGATCGTCACCCGCGAGCACGGCAAGGTGTTCTCGGACGCCAAGGGCGAGATCAGCCGCGGCCTGGAGGTCGCGGAGTTCGCCTGCAGCATCCCGACGCTGCTCAAGGGCGAGTACTCCGACCAGGCGGCGACCGGGATCGACGTGTACTCGTTCCGCCAGCCGGTGGGCGTGGTCGCGGGGATCACGCCGTTCAACTTCCCGGTGATGATCCCGCTGTGGATGTCCCCCGTCGCGCTCGCGACCGGCAACACCTTCGTGCTCAAGCCGCCGACCCGTGACCCGGGTGCCGGCATGTTCCTCGCCGAGCTGTGGAAGGAGGCCGGCCTGCCCGACGGCGCGTTCACGGTGGTGCACGGCAACCGGGACGTCATCGGCCGGCTGCTCACCCACCCGGACATCGCCGCGGTGTCGTTCGTCGGTTCCACCACCACGGCCAAGCACATCCACGCCGTCGCCTCCGAGCACGGCAAGCGCGTCCAGGCCCTGGGCGCGGCGAAGAACCACGCCATCGTGCTCGCCGACGCGGACCTCGAGCACGCGGCGGACAACCTGATCGCGGCGGCGTACGGCGCGGCCGGCGAGCGTTGCATGGCCCTGCCGGTCGCCCTGGTCCAGGACTCCATCGCCGACGACCTGGTCGCGCGGCTGACCGAGAAGGCCGCCAAGGTCAAGGTCGCCGAGGGCATGACGCCCGACGCCGACATGGGCGCGATCATCAGCGCCGAGGCGCGCGACCGGATCGTCTCGCTCATCACGTCGGCGGAGAACGAGGGCGCGCGCATCCTGGTCGACGGCCGCGGCTTCGCACCCGACGGCTACGAGAACGGCTACTGGGTGGGCCCGACCCTGATCGACGGCGTGACGCCCGAGATGACGATCAACAAGGAGGAGGTCTTCGGGCCGACCCTGGAGATCATCCGGATCCCCGACCTCGCGACCGGGATCAAGACGATCCAGGCCAACCCGTACGGCAACGGTGCTGCGATCTTCACCTCGTCCGGCGAGGCCGCCCGCACCTTCGTCCGGGCGCAGGGCACCGCCGGGATGATCGGCGTCAACGTGCCGATCCCGGTGCCGGTCGCCTGGCACTCGTTCGGCGGCTGGAAGGAGTCGCTGGTCGGCGAGAGCCACATCTACGGCCCCGAGGGCGTGAAGTTCTACACCCGCGCCAAGGTCGTCACGCAGCGCTGGCCGCACCGCGAGGACAACGGACCGGTCTCGTTCCACTTCTCCGGCGACGCGAGCAAGTAGGCCCCCGGACCGAGGGCGGCTGTCGCCGAGGCCTCCCGGCGACACCCGCCCTCACCCGTGCGACCGGTGCACCTACCGGGTCACGACGAGCTTGCCGATCATCCGACCCGAGCCGACCAGCCCGTAGGCCTCGCGCAGGCCACTCGCATCAAGGCCCTCGACGAACCGGGTCGCCGTGCAGCGCAGCCGGCCGGCGTCCAGCTCACCGGCGACCTGCTCGAGCAGCTCACCCTGGCGACCCATGTCCGCCATGCGGTGAGCGGCGCGCGCGAAGACGTACTCCCAGTGGAACGCCTGCGACTTCGGCTTGAGGGCCGCGACGTCGTGGTGGGCGCCGTCGATCGCGACCACGTGCCCCCAGGGGCGCAGCAGGTCCGCGAAGACCTGCAGGTCCTCCGGGGTGTAGGCAGAGACGATCGAGTCCACGCCGTCAGGCGCGACCGCGCGTACCGCCGCCGCCAGGTCGCGGTGGTCGACCACCTCGTGCGCGCCCAGGCCGGCCACCCACTCCCTGGTCTCCGGGCGGGACGCGGTGCCGATCACCCGCAGGCCCGTGAGCTGCCGGGCGAGCTGGACCAGGATCGACCCGACCCCGCCGGGGGCCCCGACCACCAGCAGCATCCCGGTGGTGCTCACGCCGGCGCCTAGGTGGTCGAAGAGCGCCTCGGCCGCGGTGAGCGTGGTCAACGGCATCGCGGCGGCCTCGGCGAACGACAGGCTCGCGGGCTTGTGCCCGACGAGGCGCTCGTCCACCGCGTGCAGGTCCGCGTTGGCCCCGGGGCGGGTGTAGTCGCCGCAGTAGTAGACCTCGTCGCCGACCGCGAACCCGGTGACCTCGGCGCCGGCGGCCACCACCGTGCCCGCGGCGTCGAACCCGAGGATCCGCCCGTCGGCGGCGTTGCGGGCAGTCTTCACGTCGACCGGGTTGACCGAGACGGCCTCGACCCGCACCAGCAGGTCACGAGGCTCGAGGTCGGGTGCGGGGACCGTACGGTCGACGGGCTCACCGCCGACCGTCACCACCGCGTGCATCGTGTCGGGAGTCATGGCCGCACCTCCGGGCCCCACGCTACCCACGCGATCTCGAGCTCGACCTGCTGTCCGGGCTCGAGCGTGGTCAGCGGGCCGAGCGCCTCGATCTCGAGCAGACGCGCCGTAGGCCACAGACCGCCCGGCACCGGTGCAGCGGTCGGGTACTGCATCCAGATCTCCGCGGCGCAGCCGTCGTCCGGGTAGGCGGCGCCCGGGTCCACCGGGTAGGTCCACCGCAGGCCCGCGCCGTCGGGACGCACCAGCTCGAACGTGCCGTCCGCGTCCGTGAACCCGACCTTCGCGACCACGTCGGCGACCTCCACGCGGCGCCGGCCGCTGCCGGGGGCGCCCACCGCGATCTCGCCGTCCAGCCGGACCATCGCCACCGGTTCGCGCTCACCGGTCACGCCGACCCATACCCCCGCGTCGGCTCCCCCGGCCCGGCCCTCGGCGAACATCGCGGTGTCGACCTGGCACACCTCCCACGGGGCCCAGCGCACGGGGTGGTCCGCCACGCACCGGAAGGTGACGTGCTGGGTGAAGGACGACCCGGCCGCGGGGAGGTCGAAGCGCCGCTCGACCCGCAGTCCGGTCCACGGGTCGTCGGGGCTGGTGAGGGTGATCACCGTCGTGCCGTCCGACGCGTGGCCGACCTCGGGCCGCCACTGCCCGGAGTCGATCACCGGGTCCGGCGGACCCGGCCACTCATGGCGGCCCGACCAGCCCTGCGGGGCCGGCCAGGTCTTCGAGCCGCCGAGGTTGGCCCACGAGCCCATGGTCCCGTCCAGGGGCGCCCACCGCTCGCGGGGCAGCACGGTGCCGAGCGCCTCGTCCAGGTACTCCGGGTTGCGCCAGAGCAGCTCGGCGCCGCCCACCTCGACGGAGATGAGCCGGCCTCCCACGCTCGGCAGGATGGCGAGCGCGAGGTCGCCGTTGCCCACCCGCAGGACGGGCAGGGACCCGCTGTCCGTGGCGCTCATGCCGGCGGGTCCGTGACGTCGGCGACCGTCGCGCCGAGCGCGGCCACCAGGTCGTCGCCCTCGACGGTCGCCGCGACGCCGTGCGCGCCGGCGCCGATCGAGACCGTCCGGCCCAGCACCCGCTCGTCGGCCACCACCGGCCAGGCGACCAGGGAGCCGAACGGGGTGATGGTGCCGCGCTCGTAGCCGGTCGCGTCCCGCGCGGCCACCGCGTCCGGCAGCGAGAGGCGGCTCACGCCCAGCAACGCCCGCAGCCTGGGCCAGGCGATGGTCCGGTCCCCCGGCACGAGGACCAGGACGTGGTCGTCCTCGCCGCGCCGCACGACGATCGTCTTGATCACCTGAGCGGGGTCGAGGCCGCGCGCGGCCGCAGCCTCCTCGAGCGAGGACGCCCGGCCGTGCCGGGTCAGGGCGTAGGCGATCCCGGCGGCGTCCAGGGCGGCGACAGCGCGGGCCTCGCCCTCGGTGGGTGTACTCACGTGCGCAGCCTAGGCGTGCGTCCTACCCTGGACCCCATGCGCCCAGCCCAGGTCACGACGCCGCCGGACACCTCCGGCGCCTCGACGTGAGCTGACCTCGACCGAGCCCCGGAGCACGACTCCGGGGCTCGCGCCGTCTCCGGGGACGGGCTCCGCGGCCACCACTGCAAGGAGCCCCGATGCCTCTGGACCATCGCGACCTCAACCGCGACCTCGCCATGCCGTCCCGCCGGGCGTCATCAACGTCGTCACGGGACCCGGCGCGGAGATCGGCAAGGCACTGGCGACGAACCCGCGGATCGCCAAGATCGCGTTCACCGGCGAGACCGTGACCGGGCGGCTGATCATGCAGGACGCGGCCCAGAGCCTGATCCCGTCCACCACGGAGCTGGGCGGCAAGTCGCCCAACATCTTCTTCGCCGACGTGATGGACCACGACGACGACTACCTCGACAAGGCGATCGAGGGCCTCGTGCTCTACGCCTTCAACAAGGGCGAGGTGTGCACCTGCCCGTCGCGCGCCCTGATCCACGAGAGCATCTACGAGGCGTTCATGGAGCGCTGCCTCGCGCGGATCGCGGCGATCAAGCAGGGCGACCCGCTGGACACCGAGACGATGGTGGGCCCGCAGGTCTCCAAGCAGCAGATCGAGAAGATCGCCTCGTACGTCGAGATCGGGCGCGGCGAGGGCTGCGAGGTCCTGATCGGCGGCAACCGGGCCACCGTGGACGACGAGCACGCCGAGGGCTACTACTTCGAGCCGACCGTCCTCAAGGGCGACAACAAGATGCGGGTGTTCCAGGAGGAGATCTTCGGCCCCGTGCTCGCCGTGACCACGTTCAAGACCGACGAGGAGGCCCTGGAGATCGCCAACGACACCCTGTACGGGCTGGGTGCCGGGGTGTGGACGCGGGACGGCAACCGCGCCTACAAGATGGGCCGCAAGATCAAGGCCGGCCGCGTCTGGACCAACTGCTACCACGCGTACCCGGCCGGGGCCGCGTTCGGTGGCTACAAGATCTCCGGCGTCGGTCGCGAGAACCACCGGATGATGCTCGACCACTACAGCCAGACGAAGAACCTCCTGGTCAGCTACTCCGACCAGCCCCTCGGCTTCTTCTAGGCCATGACCGAGCCGGCCGAGTCACGCATCACGGCCACCCCGGCGGCGCGCGAGGCGATCGCACGCCTGCGCGCCGCCCGCGGGGAGCCCGTGATGTTCGTCCAGTCCGGGGGCTGCTGCGCCGGCAGCGTCCCCATGTGCTACCCGCTCGGGGAGTTCATCGTCGGCAGCCTCGACGTGCTGCTCGGCGAGATCGACAGCTGCCCGTTCTACATCGACAAGCGCCTGGACGAGGCCTGGCACCAGGACGTCTTCGTGCTCGACGTCGCCGAGGGCGAGCCGGAGGACTTCTCCCTGGGCGCCGGGGAGAACCTGCACTTCGTCACCGTGTCCGACGCCTGCCGGATGCCGTGACGGGGGCGCTGCCCGACGAGGCATGCAGGTGCCACACGATCCAGACCAGCCCGGCCGCGACCGAGGTGGTCGCGAGCCACAACGGCACCCCGATCCCCCACAGGTACCTGAGGTACGCCAGCAGGGACCCGGCCTGGACGGCCACGGCGGTGGGCCAGAGCCGAGGGCGCACGCAGGCCGCGATGACGGTGAGCACATCGGCGAGGTAGAAGTACCTGTCGTGCATGCTCGGCAGGAAGAACGGTGTCGAGATCGCCAGAGCCGCCGCGAGCACGAGGATCGTGCTGCCGTCCAGCCCGTCCCGGCGGCGCAGCGCCCACGCGGCCGCCGCGATGGCGGCGGAGCCGGCGAGCAGGTAGCCGACGGTCCCCCACCACCGCGGCGCGGTGCCGGGAAGCCACTGGTAGAAGCTCGCGGCGTTGTAGGTCAGGCCGCCGCGGAAGCGTTCGTCCGACGCGCCGTGGGCGTGCTCGGCCGACGCACCGACGTCCGCCGCCCCCCACGAGACGCCACCGGTGGCGACCTGGTCCGGGTAGAGGCCCAGGAGGTAGGGCACGGACTCACCGGCCACCACGGCCGGCAGCAGGGTGAGCACGAACACCGCCGGGGCGATGACGGCCGCCGCGAGCGCCCGCCCCACGGGCACTCGCCTGACCAGCAGCACGATCAGCGCGAGCGGAAGGAGGAAGACGGCCTGCGGCTTGGTGGCCATGGCGAGCCCCCACCAGGCTGCTGCCGTGAGCGTGCGCCGCCGCAGCAGCGCGTCCAGCGCGAGGAGCGTGAAGGTGGCGAAGATCGCATCGCACTGCGCCCACGCCGCCGAGTTGAGCACCACCGTCGGGGTGACGGCGACTGCCCCTGCGGCCACGTACGGCCACCACGTCCCGGGACGCAGGTACGACACGATCCGGTAGGCCACGAGCATCAGGGCCAGGTCGAACGCCATCGAGACGAGCTTGACGGCGAGCAGCGGCGGCGCGGGGAGCGACGTCGCGCCGAGCAGCAGGTACAGGTAGAGCGGCTCGTAGTTGCCCACGTGGTCCCCGAGCCCGGCGAAACCGTGCTGGGCGAGATGGTCGTACCACCCGGACAGGAAGGTGGTGAAGTCTGCGCTGACCACGCCGAGGAACGGCAGGCGCGCCACCACTGCGACCGCGAGCAGCGCCGCCCACACCGCGACCCTGGTCCACCCGGTCGCCGGGGCCGCGGGCGTGGTCCGGGTCAGCCCGCCCACGGGCGCGGGGCTCGGCGACACCATGTCGGTCATCGTGACACCGCCAGACGACGACCGCCCGGGTCAGCACGAGCCGACCGGACCGCGCCTCGACGCTCGCACTCTGACGCCACGGCCCCTCAGGCGTGCTCGTCCGAGACCCAGCCCGCGATCTGCGCCCGGGAGCTGAACCCGAGCCTGTTCATGATGCCGCGGACGTGCGTCTCGACGGTGCGCTCGGAGATGAACAGCCGCGACCCGATCTGCTTGTTCGTCAGTCCGCCCGCGACGAGCTGGGCGACCTCGGCCTCCCGGTTGCTCAGCGGCGCCGACCGGTCGCCGCGCCCCGAGGTGCCGGCCTCGGGGACAGCCGCACCGAGCGCCAGAGCCACGGCCGCGTCCCGGTCGAGACGGGCACCGGTGGACCTCTCGACCTCGTAGCGGTCGGGGCCCAGCCCGGCACGGACCGTCGCGGTCGCCTGAGCCAGCAAGGGGGCAAGGAGCGCGTTGACCCCGGCGCCGGTCTGGACCCGCAGCGCGTCGCTGGCGCCGAACAGGCGCGCGGCTTGGCGTAGCTCGTGCCGTCCCGCGGCACGGCAGCCGAGCGCGCCGACGAGGTAGAACTGCGCGACACGGTCGTCGATCCGTTGCGCGATCTCCAGCGCCTCGGACAGCTGCGGTCGTGGGTCGGCGTCAGCGGCGGAGAGAGCCGCGAAGCCGAGGTTCATCAGCCAGATCTCCACCGTGTACAGGTCGCCCAGGCCCCTGCTGAGCCGGATCCCCTCCGTCGACGCCGCGCGGAACCCGGCCAGGTCCTCGGCGAAGAAGCAAGCCATCGCCTGTGCCTGCCAGATCGCAAGGCGCCCGACGGCGTCGTCGAGGCGCCCTGCGAGGTCGACCGCCTCGTCGAGCAGCGAACCCGCCACGACCTGGTCAGCGGTCATGGCCGCCGCGACCGAACCCATGGAGAGCGCCTCGACCAGCAGCCGCGGGGTGGCTGTCGTGCGAGCGATGTCGATGGCGAGGCCCAGCTCGCGGCGCCCCGTGACCGGGTCCGACTGCAGGAGGGCGAGGAAGCCGCGCATGAAGCGGGCGCCCGCGTGGGCGGCGGAGTCGCCGGGGTGGGCGGCGAGGAGCTCGTCGAGGAGGCCGATGCCCTCGGCCTGCGCCCTCGTGACCCAGTACCACGACAAGGCTCCGGCCAGCGCCAGCGCCTGGTCGCCGTCGCTCCTGTCACGACAGAGGTCGATCGCGAGCCTGATGTTCTCGATCTCCAGGTCGACCCAGCCGAGCCAGGCCACCAGCCGGGTGCGGGCGTCCTCGGCGGCGGTCAGGCAGCGACTGAGGTAGTGGCCGACGAACCGGCTCGCGGTGGCCGGTCCGTCTCCGGCCTCGGCCAGGCGCTCGGCGGCGTAGGCGCGCATCGTCTCGTGCAGGCGGTGGCAGGCGACCGGCCCGGCCGGCTCGGTGGTCACCAGGGACTTGTCGACGAGGGAGGACAGCAGCCCGAGAACGGTGCGGGCCGGCAGGTCGACGCTCGCGCAGACGCCGATGGCGTCGTCGAGGGTGAAGTGGCCGGCGAACGCGGACAGCCGCCTGAGCAACGTTCGCTCCTGCGGGGCGAGCAGGTCGTGACTCCAGTCGATCGCGGTCTCGAGCGTCTGGTGCCGGGGCAGCGCGGCCCGGCCACCGGGAGCGAGCAGGGCGAACCTGTCATCGAGAAGGGTGAGGATCTCCTCGACGGCCAGGACGCGCGTCTTGACGGCCGCCAGCTCGAGCGCCAGCGGGAGGCCGTCCAGGCGGCGGCAGATCCCGACGACCGCCGACCGGTTGGCGTCGGTGAGCGTGAAGCTGCCTGAGGCAGCGGCGGCCCGTTCGGCGAACAGCCGCACGGCCTCGTTCTCGGCGAGCCGTGCCAGCGGCTGGAGGTCACCGGCTGCCGGGAGGTCGAGCGGGGGGACCGGGAGGAGGTGCTCGCCCGCCACCGACAGCGGCTCCCGGCTGGTCGCGATGATCCGCACGTCGGGGGCGCCGGCCAGGACCACGTCGACGAGATCGGCGGCAGCCGACAGCACGTGCTCGCAGTTGTCGACGACGAGGAGCAGGTTCTTGCCGCGCACGTAGTCGGCCACCAGGTCCAGGCCCCGTGCCGCGCCGTGGTCCTGCAGGCCGAGCGCACCGAGCGCTGCGCGGAGCACACCCTGGGCATCGCGCGCCTCGGCGAGCTCGACGAGCCAGGCGCCGTCCCGGAAGCCCCGGGCGAGATCCGTGGCCGCGCGGACGGCGAGGCGCGTCTTGCCGACGCCACCCGGGCCCACGAGGCTGACCACTCGAGCCCCGGCCAGCCTCGACCTCAGCTCGGCCAGCTCGCGACGACGCCCGACGAAGCTGCTGGCCTCAGCGGGCAAGTTTCCGGAGCGCCGTGCAGCACTCGCCATGGCATCAGGGAATCACCCGTGGGCGGTGGCCTCAACGGGCCTAGGTCTACGTACCGGATCAGGGTTCCCCCGGATGACCGCAGGTGAGCGTGGTTCCTAGCGTGGCGTCGTGATCGAGGCACCGCAGATCCACCAGGTCGAGGTCCGGTTCGTCGGCAGGCCTCCTCGTGAACGGGTCTCACGAGCGTCGGGCGTCAGCGACGTCACGACCGACGGGCAGGTCATCCGATGCACGGTGACCGGCAGCATGCAGCCCTTCCTGGAGGCACTGCAGGGCGCCGAGGTCATCGACCTCACCTCGAACCACCTCGACGGGCCACCCCAGGTCCGCTGAGGGAACGAGACAACGGAAAGGAACCATGATGGGCACCAGCCGGAGCGCGGCCCGCATCGCGGGCGTGCTCTTCCTCTTCGCGACGGCGGCCAGCCTCGTCGACCGCGGCCTGCTCGCCCCGGTCCTCGGCAGCGCCGACTACCTGACCGCCACCGCCGCGAACGGCGGACGCGTCGTCGCCGGTGCGTTCTTCCAGATCCTCGCCGGCCTGAGCTGCGCCGGGATCGCCGTCGCCCTGTACCCGGTCATCCGGCGCCATGCCGCGGGACTCGCGATCGGCTCGGTCACCTTCAGGCTCCTCGAGGGGACCTTCTACCTCATCGGTGCGCTCGGCGCCCTGCTCATCCTGGCCCTTGCGCAGCAGACCACCGCCGGGATCGACGGCGGATCGGCGGCCGACCTCTCGGGCCAGGTGCTCCTCACCCTGCGCGACCGGGCCAGCGAGATCGGCATCCTGGCCTTCTACCTCGGCGGGACCCTGTACTACCTCGCCTTCCTCCGGGCTCGGCTCCTGCCGCGCTGGCTGTCCGGATGGGGCCTGGTGGGCACCGGGCTGGGCTTCATCGGTGCAGTCCTGGTGTTCTTCGGGGCGCTCGGCTTCATGTCGCCGCTGCAGGTCGCGCTCAACCTGCCGATCGGCCTGAACGAGATCGTCCTGGCGATCTGGCTCATCGCCGTGGGCTTCGCCGAACGCCCCGTCCCGGAGTCGGCGACCCACTCCGCGGTCCCGGCTCTGACGCGCTGAGCGGCAGAGGCGAGCACGATGGCCACCACGCAGACCATGACCGCCGCGGTCGCCCACCGCTACGGCCCACCGGAGGTCCTCACCCTGCGCTCGGTCCCGGCCCCGAGCGCCCGCTCCGACGAGGTGCGCGTCCGGATCCTCGCCAGCGCGGTGACGGCCAGCGACATCTTCATCCGATCCGCCCGGGTCACGCCGCGGCTCCAGGTCCCGTTCCGGTTGATGATGGGCGTGACCAGGCCGCGGCACCCGATCCTCGGTTTCGTCTTCTCGGGAGTCATCGACCAGGTCGGCGCCGACACCGGCCGGTTCGCGATCGGGGACGAGGTGTACGGCGGCACCGGATTCCGGCTCGGCGCGTACGCCGAGTACCGGTGCATGCCGGAGGTCGACTCGCGCACGCGAGGGTGCCTCGCGCGCAAGCCGCACAACCTCAGTCACGAGGAGGCCACCGCGGCGGGGTACGGCGGCCTGCTCGCCCTCCAGTACGCCGACCGTGGAGCCATCCGGCCCGGCGACCACGTGCTCGTCTACGGAGCCTCCGGGACGTCGGGAACGTTCGCCGTCCAGTACGCGAAGGCTCTGGGTGCCCGGGTCACCGGGGTCTGCAGCACCGCCAACATCGAGCTCGTGAGGGCACTCGGGGCCGACGAGGTGCTCGACTACACCCGGGTCGACTCGCCACCGGACGGCGCGAGGTACTCCTTCGTCCTCGATGCCGTGGGCGGGCTCAAGACGTCCCCGCTGAAGGCCGCGTGCCGAGAAGCCCTCGCTCCGGGCGGGACGTACGTCTCGATCGACGACGGCGCCATGGAGCTGAGCTCTGCCCGCCTGGACGAGATCACTGCGCTCGTGGAAGCGGGCGCGGTGACGCCAGTGCTCGGTGCGACGTACCGGTTCGAGGACATCGTCGCTGCTCACCGCTACGTCCAGACCGGCCACAAGCGGGGAGGGGTGGCCCTGACCATCGGGCCCGACGGGACCCGGCGCTGAGGCAGGTGGCGCGGGGCCGCTCCTCCCGACGCCCTCAGCCCTTGACCGCGCCGGCGATGAGCGCCTTGACGAAGTGCCGCTGGAAGAACAGGAACACGACGATCGTCGGCGCCATGATCAGCAGCGATCCGGCGTTGAGCAGCACGACGTCGGTGGTGTACTGCCCGACGAAGTTCTGCAGGGCACCGGCCATGGTGCGCTTGGACGGGTCGTCGATCAGCACGATGGCCTGGAGGAACGCGTTCCAGGTCCACAGGAACAGCAGCAGGCACATCGAGGTGATCGCGGGCACGGCCAGGGGCACCTGGATCCTGGTGAACGCCTGCCACCGGTTCGCGCCGTCGATGGCCGACGCCTCCATGAGCTCGCCGGGCATCGTGATGAAGTGCGCGCGCATCCAGTAGACGGCGAACGGCATGAACGACCCGGCGAGCACGAGGATCAGCCCGATCCGGGTGTTGAGCAGGCCGGCGTCACGCAGCTGGTAGTACAGCGGGACGATCGTGGACTCCTTGGGCAGCGTCAGCCCGAACAGGGTGAGCACCAGCACGATGCCGGCGCCGCGGACCCGCAGCTGGCCCAGCGCGTAGCCGGCCATCGCGGCGCAGATCGCGACGATCGGCACCACGCCCAGCACGTAGAGCACCGACGACCACAGCAGCGGGGTCACGTCGGCCACGTTCCAGGCGTCGACGAAGTTGTGCCACTGCGGGTTCGAGGGCCAGCTGATGCCGGTGGGCACCGTGCCCTGGGGCGCTAGCGCGGCCGAGAGCATGCTCAGCAGCGGGATGACGGAGAAGATCATCGCGCCCACGAGCAGGATGAGTCCGGGCACGCGTTCTCTGGTGTTGGTCTGCATCACTGCTCCCTGAAGAAGCGCTGGAGCGGCAGGATCACGGCGAACACCAGGAGCGTCAGCACGATCGCCAGCGCGCTGGCAAGGCCGACGCGGGACTCGGTGAAGCCCAGCTGGTAGACCAGCACGCCCGGCACCATGGTCGAGGTACCCGGCCCGCCGCGGGTGGACATGTAGACGACGTCGAAGCTGGACAGGGCTGCGATCACCGTCATGGTGATCGCCACGCCGATCTCCTGACGCAGCCCGGGCAGGGTCACCGCGCGGAAGGTGCGCCAGAACCCCGCACCGTCGAGGCGTGCCGCCTCGTAGATCGCGACGTCGATCTTGCCGATGCCGGCCATCAGCAGGATGGTGCAGAAGCCGAGGTTGAGCCACATCCCGATGGTCCCGACGGCCGGCAGGGCCCAGGTGAAGTCGCCCAGCCAGGCACGCGTCAGCGAGTCGAGGCCGATGGCCGACAGCAGCTGGTTGACCGCGCCGGTCGAGGAGAACATCCAGACCCACGCGATCGCGGCGGCAGCCCCGGGGATGATCTGGGGCAGGAAGAGCAGGGTGCGCGCCGTGGTCGCCAGACCCCGGATGCGGATCTCCTGGAGCAGCGCCGCCACCAGGAGCCCGCCGACCACGGGGAGCACGGTGAACTGGATCATCAGGAAGAACGAGTGGCCCACCGAGGACAGCAGCACCGGGTCGGTGAGGACCCGCAGGTAGTTGTCCACGCCGACCGGGGTCGCCAGCGAGATCCCGTCCCAGTCGTAGAACGAGTACTGGATCGTGGAGAACAGCGGGCGCAGCACGAACACGGCGTAGAGCGCCAGGGCCGGGACCAGGAACAGCCAGGAGGTGAGCTGACCGCGGGGCCGCCTGTCAGGCCGGATGCCGGGCCCGCCGCGGGACCCCGCCCGGACCGCGCAGCACGCGCGGTCCGGGCGGCAGAAGCCGCAGTGGCTGCGGGTGCCGAGCTCATCGCCCGAGCTCCTCGACGTAGTTGGCCTGGATCGCCTTGAGGTAGTCCTCCGGCGTGGTCTTGCCTCCGAACAGCAGCTGGGACTGCTCGGTCCACGCCGCGCTGGAGCCGTTCGTCGCGTTCTGCACGAACTGCACCTGGCCGTCGGCCGCCACAAGGTCGGCGAAGGACGCCTGGATCGCCTCGTTGAGAGACCCGGGCTCGGTGGCGGGGGCAGTGCCGGTGCCGCTGGGCGCGAAGCCGTTGTCGACCAGCACGGCCCGAGCCGCGTCCGTCATCAGGAAGTTCAGGAACGCCGCGGCAGCGTCCTTGTGAGCGGCCTTGGCCGGGATTCCGACGTTGGTCACCGGGTCCGACATGGCCAGCAGGGTGCCCTTCTCGAGCGCCGGAGGGGCGAAGAACCCGACGTTGTCGCCCATCGCGTCCGCGATGGTCGTCGCGTCCCAGTTGCCCGACGGGTAGAAGAGCGCCTCGCCCTGGCCGAAGCGGCCCACGGCGCCGGCGTTGTCGGTGCCGTTGGCGTCGTCGTTGAAGTAGCCCGCCTCGATCCAGCCGGCGACGGTCTGCACGGCCTCGACGGACTTCGGGGTGTCGATGGTGGCGTCGGCGGCGTTGAACACCCACGCGTTGACCGCCTGGGCGCCCAGGTGGTCGTTGATGAGCATCTGGGTGGGGAAGACACCCTGACCGGTCGAGTTGCCCGCAATGATCGGCGTGATGCCGGCGGCCTTCGCCTTGGCGAGCACGTCGGCGAACTCGGCGACCGTGGCGGGCGGCTCGGTCATCCCGATCTGCGCGGCGAGCTTCTTGTTGTAGTAGATGCCGGTGGTGACGAACCCGCTGGCCACCGTGTACTGGGTGCCCGAACCCCGCACACCGTTGTCGTCGACGGTGTACATCGCCAGCTGGCCGCCGGGGATGTCCCACCCGTAGGCGTCGGCCCACGGGGTCAGCGGGGTGAGCAGCCCGTTGCCGACGATGTCTCCGAGCGCCACGATCCGGGCAAGGTCGGGCGGGTTGTCCGAGGCCAGGACGCGCGGCGCGTTCTGGGCCTGGACGTTGTCCGGGTCGAACCGGGTCTCGACGGTGATGTTCGGGTACTCCTTGTTGAACGCCGCGATCAGGGCGTCGTCGACCGTCTTGAGGCCCGCGCCGTCGTACAGCGTGATGGTGACCGGCGACGTGCCGACGTCCGTGCTGACGTCGTCGGGCGCGGCGCTGGACGTGTCGGTGGCCGCCCCCGGCGTGGAGCAGGCGGACAGCGCGAGGAGCGCAGCAAGCGCGCCCCCGGCCGCGGCGGCTCCCGCTCGTGCTCGGCGGGATCGGGTGATGGCGTGGAACATGGCTACCTCTCCGTGGTGTCGACTGTCGCGGTCGGTGGGTGCGTGGTCAACGGATCAACCACGCGGTGGCGTCCGGCGGGAGGACCCCGTCGCGGACCGGTGCACTCGCGATCGCGACCGACCACGACGGGTCGAGCCGGACCGGGGTGGTCGAGAGATTCACGACGCAGCGGTGGCGCTCGCCGCGGGTGAAGTCCAGGACTGATGCGGCGGACGGCTGCCACGTCAGCAGCGGCTGAGCGGCGAAGTGGCGACGCAGCCGCAGCGCGTCGCGCACCAGGTGGAGCATCGAGGTCGGGTCGCCTTCCTCGGCGACGACGGTGAGATCGCGCCAGGACGGCGGCTGCGGCAGCCAGGGCGTGACGTCGTCGGCCGTGAAGCCGAACGGCGGCCGGTCACCGGACCAGGGCATCGGGACCCGGCTGCCGTCGCGGCCGGGGAGCTCGCCGTGGGACCGGTGGTACACGGGGTCCTGCCTGAGCTCGCCGGGGATGTCGTCGACGAACGGAAGGCCGAGCTCGTCGCCCTGGTAGAGGTAGGCCGACCCGGGCAGCGCGAGCATCAGCAGGGTGGCCGCTCGGGCCCGCCGGGTCCCCAGGGCGAGGTCGCTGGGCGCCCGGGCCGGGTCGACCAGGTGGACCGCGGCGGTGTCGCCCCGACCCAAGCGGGTCACGAGCCGCGTCTCGTCGTGGCTGCCGAGCACCCAGGTGGCGCTGGCACCGACCACCGCGAGGCCGGCGAGGGTCTCGTCGATCACCGATCGCAGCCCGGGTCCCCAGGCCGCCTTGAGGAACGCGAAGTTGAACGCGGTCTGGATCTCGTCCGGGCGTAGGTACCGGCTCAGCCGCTGCGGGCTCGAGACGACGGCCTCGGCGACCAGCACCCGGTCTCCGGGGTACTCCTGCGCGACCGTGCGCCAGCGCCGGAAGATCTCGTGGACCTCGTCGACGTCCCAGTGCGGGTTGCCGATCCACTCGGCGGACGCGAAGCGCGCCTGCTCGCCGTAGTCGGCGTCCGGCAGGCCGGGCACCTTGGCCATGGCAGGCGCCGCGTCGATGCGCAGGCCGTCGACGCCGCGGTCGAACCAGAAGCGCAGGATGCCGTCGAACTCGGCGCGGACGTCCTCGCTGCTCCAGTCCAGATCGGGCTGCTCGGGGGCGAAGGTGTGCAGGTACCACTGGCCGGGGCGGCCGTCGGGGTCCGTGGTGCGCGTCCACGCAGACGCGCCGAAGGCACTGATCCAGTTGTTCGGCGGCTGCTCGCCGTGGGTGCCTCGGCCGTCGCGGAAGTAGTAGCGCCCGCGCTCGGCGGAGCCCGGCGCTGAGGCGAGGGCCGCTCGGAACCACGGATGCGCGACGGAGGTGTGGTTGGCGACCATGTCGATGACCACCCGCAGACCCCGGCCGGTGCGCCTCGGCGACCAGGGAGTCGGCGTCGGCCAGGGTGCCGAAGTCGGGGTGGACGTCGCGGTAGTCGCTGACGTCGTAGCCGCCGTCGGCCATCGGGGACGGGTACCACGGGGCGATCCACAGTGCGTCCACGCCGAGCGACGTCAGGTGGTCCAGGTGCCCGACCAGGCCGGCGAGGTCTCCGGTCCCGTCGCCGTCGGAGTCGGCGAACGACCGCGGGTAGACCTCGTACACGACCGCGTGGCGCCACCACGGGGCGGTGGACCGGCGCTCGCCGTCCGCTCGGGAGAGCCCGGGTGTGCTCGTGTCACCGAACATCGTTGGTCCGCCTCACATGATCGAGAACGTAAACGTTTACGTCTATTTCTCGAGTGAACATGAGTGAGCGGATGCTTGTCAAGGGTTCGCCTGCATGACTTCGGGCCGATCGTGGCGGAAACGCTTACGAGTCGCCTATGCTGACGCCATGGCTCGAGACGATGCGCGACCTGTGACCATGGTCGAGATCGCCAAGGCGGCCGGGGTCTCGATCGCGAGCGCCTCCCGGGCGCTCAGCGGAGCCCCAGGGGTCTCCGCCGCCACGGCCGCCCGGATCCGCGAGATCGCCGAGGAGATGTCCTACGTGGTCTCACCCGAGGCCTCCGGGCTGTCGCGCCGCTCGACCGCGGCGCGTCGGGGTCCTCACGACGCACCTGTCCCGGTGGTTCTACGGTGCGGCGCTGGAGGGCATCCAGTCGACGTTGGCGCCTGCCGGGTACGACACCGTCCTTTACGGGGTCAGCGACGCCGGGGACCGTCAGCACTTCTTCGACCAGCTCCCGGCGCGGCGCAAGGTCGACGGCGTGATCGTGGTCGGGATGCCGGTCTCGCCCGCCGAGCACGAGCGGCTCGCGCTGCTGGGGTGACGTCGCCATCGTCGCCACCGGTGGCCAGGTCGCCGACTACCCCTTCGTCAGCATCGACGACGAGGCCGCCGGCCGGCAGGCCATGGACCACCTGCTGATGCTGGGTCACCGGCGCATCGCGATGATCGACGCGATCGACCCGAACGCCGACGAGTGGCCTGTGGAGCTGCGCGCCAGGGCTTACCACGACGCCCTGGTCGAGCAAGGGATCGAACCCGCGCCCGAGCTGTTCGTGCGAGTGCCCTGGGGTGCCGAGGGCGGCTCGCAGGGAATGCAGGAGCTGCTGAGTCTTCGTCACCCGCCCACGGCGGTCTTCGCGCACTCCGACGACCTCGCCTTCGGTGCGCTGCGCGTGCTGCGGCGCGCCGGGCTGCGGGTCCCCGACGACATGTCGGTCGTCGGGATCGACGACCATCCGCTCGCCGAGTGCTTCGAGCTCACCACCGTCCGGCAGGACCCGCGCGTGCAGGGCGAGCTCGCAGCCCGCGCACTGATCGGCGCGCTGCGGTCCGACCCGGTGGAGTCGGCGACCCAGGTCCCGACGGTCCTCGTCCCTCGAGGCAGCACCGCCGCGCCGCGGGCGAGCAGCGCCTGGTAGACGAGTGTGGAGCGCCTGTCCCGCAGGTTCAGGCGCGGCCGGCGCAGGTGGTCGGGGTGGGGAGCGCCGATCGCGTGACCTCCCGGCGGCCTACCTGCGCACCCTGGCGCTGGCCGACACGGGCTCTACGCTGACGCCATGCCTGTCCTGGGCACGAAGCTGCGGGTCCCGCCCCCGCGCCGCGGGCTCGTCGCGCGGGCGCGGCTGACGGACAGGCTCCCGACCGGCGGAGCCTCGATGCCCCGGCTGCTGCTCGTCGCGGCGCCCGCCGGGTTCGGCAAGACGACGCTGCTGGCCCAGTGGCTGGACACTGCCGATCGTGACGACGCGCTCTGCGTGGCGTGGCTCTCGCTCGACCCGGGCGACAGCGACCTGCGCCGGTTCCTCACCCACCTGGTGGCCGCCGTGCAGCGAGCGATCCCCCAGGCGGGCGCGCAGGCCTCGGCACTGCTCGACGCCGATCGCGGGCTGTCGACCGAAGACGTGCTGGTCAGCCTGGTGAACGACCTCGACACCCTGGCCGGGCCGACGGTGCTCGCGCTTGACGACTACCACCTCATCGACGACCCCGCCGTGCACGACGCCGTCACGCTCCTGCTCGACAACCTTCCCCCGCAGGTCACCGTCGCGATCACCACGCGGGCGGACCCCGCGTTGCCGCTGGCCCGCCTGCGCGCCCGCGGCGAGCTCCAGGAGATCCGCGCGGCCGACCTGAGGTTCACGCAGGACGAGGCCACCACCTTCCTCAACGACGTGATGGGCCTGCGGCTCGAAGCCGGGCACGTCGCCGCGCTCGAGGAACGGACCGAGGGGTGGGCGGCCGGGCTCCAGCTGGCCGCGCTCTCCGCGCGAGGGCGGACGGCAGGGACCGGGTCGGACATCGGCGACTTCGTCGCGAAGTTCTCCGGCAGCCACCGGTTCGTGCTGGACTACCTGCTCGAGGAGGTGCTGGACAGCCAGCCGGACGACGTCCGCGCGTTCCTGCTCGACACCTGCGTGCTCGACCAGCTCACGGGACCGTCGTGCGACGCGCTCACCGGCCGCACCGACGGGCAGCAGGAGCTCGACGCCCTCGAACGCGCCAACCTCTTCCTCGTCGCGCTCGACGACCAGCGGCAGTGGTACCGCTACCACCACCTCTTCGCCGACGCCCTGCGCTCACGGCTGGCCACGCAGGACGCAGCCCGGTTCCGCTCGCTGCATCGCCGCGCCGCAGCGTGGTACGCCGAGCAGGGGTGGTTGGCGGACGCGGTCCAGCACGCGGTCGCCGGGGAGGCCGCCGAGCTGACCGCCGACCTGGTCGAGCTCGCGCTGCCGGAGCTGAGCAGGAACCGCGAGGACCGCGCGCTGCGCGACCAGGTCCGAACCGTGGCGCAGGACGTGGCTCGCCGCCGCCCCCTGCTCGCGTCCGCACTCGCCTGGACGAGGCTCTCCGAGGGCGACCTCGACGGCGTCGAGCCGTGGCTGGACGCCGCGGAGGCCGCGCTCGAGCCCGGCCGACCGCACGACCCGGTGGGCGTGGCGGTGCCGGAGTGGGCGGTGCGGGCCAGGGACGACGAGCTGCGCACCCTGCCCGCGATGATCGCGGTCTACCGTGCGTCCGTCGCCCAGGCCCGCGGCGACGTGCCCGGCACCGTGGCGCACGCCCGGCGCGCGCTCGACATGGCCGGACCGGACGACCATCTCCCGCGCGGCGCCGCAGCAGGGTTCCTGGGCCTGGCAGCGTGGGCCGACGGCGACCTCGTCGCCGCCGTCGACACGTTCGGACAGGCTGTCCGCAGCCTCGAGTCGGCCGGAAAGATCGCCGACGCGCTCGGCGCGACGGTGGTGCTGGCCGGGATGTGGTTCGCGCGGGGCCGCCCCGACCAGGCACGACGGCTCCATGAGGAGGCTCTTGCCGCGGCGCAGGATCACCCCGGGCCACCGCTGTCCACGACCGGCGACCTGCACGTGGGACTGGCCGAGGTGCTTCGCGAGATGGGTCAGCTCGGGGCGGCCGAGACGCAGCTTCGGTTGGCGAAGGACCTCGGGGACCGAGCGTCGCTGCCCGAGAACCGGCATCGCTGGTACACCGCGAAGGGAGGAGTCCTGCGGGCTCGGGGCGACCTCGACGGCGCGGCGACCATGCTCGCGGCGGCCGAGCCGTTGTTCCGCCCGGGGTTCTTCCCCGACGTCCGGCCCGTTCCGGCCGCCCTGGCCCGCGTCCGGATCGCCCAGGGCCGGCTCGCGGACGCCTGGAGCTGGGCCGATCGCCGCGGTGTCACGCTCGCCGAGGTGCCGTCCTTCCTGACGGAGTTCGACCAGCTGACCCTCGCCCGGCTGCACGTCGCCGCGCACCGCGTGGGCGACGACCGGTCCGCTCTCGACGACGTGATCCGGATGCTGGACCGGATCCTGGTCGCCGCCGCGCCCGGCGACCGGGCCGGCAGCCTGGTCGAGGCGCACCTGGTCAGGGCCCTCGTCCACCACGCTCGTGGCGACCTCGCCCCGGCCCTGGACGACCTGGGCCGTGCGTTGAGCCTGGGTGTGCCCGCCGGGTACCGGCGGCTGTTCCTCGACGAGGGCGAGCCGATGGCCGCGCTCCTGGCCGCCGCAGGGACGGAGGCCGGCACGGACGTCGCCGGGTTCGCCCGCGAGGTGCTCCTGGCGGACGCTCGTGAGGCGCCGACCGTCGGTCGGCAGGCGGCCGGAACCGCCGCCGGCCCCGGCGCGCCCGCCGAGGGCCTGAGCGACCGTGAGCTCCAGGTGCTCAGACTGCTCGCCACCGAGCTGACCGGCCCGGAGATCGCCCGCCAGCTGTTCGTGTCCGTCAACACGCTGCGCACCCACACCAAGCACATCTTCAGCAAGCTCGACGTCACCACCCGCCGGGCAGCCGTGCGACGGGGCGCCGAGCTGGGCGTCGTGTAGCCGCCGGGCCGATCACCATCCGAGTCACCTCACCTGGTGATGTGGCCTCACCACGTCCGCTCCTACCGTCCAGGACACCGCCGGCATCCCGCGCGGCACGAATCCAGGACGAAGGAGCTCACCGTGAATGTCACCAGCAGCAGCCTGATCAAGGCCGCCGGCGCCGCCGCGGCGGTCGCCGGCACGATCTTCATCGCCGTCCAGATCAACCACCCGGCGATGGAGGTGGCCAGCGTCGGGACCACTGATTGGCTGGTCCGCAGCACCGCGAAGCTCGTGATGTCGGGACTGGCGCTCGTCGGCCTCACCGGCATGTACCTGCGCCAGTATCGCCGGGTCGGTCTGTTCGGACTCGTCGGCTACCTGCTCTTCGCGGCCGGCTACTTCCTGATGGCCGGCGTCGAGGCGATCGCCGCAGCGGTCCTGCCCGCGCTGGCGGGGACCGAGCCCGGCTACGTGAACGACGTGATCGTCGCCGCCGCGGGCGGGACACCGGTGGGCGACATCGGCGGCATGCAGACCCTTCTCAACGCCTCGGGCGTCGGCTACATGGTGGGCGGCCTGATCTTCGGCATCGCGCTGTTCCGCTCCGGCGTCCTGGCCCGGTGGGCAGCCGCACTGCTCGCGGTGGGCACCGTCGGGACTGCCGCCCTCGCCGTGCTGCCGGAGTCGTTCAACCGGCCGCTGGCCGTGCCGGTGGGCATCGCGCTGATCGGCCTGGGCGTCTCGCTGTGGCGCAACCACCAGGACTCCGCGCCCGCTGCTGTCGCGTCCGGCCTTCCGGTCCGCGTGCCGGCGGTCTGATGAACGCCGGCCTCACGGCCCCGGACCGGCCCGCCCACAGCCCCCACCGCCCGGTGCGACGCACTGGCGGCAGGACTGCCGGGTGGCCGGTCCCGCTGGCCCTCATCGCGCTCAGTGCCGTCCCGCTCGTCGCCGGGGCGCTGCGGCTGGTCCAGCTCGCCGGCGGGCCCGCCCTGGTCCCGCCCGACAGCCGCTTCGCGGGACTGGCCGCACCACTGGTGGTGCACCTCGTCGGCGCCACCCTCTACGTGCTGGTCGGGGCGTTCCAGCTCGTCCCGCGCCTGCGCCGCCGCCACCTCGCCTGGCACCGCCGCGCCGGCCGGGTACTCGCCGTGGCCGGCCTGCTGGTCGCCGGATCCGCGCTGTGGATGACGCTCGCGTTCGCCCAGAAGCCCGGCACCGGCGACCTGCTCTACGTGCTCCGGCTGCTGTTCGGCTCGGCGATGGCCGCGGCGCTGGTCCTCGGGTTCACCGCAGCCCGCCGCCACGACATCGCGGCCCACCGGGCGTGGATGATCCGCGCCTACGCCATCGGCCTGGCCGCCGGCACCCAGGCGCTGACCGGAGGGATCGGCGGGGCGTTGTTCGGCACGGGCGAGCTCGCAGGCGACCTCGCCAAGGCGGCCGGATGGGTCCTCAACCTGGCGGTCGCAGAGTGGACCATCCGGCGTCCGGTCGCCCCTCCCCGGTCATCCCGTCGCCGGGTGACGCCGGCCCGGACGGTCCCCGCCGAGGGCGCCGCGTGAGTGCCCCGCGCCCTGCCACCTACGTCATCCGGGTGGCCGGCCACCTCGACGACCACTGGACCAGCCTGCTCGAGGGCATCACGATCGCTCGCGACACCGACGCGACCACGACGCTGATCTGCCCGGTCACCGACCAGGCGCAGCTGCACGGCGTGCTCACCGGGCTGCGCGACATCGGCGCCACCCTGCTCGAGCTGCGACGTGCGCCTCCACGGGGCGCTGGGCCGGGCGGCTCGACTTCGTCGGCTCCGCACTGTTAGCCGAGCGGGCGCGGATCCACCTCGCCTCCTGCGGAGCCCACGACAAAGGCCCCCGACCCGCGTCTCCGCTGGTCAGGGGCCTCGCCGTCGCTGTCTCAACGAGCGCGCCCGAAGGGATTCGAACCCCCAACCTTCTGATCCGTAGGTGGAACGCGCGGATCGTCCGCTGTCGGTTGGGGCCGATCCGTGCAGGTCAGCGCAGGACTGCGTTCCACAGCCGTCCCCGGCGGTCCGCAAGGGCGCGCGCGTCTTGGCTCCCGGCTTGGCTCCAAGCACGATGGCTCGCTGCCGGCTCATCGTGCGGCGGCGTCCAGGTCGTTGGACTGCCAGAGGCGGTCGATCGGCATGACGTGGATCCGGTCGGCGTGCGTGTAGGTGCGCCGACCGGTGGTCAGGACCACACCGGCGCGGAAGCGCGAGCCGAGCAGGTCCCGCAGCTGTTGGAGGCCGACGAAGGCGGGCGCGGTGGCTCGCTCGTTGGCCTTGATCTCGAAGGCGACGACACCACCGTCGTCGAACTCGACGACGAGGTCGACCTCGGCCCCGTCGCTCGTTCTCCAGTGCCCCAAGGTGACCGGCTCGTCGAGCCACGATGCTTGCTTGCGCAGCTCCCCGACGGCGAAGGTCTCGAGCAGGTTCCCGAACTCGGTGAGCGCAGTCGGGTCCAGGGTGGCGAGCTTGGCGGGGGTCAGCCGCAGCAGGCGGGCTGCCAAGCCCGAGTCGACCACGTGGACCTTGGGTCGCGCACTGACCCGCGAGCGAAGGGTCTTCCCCCACGCCGGCAGCCGGACCACGAGGAAGAGATCCTCCAGTAGCCGCAGGTGAGCCTCTGCGGTCTTGCGGTCGACGCCTACCGCCTTGGCCGCGTTGGTGATGTTGAGCAGCTGGCCGGTCTGGGCGGCCAAGCGAGCCAGCAGATCGGCCAGCGACTGCCGCTGCCGCACCTTGGTGAGCTCGACGACGTCCCGTTCCACCGACTGTCGCACGAAGTCGTCGAACCACCGCGCACGGATCGACCCCGGCCGCCGCACCGCCAACGGGAGCCCGCCGGCGCACACCAGGTCGACGTACCCAGTGCGGGTGGTGACCGACGTGGGGTGTTGCGCGAGGACCGCACCGGGGTCGGTTCGGAGCCCCGCGAGCAGGTTCTCGTGGCTGCCCGCGAGCTCGCCCTGCGACAACGGCCAGATCGTGATCGCGTGCAGCCGACCGGTCAGTGCCTGCGCCGTCCTGGGAAGTACGTCCGGACGCGTCGACCCGGTGATCACCGCGACACCGGGGCGGCTACCCTCTCGGTTCAGCCTCGCCTTGATCGCGTCCAGGATGTCGGGAACCCGCTGGTACTCATCGACGCACAGCGGCGTCCTGCCACCGGTAGCCAGCGTGAGGTTCCCCGAGACGGCCTCCCGGGCCTCGATGTCGTCGAGGTCGATCACTTCGACCCCGTGGGCCTCGGCGAGGATCCGGAGCACGGTCGACTTCCCCACCGACCGCGGCCCGTGCAACGCGATCACCGGCTCCTCTGTCACCAGACGCGCGAGGAGTCCGCTCACGCGTCTCGCGACCAGCCCCCGCCGTTCCTCCATTCGGGCAGGCTACCAGGTGTGAGTCCATGAACTGGACGAACGTGAGAACGTGGAGTATTCATATGTGAGCCATCGGGATACCCGAACATGAGCGCGCCGCTCCCCGCCAGCGCGGCCGCCTCGACCCGCATTCCCGCCCGGCCCCGGCCCGACCGCGCCAGCGGTCAGAGATCGGCCTCGTGACGTCGCCAGTAGTGGGCAAGGGCGGTGGCTCGCGGCAGGAGTGTCGTGGCCGAGGGCCCCGGGCGCCAGACACGGGGCCAGCTGTCGGTGCAGAGGTCGGCGAGGTCGAGGGCCTCCATCGTGGCGGCCGTGCGGCGCAGCTGGAAGGCGACGTCGTCGATGGTGACGGGGCGTCCGCCGATCGCCCAGCGGTCCAGCCAGGGCATGGCCATCTCGGCGAGGTCGGCGGCCGTGGCCGGGCCGCGAGCGGCGAGCAGGGCCGCGGTGACGCCCACCAGGATGTCGTGGAAGCCGTCCGGTTCCAGGACCTGGCGCAGCCGGCGAACGGTGAGCAGGTCGTCGGTCGCGGCCTTGGTCGGGGTCAGGACGCCGCGGGCGAGCCGGACGAGCCCGGCGCCACGGAGCAGGTCGTGCAGCGCCGCCAGGGGCGGCAGATCCTCCTCGATCGAGGCGGGCCGGTCGAGCGGGGACCAGCCGGGGCGCTCAGCCTGGACGGCGCGCACCAGGACCCTCGGCAGCCGTCCACCGGGGGTGAGTCGGACGCCTCCGTCGAGCAGGCTCAGCAGGAGACGGACGCTGCCCGGAACCTGCCCGACGGTGGCCCGGACCAGGGCGTCGGTGGTCTCGCGGTCGAAGGAGTCGGTCCACGGCCCAGCCCAGGAGCGCAGGTGCTCGTGATCGGGATGGGCGGGATCTGCGATCGCCTCCCGGAACTCCACGTACCCGGGCGACCCGCCGCAATCCTCGGGAGGGCACGCGCCCACCCCGTCGACGCACCCGGGTTCGGTCCCACCCGAGCCGAGGATCTCGACGTCGTGGTTCCAGCCGTCGCCGAAGTCGTAGAGGTAGTCGAACGCCGTCGGCAGGTCACGCAGGGTGGCGGACCGCTCGTCGCGCAGGTCGGGGTCGTCAGGGTCGGGCGCGCCGTACCGGATATCGCCGACCTCGAACTGGTGCAGGTGGCTGTCGGTCCAGCCGATCCCGACCTGCAGCAGGTCGTGCAGCTCGGGCACGGTCACGACGCTCGGGACATCGAGCACACGCACAACACGCGGCTCGACCTCACGTAGCGTCACCCGCAGCCGCGTCGTCCGCACGGCCCCCAACCCTAGGACCCCTGGCCGCGAAGTCGGCCGTGCAGGGCCGACGCGGTTCCGGCGTCGAGCTCGCCGCGGAAGGCGACGTGCCGGGGGTAGCGGGCCCGGACACCCGCGAGGTATGCGTTCGCCTCGGCCATCCGACCGAGGCCCGCGAGGGCTTCGGCGTGCGCGTGGGCAAGGCTCGCCGCGCGGGCGTACGCGCCGCGATGCTTGCCGGAGACGATGGCGTCGATCCTGGCCGCCGCCACGGCGGCGGCTGCGGCCATCCATCGATCGCGGCGCTCGGCGTCGGCGTCGGCGTCGGCGTCGGCGTCGGCGTCGGCGCGAAGATCGCGCACGACGTCAGCGAGCAGGGTCGTCAACGCAGGGCCGACGAGCGCCGGCCGTCGCATCCGGACGTCCGCCCCGTCGTCGAACGCGGACCAGTCCGCGAACGGGCTCACCGCGTCGGGCTCGTCGTCGATGGCCGCGAACATCCGCCCGAAGTGACCGGCCTCGGCGGCCGGTGCCGCACCAAGTGCCGCGGCCCACAGGAACGGAAGCACGACCGGACCCGGATGGCCGGCACGGTGCCAGCCGAGCGGCTCGGACCGGGTCAGTGCGGCGACCGTCTCGTCGACGCGCCCCGCGAGCAGGAGGAGCTCGCAACCGAGCCGATCGGCACCGGCGCTTCCGGAAGCCGTGAGGGCGTCCGCCTCGGCGTCGAGCGTCTCGGGCAGCACTCCCGCCTGCACGCCGCTGGCGACCATGGCGAGCAAGCGTGGCCGGGTGGGCTCCGTGGTCCACGCGCGGCGCCGAGCCTCCAGGGCCGCGCCGGGATCTCCACGGCGGCCGTCCAGGTCGCCGAGCCGATCGGCGACCTGGGCAAGCAGCCGGGGTTCGGCGTCAGGCAGCGCGAGGGTCTCGAGGGCGGCCGCCCGGCCCTCGTCCAGGCGACCCGCGGCAGCCAGGGCCTCGATCCTCGCCAGGCCGACAGCGCCCTGGTGATCACCGGCGCGCCGGGCCAGCCCGGCCAGCCCGTCCACACCGCTGCCCAGCATGGCGGCCTCGACCAGCAGCCGAACCCGCTCGCGCAGAGTCGGGCGGCCCGTCTCGGCCAACAAGCACTCGGTCCAACCAGGCAGGAAGGCGTCCAGGTCGGGCAGCGGTTCCAGGCGCGTGGTTGACAGCTCGGCCAAGGTCGGCACGCCATGTCCGGGCAGCTCCAGGTAGGCCCCGTGCACGGCCGCGACCCTGTCGCCCACCGGGCTGGTCTCGTAGACGCAGCGCACGTGCCGGGCCAGCGTCTCGGGCACGTCGGTGGCCTCCAGCCGCCACAGGTCCAGCGCCCAGCCGTCGCCCCCAGCGACGGCGAAGGACGCCAGCAGCCGCTCGTAGGCCGCCCGCGCTGTCTGGAGGTCGCCCGCCACGAACACCTCACCAACCGCAGCGAACAGGGCCTCGGCGTCGCCCACCCACGCGGCGGCCTCCTCGTCGACCCAGCCGTAGCGGTCGCGGTAGTACCCCTCGTCGTCATCGGCGTACTCACCGGCGGCGACCCGGGCCGCGAACCCGTCGATCTGGGCCAGCAGGTCGGCCTTCGACGTCCGGGCCTCCTCGATCGGGCCGGACTCGGCGTCGGGGAAGATGTCGAGGAACGCCTGGCGGCTCCTCACCGGCAACCGCTCGGCGTGGTCGACCAGGACCGCCAGGAGATCCTCTCGGGACAGGCCCCGCCATCGGTCGCGAAGCGCCGCCAGGAACTCGCCGAGCGCCGGTCCCCCGGTTCTCCGCACTGCTGCCACCTCAGTCCATCTCTCTCTGCTCGGCTACGCCCCCGCACCCGCACCCGCACCCGTGCGACGACTCCCCGCCTGCCAACCGAGCCCCATCCAACCCCTCGGCGCCGACACCGAACGGCACTCTCCACCGCACGCCCGGATCGTCGCGATCAGCTTGGACCGAGTTCGCGCCGAGGTGCGCCGCGCCGACCTTCTGACAGCGCATCAGACGACCCCGACGGACTCCAGGACGTTTGCCCAGGTCAGCGCCTAGTGGCCGGTGACGCCGTCGTCCACAGCCGTCCGTCGGAGTCCGGCTGTGGAGAACCCATGGGCTCCCAACTTGGCTCCATCGGCCCGCCGCCGATACCAACGACGAAG